>CAVSDV010000029.1:0-252319 GCA_963726725.1 Candidatus Acidiferrales bacterium
AATTTTGGTTGCCGCCCCAGATCTGTCGAACCCAGGACTAGCCCGGACCCAAGTCTAGAGGGCTTACAGCAGAGGACCGAATTCGTCGTGTGCATAGCTTATAAACCAGTCACTTAGCTTTCATGCAATGGAACTCTTGGCCGCAGGAGGAATGGCCAACACCCCATCCTTCTGGCGAAAGTAAGCGGCCACCCGGTCGATGATTTCCGCAAGATTTGTCTGTGGACGGAAATTCGTCAGGCTGTGGAGTTTGTCGATGTTGGGTACCCGGCGCATCATGTCTTCGAACCCGGGTTCATAGGCCTTGTCATAGGGAACATATTGAATGGCCGACGAACTGCCCAAACGCTGTTTTACGATTTTGGCCAGGTCACCGATGGAGACTTCCTCGGTATTTCCGATGTTGACGACCTCGCCGATGGCTTTGTCCAGCGGCATCAATCGCAGCAACGCCTCAACCGTGTCACGCACATCGCAGAAACAGCGCGACTGCTTACCATCACCGTAAACTTCGATCGGGGCGTCATCGATGGCGCGCTTCACAAAGTTGGGAAGTACCATTCCGTAACGGCCGGTTTGCCGCGGACCAACGGTGTTGAAGAAACGCGCCACGATGACCGGTTGATGCTTTTCCTTCCAATAGGAAAGCGCCAAAAATTCATCGAGGGCCTTGGAAGCGGCATAGCTCCAGCGGCCCTTGGTCGTCGGTCCCAGCACCAGGTCGGCATTTTCGTGAAACGGCACGTTGGTATTCTTTCCGTATACTTCCGACGTGGAGGCGATCAAAACCAGTTTCTTTTTTTTGCAAGCGGCTTCCAGAATCAACTGTGTACCGTTCACATTGGTTTCAATAGTGCGGACGGGGCTTTCGACAATGAGTTTTACGCCCACGGCGGCGGCGAAGTGCACGATCACGTCGGCATCATCCACCAATTCGGCCAGCAGTTGCCGGTTTTCAATGCCATCGAGGTGATATTCCAAGTGAGGGGAACTTTTCAGGTGACGAATATTCTCCATGCTTCCGGTGGAGAGATTGTCGAGCAGAACAACCCGGTCACCCTGTTCCAAAAGTCGTTCTGACAAATGTGAGCCGATGAAGCCAGCACCGCCTGTGATGAGGTAACGCAAACTGCCTCCTTAGAGCTTTTCGGAATCATCCACATCGGAAGAATGCGTGGATGTGAGTACGGGCGAATCTTCTTTATGGCCCAACTCCATGGCTTCCTGGGGGCCGTAACCGTAGGAATATGGGTAATACCGATAGGAATAGTAGTAATCGGGTGCGCCGGCATCGACAGCATTCAGCACCACGCCCAAAACATGGCTCTTCACGTTGACCAGCAGGTCGCGCGAGCGCGTGAACGCTTCTTTCGGAGTCTCGCCGCTGCGAACGACCAACAACACACCGTCCGCCTGGACGGACAAAATAACCGCGTCGGTTGCGGCCATAATCGGAGGCGAATCGATTACTATGAACTTGTACTTGGTACGCAGCTCGGCAAGGGCATCAACGAGCCGGTGCGAAGACAAGAGATCGGCGGGATTTGGTGGCAGGGGGCCCGTAGGTATGGCCGCGAGATTCGGGATGGACGGATGCGGAACGATCACAAGATCGAGAGAAGAAGCTCCAGCGAGATAGGAACTAAGCCCCGCATACTTGCCCGTACCCAGGTTCAACAAGCGCCCAATACCCGGCTTGCGCAGGTCGGCATCGACCAGCACGGTTTTGTCACCCAGCTGTGCGAGCGTGACAGCTAGATTGGCCGCCGCCGTGGTCTTGCCTTCGCGCGGCAAAGCGCTGGTAACCAGAATCACTTGGGGAGCACGATCCGGTTGCGACAGGAGCAATGCTGTACGCAAAGCGCGGAACGCTTCGGCCATCTGCGATTTTGGTAGATGTTGGGCCACAAGTTCGATGCGCGTGCCGTGTCCATTTTTGGAGGCCCTCTTCAGTAAACTCCTCCGCCCGTTCGATTTCCCCGTATCTTCGAAGGCGGGAACGACTGCCAGAGAGGGCAAGCGCGACAATGTTTCGACATCGTCGGGAGTCTTTACCGTGTTGTCCAAATACTCGCGTAAGAGAGCCAGACCCACGCCGCCCACAAGCCCCACCAGAAACGCCAGCGAGATATTTCGGGTTTTCGCTGGCCGCGCGGGAGTAGTCGGGATCATCGCAGGATCAACGATGCGGATGTTGGAAGACTTCAAGCCAGCGGAGATGCCCGCCTCCTTAAGCTTGGTCAGCAGACCTTCGTACAGCGCTTTGTTGGCTTCCGCATCGCGCTTCAGAATGTTGTACTGAACCATTTTTTCAGACATGGCGTTCGTCTCGGCCTTCTGCTGGTCGAGACGCTGGCTGATAAGCTCCTGGCGCGCCCGGGCCTGGTTGTACTCGCTCTTGAGTTGGAGAACGATGCCCTTGCGCTCTTTGGTCATCTGTTCTTCGACTTCTTTTATCTGTGCCTGCATGCGCTGCACTTTGGGGAAATTGGGGCCGTACTGGTTGACCGCGTCGTTGTACTGCACGGAAAGCTCTGCGCGTTTGCGCTGCATCTCCTGTAAAGCAGCACTTTCGCGAAGCTGGGGGACGACATCGAGGTCGCCGGATTCGGCGTATTCATACAACGCGCGCTTTTTCAGCGTATCGTTTTCGGCTTCGGTTAGATCCTTGTTCAGCTCCGAGAGCCGCTGCGTGGTCATGTTGTTCCTATCGTTGTCAACGCTCCAGATCTGATTCTGGCGCTCATAGTTGATACGGTCGTTCTCTGATTTTTCGACCTTGAGTTTCAGATCGCTCAATTGAGTGCCCAGCCACGCAGAGGCCTCCGTCGTGGCATCGTAACGGCTCTGAATGTTCTGAGCCTTGAAATTTTCAAGATGCGCATTCAGGATGCGAGCAGCCAGAATCGGATCTGTGGATTCAAAATTGACTTCCATCAGGCGGCTATTTGGAATACGCCTCGCGCTGAGGCTACCGAGAAACGCCGCGACTTCCGGCGGGCGTTTCTGGTTGGCCAGGCTGCCGGTGGCAATCGCTTCGGAAACATCGCCGTCACCCGAGAATTCCGGATGATTCGCGAGGCCGCTGTTGCGGATGGTCTGCAGCGCCATGGTTTCACTGGTGAGAATTTTCGACTGCGTTTCGATGTAATTGTCCATGTCCATCATCGTAATCGTAGGAATCCATCCCTGGAAATGGAAGGATATTGCCGCTTTCCTTGTCAATTTCAATCTTTGCCGAGGCGACATATACGGGACGCATGCGGAAGGTGCTAATGCTAACGATCGTGACTACCGTCAGCATGAAAGTAAGAATCAGCCACAGGTGCTTACGCAGAATCAGCAGATAGTCGTAGAGGTGCGGTTCGCGCGGCGATAGATCGAATGCCGGTGTAGGCGAACTGCGCAAAATATCAATGACTCCCGGACCCCCAGGGATGCGCGGCGTGATCCTTGTTTCGTCAGTCATGGCAACTTTCTTTAGTTATAAATCAACCGGTAAAATACCACCCCGGTTCCAACGGCAATCGCAATTTCAGTCGTGCGGATAATCGCTTCTTTGACACGTCATCCGGAATGTAGAGAATGTCGCTCGGATGCATCTGCACGTCTTCCGATTCACGCGCCAGAATCTTTTTCAGATCGACCTCTGTGTACGACTGTTTTCCCTTGTCATCCACACGGATGATATACGCGTGCTTGAGCTTGGCAATGCGCGTAAGCCCGCCGGCAAGTGACAGCACTTTCATCGAGGTGAGCGTAGTGCGGTCATTTGCCATAACAAAACCACCAGGGCGATTCACAGCCCCCAGGACGTAAACGATACCGGCATGTGGAACGGTGACCACATCGCCCGATTGCAGAGTGATGTTGTTGCGCATGTCTCCGGTTTCCAAGAGCTCGTTTAAATTGATCGTGAATGTGTTTGCAACGTGGGAGGGAGTAGAATCGGCGGCAGAGGGGTTTTTCGATGAGGAAGCAACTGCGTTCTGGGGCATTTCCGCACCAGATGGAAATACTTCCTTTGGTGCGGTTCCCGCGCTCTCTGGATTCACCGTTACGGCTGGTGGTTCACCAGCCCCGGGAGCAGTTGCAGTCGCGCTTGGCTTCGAATCTGGCACCTCAACAAGATTTGTTGTCGGGATTCGCGAAATAATTATCGTATCGCCAGCATCATTGGCGACCCCGCCCGCTCCTGCGAGAACTTCGAGCAAAGTGACGTTGCGATCAGACTCGTAAACCGTGGGATGCGCCACCGCGCCCACGACCGTAATAGGATTGCTCTTGTGTTCTTTCACCGTCACGCCAACTTCGGGATGGCTGACCAAGCCATTTGCTTCCAGAACTTCCGCAATTTTTTGTTCGGCTTGGAGTTCGGTGAGACCTGTAACACCCAGTCGCACGGGAACCAGTGGAATACTAATTGTTCCAGTCTGGCTGACCCGTACGTCGCGGTTCAATTCCGGCACATCGAACACCGTTACGCTGAGAAGATCACCCGTTCCAATGGTGTAATCATGCGGAGCGTGGTGCAGACCCATGGTCAGGGTTTTGATTCGCTCGTTGGTTTCTTGCGGAGTGCCAGCAATTGTGACATCTTGTGCCTTAAGCGCAGACGAGAGAGGGAAAATCGCGGCCCAGGCGGCACACCATATCACTAGAAAACGACCACTGTTTTTATTCGTCACTGGCAATTTAACTCTTTCCCCCTCAGTGCATTATACAGGCTGTTCGACGCCACTCGCGGAACGTTTTCTGGATCTCCGACGATGGGAGTGCTCCTTGGGCGGGGACGCAGCGTCTGATTGGATTCTTGCCGTGGCCAGGTGGGCCGCTACAAAAAACAACAAGGCGTTTGCGGGTATGTGCAAATTAAAATCCACAAGACTGTGCACAAGGATCCCACAACAGCCCATGAGACCTGCTAAGTTTAGCGCAGAATTGAATGAACTCTGCAAATTCTCAAGGCCTTTTAACGACTCAAGTAATAGTACCCCCAAAAAGCCCGCTCCACATAATGCCCCCAGAATCCCCGCTTCTGCAAGCAACTCCAAATAGTCATTGTGGGCGTGGTTGACGATCTTGTTGTCATAGAGAGTGTCGTAAGGCGGAAAAACCATCTGTAAGGTTCCGAGGCCCGTACCTATGATGGGATGGTCAAGGAAAATATGCCATGTGTCCAGACGCATGGCCGCACGCTTGCCAGTCGTGACGTCGAGCGTCTGGTAGTTTGCAAACCGATCCAGAACCTGTTGAACGCCGATCCAGGAAACGGCCAGGACCGAACAGAGCACTACCACTCCGCCCACCAGCATGTGCTTTGTTCGAATCCGTCGAAGCAAAAGTAGCAGGAACAGGACCACCAACTCTACAGCGAAACTTATGATTCCGGCGCGTGAGGCAGAGAGGAACAGCGCCACCGTGGGCACTAATGCCAGAAGCGCCACGAAAAAGAGCCGTTCGCGACGTACCCTGCCAAGCACAAGTGGTACAAGGGCCAACGGGATAAGCAATTCCGCGAATCCCGCAAAATGATTGCGATTTACGTAAGGTCCGAAAGGATAGCCTCCATAACGCATTTCCCGAAACCAATAAAGTTTCCCGTTAAACGTTAAGTGTTGAAGAATTCCAAAAATAGAGACTACAAATCCCAAGCTCATCAGAAACCACACCAGACTGCGCCAATGGCTGCTGCGCTGAAAGGCTTGGGTCAACAGGTGAAGAAAAATAAGATACGTGATAAAAAGCTGAAGTTCAACGCGCGTGTGATAGCGCGAAGCCGTGGTGTGGAAAACGATTTGCGCCAGGATCAACAGCGCGAATGCCGAGAGCGGCAAGAAAAAAGGTGAAACGGCGATCTGTTCGGAGCGCTGCCGGTATACGAGAAGCGACCAGTAAACCAGCAATAGGGAAGCGCCGACTGCAAGGACCGCCTGCGACCATTCCTCGACCGCCCCAAAGGCAATCACCGCGAAGGCGATTAATACGCACACTCCAATACGAATGAGCTTCATTTCTTCTTGGACTCCTCCGCTTGGGGAACCAGATTGACATCGTCGACCCAGGCGGTGCCCGATATCTTAACTTCGCTCTCCAGATCTCGTTCTCGGCTGACACATACGCTGGCATGATTCACGTCCGGCCCAGCAGTATAAGTCAGGTCGATCAATGTCCAGGGATTCGTGCCGTGAATCTCGCTGCTGGTGACACCCGGCGACTCCCGTATTCGCCCGCGTGAAGGGACGAATGTGAAAGCTTATACCTCGATCACTGGTAAGGTTTCTCGTCTTGACCCAGGCAGAGAAATGGTAACTGGTGTTCGGTGAGACATTCACCAACGTGCAAGCCACTTCGATATTCGGATTGTGCTTGCCATCGAAAGTCAGGCGCAGCGATTGATTCCCGGAATGCTTTTCTGTCAAATCGTACGCGCTGGTCACCCCTTCGGTTAGCGACTGGAATCGCCAAGCAAAGAAATCACTGTTCACCCCCGATTCAAAACTGGGATCCCAAACCATCGAACCCGATAACGGAAGGCGCTCAGGTAGATGCATGGTCGCCGTACCTTCATCCCAAACGCGGCGGGCTTCCGCGGCTTCTCCACTCGCAAGCAATCCGGCGACCAGCGGCTCGAAGTCCCGCACGTTCAAACGCGGATGCAAGCTAAGGAGACGCCTCCAAAGCAATTGCGCGAGTGAAATCTGTCTCGCATCGGATGTTTCCTTGATCACGTCGACATACGTGCTGGGAATTGGCGGGAACACCTGGTCGAGAATTTCGTCGATGTTCGGGTTAGCTCGAAAGCAGCGCGAAAAAGCGACGGCGGCGCTGCGGGGATCGACTTCCAGAGAGCGGCGGAATTCCGGGTAGGCTGCCTGCACATCTCCCTGGCGGAGAAGAAAATTTGCATATCGCCACGAAACTTCGCCTGACGCCGGGTAACTCTTCTTCGCTTGGAGGTAAGCGTCACGCGCTTCAACATTCTTCCCATCCAGTTCATACGCGGTCCCTAGGTCCAGCCACGCGTCCGCGTAGTGCGGATCAAGCGCAAGTGCCGTCTTAAGGTATTGCACGGCTAGCCCGGAATCGGGAAACTCCATGTTGAATTGCTCGAAATGGCCAAGTCGGTACCAATATTCCGGATTCTGCGGTTCCAGGCGTGTCGCCTGTACCAATTCCCGAGGAGAGGTACCATCTGCCCCGTACGCAGCTCTGGCCATGCGCACGGAATAATAGGAGAGGGTTGCAGCGATAAACAGAGCCGCAGCTACGATGAGACCTCGGGAGAAGGAATCCGAAAGACGCAGAATCATCTTGGGTAACTGTGCCTATCCGGAAACGTGGATGCAAGACTAAAGTGGAGCAAGTAGCGAACGCGAAATTCGTTCCAAACTGGAACCGTTCCCTCTGCCTTACCTTACGAAGGAATTCCCGTTATTCTCGTCGCCACGGCCTCTGCGGCGAACGTCAATTCCCAGCCGTTTGATCTTTTGATTCAGAGTGGAGAGCGGTATCAAGAAACGTTCCGCCGCCTCGGTCTGGTTCCATCCGGAACGCTCCAGCATATCTGAAATAATGCGCCGTTCTACTTCGTCAATAATCTGGAACAGCGAGGGATGTGAAGTGTCTGCACCCGTGCGCGAACCGGGTTCACCAGGCAATGGCGGCAGAAACTCCGACAATTGCAGACGGACGCCACGCACAATCTCTTTGCTGCGAAGCGACTCGGGCAGAAGATCGGCGTCCACGCGCTCCTGATTGGAGAGCACGACGGCGCGCTCCACAACATTTTCCAGTTCGCGAACGTTTCCCGGCCAATCGTAGTCCATCAACAGCTTCATGGCTGCGGGTGTGAATTCGCGCAATGGCTTGCCGTTTTCCTTGGAAAAATACTCCATGAAATGCAGCAGGAGCATCGGGATATCCAGGCGGCGTTCGCGAAGTGGCGGCAGGTGAAGATGGATGACGTTCAAGCGATGATACAAATCCTCGCGGAAGCGCCCGTCTTTCACCAGCGACAAGAGGTCGATGTTCGACGCCGCGATGATGCGCACATCTACTTTGATCTGTTCCGTGCCGCCCAGCCGCATGAACTCGCGTTCCTGAATCACGCGCAACAGTTTGGCCTGCGTTTCCGCGCTGATGGTGGCGATTTCGTCGAAGAAGATGGTGCCTTGATCGGCCACTTCGAAGAGGCCTTTTTTCGAGGCCACTGCGCTGGTGAAAGCGCCTTTCACGTGGCCAAACAGCTGCGATTCCAGCAGGTCAACGGGAATCGATCCGGTGTTGACCGGCACGAAGGCCTTGTCCGCGCGCGGGGAAGCCGAATGGATCGCCTTGGCCACCAGTTCCTTACCGGTGCCGCTCTCTCCACTCAACAAAACGGTGGAACGCGAAGGGCGCAACCTGGCTAATCAGGTCGAACAGCGCCAGCATCTTTTCACTTTTGCCGATAATGTTCGGGAAACTGAAACGTTGCTTCAACGCGCGCTTCAGTTGCAGGTTTTCATCACGCAACCGCCGCGCATCCACGGCCTGCGCCACCTGCGCGAGCAGTTCGTCGTTCGACCACGGCTTGGTGATGTAATCCATCACGCCGCTCTTGAACGCGGCACGAGCCATTTCGATGGAACCGTACGCGGTGATCAGCACCACGGGCAGATCCGGGTCCTGGCGGCGAATGTCTTTCAACATCTCGATTCCGTTGCGGTCCGGAAGGCTGACGTCCAGCAGCAACAGATCAAACGGGCGCTCCCCCAGTTGCGTCAGGCCAGACTGTCCGGTATCGGCGCTCGAGACCTGATAGCCCTCGGTGGTCAAAAGGAGTTCGAGACCTTCACGAATTTCACATTCGTCGTCGACAACTAGAATTGATCCTTTGTTAGACATGCACGGCGGTCCTGACCGCCGGGAATTCAACATGGAAGGATGTGCCGCGTCCCGGCGTGGAGCGGACATCGATTTTGCCAGCGTGTTCCTTGATGATTCCGTAGGTCACGGATAAGCCCAGGCCTGTGCCACGACCGCTGCTCTTGGTTGTAAAGAACGGGTCGAAAATCTTATGGATGTGCTCGCGAGGGATTCCGTTGCCAGTATCCATCACTTCAATTTCCACACTACCGTTATGTCCGGAGGTGCGGACTTCGAGCATGCCGCCGGAAGGCATCGCATCGCGCGCATTCAAGAACAGGTTCAGGAATACCTGCTGCAATTTGTTCGCCGAACCGCGCACGGGAGGAATACCTTCGCTGAGTTGTTTTACAACCTGAATTCGCGAAGTTTTCAGCGGGTGCGAAACCAGCGACAGCGTCTCTTCCACTACGCGATTCAAATCGACGTTGGCGATGTCGCCCGCGCCGGTGCGCGAAAAATTCAGCAGGTTGTTCACGATTTCGCTGGCGCGGAAGGTTTGCTTCACGATCTTGTCGATGATCGTGTGCCGCGGATCGTCTTCCGGCATCTGCTTGGCCAGCATCTGAATGTAATTGGAGATAACCGCCAGCGGCGTATTCACTTCGTGCGCCACGCCAGCAGCCAGCAGTCCCAGCGAAGTCAGCTTCTCCGTCTGCGACATCTGCTCTTCCATGCGGTCGCGCTGCGTGACGTCATCAAACAGCAGCAGGCGACCGATGCGTTCACCGGATTTGCCCACCAGCGGCGTGATCGACACGTTCAACACCACCGACTTCCCCTGATGCTGCAAACGGTGTTTGTAAATTCCAGTAATCTGCTCTTCGTCGCCGCGCGCGGCAATTTCCTGCACCAATTCTCCCGGCAAGATTTCGCTGAGCGGACGGCCCACGGCGTTACTCCGCGCCACCCCGATCAGTTGCTCCATGCGGGAATTCCAGGCTTCGACGGTGCCGAGCAGATCGACGGCAAGAACGCCGACGTTCAGGGATTCGACAATGTTTTCGCTGAAATCCTTGAGGCGCGCAACCTGCAACGCTTTCTGTTCGAGTGAGGAGTAAAGCTGCGAATTATCGAGCGCGATGGCCACGTAGCCGGCAATGGTCTGCACCAGTTCCACGTCGTCGCTCGAGAGAAAATCGCCATCCACGGTCTTACCGAGCGCCAGCACGGCCACCGCATGTTCGCGGATTCGACAGGGAATAAAGTAATTGAGGTCGAGTTGCTCGAGCGTGCGGCGAACCGAATCGCTCACTTCCCGCGCCGCTTTTGGCGATTCAAAGAAAATCGGTCCGTTGGCAAATTCCGTTTTCGCTCGGGGCGATAAAACTCAAATCGAGCGGCTCTACCAGACGTACTCCCATGGAACGCGCCAGGCGCATTTCGCCGGGATTCATCTGGTCTTCCACAAAAATTGCCAGACGGTCCACGAGTAGCGTCTGCGACAGTCGATCCATCACCGAACCCAGCATCGGCTCAAGCCGCACTTCATTCGTCAACGTGCGGCCGAACTCGATCAGCGTGCGGCGATAATCAAGACGGTCGCGGTAGAAAAAGCGGTCGAGGCGCGCCTGAATCCATTCGCGAACCGGTTGAAACAGGAACGCGGCGATCACGATAGCGATCATTCCTGCGACAGGGCCGGTGGTTTGCGCGTTGAAGATCACCGCAATCAGCGCCAGCGACCCGAAGTAAATCGCAGCCACGGCAGCGGTCGCGGCGGTGTACGCCAAGCCGCGCTTGAAAATAATGTCGACGTCCATCAAGCGATAACGGATGATGGCGTAGCCGAACACCAGAGGAATCAGTACCAGGCTCAGCGCCGAGAAATGCATCCAAGGCTGCACCGCGGCATCGAAAAGGTAAGGAAGGATGTAGAACACGGTGAACGGCAGGATTCCTGCCAGCGTGCCACCGGTCAGCCACTTCAATTGCTGGCGCAAAACGCCAGAGTGCGAACCGCGAAAGCTGAGATAAAAAACAACTCCCGCCGCAAGGAAATACAAACCAAGATAGCCGAGTTCCAATTGATCGAGCGCTACGCGAGACCGTGTCGTGGGCACAAATCCGAACGCGTTTGTCGCCGCAAAAATATGTACGAGCAGCAGCGCAAGCGGCGGCGCATAGACGACAGCGAATTTCAGAAGTGATTTACGCCGGTCTTCGCTTCGTTCCGGAAAGACCAGTGCAAAATGCAGAAGAAGCGCCGGAGCCAGCAACCGCGCGGCAATGCTCGCCCAATAAACTTCCAGGTCGAAGGCATCCAGCTTGCCGCTGTATTGAAAGGAATACAGAATGAACGAAACCAGGCAGAAAACGTAAAAATGCACCGCGCGCGGCGCATTCCACCTGCGGATAAAGATAAACAACCCAATGAACAAATACAGCAGGCCGACCACGCGAAGATAATTTTCCACGCGCAGAGGTTTCTGCGCCGGCGTGGTAATCAGGCGTGTTTCAAATTCCTCGCCATTGCGTGAAAGTTTGTAGCGGAGTTGCGTCCAAAGCCCGGCGCGATACAAACGGCGGGCCACGTGGGCAGCACTCGGAACAGGAGCGTCATTGATGAACAGCAGGATGTCACCGGGACGGATACCGGCAACTGCGGCGGGAGACTCAGGAGCCACCTTCCAGGCTTCGATGCCGGAAGGTCCGTCGGACCAAGCCACACCGTCGTCGACCTGGTCGTAACGCGAGCGTTGGACGAAGTTCAGCCAGGCAAAGATCACGGC
This sequence comes from Candidatus Acidiferrales bacterium, assembly GCA_963726725.1. Lineage (GTDB taxonomy): Bacteria > Acidobacteriota > Terriglobia > Acidiferrales > UBA7541 > Acidiferrum. The sequence goes on from CAVSDV010000029.1 coordinate 11,643, forward strand.
GGCCAATGTCGCCAGCGCCAAGACCACTGCGCCAACGCGAACTCGCAGGTTCTCCTTCATTGCCAGGCCTGCCTCACCCCACTCCTACAGAAATCCAGCAACTCATCTTCCATACTTCCGTATATCCATTATCTGCTAAAGCCAAATAAATAAACAACTTATAGAATTTTGCCAAATTGAAATTCGATTATTTCCACTTTCTGGTAGGCGGGATACGTTTTTGCAGATGTTTTTGTTCGACTAGAACTGCAAGCTCAACCCGCCTCGGAAGCTCCGTGCGGCAGGTGTAATGACCATTAGCCCGTCGCCTGTGTTCATGGTGTAGTAGCCTTGGGCCAAGAGGTTGTCGCATTCCGCGCTAGCTTCCCATCTTCCCAAGGCGAATTTGGGCAGCGGCTGGCGAATGCCGATATTCAAATACGGGCTCATCTGGTAGACGCCTTCTCCATAGGCATCCACGGGAGAGAGCGCCGTACCATTCACCCACTTGTAGCTGGCACTGACGTGCGTGCGGGTCCCCGGCACGGTGGCGGTAACCTTCGCCGCCAGTGAATGCCGCGGGACCGTTCGCAGAGCTTCGCGCAAAGCCCCATCGAGATCGTTTGCCGGAACCAGAGCGCCAGAAAACGCGTAAATCGTGGTTAGTTCCAGATCTTCGCTCAGCCGCTCTCGCAGCGCGACGCGCGTGCCCCAGGAACTCGACGCGCCTCCGTCATAGGCAAAACCCCTCGAGTAAAAATCCTGGAAGTAATCGGAAGAGAGCTGCTCGTTGCCGCGACCGTAGATTGCCGTGTGCCGATCATTGTCGTGGAAGCCGGCCACCTGCAGCATGCCTCGCGTGCCAATTTTTCGCTCGATGGCCGCTTCAGCGTGCTGACCGTTCTCGAGCACGGGTCGACCGTTTCGCCACAGCAGCGTCGGGAATGCATCAAGCTGGTTCAACGCGGTTTTCAAAACATTCGGTGGAGGAGCACCGGTAAGATCGGCGGCAAGCGCATCGCCGGACGCTGAATCATTCGGAACAGCCGCGTAGATCAGATCCACGTACCAGCCAGGCGCTACCTTACTCTGCAATTTCACTCTGGGACGAACGCTCCACGCGGAAGCACCCAACCCAACAACGACGTACTCCCCGCCGGCGCGCAGCAGGAAGCGGTTTCCGAACGTAATCGTGCCACCCTGATCTACTCGTGCGCCGCGAAATGTCAGGCCACTCGAACCCACTCGGGCTTCACGCAAAACGATCGTGCTTTCCGGTCCAGTGCCCAGCGCGCCGTTAGGCAGCCAGATGGCCGCGATTCCGCCTGAAGGAACATCTTCGTCGTAACTCACCTGGCCGGCAAAAACGATGTGATTAAACTTGTCGATGCGCTGATCGTAGGCAAATGCCGTGGCTGGAGCCGCATTCAGACTGGATACCGTGCCGGGACGCCCCTCGCCATCGCTCAATTCCAGACGGCCCGCGCGGCCTGGTTGGCGCTGGTTTCCAGTACAACACCGCAGTCGGCGTGTTGGAAGCGTCGTCATCAAACTGCAGGACCGGACGCAGTCCGGAAGCCGAGCGCAATGCCCACTTCCAGTCGTCCGGTTCCGCAACTCCGCTCGCTGGTGGGCGCCGCATCTGTTCGAGCGAAGCGAACATGGACTCGAGCTCAATGCGCACCATGGTGGTGAGATTCGCCGAAATCCGTACATGCTTTTCAAGAGTTGGAAGAAAGCCGGCCAGCGTGACGCGCACGGTGTAGAAACCGGGAGCTAATTTCTCTCCCTGAAAGGATTCCTTGCGTATTGGTGAGGAAATGCTGCGCGATGGTAACTGCCGGGCGCTTCGGAAAGCACTTCGACAGTTGCACCCAGTTGCGGTGTGCCGGCTGTATCGCGAACCAGACCAGAAAGGATTCCCGAGACTGGTTTACTGGAACTTTGCGCTGCGGCAGGTGAGACGCCACAAAACACACTCGCGACGGTAGCAAAAAAAATGCTCACGCACAGGAGCGGGCTGTGCTTCACGTCTGATTACCTCCCAGGTGCTACGACCGCTGCCGTCTTGGGTTCCACCGGAATTTTGATCGAAAAATCAGCGGAACGCGAAATCGTCTGGTTTGACAGCGCATCCGTGGCACTGACCTGCAGAGTATACTTCCCCGGCGAGAGGGTGGCCAGCGGTAAAAGTCGCTCGAGCGTCACCTGGTCGCCGGTCTGATTCATCTCCGAGGAAGACTCTTTAAACTGCATCACCTGCTGGTCGCCCTTCTTCACCGTGTACACAAATGTCGCATTGTTCTTGTGCGTTTTGTCGTCGGGCTTCAGGTTGTAGACCTGCAAATAAATTCCAAGTTTGTCCGTGGTCGCGAAATCGCCATCCAGGCGCGGCCGGACTTTCGACGATCCCAGAACGAACTGTCCGAGACCAATCTGTTTGGCCGGAACGTGTTCAATCTGGTCCGCAATAATCAGGGAACTGGCCTCCAGCTTTCTCTTCGTCATACCGCGGCACGGCCAATCGCGTATTCACCACTCCCACGTTTCCGCTCTCCACGTCCTTGATCACGATGTCGAGCCGGTAGAGTCCCGGGCGCAGCGGAAGCGCCTTTTGATAAATCGAAGAAAGCTTTACTGCCTGCTGATAAAGCGAATCAGGAAAATCTCGCGTGACCGAATCTTCAAACGTCTGCACGACCTTGCCCGTCAGCGTGCTCACGCGGCCAAAAATATTCAGCGAAGCGGAGTGCACTCCGTCCTTCGATTTGAAGGAAAGTTGATGATTGGGAATCTGCACGGTGATCGGAACGAGCACGGTTTCCGTCGTCACTTTCAGGAAGTCGGTGCGATAGCTGAACTTCACCTGATCGCGAACCATGCGCGAAGTCACGATCAGTTCCAGGTCCTTGTATTTCACTTCTGGCGGACGATTGACCTTGGCGTACTGCTCGAGTCTTGTAGAATTCGTTCATGGAGGCCGGCGTGCCACCCAGCGTCTTTGGAAGGTAGGTGCCATCCGAACGCGTGAATCGATCCGTCTTGGACGCCATGCCCATCGATTCCAGCATGCTCAAACCCGCGCCAGGTACGTGCAGCAATGCGTCCTTTTCCGAAGGATCCATGGTCTGGTGATATTCGCCGGATCCGCTCGGGTCTACGAATTCGATGATGATGTTTTCGCCGATTCCTTCCAGATAACGATACCGCCAGGTTTCCCACGGATAGGTCGTCGTCGAACCTCCACCTTCATCCATCGGACGGTCGTAGGTGCCACCGGTCGGGTGCGATTCGATTTCGTCGGGCTTGCCCCAAATAATGTAGATGCGGCCGCGATCCGTTCTCCAGCCAGGTATGCCCGAAGCAAAATGTTCGTTGGCATAGGCGATGCGGCGATAGTGCTCTTCCTTGAAATCGTTGTCGGGCAAATCCGGATTGGTGCTGCGGCGCAGCCAGAACGCTTCGATAAACTGCTCGCGCTCTTCGTTGGTGGAGAGTCTTAGAAACTCGCTTCGTTCTTCAGGCGAAATAATGTAGACGACGTCTTCGTTCAGCCAGGTCTTATAAGGAGTTTCCAGCTCTTTGAGACTCTTCTTGAGTCTTTTGTTTTTGTTCTTTGGTTAACTTGCCGCCAGGAGCAGGAGCGGTTGCGAGGTGGAGGGGTTTGGCCTTGTCCTTCCTGCTGCGCCGGGAGGGGCAGCGACAGGAGGGAAAGCATCGCTAAATTGGCGGTAAGTATTCTTAATACCCTGGGCATGCAGACACCTCTACCACGCTGGCATTCTAATGCTATGCAGAATCGCTCGTCAAATCGTGAATCTCGTTCATTCGAAGACACTTCTCTTAAGATGATGATTAGACGGTGCGGGGAAGCTCTTACGTTGCCTGCGGTGAACGTAAATTACTACTGCAAATGCCGAATCTGGCCGTCTGACCCTACCAGTGTATCAAATATGGCCAACACGTGCCGACGGTAATCCAGCATGCGGGCGAAGATATCCCTCAGTTGTGGCTCGCGTTCCGCGTCCCGATGCCATTTCGCCAGTACCGCCGGGGGTACTTCAATATCCCGGCGAAGCTGTTCCGCGGAGTACCCGCGCAGGAATAGCCCATAGAAAAAGGCCGCTTCCCGCTGGGGGAATTCCAGATCGGTGAGCGTCTCTGGACTCAGAATTGGAGCGATGGCTGCCATAAGCAAAAATGGAGTTTACCGAAAACCATTGCTGCGTCAAGTAGGACTCTCAGATTTCTGCGTCCGAGAGGTAACTACAGCCCCCAGGAGGCACTCATACAACGGAACATCTCTTGACCGGCTCTAACCGACGTAGGATGCTTGAGCCCATGGCAAGGTCACGTAAATCGCTGGCAGGCCGAACGGTAGGACGATTCCTGCGTTTTGGCATGTTGCGCGGACTACGTTCCGTCGAAGTCGATTCCGAGGAATTCCGTAAGTACTTGTCGGACAAGCACGGATTGTGGGTGCCGAACTTTGGACGCATGCGCGACGTACCCCTGGAAAAATTGGATGCCGTCGCCGAGCGATTGATCCACAACGCTCAACGAATTGCATTGGCGCAAGGTGCGGGCTTCGGACTGGGCGGGATGATCACCGTTTTGCCCGACGCCAGCATGTTGACCATCATCACGCTGCGCTTGATCCAACGACTCTGCCTGCTCTACGGATTTGAAGAGCACGGGCAGGAACAGCGCGTGGAAATGTGGATTGCAGCGGCTTCCGCCGCAGGCATCGATTTCAGCAAGGACCTGGCCGAAAAACAGATGATCGAGAAACTGGCGCCTAAAGTCGCCAGCAGACTCGCCATTAAAATCGGCGAGGAAAGCGCCGAAAAATGGGTGGGCCGCATGGTGCCGCTGGCCAGTTCCGCCATCGGTGGCGCGCTGAACTACACGTTTGTGCGGACCTGGGGACGGCGCGTGCAACGCCATCTTCGCGAAAAACAGGTGAGGGAACGGTTCTCCGCCGCGCGCGTCACCACCATTACTCCGGCCATCGCTCGCTAATCGTTCTGATTGGAGAGGCTTTTATGGCTGCTTCCAGTCCCGATCCATTTTCCCTTGGCGTAAATTATCCCTGGTTGAACTATGCGGAAGATTTTGGCAGCGGACCGCGTGGCCACCTCGGCGTCAGCTCTCCTGAAAAATTTGAGAAAGTAAGAAATGATTTTGCACAAATGCGCCAGTGCGGCGTGCGCGTGGTGCGTTGGTTCTTATTTGCGGATGGCCGGGGCGGCTTTGATAACGGAAAAGGGAATTCCGCGACGACCGGATGAATTTTTGTTGAAAGATGTCGCTGTTGCGTTGCAGCTCGCCCAGACTCATGAACTGAAATTGTGTTTTTCGCTGATCGACTATCTCTGGTTGCAGGAGCGTCCGCAGCCGCAAACTCCGTCAGCAAATGAGCGCGTGCTGCAATTTGCCGCCGGCCGCGAAGCTTTTCTGCAGAACATCCTCACCCCACTCTTTGGCGAATTTAGGGCGCATCCGGCGCTGTTCGCCTGGGAAGTGGCCAACGAGCCGGAGTGGGCCATCCGTGAGTTCCACCGCGATGCCGCCGCAAAAATGCACCTGGCCGATTTTCGCGCCTTTGCCGCAGAAATTGTGCAAGCCATTCATGAGTTCGGCCATTCGTCGGCAACCCTCGGCTCGGCACGCTTGTTGTGGTTACGCGCGTGGAGTGAACTGAATCTGGATTTTTATCAAGCGCACTACTATCCGGGCAGTGAACTCGACACCAACGCAAAATTTCACGAACTGCTCGCCACCGCAAGCACGCTCGACAAGCCTCTGTGGCTCGGCGAATTGCCGGCGCACGATCTCTCTTCTCCCGAGTATTCGCTGGAAAACGTTCTTACGCATTGCCGCGATAGCGGCCTCTACGGCGCAGCAATCTGGCGTTGGACGAAGCCGGAACCCGCGGGGACCGACGCGCACATGGGGGCCATTGAACCGGCCGTGCTGCGAGCCTGGCTGGCCTCTAGACAGGAACGCGGATCTGAGCGTCTAACGCGGTAAGATCAAGCCAGAGAGGAATGGCATGCCTCACTGCCGCAACTTGCGCACCGGAATTTCTGTTTTGGTGTTTCTCCTCATTGGCTCCTTTATTTCGTTGGTCTCAGCACAAGAGCCTGCTGATGAGCCGGAAATTCGCGCGCAGATGGCCACGGCGGAAAACCTCCTCGGCAAAACGCAGGATCGTGGCGCGGTCCTGTATTTTCTTGCATCCCTGCACGCGCAACTGCAAGAACCCAACTAGGCGATGGACAATCTGAAGCAGTGCATTGCTTTGAAGGAGGGGTTCGATCCTTCGGGCGAGCCTGCATTTGCCGTCCTCAAGGATGGTAAGGATTTCAAGCAATTACTCGAGCAGGTCCGCAAGGATTTTCCACCCGTAACGCAGGCTAAACTTGCGTTTACCACCACCGAAAAAGATCTCGTGCCCGAAGGCTTGGCATATGACGCTCCGCTGGACGCATTTCTGCTCGGCAGTCTGCATCGCAAGAAAATTGTCAAAATTCCGCGGCAGGGCAAAATCACGGACTTCGTTCCCGACGGCCGCGACAATCTGCTTCCCGTCCTGGGCATTCGTATTGATCCGAACGATGGATCCGTCTGGAGTAATTCCTGGCTCGATCGCGGCAAAACGGAACTGCTTCATTTCGACAAGTCCGGCACGCTTCTCGGACGCTATTCTCTCTCCGATGGCGCGAAACACGGCTTCAACGACCTGGTGGTGTACCCAGACGGTGATATCCTGCTGACCGACACCGCTGCGCACAAAGTTTTTCGCTTCAATAGCAGAACGCACTCATTTGCGGACATTAAGCTGTGCCGTGAACTGCTGGAGCCCAATGGAATTGCGCTCACCGGAGACGGCACCATCGCGTATATCGCCGATCAACTCGGCATCATCCAGTTGCAGGTCAAATCTGGCGAAAGCATTGAAGTTGATCCGGGTTCTCGCAACACGCTGGCCGGAGCAGATGGCCTGTACTGGCACAGGCAAAAACTGATCGCCATTCAAAACGGGATTGGCACTCCGCGCATCGCCGTTTTCGATCTCTCCGAAAATGGCAGGCAAGTAACCAAGGTAACTGTCCTCGAATATCGTTCCAGTTTCACCAAGCTGCCTACCACCGGCGCGCTCGATGGCGACGACTTCTACTTCATCGAGAACAGCCAACTCGACAATCTGAACGGCGACAAAGTCCTCGATGTGACCAAGCTCGAACCTGTGCGCATCGGCAAGCTGCACATTCCGTAGTTGCGGCCTCTTGTCGGATGAAACACGCAAGTGGAATTTGCCCATCAACCGCCGTACAGTAATAAAGTACGGAAATTCCGGGAAAGAGGCTCTCATGAAGATTCTTGGTAAATTCCTCGTTGCCACGACGCTGTTGGCCGCAAGCTCAGCCCTTCTGGTATTGCCGCAATTCGCGGCGACCAACTCGCAAGACATGGCCGGCATGCATCACGACGCCAAGCCAGACGAGCCCACGCCGGCGTTTCATGCCAATCCCCCTGCGGATGCCTTGCCTCCTACCATGGAGCCTTCTCTCTTCAGCGACATCGGCATTTTCAACGCGTATGCCGTAGCCAGCCGCATCAAGAAAGTTCTCTATCAACAACCCTGCTATTGCCATTGCGACAAGAGCCAGGGACACGGCAGTCTGCTCGATTGTTTTGTCAGCCGCCACGGCTCTGGCTGCAACATCTGCATGAGCGAAGCTTTCTACGCCTACGAGCAGACCCACAAGGGCAAGACGCCCACGCAAATCCGCGAAGGCATCATGAAAGGCGATTGGCAAAAAGTGGATCTTGCCAAATACGGCAAAGCGTATATGCCTCCTACTAATACGCCAGCCAAGTAACCGGCGCACCCGGATCCTTTGTTTTCTGAAGTCGGGCGGTTTGGCGCCGCCTGGCTTCTCGCCCTCCTGCGTCGCGCTTTATCTTCTGCTACACTGGCGTTCTGCTAACTGCATATGTCGACTTTCCACTAAAACTAGGGGTGAAGTTATGAATCATCGCCGTAATTTGCTGGTGCTCGGAGCGTGTGCGCTTGCTTGCCTTGCTTTCGTATTCATTCTTTCGGCCGGATTGACCGCCAAGGCCGACGCCTCGTGGGGATTTTCTCTCAGCAATCTCGATAAGTCTTGCAAGCCCTGCGACGATTTCTACACTTTCGCCATGGGTGGTTGGATGAAAAACAATCCCATCCCCGCCGAATATCCCAGTTGGGGCACCTTCACCGAACTGCGCGATCACAACCTGACCGCGATGCGCTCCATTCTGGAGGCTGCCGCCAGCTCCAAAGCGGCTACCGGTACGAACGAAAGAAAGATCGGCGATTTTTACGCCAGTTGCATGGACAGTTCGGCTGCCGACGCCGCTGGATTGAAACCGTTGGCTGCTGAACTCTCCGCCATCGACGCCATGAAAGACGGCAAAGATCTCGACGCGGAGATCGCCCGCATGCACCGGCAGAATATCGGCGCAATCTTTGAACTCGGCTCGTCCCCCGACTTTAAGGACAGCACTCAGGAAATCGCAGACATCAGTCAGGGTGGCCTGGGAATGCCAGACCGCGATTACTACACACGCGATGACGACCGCTCCAAGAAGCTGCGCGCTGAATATGTGCTGCATGTCGCCAAAATTCTCGAACTCGCCGGTGACGCTCCCGAGAAGGCTGCCGCGGAAGCAAAAACCGTGATGGACATCGAGACTGCGCTGGCCAAGGCTTCGCGAAATAACGTCGAACTCCGCGACCCTGAAAAGAACTACAACAAAATGACCCTCGCGGACATGAAGACGCTGACGCCCGACTGGCCCTGGGAACCTTATTTTCAGGCCGTTGGCACCCCGCCGCTGACCTCTGCCAATATCGGCCAGCCCGATTTCTTCAAAGAGATGAATCACCAGCTCACCGCAACTTCCATCCCTGACTGGAAGATCTACATGAAGTGGCATCTGCTGCATACCTATGCACAGACGCTTTCCGAGAATTTCGTTCAGGAAAATTTCAATTTCTACGGCAAGACTCTTTCCGGCACCAAGGAAATCCAGCCGCGCTGGAAGCGTTGTGTGCAGGCCACCAACGCCAACCTGGGTGAAGCGCTCGGGGAAGTCTATGTCGAAAAGTATTTTCCACCGGCCGCAAAAGCGCGAGCCAAGGAAATGGTCAACAATCTAGTTGCCGCTCTGCGCTCCGACATTCCCACTCTTTCCTGGATGGGCCCCGAAACCAAGAAGCAGGCTATCGCCAAGATGGAAGCCTTCACCGTGAAGATTGGCTATCCGGACAGGTGGCGTGATTATTCCAAACTCTCCGTCGATCGTACTGCTTACAATCTGAACGTGCAGCGCGGCCGTGCCTTTGAAGAAGCTCGCCAACTGGCGAGGATTGGCAAGCCTGTCGACCGCCTCGAATGGGGAATGACACCGCCGACGGTCAACGCCTACTACAATCCCACTTTTAACGAAATTGTTTTCCCCGCCGGAATTCTTCAGCCGCCGTTCTACGACCCGAAAGCGGATGACGCTGTCAACTATGGTGGCATGGGTGCGGTCATCGGCCACGAAATCAGCCACGGCTTTGATGATGAAGGCTCGCGTTTCGACGGTCAGGGCAATCTTCGCGATTGGTGGACCGCCGATGATCGCAAGAGCTTTGATGAGCACGCGGGCTGCGTGGTGAAACAATTCGACGGCTACGAAGTCGAACCGGGCCTGCATCAGAACGGCAAACTGGTACTTGGCGAAAGTATCGGCGACCTCGGCGGCCTCGCCATTGCCTACGCTGCCTACGAAAAATCCATCGAAGGCCATCGTCCTGCAGACCTCGACGGCTTCACGCCAGAGCAGCGCTTCTTCCTCGGCTGGGCGCAGGTCTGGGGCACAAATACGCGTCCCGAATACGCTCGCCTGCTGACCAACACCAATCCGCACCCGCTGCCACAATTCCGTGCGAACGGTCCCATCTCGAACATGGAAGTGTTTGCCAAGGCCTTCGGCTGCAAGAAGGGTGACGCCATGGTGCGCGAACAAGTCTGCAAAATCTGGTAGCTTGCCCGCAAACTCCGGATATCTTGCGCAACAAGAAGGCGGGCTGGATCTCCGCCCGCCTTTTTCAATTCGATTGCCTCAATTGCGAGTTATCGCCGCAAGTAAGCGTCTGTCTTGTTCAGCCAGTCTTCTCGTGGCGGCGTGAACACATCCAGGTCTAGTGTATCTTCCAACGCCCAAGCTTCGTGCGGCATGTTCGAGGGAATGCACAAGACCTCTCCCGCCTTCACCACAATCTCTTTTCCATCAATCGCAAATTTCAGCGCGCCTTCCAGTATGTACGTGACCTGTTCATTGTGGTGCTGATGCTTCGGCACGTGCCCTCCCTTCTGGATAAACACGCGCGCCAACATCAATTTGTCTCCGGTAATCATTTCCCGGTCGATCTTGTCGTTCAACTTTTCCCGTTCCACCTTGTTCCACGCGGTGTATTTCAATTCCTGTTTTTCGCTCATGGTTTCATCTCTCCGTACAGTTTCACCGCATTATCATGCAAATAGCCGCGCGCGAGCTCCAGGGCCTTGGTCTCACTGATCGCGCCTTCTTCGACCAATTCCGCCAGCGCTCCGGCCAGTGCGGTTCGTGTGGTGCGCGCCGCAAGCCAGAAGCTTTCCTCCGCACCTAGCGCATCGCTAAATGGGAATGAATCGGAGGCGTACATCATCTTTTCCGGATAGATCGTCAGCAATTGCTTCAGCACCTGCTTGAATTGCGATGGGTACAGCATCTCAGACTGGAAGGAAGTGTCGAGATATACGTTCTTCACCGCGGTCAGCAGCGCCGCTTCGCGTTCGTACGGCCATCCCCCGTGCACCAGCACAAACGTCACATTTTTATAGCGCGCGTCGCGCACAACATTTTCCAGGTTCAGCACATTGCCATTCCGCAGGCTGAAGTAATCGCCGATTCCCACACAGGTGTGAAAATGCATTGGCAGATGAAGCTTTCCGGCTTGGTCGACCATCACGCGAAACACATAATCCTGAAACAGTCTGTATTCCTCCGCCGTCGGCGCGCCGCCGCTTCGATATTTGTTGTAGACCTCTTCTGCCTTTTCCTTAGGCGGGTCGCGGAAATAGAGCGTCCGGAAATACGCGGCCTCGAACTTGATGGCCACACCGCCATGTTTCTGATTATCTGCCATAGTGCGACGAACAAAATCCTCGTAACCGGCCAGATCCGCGGGCAATCCTTCCACGCCTTCCTGTTTCTTCCAGCGCGAAAGCATTTTTTCCTGCAGTGGCACATACACGCCCATATCCGGTGTGCTGGCCGTCTGATCCTTGTTGTCAAAGGGATAGAAAAACGCGTCGCCGAAAAATACCCAGTGAAACCGCTTCGGATCCAGATACGGCGCCATCATCGCGCGGTTCGCCAGGCAGATCTCTATGTTTAGCTTGTCCAGAATGCTGTCGAAGTACGCGGGATCGCCCTTCTGCTCGGCTGCTTTCTTTTTGTCTGCCAGCCACTTCGCGTGCTCCGGCTTGAAATCATCGTAGGGGTAGCCAAACAGCGCTTTCGCTCCGGCTACAAATTCGGGGTTATCCTCGTTCAATCGCAGCGTCGGACTCTCCCCCGGCGGCGACGCCATCGCATCCACATCCGTGTCGTCCGCAAAGCCCGGATGCGCGTGATTGTCGTACATCGGTATCGCATCAATTTTCTTCAACAGCCGCTCGTACGTCTTTTTCACATCACCAGCCGGATACGGCGTTGCCTGTCCCAACGCGATCGGTCCGCAACCGGCGGCCATCAACAGAAAAATTCCCGTGCGCCACAAATGTTTCATAGCTTTAGGTTCTCCAAGAATCCGATGATCCCTACACCAAGCCTCAAATCACGAGGAAGAGTTTCCCTTAGCGCGCTGCCGCCAATCGCCAATTCTTCGCGATTCGCTGGATGCGCTCAAGTGCTTCTTCCAACAGATGTGGCGCGCTGACCAGCGAAAAGCGCACAAAGTTTTTTCCTTCCGCGCCGAACGCCGCTCCCGCAATTCCCGCCACGCCTGCTTCTTCCAATAATTCTTTCTGAACTTGCTCAGCGGAACGCCCCGTCTCTTCGATATTCACCCAGGCGTAGAACGCTCCATCGGGTGACTGGCATCGGAATCCAGGGATTTTGTTCAGTTTCGCGACAAACAGGTCGCGGCGCTTCCGGTATTCCTCTACCATCGCGGGCACTGCGCTGGTGATATCCTCCAGCGCTTCGATCGCCGCCACCTGCGTGAATTCCGCCGTGCACGTAAACGTGTTCAAAACCAGCATGTCTAGCGCGTCGATAACATGGTTCTGCGCCACCGCATAACCCAGGCGCCATCCGGTCATCGCAAATGTCTTCGAAAAGCCGTCGATGATCACCGTGCGTTCGGCCATTCCCGGCAACGCCCAGATCGATTTGTATTCTCCGCTGAACAAAATGCGCGCGTAGATTTCGTCCGCAATCACCCACAGGTCGTGCTTCCGTGCGAGCTCTGCAATCTGATTCAGCACCGCATCGTTGAAAACCGTTCCGGTGGGATTGTTGGGTGAATTGAAAATCAGCATGCGCGTCTTCGGAGTGATCTTCGATGCAATCTCCGCCACGTCCGGCTGAAATTTATTCTTCTCGCGCAGTGCGTATGGCACGGCCGTTGCACCCAACCCGCGCGTGAACGACGGATAAATCGGGAAACTCGGATCGGGGTACAGCACTTCGTCGCCCGGCTCGATCAGCGCCATCATCGTCAGCGCCAAAGCCATCTTGCATCCCGGGGCCACCAGCACCTGTTCGGGCCGCACATCGAGCCGCCGCGTCCGTTTCAAATAGCTGGCGATTCCTTCCCGCAGAGGAGGGATCCCGCGGGTCGAAACGTAGCGATCGCGCCCATTCGCCACCGCCGCGCGCAGCGCATCCACCACCGGGGCCGCTGGGTGAAAATCCGGTTCGCCTAATTCCAAGTGAATGATCGAGCGGCCTTCCTTCTCAAGTTCTTTGGCGCGGGTGAATACCGCCAGTGCACCCTCGCCGGTCAGTTGGGAAACGCGCGTTGCGATTTTTGCCATAGCCGAAAAATGATACCACTACTCGCCGCGGCCTTTCTTCGCAGCAAAAAACAAAGGCGCTCCAATCTGCTCGGAGCGCCTTTTCTCAGCCTGTTGTTCGCGGTCCCGTTAGAACGAATACCGCAGGGAGAACTGAATCAACCGCGGCACACCCTTCGTGCTGGTGATAACACCGAAGTTGCCGGGGCTTTCCACGTCCGTCGCCACAGGGTTTGCAAAGTTCACGTGATTCCAGATGTTAAAGAAGTCCGCCGTGAATCGCAGCGCCTGCCGCTCCGTCAGCCGGAATTGCTTGATCAGCGAGAAATCCCAGTTCTGCTGGGAAGGTCCGCGATAAATGTTCCGTCCCAGGTTGCCAAAACCCGTCACGCAAAAATTGGGATCGGTTGCGCACTGCTCTGGATACAATTGCGCTGCAGGGGCGAAATTGTTGATGTTCACATAGCCGTTGAGGCGGCTGTGCACTCCACCGCTGGTGTAACCACCGGAAATTTTAGCTCCCTCGGCGAGGCTGGCGCCCAGTAATGGGGTGCTGCCAGCTCCGAGGAAGGCGGTTGCCGCGCCCGAGTCAAAGATCGAGAACGGTGTTCCCGACTGGAAGATCGTGACACCGCTAACTCCCCACCCATCCAGTAGCACGCGCTTAAAACCCGTGGCCGAATGGAAGAAGGGAAGATCGTACACATAGCTGATGACAAAGCGGTGTGGACGGTCAAAGTCAGAGAGTCCGCGCGACGCGTTTATATTGCTCTGGTCGTTGTACGCGGAGTTGAACGCCGTGTTGCCCGTCGACGTCGCGTCCGTCGATTTGGAGTACGTATACGCCGCCTGCACATATCCATCTTTCCAGCGCCGCGAAATCGTCGCCTGCAGCGAGTGGTAGTGGGAATACGCATCATTCGCAAAGATTTGATACCCGGCATAGCCGTTCAGTCCCGGGGTGGGTGTCCGCGCCACAGCATTGCCAAAGGTGTTCGCCGTGATCGAGTAGCTCTTTCCATTCACGTCCGTCACGGAGACCGCATTTGTCGGCGATGCGTTCAACGACTGAATCGCATCGCGCGTTTCCCGCAGACGCACAGCATGTGTACCCACGTAGCCTACTTCGAGCACCCAAAGTTTTCCGAGATCATGCTGCACCGTCAGGTTCCATTGCTGCGTGCTGGGCACTTTGAAGTTCCGGGGTACTTCCAGCGCGAAATCGCCCACCGATGGAATTCCGTTGCACCCGGCCTGGTTCGCGTATACCGGATTCAGATTCGGGTTGTTCGTCGGGTTACCATTGCCATCCACAAATCCCTGTAGCACCGACAAGCAGGGCAAGTACGCCGAACTTAACACTCCCGCCGCAGGCAATGCGTTCGGATTCGTTCCCAATCCCGTACCTTGATCGCAATACGGGCTGTATGGTGCCGGATTGCTGGCCGCGCACGGTGCGAAGAAATTCGTCAAGCCACCCGGCGCGCTGCCTGCAAATACGATAGGCAGAAACGGCGTCTGGAAACTCAACTGGTCTACCGCTCCAACGTCCTCGCGCACGTAGTAAATTCCGTAGCCTGCGCGAATCGTCGTGTTGTGTTTTCCGAAAAGGTCGTACGCCAGACCAATTCGTGGTCCGAGTCCTGTCGCGTAGTTGTTATGGAAGGTAGTGGCACTGGCATTGCCCGTGAGGCCAGGAACACCCAGGCTGTTCACGCATCCCGGATAAACGAACGGATTCTGCCCTCCAACCGTCAGTGCTGAATCCACATTCCCGATGTGGCAAGCGCCGTCATTCCACGCGCCCAGAATCTCCGTCCGCAGCCCCAGGTTCAGCGTCAGGTTCTTTGTTGCTTTCCAGTCATCCTGCAGGAACACGGCGTAGTCGTTCTGTTTGTAATTGTGGTTATAAACGCCGCCACCGCCGAAGCTGAACTGCGACGCGCCCA
This sequence comes from Candidatus Acidiferrales bacterium, assembly GCA_963726725.1. Taxonomy (GTDB): domain Bacteria; phylum Acidobacteriota; class Terriglobia; order Acidiferrales; family UBA7541; genus Acidiferrum. Next base: position 26,677 of record CAVSDV010000029.1, read on the forward strand.
CCAGAAAGTTCTGCCAGTCCGTGCTGGCAAAATCGGTTCCCAGGGGGCCATTGCTTGACGTGTTGGCAAAAAAGATCTGCCCGTTGAATGTTTGCGGGAAAGACTTGTCCAAATTCACGAAGGTCATTTCTCCGCCAAAACGAAACACGTGCTTCCCGTGAACCCACGAAACTGTGTCCAGAAAATTGTAGTTGTTCTGGATCTGGTGTTGATCTGCCTGCGGCGTCGGCCCGATCTGGAATCCAGAGCTCGCAAACGTAAACTTGTAAATGCTGTCGGTGATATTGCTCATCGGCCGGTTGATACCCAAATCGGCGGCGGTAATCGGCGCCGTGTTAATCGCCGCATTGTTGATATGCACGATGCCAAAGCGCAATTCGTTGACGATGGAGGGAGAGAAGAGGTGCGTCTCGCTCAGGCCAAAAAAGCGGTTTCTCACCGGCAAGGTGTACGGAAAGTTCAGGTCTGAGGCAGCAATGCTGCCGCCCAGCGAAGCCTGCAAACCTCCTGCGCCAAAGGGTTCAAACGTCTCGGAGTTGGAATAGAAGAACCTCGCGGAAATCTTGTCGCTGCCTCCGTGGAACTCTTTATCCCAGTTTGTCGTGAATTGGTCGTCGGTGAATTTTCCCGGCCGGCTGAACGAGAAGATGCCCGAACCGCTACCATTGTCCGTAACGCTCGGAATCAGGTAACCGTTCGACAGTCCTCCAAATTGGTTGCTCTTGAAATTGAGCAGTGCCACGGCTACTGGATCCAGGGTCACCCCTTCCGGCAATCCGTCAGGAAAGAACGTGTTGGTCAACGACTGTACCGAGCGGTCCAACGGTATTGCGGGGATCACCGTGCTGATAAACGTGCCGGGAGATAATCCGCTGCGCTGCCGCGTGCCCTGATAATTCACGAAGAAAAATCCCAGTTTTTCCGTTCCGACTGGGCCACCCAGGCTGCCGCCAAAAATATTCTGCTTCAGCACCGGCCGATTCGATCCTTGCGCATTCAGAAAGTAGTCGTTCGCGTTCAACGCATCATTTCGGAAAAACTCATAAGCATCTCCGTGAAATTGTCTAGTGCCGGTCTTCAGGATGGCGTTGATGTTTCCTCCGCCGTTTCTCCCCTGCGTCGCATCGTACAGCGAAGTCTGCACTTTGAATTCCTGGATGACGTCGGCGTTCGGCAACGGCGTGTTTGTCAACTCCGCCACGTTGTAGTCTGTCGCGCTGATGCCTTCGATTAGGTAGTTATTATTGTCTTCGCGCTGGCCGTTCACGATGATGCGCACGTCGCCGCGGCCCAGTTGCGTGGAGTTGTTCAGGTCGCTCTGTGCGCCGGCCGACAGCGTCAGCAGTTGTTGAAAGTTCTGCGTCGCCAGCGGCAGAGTACGCACTGTGTTTTCGTTGATCGACTGTCCGGTGGTCGCATTTGTGGTTTCCACTGTCGCCAATTGCGCGGAAATCTCCACTTTCTCCGTTACCGTGCCGGGTTTCAGCGTAATGGTCACGCGCGAAGTCTCCGTTACGCGCACTGCAATTCCCGAGGCCTTGGCTTCCGAGAACCCCGTCTTGTTGATCACCGCGAAGTACGTGCCCGGCGGCAGCAACGTGATTACGAACGTGCCGTCCGGACCGCTGTTCATTCGCCGCACCAAAACGTCGGTGGCGGAATTGACCACCTGAACCTCCGCCTCCGCCACTGGTGCGCCGCTTCCGTCTTCCACAACGCCACTGATGGCCCCCGTGGCGCCGCCTTGGCCAAATGCCGCCTCTGGCCGGAACGTCACTCCAACTACCATAAGAATGAGTAAGATACGAATGAGACCGCGCATAATCTCCCCCTGAATCCGAATTAAGTTAAATCTCCCTTATCACTAGTTTTCGGGTTGCCGAACCTAGCTGGGAGGGCCACTTCTCAGCCACGCGTCGCACCTGACGCGCTTTCTTTCCTGGTTTATCCTTCGAAAGCTACCTATTAAGCCCCCTAGTGTCAAGAACTTAGGCATCAATATTTCCTATTTGGTGTATCGAAGCTGCTTATTCCTCAGCCCTCCCTCTTCACTCCGTTGCTCTCTCCTCGTACGGTACGTTACGGAACTGCAACTCCCTCCCTAAAAGACACCGACTCATTTTCTCCAGCGCGCAACCCCGCGAACTGCGCTATCGTCTAATTTGCAGCAGGCTGCACCGTTCGAGGTGGTCTCATGAAACGCAATTTCTTGCTCTTCTCTCTCATTGTTCTCTTGGTGTGCACGGCCCTGCCTTCCGCTGTCTCTGCGGATTCGAGCCATGCCCGGATCGTTCGCCTCAGCTACGTCCAAGGCGATGTCCGTTTCGCTCGCGAATTTCACGAAAACTCCATTACCGATTCCAAAGCCGTGTGGGAAGTCGCGCAACTGAATTTGCCCATCCGTGAAGGAAACGCAATCTCGACCGGAAACGGTCGCGCCGAAGTGGAGTTCGAAAGTGGCGCGATGGCTTTTCTCAACGCGAATACCGTGATCGAGTTCTACGATCTTTCTCTGCATGATGGCTCGCGCATCACGCGCCTCGTCCTGCGCCAGGGTTCCGCTTCTTTTTACGATCATTCCGTGAACGGCGATTATTTCAGCGTCACCGGCGGTGATTTTTCCGTTGAAGTCACTGACCGCGCCACGTTTCACCTTGAGAATTTCGATGATGGCAGCACTGTCAGCGTACAGAACGGCCTTGTGAATGTTCTTCAGAACGACAAGTCGACTCCACTGGAAAAGGGCCAGTCTCTGGCCATCAATGCGCAGGATCCGGGAAATCAGGTGATCGCCAAGGCGTCTCCCAGTGACGATTTCGACCGCTGGGTTTCTAGCCGCATCCAGAGTGAAGAGGTCGCCACCAATCAATTACAGCCCTCGGCCAATTACGGTTCTTACGTTTCTGGATACTCCGACCTTTTCACGTACGGATCGTGGATGTCCGTGAACGGATTCAATTGCTGGCGTCCTTTTGGCGTTGGCCTCGGATGGTCTCCCTTCGATAACGGATTCGGCAATTGGTATATGGACGCCAGCATCGGCTGGTCGTTTATCGGCTCCGCTCCCTGGGGCTGGCTGCCTTACCACTACGGTGGTTGGTATTTCTCTCCGATGTACGGTTGGGTCTGGAATCCTGGGGGCTTGCTGTATGGCCGTCCGATGCCGTATCGCCCGGTAACCGCGGTTTTCGTGCATTCCGGAAATACACTTGGCGTTGTGCCGATGCATCCCTCGGACAAATCAGGCAAGACGCCAATCAACATGAATCAAGGCGTGTATCCAGTGCAGGCCGGAACGATTGGAAGGCCCGTCACGGTCGCCTCTGGACAAAAATGGGACGTGCTGAAGAATCCGCGCGCCACTGGCCTCACTACCGGACTCGGCACAGCTACGCCGCCGCTCCGCGTGAATCGCACCATCACTTCGGCGAGTCTGCCGGTTCGTGAAACGGCATCCAGTCGCAATTCTTCGATTGTTTACGACGCGAATGAACATCGCTTTGTGAATTCGTCTCAAGCGCGGATTACTGCCAATCCTGACTCAACGCCAACCAACCAAATTCGCATCTCAGGCAAGGATGCGCCCACGATGCCTGCAAATCGAAGCCCGGTCGTTACGGTCGGTGGTGCTTCTGCAGTTCACCCTTCTAACGTTCCTTCTGGGCCGCGTTCCACTTCTCTCCCGCCGCGCCCGACCGTTGCACCTGCTCCGCCGCATACGAGCGGTGGCGGCAGTTACGGCGGATCACGCTATGGTGGCAGCAGTGGAGCTACCAGCGGTGCAGGTAGCAGCGCTTCCGCCGGTTCATCCCGGCCGTCTAGCGGCTCTTCGTCCGTAGGTGGTTCATCGCATCCATCCAGTGGCGGCGGTGGTGGCCGGCCTCACTGACACTGCATTTGATCCTGCATCGAAGACGGTCCGGTGAATTTACCCGGGCCGTTTTTTTCACGCGTTAGTTTGCCTCGAGAACTTCATTTGAGGGTGCCCCACCCTTGGTCTGTAGGGGTGGGGATTTTTCTTGCGTGTGATTTGCCTTTATAACGGTGGCTTTCATGCCAGTGCTTTCTTCATTGAAAGATCAGTCCCGCATAACCGACTACGGCATCATGATCCCCAGAAATTTCTCCCGACGTCGCATACTTCACCAACTCCCCACCCTCCACGTCCAGCTTCCGTAGTGCGCTCAGCATCACAATCGCCGGGCCAAGCCCGCACATCGAAATCCGTTCACGACGGCAAACCTCAAATAGGCCTTTTGCGTCCAGCCGTAACATACATTCAATGGCACGCTGATCCTTTCGCCGCGTGGTTCCTTCATCCTCGTAATGGTTCATGTCCGAAGACGTCACGATCAGAATCTCCTTCTCGCTCCCTGCGATCACTTCCGCAACGCCTTCGCCCACTTGCACTAGATCTGCGAATCCCGTCCCACCAATCGCCACGGGAACGAAGGTAAACTCCGGCTGCAACTCCTGCAGAAACGGAAGTTCCACCTCCAGCGAGTGTTCGCGCCGATGTGCCACTTCGTCTTCTTGCAGCGCTGGGCAAGCCGCGCGCAGTCGCAGCGCCAGCGCACGATCGACCGACACGTCGCCCAACGGCGTCCGCCACCCCCCGTGTGAATTGATCGCCAAATCTTCACCGTAGGGTTGATGCCGTACTCCCAGCACAATAATTGTCTTTGGAATTTCAATCCGTGAAAACACTGCCGCCGCAACGTGACCGGAATAGATATAGCCGGCATGTGGCACGAGGCACGCGCGCACTCGCACTTTTTCCGGTTCTCCACTTTCTTTAATAAATCGGTGAATCAGCGAGGAAAGTTCGCGTGGACTTGCCGGATAAAATTGCCCTGCAACAGCGGGAAGGCGAATCATAGCCGCCTCTGCTTTAGCTTTAGAGGGCCTTGGAAGGTTTACCTTTGAACTTTACGGCCTGCAACGACGTGGGATCGTAGAACACCGTAATTTTGTCACCGTACTGGAATCCACCTTTTTCAACCAACTGCTGCATTTTGGTGGCGGCTTCGCCAGTCAAGGGAAAGCTACGAATGGACATGTCGTTATCTTTTGCGCGCACGGTGACCTGCACGGAACTCGCGTGCATCACCGTGCCTTGGAATTTGGCCAGTCCTGTGGGTTTCGGCTTTACCGCATTCACCACAATCGCTGTTGCCGTATCCACAATAATCGGCGTCAGTATCGGATCTTGTGCCGCGGCTTTAGGAGCGTCCATCATCCCCAACGCCAGCAGGCCGGCACCAACTAACCCCGCGATTTTGCATCGCATTTTCATTCCAGATCGTCCGTTGCAATCCTCAACGATTTCAAAAACCGCACGTCCTGCGGCGTCATGCTCAACCTGGGTAGCGCCTTCTTTTCGGAATCCTGCTCCATCGATTCCTGGTCCACTTGAATGCGCAGCGACTCCAGGAAGCGGCGATCCTGCGTACTCAGCCGCGGTTCATCTTCACTCGATCCATCTCGCTTCGCCAGACCGATCGTCGCATCCAGCTTCAACACGATGTCGTACCCATGGGCCCGCACTCCCGCAATCGCTCCCGTTATCCGGTCCGACTCGGAAACCGTGTCGTTGATCGCGTGCCCAAGTTCACGCAGAAGGTTTTTGAGGTGATCATCAAGTTGCAAGGAAAGCTCCCCAGTACTTCTAGGCCGATTGTAGGTCCTCACTAAATTGGATACAAGATGGTGTTTTCCCGTTGTCCTCAATCCATTCATAGTCCCAATACCTGTACGACAGGCCGGGTGCCCTCAACCGACACTGCAGCGCGTTCTGCGTTAAACTGCTCTCATGTCTACAGTTGTGACCCGAGGTGGTGTCGCTGCGCCTGCGGAACCGCGTGGCTTCCGCCGCCTCTGGCGCGTGCTCAGACAACTCTTTCACGAAGTCATCGGCGCCACATTCGCCGTTCTTGCTCTCGGTTGGTTCAACTCCGCCCTGCGTGCCTGGACGCGCGACGCGGTCCACTGGCTCATTGCTCTGCCAGTCGTCGTCGGCTTGATCTTCATTGGCTTCTCGCTCACGTCCTTCCGCCGCGCCCGTCAGTTGTAATCGCGGCGGCGCTTCATTATCGGTAGACAAACTCACTGTTGAGCGCCACCGGCCTGCCAACTCTTTCTCTTCCCTCCGTCTCTGACCTAACGCACAGCTGTTTCGAATTTCTGTCTGTAGTATTCTGCACTTGAGCGAATTGTCTTGAAACTGATTCTTGCTTCTGCATCGCCGCGCCGCGCAGAAATTCTGCGTGATGCCGGAATTTCGTTCTCCATTCTTTCTTCCGCCGTTGACGAAACTCCTTATCCCAACGAATCTCCTTCCGATCTCGTTCAACGCCTCGCAAACGCCAAAGCCGATCTGGTTGCTGCACGCGCTGTGGGTCCCGCGATCATTATCGCTGCGGACACCGTCGTCGTTTTGGAAGGACACATCCTGGGCAAGCCACGCTCTAATGACGACGCCCACCAGATGCTGCAACAGCTTTCCGGCCGCACGCACTCCGTCGTCACGGGAGTAGCCATGGTTCGTCTTCCCGACGCCGAACGCCGCCAATTTGTGGAAACCACCCTCGTGCATTTCGCGCAGCTCTCTGCCGAAGAAATTTCCCGCTACCTCGCCTCCGAACAAGCTCACGACAAAGCCGGCGCTTACGGCATCCAGGGCCGCGCGGGCCGCTACATTCCCCGCATCGAAGGCTGCTACTTCAACGTTGTCGGCCTCCCGCTCTCTCGCCTACTCACCTCGCTCCAAGAGCTAGGCTGGTCCGACGAACATCTCTCCTAGCAATCCACGTTTGGTGATTCTTACCAAGTTCTATTGTCTTTGTAGCGGTCGCCTTCTGAGACCGGCGCACTTGGGTGGGTGGGACAGCCATTCCTGGCTGTGCGCTTTACTTGCTTCTCTACAGGTGCCGCACCCTCCGGTGTTAAGGATGCGGGGTTTGACTTTCCCTCGAGTGCCTCACTCTAGCGTTGTGAGTGCTGGGATTTTTTCCCTCATTTTCCCCTGACACAAGAAGGGGCGCCCCGATTTCTCAGGGCGCCGTTTTCGCCTTACTAAAAACTTATGACTTAGAACTTACCATTCCTTACTTCTTCGTCCCCGGCTGCGTTTTCGCATTGTGCTTCTTGTTGTAGATATTCTTCGAAGCACCGTTCTGTTCCTTGTTGATCTGTTGTTTCTCGCCGCTGGTCAATTTCCCGCCATTCGCCGCGCGATCCGCCGCCACCTGCTGGTTGATCCCCTTTTGCTGATTCTCCAGCTTGGCGGTTTCGCCCGCCGTCAATTGCCCGCTCTTGATTCCCTGGGCAATGCGATCCTGCTGGTTCTCCCGACGCTGTCCCACTTCATTGTTGCCATAGTGCGCCGTGTTCGCATTGTGTTTGTCTTTATAGATCTGATTGGACAACTGATTCTGCTGCTTGTTGATCTGTTGTTTTTCCGCTGCCGTCAACTTGCCGCCATTCGCAGCGCGATCCGCACGCGTTTCGCCGTTTATGGCCGCTTCCTTTGATTCCAGCTTGGATGTTTCACCAGCCGTTAACTGCCCGCTCTGCACGCCATTCGCGATGCGGTCCTGCTGATTTTCTTTTCGCTGGCCGATTTCCGTCTTCGGCTGTGGATCGGGCGTCGTTGTCGTGGGCGTCTGCGCCAACGCTACCGTGCCAAACAATAAAACCGTTGCGGTTACTACGTTCCACTTTGAGAACTTGATGGTCATTTGCTTCTCCTTGGATTTTCTCGACGTTTCCTTCCCGGGTACGGAGTAATACCCAAGCCTGCCGAAATAGTTGCGGAGTATCTACCGGCCGTAAGTCCTGTTTTTTCTATCTGCCTAACAGTCGCAGGTACTCTTTAGGCACAAAATCTCCCTGCACCGCTGCCCTATTCACTCGCCATCTTGGCCGGAGCACCGACACAGGTTTGCTTGCAGGCCTTCGGTCTTTGTTGTTTAAGGAGGCGGACTTTTGGCTTCGATAAAATGGGCACTTAGAGAAGAGGGCGTTAGCTCCTTGGGATTCCACTGAAGTTTTTCTGATTGTTTGCTAGCGAGGATTCAACCATCCACATTCGTTCTGGTCCACAAATACAAAAAGGGTGGCACACAGCCACCCTCTCTCAATCCTCATTCTTCTACTAGCGATCTTACTTCTTCTCTTCTGGCGCCTTTTCGGGAGTCTGCGTTGGAGCCGCTGGCGGCGCTGGTGTTTGCGATGTGCCGCTCATGCCCTCTTTAAAGCTGCGGATTCCTTCGCCAAATCCCTTCATCACTTCCGGGATGCGCTTACCACCGAAGAAAATCAGAATTACGGCCAGTACCACCAGCCAATGGAAAATACTAAATTCACCCATGAACTGCCTCCAACGCAACCATTGCGGTTATGCTGCCTTGACCATAGCGCAGAGGGCGTTACCTCGCAAGTGCGCGCGTCATCCCCTACAGGATAACACGCTCGTCGCCCGCCCGCCGGGTCACGCGTTGCCGATCTAGAAACTCCAGCAGCGGAATCGCGTATTTTCTAGTGATCCCAGTCAGGTCCTTGAACGCCGGCACTCCGACCCGTTCGCCCTTTGTTTTCTTATAGTTCTGCAACAAGCCCGTCAGCCGTTGGAGCGCCTCCGCGTGGAATATCAGTTCGGGCGACACGCGCACCAGTATCTTCTCGCGCAACAGAATTTGCAAAATCTTCTCGGCATTCCGGCTTTCAATCGAAAGTTGCGACAAGACTTCTTTCGCCGATGGCACCGTCAGCCCCGCTTTCAAGAACGCCTGCGTGATCTGCTCCTTCGCCTTCGCTTCTTCCGGCGTAAGCGTCACTTCCGTGCCCGGCTTTTTGATTAATTCGCCCTGCGCAACAACTTTCCCCTGTCGCGCCAACTCATCGATCGCTGCCTGGAATGTTTCCGTTCGCATTCGCCGCCCCAGAATCCCCCGCAACTCCTCTCGCGCAATGCCAGGCACGAGCGGATTTTCTTTGTGGAATTTTTCGACACGTGCGCGCAGCTTTTCGCAAATTTCCCCAAACCGCTTTTCTGAAAACAGTACCAACGGTTCCTGCGACACGATTCTCACCAGCTTTTCCTTGGCGAGACTAGCCGCTGCCGCTTTGATCTCACTCTCCAGCCATCCCGTTCGCGCCACCACGTCGCTCATCCCGACGCCCAGAACATTTCGTTCCGTCAGCGCGCCGATAATTTCCTCGCGTGTCCCTGTTTCCATCGTCTGCAGAAATGCCACGCGCCCCGTATCTTTGTTTGCTGGCCTTCGCGCCAGCGGGTCCAGTACCACTCCTCCGCCAATCGTAATCACCGGCGAAAACTGCCTTACGATGAACCGGTCTCCCCGCACCAGCACCACATCGTCTTGCACTCGAGTCTGCGCAAGCCCGTTTTGCCCCGGTGCGAGTTCAGTCCCCTCGTACAACAAAACTTCTCCCACCGTCTCTGAAGTGCCTACGTGAAAATGAACCTTTGCACGATGCTTCAATTCTCGTGCGGACGGCAGCAGCTCTAGACGCACATCAATCCTCCGCGACGCACGAAATCGCCCGGGCGTCGCCAGCATCATTCCTCGTTGGATTTCGGTGTGTTCTATGCCGGCCAGGTTTACTGCTGTTCGTTGCCCTGCCTCCCCTCGTTCCACGGATGTGCCGCCGGTCTGCAACCCGCGAACGCGCAGCTTTTTCGCCACAGGCAACAGTTCCACTTCCTGTCCACTGGAAATTTGCCCTGCCACAAGCGTTCCGGTAACCACCGTTCCAAATCCCTTTACGGAAAATGAGCGATCAATTGGCAATCGAAAATAATCTCTTGGATCTTTTGCCTCGACTTCTTGCGCCGCTTGCTTCAGCGCTTCCTTCAATTTTCCCAGTCCCTCGCCTGTCTTCGCACTCACCGGGACAATTCGCGCGTTCGCCAGGAAAGAACCCTGAACGAAATCCTCGATTTCCAGCCTCTCCAGTGCTTGCGTTTCCGCATCCACTCGATCAATTTTCGTCAATGCAATCACACCGCGCTTCACCCCCAGCAACCGGCAAATGTCAAAATGTTCACGCGTTTGTGGCTTAATCACTTCGTCCGCGGCAATCACCAGCAACAGGACATCTACGCCCCACGCACCCGCCAACATATTCTTCACGAATCGCTCGTGCCCCGGCACGTCCACGAACCCGAATCGCACTCCGCTTTCTTCCAGAAACGCGAAGCCCAGATCAATCGTGATTCCGCGGCGTTTCTCTTCTTCCAAACGATCCGGATGAGTCCCGGTCAGCGCCTCAACCAGTGTGGATTTGCCGTGATCGATGTGCCCCGCCGTCCCAACAATCACGCTGCGCATGGATTCCATTGTTCTCTAAATTCCTTCGGCGAGTCGCTTTTATGCTTTCGGATATTCCGCCGCTTCTTTAACCCGGTGGGCCTGCCACAAATGCCGGCGGTCATGCGCATTGGCAATCAGCAGCCCTGTCCCGACGGTGAATCGGACTAACGGAATAAACGGGTTCGGATACCGGACACGATTCAGGTCCACGCGATCCCACAACTCTACGATTTCGCGTAACCCTTCATGTGATTCTGCAAATCGGCCAAGTGCCTGCCCCAGATCACCCTTCTCCACGGGCGTTGCTTTTGGTTTCGTCTTCACGCCAATTCCAACCGGGGGCTCGACCTTTGACACAAACCAGCGTCCAAGCAATCCCGGTTTTATTTCCCCACCGGTCGCAATTCTTTGGCTTGTCCCGGCATTCGTCAACCCCTCCGCCAGCGCTTTTGCGTACACTCGGTTCGTCAGACTCAGATGCTCCAGGCATTGCCAGATGCTCCAGCCGCGGCCACCTTGTGGCTGCCAATTTCCTTGTATCTCGGAAACTCCCTCGAGCAGCCGGAGCGCGGCTTGTTCCGAGTCTAGCATCTGCTTCAATATCGATTCACGGGTCGCAAGATTGCTCTTCATGATTGGCCTGATTGTTCTTCAACTATTCCATCGCGCTATTTTGCGCTGGCAATCTCATCCACAATTTCCGCCGCCGCCGCGCGCGGATCTTTCGCCGCGAGTATTGGCCTTCCGACTACCAGGAAGTCTGCTCCCGCTTTTATCGCTTCCCATGGAGTAGCCGTTCGTGCCTGATCATCTTTCTTGCCCGCGCCACCGGTTTCTTTCGGCCGCACTCCGGGAGTCACAATCAGAAACTCGCGCCCGCACGCTTTGCGGATCGCTTTCGCTTCCTGCACTGAAGCCACCACGCCATCCGCTCCCGCTTTCTTCGCCAGCTTCGCCAGGTGCAGCACGCGCGATTGCGGAGGTCCGCCGATTCCCACCTCTTTCAGCGATTTCTTATCCATACTGGTCAGTACTGTCACCGCCAGCAAGCGCGGCCGGTCCGCGCCCATCGGCACTCCTGCGCTGATGGCCTGCACCGCAGCCTGCAACATCGCCGTCCCGCCCAGCGCGTGCACGTTCACCAGTTGCACGCCGGGCAGGGAAGCTGCCGCCAGCACCGCTCCCGCCACTGTGTTTGGTATGTCGTGATATTTCAGGTCGAGGAAAATGTCGGTCCCCAGCTGCGCCACCTGCCGCACCGCTTCCGGCCCGGCACTGGTAAACAGCTGGTTGCCGATCTTGAACATGCCGACAAGGTCAGCAATCTGCTTTGCGAAATTTATGGCGGTGGGAAGGGAATCAAAGTCCAAAGCTACGATCAGGCTGCTGCGTGGATGAGCGTCAAAGGTCACGGTTCAGGGCGTGCCCTGAAGTCTTAGTTCTGGCTTTCGTCGATCTGGCTTCGCTTGGGCGGCAGTAGCATCAGTTCCAGCCGCACCTGGCTCACACCAGAGTGGATCAGGCCAATCTTCCGGGCTACGCGATAGGATACATCAATTTCGCGTCCTTCTTGATACGGACCGCGGTCATTAATACGCACAAACTCGAACTTTCCGTTTCGCGTGTTGACAATCCGCACCCAGGATCCAAATGGCAGGTTAGGATGTGCGGCGGTCAGGCTTTCGGCGTCGAACCGTTCGCCGTTTGCAGTCTTCTTACCGTCAAACTCCGGTCCGTACCAGCTTGCGTTGCCAACCCATGTCTTGATTGGCTTCACCGGCTCGCTCAGATGCGCTACTAGAGGCGCTTCCATGACCGGAGCGATCAGGAACATTAGAAGTATCCATCGAATCGCGGCCCAAGCTAGAAAGAGTGGTCGTCTCATAGTGTGTTCTTTTGGCTACAAGAACTAGAAAAGTGTAGCGTAATTACCGCATTATGTCAACCATTTTTTACTTCTATTTTTGACTGTAACTCACTGATAGTTAATACGTTAGCCTCTTCAACTGCCCTCTCTAAACCAACCGATAATTCCTCACTGATCCCAGGGTCAGTAAAGCTGGCCGTCCCGACCTGTACTGCCGACGCGCCTACAGCCAAGTACTCTAATATGTCGCTCACGGTCTCGATCCCGCCCAGACCGATGATTGGTATTTTGACCGCTTTCTTCGCTTCCCATACCAGTCGAACCGTGATTGGGCGGATGGCTGGCCCCGAAAGGCCGCCTGTTAGATTCCCTAATCTGGACTTTCCGGTTCGTACGTCGACCGACATGGCTGGATAAGTATTGGCTACGGTCAGGGCATCTGCCCCTGCCCCCTCAGCTGATTTGGCAATAAGTCCAATGTCTGTAACAAGTGGCATCAACTTTACCCACAAGGGCCGTCTCTTGGCCACCGCTCTAACTGCGCCAACTACTTCCTCTACAAGAGCAGGGTTGCTGCCGAACTGCATACCTCCCCTCTTTACGTTCGGGCAAGAGATGTTCAGCTCATATGCGGCAATCCCCTCCGCATCTTCCAGCCTCTGGACTACGCTGACGTACTCCTCCAGGCAATACCCGAAAACATTCACGACGACGGTGGTGTTGTATTTACGCAACAGTGGCAGCTTGCCGGTAGCGAATGCTTCGACTCCCAGGTTCTGTAATCCCACCGCGTTCAGCATCCCCGAGGGGGTCTCGCACAGTCGTGGTGCGGGCGCGCCCTCCATCGGCTCCATCGAAATCCCCTTGGTGACGAATCCGCCGATGCGCTTGAAATCAACTAGGTGGACAAACTCCAACCCATAACCGAAGGTTCCGCTGGCAGCAAGGATAGGATTAGGAAGACGCAGGGCGCCGATTTGAACGGCTAGGTCAACGCGGCCGGATGAACTCACGTTCCGGACAGGATACCACGAACCAGTCGCGCTTCATCCGGTTCCTCTGCTTGTCCCTGTTGAAAACGGTTCCTAACTATTGCTACTGCGGCATCAACTTGAGGCTTGGGTGTCATGCTGACCGCGGCGAAAGACCTCGACCGTTCAACAACGACAAACTCCAATCCATTTCCAGATTAGAAATACTGTCATCCCGAGCGAAGCGAGGGATCTGCTGTTAAGTCTTTCCCCAAAAAACCACTCCCTACTTCGCCACTTCGCGTTTTATCAACGCCTCCGCCAGCACGCGACCATCTCTCGTCGCCAGTGTCACTCCCGTCAGCGCCCCCAGCGTCGGTGCGATATCTGCGGGAGTCGCAGACTGAAAATATTCTCCTGGCTGAATCCCAAACCCCATCAACAATATCGGGACCCGCTGATCGTAATAATAAGGAGTCCCGTGCCCCGTCCCGGTATACCGCTTCGATCCTTCCGCGGAACTGTCCGTGAGCCAATACGCCTTCTGCAACACAAACAGGTCACCGCTCCTGCTCGCGAAATAGCCGAAAGTAAATGCCCGCCGGAAATCCGACGACGTGGCATTCCCCGACGCTGACATCTTCCGTTCGGTAAACCGCCGCAACTCCCGGCATCGTCGTCACCGCATCCAGCACCGCGTGCATTGCCGTCGGGTCCTGCTTCAGTTGTCCATATATTCCGGGCGCAAAATAAATGTCGTTACCCGCCATCCGCGCGATCGCCGGCTTCGCATAATTAAATGGTTCCAATGCCTTCTCAATGCGCGCCTTTAATTCCGGCAAGCTCAACACTCCTGCATCCACGCCGGTGGTCAGCATGTCCACCGGTATCGGCGCAACGCCATGATCCGCGCTGAATGCCACCACGTAATTTCCGCGCCCCACTTTCTGATCTAGATGCGCGAACAATTCTCCCAGGTCCTTATCCAGCCGCACTAGAATGTCCTGAATCTCCCTGCTTCGCGGACCAAAGGTATGGCCCACATAATCCACCGACGAATAACTCACTCCCAGATAATCCGTTGCTCCGCTTTTCCCCAGCCCCACCGAGTCAACAGCCGATTCTGCGATCTTTGTCAGATACGTATCGGCAAACGGACTGGTGGCCCACTGCTCATAGAATGTCGCGTCGGGTGTGGCGTTTTCCGCTTTGCCTCCTAACGTGTACGGTAGGCTGGTGGACCATCCTTCCAGTTGCGTAGCGCCCAACGCCTTCTCGTCATACAGATACGACGTCGCCGGCAACGATAGCGTCCAAGTTTTTCCGAAGTCCTCGGCTACCGGATGTTTCTTCGCGTAGTCCTCGACAAATGGCATCGTCCCATACGGTGATGACGTCACCCACGCCCCCGTTCCTGTATCAAACCACGTCGCCGCATCCGCTTTATGTCCAGCCATGGTGAGTGCGGCCCGCGCCTTCAACGAAAACGTCACCACGCGCGTTGCGCCGCCGGTCTGGAATTTCAACTCCTCTGCGTAGGCAGGCATCTGCATCCGCCACGCAGAATCACCGCCCTTCGTAGCACCTCCCGCATACGCCACGTTCTTTACGCTGGGATCACTCGTGCACGTCACCATGTTCTGCGCTTCGCGGTCCCACCAAGCGTTCGCCACCATTCCGTGTTCTGCAGGAAACGCTCCCGTCGAAATCGTCGAGTGACCCACGCATGTCTCGGTCGCCGCGTACGGGTACGCCGCTGCGCGGAACCACGCGCCCTCATCGACCAATCGTTTCAGCCCTGCACTCCACTGCTCGCGAAATTTATCGACATAATCTCCGCGCATCTGGTCCACCACAATCATGACCACGAGTTTGGGACGCTCTATCCGCGTGGTTTTCTTCGCTGGTGCCTTCTGGGTCGTCTGTGCACACGCAAAACTCGCGCACAACACCATTGTCATCACCGTCACAAAAACTCGCTTGAAGTTCTGCATCGTGATTTCCTTCACCATAAATTTCTCAAATCCTTCGCAGCGAAAGTCTAGCACGCCCTTTTCATCGTCGCCCCGCTACTCTGCGTTATCAATCGTTTCGACTTGTGCTAGCATTACGCGCATGCACATCGTGGAAAAATCGCAGCTCATGTCCGCTGCAGAAATTGACAGAACTCTTCAACGCCTCGCTCACCAGATTGTCGAATGCAGTGGTGGCACGCGCGACCTCGCCCTCATCGGCATCCGCCGTCGTGGAGTTCCACTCGCTGAACGCATCGCCCACGCCATGCGTGGTATCGACGGCGTCGAAATTCCCGTTGGTACTCTCGACATTACGCTTTACCGCGACGATCTCTCCAACGTCGCTCCGCAAGCCGTCCTGCAATCTTCGCAAATTCCTTTTTCCGTCGACCGCATGGATCTCGTCCTCGTCGATGACGTGCTCTACACTGGTCGCACCATTCGCGCCGGTATGAACGGCCTGTTCGATCTCGGCCGCCCCAAACGCGTCTCTCTTTGCGTACTGATCGATCGAGGGCATCGCGAAATGCCTATCGAAGCCCAATTCGTAGGCCGCAACGTCCAGACTAGCGACACCGAAATTGTCGAAGTTCGTCTGAAAGAAGTCGACCACGAAGAGCGCGTAGTCCTAGTCGATCGCGTCGAATAGCTTTCGCCTCAACCGAGGATTTGGGGGGCGGAGTTTTGACTCCGTTGGGTGCCCCACTCTCGCTTTGGGAGGGTGGGGATTTTTCTTCTCTGCTCTTGGCTTTTTTCCTCAGCCAATCTTTTGCCTCTCAACCCTTCTCCGCGTAGAATATCCTTCAACAGAGCGGACACGATTCTTGCTTCTTCCGCTCCCAGTCACTCGAGTGCCAATGTGACCTACCGTTTTCGCGATCTGCTAGCGCTTGAACCGCTCTCCGCGGACGAACTCACCTTTTTTCTTGATCAGGCCAAACCATTTCAAGAGATTCAGAAGAATCCCCTGAAAAAACTCGCCACTCTCCGCGGCAAAACTGTCGTCCTCGCCTTTTTCGAAAATTCCACGCGCACCCGCCTCAGCTTTGGCACCGCCGCTTCCCGGCTCGGTGCAGACACCATGAATCTTCAGGCCGAAGCTTCCAGTCTAAAAAAGGGCGAGACGCTTCTCGACACCGCCAATAATCTGAACGCCATGAAGCCGGACTGTTTTGTCATGCGTCACTCTTCCTCGGGCGCCGCGGATTTCGTTGCGCGTCATTTGAAAATTCCTGTGGTCAACGCCGGCGACGGTACGCACGAGCATCCCTCGCAGGGTCTGCTCGATGCGCTCACCATTCGCGACCGCAAGGGCTCGCTTAACAATCTGAATGTCACCATCCTCGGCGACATCGCCCACTCTCGCGTTGCCCGCTCCAACATTCATCTGCTCGGAAAATTCGGCTGCAAATTTACTCTCTGCGGCCCATCCATGTGGGTTCCCCGCGAACTTGAAAAGGTCGGCCCACCGGGCACTCCTATTCGCTGCGTCTACCGCGTCGAAGAAGCACTCGAAGATGCCGACGTCATCATCGTCCTGCGCGTACAAACCGAACGCCTTCACGAGCCTTCACTCTCGCAGAGCGATTACATCCTGCTCTATCAATTGAACGCCGAGCGCATGCGCCTCGCCAAGAAAGACGCTCTGATTCTTCACCCCGGCCCTATCAATCGCGGCACCGAAATCACTCCCGAAGTCGCCGACGGCCCGCAGTCTGCCGTTCTCGAGCAAGTCACCAACGGTGTCTCCGTCCGCATGGCCATCCTATATCTCCTGATGGTCGGTGCATCGGAAGGCACGCACCCCGCACTCGAAGGCAAAACCCAGTCCACTTCCAAGGAACCCGCTAATGCTTCTGATTAAGAATGGCCGCGTCCTCGACCCTTCCTCCAAGACCGATGCCGCCCTCGACATTCTTGTGCACGGCGAGCGCATCGCCGAAATTGCTCCAACGGGTAAAATCACGCGCACTGCCAACGATGCGGAAGTTTTCGACGCTGCCGGTCTGATCGTTGCACCCGGTTTTATCGACATGCACGTTCACCTGCGCGAACCTGGGCAGGAAAACTCCGAAACCATCGAGACCGGAACGCTTGCCGCCGCGCGTGGCGGCTTCACTGCCGTCTGCTGCATGCCAAACACGAAACCGGTCAACGATAACGCCGCGATCACCCGCTTCATTGTCGACCGCGCCAAAGCCCATGGACATGTTCGCGTCTGGCCCATCGGCGCCGCCAGTGTTGGCAGCAAGGGCGAAGCCATCTCTGAAATTGCCGCCATGCGTGACGCTGGAATCGTTGCCGTTTCTGACGATGGCAAGCCCATCGCTAGCGCCAAGCTCGCGCGCCAGATCATGGACTATTGCCGCTCGCTCGACCTTCCTGTCATAGAGCATGCGGAAGATGTTTCACTCGCCGCCGGCGCTTGCATGCGCGAAGGCATAGCCTCCACGCGCCTGGGACTCGCCGGCATGCCTGCCGCCGCCGAATCCGTTTGCGTTGCGCGCGACGTCCAGGTCAGCGAACTCACCGGCGGCCGCCTTCACATCGCTCATCTTTCCGCCAAGGCTTCTCTCGACCAGGTGCGCTACGCCAAACAGAAAGGTCTGCACGTCACCTGCGAAGTCACGCCTCACCACTTCACGTTGATCGACGAAGACGTCACCTACGATTCGCGTTTCAAGATGAATCCGCCACTTTCCGCGCGCGAAGATCGCGAAGAACTCTGGCGCGGCCTCGCCGACGGTACCGTAGACGCCATCGCCACCGATCACGCACCCCACGAGCCCGCTCTCAAAGATGTCGAGTTCGATAAAGCTCCCTTCGGCATTCTCGGCTTCGACACCGCTCTCGGCCTAACGCTCGAACAGCTCGTTCACACTGGAAAAATCTCGCTAATGCGCATGGTCGAACTCTTCACCAGTGGCCCCGCCCGCGTACTCGGCAAACAGCGCAAGCTCGCCCCTGGTGAAGCAGCCGACATCACTATTTTTTCAATCGACCGCTCGTGGACTTACAACGTCTCGGAAACTGCGAGCAAGTCTCGCAACTCCCCCTTCGACGGCCGCACCTTCAAGGGCGGTCCCGTAGCCACCATAGTCGCCGGCAAATTTGCTCACAAACCCTGATCCGCGTTCTCCTGAAATGTAGTGGCCGACCCTTAGATCGGTTCCTTTGACTTTGCTTTTGTGGTACCCGCCTTCCGAGGCGGGCGTTTTTGTTTTCCACTTCAACGAATCCCATTCGCCTTCCGCAGCCCGCACGCCGTCATGCTAAGCAGAGCGAAGGATCTCAACCCAGTCCAGACGCAACTCTCTCCAATGAGCACGCTTTGCTCGAACTCCGTGTAATCAGCTTGAATGTTTTCGGAATTTTCGCCTAGAACGTAGGATTCACTGTATGATCGAGAGCGCTTTCCGCTTTGCGTTCCCTACGAAAGTGGAACTGCCGTTCATTCCGCTTGTTTCTCCCACTACCTCGCCGCAATCCGCTGAATCCTGAACTTATCTCCGCGCGGCCACATCACCGTATTTTTCGCCTTACAGTACGGGCATTGGGCGTGCCGTTCCACTTCCTTGCCCAATCCCGTCGATCCTACGATTCGCATGCCCCGCTGACACTGCGTACATCGAAATATCTTCTGCATGTGTCCTCCTGCCTTACTACCTGACCCGGAGGTATTCGGAGCCCAATTCTTTGAGAAGTGCTCCCCTTTAGTGCGCCGGTTCTGCCGCCGGATGCACTCCATGATTCGGAAGTTCGTGCGTTCCGCGGGCCAGTGGCTCGATCTTCATGCGGTAGAAATGATCGAGCGGTACCCGTCCCTTACCCACAGGGTACGCCTTTTCCATGGCCTTCACCACGTACGCCTTCGCCAGCGTCAGCGCCTCGTAAAGTGGCCGGCCGGCTGCCAGTTGCGCGGTCAACGCCGAGGCAAACGTGCACCCCGTTCCGTGCATGTTTTCCGTCTTCACCCGGTCGCCAGCAAGTTGGTGAATTTCCGTGCCATCGAACAGCACGTCGACGGCTCGATCCATGTGCCCGCCTTTTACAATTGCAGCCCGCGCCCCCATGTCCACAATTTTCCGCGCCGCCGCTTCCATGTCCGCCACATCTTTTATCGTCATTCCCGTCAGGATTTCTGCTTCCGGCACATTCGGGGTGATCACGCTCGATCGCTTCAGCAACTCCGCCACTATATAGTTCACTCCGCCCGTGTCCAGCAGTTCCGTTCCCGTCGAAGACTTCATTACCGGATCGTGCACCACGTACGGAAATTTGTGCGCGTCCAGAAATTCGGCCACAACTACGGCATTCCCGCGGTTTCCTAGCATTCCCACTTTGACCGCCGCGATTTCACAATCCGACGCTAGCAACTCCAACTGCTCCCGCAATTCCGCGCTCGGCGTGTTGTATACCGCTCCCACCTCCAGCGTGTTTTGTACTGTCAGCGACGTTATTGCTGCAATTCCATAGCAGCCATGCGCCGCGAATGTCTTCAAATCTGCCGCCACGCCGGCGCCGCAGCTTGGGTCAAAGCCGGCGATCGTCAGCAGGATGGGTGGCGCAGTAGGGTGATTGCTCATTTTGTGTTCTTGCCTCGATCCATCCTTGATGAAAATAGCCGGGTCGAATTCTCGGCGTGAAACAATTCTTTCCCACGCCAAAAACTCCCGGCATCTGCGAATGTACGCGCACTCGTTTGCATCACGCAATAGAAATTTTATTAGCCTGACGTTGATTCGCTCTAGGAAAAGCGTGCGCGCGTCTTCGGAAGAAGTAGGTACACAATGCTCGCAAGGCAGAGCAAGGAGATACTCCCACTGATCAATCGTTGTGGGGAAATAAGATTGCTTCCAGGGTTATAGATCGCATTTGCGAACGCTGGTAGGAAAATCAGATACACGCCGATCAGAGTGAGTTGGCGCCCTCTAAGTCGCAGGCGCAAAAGATCCAGCCCAGAGACGAAGGAAATCCAGGCGAGAAGCCCGGCACAAAGTATGGCTAGCGGGATAATTCCAAATCTGAGCGGTGATACTGCGGTTTCATATTGGAGCTCGCCAGTCTTCGCAGAATGCACGATTCCGAGGATTGCCCGGCCAAGAACAAACAAAATACACGCCGTGGAAATAAACGCGACAATCGCGAGGATTGTGATGCCAGTAGGCCGGCTAGCGGAATTCCGCTCCTCGGTTTGAACCGGAGCTTCCATGAACCAACTCGAACTTCACGGGAACAAGCCGCGCACCAGTGTCGCTTCTGCCACGCGCCCAACTGCCAGCGCCATCGCTGCCGCCCGGGGTGGCACGTGGTGCTTCCGCATCATTTCCAACATTTCCTGGAACGCCCGCTGCATGATCTTCTGCAACCGTACATTCACTTCATCGGAATCCCACAGCAAGCCTTCCTGGTTCTGCACCCATTCGAAGTAACTTACCGTCACGCCGCCTGCATTCGCCAGGATGTCGGGCAACACCGTAATTCCGCGCCGCGCCAGAATCTCGTCCGCATGGGGGGTCGTCGGACCATTCGCCGCTTCCGCCACGATGCGCGCCTTAACCGATTCCGCGTTTTGCAGCGTAATCACGTTTTCCAGCGCCGCCGGCACCAGGATGTCGCACTTCATTGTCAGCAGATCTTCATTCGACAAGCGCGAAGCGCCAGGCATGCCCACCACCGTACCCGCACGTTCTTTGTAGCGAATCGCCTTGATCGGATCGATTCCGCGCGAATTTGTTACCCCTCCGCGTGTGTCGCTCAACGCGATGATCTTCGCCTTCTTCTCCGCCAGCAGCTTGGCGGCAACCGCTCCGGCATTCCCAAATCCCTGAACCGCTACCGTCGCCCCGCGCAGCGAAATCTTTTTAACTTTGCAGGCTTCTTCAATCACGTACACCAATCCCTGCGCGGTCGCTTCGCCCCGTCCCACCGATCCGCCTATCGACAGCGGTTTGCCCGTCACCACCCCCGGGATCGTATGTCCCTTCATCATCGAATACGTATCCATGATCCACGCCATGGTCTGCGCATCCGTGTACACGTCTGGCGCGGGAATATCCTGATCCGGCCCGATGAACGGCAGAATCTCGCTCGCGTACCGTCGCGTCATCCGCTCCAATTCGCTTTTCGACATCCGCTTCGGGTCGCAAATTACGCCACCCTTTGCTCCGCCAAACGGCACATTCACCACCGCCGTCTTCCAGGTCATCCACGCCGCCAATGCTTTCACTTCATCGAGCGTCACGTTCGGGTGGTAGCGGATTCCTCCCTTGCCCGGGCCGCGTGCGATGTTGTGCTGCACGCGAAATCCGGTCATCACCTTTACCTGACCATTGTCCATTTTCGTCGGCAGCGACACTTCCAGAATCCGCTTCGGCGTCCGCAGCACTTGCCGCAGTCCTTGGTCCAGCTTCAGAACTTCTGCCGCCATATCAAACTGGATTTGTGCGATTCGGAATGGATTCAACTCTTCGCGTGGGGCCACTCGCGGCACCATCGGGGGAGCGCCCGTGGGGCGATTCAGTACTGGAGGTTTTGCGACCGTTGCCATCTGGTTCGGTCCTTTCCGTTGCGCTAAGAATCTCGTGTTGCTTATTGCCGGGCACCCCGCCGCGCTGTCATAAAGCTGTTGGTACTACGCGTTCGCTGCCAACTTCTGGGTCCCCTTTACATATTTGTCGCGGCACTCTGGCGAGCAGAAGTGCAGCAATTCGTTTCCGTTTCGCATTGGAATCGCAATCGTCTCTGCCAAATGCGTCCCGCAAACCGGATCGCGAACCAATTTCCGTGCAATCGAATCCTTGGGTACAAAAACGTCTGGTTCGCCGTTCGTCCCCGCCGCACCCATCTTGCCCACTAGTCGGCGCAGCAGCGACACGCTCCAGGAGACGATCACCATCCAGAACAGAAACCTAAGAATCCGAGCAATAAATGTCATTGAATTTGGCCCAAACCTCAGGCATCGCGAACTAACTACCTGTCTTGCAGCACTGAGGCGAGTGTATGCAGGGAACTTAGGGGCGTCAAACGAAAATGTGTGAATTCAACGGGTTGCGAGTCGAAAGTCTCAAGCTTTACAGGCTAAATTAAAGCCCAATATGCAAGTTAACGCACTTATTATCAATTACTTACGGGATGAGCCCTCAACCGCGCCGCGCTCCTCCACTATTTTGCCGGAATTCGGTCGATCCCCATATATGGCCGCAAGACTTCGGGGATCAGAATCGACCCATCGGCCTGCTGATAATTCTCTACCACGGCAATCCATGTCCGCCCTACAGCCAGTCCAGACCCATTTAGGGTGTGTACAAATTCGCTCTTCCCACCGGCCTTGGGCTTGAATCGTATCCCCGCTCGACGCGCCTGGAACGCTTCGCAATTCGAGCAAGACGAAATCTCACGGAACTCATTGCTCGATGGCAGCCACACCTCGAGGTCGTACGTTTTTGCCGAAGCAAAACCCATATCGCCGGTGCACAGCAGCATCGTGCGGTAGTGCAATCCTAGTTTTTGCAGGATCGTCTCCGCATTGCGCACCAGAGATTCGTGCTCCTGGTAACTTTTGTCAGGATGCGTGAATTTAAACAGCTCGACCTTTTGGAACTGGTGCTGACGCAAAATTCCACGGGTATCTTTTCCCGCCGCCCCTGCCTCCGAACGAAAACACGCCGTCCACGCCGTCACCGGAATCGGCAGTTGATCTTCACTCAGCGTCGCGTCGCGATAAAGATTGTGCAGCTCCACTTCCGAAGTCGGCGTCAGCCAAAAGTCGGTGCCTTCCAGCTTGAACAGGTCTGCCGCAAATTTCGGCAATTGACCTGCCCCCATCAGCGAAGCCGTATTCACCAGAAATGGCGGAAGAATCTCGGTGTAACCATGTTCCCGCGTGTGCACATCGAGAAAGAAATTCGCCAAGGCGCGTTCCAGCCGCGCGCCCCATCCCTTGTACACGGCAAACCGCGCACCCGTTATCCGCGTCGCCGCTTCCAGGTCCAGAATCCCTGCGCGTTCGCCAACTTCCCAGTGCGGTTTCGGCTGAAACTCGAATATCGGTGGAGTTCCCCAGCGCCGCACTTCCTGATTGCCTTCCGCCCCAGTTCCGTACGGGACGCTGGAATGCGGGATATTCGGTATCGTCAGCAGCATTTCGCGCTGCGTGGCATCGAGCTCGTTAATGCGCTCGTCCGTTTTTTTGATCGTCTCGGAAACGGTCTTCATCTCCGCGATGATCGCATCTGCGCTCTGCTTCTCTTTCTTCAGCCGCGCAATTTCGTCGTTGGTTTTGTTGCGCTGCGCCTTGCGCTGTTCGTTCGCGGTAATCAGTTCGCGACGTTCCTTGTCCAGAGCGCGAAACGCTTCCAGATCCAGCGTCGTATTTCGTCTTTTCGCCATCTCGGCGAACTCATCCAGATGATCACGGAAATAATTCAAGTCATGCATAATCTTAAAAGGATATCGCATTGCCCCCAACTCGTGTAGCCGCCGGGCTTCAGCGCGGCCAGCAGGCCACTGTAGCGCTGGCTTTTATGCCAGCGCTTTTGCCCTTGCCTTTGTAGTGGCCGACCTTCAGGTCGGTTCCTTTTCTTTCCTAGGGCACGATATATCGTGCCCCGTATTTGAAAGCCGCAATCTCCCCCCTGGTACCAACAGCAAGTACCCCAGTACCACCGCAAATGAACCCCTCGGCCCATTCCCGCCAAATCACCTTCCCGGCACAATCACTCTGTTATCGGGAGAACGGTTCGGCTCTCGAGGCGGGTCAAATGATCGTTTGGATCTTGCTCCTGTGTGTCTTTCTGCTGCTTGCGAGCGCAGTGGAAGGGCCAGCGCCTCGGAATGACGGTGAACCGAACTGATCTTCAGGTACCTATCCTCCATGCCCCACGCCGAGCGGCCGGTGCCCCCACCGGCCGCTTACTTTTTCGGACGCACCTACGCCACAACGAGATCATCATTTCTCTAAATTGATCGGAAACCAAATTGTGACAGGATAGGAATCTCTTTGTTGAGGATGCTAAAAAAATAAAAGGGGGCTGGTGCAAGCCCCCTTATTTCGAATCGACCCCCCAATAACTGGTAACTCAGTCGAGGTTGAGTTCCAGCCACCCCGGGAAGCCAATATCATTAGTTATTTCGATAGGTAGCACGCGCTTTGCCAACACCTAGTGTAAATTCACTATTCCACTATCTATTGATAAGACAAGCTTTAGTTCGACCCCTGTTCACTTGGCTCTTAGTCCCCTCGCCAGAATCTACAATTTTCCACAGTATTGCGCTCCGATTCCTACAGTCTTTAGAAGATGATTGATTTTTCATCGAAGTTTCGTGTTCGATTCGCCGAACGAGCAAAAACGTTATTGTCTTTTCTTCCATTGCCGTAAACGTTCACGAGACTTCTTCACTCTTACATTACTTCTTTTATGGAGTACGTCCTTAGACGTCGCCAGATAAAACGCCCGGGAAAGAAAAGGATCGCAAGCCACAGCAACAAAGACGGTCCATAATCCAGGCAATAGAGCAGCATACCCATCACCGTGTCTGCAGCGCTCTGGAATCCACTCACCACTGCATTCCGTAACCGGTTCGAGAGGGAAGGCGTTCCCAGTTGCGCGTGAAATTCCTCGCTCAAACGTAGCTCGATAGTGGCAAAGTCCACGCGATGTTCCAGCGCTTTTTGCTGTGCTTCCATTTCCTCGATCTCTCCCCGCACGCGAGAGATCTCCTGCTCCACTTCAAGGACGTCTGACATCTTTCCCGTACGCTGCAGCAGGATCGCCTGAAGTCTGCGTTCCGTGTCGCGTGAATTCTTCAACCGCGCCACCAGGTCGCTATGTTGTTGCGTTACCTCTTCGCCTTTCTGGGATTCGTTTTCCAGCGTTCCCATCGACCGCAATTCCCTAACCGCTGCAGCCAACTCTCCAGCAGGAATTCGTAGCGATGCCTGTAGCGACCGCGCATGGTTTCGCTCTGAACTGGCCGCCAAGTTAGCAGCATACCCACGGTGCCGCTGCAGTATTGCCTCCACCGAAGCGCGCGCTGCCAAGCAGTCCTTCACCACAATCGACAGCTCCACGCTCCGCGCAATCATTGGCGCGGATTCCGTTACCACGACGGCTTTCGCCGAGTTCAATTCCGCGCGGGTTTTGCTTAATGCCTCGAGAGCCCGTGGATTCAGCCTAGGGGTGGCCTTCGATGCGCTTTGGTTAGAGAAACGCCACCCCTCTGCGGCTGATTTATCTTCTTGCTCCGAACTGTAGGCAGATAGATCCGCAGCCGGCAGCTCATACGGTTCGGTTGCAGGCTTTGCAACCCCCTGCTCTTTAGGTATCGTCATTCTTGCCGGGGAAAGCATGAACAAGGCTACTAGGGCCAAGCCACCGAATACCATGATCGGCATTCGCATTCTCCTCAGCAGAGCAGCATTACCTGCACTCGAAGTCTTACCCTCTTGGATTTCCCCCAGCATCGCGTTCGCCTTACCGGTCGATAGTTCCGGCACTTCCCACTTGTGCAAGGTGCCCGACACGGTCTCCACGCCCATCACTTTCCTCCGGCATTCCTCGCACTGCTCTAAATGCTTTTTGAGATATTCCGCGCGCTCCGCCGGTATCTCGCCGTCCACCAGGGCCATCAACTCTTCCCATTCAGCAGTCTCTTTGTCGTTGCTCATGCGCGTTCTCCTTTCTCTGCGAGCACGGTCACGCTCGGTTCCGCTGCTGCAGCATCACTTCTTTCGGGCTCCAGCAAATCCCGCAGCGCCATTCGCGCGCGGAACAATCTTGACCGAACTGTATTCAGCGGCAACTTCAGTAACTCCGCGATTTCCGCGTAACTCAATTTTTCAAATTCGCGCAGCAGCAGCATTTCTCGGTCGACCGCTTCCAGCTTTGCAACCGCTTCTCTCACCCACAAATTCGATTCCGTCCGATCCCGCGCACTCGCGCCGGCTGCCTTTTCACTGGCTCCCCAAAACGCCGACCGGAACGAAGCCTTCCGCCGTTGCGCCTGCAATATCCTCATCGCCACCGCGTACAAGTACGTTCGGAACAATGCCCTCACTTCGTATCGTCCCCCGGCTCGATACAATGCAAGAAACGTCTCCTGCGTAAGTTCCTCCGCCTGCGCTCGCTCCCTCACGCGCCGGCAGAAATATACAAAGATCGGTTGTTTGTATCGCTGAAACAGTTCGCCAAACGCTTCGCGCGAGCCACTGCAAAACTGCAGCATCAGGCTTTCGTCCGAAGTTGCTTCCGTACTCAGGTGGAAGTTCATGGCTGGGCTACATCTTCCTCCACGTTTAGAACGTCTGCGCCAGCGCTTCTTGCATCAATCCCGCAGCATTCTTCAATAAGGTAATGTCCCGACCAGCCAGAAAGTTTGCCCGTAACCCCCAAATATCTGAGCACTCAGTTTTTTCCCGGATTGTTTTTGACTGCAGGGGTGGCTTCACGGACCCTGTCCAAATCGGGCGCCGTAAAACTTGGCGGCCCAGCCATTGCTGGCTGTGTTCTTGGGTTCTCGTTCTTGCGCTACCGAACATATGAACTTGAGGGCGTCCGACCCTTGCATTTCTAAGCTGGGTTCCAACGACCTAACGCTCTAAAATTTCTTTTTCTTATGTTTGGGTTATTTGCAGCAGCCGCATTCTGAGGCGGGCGCCTTTCGCTCATCTCACCAAAGCTTCCTAGGCCCCAATCGCGTTCCTCAACGCCGTTGCAATCGATTGCGAAAACCGCTTCACATCTGCCTCATGCTCCGCTTCCACCATCACTCGTGCCAGCGGCTCCGTCCCCGAATACCGCAACACCACGCGGCCATTATCACCCAGCGTCTGTTCCGCCTCCGACAACGCGCGCGCCACATCCGGCAGTGTCTCCAGCGGCGGCTTGGTCTTCACCTTCACGTTTACAATCACCTGCGGATAATCCTTCAGTCCCTCCACCAGCGATTCCAGCGACCCGTGCGACGATACCAATGAAGCCACCTTCACCGCCGTCAGCAAACCATCCCCCGCCGGACTATCATCCAAGAAAATGATGTGTCCGGATTGTTCTCCGCCCAGGTTGTTTCCCGATTTCAGCATCTCTTCCAGCACATAGCGATCGCCCACCGCCGCACGCGCTAGCGTCATGCCGTCGCGCACCAGCACGCGCTCTAACCCCAGATTCGACATCGACGTTGCCACTACCCGGTCGTTCTTCAGCGCCTTCTGCGATCTCAAGTAGCGCGCCACGGCCAGCAACACGCCATCGCCGTTCACAATTCGCCCGCTACCGCACACAAACAGCGCGCGGTCGGCATCCCCATCAAACGCCACGCCCAACGCCGCACCCTCGGCCAACACCCGTTTTTGCAATCCTTCCAGATGCAACGAACCGCAATTCGCGTTGATATTTCGCCCGTCCGGATTCACACCCATCACGACTACATCCGCACCCAGTGCGCGAAACAATTCTGGTCCCAACTGGTATGCTGCGCCGTTCGCGCAATCCAGCACCACGCGAAATCCATTCAACTTCGCTCCTGGCAGCACCCGGCTCCGCAGGAAGTCCAGATATTCCACATGCAGCGCGTGACTCGCCGTCAAGGCAGGCAAGATCGCCGGCAAAGGTTCATTCCGCAGCCGCAGAATATCGATCTCCAGCTTCTCTTCCTCGGCATCTGGAAATTTCATGCCTGCGTGCGAAAACAATTTCACGCCATTGTCGTGATAAGGATTGTGCGAAGCGGAGATCACCACGCCTGCCTGAAAATCGTTCTGTCGCACCAGGCATGCCACTCCCGGTGTCGTCAGCACCCCGGCAAATGCAACCGTCGCGCCTTCTTTGTACAAACCTGCCGTCAGCAATCCCGCAATGTGCGGACCAGACTCTCGCGTGTCCATCCCGATCAGCACGTGCGCGGACCCGTGCTCGCGCAGCAGATAGCTTCCCACCGAGCGGCCCACTGCGAACAACGTCTTATCATCTAGCGGCGGCGTTCCAGGAACTCCTCGAATTCCATCTGTACCGAAAAACTCTTTCGCCATGGTCCTCAGCTGCTTTCCCGGCCTCAATTTCCAACGTCGCAGTCTAACACGCCAACGCGCCCACTAATGAACTCACCCCACCTCACGTCCCTGTCCATCAAAGGCCCAACGCCGTGTTAATGAGCCGTGACACTCCCCTTCATCCAACGTCCGCAATCCCGCCGTCTGTGTTACCTTGTCTTGTCTAGAGGTGGTTCGTGTCCACGACCGAGAGTCCACTGATCCTGCGGCCCGCTGCAGCCACTTTCAGCCAGCGCATCATCGCCGCCGCCATCATCCTTCTGTTTTTTTACTACGCTGCGGGTGTGGTCATCACTCTCTTGTTGTCCATGCTCATGGCCTATTTTCTCGATCCCGCCGTCGAATTTCTAGAACGTTTCCGCATTCCGCGGGCTGTCGGTTCTCTTATCATGGTCCTGATCCTCATCTCCACGGTCGCTGCGGGCGGTTACATTCTCTACGATCGCGTCGACGAATTTGCCGCCGAGTGGCCCAAATACAAGGGCACGCTTCGCGACGCGACGGGCGCCATCCAAGGCAAAATCAGCGGCATCGAAGGCAGCGTCTCCGAACTCACCACCACGGGTCCGGCGCCTAAAACTCCCGCGCCCGCTTCCGCAGACAGCAGTCTGGTTCACAATTTTCTCGTTCGCGGGATCGGTTCGCTCTACGCTCTGGTCCTGGAAGGTACCTTCGTCCCGTTTCTCGTCTTCTTCATGCTCGCGCAGAAGCGAGAAGTCTGGCACGCCACGCTACAACTGTTTCCCGTCAGTCGTCGCACTCAAGTCAAGGAGACGCTCGACGATCTCCGCGATGTCCTTCGCGACTATCTCATTGGCATGAGTGTGGTAACACTCGTCGTCATCGCTCTTAGCAGCTTGTTCTTCGTCGCCCTCGGTCTCGATTACCCCGTTCTTGCCGGCATTGCTTCCGGCATTTTCAATATGGTGCCCTATATCGGTGCAGTTCTTGCCTGGCTCCCCGGCTTTATGCTGGCCATTATCAAGTGGCATGCCGTCAAGAATTTCGCGCTGATTGCCTTCGTCCTCACCGGCATTCATGTCGTCGCGCAGAACCTGATCGCACCGCAGCTCGTCGGCCGTCAAGTTCGCCTCAACGCGGTGGCCATCACCATCGCCCTGCTCTTTTGGGGATGGGTTTGGGGCGGCATGGGCCTGATTCTCGGCATTCCGATCACTGCCGCACTACGCGTAATCTGCGATCACACCGAATCCGGCAAGCCCATCGCCCGTTGGCTCGGTGCATAGCCTTCGCGAATTAGATTGTCTTGTTTTCATGCAACGTACCCGCACATTTTGCACTCTGTTGTTTTTTGTCGCTGCGGCTTGCTTACTGCTTCCCTCACCTCTGCGCGCCTGGGGATGCAAAGGCCATCAGGTCATTGCGCTCATCGCCGAAAAACATCTCACGCCGGAAGCCAAGGAATTTGTGGAGAAATTGCTCCGCGAAAATCCTGTTGATCCGCAACTGGCTCAATATTGTCGCTATGCCGATCCCGATCTTCTCGCCGCCGCTTCCACCTGGGCCGACGATATTCGCAGGCAGCGACCCGGCACCGCGCCATGGCATTACATCAACATTCCCCGTGGTGGCACGGCCCGCGACCTCACTCAATATTGCGGCGATCGCGGTTGCATCACGCAAGCCATCGCGGAACAACTCGCCATTCTCAAAGACAAAAATGCCGATTCATCAAAACGCGCAGAGGCTTTGCGCTTCGTCATTCATTTCGTCGGCGACCTCCACATGCCCCTCCACGTCTCCAATAACAACGATCTCGGCGGCAACTGCGTTCCGGTAAAATTCTTTGGCCGCCGTCCCACAGAGCACAACAATTCCTTCTCGCCTAACCTTCATTCAATATGGGACGTCGACATCCTCAACCGTGACAAAAATTCTGCTGATCCAGCTAAATTTGCCGCCCAACTCGATATCCTCTTCGCCGCAAAATTCGATTCTTGGCGCGACGGCGGCGTTCGCATAGCGGATTGGGCTCGGGAAAGCCACGATCTGGCCGATTCGGTCGCATACGGTGAGCTGATTCCGCCAATTCCCGTGGAGGTGCCCACTGTCTCGCACACCTGCGCAGAAGCAGACCAAATCGGTGAACGCATGTTAGCTCTGCACATTTCCGTTGGCGAGTCTTACCAATCCAAAGCGCTTCCCATCACCCAGGAACGCTTAGCGCAAGCCGGCTTCCGCCTCGCCCTGCTACTCAACGAACTCACTTCCGGGCCTTCCGATCCAGCGACTCACGCCCATTGAACTTGAGGGTGCCCTACCCTTGGTTTGTAACGGTGGGCTCCGACGATCGAACGCTATCTGACTTCTTCTCTGCAGCTCTGGCTTTGCTTTTGTAGCGGCCGCCTTTTGAGGCGGGCGCATTACTTTCGCTTGCCCTCGGGCTTGGGGTCTGCCTGCTTCTCCGACTCGAACTTCCCCAATGACTTGATGTAGCTGACCAATTGCCACCGTTGTGGCTCCGGCAGTTTCGACCACACCGGCATGCCCTTGCGCACCACTCCATTGCTCAACACCCAGAAAATCGTTCCATCACTTGCCTCCTGCACTTCCGCAACGCGCAGACTCGGCCCTTTCTTTCCGCCCAGCGCAGCCGCGCCATGACACTCCTCGCAATGCTCCTCGAAAAGGATTCCGCCGGCCACTGGCGCTTCCGGATCCTTACTCAGCGGATTTTTCTTTCCGCGCATCTTCTCTGGAGCCTTCGCGATCTCTCCGTATACCGAATCGTTCTTTTCACTCTTTGGTTTTTCCTCGGCGATTGCCTGCAGCAAACCGCTCCCCAAAACCGCCGTCAGAATGACATACCTAGAATTCCGCATCAGTGTTTCCCCGTAAACAGATTGCTGACCACCCGCCCGAATCCCGAAATCTCGTACGAGACTCCAAACCGCATCAAAAACTGGTGACTCTCATCATTTAATCCAAACGCCGGTTCCGCGCGGAATGTCCACCCCGAGGGAAGATTCCATGCCAGCGCCGGTGCCAGATAATGCGAAGTGTGATTCAACCCAAAGCTGTATCGATCACCCAGCCCTCCATACAATTCAAGGCCCGCCACAAAATGTTGCGCGCAGAAATTGCATTTGTGGGATGCCCCCTTCAACGCCAGCGGCCGTGCCATCGCGATCGCATATCCGAACTCCCATGGGTCATTCGACAGATTTTTCACCGCAATCGTGTTCTGCGTAAAGTTCCATCCCTTGTAATTGCTCGAAAGAATCAGCTTCAGCTCCATCTCCTGATTGTGTTCCTGTCGCAACTCCGAATTCGGCGGTGCGTTGTCCGCTTCCACGTCGTGTCCTTCGATTTCCTTGAAGGTCTTGTCCGCTCCGTTGAGGTGTTCATACTCCACATAAAGCACCGGGTTGATCCAATGCTCATTCTTCAATGGCCGAACTCGGTTTTCCCACTTAAATCCGGTGAGCACCGTGCTGTCCTGGAACGTACTCTGCGCGTCCAGATAGAACTCCGTGGTCCACCAGGCGGTTGTCCCATATTCGAACTCCGTCCAATATGAGAAAAACTGGTTGCTCTGCCGTTGCGTGCCAAAATTGGAAAACGTCTCGATTTCCAAGCTTCCGGGCTCCTCGAGGTTGTGATCGTAGGCGACGAAATAGGGGTTCTCTTGGGCCTGGGAGCGCTCTAAGGGCATCAGGTAGAAGAAGGGGGTCATTAGAATTAGGTACCTCAGTATGGAGAAACGAAAAGCTTTAGCTGAAGTCGACATGGAAATTAGACTAACTTGGTCGTATATTAATTGCAAGTAATTTGCAACTAGAATCCTCCTTTCTCTTTTTCCTTCCTCACCCATCACCTACACTCCTCCTTCTTCCCTTTGGCTCTACGTTTGCTATCTCCTTCTTGGCGTTCTCTCGACTTTGCCTGGCGGACTCACGGAAATCACCGCGGAAGCGCACTTGCACCTCCTGATGGAACTGCTGCCGGTTGTCTTCTGGACCGCGGACCTTCGCTTACGTATTACCTCTCCTTGGGGCTCCGGCTTTCGCGGTTTGCGCGCTTTTCGCGGAAACGTTCCAGGTCAAACCGTGCATGAATATCTGCGCTGCCCACGCGTTCAGGAAACACCTGTGAAGCAGCATCTCGAAGCTCTAAACGGTGTCTCCTCTCGCTTTCTATATCGTCGCCGCAAGCGCGTCTTTGACATCAACATCGAACCGATGCGCAACGCTTCTGGCGTAGTGATTGGCTGCATCGGCCTGGCGCTCGACATCACCGAACGGAAAAGCACCGAAGAAGAAATTCGCTCTCAAGCCACTCTTGATGGCCTGACCGGCCTTTTAATTACCGCGAAATTGTCAAGCATCTGGAAAACGAGGCGCTCCGCGACAGCCGCACCCGCCACGCCTTCGGCTTGCTTCTTCTGGATCTCGACGACCTGAAACTCATCAACGATCGGTTGGGACATCTCGCCGGCAATCGCGCATTGAAGCGCCTGGCTCAGGTCATGAAGAATCACTTACGCGCCACGGACATCACCGCTCGTTACGGCGGCGATGAATTTGGCATCCTGTTGGTTGATGCGCACTATGAACGCAGCGAACAAGTTGCCACCCGCATACGCGATTGCCTTTCCCTCGAATCTGATTCTCCTCGCCTCACCGTAAGCATCGGCGTCGCCGTTTTTCCAGAGGACGGCCGCACCGCTCAGGAACTTTTGGAAATCGCCGATCGCCGCCTCTATCAGGACAAGTAGTCTGCTGCGGTTCTTCTGCAAGCCGCCGCCGCGGAATGAACTTGCCCTAGTCTCGTGCAGTTCGGCACCCATTGTCATCCTCGGGCGCGCGCTGTTTGCGCGCCGAAGGATATCAACTGGAACTCTTTGCAGGATTGTTGTAGGTGTGCGGTATTGCTGCACGTTATATCCGTACGATTTCAAGCCATGCCGCCCGCATGAATCCTATGAGAAACTCTGTCTACTGGAGGTCCCATGCGGAATAACGAATGGATTCTGTCGCTCTTGGAAGAAGGCTACGACTGCAAGACCTGGCACGGCCCCAATCTCCGGCAATCTCTAAAGGGTATTTCGGCAAAGCAAGCCGCCTGGCGCCCCGCTCCCGGTCGTCACAATATTTGGGAGCTCGCACTGCACGCGGCTTATTGGAAGTATGCCGTGCGCCGAAAACTGGAAGGCGGAAAACGCGGTTCATTTGTTTTGGAAGGAAGTAACTTTTTCGAGCGTCCTCAAAAAGGAAACCTCAACGAAGGGGCATGGCGTTCGGATTTGTCCCTCCTCGACAAGGAACATCGCGCACTGCAGAAATCCATCCGCCAGGTCCTGCAAAAGCCGTTCTCCCCAAAAACTCTTCGCATGCTCTATGGAGTTGCCCTTCACGACGTCTATCACTCCGGCCAGATCCGGCTACTGCGCCGTCTCGCCGAAAAGTAATCCAGTTCTCGCTTTCGCTCTTGCGCTGCGATTCAAATGAACTTGAGGGAGCCCACCCTTGCTGTCGAAGGGGGCTCTGACGATCGAACGCCACCGAACTTCTGGTCTTCCGCTTTGGTTTGTGTGGCGCACGCCTTCTGAGGCGGGCGCTTACTTCCACGCTACGAACCGCTGGACCAAATCAACCTCGCAACTGCTGAACAATCGCGCCCATATCCCGTGCTTCCTGAAAAAGCCGTATCGCCGCCACACCACGGGCTCCATTCGCATAGCACTGGGCTGCATTCCGCGGCGTGATCCCGCCAATCGCCATAACTGGAATGGAAACACCTTCACAAACAGCGGCCAATCGTTCCAACCCCTGCGGCGGACCAAACGCAACTTTTGACGGCGTGGCAAACACCGGCCCGAAAATCACATAGTCTGCACCAGTTGCTTGCGCGGCCTTAGCAGCTTCCAGCGAATGAACGGAAGCACCAACCAGAAAGTCTTTGGCAACGCTACGTTCCCGCACAAATCGCCGCGCATCCTCGACCGAAATGCTTTTCTCGCCCAGATGCACGCCGCCCGCACCCACTGCACACGCCACATCGAGCCGGTCATTGATCAAGATTCGGCAAGTAGTTAATACACAGCGTATCGCCGCGCGTGCCATTTCACTGAGCGCAGCAGCTGGCAAATCTTTTTCACGAATCTGGATCCAGTCCACTCCTGCTTCTGCCGCTTTACCTATTTTCTCGAGCAAGGTCTTTGATTTGAGAGGAATCTGCCACGCCGCCAAGCGACTTGCGATCCGTCACATAGCACAGCAGCCGCGATGGTTCACGAATTGGGTGGGGGAGTGGCACGGGCAGGCGCATTTCGCGGATTGAAAAATCCAAACGCCAACAAAATATCCAGCACGCCGATTCCGCTGACCATGCCGCGAACCGACGGATGCAACAAAAAGGGCATTAGCCCGGGAACCTGCCGGAAGAAATAATTCTGCTCCCAGAAAGAGGACCACGGTAGATAGAGCAGTAGCGCACCCATCTCAAACAGCAACACAACCGCTAATGCACGCAGCAATCGATTCATGAAAAGTGGGGCGACCCTTGTTCTGGAGTGGACAGGTGTTTAGACTGCCGGCTTCTGGTGCGCCGCGATTCGATCTGCCACGTCCCGGTAATCAATATTCACGGCATAGACCTGAGAGAAACTTTTGACTGCCGCTTCCAGATCGCCGGCCGACTCCTGGGCCACACCCAAATCATACCGCAATGCGAGTTTACTTTCCGAATCGATGCCGGGTGTCTGCAAAGCGCGCTCGTACCAGATTGCCGCAATCGCCGGCTGGCCTTTTTCCATGAACGCCAGTCCCAGCAAGGTGCAGCACTGCATCGCGTAGCGGAACGCTTTGCCGCGATCGTTGGCTTTTGCAACTTTCTGGAATTCCCCGATGGCTTCTTCCAACAAACCCATTTCCCGGAAAGCGATACCCAGGTTGTAGTGCGTTTCCAGATCTTCGTCGTCGGAACCCATCTCTCCCAGTTCCGTACGGAATTCTTCAAAAACTTCTTTCAGCGGACCGGAATCCAGATCGCCGTTTGAGGACGCTGGCGCCTTGGCCATCTCTTGGTGCGCCTCTACTCGGTTTGCGGATGTGGTCTTGCTTTCCTCAAATTCTCCCAGCCCCAACTGATCGATCTCGTTGGCAAGGTCGGCCAGGAACTGTTCGGAAGTGAAGTCCTTCCCATTCACGCGTGCGGCGCCTTGTTCCTCGTTGGCGGTCCAAAGCGTGCAACTCCACCGTTTCTTCCTTCTTGGGGACCGGTGGCGTTGTGGGAATCTGCGATAGCATTTCGTGTGCAGGTACAACTGGCTCTGGTTCCAAAACCAGTTCAAAATCCTGATCCAACTCGAATTCCGGTTCGGGTGCCACCGGTTCCGGCAATGCCGCCTGCGGCACTTCCAACTGTGGCTCGGGACCTTCTGCTGCAACGTCGCTGTGATCCGGCACCGGCAGGGCCGTCAACTCTTCATCCGGCAACAGTGATTCGGCAGCGTGTACTTCCGGAACTTCGTGCAACGCTTGCGGGGTAACTGTTCCAGCCGGAGGTGAAGAAATTTCCGACAGGGCCTCTCTCGGAATCTCGGCAGAAATTTCCGCGAACAATGACCCTTCGTCTTCCAGTTTCACCGGTTCCACGGGCACTTCAAATTCAAGGGCGTCCGTCATGAGCGGGGGCACGGGCCGGCGCCGCGAACTTGCGGCTCGGGTTGGGAAGCCGCAGCGGGCTTCAGCAGCCGCAGTGCGGCGGCTCGACCTTTCGCTGCTCGGAGGAGGCAGAGGCAGCCACCCGAGGTTTCGCTCTGTCCTCAGGCTGTTTCGTCTCTTCCAGCACGGAAGCCCACTCAGACGAAAGGTCGACTTCTTCCGTAGTCTCTTCCGCAGCGGTGGCAACCGGCACCGCCGGCGCCTCTTCGATAATTTCTATTTCCGGCAAGTCTTCCACGAATTCCGGAGCAGGAATTTCTTCCGCAGCAGTTGGAGTTGGGAGGATTCTCGCGGCAACAGGAGTCGGTTCCGCGACTTCCCGGGAGCGGCTTCCACCGCCTCAGCAGGTACTTCCAATGTCTCTGGTTCCACCGCCTGTGCCAGAAATTCTTGTGCCGCCGCTTGTGCGCTTTCTCCGGATATGGCTTCGTACCTCTTCCACCGGCACCGCGTCCACGGGCTGCGGCATCGCCGCCGCAACTGCTGCCGCGATCTCGTCGTCGGTCAAACCGGCGGCGCGCTGGAACCGCCGCCGCAATTCGCCAAATCGCTCGCTGCTGCGAGCATCTCCGCGCTCCGCGTGAATGTGTTCCAGGTGCGCGGCAAGTTCCGCTGTTCGCCGGTCGTCGCCCGCGCCCAGCACAAAGTCCAAAAGCTTTTCCAGGGTCGGCGTGTGCATCGGGGCGCGCCGCAGAATCGCTTCCAGCAATCCGATCGCTTTCTGCGTCAATCCATAGCTGGCGAACAGATCCACGTCCGTCAGCGACTGCGCGATAAATCTCTGTGTTTCTTCGTCCAGTTGCGGTTCAGCCGGGACCATCGCTGCGTTCTGTGCCGCAACCTCCGGCGTGGGTCGCTTCCGAACTCCGGCCGCAATTTAGGTCGCTTCCGGTTTCTGAATTTCTGCCTGCAACGTTTCCGGAATTCCTAACTGGTCCGCCACCACCATCGGCTTGACTTCCGGGGCAAGCAAACCCAGCTTGCGAAGTACATCATTCAACTTGCGCTTTGCCGATTCGCTTTCCGGCTCGCGTTCCATCAGTTGCTCGAAAGTTTCCTTGGCGCGATCCAGTTTTGCCGCTGCCACCAGTCCGTCACCCAGATTCGCCAGCGCATCCGGCAATCGGAACGAATCGCTGGTCCGCCCGAACGTATCGACCAGCCACTCCAGCGGCTCCAATCGGCCTGGCAGCCGCGCCGCCAATTCCGTAAGCAGGTGCACCACACCTTCGTGCTCGCCGGCGTCGATCATCGGAATGCGTATGCGGGAAAGCAGAGACATGGCGCGCTCGCCTTGCCCCTCTTCCAGCAACGCCTGCGTTACCTTTTGCGTAGCGCCGAAATTCTTTTCGTCGCTGGAGAAAATCTTCAAGGCCAGCGCCGTGCCTTCGTCCCACTTGGCATTCTTCAGGTAGAGATCCAGCAGCAGTTCGGCCGGCTCGCCGCCTTTTTCCAGGTCCGGAACTTGCTCCAGAATTTTCGCCGCCTGCGTGACGTTGCCCACCGAAGAGAACGATCGCGCCTTAACGATCAGCGCATCCAGATGCTTCGGATTAAGCTGCAGGGCCTTGTCGGCCAGCTTCTCGCATTCCGCTTGATCGCCGCGAGCCAGTGCCCGCTGCGACGCGGAAACATACACTTCAACCGCTTCGCCGGCCTGCCCCATGGCCGAATACAGATCCGCCAGGCGCACCTGAATGCGCAAATTGTCCGGTTCCGCCAGTAACAGCTTCTTCAGCAAGGCAACGGCTTCCGGCTGCTTGTTATTTTTCAGGTGAAGTTCCGCCAGTTGCAGGAACAGCGGCCGCGCCTCGCTCATCACGCCTTGTTGCACGTACAGGTCGGCCAGTTTTTCCAGCGGACGAATCTCTTCCGGCGCAAGTTTCGCAATGCGCTTGTAAACCGCAATCGCTTTGGTCAGGAATCCGTCGCTGACAAACAGCTGCGCCAGCCGCTCGAAATAATCGATGGCCTGAAATGTTTCGCCCTGTCGAATGTACAGTTCCCCGATGGTCATCAGGGTGACTTGGTCTCTCGGCTCGTACTTCAATATCTGTTGATACTCGGCAATGGCTTGCGCCACCTTGCCCTGGTTCAACAGTTTCTGTGCCGCTTCGACGTATTTGCTCTTGTTGTAGGCCATGCGCAAACTGGGACGGCTTCCCCGCGAAAGCCACCCGCGACTTTCTCCTGGCGTGTTGCAGGCGCTGGAGCATCTGCAACCGTACAACTCACGCTACGCTGGCGAATGTGGGGCGTCAACGAAACCGGGGCGGGTTGTGAACAGGCAGTTATCCCCGTAACAGATACGATACTTCCGGGGCGAAGAACGGGCGAACGAGTACTAGGACCGCGCCGGCCAGATTTCCAGCGGCAGGTGTTCCTGGACCGCTCCCGCCGCCCAGCAACGTGACTCTCTTACAGGGGCGAACGACTGCCGGTGCAGGGGCGTAGGCCCACACTTCTGCAGAGCCGCCAAATGCTCCGCTGTGGCATAGCCCTTATGCTGAGCTAGGCCGTATGCCGGGTAGACCGCATCCCATTCCATCATGCGCGCGTCGCGATGCGTCTTTGCCAGGATGGAAGCCGCCGCGATGGACACGCTGCGCGCGTCACCTTTGATCAGCGACTTCTGCTCGATCAACACATCCAGCACCATGGCGTCGATCAGCAGGTAATCTGGCTGCACCGTGAGCTGCTGCAACGCGGCGGTCATGGCCTGCCGGCTGGCTTGATAAATATTCCAAGCGTCGATGCGCTGCGCATCGACTTCAGCCACCGCCCAGGCAATCGCATGCTCGCGAATTTTCTCCGCCAATTCCGTGCGGCGCTCTGGGGCAAGTTTCTTTGAGTCATCGAGACCAACGATGCGGCGTTTGCGATTGAGAATTACGGCGGCAGCGACGACGGGTCCAAACAGCGCGCCACGCCCGGCTTCATCGATCCCCGCAATGCGGGTCCAGCCAAGCTTGCGCGCCGCCAGCTCAAAACGGGATGAGCACAGTCGCGTCATACATTCAGGTTTGACGCTGCGAGTTTAGCACGTCCCATTTCATCTTCCACGGTCGACTGAAGACCATGCAGAACGCTTTGATAGGAACTGACTCGACGCCTACATTGACGCTATGGAAGTGAAGATTTCACCGGAATTACAAGAATAACTCGACCGCATCGCTGCGCAGCAAGGGCGCGAACGCGATTCTTTGGTGCAAGAGGCTCTGGAACGCCTCGTCGACGATGACGAATGGTTTGTTCGCGAGGTCGAAAAAGGGCTGGCACAGGTCCAGAACGGTGAAGTTCTAGAACACGAAGAAATTGTCGCACGTGTGGAAGGCCTGATCGTTCAGAAACAACGGCACACCTGCTGCATGTCCGCTGGACGCAGGCGGCCTCCTCGGACTTAGATAGCATTGCCAACTATCTGTTTGAGAGAACTCCGGAACACGCCGTCCGTTTGATACGCGAAATCTATGGAGCTGCTGCCAATCTCGACAACTATCCGAACCGTGGCCGCCCAGGCAAGAAGGAAGGAACACGAGAATTAGCAATTCGTGACCGGCCTTATCTCATTGTCTACAAAACCAGCATCGATGCCCTCTTTATTGTATGTATATTGCACGGTGCCCAGGACTGGCAGTGTTGACTCGAGCTTTACCGGGCCTTCGAGTCTCATAATCGATTACGAGTCATAATCCCGCCGGTTATCCATTGGGCGTTCCGACATTGCAGTGCGGCAGTAGGGCTCTCTCGATCCAATAAAAAAGGGACCTGCCGCGCGGCAGGTCCCTCGGAAACTAAACAGCGATACGTTATTACGCCTTGGCGTCGACTGGAGCGGCTTCCTCGCGGGCGGCGCGCTTGATGCGGGCGGCCTTGCCACGGAGGTTGCGGAGGTAATACAAGCGCGAACGGCGCACACTGCCCTTGCCGACCACGTCGATCGAAGCGATCGCAGGCGAATGCAGCGGGAAGATACGCTCCACGCCGGTGCCGAAGCTTACGCGGCGTACCGTAAAGGTGGCGCTGCTGGCACGGCCCTTCTTGGAAATCACCACGCCTTCAAATGTCTGAATGCGTTCCTTGACCTTCTCGCCTTCGCCTTCCAGCAGGCGGACGTTGACGCGCACGGTGTCACCGGCGCGAAACTCGGGAAGATCCTTGCGCAATTGCGCTTCATGCAACTTACGAATTACCGGATTCATTTCTGTATTCCCTGCAGACCCACTCAGGCGGGGCATGCACATCAAAGACAAACTGTAATTATAGCGGGAATGGCGCAACTTGCCTAGCCGTTTTCTGCTGAGTTTATCGCAAGAGATCCGGGCGGTTTCGCTGCGTCTTCTCTAACGCTTGCTGGCGCCGCCACTTAGCCACTTCTGCGTGGTTTCCGCCAATCAAGACCTCCGGGCACTTTCCAGTCGCGATATTCGGCCGGGCGCGTGTAGTGCGGGATAGTCGAGGAGCACTTCGCGTCCACGCGGCGGACCAGGCACGCCGACCTGTGGTGCCGTAACGTAATCCTGGAACGATTCGTTTTGCGTGGAGGCTTCGTTGCCCAGCGCCCCGGGAAGCAGGCGAGTCACCGCATCAATAATCATCGCAGCGGGCATTTCGCCACCGCTCAGAACATAATCGCCCACAGAAACTTCTTCATCGGCCAAATGCTCGGCCACGCGTTCGTCGACACCTTCATAGCGCCCGCAGATAAGAATCAATCGATCCAGTTGCGCATAGCGCTTGGCGGTTTCCTGCGTGAACAAGCGTCCCGCCGCGGACATCAATACGACAGCAGCCTTGTGATCGCGAGCGACCGGTTCGACCGCCGTGCCAACGCCATGACCCAAAAGTTTTTCGATCGCTTCAAACAGTGGCTCCGGCTTCAACACCATGCCTTCGCCGCCGCCAAACGGACGATCATCCACGGTGCGGTGCTTGTCCCGGGTAAACTCGCGCAGATCCTGAATGTCGATTTCGGCGATTCCCGCTTCGCGCGCGCGGCGCACAATGCCGTGGTCCAGCGGCCCAACAAAAAATTCCGGGAAGAT
Organism: Candidatus Acidiferrales bacterium; assembly: GCA_963726725.1. Classification (GTDB taxonomy): domain Bacteria; phylum Acidobacteriota; class Terriglobia; order Acidiferrales; family UBA7541; genus Acidiferrum. The sequence goes on from CAVSDV010000029.1 coordinate 67,648, forward strand.
CGTGATCAGGTCGAATCGCATCGCTATGAAGTCTAATGAACGAAGGGTACAGTTGTCATGCTCGCGGCAAAGGAAAAATCCAGCGCGGCACCCTGCGGCAATATTCGTTGTATTGCTCGCCAAAAAGCCGTCGCAGCGTAGGTTCTTCGTAGAACATCACGAACAAATTGAACGCGCCGATTGCGCACAGCAGATAAACGGCGATGGACGTTGACGCGTAAAGGATGGCTTGGCCCAGAATCACTGAGGAGACGCCTACATACATCGGGTTCCGCGTGAATCGGTACAAACCCTTGACCACCAGGACGCGGGGCGCATCAATGGGCGCCGGAGTCCCCAACCCCTTCACCGCAAAATCCCAGGCGCACCAAAAGTAGATGGCCGCTCCAATTACGACGAACACCAGACCTGGAATCGACAGCGGAACCCAACGGATTACCGCGTTTTTCTTCAAGACTTGCGGCAAGAGCCCACAAACAGTTCCCGGAAACACAACCGTAAAGATCGCCGTCTTGATTAATCGCCAGAACACCGAACGACTCCTGGACGTACTACTCTCGCAAACCCTCAGGCAAGGTTACATCGATGCGACGGGCGGCGGTGTCAATTCGCGTACAAATATCTTCGGCCAGCGGAATCAACAGTTCTCCTTGAGGTGAATCCAGCTGCAGCAACGGCGTGCCCGGCTGGCCCTCTCCAGGGAAAAACACATCACGGACCGTTCCGAGCACCGACGGTGCAACCTCCGCGGCACAGGCAGCAGATGCAAGTTTGGGTGGCGCCTGAGGATTCTCGAACACGGTACAGCCGATTAAATCCGTGACGAAATACTGCCTTGCGGGCAAGCCCACCCGCTGCTCGAACGGCAGAAACACGTCTAAGCCGCGAAACTTTTCTGCGTCAGAAATACTGTTAGAGCCGGCAAAATGGAATACGCCCTGGCCGGGATGGCTTTGATTAATCCAGAAACGCTGCAGAGCAATTGGCGTGGGTTCCTGCCGCTCTTTCGCAACATACACTTGCGCAAGAGTGGCCAGCCGCGCGGGGAAATCCGTAAGCAGTTCCGCGGCGACTTCGCCCTTGTTGCCGCGAGCGCGCAGAATGCGGGCTACCTGCACCCAGCGTTGTTTTGTTTCAGGGGAATCGCTCAATCTTCCAGTATCTCTAGTGTGAATCGTTTGCGAATCTTCATGCCCGCCGCACCCAACAGCGTGCGAATCGCTTTCGCGGTGCGTCCCTGGCGGCCAATGACTTTCCCCAGATCCTCGGGATGCACACGCAATTCGAGCACAGTCACTTGTGACCCTTCAACGGCTTTGACTTGAACACCTTCCGGGTGATCAACCAGCGCCTTTGCTATTTCCTCAACTAGTTCCTTCATAGGGTCCTCCGCGCGAACGTTCATGTGAACGAGCAACTGCCTGCGACCCCTCCCTTACCCGCCAGAGGACGCGCGAATCAACCGACCACCGTGACCTGAGCTAGAAGAGCGTACGAGCGTGATTTTGAGCTGCACTATCGAGCTATGCGATTTTTTGAAGCTTGATAAAGCTACGAACGGTATCGCTTGGCTGAGCCCCTTCGCTTAACCAATACTTGATGCGTTCTGCATCCAACTTCACTTCCGCCGGCTTCTTCAATGGATCATAAGTGCCAACGGCTTCGCGGACTCGACCATCGCGAGCGCGCGTGCGTTCGATCACGACAACCCGGTAAAACGGTTTCTTCTTCTTGCCAATTCTGGCCAAACGAATAGTTAACACTAAACACTTCCTCCTAGAGCTTTCCATTCTAGCGTGAGTGTAAGGCCCCCGGCAATGTTTCCGTGTCTGTAAACAAAGAAATTCGGGATACGGATTTTCCTGTATTCCGTTGATTCCGGGGAAAACGTCGCAACTGTTCTGGCCGCGTTGTAGCTACCCTAGGCGGTTCAACCCATTGAACGCGGCGGCTTTGTAACACTCGGCCAGGGTGGGGTAGTTGAAGACAGTTTGGATGAAGTAGGTCATCTTGCCCTTCAGCAGCAGCACCGCCTGCCCGATGTGCAACAGTTCCGCCGCGTCTTCCCCGTAGATATGTACACCTAACAGCTCGAGGGTCTGACGGTGGAACAGGAGCTTCAGGCGGCCTTCGGTCTGGCCCGTAATCTGGCCGCGGGCAATTTCACGGTAGTAGGCAACACCCACTTCATAGGGCACGTCCTCTTCCGTCAGTTGTTCTTCGGTTTTGCCAATGAACGAAATCTGCGGAATGGTGTAGATGCCATACGGATAGCCTGCAGGATCGGATTCGGCCTGAATGCCAAATGCTTTCGCGGCGGCGATGCGTCCCTGCTCCATGGAGACGGACGCAAGACTGGGAAAGCCGATTACGTCGCCGACAGCAAAAATATGTGGTTGCGAAGTGCGATAGTCCCCGTCCACTTTGATGCGGCCGCGGTCATCAGCCTCGATACCAGCCGCAGCCAGATTCAGTCGATCGATATTCCCCTTGCGGCCCACGGCATACAGCAACGCGTCGCCAACAATGCGCTTCTTGCTGACCAGATTCGCGGCGACTTTGCCGTCGGGCAGCTCTTCCACGCTTTCTACTTCTTCGTTCAAACGCATCGTGGCGCGTCGGTCGCGCATGTTGTAGCTGAGAGCTTCCACCATTTCCGCGTCGGCAAATTCCAGCAGGCGCGGACGCTTTTCCACCACGATGACGCGCACACCCAGCGTAACGAACATGCATGCGTATTCCACGCCGATGACACCGCCACCAACGACGATCAGCGTTTTCGGCACTGTGGGCATAGTCAGAATCTGGTCGCTGTTGATGATGGTGCGGCCGTTGATCGGCACGTTTGGATCGGTCGCGGGCTTGGTGCCCGTGGCGATGACCACATATTCGCCTTCCAGTTCGTTGTAGCCGGTAGTGTTTTCAACCCGGATGTGATGCGGGTCGATGAACGATCCGACACCGTGATAAAGATCGATGCCATTTCGGCGCAACTGGTCTTGCAAGACGGCCGCTTCGTTTTCAATGACGCGATTCACACGGAAGCTGAGATCGCTCATGGTAATGCTTTCCTTGGCGTGATAGCTTGCGCCGTAGAAAACCTGGTCGTAGAAACCGGAGAGATGCAGCACCGCTTCGCGCATGGTCTTGCTGGGAATGGTGCCGGTGTTGATGGACACGCCGCCCACCATGGTCTGCCGCTCCACCACGGCGGCACGCTTGCCCGCTTTTGCTGCCTGGATGGCGGCTCTTTGCCCGCCCGGCCCCGAGCCGATGACAATCAGATCATACGGTTGCATTTAAGGAGTCCTGTATTTCTTCGAGTTCAGGCGCTTCCGCGGTATCCGGGGGGGCGGTTACTTCCTGTTCTTTAGTATAGGCGACGGCGATCTGCGGCTCGTGAGACTTTCCCGAACCGTCAACAGCAGGGTGCGCAAGGTGCATCAGGTGCTCCTGCGCCGAAAATGATTTCACTTTCGGGCCGCGCGGCACTCGCGTATACAGACCGTCTGATCCCAGGATACGCGTCTTGCGATTGTCGGCCAGATACGCGGGTAGAATCTCTTCGCAGATGCGTTCTTTCAATCGAGGATCGCTCAGGGGAAAGAGCACTTCCACTCGTTCGTACAAATTGCGTGGCATCCAGTCCGCGCTGCCGAGATACACTTCCGGATCGCCGTTGTTCTCAAAATAAAAAATGCGGCTGTGTTCCAGGAAGCGGCCGACAATGCTGCGCACGCGAATGTGGCTGCTGATGCCGCGCAGTCCGGGCACAAGCGTGCACTGTCCGCGCACGATCAGGTCAATCTGCACTCCAGCCTGAGAGGCTCGATACAGCGCGCGAATAATGGGTGGATCTACGATCGCGTTGCATTTGGCGATTATCCGCGCGGGCCGCCCGCGGCGCGCGTTGCGCGTTTCGCGCTCAATCAGCGCGAGGCAAGTTTTAGCCAGATCTTTGGGTGCCACCAGCAGCGGCAGGTAATTGGATTTTTCCGCGTGCGCCGTCAGGAAATTGAAGACATCGCTCACCGCCGAGGTGATCGTCTCATCGCTAGTGAACAGGCTGAGGTCGCTGTAAAAACGCGCCGTCGAGGGATTGTAATTCCCGGTACCCAGATGCGCATAGCGGCGCATTTTCCCGTCAGGATCGTTGCGCACGATCAGCGCAAGTTTCGCATGTGTTTTCAAACCCACAAGTCCGTGGAATACTTGCACGCCCGCATCTTCAAAGCTGCGCGCCCACCGAATGTTGGAGGCCTCGTCAAAACTGGCCTTCAATTCCACAACAACGGTGACTTCTTTTTTCCCGGCCGCTTCCAGCAAAGATTTGGCGATGGGCGAATCCGAATTGGTGCGGTACAGCGTTTGCTTCATCGACAGAACGCGGGGGTCATGTGCGGCGGTCTGCAGAAAATTGACAATCGGATCGTACGAATCGTATGGGTGGTGCAGAAGGATGTCTTGCCGGTGGAGCGTTTCAAACAGCGAATCCGTATCATGGCCAATTTGTACTTGCCGCGGAACATACTTTGGATACTTTAGATCCGGACGCGGGGTTTCTTCGTACAACTGAAATAGCCTCTGCAAATTGACGACGCCGGGCACGCGGAAAACCAGCGATTCATCCAGATCGAACGTGGAAACCAGGCGATTGATGATTTCCGGATGCGCGCCCGCCTCGATTTCCAGGCGTACCGCATCGCCTTTGCGCCGTTGTGCTACTTGCGAGTCGACTGCCTCTAACAAAGTGCGCGCTTCTTCCTCTTCCAGATACAGATTGCTGTTGCGGGTGATGCGGAACGGCGCGGAAGCCAGAATTTCGTAGCCACGATAAAGTTTTTCCGCGTACGCGGAAATAATGTCCTGCAGAAACACATAGTGAATGCTGTCGTCGCCGTTGGGCACGCGCAACAGGCGCGGCAACGCGCGTGGCACGGTGAGAACACCAAAGAATGGCTTCTCACTTTTGTGGCGACGGCGGCGAAGCAGAAACGCGATGCACAGCGCCTTATTCAAAACATGCGGAAAAGGGTGCGACGGATCGACCGTCACCGGCGTGAGCATGGGATACACCCGGCGTTCGTAAAAGGTCTTCGCGATGTGCGCCGCTTTGGTGTGGACCTGGTCGAGCGAAAGCACGCGAATGCCGTGCCGCGCCAGCAGTGGCACCAGTTCATCGTTCCAGCATTTGTGTTGATCGCGGACAAACACGTGCATGGCGGCGGAAAGCTGTGCCAGCTCTTCGCTAGGCGTGTGGCCATCGGGGCTGATGCTTTGCGAACCATGTTCAATTTTCTGCAGGAAGCTGGCGACCCGGACTTCCACAAATTCATCCAAATTATTTGCGGTGATGGCGAGAAATTTTACCCGTTCCAGCAGGGGGTTGCTGGGATCGCGAGCCTCTTCCAACACGCGCTGGTTGAACGCCATCCATTGCAGATGGCGATTGAGATAGAGCCGCGGATCCTGGAGAGAAGTGCGAGACATGGCGTCCTTGGGCGATGGGAGAGAATGCCTTTTACTACGTTACGGCCATATAAACAAGCGGGAGCGGTGATATCCTCCCATTTTACCTGAGGTGGAACCCATGCGCGTTGCGCGGCTTTCGATCCTGGCTATAGCCTTCCTATTCCTGATTTCGCATCCCGCCTTGCGAGCTGCAGACGACCAGGGAATCCGCCAACAGATCGACACGATCGTCTCGCGAGGGACCCACGGGACAGATCCCGGACTTGCCATATTGGTCAAAAAGGGCGGAAGTGCTTATTTTGAAAAAGGTTACGGCGTGAGGGAGTTTGGCAAAGCCACCAAGCTCGACCCCGTTACAAACTTTCGACTGGCCAGCGACACCAAGCAGTTTACCGCCATGGGCATCATGCTGCTGGTGCATGACGGCAAGCTTCGCTACGAAGATCGCCTGACGGACATCTGGCCGGATTTCCCGGACTACGGTAAAGCGATAACCGTGCGGCACCTGCTGACGCACAGTTCCGGATTGCCGGATTATGAAGAATTGATGGAAGCACTGGAGAAGAAATCCGGGCAGCGCTGGTCGGCCAATCATCAAATCCAGGACGACGAAGTGTTGGTGTTGTTGAAGCAGCAGACGGCCGGGAAATTTGCACCGGGAACCAGTTGGGCATACAGCAATTCGGGCTACGTTGTTCTGGGAATGATCATCGCCAAAAAATCGGGAACTTCATACGCGGAGTTTGTGGAGCGGCGGATCTTTGCTCCCGCCGGCATGAAACATTCCGTGGTCTATCTGAAGGGAAAGAACAAAATCTCCAATCGTGCGTTCGGCCACTCTCCGCTGCCACAAGATCCTGGCGCGCGGGCACACCTCTTTGCCGTGGACGACCAGAGTTCGACCTCGGCGACGTTGGGCGATGGCGGAATCTACTCGAATCTTGAGGATCTCTCGAAGTGGGACGACGCTTTGCAGAATCATACTTTGCTGAGCGCAGCGGAGATGGCCCCCGCGCTTACACCTGTGCGGTTGGCGGATGGTTCGGAGCCACACTGGCCGAACGAAGAGAATGAAGACAACCTGGCACCCGGCAAACCCGTTTCGTATGGCTTTGGCTGGTTTCTGAATTCCTATCAGGATCACGCGTGCATGTGGCACACGGGAAGCACGGAAGGGTTCCACAACGTGATCCAGCGATTCACTGCGGATGGCGTAACGATTGTGATTTTGTGCAATCGCAACGACGTGAATCCAAAGGCGCTCGCCGAAAAGGTCGCGGAGTTGGTACTCGCTGAAAAACAGAAATAACTGCGCCCGCCTCAGAGGCGGCCGCTACACAGGCTAGCCCAGGCCCGCGAGTTTGCCGAGGCCCTTCATTTTGGCGCGGGCGGCGAGGGCGCCATATTGCTTCATCATCGTGCGCATCTGCAGATATTGCTTCACCACCTGATTGACGTCCTGCACGGTGGTGCCACTACCCTTGGCGATGCGTTTGCGCCGTTTGCCGTCGATCACGTTGTGGTCGCGGCGCTCTTCGTTGGTCATGGAATTGATGATGGCTTCGACCTGCTTCAGCTTCTTTTCGTCCACCTGCGCGTCTTTCGGCATATTCTGCAATGGACCGACTTTTGGCAACATGTCGACAAGCTGGTCCAACGGACCCATTTTGCGGATCTGTTTCAGCTGATCGCGAAAATCTTCCAGTGTGAACTCTTCCCTGCGCAGCTTGCGTTCGAGCTCGAGCGCGGCCTTCTTGTCGAATGCACCTTCCGCGCGTTCGATGAGCGAAAGAATGTCGCCCATACCCAGTACACGTGAAACAATGCGTTCTGGATAAAAACCTTCGAGCGCGTCGTATTTTTCGCCGAGACCTACGAACTTTACCGGCGCGCCGGTAACTTTACCGATCGAAAGAGCCGCGCCGCCGCGTGCATCGCCGTCGAGTTTGGTGAGAATCACCCCGGTGAGACCGAGGCGTTTGTGAAATTCGCCCGCACTGCGCACCGCGTCTTGTCCAACCATGGCATCCGCGATGAACAGCATTTCACTCGGCTGCAATTCTTTCTTCAGCGTGGAAAGCTCGTTCATCAACTCATCGTCAATGTGCAGGCGGCCCGCGGTGTCCACCAGAACCACGTCGCTAGCGGAGAGTTTTGCTTCTTTGATTGCGCCGCGAACGATTTCCAGCGGCTTGTCCGTGCCGGTGGCCGGCCACACGGAAATGCCGATGGACTTGGCGACTTGCGAAAGCTGTTCGCGCGCTGCGGGGCGGTACACGTCAGTGGAAACCACGATCGGGCGATGGCCGTGCTGTGTGAGCCACTTGGCCAGTTTGCCGGTGGTGGTTGTCTTACCGGAACCTTGCAGGCCGACGATCATCCAGACCGAAGGAGGCCGCGACGCGAAGAGCGGCTTGGCATGTTTGCCGAGAAGCGCGAGCAGTTCGTCACGAACAATTTTGATGACCTGCTGGTCGGGCGAAAGTTGCAGCATGACTTCCGTGCCGAGTCCCTTGGCGCGGATATTGGCGAGGAGTTCGTCTGCAACGCCGACGTTGACGTCGCCTTCCAGAAGCGCTTCACGGATTTCCGCCAGCGCGGCGTCCAGGTGCTCGTCGGTGAGCTTGCCCTGTCCACGAAGGTTTTTGAATGTTCGTTGCAGCCGATCTGTCAGGTTCTCAAACATAAGGTAGTCAAAAGAGACGTTCTCTCGCTGGTTTCCAGTGCATCTTTATTGTACTAGAGGGTTGAAGTGGGTCAAACGATGGTGGGGCCACTCTGGAAACCAAGGTACATCGCCCGTGCTTGCTGGTTTACGGATTGTCGCTAGAGATAGAAATTGCTTGAAGGGAAGAAGCGACGGTATCCAGTTCCTCTTTGGAGTACGCGAAAAGTTCGATGTGCAACAAGTAATCTCCCGCCAACGTCTGCACGAACGATGTGTAGTATTTTGCTCCGGTCGCCCGCTCCATATCTGCGCGAAAGAATGCATGGGCGTCCACTTGATAGCCGGAGGGTGAAGCAATAATCCGCATCGAGTTGGCCCCAGCCATCTGGGTCGCTGTTCGCTGAAAGTTCTCCTGTGTAAGTGGGGCGCCATGCGATGGCAAGGCGGTAATACGAATGGAGGGAACTTCGATTCGTTGGCCATCTCCCGCTCCCTTTTTTGATGCATAGAAGATCAGTTTGGCGATTGAGATGTTGGTTGAATTCGCAAGTTCCGGATGCTGCTGAATGGCGGCGTTTGTCGAAGCTGTGTCGCGCTCGTTGTAGAATTTCAGAACCTCGTGTTTCGCTGCTATCCAGTTGGGTGGAAATTCAAACGACATGCGCAAGGCGTGATTTTTGTATACATTTCCAATCACAACTCCCTCATCAATCCCTGACTCCGTTGTTTGGGAAAGATGGTGAATCTCCCGTGGTTCTTCGACAGCGGGTGGTTCCGTCGGCGCAGTTACGACAACCGTAGTTAGCGGCGCCGTATACGTTTGCGCCGCGGGTGCTGGCCCAGGTCTCGTCTGAGATTCGGCGGCCAATGCGGCAACTAACTTGGGATCGGGTTCGCGTTTAAGCGCTTTTCCAATTGCCTCTTCAAGATCGCCTTCGGTGGTCGGACCGATGCCGGATTGGCGAAAACGGACTACCCCGTCCTTATCCAGCACCACATAGGTTGGGAAGGAATCGACCTTGAATGAATCCAAAACGTTTCTTTGCAGATCAATGTATTCCGACCAGTTCATTTTTTGTCCGGCGATGAATGTCTTCCACACATCGACGTCGTCATCTGAGCTGATACCCACGAGTTCAAAGGCCTTGCCGGAATACTTCTTGTTCAAGTTGCGCAGCATGGGGACCGATTCACGGCAAGGTGGACACCATGTACCCCAGAAATCCAGGAGGACTACTTTCCCGCGCAGCGAAGCATTCGATAGATTCTGTTCTTCCTCGGTTGTGAATGAAAAATCAGGCGCAAACGGCGAACGGGCCCTTACCGGATTGGCCATAATTCGGCGTGCTTCCGCGAGCGACGAAGGATCGGCTCCCGGAGACTCCACATACAACTTCAATTCGGCAATTCCTTCCGGGTCACGCTCCTGCTTTAGCAACACAATTCCCAGGTCGAGATGAGCAATGGCTGTGGAGGGTTCGAGGGCTAACGCCTGGCGGATATCCTCTTCGGCCTCTCGTAATTTCTTGTCCGTCGGTCTACCAGCCATCTGCACCAAAAGAGTGGCGCGGGTAAGGTGCGCCTGAATCGCAAGCGACTTGTTGTCTCCGGCAGCTTTCACGGCGCGCTTGGCGTCGTCCAGAGCAGAAGGTAAATCACCGAGTTTGCGTTCTACGTTGGAAATCTTCAGATAGCACTCGTGGAAGAGTGGTGAGTGAGTTTGTCGGCTCGATGGTACGCGTCCAGCGCTAGGTCAAATTTTTGCTTTGATTGGTAGAGATCTCCTTGCGCAATGGCTGCGGCTACGGGCTCGGAACCTTGTTGGGCGGTAGCCGAGAAAGGCGAACAGACGAATAGCAGCAGGCACAGGGCAGAGCGGCGCACGAATTTTTCTCCGCGAAGAAATTAGAATCCGTCGTGGTCCGACTATACCACTAGTGCAAGATACCCAAAGACAATGCACGTACAGTGGCGCAGAAGAGGAAACAGGCCGACGTGTCAGACATGCTGCAGGTGCGTATCCTTGAACTGCGTGGGATATTTCAGGCCGAAGCCCAGCGTGCGGTCAAAACCGATATGCGACAGCCAGATCAGAGCGTAGGGCATCAACTGTGCCGCAGGCAGAAGCAACGAAAGAGCGACCAAAATGACCGGACAGACAAGCGTGTGCGCAAAATTATAGAATGCTGAGCCGACACGCACATTTGCCAAGTACCCCAGCATGAAAAGATCCGGTGTCAGGAAGAGCGCGGCGTAGAGCCACCAGCGGAAGTGGCCGTGGGAATAGAGAACTAGCGTGAGAAGGAAAATTGAAGCGCCTTCGAAATGCAACAGCCAGCGTGGTTTGGTGAGCATGTTAGTTTAATGAGATCGCCGTTTGCGTTCTGATCAGAATGACAATTTGATGCCAACCTGCGCGGCGAAGGGGATGCCGACGGTGGTGCCGGGACCAAAGAAATCGCCGAGCGCGCCAGCCGGAGCGCGCAGTTGGTTGAGACTGGTGATGGGTTGCGTTTGCGTGCACGCAGGATTCAGGCAGAACGCAGTAGCGTTCGTTAGATCATTCACGGTGGTGGGCAGCGCGGAAATATCGGCGATGTAATTGTTGCCGGGATTGTTGCGATCGAAGAGATTAAAGAATTCGATGAACGGCGTGACCGCGTAGCGATCGCGAAGAGTAAATGGGCGGCTGACGCGCAGATCCACTTGGATGTAGGCAGCGCCGCGAAATTCGTCGAGCGAAGTCTTCACGCCGTTCACGACTGCGCGATCACCCGCAGGGGTGGTCAGGGTATAGGGTCGGGCGCTTTCCACTTGCGCGAGCGTGGATAACTGAACTCCCCTGAGAATCTGGAATGTTCCCGCGAGCACAAAACGATGGCGCACATCTTCGCCCGACGGGCCGTAATCGCCGGGAGCGAACGGATTCTGCGGATCACAAACGCCATTAACGTAATCGAACAGCTCGCCAACTTCACAGCCCCACGTTTTCGCGGTGGCCAGCGTGTAGTGCGCCACGAAATGCGCGCGCCGCGAAACGTTGCCTTGCAGACGCAAGGCGAGGCTGTCGTAGCTGGAGCGATTGTCGGAGCGAAAAACATTCGCCTCTTCGTAGCCGTAATTGCGATAGCCGTGCATGCCGGTTTCATGCGTCCAGTCGGCGCTGATCAGCCAGTTGGAGGAAAGCTCGTGCTGAACGCCAGTGCTGGCGTGCAAAGCGTACGGGGTATGGTAATGTCGGATCGATCAGCGCCGCGGCGGTCGGGCCTTTTTGCAGGCTTCCTGCATTCACAGATTGAAACGCATTCACCCAACCATTCTGCGCCAAATCGTTGAAATAAATTCCCACTCCTGCGCGCAGAACTGTTTTTCGAGATGAGCCCAGAGTCTGCGCAATGCCGAGGCGTGGCGCAACCTGCTTGCGGTAATCGTGAGGAATACCGTTGACGAGGCCTGTGGCCAGCGCGGGATTGAGACTCTGATCGTGACCGGAAGCGATGAACAAGCCAAAGGTGGTGTCGTAACGCAAGCCGTAGTTCACGGTAAGCCCGGAAGCGACGCGCCAGGAATCTTCGACGTAGAGCCCGAGGCGCTGCACGTTTTGCGAAAAACTGCCGTCGCCTGCCGGAGTGAACACACTTCCATCGGTGTAATCGGCTGAGAATTGCGCAAGATTTTCCGGATTGCTGGTATAGAACGCCGGATTTTGTGGAAAGGTGACAAGCGTTTCGGCAGTGGCGGCGAGCGCTCCGCTCAATACAGGTTCATGAATAAAATTCACGCCAAAACGCGTAGCGTGGCGGCCCGCGACGTGACTGATGTCATAGCGAAGTTGATATTTCTGCTGATTTCGCAAAACGGGAAACGCGGTGATGGCGGTGATGTACTGATTGTCGCCGTAGGTTTCAAACCCGGTGACGGTGCTGGCGGTGGTGGTAAACGGAAACGCGAGGGCAAATCCGAGATTTGAGTTACGCGACTGCGTCAGATGCAGCAGGCTGGCATTCAACACCAGCGAACTAGACCATGACGACGAAAACGTAAGCTGCTGGCCAACGACGAAACTGAAGTAATTGTTGTGCGCGGCAGAACCCGTGGAAGGCAGGGCTCCCTGCTGCACCAAAGAATTGCCCATGGTGTAGGTGTCGGTGGCGGCGCGGAGGAACCAGCGCGAACGGTCGGACTGCGCCCAGTCCAAGCGAATCGTGCCGAGGTAATCGCGAAACGGAATGGGCACGCTGTTGGGCACATCAATCGTAGTGACGCCGGGAATCAGCCTCAGCGTGGCCAGTTGCGACAGCGCGTCGAACTGCTCCACGCTGGCGGGACTATACGCGATGCTGGAATCTTCGTGCACGTATTCCAGCGACGTGAAAAACCACAGCCGATCCCTGACGATGGGCCCGCCCAGCGTGCCGACGTAATTCTGGCGCGAGAACGGCTGCTTGGGATCGGGCGCAGGATTATCGATCGGAAAGCGCGCGTTCAGATCGGCAGCGCGTTCGTAAAATGCCAGATCACCGTGCCAGTCGTTGGTGCCGCTGCGCGTGGTGATGACGACCGACCCGGCAGTTGTGCGTCCGGTGTCCGCATCGGTTTGCGCTGTGCGGAAAGCGAATTCCTGAATGGCATCCGGCGAAAAATTCTGCAGGAAGCCGCCAATGTAGTCGTCGGAATTATCGGCACCGTCCACGGACACTTCATTGTTGAGGCCGGAACTGCCGCCTGTGGCCACGGCAGTGATACGCGCTTTGGTCGGATCCGACGGCTCGACGGGTTCGGTGCCGGGCGCGAGATAAGCAATATTCGCGAAGCTGCGCGCGGCCAACGGAATATCTGCCACGTCCTGCCGGTAAATGACCGCTCCGTGCACGGCGCTGGCGGTGTCGAGCTGCTCGGCAGTGATGGATTGTGGCAAAGTGACGGTGACTTTTTCGGAGACAGATTCAGGTCGCAGAATTACGTTAATTTCGCGCACGGAACTGACCGCGATAATGACCTGCGCGTGCGCCATGGCAAAGCCCCCCGCCTGCGCGGTCACTATGTAGGAACCAGCCGGAATATTTTCGATGCGGAATTCGCCGCGTGCATCGGTGCGTGCTTCCCGTGCGAAGGACGATTCGCCGCTGTGCACGCCAATGGTCACCGAAGGTATCCGCGCGGCGCTACTGTCCTGCACCGTGCCACGCAAAGTCCCATTCGGATTCTGCGCAAAGGCCGGCGCGAGCAATGCGCAGGCGCAGAACAGAATGAGCAATAGACGAAGCTGCAGACGACTGGTCATTGGGCGATTTCGGACGGCCGGCTCATCCCCACTTGGGGAAAAAGAAGTATAGCGCGGAGAATGTAGCGAAAGAACCCGCGGGAACGGCAAGTCAGGATAGAATCCCCGGTGGCTCTTTGTTGCTGTTATGGAGGCGAAATGATCGACCGGCGCGGATTTCTTTCTTCGTTTGCGGGAGTGGCGGCCCTGGGTGGCGCGGGATTTCCTGAGGTTTGCAAAGATATGCTGGGACAGGTGCCGGAAAAGCTTCCGGAGCATGCGCTGTACGCGAGCAATGAAGAAGCGTACTGGACGGAGATGCGCAAACAGTTTTTGATCCCGGAAGACGAAGTGTACATGAACAACGGCACGGTCGGTTCTTCGCCGGTGCCGGTGCTGAACGCGGTTTTTGAAGGTTATCGCGATTCCGAACGCCTGGCGCAGACCGATCCCGAGGACTATCCCATCTGGGGCTACGCGTCGTGGAACCAATTCCGCGATCCGCTGGCGAAATTTATTGGCTGCACGCGCGACGAATTGGCCCTGGTCCGCAATGCTACCGAAGCAAACAGCTACATTGCGAATGGAATTGACCTGAAACCCGGCGACGAAGTGTTGATGACCGATCAGGAGCATCCCGGCGGCGAGCAGCCGTGGAACCTCCGCGCGAAACGCTATGGCATCGTGGTGAAGAAAGTGACGCTGCCGAAGCCGGTGCCGGATGCGGCAACGGTGCTGAGTCTTTTCAGCGAAGCCATCACCCCGAAGACGCGCGTGCTTTTCTTCAGCCACATCAGCACGGTGACGGGCGTGGTGCTGCCCGCCAAAGAACTTGCGGCGCTCGCGCGCAGCAAGGGAATCTTGAGCGCGGTGGATGGCGCGCATGTGCCGGGAATGATGCGCCTGAATATTGCGGAGATTGGCTGCGACTTTTATTCCTCGAGCCCACACAAATGGCTGCAAGCACCGAAGGGCACGGGATTTTTGTATGTGCGCGACGAGCAGATTGATCGCTTGTGGAACACGATTGCTACCGAGGGTTGGGATAATCCCAAAATTCGTGCGGAACGTTTTCAACGCCTCGGAAGTTCCAATGTGCCGGCACTTTGCGGCTTGCGCGCCGCAACGGAACTTGCCAATCAGATCGGCATGGAGCGAATTGAAAAGCGGCACCGGCAGATGGCCGACTATATTTTGAAAGAGATGCTGTCGCGCGGCGCGGTGAGCTGGACGTCGCCCGATCCGGCACTTCGCTGCGGAATCGCCACGGTAACGGTGGCTCCGTCGAAAATGCCGGATATGGAATTGTGGTTGTGGAAGGAAAAGAAAATCAGGATACGCGGCGGGTTGCCGTCGAAGGTCCGCATGTCTACGCCATATTATTTGCTGCGCAAGGATGTGGATCGTTATCTGGCGGCCTACGATGAATACCGCAAGAAGGTTTAGGCCTCGCGGCCTACATCGGTGGATCGGACTACTGATGCTGATTCTTTTTGCGCGTTTCTGCGCTGCGGAGGAAAATTACACGCGGGTGGAGATTGGCGGTGAGTTTGGAACCATCCGGCAGACGCCGGTTGGCGGGGGCGGGAAGAATTTCCCAGGATTTGGTGGGCGGTTCGACTGGAACTTCAACCGGCGGCTGGCGCTGGAAACGGAATTTGCTTTCTTTCCGGAGCATTCAGCTTCGTTGCTGTTGAATCAGGGTGGACAAACCTTTCAGGCGGTACTTGGCGTACGCGGCAAGGTGGTGCAGACGCGGCGCATCTCGGTGTTCGGTTTGATCCGGCCGGGGTTGCTGCACTTCAGCGATGTGTTGAGTGACAACAGGAATCCCGACGGCAGCAACCGCACATTTTCGCCGACCTATTTTGAATTAAACCTGGGCGGCGGGATCGAGTATTACCTTTCGCCGCGCTGGGTGCTGCGTGCAGACATCAGCGGGAATCCGTATCGCGTGGCGAACGAGCATTACTCCACGCCAAACGGTGCGGGATTCGCGATCGGAAAAATTGAGGACACGACGCGGCTGAATTTTGGCGTGGCCTACCGGCCCGGTACGTTACGTGACAACGAGCCGGAAAAGACTGTTTTCGGCAATTGGGAATTTGGCCCGCTGTTCAGCAACATGATCAGCGTGCGCGAGGGTTCAGCAAATGGCGTGCGGACGGACCTCGGACTGGGCGGATATTTTTCGCGGCGGCTGTACGGCGTTTTCTATCTCGATAGCGACGTGCTGTATTTTCCGGTGAACCGCACCACGGCTGGGCCACACGATGGCGGTGAAATCTTTCAAGGATTGTTTGGCGTGAAGGGCGGCATTCGTCGCAACCACGTGGGATTTTTCGGCAAAGTGCGTCCTGGGTTTAGCAGCTACTCGCAGGCAGTGACCAGCGTGACCGGCCCCAGTGATGGCGCGCAGACGTTCACCTATGCCCGCTCGACAAATATTGTGCTGGATCTGGGCGGCATCGTGGAGTTCTACCCCGCGGAACATGGCACCTTGCGCCTGGAGGCTGGCGATACGCACATTTTTTACGGCACAAAAACAGTCGACGTGAATGGCTCGAATCATGTGTACCAAGGCGGCGGATTGAACCACAGTATTCAGCTTATTGTCGGGTACGGCTGGCGGTTTTAGAATTCTTGCTCGGCCAATTTCGTGGAGGTAGGGCACAATGACGCAAGAACTGTGGACCGCAGTCGACAGTTACATTAAAGAAAAGATGATTCCGGCAGATGCAGCGCTGTCGGCGGCGCAGCAGAGCGGAATCGATGCGGGGCTGCCGCCGATTGCTGTTTCGCCGGCGCAGGGGAAATTGCTGCACCTGCTGGCGCGCATGTGCGGCGCGAAGAATGTTCTGGAGATCGGCACGCTGGCCGGCTACAGCACGATCTGGATGGCTCGCGCGCTACCTGCCGGGGGACATGTGATCACATTGGAGATGGACGCGAAGCACGCGGAAGTTTCGCGCGAGAATTTTGCGATGGCCGGGCTGGCGGATGTAGTCGAGCTGCGGCTGGGAAGCGCGCTGGATTCGCTGCCGAAACTTGTGGGAGAGCGGCGCGGTCCGTTTGACCTTATCTTCATCGACGCCGACAAGAAAAACATACCCGCCTATTTGGATTGGTCACTGAAATTGTCGCGCCCGGGCACGGTCATCGTGGTGGACAACATTATTCGCGATGGCAAGGTGATCGACGCCGACAGCAAGGACCCCGACATTCAGGGAGTGCGCCAGTTCAATGATTTGCTGGCGACCGACAAACGCGTCAGCGCCACGGAAATACAGACTGTCGGCGAAAAGGGCTACGACGGGTTCGCTTTGCTGGTGGTAAATAGTTAGAAGGGGCAATTAGAGCAGATGGCGTTTATTTCCGTGACGCGATTGCGAGTGCGGTCTTTTTTGTTTCTACCGCAATTCATGTGGAGAGCGATCCGCTCTGCGAACCAGGCGGAGCGCAGCGTCGGTTTTCTTGGCGGCAAGATCGTGCGCATGTCTCGAAAGGTGTTCTGGACCGTCACCGTATGGGAAACGGAGGCGGCAATGAGTGCGTATCGCGTCTCGGGAGCTCATCTTCGCGCCATGCCCAAACTGCTGAAATGGTGCGACGAAGCCGCCGTCACGCATTGGAGCCAGGACTCAGGAGAAATTCCGTCATGGCCAGAAGCGTATCGCCGGATGTTGCGTGGGGGCCGTGTTTCCAAGGTCAATCATCCGTCGTCAGCACAAAAGGCGAATCAAATTCCCGCCCTGCAACCGAGCCGCGGGGAACGAAGGCTAAGGCCTGCGGTGAGGGCGTAAATCGAGCAGCGCACATCGCTTAACCAGTTTCGCTCCGTCAATAGAGCAAATGGAACATTGTCCCTTCTTCCAAAGCGGCTTCCACTGGATCACCATCTAGAGTTGTAGAGTTCCATTCGTGCTGGACCCTCCCCGGCAATCTTTTGTCTTGGTAATTAATCCCGCACTCCTAACAGTTGTAGCGTTTGATGTTCCTTCCGGTGATTTGAAAGCGTTACTTGACCGCTCTTGGATCTGTGCGACATTGGATGGGCAGTCAGGTGTAATCTTACCGGCGCAGTGATGGTTACTAAGAGTCGCTCTGGTGGGGGCCGGGCATATCACTTTTCCCCTCTCTATAACCTACCCCGGGTTTTTCTTGACGGGGTAGCGTATGGGGCGGGGAAAAGTGATACACCTGTGTGCGCTGGGTTCAAGATATTGCAAGCTTCGCTTTTACGTCCTGGTATGATTCGGCGACATAGATTTCCAGCCCAGTCACTGGAAACAGCATGCACCCGGCTTGTAGGTCGCTATCTACCGGCTCCTGAAAATAGATAACATTGTTCGGGTTGACAGACCACTTCGCTTTCTTATTCTTCGGAAGAATTCGGGTGAATTCTACGAACGCCATGAGCCACCCCTCCTGTATATGAATGTTCAATTACCGACGCAGGTTCATAATCGATAACACATATTTCAGATTAACTTCTCTATAGATAGACTATATCAATTAAACTCTGCCCATTGGAGTAGAAGCGGCCCTCTAACCGGATCACCACGGCTCGCTGTGAATCCAGCAAATGCAATGTTGAATTATCTTTATGCTTTGCTCGAATCAGAGGCAAGGCTTTCGGCCGCTGCAGTCGAACTTGATCCTGGAATCGGTTTTCTGCACGTCGACACCGATGCACGCGATAGCCTGGCTTGTGATTTGATGGAAGTAGGTCGACCGCATGTCGATGAGTTTCTAATTGAATGGATAAAAAGCCAGCCGCTCAGGCGAGAGTGGTTCTTCGAACAGCGGGACGGGTCGTGTCGTTTGATGGCACACTTTGCAGTAAGGCTTTCCGAAAGTGCTCCAGCCTGGCGTCAAATTCTTGCGCCGATTACCGAGTTGGTTTCCAAGGTTCTTTGGTCTACGGTTCGACACAATGGTAGACGCACGCCAGCCCCGACTCATCTGACGCAGAGTCATCGTCGCGATGCTAAAGGAGTCCCTCATCAGATTTCTGTGAGTCCTCCCCGGCCTCCGCGCGTGTGTAGGGTATGTGGAGGGAAGGTCACCGCCGGGTTTATTCGCTGCAGATCCTGCAATATTCCTGATCGCACAAAGGAACTGATTAAAGCGGCAGAAAAGGGTCGCCTGGCCTCTCACACCTCAGAGGCTGAAGCAAAGCGCGCCGAAAACCGAAGACGAAACACTGCAGCGCAACGTGCTTGGATAGTGAAGAACAAGCGAATGTATATGGAAGATATATGCGCTGTCTGGCAATGCTTGCGAAGAAGGACATTTTTGGCCAGTTTAGTGCGGGAGCGTTGGTAGAATTTGCTAATGCATTCCGTACTGCTCTTGCGGCATACGGTGATTGGGATGGAAAAGCTGAGACGCTTGATGTTGCAATTTCATCTGTAATGGACGGGCTATGGAACAAACCAGAGTTTACGGCGGAATTGAAATCATTGATTGCTCTTGCTGCCGATTTGGAGAATAAACAAAATCCCTTGAGGCCGATCACTGTTGAAGAGTCTTTCAAGATTAAGGCTTTCTGCGACGCATATCTTGGCAAATCCGCTCAACGAGAAATGTATAAATTGGCCAAACAAAGCCACATAGGGATGCCCGCCTCACCGCATGAATCATGATTTGTAGCATTTCCCTAATGTGACTGCCTTTACCAGCGCAACTTGCCCGAATCAGTTTGAGAGCAGCTGTATCACTTTTCCCCGCCCTGTAGGCTACCCCGGGGTTTTCTTGACCCTTTGCGCGGGCGGACAGTACACTTGTAGATTCGGAAAGCTGCTGGATAACGGGCAACCGGCTTGACGAAGACGAACCCACGGCCATCGTAGCAAGGGTAGTGATCGTGCGGCGGATAGCTGCGCGGCATTGTTTCTGGTACGAGAGCGGTAGGAGCCTTGAAGAACAGCGGGCTGGCCGGGCTAGAGCCCGGCAACTACATTGGTTTGTGGGAAGCTTGTCGGCCGTAACTGGAACTAAGGAGAATTGTTTTGCCAAAGCGTACATTTCAACCGCGGAAGCGCCGCCGCGCCAAGACACACGGATTCCGTTCGCGCATGAAAACCAAGGGTGGCCGCAAAGTATTGGCGGCACGCCGCAAGAAGGGCCGTCATAAGCTCACGCCCTAATCCGGGCGAGGGTCAGCAGGCAGTGCCGGCGAAAGATGGGCTGAGTTTTCCGCGCGAGGCGCGGCTGGTGCGGCGCAGCGAGTATGACGCGGTGTACCGCGGCGGGAAACGCCGGTCGAGTTCCCACTTCACCCTCTTCGTACGTCCCAATGACTTGCCGTTGAGCCGCTTCGGATTCAGCATCAAGAAAGCATTGGGAGGCGCCGTGGTGCGCAATCGCATCCGCCGCCGATTGCGTGAAATAGTCCGCTGTCACCGGCAGGAGATACCCGCAGGATGGGATTTCGTGATGCATCCAAAGAGCTCGGTGGCGAACGCGCCGCTGCCGTTGCTGACTGCCGATTTGTTGCGGCTGGTGAAGAATCTGTGACTGATTCCCTGAATTCCAATACGCAAGAAGAGCAGAGTGCCGGGGTGCGCGCGGCACTGTTTGCGCTGAGTGTCTACAAGTCTTACCTGTCGGTGCTGTTTGCGGGGAGCTGCCGGTTTGAGCCGACTTGCTCTCGCTATGCCTACGAGGCGATTGAACGGTTTGGGGTATTGCGGGGAATGTGGCTGGGCACGAAGCGGTTGCTGCGCTGCCATCCATTGTCGCGAAAATTTGGATTTGATCCGGTACCGGAGAAATGGGAAGAGATGCATACGAATGCCGTTAGCTGTGCCGAAACGCATGAGGTGCGCTTGTGAGCACGCCTCCAATGAACGTATTGCCGCCGGGTGGACCGGGCAAGGATAAGCTGTCGCCGGACGTGCGCTTCCTGCTGGCCTCGCTTCTGTGCGTGGTGGTGTTTTTGGGGTACATGCGATTTTTCGGGCCGAAGCCGCCGGTGAATCAACCGCAAACGAACAAGGCGGCGCAAACAGCGCCGGCAACTCCCGGTGCGACTACATCTGCTGGACCAACTACACCTTCGACAGTTACTTCTGCGCCGGCGGCCAAAACTTCTGCGGCGGTTGCAGCAGTTCCTGCCACGGCGGAGTCGCAAGAACGCACCGTAGTGGTGGAAAACGGCCTGTACCGCGTGGAATTCTCCAATCGCGGCGCCGTGGTGAAGAGCTGGAAGCTGAAGAAGTATAAAGACGATTACAAGGACGATAAAGGCAAGTCGGAGCAGCGCACTTTGGATCTGGTCAATCCCGAGCTGCTGCATGAGAAAGGTGGCTGGCCATTTTCGCTGGTGTTCGATGATCCGCAACTGGAGACGGCAGCAAATGGCGCGCTGTACAAGATTTCTGAAGCTAGCAATTCGCTGACCGCTCCCGCAGATTTGAAATTTACGTGGAGCGACGGACACCTGGAAATCACCAAGACGTTTCACTTCGACCATTCGTATGTGGTGAACGTGGAAACGACCACCACCTACAACGGCGCGCACGTAATGGCAGGACTGGCGTGGCGCGGCTGGTTTGGCGATTGGACAGTGACCGATCCTGCTCCAGCAACGACGATCAACACGTTCTACAGCGAAAACGGGAAGCTGCAAACTCTTCTGGCGAAGAAACTGGAAGGACCGGAGAAGTGGGGCAACATCTGGCAGGGCGGGAAAACATTCGTAGGGATTGAGGACCGTTATTTTACGGCGACGTTCCTGGCGCCAACGGAGGCGATGTCCACTCCCCTGCAGACACGCTATTGGAAGGTGTGGTCTACGCGGACAGTCAAGGGCAAGGAACAGTCTGAACCCATCCCGGAAGTGGCCACGACTACATCCGCGCAGCCGATGAATTTGCGCGTGTTTGTGGGGCCGAAGGATTATGACGATCTGAAAGCCATGCACCCACCGCTGAATTCGCTGGTGCAGTTTGGCTGGATGGAATTCATCGCGGACCCGCTGTTTCACGCGCTGAAGTGGATGCACAAGTACATCCCGAACTGGGGATGGGCGATTGTGGTGCTGACGCTGATTATCAACATGCTGCTGTTCCCGCTGCGCATTTCCAGCTACAAAACCACGATGAAAATGCAGCGCGTGGGGCCGGAAATCAAGCAGATCCAGGAAAAATATAAGAAGTACAAGATGAACGATCCGCGCAAAGCGGAAATGAATAAGGAAGTGATGGCCGTTTATTCGCGCGAGGGAATTAACCCGGTGGGCGGCTGCTTCCAAATGTTTTTGCAGATGCCGATCTGGTTTGGATTGAACTCGGCTCTGCGCGGCACGATTGAATTGCGCCACGCCAGCTGGATGTGGATTCATGATCTGGCTTCAGCGGATCCCTTTTATATTCTGCCGATTGTTGTTGGTGTGACCATGTACCTGGTGTCGAAGATGACGCCGATGACCACCACCGACCCGCAGCAAGCCCAGATGATGAAGATCATGCCGATCAGCTTTGCGGTCATGTTTGTAGTTTTCCCGTTTTCGAGCGGTCTGGCGTTGTATATTCTGACCAGCAGTTTGGTGGGTATCGTACAACAGTGGTATCTCAACAGGACCCACCCGCTCCCTGCCCCAGCCAAGGTTGTCCGCGCCAAGAAGTAGCTTCACAGGATTCCGCGATGAATCCGGAGTGGTGCTTTTTTCTGCACCCATAGGCCGACGATGACAAAAGAACTGATACGCGATGGGAAGCTGGACCGAGCCATAGCAGCGGAAGAGCTGCGGGGGTTCCTGGAACGGATTGTTAAGGCGGGTGGATTTGAGCTGCGAGTGAAGGTGCGGGTGGTTGAGGGTGCCGGGAGCAGCCAGCAAGGCGAAGCGGAAGTGCTGGCAGACATGGATGGCAAGGATAAAGAGCTGCTGTTAGCGCGCAACGGCGAAGTGCTGAAGGCGTTGGAGCACTTGGCGTTTCGTGCGCTGGGGCTGGAACCGGCGTTCCATGACAAGATTCATTTGGATAGCGGCGGATATCGGGCGCTGCGGTTTGAAGAGGTGAAGATGACGGCTCGCGTGGCGGCGGAGCGGGTGCAGACCTCGAAACAATCGTTTCAACTGAATCCAATGTCGTCGCGCGAGCGGCGAATTGTGCATCTAGCGTTGAAAGATATGCCGGGCGTGCGTACGGAAAGTATTGGTGTGGGTGAAGAGCGGCAAGTGGTGATCCACGCGGTGAAGAGCGAACCGCGTGGTCTGAAGAAGTAAACTCACCTACTGCGAACGAGATAGATGGCGTTGAGGGATTGTCCACGCAAGACAGTGCTGGTATAAAAGCTAGCGCTGCAGTGTCTGTGTAATGAACTAAATGCGTTTAGGTCATTACATCGGGTTTCGGAAAAAGCAAATTCTCGACTGCAGGATCCTCCAGGCGAAATTAACGCTTTTCGACACTTCTTCAACAGAACATCAGAGTTACAGGATAAAAAACACCGGCGCTTGTTCGATTGGCGTGTTCCATGTAATGAGTTAAAGGCGTTTCACCCATTACATTGTCGGAGTTTAGCGTTTGACCCAGCCTTGCGATAAGACTTCTCCCGCTTGCGAAAATCGGATGCGATAGGTGAAGGAGGCAGCGCGATCTTTGCGAATTTGGGCGAAGCGGAGATCGGAGAATTCGACGATGGCTTCGGGGCCTTCCTTATGAAAACGGGTGACCGGAAAGCGCGCGAACCATAGAACTTTCTGGACTTCGGGCAGGCTGCGCGCCTGGTCGATAAAGGTGTTTGGAAAGGCATCAGGAAAATATTTGTGCTGAATTACTTCGGGATCGGAAAGGCTTTCGTTGAAAAGACCCTTGTCGAAGAGGCCTTCGCTTAGATCCATGTTCAATTCATAGACGCCGCGCGGGCCGCGGATGAGTCCATCCCAATGCCAGATCGAAGGCGGATACGGAAGAGCACCGATGTTGTCGACTTGGAGGTTAGCACGGCGGGCGAATTGCTCGAGGCGCTGAAAAGCGACGTGATGCGCGAATGTTGCGGCGAGGAGGTAGCTGCAGGCAAGTGCCAGGCCGGCACGATTCCAAGTGAGGTAAGGGATGCGCTCGCCCCATCCGCTGAAAGCGGGCAAAAGAAATAACACGGCAAAGAGGAGTGTGGCGACGATGATGGCGGCGTCAGATATCGGCGCGCCGACAATTTGCGCAATTTTGGAGATTAAAAATGGGGCGGGGGTGAAAATCAGCCACATGATGATGGCGCGGCGGCGAAGATGTTCGGGATCTTCAAAAGTCCAGGCCAGTAACTGCGGGATGAGAAGTATGGCGGTGAACGTGAAATCGACGATGAAGAGAATATCCCAGGCGGGGCGCGACCACTGCAGCGGAGACCAGATCATTGTGCCGAAAGTGGTGATGAGGTCGAGAAAAATGTGGCTGAGAAGGCCGACGGCCCAAATGCCGCAGAGCGCTAGATAAGAGGGAGCATTCCATTTTCGCCAGCGCGCGAGATGGAAAGTGAGTCCCGCCAGGATTAGGGTCCAGATTGGGAGACAAATCAAAGAGTGCGTAATGCTGCGATGCCAGGTGAGCATGAGCAGCGGATCGTTGGAAAAAAAATCGCGGAAGACATCGGAGTCTGGAAAGATGGCGCCGAGCATGAGCGACCAAGAGACCACGCGGCGCTTGGTCATGGTGAATGGCGGGAAGAGATCGTCGCCGCCGAAAACGGCTTTGGCGATGAGAGCGCCTGCGATGCCGTGGGTGATGGTGTCCATGGTGACTGGTGTGAGGGACTCAGATCACGGAAATGAGTGGCGATGTTTTTGGAAGGACGCGGCCAATGCGTGCGGCGGTGACGCCTTCACGCTGAAAAAGTTCGCGTGCTTTTTCGACAAAGTTGGGCGCGATGGCAACGAGGAGGCCGCCGGCAGTTTGCGGATCGAACAGGAGAGTGCGATTGTCGGCCGGGACGGAATCGGCAAAAGCAACGCAATCGCCAATGAAATCACGGTTATTGTTGAGTCCACCGGGAATCATTCCGGCGCGGACGGCGTCGAGCGCGCCGGGAAGAAGCGGCACGGATTGATAATCGATTTCGAGCGAAACGGGTTGCAGTCCAGCGGCAGGGTCGCCGAGTGCCATTTCTCTGGCGTGGCCGAGCAGGCTAAATCCCGTGACGTCGGTAACGGCGTGAATGCATTGCGTATTGGTTTCCGCTTCGAGGGCGCGCAAGGCCTGCGCGGCGGCGCAGTTGAGGCGGGTCATGGAAGCGATGGCGGCATCGAGAGAAACTTTTTCAATGCGATCATTTTTGGTTGCGGTGGAGAGGACACCGGTGCCGATGGATTTTGTGAATAATAGAATGTCGTTTGTATGCGCACCGACATTTCGCCAAATTTGCCGGGGATTGATGGTGCCGGTTACGGCGTAACCAAAAATAATGTCGTCGTTGCGAATGGAGTGGCCACCGATGACGCTACATTGCGCTTCGGCCATTTTGTTGAGGCCCCCGCGAACGATTTGCTCGAGAATTTTTGTGTCGCCCTGGGCGGGAAAACCGACTAGAGACAACGCGGAGATGGGCCGGCCTCCCATGGCATAAATGTCGCTGAGCGCATTGGTAGCAGCGATTTGTCCGAAGGTGAAGGGATCGTCAGCGATCGGTGTGAAAAAATCCACGGTCTGCACAATGGCAAGATTTTCGTCGAGTTTGTAGACCCCCGCGTCGTCGTTGGTGTTGAAACCGACTAGAACATTTGGATCCGTGGTCGGCGGCAGACCGCGAAGGACAGAGTCCAGGATTCCGGGACTCAATTTGGCTGCGCAGCCAGCGGCTTTCACCATTGTTGTGAGTCGTACGGAATCTGTCACTGCACACCTCCCTGTCCCTCCGTTTGATTATAGCGATGCCGAGTAAGTTGTGCTTGCGGTGGTGGAACATATGGCCATTGGGACATCTTGCGGCAGCGGCGTGATAATGTTCTTATCGCAAATGCCTTGGGACTTCTGGTTAATTTTCGCATTCATTGGGGTAGTCGTTCCGTGGAGGGGCCGCCTGCGGTTGCGGAACCTGCTGGCGTTGCCAAGTGTGGGCACGAAAGAGAAGATTACGCTTTATGCGACGACGATGGTGTTTCAGTGGGTGCTGACAATAATTGTGGCGTGGCGCGCACTGGCTCGTGGGCTGACACCAAAGGAGTTGGGGCTCTCGCAGATCAATATTCTGGAATTTCTATTTCCCGGACTTATAGGCGCGGTGGTTCTAGGCGGATTACATTGGCTGAATTTGCGAAGAGTTGGGAGGATGGAAGGTCCTGCGCCAGAGTTAATGCGGAATATCGCAAAACGGGTGCTACCAAAGAATTTTGTGGAGTTTCTGCCGTACGTGGCGCTGGCAGTGACGGCGGGAGTTTGTGAAGAGTTTTTGTATAGAGGATTCGCATTGGCGGCGCTGTCAAATGTCGGCCTGCCGACATGGTTGGTGGTAGTGCTCACATCTTTGCTGTTCGGGTTGGCGCATACTTATCAAGGAAAGAGCGGAGTTGCGGGAACGACGTTGATGGGATTGGTGTTGGGAACGTTCCGGATTCTGACGGAGAGCTTGGTCTCCGTTACGATTTGGCATGCAGTTGTTGATATCGTAGCGGGAGTAGCTGGACAAAAGTATCTTCTGCAGGGCCCCGAAAAAGAACAAGCTTTGCAAAATCAAGAGATTACGGGATGATTACTAAAATGTCAACAAAAGTCGAGAAGGCACTCTCGGAAGAAACGATCAGGCAATCGCTGGCAGGATTTGGGGTTACCGTAGATAGCCAGCAAGTCTTTTCTATTCAACAATATATACGGGTTTTATTGCAGTGGAATGAGAAACTGAATTTGACGGCGATTCGCGACCCGCTGGAGATACTAGTTCGTCACTTCTGCGAGTCCATGTTCGGGGCAGTTGCTGTACCGGTCGAATTTGGTCGGCTCGCCGACATTGGCTCTGGGCCGGGCTTTCCGGGGATACCGATGAAGATTTTGCGCCCCGAACTGGAACTGTTCCTGGTGGAATCGAACATAAAGAAGGGGACGTTCCTGGCGGAAGTGGTTCGCGAGCTTGGACTTAAGAACGCCAGGGTGCTGATTAACCGGTACGAGGAGCTGGGCGAGGAATTAGCACCGCTCGACCATGTGTGTTCG
This sequence comes from Candidatus Acidiferrales bacterium, assembly GCA_963726725.1. Lineage (GTDB taxonomy): Bacteria > Acidobacteriota > Terriglobia > Acidiferrales > UBA7541 > Acidiferrum. The sequence goes on from CAVSDV010000029.1 coordinate 94,202, forward strand.
CGGGCAGTGGGAGAGTTTGGAACGTTTCTCGAATGGGCGCGATCGGAGCGAGTTTCGGCTGGAAATGTGATTTTGTGGGTTGGAGGCCGGGATCTGGAAGAGATTGTGAAGGATAAGGAATGGGATTGGCGTGAACCGATCGCGGTGCCGCAGTCTCTACGCAGATATATACTGGTGGGCAAGAAGAAGTCGACAGAAGGCGGCGCAACGACAACAAGCTGAAAGGCTTTTGTTAGATTCCAGACAGATTCCCCTCGAATTTCAGCAAATTATCTTAATTTGACGATTCAAGTCTGCAGAATTGGTGTTCTTCGCTGTTCCACGTGAAACAATTGCGGATTAATGGATTTTTATCTGTAAGTCAGGGTGTGTCAATCGTTCCTCGTGGAGCAGACGGGGTGCACGATTTGACGAATCACAGAAAATTTTGCGAAAAAATTCAATTAGAACCATTGGAGTGGCGCAAGGGTCGAAATTGCGGACCGCCTGAGAAGGCATTCCCTACATTACGTTCCACGTGGAACAAGTGCGCTCGGGAAATGAGCGAAATCCGGCAAGGGCAATTGGTTTCGAGTGGAGCGGTCTGTGCCGGAGATCCAACAGAATTCGGCAGGATCGATTACCTGGCCACCTAAAGGTGTCCGATAGAGATTGTTCCACGTGGAACGGATAACGTTCGAAGCCCCAGAGTGATGGAACCTGTGGATAGAGGTGAATTTGAAAATGGGTTTTCCTACTTTCCAACAACAAATCCACCAATCAAGCGGGCGTTCCACGTGAAACAACTTGCTTCGACGAATCGGCTCTGCTATTTTCCGTGGGTTGGGGGAACGTCTTGGCCCGGGTCATAGCGATTGCGAATCAAAAAGGTGGGGTTGGTAAGACCACGACAGCAGTAAACCTCGCGGCATGCTTGGCGGCGGCTGAGCAATCGACACTTCTGGTCGATTGTGATTCCCAAGCAAATGCTACGGCTGCAATCGGATTTGCAAGAGACCCTTCGCGGAGAACCGTCTATCACGCACTGATCTTGAATGAGCCTTTTGATCGAATTGTCCAAAAATCGCAAGTAGAAGGGTTAGATGTCGTGCCCGCCGACAAAAACCTTGCCGGTGCGGCGGTTGAGCTAGTAGTGGCAGAAAATCGCGAATATAAACTGCAAGCTTTCCTGAAGCCACTCCGTGAGAAATACAGATTTATCATTCTGGATTGTCCACCTGCCCTGGATTTATTGACGCTGAATGCATTGGTTGCCGCAGATGCAGTGATCGTGCCAATTCAGTGCGAGTATCTGGCCCTGGAAGGCGTTTCGGAATTGTTGGATACGCTGATGCGGATTCGACGAACGCTTAATCCAAGCTTGGAGATCGAAGGAATTGTGCTGACGATGTACGACGAGCGACTCACGCTATCTCGCCAGGTTGCCACTGATTTGCGCAGTTTTTTTGGTGCGCAGGTGTTCGAGAGCCTAATCCCGCGGAATGTAAGGTTAGCGGAAGCACCTAGTTTTGGTAAGCCTATTATTTTCTACGACATACATAGTAAGGGGGCTGAGGGATACACTCAGCTGGCCCAGGAGGTGATTGATCATGCCAAGAAACGCCTTGGGACGGGGGCTCGGAGCGCTCATACGGGAGCCTGAAGCGCCGCCGACTGTTGCGCCGACAAATGCCAGCACGGTTTCGACATCTGGCGGAGCTGCGGCCGCAGTAGCGCCTGCACTGGCGCAGACACCTGCAGCTCCAGTGGCTCATCCTGGGCCACTAGAAGTCGACATCGATTTGATTGAGCCGAGTCCGTATCAGCCGCGCACGCGGTTTCGCGAAGAGGCCTTGGACGAACTGGCTCGCTCCATTAAGGCGAGCGGAATTATCCAGCCCCTGGTGCTGCGGCCGATCGGCAACCGGTTTCAATTGATCGCGGGTGAACGCCGGTGGCGTGCGGCACAGCGCGCGGGACTAACGAAAGTTTCGTCGATCGTGAAGATTGTCCCGGACGAGCTGGCGCTGGAAATGACGCTGGTGGAAAATATCCAGCGCGAAGATCTGAACGCCATGGAACAGGCTCGCGCGTTTGAACGGTTGATGGATGAGTTTCAGTTGACACAGGAATCGGTGGGGGAGCGGACGGGAAAAGATCGTGCGACAGTTGCAAACGCGATTCGATTGCTGAAATTGGAAACGACCATACAGGAGTGGATTGAAGAGGGGAAGCTGACTGCGGGACATGGCCGAGCTCTGCTGGCGGTACCGGAATCGCAGCTACGGATGCGCTACGCACAGCGGGCGGCGCGCGGAGGGTTGACAGTGCGGCAGATCGAGCGGCTGGCTTCACGTCGCTCTAGGAACGCGAACGCGGCAGCGGAAGCCCCGCATATGGATCCCAATATTCGCGAAGCGATCGAGGAGTTGCAACGGCACCTGGGCACGAAGGTGTTGCTACGCGAGCAGACGAAAATGAGGCCGGGGCAATTGGTGCTGGAGTATTACGACGAAGGGCAGTTGATGGGAATTTACGATCGGCTGATGAAGTAGAATTTTTTGGCGCAACTGGACGTTCGTTCAGGGCTTTCATTCGACAACTCGCGCCGCATCGTGCGTTGACATCCGCGGACACACAGCTAAAGTGGGACTGTATTCATTGGGGGAAATTAAATGGCGTGGAATTGGCCGGGTACATCAAAGAACGGCAGCAACGAAGAGTGGACAGGCTTCATCGACCAGGGTGTGTCGGTAGAAGGAACGCTTACGGTAACGGGAACTTTTCGCATTGACGGGCATATGAAAGGCAACATTATTTCAGAGCAGACTGTGATTCTGGGAGAGAATGCGAAGGTTGAAGGACAGATTGAAGGCAATCGCGTGGTGATCGCGGGACGCTTTGACGGCGTGATTTTTGCGAAAGGTCGCGTGGAGATTCAGCCCAAGGGCGTGGTGACGGGCGAAGTGCATGCGCCATGCATGGTGGTGGATCCGGGCGGGATTTTTGATGGACGGTGCCACATGCTGGCGTCTTCAGACGCATCGGCGGGAGTGACCATTCCCATACGCGCGGTGGGGAACGGGTAGAGTTGCCTTTGCAGTTTGAATGACGGACTAACCGATATAAGCAGATATACAGGTTAGTCAGTTTGCACTTTAGAATACTTCCTTCCGCCCTAGAACACTTCTAGCCAAATGAGATTCCCGCGCGTGGCGTTGACACTCCCACGCGCTACGGACTATTGTGCCAAGGAAGTCCGAATGAGGCCTCGAAAAAATGAAAATACTGGTGATTGGTGGCGGAGGGCGCGAGCACGCGCTGGTGTGGAAGCTCGCGCAGAGCGCGAAAGTGGAAAAGGTCTGGTGCGCGCCAGGGAATGGTGGAATTGCGGGTGAGGCGGAGTGCGTTGCGGCTGATCCAGGAGATGTGGCGGCGTTGCTGAAGGTGGCTGAAAAGCTGGGGCCGGACTTGACGGTGGTGGGGCCGGAACTGCCGCTGGTGAATGGGTTGGTGGATGCGTTTGAACAGCCTGGATGGCCGATCGTGGGGCCAACGAAAAAGGCAGCGCAGCTCGAAGGAAGCAAGATTTTCACGAAGGAGTTTCTGGAGCGGCACGGGATACCTACTGCGGCGATGTATGGAGCTTACGATTCGCCGGGGGATGCGTACGGAGCGCTTGTGCGCGGTGGATTGGCCGGTGGTGATGAAGGCGGATGGATTGTGCGCGGGGAAGGGAGTGGTTCTGGCAGGAAATCCAGATGAGGCGACGGATTTTATTGAACGCGTGCTGGAGAAGCATGAGTTGGGGGAAGGCGGCCGGCGCGTGATGCTGGAAGAGACGCTGGTTGGTGATGAGCTTTCGTTCATTTTGCTGACGGATGGAAAGGAGTACGCAACGATGGTGCCGACTCGGGATCACAAACGCGTGTTCGACAAGAACGAAGGCCCGAACACGGGCGGGATGGGAGCGTATTCGTCGGATGAATTACTGCCGGAAAGTTTGCGGGCAACGATTACCGAGAAGCTTGTGGAGCCGACGTTGAAGGGATTGGCTGCGGATGGTATTCGGTATCAGGGCTTTTTGTATGTGGGGCTAATGCTGACAAAGGACGGGCCGAAGGTACTGGAGTTCAATTGCCGACTGGGTGATCCGGAGACGCAGGCGATCGTGGCGCGGATGGATTTTGATCTGGCGGAGGTGCTGGCGGATGTGGCGGCGGGAAAGTTGCAGCCTGAGAAGTTGAAGTGGAAGGCGGGAGCGAGCGCGTGTGTGGTGCTGGCATCGGGCGGATATCCAGGGAAATTTGTGAGCGGAAAAGTGATTCACGGATTGCGTGAAGCCGAGCAGGTTGCGGACGTGAAAGTGCTGCATGCGGGAACGAAGCGGGTCGGCGAGGAAATAGTTACGGCGGGTGGACGCGTGCTCGGCGTGACGGCGAGTGGTGCATCGCTCGAGGCGGCGCTTGGGAAAGCGTACGAGGCGGCGGGGAAAATTCAGTTTGAGGGCATGCACTACCGGCGGGATATTGGAACCCATTACGAGCAAGGAAAGGCGGCGGGAGACTAGGGTTGGGGAGAGTTCTACATTTGTTCAGAGCACCGAGGAAGCGCACGGCGAACGGAGGAGCTAGCGTCGCTGAAGGTGCTGGCAGTTGGGCAGAAGTTGCGCGTGGGCGGGGTGGAGATGGTGGTGAGTCTGGTATGCGAGCCAAGCGAGCAGATTGAGGCGTTGAGGGTGGGGTTGCAGGAGGCGATGGTGGGGCAACGGGGAATGTTGTGCAAGGTGGTTAGGGGCGGGGTTGTGAAGGCGGGAGATGAAATTGAGGTAGTGTGAGGCCGACTGGGCATCTGCGAAGAGAAGCCAAAATCAAGATAAGGAAGGTTGCGAGATTCTGATCGTAAGAACCCAACCTTCGCAAAATACGCGAAGGATGGGGCACGCTCAAGTTCAAGTGTTGGACGCCGTAAGGACGAGAAAATCAAAAAGGCGCTAAGGGTTGGGTTTGCGGCGCAGGGTGGGGGCATCAGGGGGACGGTTTTTGTCCTCGGCCTTGATTTCTTTTTCGGCCGGTTCGACGGGCGGTACGACCCACCGAAAGCCGGCACTTTCACCGAGAGTGGCTTGAATGAATTGAGAGTCTCCGGCGAGGACGGGCAGAACGGCTCTCAGGAAATCGGAAGCATCCTCGGTGACCGCTTTGTTGGCTTGGCCGCGCTCGATGAATTCGGTGAGTTTGTTGAAACGCGGCTCGGATGATCGGATTTTTGCGATACGCGGATCGTTTTGCTGGAGAAGTCCGAGCAGCGGGACGCCGGGAAGATTGTCAGGAAAGCGAATTTCCATCAAGGTGCGGGCTTCATGCTTCTCCGGTGGGTAGAGTTGGGTGAAACGCGGACGGAGGACGTGGGTTTGCAGATACTCCTCGGAGGCACCGGGCTGACTTTGTTCCACACGATATTCGATTAGCCAGACTTCCGGGCCGTAGTCTTTCGGGGCGTAGCCAATCAAGACAATTTGGAGAAGTGGCTCGTCGGGCTTCAGATCGATTTTGTGATGAAGCTGGGAAACGAGGGGCCGAAGCTTTTCGAGGAAGCCGACACCGATTTGCTCGAGATCGCTTTCGGGCGCACCGGGCTGCTGGTATTTGGGATCGGCGGCGTAGACGCGTTCGGTTTCGCGATCGAGCCGAATGGGCTTGGGAGCGGCGGGAAGTTGCCACTCAGAGGCACCAAAAAAAACGGCAATGTGGCCGCGGTCAATCTGGGCAACACGGGGCGGGACGGAAGTGGCTTCGAGGGGATGATCAATGGCACCGAAGATGATGGCGTCGCGGGTAACCTGAATAATGATTCGTCCACCGGCGAGATTGGCGACGATTTCGTCTTCCTGAGCGGGCGCAGAAGCGGCGAAGGTCAAAAGTGCCGCAAGAAGAGCGAGCAGGAAGCGCATGGAAGCGAGATCCTTGGACGGCAGAAGTGCCGTAAAGTGCAGACTAACATAGTTGGGAGGAGGGTTGAGGCATCGAAGAAAGAGGATGGGGCGTAGCGCAGAGAAGAACTAGAAAGGAAAGGCCTAGAGAATGAGAGTGATTTTGTTTGGTGCCACGGGAATGGTGGGACAAGGGGTGCTGCGCGAGTGCCTGTTGGATAGTGATGTGGTGAGCGTGTTGACGATTGGACGAAGCGCTACGGGGCGGCAGGACGCGAAGTTGCGGGAGATTGTGCACAAGGACTTCTCGGATTTTTCCACGATTGCGGAGGAGCTAGTGGGACTACGACGCGTGCTTTTTTTGTTTGGGCGTATCGGCGATGGGAATGACGGAAAAAGAATACGAACGTGTTACGTATGGTTACGCCGTGGCAGCGGCAGAAATGCTGGTGAAGCTGAATCCGGGAATGACGTACGAATATACCTCTGGAGCGGGGACGGATAGCACGGAACAGGGACGCGTGATGTGGGCGCGGGTGAAGGGGAAAACAGAGAACGCGTTATTGCGGATGCCGTTCAAGGCAGCGTACATGTTGCGGCCGGGATACATTCAGCCGATGCACGGGATACGGTCGAGGACGGGAGGGTATCAGGCGATGTATACGGTGATGTCGCCGTTGTATCCGGCATTGAAGGCAATGTTTCCGAAGTATGTGACGACGACGGAGCAACTGGGGCGGGCGATGATTGCGATTGCGAAGCAGGGAGCGAAGAAGAGGGTGTTGGAGGTACGGGACATTAATGAGATTGGGTGAGGTGGAGTCGCGAGTGAGTGATGGGATTTGAGGTTGAGATCCTTCGACTGCGGTCTGCAGACGGTGCAGACCTCCACTCTGGATGACATAGGTTGGAAATGGGCTTAAAGTGCGCCCACCTCAGAAGACAGCCGCCACACAAGGTGAGGGATTAGAGCGAGTTTCGGTGGGTGGAGAGTTCCGGTAAACTAGAGCATTAGGAAGCGTGGGGAAGAAGAGGTTATGGGACTGAGAAAACTGAAAAGCATCAAGCACAACGGCAAGAGCGTGGAGTCGATCCTGGAGGCGCACCTGGCGTTTTTCGCGGGGAAAGATGGTGGAGCGCGCGCAAATCTGGAAGGCGCGGACCTGTCGCGGGCGGATTTATCGAAGGCGAACCTGGCGGGAGCGATTCTGAGGAACGCGAATTTGGAAGAGAGCGATCTGCGAGGGGCACGGCTGCCGGGAGCGGATTTGACGGGAGCGAAACTGCGGAAAGCGGATTTGCGGAACACGGATATGACGGAGGCGGCGCTGCCGGGGGCCGACTTAAGCGAGGCTCAAGCGAGCGGCGTGGAGTTTTTCCGGTGCGACCTGTCGAACGCGAATTTCCAGAAGGCTTTGCTGCGCAATGCGAACTTTCGGAATGCAGTGGTGGACGGAGCGAAGTTTACTGGGGCGGATATGGGCGTAACGATTTTGCGGGAAACGGATTTGAGCAAGGTGGATCTGTCCGGTGTGGATCTTTCGACTACATTGCTCCCAAAGGGTTTTGCGGCGAAATCGTGAACATTCGGTGCCACGAACCCTCCATTGTGAACCGCAAGAGGCGCGGCTCTCCGGTCCGTATGACAGTTTGTTGAAATGGGAAAGTGTTGAGGCGATTGGCGGTGCGTGATAGCCTCACGCAAAGTCAGGAATGTTAACGGTCCGTGGCAACAACTCTAAGACAACTCGACCAGCCGGGAGTGCGCGAGCGCGTATTGGTAGTGGTGCGCGGGCTGCTGGAGGAACTGGGCAGCCATGGCGCGGTGGCGGAACTAAGCGTTACGTCGAACCTGGACCGGGATCTCGGGCTGGGCAGCCTGGAGCGTGTGGAGCTGCTGACGCGGCTGGAGCACGAATTTGATTTGCGATTGCCGGACACGCTGACCGCGGAAGCAAGTACGCCGCAAGAATTGATCCAAGCAATATTGGTGGCGCCAGGGACAGCGGCGAACAGCGAAGAAGAATTGTCCGCGCTGCGCCAGACGCTCGCGGCACAGGGAAGGCCGAGCGACGGCGCAGATTTAATTGTCGAGAAAGCGGAAACGCTGGTGGAAGTGATCCGCTACCGCGGGATCCACGATGCTGCGCGAGCGCACCTGTTGATCACCGAGGATGACGAACGCGGCGAGCATGATCACACAGTAACGTTCGGAGAGTTGTACACCGCGGGGCAAAAGTGCGGGGAAGAGCTAGCGCGGCGCGGTGTGCCGGCCGGCGGCCGCGTTTCTTTGATGCTGCCGACTTCGCGGCAATTCTTCATTTGCTACGCGGGAATATTGCTAGCCGGCGCCGTGCCGGTGCCGATTTATCCCCCATTTCGCGCAGACCGGATTGAAGAGTACGCCGAGCGGCAATCGGCGATTCTGAACAATGCGGGCGTGTGCCTGCTGGTTACATTCCGGCGTGCGGAAGCGGTGGCAAAACTGCTGAAGCCGCGAGTGAAGTCGCTGGTGGGCGTGGTGGAAGCAAGCGAATTGCTGGAGGCTGCGGAGAAAGCGCTGCCCCCGGCACCAGGTGCGCTGCCGACGTTTCTGAGTGGAAGCCGCGTGCGCAAGGGCAGGGATATTGCACTGCTGCAGTATACGTCGGGCTCGACGGGCGACCCGAAGGGCGTGACGCTGACGAATGCGAATCTGTTGGCCACGATGCGGGCAATCGGGAAGGCCGTGGAGTTGGGTCCAAGCGAAGTGGGAATCAGTTGGCTGCCGCTGTATCACGACATGGGATTGATCGGAGCGTGGCTGACGCTACTGTTGCATGGCACGCCGTTGGTAGTGATGTCGCCCCTGGCGTTTCTGACGCGGCCGGAGCGGTGGCTACAGGCGATTTCCAAACACAAAGGAACGATAACGGCGGCGCCGAATTTTGCGTACGAACTGTGTGTGCGGAAGATTTCCGAAAAGGCCATGGAGGGCGTCGATCTGAGCTCAATGAAGGCATCGCTGAATGGTGCGGAGCCTGTGAATCCGGAAACACTGGAGCGGTTTTATCAGCGATTTGGGAAACATGGATTCCGGCGCGAGGCGATGATGCCAGTTTACGGTTTGGCGGAAGCTTCGCTGGGAGCGACGATGACGCCAGTGCTGCGAGGTCCCGTGGTGGATCGCGTGGAGCGGGAGCGGTTTGCGACGCAAGGCAAGGCAGTGCCGACGGAATCAAGCGGGGATGAAGCGATCTCGTTCGTATCGTCTGGATTTCCAGTGGATCAGCACGAAGCGATGATCGTGGATGCGGACGGGAAGGAAGTGTCGGACCGGACGGAAGGGTTTTTGTGGTTTAAAGGGCCGTCGGTAACGACCGGTTATTACAAAAATGAAGAAGCAACGGCGAAATTGTTTCCTGCGGGGCCGGCGCAAAGCGCAGAGAAGTACGCATGGATGAATACGGGAGATCGCGCATACCGGGCGGATGGCGAGTTTTACGTTACAGGACGAGTGAAGGACATCATCATCAAAGGCGGAAGGAACTTGTATCCGCATGAAGTGGAAGAGTTGGCGGCGCGCGCGGAAGGAACGCGGAAGGGCTGCGTGGTCGCATTTGGATTGAAGGATGAAGCCAACGGCACAGAAAAACTGGTGATCGTTGCAGAATCACGCGCGAGCGATGCGTCGAGCCGCGCTGCGATTGCGGCGGCGATCAACGAGCAGGTGTCGCAGGGGCTTGGGTTGCCGCCCGATCGCGTGGAATTAATTCCTCCAGGAAGCATCCCGAAGACGTCGAGCGGGAAATTGCGACGCGACGAAACGAAACAACTGTATGTGGCGGGAACGTTGATGGCACCGAGGCCGCCGGCATGGTTGCAGATTGCGCGTTTAGGGTTCGGCACGTATCTGAGAAACGCGGTACGTGCAATTTTGGGAGGTATAGGCAAGGCACTTGAGAAGGTGTACGGAGTCTACTTCCTCATCGTGTTTTTCCTGTGGATCGTTCCTTCGTGGATGATTGTGCGGATGTACAAGGATCCGAAAGCGGCGGGGCGATTTACATCGAGAGCGCTGCACGTATTGTTTGCGCTGGCTGGCATACGCGTGAAGGTGGTGGGTAAGGAGTACATGAATACGCCGAGCGCGAAAGTGTATGCGTCGAATCACGCGAGTTATTTTGATGTGCTGCCGGTGATGATGGGGCTGGGCGTGCCGTACCGGTTTGTGGCGAAGGGTGAAGTGAACCAGATGCCGTTCATCGGCACGTTCCTGAACCAGATGGGGCACCTGTCATTTGACCGGCACAATCCCAGTTCGCGTTTGCGGCAAGTGGATGAGATTGAGGAGACGCTGCGACAAGGCGATTCGATTTTTGTTTTTCCGGAAGGCACGTTTGTGCCGGAGGACGGAGTGCGGCCATTTCAATTGGGCGCATATCGCGGGGCGGTGACTACGGGAGCGCCCGTGATTCCGGTGTCGTTGAAGGGAACGCGGAGATTTTTGCGCGATGGAACATATTTGCCGCGGCCGACGATGGTGACGATCACGCTGTCGGCACCGATTTATCCGGTGGGAGCGATAGCGGCGGGAGATCCGCGACATTTACCGGAGATGGTGCGGTTGCGGGATGTTTCGCGGGAGATTATTGCGGAGCATTCGGGAGAGCCGCTGGTCTGAGAAGAAGAGTTTTAAGTAAGAAGTTTTAAGTTCTTAGTAAAGAAAGAGACAATCCAGTTGCGGTAGAGAGTTCATGGCGGAAAGTTCAGTTAGCCCCTACCTGAAAAGAAGTTTGGGCCGTTTCGTAGTCCGAGCCTACCCTTTGCAGAATTCGCAAAGGATGGGGCACCGTCGAGTTCAGTTACCGGGCGGAAGAAGAATGGGAAACCCAAGAGCCGGCAAGGATGCCGGCTTTACGTGGAGTGCGTCGGGAACTACCGCACTCCACGCCTCGCAGTGTGGTTCAACGATTCAGGGAATAGATAACGGTGATGTGGGTGTCGACCTCCACGGGTTGATCGTTCAGGAGGGTTGGGGTGTAGCGCCACTGACTGACGGCCTCAATGGCGGATTGGTAGAAGAGCGGGTCGCCGGAAATCACCTGGAGCGATTGGATGGAGCCGTCGGTGGAGATGATGGCGCGGAGTTCTACACGCGTCTCATGGCGGAGTTGAATTCCCAGAACAGGATAGACGGGTTCGATGCGGCGAGTGATGCGGGCCGGATCGATGTGGGTGAGCACGATGCGGTGGTGTTGTTCGACAACCGGATGATCAGTTGTTGGGCGAGCGGGAATCGAAGATGCGGGCTTTATGCCATTGAGAGCACCATTGGGATCGCCTTCAGGGGCGCCGGGAATGAATGGGGCATCATCAGTTGTATCGTTCGTATAACTGCTCTCGCGCAAAGTTGGTCTGCCTGGAGTGAGTGGTGCTCTGCAGATGTAGCAGGGGCCGGAAGTACGGTGATTCATGTTTTGCTTGGCGCCGGTGTTGGGATGTTGCGTGCCGAAACTGTAGGGCGGATGCTCGATAAACATCTTGACGGGGATGCGTTCGCCTTTGCCGAGAAGGGGAAAAATCAAGAGCGCCGCTACGGCGACGGTTTGAAAAACGAGGGAGAAGAAGATGGCGCGGCGGCGAATAGTGCGAGCGCGGCGTTGCTGCAACGGATTGCCTTCGATGAGCCAACTGTCGAGAGAACCAATGGAGTTTTCGGGCACACGGGTAGTATCGAGATTCATCACACACCTCTTAAGTTGACGGTCGAAGCAAATTTCTCTACGGCACCAACCTCCTGTGGTTGCTACAGGAGGTCGATGCCGCTCTCGCAGGGATGAGAGGTGCGCGCGTCCTCTGCAAAGTTTGACACCGGAGGGGGAGACAAGTTCCCAGGGTAGTGGAGAGAAGAAGAGTACGAAAAAGCCCACCCTCGAAAGGCGAGAGTGGGGCACCCGGCAGTGCTTGGGTTGAGATGGCGCAGGATAGAAAAGGCAAAGGAACCGACCGACAGGTCGGCCATTACATGGACAGAGTCAACGACAAGACGCTGGCCTTGATCTCAGCGCTGCAGAGCGAGGAACGCGGAGATTCAGAGAGTTTGAAAATTGTGGAAGTCACGAAGGGGTAAGGGGTTAGCGGAGATGCATCTGTAGGGGTTGTAGACGCATCGAAGTTTGAGGACGTGGATCCGAGGAGGAGAAATCCCATGGACAGGCAAGTACCCGAGGTTCTGGGTATACGCCGCACGGGTTGGGCTGCTCTGGACCGCGATCCGCAAGAAGACGTGATCGAGTTTCACTGTCCTCATTGCGGGGCGGAAGGCCAGAAGAAGGCGCGGCGCGAGCGGACGGAATACCACTTTACCGACGGATTTATGCAGGATTTGCAGGGCGAAGGATTACAGTGCCACAAATGCAAGCAGTCATTGCGTGTGGCTCCCGTAGTGCTATTGCATGATCAGGAAGAGACGCGGCGGTTTGCGGCGATGGTGAAGGAAGAGTCAGACGCGGTGGTTATCGGGTAGTCATAAAAATTATTCGAGACAAGAGAACGGGGCACTCCCTGGAGTGCCCCGTTTTTGTATTGGGAAAGATTTCAGTTAGCGGGGATCCCAGTCGCCGCGGTAACGATCATCGCGATCGCGATGATGCTCCCGATATTCATGGCGGAGATGATCGGCGCGTTCGAAGGCTTCGTGACGTTCGTGATACCAATGACGCGCTTCACCACTGTAGGGGCCAGAGTGTTCGACGGCTTCATGGTAACGCCATTCGGTGTAGGAGATTCGGCGGTTGCAGTCGTCCCAGTCATTCGCCTTGGCACCGGGCGCACCGGCGAGAAGCAGGAAACCACCGAGAGCGGCCGTAGCAAGAGCAGCCTTGCCGAAAACAGATTGAAACTTGGTGCGCAGTCTCATAAATGCCTCCTGGGCATTGCCCGGACTGGAGCGGGGTGCCGTCTTGAGGTGGTTAAACACGGGAGGGGCTGGAAGGTTGCGGGCGCTGAAAACGAGCAGAAAAAGAGGGATTTACAAGCCGGGTGAAGCAAAACGGGTGCATACCGTTTGGTATGCATCCGAGGAGACTTGAAAGATCAGCGGTTCCCACGAAAGGCAAGAAAAGTCCCCACCCTCACAAACCGAGAGTGGGGCACCCGGCAAACTAAATGTCGGCGGGCCGGGCTGAAGCCCGGCACCTACAACAGCAACGACCCGGAGCTAGTTGTTAGTAGGCTTGGAGGAAAGGGTCGACTTGCATGTGATATTTTTCGAGGCCGGCGCGGATTTTATCAAAGGCTTCGTCGACGTTGTCGGCGTATTGGAGTTGATCAAAATCGGTCTGGCTGATGGTGCCCCAGCGCACCATGTTTTTGAGATTCAGAACTTCATTCCAGTATTTGCGGCCGTAAATCAGGATGAGAGTGTTCTTTGGCATTTTGCCGGTTTGCGAGAGGGTCATCATTTCCCAAAGTTCGTCCATGGTGCCGAAGCCACCGGGGAAGACGATGAGGGCTTTGGCGATTTGCGCGAACCACAATTTACGCATGAAAAAATAATGGAAGTTGAAGCTGAGTTCTGGACTGATATAAGGATTTGAAAATTGTTCGTGCGGCAGTTCGATGGAAAGGCCGATGGATTTTCCGCCGGCTTCGTAAGCGCCGCGATTCGCGGCATCCATGATGCCCGGGCCACCTCCCGAACAGACGACGAAGCGGCGGGGTTTGGGACCGAGTGAGAGCGCCCAGGTGGTCAGGCGATGAGAAAGTTCCCGAGCTTCTTCGTAGTAGTTAGACATTTCGAGCGCGCTTTTTGCTTCGCGAAGGGCAAGGCGATGCAGCTTCAGTTTCGAGGCGCTGAGCTTGCCGGTTTTCTCTTTTTTAAGGCGTGCGTAGTGGGCGGCAGCTTGTTCGCGAGAAGTAATGCGCGCGGAACCGAACATGACGATGGTGTCGCCAATGCCCTCTTTTTTAAGTTGATTCAGGGGATAGAGATATTCGGCAAGGATGCGGATCGGGCGCGCGGGAGTGCTGGTCATGAAGGTGCGGTCTTCATGAGGGGCTTTGGGAGCGTGTTGAGGTTTGAGGCGTTTGCCGTTGGGCATGAGTCGAATCTCCAAATAAGAGCGAGATTTGATTGTAGGCAGGGCTTCGGACTACGGCAACGTCTTTGGGCTGGAGTGCGTCGAATCAAGTACAGTGGAAAAGCGGCGTGGAAGTCTGGGCGCCACATTGTGCGAATGAAAAATCTTCTTGCAGTAACGATGTTCGTGAGCGCTGGGTTGTTTCTGGCTGCGGGCAGGGCGTGTGCGCAAGCGCCGGACGGGCCGATCGAACCGCAACCGGGGGTGGAGGTACAGAAGGCTCCACCGGGGACAACGATTAAGTTGCAGAGTGTGTTGGTGAATACGCCAGTGACCGTGCGTGACGCCAAGGGCCAGATGGTGCACAACCTGGAAGTGAAGGATTTCCACGTCACGGACAATGGAGTGGAACAAAAAATCAGCCATTTTGATTTGGGAAGCGAGCCGCTTTCGATTGTGATTGTGGTGGAAACCAGTTCACGCGTTTCGGCGATATTGCCGGAAATCCGGCGAACGGGAACGCTGATGACACAGACGGTGATGGGGCCAAGCGGTGAAGCGGCGCTTGTGGGATTCAACGATTCGGTGGACACGCTGCAGGAGTTCACAACGAATGAAGATGCGATCGAGACAAAGATTACGAGGCTGAAGGAAGGAACAGACGGGGCACGATTGTACGACGCGATGGCAACGGGAGTGGAAATGCTGAGCGGGCGACCGGGACCGACAGCGACAAGGAGGGGACGGCGGCGCGTGCTGCTGGTGATATCGGAAGCGAGTGATCAGGGGAGCGAAGCAAAATTGGGAGAGGTGCTGCGGCGCGCGCAACTGGAAAATGTGACGATTTATAGCGTGGGAATATCATCGACACGGGCGGCACTACAGAAAAAACCGGACTACAAGCGGCCAGTGCAGCCGACACCTGAAGGAACCTTTGGTTCGCCACCGGCACCGGGGACAGTGCAGACGCCGACTACGGAAGACAATAAGTATGGCGGCGCGGCTGGCGGCGGATTTACTGGCGCTGGCGGTATGGGCCGTAATGCACGTGAAAGATCAGATCACGGAGAATGCGCTGCAAATTGCGACGACGGCAACGGGCGGCGCACACCTGGCGACCTGGAAGAATCAGTCGATCGAGAAAGCGATTGATGAAGTAGGAGGCGAGCTGCATTCGCAATATATGCTGACGTACACGCCGACGGGGACGGATGCCAGCGGGTATCACGAGATTAAGGTGGAGGTAGACCGGAAAGAATTAAAGGTGCGGGCAAGGCCAGGGTATTATTTGGGAGCGCCGGCGAGTTGAAGATTGTTTGAGTGTGCGTGGATTCAGTGTTTTTGTTAGCGTTGAGTGGTTGCCACGATTTCTCCACTCCGCGTCAGCAAAGTGGGCTGTCCCTCCGGTCGAAATGACCGTAGTGGTGGAAACGGATTCCTCAGGGACTAAAGCCCTGTGGTGGGGCGCCCTAATGTCGGAGCTGAAGCTCCGACTCCGTAAAACCCGCTCACTGCTGCGGTCGTGCTTGAAGCTCTGGCTCTTACCGGCTACAAATTCTTGTGAAATGATTTGCTGTGTCAGCTAAACTGCGGGCGCCTGTGTGTTCGTCTTGGATGGAGAGCTGCCGTGGAAAAAACGGGGAGACGGTACGAATTGCGGTTGGCAACGGAGGCCGATATTCCGGAGCTGCGGCGATTGATTGAGTTGTCGGTGCGGGTGTTGCAGCGCGGGTATTATTCGGCGGAGCAAATTGAGGCGGCTCTTGGGACGGCTTTG
This sequence comes from Candidatus Acidiferrales bacterium, assembly GCA_963726725.1. Taxonomy (GTDB): domain Bacteria; phylum Acidobacteriota; class Terriglobia; order Acidiferrales; family UBA7541; genus Acidiferrum. The sequence continues at coordinate 109,953 of CAVSDV010000029.1, forward strand.
GGTGTGGACACGCAATTGGTTGCGGACCGAACGTACTACGCGGCTGAAAGTACGTGGCTTCGTGCAAAAAGATGATTGTGGCTTGCGGCGGATGGAGTCGGCGCAAGACGCTTTACGGCAGCGATCATGGCCCGTACCGGGAGAGTGCGTTGCTGGATCCTAAACTGGATGCGGCAAAGATACGCGCATTTTTCGTGCATCCGGAGTGGACGCGGTTGGGCGTCGCTACAAAGATTTTGGAGACCTGCGAGGAAGTCGCGATGACGGAGGGGTTTCGTCGATTTGAGATGGGAGCGACACTGACGGGGGTGCCGATGTATCTGGCGCGGGGTTATGCAGAGATTGAGCGGATCGAGGTGCCGCTGGCGGGCGGCTTGACGTTGCCGGTGGTGAGGATGGGAAAGACGGTGAAGTGAGGAAAGACGAAAGCGCCTGTCAGGAAGGCGGCCGCTACACAAGTCGCGCAGAACTTGGAATTCGGCATTGAATTGGAATTTAAATCCGCACCCGTCAGGAAAATGACAAAGGCAGTGTGGCCGGTCTAAAGACCGGCCACTACATAGTCCTAAAGAGCGCTGGCATGAAAGCCAGCGCTGCACATGCCAAGGTCAGGCCACTTGTCGCCAGAAGGAGACGTCGCGGGAGGTCAGCAGGGAGTCTTTGCGGGCATCCCAGCGGAGGAAGTGGGGCGTCTTGGTGTGGGCGGTGTGGTGCGCGCGCGTGGCCCATACTTCGTGTAAGAGGAAAAGACTGGGTTGATCGACGGAATGATGCAGGTCGTATTGCAGGCAGCCTTCTTCCTTGCGGGTGGGGGCGATGAGCGCGCGGATTTCGGCTTCTAGCAACAGATGCTGACCTTCTTTGGAGCGAAGCATTACGACTAGAGTGACCGCATCTTTGGGGAGTTTGGTGGCTTTGAGTTTGAAAGAAGGCTTCTTCCGGGATTTGCGTTTAATTGGTTTTTTCGCTTTTCGTTTGGTCATGACGGCGGGGATTGTATCGCAATTCCAGGTAGACGCAAGGTTTATTCACGGGTTCTCGGAGGTTGGCCACCTGAAGGTGGCCGCTACAGGAGGAAGGCGGGCGGAGATGTGGTGCGCATGGATTTGCGGACCGCTTCAGAAGGCGGTCCCTACAAAGGCAAGATTTAGAAAAGACGCTACCATCACAAACCGAGAGTGGGGCACACCCTCAGGGTCAATCGCGAAGTGGCGAGGCTAAGGGGATGGGGAGGAAGGCTATGCAAATGGGAGAGGGAGTGTGGACTACTTCGGCGGTGGGAGAGAGTCTGCCGGTGGCGGGATCGATTTGGAATTCGGTGATGGTGTCGGAGTTTTGATTTTCGGCCAGGAGGAACTGGCCGGTGGGATCGATGGCGAAGTGGCGAGGTTCTTTCCCGCCGGTGGGGACATCAGCAACCTGGATGAGTGTGCCTTTGGCGGCATCGATGAAGAAGACGGCGATGGAATCGTGTCCGCGGTTGGAGGTGTAGAGAAACTTTCCGTTGGGAAGAATAGCGATTTCGGCGGCATCGTTACGTCCGGTGAAATTTTTGGGTAGCGCGGAGATCTCCTGGATGGTGCGGTAAGTTTGCTGGCCGTCGTTGGAAAAGACAGTGACGGTGGATGTCAATTCGGAGAGGACGTACATGAATTTGCCGTCGGGAGCGAAGGCTACGTGGCGTGGGCCGTCGCCGGGAGCAAGCGTGGCGGAAAAATGATCGGCTGGCGTTCCCGGAGTGAGCGTGCCTTTGGCTTCATCGAATTTGTAGCTGAGAACGCGATCGAGGCCTAGATCGGAAACGTAAACGAAGTGATTGTGCGCGGAGGGTTCGATCCAGTGGGCGTGCGGGGCTTCCTGGCGCTCTTTATTGGGGCCGAGGGCGCCTTGATCGGATTGCAGGGCGGTGTGTTCGCCGAGTTTGCCATCCCCGAGAATAGGAAAAACGGCGATATTGCCGGAAGTGTAGTTGGCTACAAAAAGAAATCTCCCAGTTTTGTCGAACGACAGATAGCAGGGATCTTCACCTAACGCGGGTAGCTGATTGAGTTGCGTGAGTTTTCCAGATTTGGAGTCGATGGAGAAGGCGGTGAGGGTGCTGGCTTTGCCGGACTCGTTCACGGCGTAGAGAAATTTTCCGTTGGGATGAATGACGACCCAGGATGGATCGGCAGTTGCGGCGGCGAGGCCCTTGGGCGTGAATTTGCCGGTGTCGGGAGAGAATTCGAAGAGAAAGATTCCTTTGCTTTGGGTTTTTGCGGTGTAGGAGCCGACGTAGACGAAATATTTTTTATGGGTGGCGGGAGTTTGGGCGGCGCGAGCGCCAATTGAGGCGAAAAAAAGAGCGATTAGGGCAAAAGAAAGGATCAGTCGGCGTGTAATTTTCATTGGGGTAGTGTATCGCAGGAGCAGTAATAGTTTTTGCTTTTCAGTGAGGGAGAGTTGCATCGTCAGGGAGTAGTCAGATTTCTGGATCAGATCCTTCGACCACGGTCTGCGAGAAACGGAGACCTGCGCTCAGGATGACAGCACTTTTTAGTTTTTGTGGCGGGCAAATGTGCTGACATCAGAGTAGGCACGAAAAGATCGCTGGCAATAATCACATCCTCCAGGATGACCACTGTTTTGAGCGTGGCAAATCGCTTGAGGCGGCATAAAGCACCCCTACGCGAAATCGTGAGGATGGCTGACTACTTCTTATCTTCATCGTCGGCTTCCTGGAGGATCGCGGCGGCGGCTACGGAATCGTCATCGTCGAGGCGGAGAAGGCGAACACCCTGCGTGGAGCGGCCCGCTTCACGAATCTCGTTGGCGTGGACGCGGATGACTTTGCCCTGTTCGGTGATGATCATAACGTCGGATTCTTCGGTGACTTGTAGCGTGGCGATGACGGAGCCGTTGCGGTCGGTGGTCTTCATGTTGACGACACCCTTGCCACCGCGGGAAGTGATGCGGTACTCCGCGAGCGGAGTGCGCTTGCCGTAGCCCTTCTCGGCGACGGTAAGCATCAGGGTGGTGAGTGAGTCCTTGATCTGCTCGTTCTCGAGTTCTTCGAGGTTCGTGGTGGTGGTCTTGTGTTCCTTGCCGATGATCTCGAAGTCTGGCTGGACGGCATCCATGCTGACGACGTGATCGTCTTTGTCGAGATCCATGCCGTTAACGCCACCGGCGTTGCGGCCCATGGGGCGCACTTCGGTTTCGCGGAAGAGGATGGCCTGGCCTTCGTGGCTGGCAAGGAAAATCATCTGCTTGCCGTCGGTAAGTTTCGCGCCGATGAGTTCGTCCTTGTCCTCAAGATTGATGGCGATGATGCCGTTGGAACGAGGATTGGAGAATTCGGTGAGCGCGGATTTTTTGACGGTGCCGCTCTTGGTGGCCATGAAGACGAAGCGGCCTTCTTCTTCAAGATTAGTGGCAGCGACAACGGTGGTGAGCTTTTCGTCCTCCTGGAATTTGACCAGGCTCGAAATGGCTTTGCCACGCGTCGCGGCGGCGGCTTCAGGAAGTTCATAAACCTTCAGCCAGTATACGCGGCCTTTGGAGGTGAAGAGCAGGATGTAGCTGTGCGCCGAGGCGATGAAGAGATGCTCGACGAAGTCTTCTTCCTTGGTCTTGGCGCCGATGCGGCCCTTGCCACCACGTGACTGGTGGCGATAGGTTTCCGCGGCGGTGCGCTTGATGTAGCCGGCATGGCTGATGGTGATGAGCATTTCCGTGTCAGCAATAAGATCTTCGAGTTTAATTTCGTCGACCTTATCGACGATTTGCGTGCGGCGATCGTCTCCGTAGGCTTTGTGGACTTCCTTGAGTTCGGCGGTGATGACGGACTTCAACTTTCTGTCGCTGCTGAGAATTTCGCGGAGTTCAGCAATGAGGTCGCGAATGGACTTCAATTCCTTGAGAATTTCGTCGATGGAAAGCTGGGTGAGACGGTGGAGTTGCAGTTCAAGGATGGCGTCGATCTGGGCGTAGCTGAGACCAAAGGCAATCCCACGACCTGCGGCTTCGATTTCAGGAGCGCCGACAGAGCGATACTTGCGGCCATCGAGTTTAACGCCTTCAATTTTGCGCGACTTACCGCTTTCGGTGATGGTGACATCCTGTTCGCTGAAATACTTGAATAGGTTTTCCTTGGCGTCGACGCGGCTGGAAGAACCACGGATGATGCGGATGACGTTGTCCAGGTGATCGAGAGCGATCTGATACCCGAGCAAGATGTGCTCGCGCTGTTCGGCTTTTTTCAACTCGAAGATGGTGCGGCGGCGAACGACGTCGACACGATGCTCGATGAAGAGTTTGATCATCGGGATGAGGCCGAGTTCGCGCGGCTGACCGGCGACGATGGAAAGCAGGATCATGCCGAAGGATTCCTGCATCTGGGTGTGCTTGAAAAGATTGTTGAGGATGAGCTGGGATTCTTCGCCGCGCTTCAGTTCGATGACGATGCGCATGCCTTCGCGAGAGGATTCATCGCGAACGTCGGAGATGCCTTCGATTTTTTTGTTCTGAACGAGTTCGGCGATGCGCTCGATGAGTCGCGCTTTGTTCACCTGATATGGAATCTCGGTGATGACGATGCTTTCGCGATCTTTACTGACTTCTTCGATGGCGGCTTTGGCGCGCATGACGAAACTGCCACGGCCGGTGCGATAGGCAGCCTCGATGCCTTCGCGGCCGGCAATATAAGCACCGGTGGGGAAGTCCGGACCGGGAACCAGCTTCATGACTTCCTTGAGAGTGGCATCGGGCTTTTCGATGAGCAGGATGGCGGCGTCAACAATTTCGCGCAGGTTGTGCGGCGGAATGTTGGTGGCCATGCCGACAGCGATACCGCTGGCGCCGTTAACGAGAAGATTCGGAATGCGCGAGGGAAGAACGACGGGTTCTTCGCGGGTCTGATCGAAGTTGGGAATAAAGTCGACGGTTTCTTTTTCCAGGTCGGCGAGAATGTCCTCGGAAATTTTCGCCAAGCGGGCTTCGGTGTACCGCATGGCCGCCGGAGGATCGCCATCGACGGAGCCGAAGTTACCCTGGCCATCGACAAGCATGTAGCGCAGGTTGAAATCCTGGGCGAGACGGACCATGGCGGGGTAGATGACGGCTTCACCGTGCGGGTGATAGTTGCCGGAAGTGTCGCCGCAGATTTTGGCGCATTTGCGGTAGCCGCGATTGGAGGCGAGGCCGAGATCATTCATAGCGACGAGGATGCGGCGCTGAACGGGCTTGAGACCGTCGCGCACGTCGGGAAGCGCGCGGGCAATGATGACGCTCATCGCATAGTCGAGATACGACTTGCGCATTTCTGCTTCGATATCGATGGGAAGCAGAATGGATGTGTTTTGCTCGTCCGCCATGTGACCTCGCTGTGGTGCTTTGGGCCGCGCTGCTTTGTGGCCCGAAATTTGGTGATTCTGTTGCCACTTCGTTGCGACCTCGGTGAAATTGGGGTCGAGGTCCGTCACTTCGTCAGGATGACAAGCTTAAAAACCTATCAACCCAAAAGTTGAGCAACTGTTTAAGTTCGTTTACTCGCCAGTTCGACTACGTAGGCTTTCACGGAGTCGAAGGCGTCCGCGGCGTTGGTGAAACGACGAGGAGAAAAATAATCCTCGAGGTGCCGCAAAAAATCGTCGCGTTGGGCGTCGTTTGAAAATTCCGTGGCTACGCCCTTTTCGTTGTCGGGAGTGGTGGTTGGCGTTGCGCGAAATTCGCTAACGCTCAGGCCACGGAGTCCCGGTAATGTGGTCCAGCCCAACTGGTACAGCATCGTTTGTGTTGCCATCCCAAAACCAACTTCAAAAGAACCGACCTGAAGGTCGGCCACTACATTTTTGCCGCGAGCGGCGAAAACTAAATGTCCAGGTTGACCACTTCCAGGGCGTTTTCCTCGATGAACTTGCGGCGCGCTTCGACGTTTTCACCCATGAGCGTGGTGAAAATGTCTTCGGCAGCGACGGCGTCTTCGAGTTTCACCTGGAGCAGGGTACGCGTGTCTGCATTCATGGTAGTTTCCCAGAGTTGTTCGGCGTTCATTTCGCCCAGACCCTTGAATCGCGTGATGGTGAAATCCTTTTTGGCGTCTTCGACGATATAGTTGAGGACGTCAGTAACTTTTTCCTTGGTGATTTTGTCGCCGTTGCGCGCGACGACGAACGGTGGATGGTTGAATTCCTCGATCTGTTTGGCGAGGCCGCGGAGGCGCTTGTAATCAGCGGTGGAAATGACGGCCCAGTTGATCTTCTGGTTGTGCGGGGGACCAAACTGGATTTCGTAGAGGCTGTGCTCTTCATCGAAAACCACTTTGCCTTCGAGTTTGAGTTTGGCCTTGTCGATTTCTTTTAGAAGCTTCTCGACCGTCTTCTTATCTTCGAAGTCGGTCTTCTTTTCGATGCCGCTATCGACGAGCAATTCCACCAGAGCGATGTCGCGAAGGCGACGGCCGAGTTTGGCGGCGGCGGCTTCGTATTCCTGGACGTTGAGAAGGAAAGAAGTGAGCCTGGCACCTTCGAGCGAAACACCTTCCTTGGCTTTGACGACGTGATCTTCGGTTGCGCGCTTCATGAGCTCGCGGGCGAAATCGCGTTCATCGCGGATATACTTTTCGGTTTTGCCGCGCTTCACGCGGTAGAGAGGCGGCTGTGCGATGTAGACGTGGCCGCGCTCGATCAATTCCTTCATGTGCCGGAAGAAGAATGTGAGTAACAGGGTACGGATGTGGCTGCCGTCGACGTCCGCGTCGGTCATCAGAATTATTTTGTGATAGCGGAGTTTGCCGGCGTCGAAATCGTCTTTACCAATGCCGGTGCCGAGCGCAGTGATGATGGCGCGAATTTCTTCGTGGCCCAGCATTTTGTCGTAGCGGGCCTTTTCCACGTTGAGGATTTTACCTTTGAGGGGCAGGATGGCCTGGAACTTGCGATCGCGGCCCATCTTGGCGGAACCGCCTGCGGATTCTCCCTCAACGACGAAGAGCTCACAGCGGGAAGGATCGCGCTCCTGGCAGTCGGCAAGCTTGCCGGGTAGGCCGCTGGAATCCATGGCGGATTTACGGCGAGTTAATTCTCGGGCTTTGCGGGCGGCTTCACGCGCGCGCGCGGCGTCAATACATTTGCCGATGATGCGGCGGGCCACGGTGGAATGCTTGTCGAACCATTCGCCGAGCTTTTCGTTCACGAGTTGCTCAACGTCGCCCTTAATGTCGCTGTTCAGTTTGCCCTTGGTCTGACCTTCGAACTGGGGCTGCGGGAGACGGACGCTGACGACAGCGACGAGACCTTCACGAACGTCATCGCCGGAGATGCTGACTTCGTCCTTTTGTTCTTTAAGCATGCCCTGGCCAGAGGCGAAATTGTTAATAGTACGAGTGAGCGCCGAACGGAAACCGGAGAGATGCGTGCCGCCGTCGACTGTGTTGATGGTGTTGGCAAACGCAAAAACGTTTTCGCCGTAGGAGTCGTTGTATTGCAGGGCGATTTCGATTTCAACGTTGCCGCGCTTCCCTTCCATATAGATGGGCGAGTCGTGGAGGGTGGCTTTGCCGCGATTGAGATGCTTGACGAATTCGGAGATGCCGCCGGTGAAGCGGAACTCCGCGGATTTTTCGGTGCGCTCGTCGGTCAGGGTGACCTTCAGGCCCTTATTGAGAAAGGCGTATTCACGAAGGCGGGTAGCCAGGATGTCGTAGCTGAAAACGGTTTTGTCGAAGATGGAGGGATCGGGATGGAACTTTACGGTGGTGCCGGTCTTGCGGGTTTTTCCAGTCTGTTTGAGCTTGGTGGTGGGTTTGCCCTTTTCGTAGGACTGTTCCCAGACTGCGCCATCGCGCTGAATTTCGAGTTCGAGGAAATCGGAAAGGGCGTTGACGACGGAAACGCCGACGCCGTGGAGCCCGCCGGAAACTTTGTACGTGTCGCTATCGAATTTACCGCCAGCGTGAAGCACGGTGAGGACAACTTCGGCGGCAGGACGCTTTTCGGTGGCGTGCATATCCACGGGAATGCCGCGGCCATTGTCGACGACGGTGACGGAGTTGTCGGCGTGAACAGTGACGTTCACTTCATCGGCGTAACCGGCCATGGCTTCGTCAACGGAATTGTCGACTACTTCCCAGACGAGGTGATGAAGGCCGGTTTCGCTGGTGGAGCCAATGTACATCGCGGGGCGCAAGCGAACGGCTTCAAGTCCACCGAGAACTTTGATGGATTTCGCGTCGTATTGATGACCAGCCGGAATCTTTGCGGTTTCTTTATCGCCCATGTGTTCTCCTGACGTGCAAGCCTGCGGCAATCGAGCCCGCGCGAAGCACGCGGCAGCAAGCCGAGGCTTCGGGTAACGATGGAACAACGAAAAAGTTTGAAGCTAGGAAAGGCGTGAAGTGAGAATCCCTCATGCGTCGCCTGACCCTTTGACCTCGATGATGCGAGAGGCTCGTAGGGCTCCTGCTTCATCCCGTCTCGCGCTACGAGACGTGGCGAAGACTTGGTTCTCCAGGCTGCTGATCGCCCTCTGGCGCGAGGGATTCGAGATCAACGAGTCCTGGCGGACGTGTCGAGGTGGTGAAAAAACCCACGACTCGACAACGGTTAAATTCTACTGGAAAAGGGGTAAATTCTCAAGTTTGTGGAGAGGGGTTGTGGATATTTAAATTATGTATTTTCAATAAGATAGAAAGAGCTGTGGCCTTACGTGAGTACTTGTTTGTGATTCCAATCAGGAACCACAGAAGCCGCAATTCTTCTCTGCTTTTTTGCCTGCAAATTTGTGAAAAACAGATCAGATGCGCATGGGCATGATGACGTAGCGATAGCGGTAGTTGTCGTCGGCAAGCGGGCGCATTTGGCCGGCAGATTGTTCGTCCTTGAGTTCGATGCTGATAGGGCCATCGGCCGCGGCGGCTAGAAAATCCAAAACGTAAGTGGAATTGAAACCAATAGAGATCGGATCGCCTTTGTATTCCTTGTCGATATTTTCTTTCGCTTCACCGTATTCCGGGCTGGAAGCGGAAATTTCCACGCCTTCTGTAGAGACGGCGAGTTTCACGGCGTGCGAGCGCTGATCGGCCAATTGCGAAACACGGCGTACGGCGTCGCTTAGCTCGGCGCGTTCGAGAACAACGGTCTTGTTGTTTTCGCGCGGTAGGACCGCTTCGTAATTTGGAAATTGACCGGTGAGGATCCGGGAGATCAACAGGCGATGTCCAATCTGGAAGAATAAGTGGCTTTCATCTTTTGCAAATTCAAGTTGCGCGTCGGAGCCAGCGCCGGCGGAGAGTTTTTCGACCTCATCCATGGCTTTCTTGGGGATCAGAACGCGAACTTCACCGTTGAGGCCAGCGAGTCTCTGGTCCGTCTCGGCGAGGGCCAGGCGGTGACCATCAGTGGCAACCATGGCGAGGGTGTCTGGCTTGATGATGAGCAAGCCGCCATTAAGGGTGTAGCGGGACTCTTCCATGGAAATGGCGAATTTGGTCTTGGCGATGAGGCTTTCCAGAACGGTGGCCGGGATATTTACAAGCGTATGTGGCATAGCCGGGAGGGCGGGGAAATTTTCCTTAGCCATACCGACAAGTTTGTATTTCTTTTTGTCGCTGACGATCTCGACCCAATGATTATCAAGAACCTTGAACCTGATTTCACCTTCAGGAATGAGACGGACGAGCTCCAAGAGTTTCTTGGCGGGGATGGTTGCGGCGCCTTCTTTTCTAACTTTGGCTTCGCAAGAGGTGCGAACACTTAACTCGAGATCGGTGGCAGTGATGGTAAGGCGGCTGCCTTTTGCCTCTACAAGCAAGTTGGAGAGAATGGGGATGGTGGTTTTGCGTTCCACCACGCCTTGCGTGGTGGTGAGCTCATTGAGCAGAGCAGACTTCGATACACTGAATTCCATCGATTGACTTTCCTCGCGTGCGGTTCCTGGTGTGGCGGCCATGTGGTCTCCGGTCGAACTCTTTACCGCTAGCGTACTGTACTCGTTTTTTCGAAAAGTATAAAGACCACAAGTGAGGTTTGGGCTGTGGAAATAAGGGTACTACAGTCTTAGGGGTGGCGGACTGGATTTCCGAAACGGGACGATTTCCTCAGAGAAGCAATCATCAAAACAAGAAGTAGCTCTGAAAAAATAAAAGAAACCCTTGTTGTGATGATGACCGTTGTGGATTAGTGGAAAAGTGTTTGGAACGGAAGCGGGGCTGGGATTTTAGCGAGAGGTGAACAGTGAATATTCCAGCGAGATGGAGGAAAAGCGGGACGAAAAAAGTGTGGAGGGTGATTGAGGGAGAATCATAAACAAATTGTCCGCATGATTCGCACGGCTTGTGCACAAGATCCCCACAGGTCTTGCGCGTGACAAACGAAGGGAAAAGGCATCCAATACGAAACGTGGAGCGAAGTGCTTACATAGAATGTCCACTGGATTTCATTGGAAGATTTATTTTATTGGAAGTTCTGAACGCGCCCAGAAGGAGATCGCATGTCAACTGTATTGGTGACAGGAGCAAATCGGGGACTGGGACTAGAATTTGTACGGCAATATGCGGCCGAAGGATGGGAAGTGATCGCGACGACGCGGCAACCGGAAAAAGGGGATATGTTGCAGAAATTGGCGGCAGCGAACGGGAATTTAAGCGTGCTTGCACTGGATATCGCGAGCTATGAATCAGTGGAAGAACTGACGGATGCCTTGGATGGCAAGCCCATAGACGTGCTGATCCTGAATTCGGGTGTTTATCCTCGAGAAGGTCAGAACATCGGCCAGATCGACTATGCAGGCTGGCGAGAGGCATTTGAGACGAATGTCTTGGGCACGGTGAGAGTGGTAGAAGCGTTGCTGGGAAACGTGGCGGCAAGCGAACGTAAACAGATTGCAGCGATCAGCACGGGGATGGGGTCTTTGCGCGGAGTGCAGGGGGAATCGGTGGCGCAGGCAGGAACCTCGTATCAGTATCGCACGACCAAGACGGCGTTGAACATGGCGATGTCGATCCTGGCGAAAGAAGTAGCCCCGCGGGGAATCAGTGTGGTGATGTTCGACCCGGGATGGGTAAAGACGGATATGGGCGGACCACACGCACAGTTGACTCCGGAGGAGAGCATTGGGGGCATGAGGAAGGTGCTGGCTGGTGATGCGATGGGAAGTTCGGGGAAATTTCTGGGGCATGATGGAACAGTGAGACCGTGGTGAAGAGGAGTTTGTCTGGTAGAGAGGTTCTTTGAAGATGATTCCAACGCAAGCGCTTTTTGAAGCGCACCTGACGGTTGTGAACCTGGAACGCGCGATGCGCTTTTATGGCGAATTGCTCGGTCTGAGATTGGCGGCGAAGTTTGAAGCACCAAAAGCCGCCTTCTACTGGATTGGCGGCAGAGGCCAGTCGATGCTTGGCGTGTGGGAAGTAGGTGGGGGACCGCAGCGCATGAGTTTGCATGTAGCGTTTAAGGTGGGATTGGAGGATGTCCTGAAGGCGCCGGAACGATTGCGCACGGCGAATGTACAGCCGCTGGATATTATGCGGAATCCGACGGAAGAGGCGGTCGTGATCGGTTGGATGCCGGCGGCGGTGGTTTATTTTAGCGATCCAGACGGGAATTTGTTGGAGTATTTGGCGATGTTGCCGGAAGAGCCGCGCTCTGAGGTGGGAGTAGTTGGGTGGAGTGAGTGGAAGAGAATCACTTCACACGGATGAAGAAGCAGAACGCTTCCTCGTAGAGACGCGTTGTGGGGTACCCCAGCCAAGATCCCAAGAGCCGATCGGGAGATGCGGCGTTCCCGGAAATGCCAAAGAGCACAAGCAGGAATGGTTGTGCCACGAAAAGAAACCCAAGAAACTTCCCCACTTTCACAAACCGAGAGTGGGGCACCCGAGAAAGCAAAAAGGGTGGCACAAAGCCGCCCCTACGAAACCCAAAAGATGCGGGAGTTACTGCAGGGCGTCCATCAAGCGGGTGATGGTGCGGTTTAGTTCCTTGTCGGAGCGGCGGAGTTCTTCGATCTTGTTGATGGAGTGAAGAACGGTGGTGTGGTGCTTGCCGCCGAATTGCCGGCCGATTTCAGGAAGAGAAGCGGTAGTGAGCTGCTTCACGATGTACATAGCGACCTGGCGTGGGAAAGCGATGGCGCGAGTGTTGCTGCGGATCTTGAGATCCTGCTCGCGCAGATTGAAATGCTCACTGACGCGCTTCTGGATCAGGTCGATAGTGACGCGCTTTTCCTGAGAAGCAATGATGTTGCGCAAAACCTGCTGGGCGGTGGCCAGCGAAATGGAAGTGCCGGTGAGCGAGGCGTAGGCCATCAGGCGAGTGAGAGCGCCTTCGAGTTCGCGAACGTTGGATTTAATGGCGCGCGCGATGTATTCGGCGACTTCATCAGGAAGATTGAAACGCTCGTTCTCGGCTTTCTTCTGCAAGATGGCGATTTTGGTTTCAAGGTCGGGCGGCTGAATGTCTGCGATCAATCCCCATTCGAAACGGGAACGCAACCGTTCTTCAATTGAGTTGATATCTTTGGGCAGGCAATCGGAAGAGATGACGATCTGTTTCTGGAGTTCGTAAAGAGCGTTGAAGGTGTGAAAGAACTCTTCCTGGGTGCGTTCTTTGCCGGCGATGAACTGGATATCGTCGACGAGGAGAACGTCGACGGTATGAAAACGATCGCGGAAACTGATCATGCGATCGAAGCGAAGTGAGTTGATGACTTCGATGGTGAATTTTTCGGCGCTAACGTAACTGAGGCGCATGGCCGGGTTGCGCTTCTTGATGGTGTGCCCGATAGCATGCATCAAGTGGGTCTTGCCCATTCCCACGCCACCGTAAAGAAAGAGCGGGTTGTAGGATTTCGAAGGCTGTTCGGCGACAGCGCGGGAAGCAGCGTGAGCAAACTCGTTGGACTTGCCAACGACGAACGAATCAAAAGTGTAGCGGGTGTTGAGTTGGTGATCGCTGCTTTCAAAATCGAGCTTGGATTGCTTAGCGGTCGAAATAGCGGGGGCAGCCTGAACGGGCTCTTCCTCGGTGCAGACGTACTGCACTTTGGTGTTCGGAGTGCCCATCTGGTGGAAGACAGCCTTGACGATCTCGCCGTAGGTGCGTGTCAAAACCTGACGGAAGACGGCACTGGGTATCTGGACGAAAAGAGTGTCGGCCTCTGTGCGGCTGAGGCGGGTGGGCTGAAACCAGGTATTAAAGGTATTGATGCTAACGCGGGACTTGATGAGGTCTAGAAATTTGTCCCAAGTGTTTAGCACGTCTTGCTCTTTGCCAAGTTGAGTAGCGGTTGTCATCGTGTTGAAAAAAAGCCAAGTCCCAGACTATTTCCACAGATGTGAATATGCTGTGGAAAGCTGTTTTCCCTAAAGCTTCTCGCTTTGGAGTTCGTGCACGCGCCGGGAACGTATGCTCTATGCCCCGTGGATTCCCGTGCGGCCCCTTCAGAGTTGCTGGACTGAAACTCGCACCTTCAAACTGGGAGGATTCTCGCGCACTGTTCGGGTCGGAGCAAGCGAAAAGTGAGAGAAGGCATGTACGAACGTTCACACAGCATCAACAACTTTTCCACAAGCACAAGAAATGTGCAAGTGGCAGAAAAAACGAAGAAATTGCCAATGATGTTGAATGTTTCATGTTTTGAAGAAAATCGAAATGCCCTGCGATTGTGCAAATAGCCCTGAGGAAATCCACGACTGTTTATCAGTGTTTTCTGTCGGGGCGGTGGAATTCGAAGACGCCGAGAGGGTCGGCACCGATGAGCAGACGATCTTCTTCGACGAGAATAACGGTTCCTTCGAGGCGCGTGCCGTCGGGAGTGTAGATTTGATACTCGGAACGGCGAATTCCTTCCTTGTCAAAATGCAGAAGGGTGTTGTGAAGGCACATCCAGACGTCGCCGTTGAGGGGGTCGACACCGAAGGCAGTAAGGATCGGGATGAGAGAGGGTGGCTCGGTGCGCTTCTCTTGGCGATCGATCTCTTTGCGTGCGGCGCGGCCTTCGGACCAGGCGCCCAGACCGGTAAATTCAAAGTCGATGCCAGCGAAGCCGATACGATCATACTGGCGGACGCGAGGTTCTGGCAGATAGCTGTAGCCGTAGTAGACGTGACCTGTGGAATCGGTGGCGAGGCGCCCGAGGCTTAGATAGCGATTGAGTTCCGGACGCGCGGACATATCTTCCGGCTCACCGAAGTCGCGAGCCAAGCGGCCATTGCGAGCCATAGACGGTGATTAAGCGGCTGCTGCGAAAGCTGGAGACGGCCATCTCGCCATCGGGCAGGGCGACGACCGAGAGCGGCGCATTAACGGGTACGGAACGGAGCAGGGAGCCGTCTGGAGAAAAAACGTTGACCATATTGAAGCCGCGATCGGCGACATAGATGTTGCCTTTGGCGTCGACATCGCAATCCTCGCCGAAAGCGATGGCGGAGCGGCCCACCTTGTGGGCGACAGGTGAAGGCGGCGGTGCGCCGAAGGCGCTGAGTTGCTGGCCCTTGGAATCGAAGACAACCAAACCAACACTGGGCGAGGCGAGGAGGTAGTACTTTCCGTCGGGACCTCGACGGAGGGAGCGCAGGCCCGGTCCAATTGACTTGAAAACGCGGCGGCTGGCGGAGAGTTGCTCGTCGACGACCTGGTCTTGAGCGGAAGCGATGTGAACACTAACGAATAGACAGAGAAGCAGTGCAAGGCGATAAAAGCGAATCCAAGATCTTTGCATGGAGGTTGAGATTATAGAAAATCCTTCCCGGTTGCCCGGACGAGTAAGCAGCAGAACTATTGTACCGAGGTATGTGCGGTCAGGTCGAAGCGGTCACCGAGGCGTTACGAGCTTGTCAAGGTGGGTACGGTTGAGACGCAATGGTCTTGGTTGCTTCGTCCAACAACTTGCCACGATCCCTCCGCTCCGAGCCACAGAATGCGCGGCTCTCCGGTCAGGATGACACAGTGAAGATTGATTGTGAAAATCGCCCGCCTCAGAAGGCAGCCACTACAAAACCTTTACGAGCACGAAGAATTTTGGAGTGAAATTTGAGAAAGGTTTCTAGTCGATGTGGAGGCGGATGCGTTCTATGGATTTGGCGCGGAGGCGGCCGGTATCGTTGGCGGCGGACTGATCCTCAGTTTCTATGAGGACGGCGTTGAGTTGCACGTTGCCGGAGGCGACTTCAAAACGCGAGGGCATGGCGTCGATAAATTTTTTGAGGACGCCGGCGCGGTCCATGCCTATGACACCGTCGTGTGGACCGGTCATGCCAACATCGGTAATGTAGGCCGTACCGTCGGGGAGAACACGCTCGTCAGCGGTGGTGACATGGGTGTGAGTGCCAACGACAGCGGTGACCCGGCCATCGAGATACCAGCCAAGAGCCATTTTTTCACTGGTGGTTTCCGCGTGCATATCGACAAGAACGAACGAAACATCGACGGGAAGTGTATCAAGAATGGCGTCTGCTTTCTTGAAGGGATCGTCGATGGCGGGAAGAAATACGCGACCCTGAAGATTGAGAACAGCAAACTTCACATCTTTTTTGACAGTGCCTATGAAGAGG
The DNA here is from genome assembly GCA_963726725.1 of Candidatus Acidiferrales bacterium. Classification (GTDB taxonomy): domain Bacteria; phylum Acidobacteriota; class Terriglobia; order Acidiferrales; family UBA7541; genus Acidiferrum. Next base: position 125,482 of record CAVSDV010000029.1, read on the forward strand.
CCCGTGCCAGGATTCTTTTCGGGATAATTTGCGGGGCGAAGAAGGCGCGGCTCATGGGGCATGAAGTCGATGATTTCTTTGCGATCCCAACTGTGATTGCCGCCGGTGATGACGGCGATATTTTGCTGAAGCAATTCCTCGACGATGCGAGGAGTAATGCCAAAACCGGAGGCAGAGTTTTCGCCGTTGGCGATCACAAGGTCGATGCCGCGCTGCTGGACAAGGTCGGCGAGACGTTCACGGACGATGTGGCGGCCCGGCGAGCCGACAATGTCTCCAATAAACAAAACCTTCATCGAGGGGATGGTGCCCTTTCGAGAGTTGGGGCGCTGGATCGAAAAGGCAGATCCCTCGCCTCGCTCGGGTTGACAGCAAGTCTAGATGACAGCTAGTCCAGAAGATCGATTGCTGGACGGAATGAAAAAAGGAGCGGACTGCTTGGCCGTGAGGGGCTAGGCCGTGAACCTCTGAAATAGGTGGGCACCACGAGCCAACCATTAGGCTTTCCTGCCCCGGTGGCGGGTCGATGCTAGAAGGACCAGCCACCGGGACAGGCCGTGCACACAAGCTGGCTATACGCAGCACCCCAGAGATTCATTACGGTTCAAACGGCTTTCGCTTCTACACCTGCTTCGAAGTGCCGCTCCAGGGATATTATCCTCCCTGCAGTGGTTGGCGTCCAATTGGGGTCAAGGGTGAGTGTTGGCAGGATAATCAGACGACCCGTCGCTCCGCACTGAACAAAGCCGATTAAGTAAGTAAGATCAAAAAGGACTGTGGAAGGAGGGAGGATCCGATGAGACTGGGAACACTTTTGTGCATGCTGTGCCTGACATGCGCGTTGGTTTTCAGTCAGGAAGCAAAGCTACAATCGGTAACGCCGAAGGCCAGTCAAGGAAGCAAGAGCGCCGCGACAAAGCGTGCGAACATACTTGAACTGCTGGAATTGACGGGTACGAAATCGAATATCAGCCAAGCCATGAACCAGATGGAGGACACCATCAAGCCGCTAATGGAACGCGCGTTGCCGCCGGCAGAGTATCGAGAAAAACTGGTGCAACAGTTCTTCGAGAAGTTCCGGTCAAAGTTTGACGCACAACAGGCGATTGATCTCGCTGTTCCGGAGTAGGACAAGAACTTTACAGATGAGGAACTAAAGGGCCTGATTCGCTTCTACAAAACACCCTTGGGGCATAAAGCCGCGACCGTGGTGCCGCAACTCATGCAGTCGCTGATGGAAGCCGGAAAACGCCGAGGCGAGGAAGTCGGTCGCGAATCAATGATGGAAGTCCTGAATGAGCATCCGCAATTACGGCAACAATTGGAAGACGAGGGGAAAACTTCGCCGCAGCTAGCACCACCGCAGCCGTAAACGATGCCCGGGCAGCTTTCTTTTGGCAAGGCCAGGCCGCTACAATGGCTGGGCGGATGAGGAGATGAGCGATGAATTATCGGCGCTTTGGGCGAACCGGATGGAACGTCAGCGAGATTGGGTACGGCATGTGGGGGCTGGCGGGATGGAGCGGTTCGGACCACAAAGAAACGGTTGCGTCGCTGCACCGAGCGATTGAACTGGGCTGCAACTTTTTTGATACCGCGTGGGCCTACGGGGATGGCAAAAGCGAACAGATTCTGGCGGGAGTGCTGCGGGAAAACAAGAATCGCGCGAGCAGTGGGGGCCCTGATAAACATCTCTACGTGGCGACGAAGATTCCACCCAAGAACCGGAAATGGCCGAGCCGGCGGGAATTTACGCTGGATGATTGTTACCCTCCTGAGTATGTCGAAGAGTATATCGAGAAGAGTCTGAAGAATCTGGGCCTGGACACAATCGACCTGATGCAATTCCATACCTGGGAAGACCGCTGGCTGAACGATGAGCGACTGCCGCGTTGCTTTGAGAAGATGAAAAAGAGCGGAAAAGTCCGCGCGGTGGGGCCAAGCGTGAACCGGTGGGAGCCGGCAAATGGGTTGCGCGCGGTGCTGGAAGGCCACGCGGATGCCGTGCAGGCCATCTACAACGTATTCGACCAGAACCCGGAGGATGCGCTGCTGCCGATCTGCAGGATCAAGGATGTGGGATTCATCGCGCGGGTGCCATTTGATGAGGGGACGCTTACGGGAACGTTGACGCTGGATTCGAAGTGGCCAGCGAACGATTGGCGCAGCACGTATTTTGTGGAAGAAAACTTGAAGAGCAGCGTTGCTCATGCAGAGGCGCTGCGTCCGCTGATTCCTGGCGGGATGACGATGGCGGAGATGGCGCTTCGGTTTATTCTGACAAACAAGGATGTGAGCACAATTATACCGGGAATGCGGAAGATCAAGAATGTCGAAGCCAATGTCGCGACCAGCGCGGCAGGACCACTGCCTGCAGAGTTGCATAAGAAATTGCGCGGGCATCGATGGGACCGGGATCCGACTACGTGGTCACAGTGATCGAGGCGCCGATGAGCAGAGCTACCAAGGTACAAATATTCGGACAGAGTTACACGATTGCTGGAGATTTGGACGAAGCGTACGTGCGGGAGTTGGCGGCATACGTAGACGAAAAGATGCAGGCGATCGCTAGTAGTACGTCGACAATTGATACGCAGAAGGCGGCGGTGTTGGCCGCTCTGGCGATTGCGGATGAGTTGCATAGCGCGAGGAGAGAGCGGAGCGGGCGGGAAGAATTATTGAAAGAGCAGGCGGAGCGGTGTTTGACGCTGGTGGAGCGGGCGATACAGAAGACGGAGTAAGCCTACCCGGAGAGTTGCCAAAACATGGAGCAGAGGAAACGTACTGCCGTCGTTACGGGAGCAGCGCAGGGGATTGGGCGCAAGACGGCTGAAAAATTTGCAGAACACGGATGGAGACTGGCGCTGATTGATCTGCGCGTGCCAGGACAGACGGTTGCGTCGGTGAAGGCGCTCGGCGCGGTAGCGTTTGGGTATGCGGGCGACATTACTGACGAAACCGTTGTGGAAGCGTTTGGGCGCGAGGTGTACGGGCGTTGGGGAACGGCGGACGCGCTGGTGAACAACGCGGGGATCAGCTTTATTGCTCCGGCAGAGAGTGTTTCGGCTGCGGATTACCGGCGGGTGCTGGAGGTGAACTTGGTTGCACCGTTTCTACTGGCCAAAGCGTTCGGAGAGAAAATGCTTGCTTCAGGGCGGGGCTGCATCGTTAATGTCACATCGATCGCCGGACTGGTAGGGATCGCGGACCGCGCCGCCTACAACGCTTCAAAACACGGGCTGGTGGGGCTGACGCGAACTCTCGCTGCGGAGTGGGGCGGAAGAGGCGTCCGAGTGAACGCGGTTTGCCCGGGCTGGGTGAAGACGGAGATGGACTCCGCAGATCAAGCTGGCGGGAGTTATACGGACAGCGACATCACGGGCCGCGTGCCGATGGGGCGATTTGCAACCGCGGACGACATCGCCAATGCAATTGTGTTTCTAGCCGACGAGAAGCAGAGCAGCTTCATTAACGGGCATGCGCTGGTTGTGGACGGCGGATGGACCGCTGATGGGAGCTGGGAGACACTGCGGCTGAGGCACCGCTGAAATCGAGAAAAAACCAAACGTCAATTGCAAGAGGGCGGCGTACAGTCGCCCTACACTAAGAAATATCAAGACTTGGATGTTAGCTGGCGCGGAGAGAGGCGCGGAGATCCTTCTCCAGAGCGGCGATGATGCGATTGGAGAAATCGTTGAGTTGTGCTTCGGTGAACGTGGCTTCGCGAGATTGAAAGGTGATGCGCACCAGCAACGAATATTTTCCGGCGGGGACAGTTTTGCCGCGGAAATGGTCGGCGGCCTCGATGGAAGCGATCTCGCCGATTTTCAGAGCGTTGATGGATTTGCTGACATCGGCGAATGTGACGTCATCCGCGAAGAATAGTGAGAAGTCGCGTTCCACTGATGGGAAACGCGGAAGCGGATCGTAGCGACGATTGTTTTTTACGCCGTAGAACATACAGTAGACCGGACCGAGATCGATTTCCGCGAGATAAACATCCTGGCGAAATTTAAGGGTGTCGGCGACGCGCTTGGAGAGTTGACCGGCGACACCGAGCAGCTGAGTTCCCTCTTTGCCGAGAGACAACACGCCGCGTTTTACGGGATGCAGCCATTCTGCTCCGCCCTGCTGCCATTGGAAACCACCACAAAGTGTGCCGACGGAATCCAGATCGCCCTTCAAGTCTGCGAAGACATATTCACGCGCGGGATCGTGAAGACCTTGCGCCCGCGCGAGTCCCGTGGCGCCGATGGCAAGGACGCGGGACTCAACGGATTTGCCGTTGACGAGACGATAGTGATGGCCGATTTCAAAGAGGCCCACATTGCGCTGGCCGTGATTCAGATTCCACTCGATGGCGGCGGCCATGGTGACGGCGGCGGTGGATTTAAGCACGCCGGCCTCTTCGGAAAGAGGATTGGCGAGTTTCGCAGGGATTGCGTCGGCGGGACGGAACAGATTGTTACGTGCTTCAGCGACGTGGGGGATGGTAACGATTTCGTGGTAGCCGAGGCCGATCAGCCGTTCACGCAGGCGCGTTTCCGCTTCGTATTGTGGAAGGCGTGCGGCACCGATGCGTGCGGCGGGTAGACGAGGTGGAAATTTGTCCAGGCCATAGACACGCGCAACTTCTTCGATGAGATCAATTTCGCGTTCGACGTCGGCGCGCCACGAAGGTTGCGTGCATTCCCACGCGGCTAGAAGAGAATTTTCGGCGCCGCGGCCGCCATCGATGCGCTTCGGGGCGAACCCCAGGGCGCTCAGAATCGCTTCGACTTCTTTGTCGGGAACATCGGCGCCCAGGATGCGTAGAATTGCCGCGCGTGTAAGTACGATCTTCTTCGGTGTACGTTTTCCAGGGTAGACATCGACGACGCCCGAGAGAAGTTCCCCACCGGCAAGCTGCAGAATAAGTTCGGCCACGCGACGTGAGGCAAATTCCGCCATTTCCGGGTCGGCGCCGCGGCCAAAACGGGTACTCGCTTCGGTGTGGAGCTTCAGAGAACGGGCCGAACGGCGAATTGAAATGGGATCGAACCAGGCGCATTCGATCAAAACATTTTTCGTGGAGAAAGAGATTTCAGTTTCAGCACCGCCCATGATGCCGCCGATGCCAACCGCGCTCGAACCATCACCATCGCAGACCATGCAGATGGAGGGATCAAGAGTCCGTTCGATGCCATCAAGCGTTTTCATTTTCTCGCCGGGCTTGGCACGTCGAATCACGATGCTGTGATTCTTTACGAGGTCGTAATCGAAGGCGTGGAGCGGGTGGCCGAGTTCGAGCATGACGTAGTTGGTGATGTCCACGACGTTGCTGATGCTGGCGACGCCGGCGGCTTCCAGGTGATCCCTGAGCCAAGAAGGCGAAGGCTGAATCTTAACCCCGCGAATGACCCGGGCGGTGAAACGGCCGCAAAGTTCGGGCGCTTCGATCTTTACGCTGACGGCGTCGGAGGCTTTTGCAGCGGGGCTTTCATTGACCTTGGGCGAAGCATTTTTTAGAGGAAGGCGATAAATGGCGGCAACTTCGCGAGCAATGCCGAGCATGCCGAGGCAATCGGGACGATTGGAAGTGACTTCCGCATCGAGTACGGCGCCGTGTGGACCAGTTTCTACGGACGCGATGTTGGTGCCAGAAAGAGCGATGCGCGAGGCTAGCTCTTCGGGTGAAGCAGTAAGTTCGACAAAATCTTTCAGCCAGTTGTAAGCGACTTTCATGCGCTAGTTCCCATCGAGAGCCAAAGTGCCAGTATAAATCCTGGTGCGATAGTCGAAACGCACAATACCGTCCCGCTGGTAGGCGGTGAAGATGTGTTTCAGTTCGTTCATCATCTGTGGAAAGTCGTGATGAGCAGGTGCGGGTGCGTACGAACTGCTGCGCAGGCGGCCGCTGAGCCCTTCGAAATCAAAATTCTGAAAATTGGGAAGCTCGTGAGAGAGAAAAGCTTCGGAGTGGAAGAAAGAGAGCATCTCTTCCCGGCGCGGATAGCTGTCGCTGACGCGTGCGTAATCGGTGCCGAATCTGTGGAGCAAGGCTTCATAGTCACGGAGAAAAGGAGTGGTGTCGGTCATGCGTTCGTTCCAGATGACAACGACCCAGCCGCCGGGCTTCAGGATGCGTGAAAATTCTCTGCGGGCGGCGTTTGGCTCGAACCAGTGAAAAGCTTGGCCGGCAGTGACAAAGTCGACGCTGTGCTCGGCGAGGGTGGTGTCTTCGGCCGTACCGATGACACCGGCGAAATTCGGATAGCCTTGAAGAAATTCTTCACCGGCTGCGTACATTTCGGCGTTGGGCTCGACTCCGTAGACGTGATTGCCGCTGTCGAGAAAGAGCTTGCTGAGCAGACCCGTGCCAGAGCCGATGTCAGCGATGACGTGCTCCGTGTGCAGGCCACAATTTTCAGCGAGAAAGCCAAGAACGCCGGCCGGATAACCGGGACGATAGCGGACGTAGTCCTCCACGCGATTGGAGAAGCGTTGTTTGGCGTTGGCAAAGGTCATGAAAGTTCTAAGTAATCAGTCTTACTCAAAGCTAAGAAAGCTGCGAACGATTAGAGCTATCAGCGCTACGGAAACTGCTTCAGGAAGCGCAGGTCGTTCTGGAAAAGGACCTGAATGTCGTCGATGCCGTATTTGAGCATGGCCAGACGGTCGATGCCGATGCCGAAAGCGAAGCCGCTGACCTTTTTCGGGTCGTAATTCACGAAGCCGTAGACGGCAGGGTCGACCATGCCGGCGCCGAAAAGTTCGATCCAGCCGGAACCCTTACATTTGCCACAGATGCCACCAGTTTTGGCGGAGCCGCTGCCGCCACAGAAGACGCAGGAGGCGTCAAACTCCACGGAAGGTTCGGTGAACGGAAAGTAGCTGGGACGAAAACGAGTCTTGACGTGTTCGCCAAAAAACTGCTTTACGAAATAGTCGATGGTACCGGTGAAATCGCAGAAGGTGATGTCGGTGTCGACGGCGAGACCTTCGATCTGATGAAACATGAAGGAGTGCGTAGCGTCGGGATTGTCGCGACGATAGACCTTGCCGGGAGCGATGACACGGACGGGAGGCTCGCGCTTCTCCATGGTACGAATCTGAACGGGAGAAGTATGCGTGCGAAGGAGTAGCTTGCCGGGCGCGTCATCGGGGACATCGATGTAGAAAGTATCCATGTCGTCGCGGACAGGATGGTGCTCCGGAATGTTGAGCGCTTCGAAATTGTAGTACGGCGTTTCGATTTCCGGGCCTTCGGCGACGGAGAAGCCAATGGAGAAAAAAATGTCTTCGATTTCCTGAAAAACCTGGCGAATCAAGTGGCGAGAGCCAACGGGGCGAATGACACCGGGAAGCGAAAGGTCGACGCGCTCTTTGGAGCTGGCAGAGGAGGTGGCACCTGCTTCGACGGCCGATTGGAGAGATGCGATCTGGGTGTCAACATGGCCTTTCAAAGCATTCAGAGCAGCCCCCACAGCACGTTTTAGTTCTGGAGAAGAAGGTTTCAACCAATTGTCGGTGACCAGAGTGAGGACGCCGGATTTGCGCGCCAACCATACATCGCGGAAAGACTTGAATGATGATTCGTCGGTGGCGTGGGAGGCTTGTTCGTCGAATTGCGCGCGGAGTTCGGCGAAGAGAGATTGCACCTGTTCGGCGGAGGAGATTTGGAGGGTCGCCAAGGGTTGAGCAAGTTTTGAATCGAGAGTCGGCATGATCAGAATTCAGGATACAACACAGGGGCACAATTTCTTGTGCCCCTACGGGATAATCTCAAGCCGGAAAATCTATCCAGGAGCGCGAAAGTTGAATTAGGGCTTCCGGGCTTTGGTGCTGGTCTTGACCTGCGGTGGAGCTGCAGTTCTGGCCTTTTCGGCGATTTGCGCGAAGCCTGCGGGATCCTTGACGGCGATGTCGGCCAGCACCTTGCGATCAATGGTGATGCCGGCGACTTTCATGCCGTTGATGAGCTGACCGTAGGTTAGGCCCGCGAGACGGGCAGCAGCGCCGACACGCTGAATCCACAAGCGGCGGTACTGGCGCTTCTTGACGCGGCGGTCGCGCTTGGCATAGCGATCCGCGCGATTGGCAGCTTCCTGAGCAGACTGGTAGAGCTTGCTCTTTGTGAGGAAGAAGCCTTTTGTCCTCTTAAGATACTTCTTACGCCTTGCTCGGCGTTTAGTGCCGCGTTTTACGCGTGGCATGGGTTTTCTCCTTCAAGTTTTCGGGAAACAAAACGGGTTGCGGCAAAACGCGGAGATGCAGAAAAGCGTTGTGCGCAACGGGTTTGTTTCCGGTGAGATGGTTGCAGCGCGCCTTGCGACGCTTGTGCCGTAAGCTACGTTTGCAACTTTGATTTGCAGGCTGGCCGGGCTAAAGCCCGGCACCTACATGCTCCAAATTACGGAGCGTAACGGCCGGCAGGCACCCGTGAAGCGCTGCCTGGCACGTTTTGCGGATTTGAAGCCGCAACTTCATTGTGAAGGCACGATGAATTGCGCCACCACGAAGAACAAAAGCTAGAAGCTGTAGGGCATCATCTGCCGGACGGCGTTGACATCCGTCTTGTCTACTTTGGTGAGCTTCTTGAGCTTGCGCATGCGCTTGGCGGCCTTGGTACCTAGCAGGTGGCGCTTGCCAGAGTGCATGCGAATAATTTTTCCATTGGCGGTGATCTTAAAACGCTTACGCGCGCCGCGATGGGTCTTCAACTTCAATTTGGGTTTCTGCCTATTGCGTGGCATTGCTTTGAATCCTCTCCATGCGGGCCGGGCGTACCCGGCCACTTCTAAGATTTTTAGGAAAGACAGACCCGGCGTGAATCCGGCGAATTCCCTTGAAACAGCTAAGCGTTCTGTTGCGCCTGTGAAGCCGATTTTGCAACTGGCGCGCCGCCCTTTTTGGGGGCCAACAGCGCGACGAGAACGTTCCCTTCCATGCGCGGCGGCGTTTCGACCTGACCCTGCTCGCCAATTTCCGCAAGAAGGCGGGTCATCTTCGCCCGACCAACTTCCTGGTGAGCCATTTCTCGGCCACGATGAAAAATCATGGCGCGAACTTTGTGGCCTTCGCCGAGGAAGCGGAGAATCTGGCTCTTGCGAACCTGAAAATCGTGTTCCGCGGTTGCCGGACGAAACTTAACTTCTTTGAGTTGCGAACCCCGACTGCTCTTGCGCTGCTCGTGAGCCTTCTTGCTCTGCTGGTAAAGAAACTTACCGTAATCCGTGATCTTGCAAACGGGCGGATCGGCGGTCGGAGAAATTTCCACCAGGTCGAGGCCTCTTTCGCGCGCCAAACGCAAAGCCTCGAAGGGTTGCATTACACCAAGCTGGCCACCTTCATCATCAATCACCCGGATCTCCCGAGCGCGGATTCGTTCGTTAATACGAATACGGTCGGCTTGCCGGAAATTCCGCTCAGCGATAAATCCCCCTAGACATAAGAAAGGCACCCGTGAACTGGGACGCACTCCGTTTTGAACAACCGAGCCTCAGCCGCGTAAGCAGAGGAGGCAGGGTATAAAGTATAGCATGGCAAAGGGATGGGGCAAGAAGCGCAAATCTAAGAAATTGGTAAGGCTGATGGTCACGAGGACCAGGTTTCCGAAGGAATGGGCCTGGAGACCAGTTCAAATTCGCCATGGAGTCCCTTGAGGCGCGCGCGGAGTTGGACAGGCTGATTGGGGAGAAGAAGTCTGTGTTGCCCGGGGGGAGCAATGGTCTCTTCCAGGAGATGGCCGGTACGATGGAAGGATAAAAGTTCGAGGGCGCCAGGAGCGTCGTCAGACGGGTGTGAGCAGATTGAATCCCACTCGATGAAGAAGGGTAATAGGCCGCCGCGGTCGTTTTCATAAGAAAGAGTTCTCCAGCGAAGAAGTTGGCCATCGGGGCGGGCACGCGATCCGGTGAAGGGGCCGTTGCAGGCGATTCCCTTTTCGCGGAGAGCGGCGGCGTATTCATCCAGGTTACTTTGGCGAGCAGCGTAGCCGATGAGCATCGGTTCGGTAAGCGACGCGAGCTGTGTAAACCAGGTTAACCCGTTTTGTTGTGGGTCTGGGGCGAGGATTTCCAGGTACGCGTGCGGGCCCATTTTCAGGAGGGCGTTGTGCGTGCCGCGGCCGGGATGGGAACCGCCGACCGCGGCACGATAGCCAGAAAGTTTTTCGAGGTAAGCGATACCTTCGTCGAGATTGCGGGAGCCGAGAAGGATGTGATCGAGTTTTTCGAGCATGGTTTCGTCACCGCTTCGTGCATACGGTTCCGGGATAGTTAAGGCCGCTGAAGGGCAAGCATAACGCAGAGTCGCAGAGACTCGCAGAGTAAGAAAAAGCCCCTTACGTGAAGGCGACGTGTGGGGCACCCGAAGACGGGACGGAGAAAATCTTACTGAATCGTGCGCGACGTTATTTCACTTTGCAGATTGGCGACTAGATCGGCTATAGGACGTGGGCCGAGATCGCCTTTTGTACGGTGGCGGACACTGACTGTGCCGGCTTCGGCTTCTTTCGGGCCTAGGACGAGCATGTAAGGAATTTTCTGCATCTGGGCGTCGCGGATTTTCGCGGGCAGCTTTTCGTTGCGCTCGTCGAGATGCACGCGGAGACCGTGGCTTTTGAGCGTGTCGAAAATGTGGCGCGCATAATCTTGCACTTTTTCGCTGACAGGGCAGATCTCCACCTGCACCGGAGCGAGCCAGAGCGGGAAAGCGCCGGCGTAATGTTCAACGAGAATGCCGAAAAAGCGCTCGACTGAGCCGAGAAGTGCGCGATGGACCATTAATGGTTGATGACGTGCGCCGTCTTCACCGACGAATTCGAGCGCGAATCGCGCGGGAAGATTGAAATCGAATTGAACCGTAGTGAGCTGCCAGGAGCGGCCGATTGCGTCGATGAGTTTGACGTCGATTTTCGGACCATAGAAAGCGGCTTCCCCTTCAATGCGTTTGTAGGGAATTTTCATGCGGTCCATCGTATTGGCGAGGGCGTTCGCCGCCCGGCCCCAGTCTTCGGGCTTACCGGCATAATTTTCGGGATGCTTGGGATCCCAGTCCGAGAGTTCAACTTCGAATTTATCGAAGCCGAAATTCTTCATGACGGCAAAAGCAAAATCGACGCAGGCTTCGACTTCGCCTTCGATCTGTTCCGGAAGGCAGAAGATGTGCGCGTCGTCCTGGGTGAAACCGCGGACGCGAAGCAGACCGTGGAGCACGCCGCTGCGCTCGTAGCGATAGACAGTGCCGAGCTCGGCGAGCCGGACGGGAAGATCGCGATAGCTGCGAAGTTTTGATTTGTAGATCAAAATATGGCCCGGGCAATTCATGGGTTTGAGCTGGTAGTCGGCTTTCTCGACTTCGACGGGGCCGAACATATTGTCTCTGTAGAAACCCGTGTGACCGGAAGTTTTCCATAGGTCGAGACGCATGATGTGCGGAGTGAAGACAAGATCGTAGCCGCGCTTTTGGAGTTCATCGCGCAACCAGTTTTCGATCAGGGTGCGAATGAGGCCGCCCTTGGGGTGCCAGAAAATGAGGCCTGGACCGGCTTCTTCCTGGACGCTGAAAAGATCAAGTTCTGCGCCAAGCTTGCGATGATCGCGGCGCTTTGCTTCTTCGAGGCGGTGGAGATATTCCTCGAGTTGCTTCTGGTTATAGAACGCGGCCGCATATATGCGCTGTAGTTGCGGATTCCCTTCCTGGCCTTTCCAATAGGCGCCGGCAACGCTCATCAATTTAAAAGCTTGAATGCGCTTGGTTGAAGGGATGTGCGGGCCGCGACAGAAATCGATAAACTTCCCCGTGGTGTAGAAGGACACCATCGGCTCATCGGCTTTTTCCTGGATCAGCTCGCACTTGAAAAGTTGCTTGGAATCCTGATAGAGCTTAAGGGCTTCGTCCTTGGGAAGAAGCTTGCGTTCGTTGGGAAGATCCTTAGCCGCGAGCTCATGCATTTTCTTTTCGATTTTTTCGAGATCTTCGGGCACAAAAGGCTGTTCGCGCAAAAATTCGTAGAAGAAGCCATTTTCAACTGGCGGACCGATGCCGAGTTTCACTTCGGGGTAGATCTCCATGACCGCGGCGGCGAGAAGGTGCGCGGCAGAGTGGCGAAAGACGTACAACGCGTCCGGATCTTTTTCGGTGAGGATCTGGAGCTTAACATCCTGCTCGATAGGGCGGCGAAGGTCGAAGAGCAAGCTGCCGTCTTCGGCGGGATCAACGGAATTGGAGAAGATCCCGGACTTTTCCTTGGCGCCGTTTTCACCCGTGGCGAAGACCTTGGCAACCAAAGCGGCGTCCGCCAAACGCGGCGAAATCGATTTGGCAATGTCGAGGGGCGTGGTGCCCTTGGGCACCTCTTTTACGCTTCCATCGGGGAGAGTTACGTGAATCTGATCCATTCGATAGTGTCCTAACAGGCTGAGAGTCTGCCGAGTATTTAACTAGCTAGAGTATCGGCGGGTGAGTTGTGGGTCAAGACGGCAGCAGATGCAAAGATAGTTAAGCCGCGAAGACTATTGGAGGGATGCCTGAAAGTGAGTGCCGGCTCAATCGGCTTTCTCGAGGTTGTGGAAGTCGGCGGTGGATCGATAGCGGTCGAAAGCGGATTGGTGTTTCCGCCACTCAATAAAGCGAGTTTTGTCAGTGGCCGCCTCGCGCGCATGCTGGAGGGAGGTTAGGGCCTCTTTACGGGCGCCGCCGATGGCTTGTGCAACAGCTAAACTCTCCCAAGCCCATTCGGACTGTGGATTGGCCTGCGTGGCGGAGCGATAGGAGCGAACCGCTGGCGGATAATTCTCGTGGTCCAGGGCATCGTTCCCCAGTTCCATGGCCTCAATGAAAATTCCGGCCAGAGCGCGCTTCAGGACAATTACCTGGCGCGGGTGTTTTTCGTGCTCGGCGCGATCACGAAGTGAATGGACTTGTTCTTCTGCGGACGGAGCGGTTGTTGCGGGGTCGACGACCGCGGGAGGAGAAGCGGACAGAGTGGCGGAGATGCCTGCGGTGATCTGATCTTGTTCCTCGAATTCCCTACTTTCTTGTTTGATGGCTTCTTTGAGAGACTTTTCTTTACTGAGCGCATCGATTTTCGCGCTGACGTAGCTCACATCCAATGGGCCATCGTAGGTTGCGACGATCTGCGAGTATTCACGGAACGCGTTGAGTAAATCCTGCGCTTGCGCGAAGGAGTTTGCGATGGCTTGGGACTTGGCAAACTGGTCGCGGGAAAATGCTTCGTCGGGCGGCGTCAGTTTTGATTTCATGGCTTGAATCCGGAACCAACCAAAGGCCTCGGTCTGAACTTCGATGGGGGCCCATTCGTGAGACCCATCGAACGACCGCAGCCAGTGGGGATACCCCGCCAGGGCAAGTTGTGCCTGGAGCGGAATCACTTCACGATAATTGAAATCCAGATTGCCAACCGAAGAGAAAACAGCGAACGAAATATCCTTGGTTGGTTCCCGGCCAGAAGCAAATCCAGCCCCGCTGAGGAGGACGCCGGCGGCGCATTTGCACAAAGTAGCAAGCTGGGAAGCCAGGCGAGCTCCGCCGGAAAAACCGGCGAAGTAAATGCGGTGCAGATCAATGGAGAATCTGGCTTGAGTGTCGTCGAGCATGGCTTCGGCGGCTTCTGCCTCGCCTTTCCACGGACCGTTTCTTGAATTGTTGGAAGCGGCAAGGATGTAGCCGTACCGTTCCGCGGCTTCTTTCTGAAGTTGGACAGGAATTTTTCCGCGAGCTGCGGGATCAAAAGAATAAACAATGGGCCAGGACCGTTCAGGAGAGTAGTTGGAAGGAAGATAGAGGGCGTAAGACTGATCGGGATGTCCGGGGCAGGTGACGTGTTCAACGATCAACCCCAGGGGAGGAGTTTGCATGACAGGAGGTGCTACCTGGTAGTTAACTGCAATAGTGGACTGCGCAAGCAACAGCATCAGGGAGACGAGGAGGAGGAAGCGAGGCATAGTTGAAAGTATAAGAGAGTTGAGGCGTACGGGTGTGACGTTCGGGCACGGCTTTGTGCGCGAGTAACGGTACAATTCTTGGTTTACGGAGAGGTCTATTTTCGCGCGAGGGAGCGGCATGAAATTACTTGGTAAGCTGACATTTTTGATTTTGGGAATGGTGGTGCCGGCAGGTCTGCTCGCGCAGAATCCGCAGCTGATCAAAGGGCCCGACGAGCGATTTAAGGCCGACATACTTGTCGTGGTAGCGCATCCGGATGACGAAGGAGGCGTGACGCCGTATCTGGCACGGGCGATTTATGACGAGCACAAGCGCGTGGCAGTGGTATTTGGAACTCGAGGAGGAAGCGGCGGAAATGATTACGCGCGCGAACACGGGCCGGCGTTAGCGAACGTGCGGGAGATGGAAGCGCGAGCGGCTTGCGCGAAATTAGGGATTACAAACGTGTGGTTTCTGGATGGCAAAGATACGGCTTCGCAGAACGTGTTGAATTCACTGGCGAACTGGGGCCACGGAGCGAATCTCGAAAAGCTTGTGGGCATTTACCGGCTAACGCGGCCCGAGGTGGTGATTACCTGGCTGCCTAGTGTGTTCATTGGAGAAAATCACGGAGATCATCAAGCGGCCGGAGTGCTGGCGACGGAAGCGTTCGACCTGTCGAACGATCCAACGGCGTTTCCCTCGCAGATAGCCGGTGCTACGAAACGGTTGGAAATTTATCTGGAGAATCTGACGCCGTGGCAGGCGAAAAAGATCTACTACTTCAGCGATGCGAGAGACGACAAGCAATTTGCAGGAAAGGGCCCCAGCTATTCCATTAAGGAGATTTCACCATCGCAGAAGAAGCCCTACTGGCGGCTGGCGCTGGACGCAGCTACACCCCACCTTACGCAGTTTCCGCAGGAGATCGAGCAGATCAGCAAGCTGAATGATGAACAAATCGAAAAGATGATGGGCGATCCTAATACTGGCTGGTGGACCGATCCGGAGACACTGATTTTCGGCAAATCGCTTGAAGAGGGAAAACCGACGGATGATGTGTTCAGGGGAATCAAACCAGGACCGTTTTCCTCTGAGACGCACGCGTTGAAACAGGAAGACTACTTTCTTCTGGGCGGCACAAAACTCATGTTGGCTGGCCCGTGGAGGTATTACATTTCTTTCCGAATCAAGCATCAGCTACCGGCACTTCCGACAGCGCCGGTTGCCGAGATTGCTGTTAGAGCTGGAACGACAGTCGAAGTACCCTTGGTAATTCAGCATGACGATCCGCTTGTACCCCTGAAGGTGGTTCTCAAGGTTGACGCTCCTGCTGGATGGAAAGTTACGACGGGTCAAGGCGAACTGGAGTTACCTGTGGAGAGGCTCACGGCTGTACGAGTGGAAGTAGAGACGCCAGCGCTCCCCGCAGAGGAACTGAAGAAAGCAACTACTCAAGAAATCGTAGTGCACGCTGAAGCGAGTGGGAAATCGATAGGTGACGTAAAGCTACGCGTGGCGCTGCAGAATAGCGCTTTGCCGCAATAATAGGCGGGCAGGCTACTTTTTCGGGCGGGAAGTTTCGAGCTGTTCCCACATGGAGTCAGTGAGCAAGGCGAGATCGTTGAATTCGCCGGCGCCGCGGAGCCACTGGCCACCGTCGATGACGACACACTCACCATTGATGTATTCCGCCATGTCGCTGAGGAGAAATGCGGCGAGGTTAGCGAGCTCTTCATGTTTGCCAAAACGCTTCATGGGAACTTTGTTGATGGCGTGCTCTTCAAACTGCTTGCTGGGGATAAGGCGAGACCATGCGCCCTCGGTGGGAAAGGGGCCGGGCGCGATAGCGTTTAGGCGGATGTGGTATTTGGCCCACTCGACAGCTAGAGAAGTGGTCATGGCCAAGACACCGGCCTTAGCGCAAGCGGAAGGGACTACATAGCCAGAGCCGCAGTTGGCGGCGGCGTACGTGGTAGTTATGTTGAGAATATTTCCACCCAGCTTTTTAGCGATGCGGCGGTTGGCGAAAGCCTGAGTGCAGTGGAACGTGCCGTTGAGCACGATGCCGACGACAGCGTTAAATCCGTTGGGCGAAAGCTTTTCGGTACGTGCCATGAAATTGCCGGCGGCATTGTTTACGAGCGTATCAATTTCCCCGTATTGAAGTTCGGCTGCGGCAAAGGCAGCTTCCACGGCGGAAAAATCCCGCACATCGCAAAGGGCGAAGGCGGCAGCACCACCGGTCCGATGAATTTCGTCGCAGGTCTCCCTGAGCGGCATTTCCCGGCGACCTACCAGAAACATACGCGCACCAAGCCCCGCGAAGCGGACAGCCATTGAGCGGCCGAGCCCTGTTCCGCCGCCGGTAAGAAAAATCGCGCGACCCTTCAGAAGATCCGGCTGAAACATGGGGCACCGCCTTTCGGGAAAATCAGGAGCATTGTAACAGTCGAAAGTTGCAAAGAGGAAAGTGCAAGATCATAAGAGCAAGCCCGGGAAAGGCAGACGTCAACGAAGAAGCCCGTATGCTCCGGAAAGATACCGGCGTTCCCAAGCGTGGGCATGCCCAAGAAGCGCGGCCGCTCGAGACATAAAAGGCGGAACGGGGACCTGGCCCCGTTCCGCCTTCACGCACTGTTGCAGTATTCAGCAACAGCCTAATCGCGGTGGACGAGCACTAAATCGTGCAACGCCGGGCACACGTCCGGTTCAGGGGAGTGCCGCAAGAAGCGTGTCCACTGCGTGAACCAAATCTCTCCAGGCAACTTCAACGGCCTCCTGGAATTTCTCTAGCTCGCGGTCATCCGCAAATTCGAGGTCCTGGACGCGCCGCCTGAACTCCGCGAAACCAGTGCGGACATATTCGAGCTCCCAATAATGTTCAAGTTTTACGCTGACGCGCTGTTGGGCGAAGCGACCCTTCAATTCCGCCACGCGGGAGGCCAAATCTTCGACCTCCCCTACCACACGCTCTAAACAAACTTCCTTTGCTTGCATAACTCCCCGCAATTAACGTGAGTCGGCTGACAAAGCCGACATCCGTCGATGAAAGGAAGAAAGCAGCTACCCAACCAAAGCGGTCGGCTCGTAATGTATTGAAAATAATAAGTTTGAAAGATGCTTAGGAAATACGCAAATAGGAAAATGGGTGGGAAAACGCACTTTGCCGCTGGGCAACGGAGAATTCACCCACGCACGGCTATCAGTTGGCGCGGATAGGAGCAATCGCAAGGTTCAGTTGGCGGGGCCGATGGTGGCGGGAACGGGTCGCCCGAGGGCCTTGGCATACTCCGCATCGTAGACAGCGTTGCCAGGAAACTCTTCTGTCAATTCCTTCAGGTTCTTGCGGGCAAGTTCGTCTTTCTTTTCGCGGCGAGCGGAAAGCGCCAGAAGGATTTTTGCGAACGGCATCAAGTAGTGACCTTGATCGGCGGTTTTCTGTACCTGAGTCATGCCCAAGGTACGGTCGCCGTGAATGCCACCAAACCACAGCATGAAGCGGGCGGATGAAGAGAGTGATCCGATAACGTAATTCGCGATACCAGGAGCGACGTAAGCATCGTAGGCGTCGGGATGAGTGGCGAGGAGCATTTCTGCATTGGCATTGGCTTCTTTCAAGTGCTTCAGGGCTTCCAGATGTTTCTTGAGCAACATGCTGTCCGCATCGGACTGCATGCCAGCGCAAAGTGTGAGGGCAAAAAGGCTCTCTGGTTCGCGAGGATGTTTCTTCAGACGCTTGGTGGCCAGTTCGCGCGCCCGCGCGACAGAATCGTCAAAATTCTTGATGCGGCCGGGATCGGGAGTTCCTTCAATACCGCCCAGGAAGCGTTTGTCATTCAGAAAGTAATCACTGCTGAGGACGCGCTGCAGGTAAAACTCTTCGAAGAGATAGCTGGCGGCGATGGAAACCTGGCCGAATGGCTGGTCAGGATTGGCTGCCGCCCATTTTTCGAAAACGACACGAGCGTCGGCAAATTTCTGTTCGTAGAGAAGTTTGTAGCCCTCTTCCAGGTCAGGAACGGAAGAGAGACCTGGCGAAGAGGCTGGTGATGCTTGCGCATGGGAGAATGGGCAAACAAGCAATGCCGTGAGCACAGCGAGGAGAAGCGGGAGCGATCGCATAGTGTGTAGCCCTCAAAAAAGTCCCGGCAAGAAGCGCGGCTTGTCAGTCATGGCGGCGCGATACTGAGCATCGGAGAAAAGTACACGCTCTTCCGTTGCGAGACGTTGAGAAAGTACCACGATATGGGCGAGAGAGCCTACGATGGCAGTGATCCAGGCAGTGTGAATCAAAGGCAGAACAAGCATTTCAACAAAAACAGCGGCGTAATTGGGATGACGAACGTAACGGAATGGGCCGGTGGTAACGACACCGAGAGAAGTGGAATTCATGACCTGAACGTTCCAGTGCTCTCCCATGGTGCGAATGACCCACCAGCGAACCGCGTTGGCAGCCAGAAAAGTAATAAAACAGATTGTGCCTAACACGGGAATAAAAGGGCGATGAAGGAAAACGACCTCGACAGCGGCGCCGATCAACACCGCGGTGTGCAGAAGCACCATCCAAAGAAATCGAGGTTCGCTAACTTTGGATGCGCCCTCGGCAACCATCTGCCGCTGATGGCGGCGGGAGATACGAAGCTCGAAGATGCGCAAAAGCGCAACGATTACGAGCAGGACAAGATATAGGATTACGCTTAGTTCCATTGCAGCAATAAAAACTCGGCGCTGAAGCCGGGGCCGAAAGCCGCTGCCATGGCGTGTTCGCCGGTCTTCAGTGGACGCTTATCCAGCCACTCCTGAAGAATAAAGAGGATGGTGGCGCTGGAAAGATTGCCGACGGTTCCCAGGATGTCCCAGGAAGGTTGAGTATCGCACTTGCAGATGCCGAGTTCCTGCTCGATGTTACCGAGCAGGCGCGCCCCGCCTGGATGAAGGATCCAACCCTTGATGTTCTCTTGCTTCATGCCGTTGCGCGACAGAAAATCCGTGACTAAACCTTTAATTTTTCCGCCAATCATTTCTGGGACATCTTTGGCCAAAAGGATGTGAAAGCCGGAGTCGCGCAGATCGAAGCCCATGGCACCTAGGGAATCGGGAAACGTGTAGGTTTCTGTGACAAGGATTTGCGGGCCTGGACGCTTTTTGCCTGTAACGATTACAGCTGCGGCGCCATCTCCAAAGAGGATGGAGGAGATAAGATTCGCCTGGGTGACGTCTTTACGTTGGAACGTGAGCGAAGGAAGTTCTACGGAAATAATGAGAACGTTGGCGCCTGGATGAGCCTTAAGGTAATCCGCAGCGCGAGAGAGGGACATGGCTCCCGCGGCGCAGCCCAATTCCGTGAAGGGCATACGATGGATATTGGAACGGAAACCCATCAATTGGATGAGGTGCGCGTCGAGCGATGGGATCATAAAGCCGGTGCAGGACACGGTGACAATCAAATCGATTTCATCGGCTCGTAGGTTCGCTTTCGTGAGGCACTTTTCGGCAGCTTCGCGGCCCAATTTGACGGCGTGCTCAATGTAGTCGTTGTTTGTTTTGGACAGCGGCCGAGGCTCGATGGTGTATTCGATGGGGAAAATCGCGTGGCGCTGATGAACTTGCGCATTGTCAACAATAGCCATCATGGCTTCAAGGCGGCGTTCGGGAATATCAAAAACACGACCCATGTAATACTTCACGTCATCGCGCGTGATGAGGTGAGGAGGCAGCGCAGTGGCGGTAGCGGCAATGATGGCATGGGGTGCATTGCCGTTCGAGGAATCTGAAGCCAAATTATTCACAAACACCGTCCTAACTACGTGGCAGTCAACGTCTACAATTCATCGGCGAGTAACAAGGCTATGAGCAACTTTATGGAAAAGCTATGTGACAAATACTTTACAACAAGAAAGGCTGAAGAGGAAATGCAGGAGGGAGCATGAAAAGGGCACGTGTGGCGATTTCGATACTGATGGGGAGCTGGATTTTATTCTGGAGGCCAAATGCGTGGGCGCAAAGTCCGGCACAACCACTGCTGGTGGTGATCTCCGTCGACGGATTGCGACCCGACTATGTGACAGCGGCAGAGGTGCATGGGTCGAAAGTACCCAACTTGCGGAGGTTGACGAAGGAGGGGGCCTTCGCCGAAGGAGTTAGCGGAGTGATTCCGACGGTGACGTATCCGAGCCACACAACGCTGATGACGGGAGTCTGGCCGGCGAAGCACGGGATTTTTGGAAACGCGACGTTTGATCCGCTGCAGAAGAATTATCAAGGTTGGTATTGGTACGCAGAAGACATTCGCGTGCCGACGTTGTGGGATGCCGCGGCCGCGGCCGGGCGAACCACCGCGAGTATTCAGTGGCCGGTGACCGTCGGCGCAAAGATTACGTGGGATATCCCGGAGGTTTGGCGAGCGGGAACGCCTGAGGATGCGAAATTGCTGCGCGCGCTATCAACTCCGGGACTTTTGAAGGAAGCGGGAGCGGAGATCGGGGAATATCGCGGCGGGATCGATACATCGGGCGAGGGAGATGAAGTGCGCGGGAAGTACGCCGCGTGGATCTTGCTGAAGAAGAAGCCGGGGTTGCTGGTGCTGCACTTGACGGCGCTGGATCATACAGAACATGAGACGGGTGTTTTCAGTGCGGAGTCATTAGCGATTCTGGAGCGCCTGGATACGGTGATTGGGAAAGTTTGGGAAGCGGCGGAAAGTATCGCGCCGAAACGAACGTATTTTGCGGTGGTATCTGATCATGGATTTGCAAACTGCGATCAGCAATTAAATTTGTTTCCGGCGTTCCGGGAAGCGGGCTTATTTACCGCGGATGACAAAGGAAATATCACCGGATGGAAGGCCATGCCATGGGTGACCGGAGGTTCCGCGGCGATCGTGCTAAAGGACCCTGGTGACGTGGCCACACTCGATGCAGTGCGCGCACTGCTGACGAAGTTGCAGGCGGATCCGGCGAATGGAATCGATCGAGTGTTCAATGCGGAAGAGTTACACGCACGTGGCGGCTATCCCAATGCATCCTTTTTTGTCGAGTCTTAAGCCAGGCTGGCGAACCGGTTCGGCGCTGAATGGACCAGTAGCGTCAAAGGTGAAGCCGGGTGGCACGCATGGCGAATTGCCGGATGTGCTGGAATTGCGAGCGGCGTTTTTTATGACCGGTCCGGGAATTCGCCGCGGGAAAGAATTTAGGCGTAGTTGATATGCGGGATATTGCACCGACGCTGGCAAAGGAAGTGGGGCTTGTTTTGCCGAGTGCTGACGGGAAGTCACTGCTGCCTTAGGACAAATTAGCTCGGTGGATTCCATGGCTTTAGCCAGTTCGAACAATTTTTGGACAGTGTTCAAATTTCTGCCGGTGCAAGCCGTCTTTAAGATTCGTTCGACCATTGACATGGATAGCTTCGGGCGAGCCATGCCCTTGGGAAAATAGATGTAGAGTTCGCGGTTATGCAGCACGCAATTCTTCGGGCGCACATTCGATGCCAGCAATTTTTCGCGACTCTCGGCCTCGAGAGCTGCACCAAGAAACGTAAACGGCAAGTTTGCTGGGATCGAGATTTTTCTTCTGGAGGCAAAAGGATTTTGGCGATGACCTCTCGTAGTTCAGAAGTGGTGCGAAGAAGAACAGCCGGTCGAAATCCAAATTTGTGCTCGATGGCTTCGGCGATGCGCTTGGTAAGAACTCGCACAATTCCGCTGTTTTGTTTGAAGACGACATTGCCACTTTGAATGAAGGACTGAGGGTTGCGGAAGCCGAGCGACTCGTAGAGAGCCCTTAGCTCCTCCATCTTGATTTTGTTGTGGCCGCCAATGTTGACGCCACGCAGCATGGAAACGAATACGGGCATTTGGATGCCTATAGCGATCGCTAAACTAGCACCGCTAAGAGTTTACTTCGCGGCTTCCTGGCTGGCACGGATTTCCTGCCAGCGGCGCGGGCGTTTGTTGTATTGCAGAACCTTCTTGCGCAGGCGGATGGACTTGGGAGTAATTTCCACGCACTCATCGTCAGCGATAAATTCGATAGCCTGTTCCAGGCTAAGGACGCGATGAGGGACGAGTCGAATGGCTTCGTCAGCGGAGGAAGAACGCATGTTGGTGAGCTTCTTTTCCTTGGTGACGTTGACTTCCATGTCCTGCTCGCGTGAATTTTCACCGATGACCATACCTTCATAGACTTCGACAGTGGGTCCGATGAAGAGTTCACCTCGTTCCTGGGTGCCCCAGAGAGCGTACGCTGTGGAGACGCCGGCCCGGTCTGCAACGAGAGCACCGGTGGGACGGAGAGCCATGTCTCCGCCATATTCCATCCAGCCTTCAAAGATCGAATGGATGAGAGCGGTGCCTCGGGTGTCGGTGAGCAACTGACTGCGGAGACCGATCAATCCGCGCGAAGGAATCTTGAAATCGAGGCGAACGCGGCCAGAGCCGTGATTGCTCATCTTGATCATTTCACCGCGACGGCTGCCGAGGGTTTCCATGATGATGCCGATGAAATTGTCAGGGATGTCGACGACCAGGCGCTCGAGCGGCTCCATCTTCTTGCCATTTTCGGTGCGTACGACGATTTCCGGTTTGCCGACCATCAGTTCGAAACCTTCACGGCGCATGGTTTCGATGAGGATGGCGAGTTGAAGTTCGCCGCGGCCGAGAACGCGGAAAGATTCGGGGGTGTCGGTGTCTTCCACGCGGATGGAAACGTTGGTGAGGAGTTCGCGTGCAAGGCGATCGCGAAGGTCGCGGGAAGTGAGGTAGGTGCCTTCGCGGCCAGAGAGCGGGCTGGAATTGACACTGAAAATCATGGCGAGAGTGGGCTCGTCGATGGTCAGAGGCTCAAGCGGGGAAGGATTCTCGAGGCTGGTGATGCTTTCGCCGATCTGAATGCCTTCGACGCCGGCAATGGCGACAATGTCGCCTGCGATAACGGTTTCGGCTTCATCGCGTTCAAGGCCGCGAAAGGTGTAGAGCTTGGTGATCTTGGTGGAAATCAGCTTGCCATCGAGCTTGCTGATGCCGACTTCTTCACCGCGATGCAGAGTGCCGTTGAAAACGCGGGCGATGGCAATACGGCCAAGGAACTCGCTGTAATCCAGGTTGGTGACCTGCAATTGGAGAACGCCATTGGGATCGCCTGTCGGACGCGGAATCTTGTTCACGATGGCTTCGAACAAAGGAAGCAAATCCTTAGATTCATCGCCAACCTTGCGATGGGCAATACCGGCGCGAGCGTTAGTGTAGACGACGGGAAAATCGAGTTGATCTTCCGTGGCGTCGAGATCGATGAAGAGATCGTAAATTTCGTTGAGAACCTCTTCACAACGCGCGTCGGGACGGTCGATTTTGTTAAGCACGACGACGGGAGGAAGCTTGGAAGCAAGCGCCTTCTGCAAAACGTAACGGGTCTGCGGGAGCGGGCCTTCGCTGGCATCGACGAGTAGAACGACGCCGTCAACCATGCGCAGGGCGCGCTCGACTTCGCCGCCGAAATCGCTGTGGCCAGGAGTATCGACAATGTTGATCTTGGTGTCGTGAAAAAAGAGAGCAGTGTTCTTGGCAAGAATGGTGATGCCACGCTCACGCTCGAGGTCGTTGGAGTCCATAACGCGCTCGATAACTTCCTGATTAGCGCGGAAAATACCGCTCTGACGGAGCATAGTGTCCACCAGGGTGGTTTTGCCATGGTCAACGTGAGCAATGATGGCTATGTTGCGAATATCGGTGGTCATGATAGTGAATGCGTCTTCAGACAAAAATGGCTGCTGAGACAACCAGCAGCCCGGAAGAACCCCTTCTTCAGTAAATTCAGGTGCGGTCAAACGAACTGTTAGTTTACCAGAGGTGACCGGTGAGGACCAGACAAACCGTGAAACCCCATGTAAATAGAGGGTAATGAAGAAGATGTGGTATTCTCACGGCACTTTGCGACCTGCTGACGCAAAAGGGGGAAATAGTGAACCTTCTCGGGCGACATCTTAGGGCAACCGTGGGGATTCTCTTGGGCTTAAGCGTTGCCCTGAGCAGGGCGGGCGCGCAAGAAGCCAGGCCTACGCCACCCGATCTGGCGAAGTTGTTTGCCAAGCAGGACGTGATGATCCCGATGCGGGATGGCATCAAGCTGCACACGGAAATCTACACGCCGAAAGATGCGAAAGCGGCGTTGCCGATCTTCATAGAACGCTCCCCCTACGGGATTTCTTCGCCAGACAAAGGACACAGCGGAATCCTGTATCGCTACTCGGAGATGTGGCCGGACGGGTACATCTTCGTATTGCAGGACATTCGCGGGCGGTATGGTTCGGAAGGCAAATTTGAGATGAACCGGCCGGTGCACGAGGCGAGCGATGCTAAGGGCGTCGATGAGAGCACGGATACTTACGACACGATCGAGTGGCTCATTAAGAATGTGCCGAACAATAATGGCCGCGTGGGAATAGCGGGCATTTCGTATGGAGGATTTCTGGCCGCAATGGCGATGGTGAATCCGCACCCGGCGCTGAAAGCGGTTTCGGAACAGGCGTGCATGGGAGATGCGTGGCTGGGCGACGATTTTTTTCACAACGGCGCTTTCCGGCTGAGTTACGGATTCGAGTATTCCGCGTTAATGGAAACGTCTAACGAGAATTACAGTTTTTCGTTTGATCGATTCGACCTGTTTGACTGGTATCTGCAACTGGGGCCGCTGTCGAACGTAAACGCGAAATATTTCCACGGGAAGATTCCGACCTGGAACAATTTTGTGACGCACCCCACCTACGACGAATTCTGGAGAAAGCACGCAATTGCGTCGGCACTGAAGCAGACGACGGTTCCCAATTTGAATGTGGCGGGATGGTGGGATCAGGAAGATTTTTTTGGGCCGATGGCGACATACGCAAATCTGGAAAAAGTAGATACGAAACACTTGAATTACCTTGTGGTGGGGCCGTGGAATCACGGCGGATGGTCGCACGGGCCGGGAAATTCGCTGGGGCAGATTCCATTCGACACGGATACAGGGACGTATTACCGGCAAAAAGTGGAAGCGGCGTGGTTTGCGTATTGGCTGCATGACAAGGGGACGCTACCAGTGAAGGAGGCGCTAACGTTCCAGACGGGAAGCAATACATGGACGAGCTTCGACGCGTGGCCTCCGCGGGAGGCGCAAAGAAAGAACTTGTACTTTGGAGAAAAGGGAAAGCTGGGGTGGGAAGCGCCAAAGGTTGCGGACGACCAGGCGTTTGATACGTACGTTAGCGATCCCGCGCATCCGGTTCCATACCGGCACAAACCGGTGGACATGACCTATCCGCCGGATCATCCGGGGAGTTGGTATACGTGGTTGGTGCAGGACCAACGCTTCGTGGACGGGCGTGCGGACGTGTTGACATGGGAGACGGAAGAACTCCAGGAGGACGTGACGGTAGCGGGCCAGGTGGAGGCGAAGTTGTTTGCGTCGACAACGGGGACGGACAGCGACTGGGTGGTGAAGTTGATCGATGTGTACCCGCAGAAGGAACAGAAGGACTGGAAACTATCCGGCTACGAGTTGATGGTTGCGGACGAAATCTTCCGCGGGCGCTATCGGAGCTCGTATGAGAAGCCGGAGCCGATTGTGGCCGGGGCCATTACTCCGTACACCATTGATCTGCACACGACAAACCACGTGTTTAAGAAGGGCCACCGGATCATGGTGCAAGTGCAGAGCACGTGGTTCCCGCTGTACGACCGAAATCCTCAAAAATTTGTGCCAAACATTTTTGAGGCGAAAGAATCGGATTACCAGAAAGCCACAGAAAAGGTGTACCGCACGAAAGAGCATCCCTCGAGCGTGGAAATATCTGTGGTACCGAACGGCAGCGGAGTCATGAACTAGAAGTCAAATTGCGACGAATTACTTGCCGCAACCCTTCGAACAACCGCATTTGGTATTACCATGGCAGGTGAACGAAGAAGGTGGGCCATGAGCCGGGAACCGCGCGTCGCACTGTTCTGCGAGACGTTCCACGAAATGAATGGCGTAGCGTTAACGGTGCGGCAGTTGGTCGCGTTCGCCGGGCGGACGAATCGGCCACTGTTGGCGATTCACGGTGGGAAAAATCCCGGAGCAGAAGAACTGGGCAGCGTTCGCCGCGTGGAATTGCAGCGCGCGCTTCTGAGTATCGCAATCGATAGCGATCTGGAATACGACCTGTTTTTCTGGCGCTACCTGCCGCAGATCCGAAACGAAGTTACCGCCTTCCAACCTGACGTAATTCACGTAACAAGTCCCGGGGAGTTCGGACAGATCGGGGCTTATTTGGCCAATTCGCTGAGGATTCCGCTGGTCGCGTCATGGCACACGAATTTTCACCAGTTTGCGGCGCGGCGGATGCAGAAGTGGATCGGATTCTTGCCGAAGCGAATTGGGGATCCAACTGTTGCATGGACTGAGGATCGTGCTTTGAGATTGCTTTTGTGGTTTTACGGACGGGCAGCGGTGACCTTGGCGCCAACCGCGATTCAGGTCCAGTGGTTGGAAGAAAAGTTGCACCGTCCATCGTTCTTGATGCCACGGGGCGTGGATTGCGAACTGTTTAACCCTCAAAGCGGACAGTACAGGATGGTGTGCTGCGGCTTGGATTTGTGGGGAGAATCACCCCGGAAAAGGGAGTGCGACTGTTTCAGGGGGTTGAGCGGGCATTGGAAACGGCAGGCCAGCGAGATTTCCGAATCTCATTCGTTGGCGACGGAAGCGAAGTAGCGTGGTTAAGACAGAATCTGAATCACGTGGAATTTTTGGGCGTGCTTCCTGGCGAAGACCTGGCGCATGCTTACGCAAACATGGATTTGTTTGTGTTTCCTTCCAAGACGGACACGTTTGGAAATGTGATTCAAGAGTCGGCAGCTTCGCAGGTGGCGGCCGTGGTGACGAACGAAGGGGGGCCGCAGCATCTGGTGACACCGGGAACAACGGGGTTGATCGCGGAATCGGACGAGGCGTTTGTGAGGCAGGTGGTGGAGTTGTGCGGGGATCGCGAAATACTGAAGAAAATGGGAAAGGCGGCGAGAGAAAAGGTTTATGGGACATCGTGGGATGCGGCGTTTGAAATGACCTACGCGGCATACCGGCATAGTTTGCCTGAGAACGACAAAAAACAGTCTGCCGAGGAAATATCGACACCGTGCGCTTAGCTTGCAGTAATCAGTAAGTGCAATCGCAAGAACTAGCTATGCGAAGATGGCGGCGTGAAGCCGCGCCAGACATCAACAAGATGCGACCAAACGTACTTACTTGCGGTTGGATTGGACTTCGTTGGAAGCGAACGTGGTCCATGGACCGGCTTTCATGTCACGAAGGTACGGTTCCTGATAGGCATATTCAGGATGCGCACCGAGAAACGGTTTCGCAAGGAAATCCTGCCCGCAGGGATGACCCATACGCGCGGTGATGCGCATGTCTTTTGCCATGGTTGAATCTGCGGTTTTGCCTTGCACCGCTCCACCGGGATACGAGGGATTCCAGGACCAAATGGCCACACCGCGAGATGACGCATCCACGTGGCCGCAAAGAGTGCGCTCGTTGGCTTCCTCTTTTTTCTGGGAGCTGTCCACGTGATCGCCGAGCATTTGCTTGGCAAGTTCCACGTCAATCTTTCCCTTATTTTCATTCAGCAATTGTTCCCAGCGGGCGCGGCGTGCATTCGGCGATGTTTCCATATTGTTGGGATCAAATTCTGGAGTGTCTAGCTTGATGACCTTTGGATCGCGCGCCCAGTTGGAACCGGAGAGAACTCCATCTTTGGTGCGCCACAGTTTATAGGCTTTCAGGCCAAGTTCGAGTTGGGCGATCTCGCCCGTTTTGCGATCGCCGAGCAGCCAGTCGTTTGCGTATCCGCCGTTGTTCCCATCGAGCATGATTTTCGTGTATTCATCGATGGAGCCTGCGTATTGCAAAGCCTTTCTGGCGCGCATGAATTCTGGCTTGCCATTCGAGTCCCAACCTTCGAACTGCGTGATGGTGGTTTCCGTGACCATCAAGCCATCGCTGTTGATGCCAAAATCATCGTCGCTGGCGATGACGCCGGGGAATCCATCCATGATGATTCGATAGCCGTGCGTGGGTTGGATGTCGAAAATGATGCGCCAACGCTCACCGTTTACGTAATTGGTCCAATTGTTGTGAGCGATGACGATTTGCCCGTCTTTGGTCCAGCTTCCGGTGGCGACAAACGCGCTGCAATTCCCCGGGCTCTTTAATTTCGGGGCATTGGCGACCTTCTCCTGTTTGTTAAGCCAGGGCACGTAGTAGTCAGGAACTTCCTCGAAGGAATTGAGCGCGACGATGTCGTAGACGTCCAGAGGGGAACCCGTGCGGGCGTTGAGACCTTCGGCAATGCCTTGGAGTTCTTGCTGATACTCGATGTCGATTTTGGGCCAGAGGATTTCGCGCGCAACCTGGCGAAAGAATGCCCAGTCGCGGTTTGTAGAATGCATCATGTTGGCGCTGACGGCGGGGAAGGCATCTTCAATTTCGGGAGCCAGCATGTAGCCGTGCTGAAAGCCGATTGTGGCGGGATCACCTTCGAGGTGGACGTAGATCCAACCGCCGCGTTCGAAACTATAGGTGGCCTTCAAGCGTGGATCGCCTGCGGCGGCTCGCTCACGCGCATAGGCAACAGCGGATTCCATCTCTGATTTTGCGGCTTTGGCATCATTCGCGGAATGGCCGGTCAGCCAGAGAAGTACCGCGCCAACGAACAGGATGACGACCGCAAAGATTCTGCGAATTCCATTCGACATGAAAAAGCTCCTCCACGAATCAATGGCCGGACGCAAATTCGACGGCCACAGCCGAAATCTGTGTTAAAGAGTACCCGAGGACCGCTTGAAGATCATACCTTTAGAGCGGCCAACATCGAGAGTGAATGAGGTAGAGAGTCCGGCAGCGTCTCTCTCGAAATGGAATGTGGCTCCGGCGACACGCGTGTCGAATTCGTCCTTGGCGACGGGGATTAGTACTGTTCCTTGCAGATCTGACGAACGAGGCATGCCGCCGGCGCCGAGCAGTTGAACGAGCGTGAGTTTGTCTTCGGCCATGGCCAACCTGTAGGTGACCGCAAGATCCTCGCTCCAATAGAGACCAGCGAGCAGTTTCAGGTCTTCCGAAGGAACGGTAATCTCCGGCTTTTTTTTCTGTTCTTCACGATCTTCTTTTTTCGGGTCTTTCGGCTTCAGCAGGGAAGCCAGATAGATGTCCGCAACGCGCTCGGCGCGGTTTTCAGGATTGGAGTCGGAGCGATTGCATAGGCACACAACCGAAAAGTGCTGCTCTGGAAAACGAAGCAGCTCCGCACGATATCCGCCCCAGGAACCTCCGTGACGGACCGTCGGCAAGCCTCGGTAAGGCTGGACGAAAAGTCCTTTTGCGTAGTCGAGGGTCTTGCCGCTGGTCAGCACACCCGGCGTTTGCAGGTCGACTAGAAATGGTTTGCCACCAACTTGCGCGGTATAGAAATTTTCATCCCATTTGAGAAGATCGCCTACCGTGGTGTGGACGGCGCCGTCACCTGTCTGCTCAAAATAAGAGACATCCAGAGTGAAAGCGTTGCTTTTTTCGACGGGATCGTAGGCCAGAGCGCGATTTGGGATGAGCAAGGTGTGCGAATCGCGATACACGGTGTGGGACATGGTCAGGGGCTGAAAAATATTCGCTGCGGCAAATTCGTGGAGCGGCTGACCGCTGACGCGCTTGACGATGGTGGAAAGCAGAAAGAAACCAGAGTTGCTGTAGAGCCACTCGGAGCCGGGTTCGAAGTCGAGCGCTTTCTGGCGAACGATGAGGGCGAGGGCTTCGTCGTCGGTGGTCACGCTGTCGACATTGACGCCCGAAAGTTCGAATAAGGCCAGATAATCGCGCAGCCCGCTAGTGTGGTTGAGAAGATTGAGAATCGTGATGGACTTGCCGTAACTCCGAATTTCTGGAATGTATTTACGGACGTCATCGTTGACGGAGAGTTTTCCCTGTTTTTCGAGGAGCAGGATGCTGGCCGCGGAAAACTGTTTGGAAGTGGAACCGATGTCAAAAACAGAATCGGGAGTGATGGGTACATTTTGCTCGATGTTGGCGAGGCCATAGCCTTTTGCGTAAAGCAATTTGCCGTCGCGAGCCGCGGCTAAAGCGCACCCTGGGGAGCCGGGTTTGGCGACGTCGGCGAAGACTTCATCCACTGCCGCTCCCGTGCGTTCCTGCGATTGCTGGGGGGTGGCAGCAAACGAGGTGGCTAGGATGCACAATGTGAATACAAGAGTGCGCGTGAAATTCGCCAATCGATGCATAAGGCTCCTCAAAATGAATTCCGAGTCTACTTAGAAACGTTCAGGGTCACAAGATGTGCGGTTGCCCGCACAGCATGAAACACGGAGCCGTTCTTTGATAGAGTCAAGACATGCTGACAGCAATCACACGCACTGTAAGTTCCGCACTGATCAACTGCGAATTGAGCTTCATTGAACGCAAGCCGATCGACCTGGCAAAGGCCCGGGCCGAGCACCATACGTACGAATCGCTGCTGGAGAAATTGGGTGCACGGGTGGTTTCGTTACCCGAAGAGCCGGAGTTGCCGGACTCCCTGTTTGTGGAAGACCCAGCGATCGTGCTGGACGAGGTTGCGATCATTTGTCCGCTGGGGACAGAGACCCGGCGGAAAGAAGCGCCGACAATTGCGGCAGCGCTGCAGAAATTCCGCAAGCTGGCTTACCTAAAATTGCCAGGGACGCTGGAAGGCGGCGACGTTCTGCGCGTGGGGAAGAAGATTTATGTTGGCGTGACGCGGCGCTCAAATCCTGAAGGAATACGCCAACTGGCGGTTATTGCCGGTGCGTATGGTTATGAGTTGACAGCGATCCCAGTGACCGGATGCCTGCACCTAAAATCGGCGGTGACGTTCCTGGGGAAAAATACACTGTTGGGAAATCGAGCGTGGTTTGACTGGAAGAGACTGGAAGGTTTCGCGTGGGTGGATGTGCATCCCGCCGAGCCGCATGCGGGGAACGCGCTGCAGATTGGCGAGACTGTTGTGTTTCCGGCTTCTTTTCCTCGCACAGCAGAATTGATCAAGGAAAAAGGATTCAACCTGCAAAAGATAGATATTTCAGAATTGCAGAAAGCGGAATCCGGGCTGACTTGCTCCAGTCTGCTATTCGAAACTTAGAAAACATAGCGAGAAGCCTTTCCGATCAGGAGGCGCTCGGCAAATATCCAGGGAATGAGAATGAGCATAGGCCCAACGGGGAGCGGGCCGGGTATAGCGACATTGAACTGTTTTGGCAAATCACTCAGTCCATTGAACTGATCCCAGTGTAGTAGATGACCACATAGCCTTTGATCGAGCCATCCGTTTGAGGTACCCCGAAGACTTTCACAGGTGTGTTGGCGACGAGGTTGTTCTGGATTGTGGTTTGCCCGGTCGGTGTGCTGATGTCGATTGGGCTCACCGTGACGACACCACCCGTACGATCCACTTGATAAATCAGCGTGGCCGAGCCGGAAGTGGTGGCGAGGCTGACAGTGACGGCATTCGTGCCGCCCTCCACCATCATCGTGACATTGTTATTCGTGGATGAGTATCCGGCCGCAACAGTCCCGCGCGGAAGTGGAGTAGGCACAAGAACGGTCCAACTGGCGGCCCAATCGTTAGGGCTGGCGGGATCGTTCCACCGCGCGTAGGACTCGCCCCACGCGGAAACAGCGCCGACGGAGCCACCGAAATTGGCGGTGCCGTTGGTAGCGCTGACGAAATCCTGCACCGCGCTCGTGCCACTGTCGGCCAGCGTCGGGAATGTGAAGTTCCACCACTTGAAACCGGTGATGGGATTGCCATTGGAGTCTTTTCCGTTTGGCGTGCTACTGGAAATGTAGTTCAGCGTGTTGATGTAATCGTCGGTGATGGTGTGAAAGTCATGCGTGTATGTAAAACCAGTGGTTGTGGAATTGGAGATGGTGCCACTGAAGCGAGCGATTTCGATATCAATCGACTGAGCGACAAGAGGCACGGCAAGAGGGTCAGCCACACTGGCATGCACCTTGAATCCGCGGACGAAGTCTTTGGAGTTCAGCAAGCCAGTGCCGGTAGCGATCGGCGTGGAATCCGCAACGGCATCCCACGGAGTGCGGAAGAAGAATTGCGTCTGATCGTTAACAAGCATTCTGACGCCGGAACCCACTTCGTTGGCGACAGTGATGATGTTGGTTCCAGCGTTGACATGAAGAACGTGACCTTCGGGACTGATCCAAACACTGTTGAAGGAAGTGCTGGTCCAGACGCGGACGGCTACGAGCGTGCCATTCTGCTGGTAGCGAGCGGCAATGCGGACGAACTTTCCGGCAAGCGAGCTGGCGACAGAAGAAAAATCCTTGATGGTGGCGCTGGTCTTCGTGTCGACGTCATAGAAGAGAGTTCCATTTGTGGCGTCGGCCAGGATCGAAAGAGACTGGGAAGAGGTGACGGCAGTCTCGGGATTTGTGGGTGGTTCGACGGGAAAGTCTCTGGCAATGGTGATGGAAGTATCGTCGGAAGACACTCCCGTGACCGTGCCATACATGTGACGAAGAATCAGACGAGTGATGTCGCGGAGATTGCGACGACGAACCGGTCCCTTGAAATTGACAGCCCAGAGAGTGGCGCCTCCGCCGGATGGGGGCACATGTCCAACGATGAATGCGGGATGAGCAAGATCGAATTCGAGATCGAGGGCATCATTCTGATTGGCGGTGACGACCAGAGGTGAATCGAACTTCACGTTGACGGGAACAGTTAGATTACCTGCCCCACCCGTGGTCCCTTGAATCTGAATCTGATTGAAAGGAATGGTCGCGCCCGGCGTGCCGGCAAATCCTGCTTCCGGATCGGCAGAGACAACCAGAGAAACGTCACCGGGGTTGCCGCCGATGCTAACTTGCGCGCCGCTATACGTGCCAGGCGGGATACTCACATTGCCGAGAATCTCGCCGAGCTGATCGAGTTGCACGAGATTGAGGGAAGGTGCTGGATTTGGTGCGGTGTACACAGTGACGTTGGAGCCGCCGCCCTGCGGAACCAACGCAATGCTTAGAACTTTTACATTAATACCAGCCCAGTCTTCGGAAGAGGCATCACTGATGACCATGCTTACTGTGGCATTTTGTGCTTGAGGCGGAGGCGTGGTGATGGTGGGGTTTGATCCCGAACCGCAACCGCCGAGTGCCGCAAACACTGCGAGCGCAAGAAAAGCGTTAGACCACTTCTTGAATTGCATAGAAGAATGTTCCTTTCGAATTGGAATTCGTAACGGACATCCCCGGGAAGCCAGCGAGGCTTCCCCATCCCTTGTGGTACTGAACCCGTGAAATAGCAGGAAGTTGCGCAGCATAAGTGGTTTGTTTTTAGAGATTTCCCAGTTTGGTACTAATTCCTTAGCTAGATTTTGTGGGTTACGACTACTGAACAGCGATCTGCAAAAGCTGCGATTTTTTCCTGGGACTTCTCCCTCGTGTGCTATGCTTTTTGGCATGTTGTCAGCCGTCACCAAGCGCAGCGTTGCCGCCACCTCCGTGTCGATTATTACGACCACGGCTACGCGGACTACTACGCGCACTACAGGCGCTTCGGGCGACGGGAGAAACGGCTAACAGGCAACAAAAAGTTTCCAACCCACCGCCAGAAGCGAATCTGGCGGTGGGTTTTTTAGTTTCAGCCCCCTCCAGAAATGCTCCGGCGGAAACCAAAGGAGTGAATGTCATGGATCAGGAAGAGAAAAGAGGAGCGGCGAGTTTAAAGTGCGGCGCTGCATTAAGGGCATTGTCGGAGAAGGCAAAAGACTGTGGGGGTGCGGCATGAGTGGCCTAGAAAATACAAAACAAAAATGGCGCGCAGGGGTGTTGGGGGCGACCGGCATGGTCGGACAACGCATTGTGAAGATGCTGGACGGACACCCTTGGTTCGAGTTGGCCGAAGTGGTGGCGTCGGAACGATCCTCTGGAAAGTGCTACGCAGACGCAATGCGTTGGCACATGGAAGGTCCCGTACCGGATGGCGCGCGATCGCTGGTGGTGAAGGACCTGGACTCTGCGCTGGATTGCGATTTTCTTTTTTCGGCGCTGGATTCGTCGGTTGCAGGTCCGGCGGAGGAAGCCTACGCGCGTGCAGGCTATCCTGTGGTCAGCAATTCAAAAAACCATCGCATGGATGCGGATGTACCACTGTTGATTCCTGAAGTGAACGCATCACACGTGAACTCGATCCCGGTTCAACAGAAAAATCGTGGCTACGATGGCGGGTTCATAGTGACAAATCCAAACTGTTCCACTGCTGGTCTGGTTGTAGTGCTGAAACCGCTGGCGGATGCGTTTGGGATTGAAAAGCTGTTTGTCGTGACGCTGCAGGCCATTTCGGGCGCGGGCTATCCGGGCGTTCCAGCGATGGACATCATGTCGAATGTGGTGCCGTTCATCAGTGGCGAGGAAGAAAAGATGGAAGAGGAACCGCAGAAATTGCTGGGCAAGTGGGACGGGTCGCGATTTATCGGCGCAGGATTGGGCATCAGCGCGCATTGCAATCGCGTGCCGGTCGTGGAAGGCCACCTGGAATGCGTTTCTGTGCGTTTGAAGAAGACCGCAACGCTGGATGAAGTTCGTGAAGCACTGCGGAATTTCCAGGTTTCGGACGAACTTGCGTCTTTGCCAACGGCCGTTAAGAATCCGGTTGTGCTTCTGGATGAAGCGGATCGGCCGCAGCCGCGAAAGGACTCCAATACTGGGAATGGCATGGCGGCCGTGGTTGGACGCGTGCGCGAATGTCCGCTGCTAGACGTGAAACTGACGCTGCTCTCGCACAATCTGGTGCGTGGGGCAGCGGGTGCAGCGTTGCTTAATGCGGAATTACTGGTGTCGCAGGGATTTTTAAAAAAACGAATTGCGCCCAGCAAGCCAGTGGGAGAAGCGGTCTCGCGTCAGTGTTCGCTTTAAACGTCGAATTGCAGGGACAGGGGCGCGGAGGATGGCGCCCCTGTTTTTGTCAGCGGGCGAAGTAGAAACGCACGAGATGGAAAAAGATGGGTGCAGCGAAGCATAGAGAATCGATACGGTCGAGAATGCCGCCGTGGCCCTCGATGACGACGCCGAAGTCCTTGATGCCGATGTCGCGCTTGATGGCACTCATCACCAGGCCGCCGGCGAAACCCAGAACACAAATGATGAACGACATGCCAGCAGACTGGAGCGGGGTAAACGGTGTGGCCCACCAGAGCGCGGTGCCAAGCGCGGTGGCGCTGACCACGCCACCAATGAAACCTTCCCAGGTTTTGTTGGGGCTGACGCGCCAGGCAATTTTGTGTTTGCCGATCAGCTTGCCCCAGACATACTGCAGGACGTCGCTCATCTGATCGACGATCACGAGATAAAGCAAGAGTCGCGCGTCATGGCCCTGAAAGCCAGGGATCTGCAAAATGAGAAGGGCCGGAGCATGACTTGGGCAGTAAACGCACACCATAATGCCAAACTGAATTTTGGCTCCGCGCCCCAAGAAGTTAGAAGTGTCGCCGGCAAGGGCGATGCTGGTGGGGATAAAGATGAAGGCAAAGACCGGAATCATGATAGCGAAGAAGCCATACCAGTCGATGCCGATGAGGTAGTACTGCAGCGGCATGATGACGAAAAAGCTCCAGAAAAGGGTGCGATGATCGCCGCGATGCGTGGGGACGAGGGTCATATACTCACGCATGGCCAGGAACGAGATCAGCCCGAACAAAACCAGTGATCCGGTGCGACCAATCATCAAGCTGAGCGCGAAGATGGCGCACATCTTCCACCAGGCGCGAATGCGGGCGTTGAGGTTGTCAACCGTGGTGCGACCGGATTCAGTGTCGCGCCGGGCTTTCAGAATGTTGCCGACGATGCTGGAAAGAATCAGCAGGCAGAGCACACCACCAAACAAAAGCATCAGCTTCTGGTCATGAATGGCTACAAACATCACGCAGATCCAATCCGGCGCAAAGAACTGACGGCTTCGCGCGCGCGTTCCAGAAAAGAATCTTTTGTTTCATCGGGTTCGATTTGAATCGGCTTGCCGAAGGTGAGCAGACTGAGCATCGGCACCAGAAAGATTTCACCCTTGGGCAAAATGCGATTCAGATTTTCGAGGTACGCCGGAACCAGTTCGACGTCGGGCCTGCGTTGTGCCAGGTGGTAAAGGCCGGATCGAAACGTTCCTACTTTTTCGCCGGTGCCGCGAGTGCCTTCCGGGAAAAGAATGAGCGAGTTTTTATTTCCCAGAGCGTTGGCAAGGTCTTCAATCAACGAACGGCCTGCTAGATGAACTTCCTCGTGATCCTTGGTCCTAGCTACCCCTGCCCGCTCAACGAGAACCGCCTTAAACACATTTGCCGCCAGGTAGCGTCGGAGCGGAGTCTCTTCCCAATAGTCTTTTGCCGCGAGGGGACGCGTTCTGGCACGGATCTCCGAAGGTAAGGCAGACCAGAGGACCACGAAATCGAGATGGCTGCTGTGATTGGCAAAATAGATACGCTGTTTTTCATTGGGCTGGCAACCCGCCCACTGGACCTGCACGCCCGTGATACCGCGGGCTACGGCGGCGAGTAGGCTGGCGATGGGGTGGATGTCTTCGCTCATGAGGGGGTGCGACCTCCGATTTCCTTCAGCGCGCCACGAGAACGATTGAGGATCGTGAGAAGTAGCAGCAACAAGACAATCCAGAGAACTGGCAATACTATGTGGGAAATGGGCAAGTTTAGTCCGAGAAGAAGTCCGAGTGTGCCGAAAACAAACGCGCGATCGCTTTTGCCCATTGGGCCATCGTAACGGCGGGCGGCGCCGATTTGAATGCCGAGCACGCCGGTCATTTCGCTGATCACGGCAAGAAGAACAATGAGGACGACTAGCACGGGATTGAACGGAAGGATCGTGGCGAGCGGCAGATACAGCGCGGCGTCTGAGAATACGTCCCCCAATTCATTGAGGATGGACCCCAAAGGTGTCTTTTGGTTGTGTTCGCGCGCCAACATGCCGTCGATAGCGTTCAGTGCCATGCGCACGAAAAGAATCAACGGCAAGAGGAGAAGTATGCGGAAGCTGCGGGAGTACAGAATTGCGCCTCCGGCGAGAAAGGAAATCGCTACGGCAAATAGTGTAACGTCGTTCGCGGTAATACCCACGCGAGCCAGGAAGGTTGCGAGTGGCCTCAGCAGGCTCTGAAATTTCGGCTTTAGATCGTAGATGCTGGCCATGGGCTGTTTTTTAAATCCGAACAGCTAGAATTTAGTGATGGAGTATTCTGCCCCAGTAGATAGCGTACGAGACAACCCAGAACGAGACGTGAATTACCGTGTATTTCCAATTCTGCCAGGATATTTTCCGCTTTAGCCAGCTGGCAGTGACGCCAAAACCAGACCAAACAAGTAAGAAACGCACGAGTCGCGAGGGTGGAGTAGCGAGAAGAAATGTGAGTTCTGTGCAGAATTTGGGAGCCTCCACAGCATAGAGCTTATAGGGAATTCCTGAGATCGAGCCGAGAAAAATGGCCGGCAAGCCACGAGTTCGGAACCCCTCATCCACCTCTGAGAACATGTCCTCTTTGACAAACGGTACACGCATAATCTCCGCGTGAGCCTTGATCGGCGAAGCCGTCGACCATTGAAAGAGCAGCGCGCCGCCAAGCAGCGCGCCCGCCGTGGCGGCTGCGAGGTGCTTCCATGTGCGGGGCCAATCCAAGATCGCGGCGTAGGAAAGGAATACATCAGGAATAATAAAGAAGAAAGTACCCTCAGCAAATCCCCAGGCCAGAGCCACAAACATTCCCGGATACCCGAGAAACCATTTCTCCCAGGTGGCCCGGCGCGAAGGAGGTATGGACACATCGGGGGTGCTCACGTGACGATTTCAACCCCGATATTCTGTGCGCTGGCGTACTGCGTCAAGAGAGTGGCCATCCGTCGGCAAGAACTGTCCAGACCGTCGCTGCCTCCAAAAGACACGAAGATGGCAGCAATATGCTTCGTTGTAGGTGTGACCATGGTGCGTTCGGAGTCGCTCGTGGGACTGCCGTGCGGGCCGATTTCATCGCAAAAGACGGGTAGGCCTTCGAGATTTAGGTCGTATTTGCCGATGCCTTTGTAGGATTCGGTGGCGTGGCCTACGCGGAACACAACGTCCCCTTTTATCTGATCGAGATCGTAGAGTCCGACGGGCAAGCGGCTCTCGACGGACATGAGATTGATGACGTCGACGACGGCATTGATTTGAGGGAATGCCTTTCCGCTGATGATCCGGCGAAGAAGAGCTTCCGCAGAGCCACGATACCGCGCGGGATCTTTTCCCAGTGCCTTGTAACCGGAGCGCGTGGCAAGAATTTTGGATGATGCCAGGACAACCCGAGGCTCCGGAAGTTTTAAGACTCCCGCTTCGCACGACTTCATATCGTCAAATAGCGCTGCTGGAGTTTCGCCAGTAATGACATTTGCCGTGAGGATACCTAGCGCGGTGCGGGGGGCTTTCTTCTTAAGCTCGGGATCGATTGTGATTTGCATAATGGTTTAAGTGTGGATCGGCTTTAGGCGAGCGCTGAAATGCCGCAAGAAAGGGGCCTGCTGCGTGACTTCATAGCCGCGAATTTTTTCGCGATTCCGCCAGACCTCCAGGATCACTTCCACGACATATTCGATGTGGCTCTGCGTGTAGACTCGTCGAGGGATGGCCAAGCGAACCAGATCCATCGTGGCGTGTTCGCCAAACATCAGGGAGCCTATCTCCACGGAGCGGATGCCCCCTTCGAGGTAAAGTTCGACGGCGAGCGCGACGCCCGGGAATTGCGAAGTTGGAATGTGAGGCAGAAATGCGCGGGCATCAATATATATCGCGTGTCCGCCGGGTGGTTGGACAATGGGCACGCCTTCCCTTGCAATGCGATTCCCGAGAAACGCGGTGGACGCGATGCGATAACGGAGATAGTCCTCGTCGAGCGCTTCGTTAAGTCCCACGGCAATTGCTTCAAGGTCGCGGCCGGCAAGCCCGCCATAGGTGGGGAAGCCTTCAGTAAGGATCAACAGATCTTTTTCCTGTTGCGCCAGCAGGTCGTCATTGGTGCAGAGAAAGCCGCCAATGTTGGCCAGTCCATCTTTTTTCGCGGACATGGTGCAGCCATCCGCATGCGAGAAAATCTCCTGGGCGATAGCGCGGGGTGACTTTTCGGCATAGCCGGGTTCGCGCAGCTTGATGAAATAAGAGTTTTCCGCAAAACGGCAGGCATCAATATAGAGAGGAATGCCGTGTTTCTTACAAACCTGTTTAACTTCACGGATGTTGGCGAGAGAAACAGGCTGACCCCCGCCGGAATTATTCGTGATGGTCAACATCACCAGCGGAATCCTTTTTGCGCCTTCGCGCTGAATTACTTGCTCAAGATGTGCGACGTCCATGTTGCCCTTGAAGGGATGGATGTGAGCGGGTTCTTGGGCTTCGGGGATGGGAAGGTCGAGGGCGGTGGCGCCAACGAATTCGCAATTGGCACGGGTGGTATCAAAGTGCGCGTTGTTAGGAACAACGTCGCCTTTTTTGCACATCACATTGAATAGGATGCGCTCTGCGGCACGGCCCTGGTGAGTGGGAATGACGTGGCGAAAACCAAAGATGGCCTGAATGGAATCGCGAAAGCGGGTAAAGCTGGGCGAGCCGGCGTAGGATTCATCGCCGCGCATCATGGCGGCCCACTGTTCTGTGGACATGGCGGAAGTGCCGGAGTCCGTAAGCAAGTCGATCAGGATGGCTTCCGAGGCGATGAGAAAAAGGTTGTAGCCGGCGGCTTCCAGCAACTTCTGGCGCTCTTCACGCGTTGTAGTGCGAATCGGCTCTACGCTTTTGATGCGGAATGGTTCGATGATGGTGCGGATCGGCATGGTAGGCGCGCACTCTCCCTGCAGACACTACCACAAAATTGTAAGGCGTTTTGCAGACCATCGGCGCGGCTTAGTGGCAGAGATGTGCCGTTCTATGAGTTGTCGTGTGGCAATGCAATGGGTTTGCAGATCAATCGTCGCCACTTGCGGGTTCCGGAGTTGTTTCAGCAGCGTTGCTTTCTGCCGGATTTTCCACCAAGCCCGCGCCCTCGAGTTGCTGGTAGTAGGCGGGCCTGGAGTGGCGGTAATGGTCGGCGGCAATCTTCCCATCGAGCCACGCTGTATCCATCGGATAAACCATGGGATCGAAGATGACCAGGTAGAAATGCCAGATGAGAATAGAGAAAGTGGCAAGCAACGCTTCGTACCAGTGTACGGCGGTCGCCGCGTCGCTTATCCATTTTGGAAAATAACGTAACGTGAAATTGTTGAACCAAAGAAGAAAGCCGGAGAGGGCCATGACCATGGTTCCCCACATAAAGGCCCAATATTCCATTTTTTCGGCGTAATTGAATTTGGCGAACCTCGGCTCTTCTTGCGTTAGGCCGAGGTTGAAGCGGAATACGTGGAGCATGTCCGTTGCGTCCTTCAATGTGGGAATCATTGCCCACACGAAAGAACGATCCTTTTTCTTCATGTACAGGTGGACAAAATGAAATGCCGTGGCGGCGATCATGACGATGGCCGCGGTACGATGCAAACCACCGCGCACCCCCGTGCCGGTCTCCCACATCAACAACGGCCTGGCCCACCAACTGTCTGGATATTTCAAGGCAAAACCGGTCACGACAAGCGTGGGGAAGCTGGCCATAATGCCCCAATGAGCAATACGAAACCACAGGTTCATGCGCAGGACGAGTCGTCCAGTTTCATGGCGGGGGCGACGGCGGATGAGTTTGCTAAGCAGATCCAGCAAATTGTGGAGCAACATGAATCCCAATGTGGCGGGAATCAGTACCCAGTACGTCCAGCGAATCCATTTCACTACCAGATGGTTAGGACCAGCGTTTGTTTGCACATGGATTGGGCCGATGACGTACCGTGCTTCTAAAGCGCCCTGGTGGCATTGGCCGCAGGTCTTACCGAGGTTGGCGGCATTGACGGTAGAGCGCGGATCGGAAGAACGGAAAATATTGTGAATGCCATGACACGAATCGCAATTCGCCGCAGTCAGCTTTCCACCCTTCATGGCCAGGCCGTGATAGCTTTCGGCGTACGAGGGGACGCGATCCGCAGGCAGATCGTAAAGCTTCGCCATGCGCGCGCTGCTGTGGCAGCGTCCGCATGTTTCCGCAGATACGTTCGCGACATTTACGGGGGAGTCCGGATTTTTCGGCCCCAGGATAAGGTGCTCTCCGTGGCAATCCACGCAAACGGGGGCGTCCTTAACGCCCGCCCTTACGGCATCGCCATGCACACTCTCCTTGTAGACCTTGGCAATTTCCTTGTGGCATTCGCCGCAAGTGCCTGAAACTTTCCAGTGATTTACACGTGAACGCGCGTCTCGCGCCGGCAGAATAGCGTGATTACCATGACAATTATTGCAATTCGCTGCTTTCTCGTTGCCTGCGGCGACGGCCCGACCATGCACGCTTTGCTTGTAAGAATCGACCGGATGGGCTACAGGAATCTTGTGGCGAGACAGAAAACCCGCATCGCTATGACACTTCGCGCAGGTGTCCGCCAACTTCTTGATGGTGACCTGCGAATCTGGTTCGCTGGCCGCTTTAATTTCGTGGATTGACCCGTGGCAGGACGAGCAGTTCGGGGCATCTGGGTCACCACTCTTTGCCGCGGTTCCGTGAATGCTGGAGTCGAACTCCGTCATTTCCTGAGCATGACACTCCGCACATTTCTTTGGCATCAGATTGGTGGGACTTCCCAGATCGTGCGCGCTGCCATGGCAGGCGGAACAGGCGCCGTCTCCGAGTAGTGAATGCACGCTAGCATTGAAGGACTTGA
Organism: Candidatus Acidiferrales bacterium; assembly: GCA_963726725.1. Lineage (GTDB taxonomy): Bacteria > Acidobacteriota > Terriglobia > Acidiferrales > UBA7541 > Acidiferrum. The sequence continues at coordinate 167,279 of CAVSDV010000029.1, forward strand.
CGACATCTTCGTGGCACGTCTTACACTGAACCCGAACAATGCGCCCCGGGTGCGGAAACTCCTTGATGTCTCTGTGGCAGTCCGTGCAGCCAAGAATTCCATGGGAACCGGCAGCATGCTTCGCGGGATCGACCGCGATACTCTTGCCCTTATCCGATTTCATGCCGGCTGTGCCGTGACAGGCCAGACAAGATTCATCCTGTTTCAGCGGTTCAGCCTTCTTCGGTTGTGCGGCAGCGCGAGTGGGAGCGAGCACCCACGCCAGCGCGATCAGCAACCCGCAAACTATACGGGTGTGCCTTTGCGCTCGTTTGGAGCTCATGAGGCGCTACCTCCGGGCCTGTTAGGGCCCACCAATTTTTGAAAGACTACTTCAATCCAAGCTCCGTAAGTACCTTGGGATTTTCCTCTTGTACCGCGAGCAAGTTATGGCAAGCGGAGCAATCATTGGAAATTGTCTGGCCATCCGCGCTGGTATGTGAACCGTCGTGGCAGCGGAAACAGCCGGGGAAATCGTTGTGCCCGATGTTGTTGGGATGCACACCCCAGACCACTTTCATGTCGGGGAATATATTGCGCATGTAGATGGCAGAGACACCATCGGCGGACTGTTCGATGAGCGCGCGCTTGGTGTTGTAGATTTCGGGATAGCTGGTCCGATAGAAAGTGATGATGCCGTCTTCAATTCGTTTCTTTGCGCTGTCGCGATCGGGATAGTCGGCTTTAAGCAATTCGACGGCCTTCTTGCGAATGAACGGAAGGTCAGGGCTGATGACGCCACGAGACATGCGCAGGTCCACTGCATTTTCCGGCAATTCAAAGGCGTGGGTTGGCCGATTGTGACAGTCGATGCAATCCATGGAGCGTTTCTCGGCTTTGGCCAACTGTTCCTTGGTGACTTTGATATCGGTCGAGACGAATTCCACGGTTTTGCCCTTGTCATCCGTGTAGTACACCACCGGAATGACCTGGCGGCGATCATCGGTGGAGATGTAGTGGATGCGGGATCCTTCATCGAGATGGCGTCCGTGTATTCCAACAGAACCTTCACGCGTGCGGCCGCCAATCTTAACGATTAAAGCGGTGGCCAGCGGAGTGTTCTTCTCGTCTTCTTTGTAATTTGTTTTCAGGATGAACTTATCTCCAGAAAAGCGTTGCGGCCAGTGGCATTGCTCGCAGGTATCACGTGCAGGGCGAAGGTATTTCACGGGAGACGGTATGGGATGTGAATAGGTTTTGAACGCAACGGCGTAGACCTGGCGCAAGCCTGACAATTTGGATTTTACAAACCAACCGGCGCCCGGGCCGATGTGGCATTGCACGCACTCTACGCGCGAGTGCGGCGAATTCTCGTACGCAGAGAATTCAGGCTGCATCACCGTGTGGCAGGTCTGCCCACAGAACGTGGTGGAATCCATGTACGAGACGCCACGGTAGGAGGCGAAGCCGAAAATCATAATGTTGACAAAGGAGGCCAGGGCGACGAACAGCAGGCTGCTGCGAACGGCGGGAAGCTTCAAATCAATTTCGGGATATTCGGTGGGGATCTCGCCAGCGGCCAATAACTTCTTGCGGCGCAGCCAGATTCCAACGGGAATTAGCAGCAAGCCAAGAACAAAAACTCCTGGCAGAAGCAGGAACAGCAGAATTCCCACGTAAGGGTGTGGGGGGCCAGGCAACATGAAATCGTAGATCCAGAATGCAATCAGCGTCGCGGCGCTGCTGGTGGTGAGGACAACCCCGGCCAAGCTGATAAAATTCTGGCTAAAAAAGTAGATCAGGCGCGCCCAATTGCGCAGTGTGCTTCTATCGCTCATAGACCAATGCCACGCTTCCCAAAGTAAATTTAAAATCGATTTACAGAACAAGCCCCAGCGGAGGACCGCCGGGGCCTGTGAACGTGCTCAGATTTCGTGAACCTGCGAAGGCAGGCGCACCGGCGAGATTACTTACAAAGACTCCGCATGTAGGCGATCACGTCTTTCACCTCGGCGTCGGTAATCTTTTTGTCGTAAGCGGGCATCTTGTTCTTGCCCTTCGCAATGATGTCTGTCCACTCGGCGTCAGTTCCTTTTTTCACGTCTGCGGAGCAGAGATCCCGCGCCTTGGTGGCTTTGCCGGCAGCCGTTTCACCCTTACCATCCGGGCCGTGGCAACTGGCGCACTTTGCCTTGTAGACTTTTTCGCCGCTGGCGACATCCTGTGCACGCGTGCCGGCAGCCGCGAGACAAAGGACTGCAAGCACTGCGATACCTGATAGCAACTTCTTCATCACGATCCTCCTGTTTTGTTTCTAAGTTGCACGGAACGCGAAGGAGCGCACGCGTTCCGTGCCAGAAATTATCCTGACTTCGAAAACAGTTACTTCTTCAACGAGCGAATGAACCCGACCATGTCCTTGACCTGATCCGGGGTCATCGTCTTATAGGGAGGCATTTTGCCTTTGCCGTTAGTGATGATTCCGGACAGATCCGCATCGCTCTGCTTCTGGACGTCCGCGGAAGATAGGTCGCGGGTCTTCATCGCTTCCTTGCCCTTCCCATCGGCACCATGACAGCCCGCGCACTTGGTCTTAAAAGTAGCCTCAGCGGCTGCCACATCGGCCTTCGCGGGTGAACTGATCAGGCAGGTGCCCGCCAGCATCGCGGTGGCCAAGGTCGCCATACCGAGGTTCTTCATTGTCATCTTCATGTTGTTACTCTCCCAGACTAAATTTCGGTTCGAAGATTGTGTTTTGTCTCCGCCCCGCCCAGCTAAAAAGCGTATGGTATCGGAAGCACGAAGAAATTACCCTGACTTTTTTTGAGCGCCAGAAAATCCGAGTTCGCGCGACCGCCGATTTCATGATAATCCGCGCAGCCCCTTAAGGCCTTGCTTGTCCAGTTCTTTGCAGAATCCCGAATAATTGAAGGTGGGGTGCCAGGGAACAGACGGAGACTACGGTTTACGCGGCTGTTTTGCGCCGAGACGAACCGATCGGTGTTCCCGGGCAAACGATCTCCAAAACCGTGCGCGTTCGAATTCACGCATTACTCCCAAGATTTGCGACACAAAGAGAAGGCAGAAAAGGGGAAACGTACCCTGACTCTGAAGTGTCAGGGTGAGGCTCGAGAGGACAGCTTAAAATTACAACATTGCGGACCTGTGTTAAACAAAAATCTGCTGAAGTTGTTGACTTACTCCGCAATTGAAACAGGACCAAAAAGGTCCGAAATTGGAGACTGTAGCAATAATCAGCAGTGTGCATACTCCCAGCATGATACATAATCGTTCTCAAGATGACTGTGCTTGAGAACACACGTCTTCGGAAGAGCCGAACAAACCAGGGGAAGAGGTATCGGCGCAGATCACCAAGGAAAACTGGAGCTTTTGAAGTTTAATGGAGCTGCCCGATCGAATGATGGTGAGAATACTGGAGTTAGCTGATCGTGGAGATGTCTGCCGATTACTTCCTAAAGCTCGATCTAATCATGAATTACCTATCCCACTCAACACCCGGGGTCGAGTGTTGAAAAACAGAGCATCCGGACGGAAAGCCTTCCACCCGGATGCTCTGATATGCAATTACTCGAAGCGCTGGCCAGTAGCGGTAGCACACCCGGTGAGCAGAAGTTTACCTGACGGATCAAAAAACTGAACCGAGGCATCCGTGGTCGTGAACTGATTGTCGTTATCCATCTCAATTTTCTGGGTGATTTTCTGTGTTTTGACCAACCCACCATTCATGGTGATGAAGGCCAGACTAGCCGCGTCAAAGGTGTGATGGCCCGTGTAGTTCCAAATGCCATGTCCCGGGCCGCGGTCCGCCGGGAAGAACATGGGATTGGAGGTAGTCTCCGTCATGGTTCCCCCGCGATCGAACGTCAATAGAGATTGGAACGATGCTCCGAGGATTTTGCCAGAACTGCAGTCGTGCTGGCTTACGGTTACAATCCACGTGCCTTCCAACTTTCTTGCCGAGGCGCTGTCGTCATCCACGTGAGCCGTGACGCTTCTGCCTAAAGACAGAGCGATCGTGCCCGCCAAGACCAACCCCCCCAACACTTTCCATATTTTCGAGTTCATACTGTTCTCCTTAAATCCCTGTGATTCCGGATTTCTCTCCGGTGACTGTCGGGCCTATGCTCCTTCCAGACCGTCTTGAATGTCCTTAGGTTGTTGCTGAAGTTTTCTGAAATTTTCTGAAGCCGTGGGATTTCGTCCATGAATGTACCCGACTTTCCCATCTACGAATTTGACAACTTTCGACTTGACACGGAAAAGCGCCAATTCCTTCGCGAAGGCGTATCGGTGCCGTTGACCCCAAAGGTTTTCGACACGTTGCTGTTTTTGGTTAAGCGCAAGGGCGCAATAGTAGAGAAAGAAGAGTTGATGAGATCGATCTGGCCGGACACCATTGTGGAAGAGAACAATCTCAATCAGAACATCTCCACGTTGCGACGAGTATTAGGAGAAAGCCCCGGCGAAAATCGCTACATCGTGACGGTTCCGGGAAAAGGCTATCGATTCATCGCCAGCACGGTGACTTTACCAAGTGGCAAAGGTGAAGTTCAATCAGAGCCATCGCACGTCACGCTGGGAGTGTTACCGTTCGAGAACCTTGGCGCCGGGCTGGAGCGCGAGTATCTGGCCGACGGCCTTACAGAAGAAACTATTGCCGCGCTTGGCCAGATCGAACCCGAACATCTGAGCGTGATTGGCCGGACTTCGATGATGACCTACAAACGTACTACGAAGACATTGGCCGAAATAGGAGGTGAACTGGACGCGGCTTATCTGCTGGAGAGTTCGCTTCGGGCGGAGGGCGGACGGTTGCGCATCACCTCCAAGCTGATTCGCGTTCGCGGCCAGGTGCAAACATGGTCTGCATCCTACGACAGTGAACCCAGCAGCCTTCTTAATTTTCAACAGGAATTGAGCGCGGCTATTGCTGAACAGATTCTGCTGCGGCTTTCTCCAGAGCGATTGGGCATGCTGGCGCGCCGCCAAACGCGGAACGCCGATGCCTACGATCTTTATCTTCGTGGCCGACACTTTTGGAATCAGCTCACTCCCTCTACTTCCAAACGCGCGAGCGAATACTTTACGAGGGCGACGGAACTTGATCCCCGGTACGCACTCGCTTGGGCTGGCCGGGCAGACACATATTCAGCCGGCCCGATCAACGGCGATGTGCCTCCCCTTAGGATTTGCGCCCTGGCGCGCGAAGCGGCCGCGCATGCGATCGAGGCCGAACCAAATCTAGCTGAGGCGTACACTTCGCTTGGATTCGTGAAATTTTGGCTTGATTGGGATTGGCCGGCGGCAATAGCTGCTTTTCACAAATCCATCGCGTTGGATCCTGGTTATTCCATGGCATATCGCATGTCGGGAATTGTGATGTCCCATATGGGCCGTCATGTGGAAGCGGCCGCGGCCATGCGGCGACTGCGCGAACTCGATCCGCTTGTGCCAGTGAACCAGGCGCTCTCCTCGCAGGTTGCGTTCGCAGCACGCAATTTTGCCGCCGCTCTGCAATTCGCCAAGCAAGCCATCGTCGTTGATCCGGAATTCTGGATCGGTCATCTTCAGCTAGCGCAAGCCTGCGAACAATCGGGCGAAAATGAACTAGCACTTGATGCGCTTAATGCCGCGGGCAGATTCTGCGATGGGAACAGCAAAGTGCTCAGCCTGCGCGGATACCTGTTCGCAAAGACGGGACGCAAAAAAGAGGCGCTCGACGTGTTGCACACATTGGAATCGATTGCTCGGGAAAAGTTTGTTCCGCCCTATGCCATGGCGCTGATTCATACCGGCCTGAACCAGCACCAGGAATCTATGGAGTGGCTCGAACGCGCGCTCGATGCACGAGATGTACATCTCGTTTTTCTGACGATTGATCCCAAGTGGGACTCGCTTCGCAATGATGCGCGATTCGCTAGCCTTCTGAAGCGCACCCGCTTTGTCTGTGCGCCGCTCTCATCTTGATAATCGACTCAAGCTGCCGACTGCGCTGTCCAGTTAAATTAGTTCAAGGGGAAGGGAAAGAGAAGTTCGTGGATCATTGAGCTGAGGTTCAGCACTGGCGGGTGCTGGTTTCGATGAAGACGCCACGAGAGGAAAGCTCGCTCAAAAGTTGGAAAACTGCAGGAGAAGTCTCACAATCACCAGGGACGAGGAAGGCCCATTGAAGATTTTCGCGAAATTCCGTGTCACGAACCTGCCATTTATCAAACACGAGCGACTTCGGACTGTCTATTTGGATTAAAGAAAAGTGACGCGCAAGCGCCAGTGCCCTCTCCTCGTCCGGCCGCGGCCCGGTGAGAATGAAGTGATTATTTCCATATACCAGGATGCCGACCATCTCGGGTCACTTTATCTCCGTGAGAACTGCGATCGACCTGGCGCCATTTTTTCCAACGGAGCGCACGGCAAAGAAGTGGTTGTCGGTCGAAACTCCTTTTAAGGTCACTTCTCCAGTTGCCGCTGCAAAATCACAGACCTGCCATCGCGGCTCGGTTGTTTCGCGCCAAAGGATTTCAAAACCCGCGCGCTCGGGGTCTTCTTGCGCATCCCACGAAACTTTTACGTCGGGGGTCACGGCGCCTTTTAGTCGCGCCTTGGTGGGCGGCGCCGGAGCCATGGCCAATTGCCGCAAAGCTTCGGCATTGTCGCGCGCCACATTCCCCATGAAGGTGAAGTTGAGATACTTTTCCAGATCACCATACGCAATCCCATCTTCGGTGCGCAATGTCTGGTGCTGGTGAGTGTAATCCTCGAGTGGTTCGGTAAAACGCACGGCGGGCAAGCCTGCTTTGTAGAAGGGATAATGATCGCCGCCACGGCCGTAGCGGTCTACGCGGAAGATCAGCCGAATTGCTTCACGGCCGTCGATTTCTTCGATGGCGCGCGCAAGTTCACGCGAGGGCGAATCGCAATCTTCAATGTCACCGTTGCCTGAGAAGAGCCGCACGCGATGCGGTCCACCGGGAGCAGTGTCGGCGCCGACGATGTCATCATCCAGCATTCCGCCAACGGTGTAGCCCTGTTGCTTGGTCCACTCCAAAAGGTGTTCGCTGCCGAGGAGTCCCTGCTCTTCACCTGAAACCGCGGCAAAAAGTATCGTTGCACGGAAGGTGCCGTGACTGGTGGCGGCCAACTTGCTCAGCAAGCGCACAGATTCGACGCTTACAGCAACACCCGAGGCATCATCATCCGCGCCGGGGGCGTCGAGTGACGTATCCATCATGTCGGTAGGACGGGAATCCATGTGCCCCGAAACTATGAAAACAGTCTTCGCAAGTTGGGGATCAGGGCCGGGAAGAATGGCGTAAACATTTTCCATGGGCACTGGTTTTCCACCGGTTCGCTGTGAAGTGGCTTCGAATTTGTCTACGACCACCTGTAGTTTTCCGCCGTTGTCTTTGGCGATTTGGTTAAACCTGGCGGCTACATGATCGCGGGCACAACCGATACCGCGATTTGAATCCGTCCAAGAAGAGATCGACAGCCGAGTTCCGCAAGCAACAAGCTCGTGGATCAGCGCGCGCATCGACTTTTCATCCACGCTCTGCCTAGCGATAGCACTGGCAGGTCGCGGCAGCAACTTCGGATGAGGCTTTCCCTGCAATGGTTCCGCCGGGTCGTGAGGAACGAGGCGTTGCGCGTTAGCCGGCGCTGCGAGCAGCACGAGCGTGAGAATTGCAGCGGCAAAAAGTGCTGACGGGCAAGTGCGAGTGACAGTCTGACAGATGCTCATTGGCTATCCTCTCGAAAATCATGTTCTCGAACGAAAATTGCAGAATGACTCGGCAGCCCATGAAATTCAGCTGTTCTATGACTAAGCTCGATGTCAGCTCAGCCTAACGAAAACCTGAATTAAGAGCGTTTTGCCCGGTATGTCTCCAGGCATCTTTTGGCCGTTTCCAATTCCGAATAACGGCTCCCTTCCTGCTCAATCAAATAATATTCCACTCCGCCTACGCTCTCCGCCGCTGCAAAAACGGCCTTCCAGTCGGCAACCCCCTCGCCAAACAACACGGCATAGCCTTTGCCCGCTTCGGGCGACCACTCTTTACAGTGCAGCGACCGGATTCTTCCGGGATTTGTGCGAATCCACGCGACCGGATCCGAGCCCGCTTCAATGCAGGTGCCGACATCGAGTTGTAGCATCACAGTGGGTTGGGTATTTTTCGCAAGGAGATCGATGGGCCGCACGCCATTTACGGGAGTGAATTCAAGCTGGTGATTGTGATAACCGGCTTTCAGGCCGGAGCTTTCGAGTTTGTCCGCGGCAACATTCAATTCTTCTGCAATTTCTTTCCAACCAGCCAACCCCGGTTTCGGCTGCGAACTTGCCATAACCACGTATTTGCTGCCCAAAATCTGGTTGAGTTCTGTGGTCTTCTGAATATTTTCTTTATTCAAATAAGACTGCTCGTTATGCGTGGAAAAACAGCGGATACCTAGATCATCCAGCAACTTCTTCATCTCTTTTGCTTGGGTGGGTGTCCACTCAAAATAAGGTGCATAGAATTCGAGTCCCTGGTAGCCGATCGCCGCCACCGCGCGTACCGTTTCTTGTGGATCTTTCTTCAAAGCGTCACGCACAGAATACATTTCAATGCCCACAGGGATTGTTGTCGCCGCGACAGCACGCCATGCCCAAGGTATTGCTGCAGTAAGTGCCACAAAGCTTCTTCGCGATAACGTTGTTTTGTTCATATGCACATCCTATCTGATAGCAGAGTCTGTTTCAGGAAATTTTATTGGTTTGAAACGACCTACTACAAAGGGCGTTAGCGTCTCGTGAGGGTTCCTACCCACAAAGCGAGAGTTTTGGTTGCGTACCCAATTACCAATCACCATCAGGACGTAGGGAGCGCTAGGGAGACCGCTAACGATCTTCATCAAGGGGGAGCAGTTGACGATTGAATCGTTCATACATGGGAGTTCGCTAGCGTAGGCACCAGGGGGATACCCTTGGTTGGGGCAGGACGCCAAGTCAACGAATGCGACTCACCGAGAGAATAAGTCTCTATTGGACGAAAGAGTAGTACGAAGTGCCCGATGTCCGAAGAACGTGAATGCCCGCACACTATTTAGTCGTTAGTTGTAGCTTGGAGAAGACTCAGTTGATCGAATTCTCAATCTGACTTCTACTCAAGCAACGCGTCGAGAGACTTTTCGACTTGGTCATGGAGATCCGGCGGAGCGCCATAAAGGACGCGCGAAGTTTTGCCGGAACGATCGAAGAGAAAAAGGGTGGGCACGGCCGTGATGTCGCCGAAAGCCTGTGCCGTGGCGGCGTCGGTGATGGCCCAATGCAATTCAGGACTTAACCCGCTGACCGTGGAACGGATCTGGTCCTCCGGGGATTCGACCGCCAAGGCAACGATCGAAATTTTATCGCCATAATTCCGTTTTAGCTCGCCTAGCCATTCTAGAGTGGACCGGCAGGGAACGCACCAAGTGGCCCAGAATTCGACGAGCACTACACGGCCGGTCAGTTGCTCAGCGGACAGAGGATGGCCAGAAAGTTCGGTCAGTTTGAGCTCCGGGAGAGACGTAATCTCGCGGGACCCCGCGACAATACCAGTGTGCTCGCGGTTAACGATTTCCCTTTTCCCTGCAAGAATCAGATCAATCATGCGTGCTAGGTTGGATTTGAACTTTGCCTGGCTGGCCTCACTGCGCCATGGTGCATATCGGCCCGACCCTTCGACTTCGCCAAAGTAGCCGAATTCGCGAGGAGCGGCTACGAGAATGTCATCAACAAAGACCGCTGGGTAACCCTTCACTCCAAAACGCTCGGCGAGTTTGGAAGCTCCAAAATTCTCAGAGACAAACGTAACTCTGCCAGGGTATTGGGAGGCCACTTCCCGGACCAGCAAACTTGCTGGGTCGGAAATATTTCAAGTGTAGGGCCAGCGGACGAGAGTGATCTGAACTGTTTTGACAGGGGATTTCTGGAGAGGAGTCGAAGGTAGTTTTGTTGCGAAATAGGCAGGAAGAACCTGATCGAGGATTACCTGGGCACTTCTCCACTCATCCGTGCTGGGCGCAGAGCCATCGGCGTGGGCGACTTGAGCGCGGGCGCGCTCCAGGTAGAGCTCGGCAATTGAATGGTCTTGTTTGCAAGTGGCGAGTTTCTTCTGCGCGGTAACAATCGTTTCTTTCACAGTAGCTTGATCGGCGATGTCAACCGCGGGCGCGTCGAGCATGCCGTAGTGTCGGATGGCTTCGAGATATTGATACACAGCTCCGGCATAGAATCTTTGTGCGTCGAGTTCTTCGGCAAGCTTTAGTGTGGAGTTCAGGGCAATAAATCGGTCGTGAAGTTGTATCGAACGCGGTGGCTGAAATGCAGCGTTTGTCTTTGCCTGAAGTTTTTGCAGCTCCGGGAGGATGGAGCGCGGTGGAAATGGAGCGCCGTTTCTGACTAGCCCCAGCGTGGACGCGAACTGAGCGAAAGCTGCTTCTCCTTGAGCCTGGCCAAGATAAAGTAGACCTTCGCCGGGCTTTGTGGAAACGGCAAAGCCATACCCTCCTTCGAGCAGCGGCATGGAGCGTCCAAGGGCTGTTTCGGAAAGCCCGCGAAGTGCGGCGGGCGCAGTACCCCAATTTTTGTCGCGCAGTTCCTGGTCGTGCATCTTAATGATCTGACTTACGTTCTTCCATTCGACTTCGAACGCAGGTAAGTTGGACTTCACAGACTCCATCTTTTCCATCGGGAAACGTGCGCCCTGCAAAAAATCTTCGGCCTGGAGCAGTTTTTCCAAACTCAAATAGATATTGCCGGAGTCAAGCGCTGCGCCAGCTGCTTGAAGGGCTTGGCTGGCCATGGAACTCAGGGGCGCGTAATCCGGATCGGTGATGGGTTCTTCCTTCACGGAGTTTGTCAGGCGCTCGATTTCTGCTCTTATCTGCGATTTGGGATCTTGCGGTGTGCCCTGGGACGTCAGCGTTCCCGACATAATCAGGATGAGAGTTAATCCGGCCAAGTGGAATTTCATGCCCATCAAGGTGTGCTTACTCGTTAGGACGTATGACACTGAAAGAAGTAAGCGGTGGAGCTGGTGAAAAGCAAAAAAGTATCGGCGAGTAAAGATGGAATTCGAGAAAGCCGGCGCTCGAATGGCGCACCCCTCCTAGAGTTCGAACCGGAATCCAAGTCAACGGTTGGCGTTGATGGGGGATGGCAAAATATGTCTCGGTCAATCGAAATGAATGCCACGCCCGTGGACACTGCCAAAACATGCGGAAGTCGCACAAGACATCATATGTTGTGGGTTGATCTGGGGATGGAAGAGTCTCAATGCTGCTATTGAGCTGACAGCATCTCATGGCGAAGTTTCGTCGCAGTTTCCACTGGGAACGCGGCTCGACTGAAACTCAAGTAGAATGCAAATAATAAGCAACCAAATCGAAGTTGTTGATTGGCCCCGAGAGTCTAAGGGCGTCATTGAAGCAGTGATCCACCCTTTGACCGAATGGGGACAGAGCAGGCAAGCCTAGCAGGTTTCCAACTGAATTTTGGCTCTTTTATTCTACGAGCTCTTCATTCCAGTTGGAACTAGTGGCAGAGCGCGTAGGCGGGTGCCCGTGGCATCAAAAATAGCATTGGAAATCGCTGGTGCCAGACCGACGATCGGAGCTTCTCCTGCCCCCACGGAGGCCTGATCTTTACGATCAATGAGCAGAGTTTCAATCGGTGGAACGTCTCGAAAACGGGGAACGCGATAGTCCGCAAAGTGGCTGTTCAGAATGCGCCCGTTTTCGAAGTCTATTTGTTCGAAGAGTGCTCCGCCAATACCCATGATGTTCGCGCCAACGATCTGGTTACGCAGTCCATCCGGGTTAACAATGGCGCCGCAGTCAAAAACAGTCAGAACGCGGATAATCTTGACGTCCTTGGATCCGAGATCAACAGCGACTTCTACGAAAGTCGCGACGTAGCCCAATTTTTCGTAACCCCCACCCATGCCGAATCCATGATTAGCGGCTTTAGGTTTGCCCCACCCAAATTTAACGGCACCTTGATCGAAAACGGCGCGCAGGCGATCTTCTTTTAAGTTCTTGAAACGAAATTCCAGCGGGTCCATCTTCAGGGAGTGAGCTATCTCATCCATGTGGACTTCACGAGCGAAATGGTTGGCCGTGGCCGCAAGTCCACGATAAGAACCCTGGCGCAGCGGAGATTTAACGGGGTGATATTCAATTTTCTGATTGGGCACGTCGTAATAAGTGCGGATGCCAGCAGCGCCGGAATTGTAATTGTAAAATTCCCACGCGATCAGTTTTCCGTCTGAATCGACTGCGCTATTAATCTCGATTACTCCTGCCGGGCGAAAATAGGCCCAGGTAAATTCTTCTTCGCGGGTCCAGCAAACTTTAACCGGACGCTTTGCCGCTCGAGCGAGACGGGCAGCCTCCAGGGCCGTTTCACCGGTATGCTTGCCGCCATAACCCGAACCGGTGTCCGGCATTAGCACCCGGATTTTTTCCTCAGGAATGTGAAAAGCACTAGCCAGTTCGCTGCGAACGCCGAAAGGACGTTGCGTACCCGTCCAGACGGTAAGTTGGTCACCGTCCCATTTCGCGAGAGCCGCGCGAGGCTCCAGGGGAGCATGAGCGATATAGGCCACAGTGTAAGCCTGTTGCATTTGATGCGCTGAGGACGAAACGGCATTCTGGATATTGCCGACTACAAAGTGAGAGCCATCGTTGCGGTCTTCCGGGGATAATTGGGTTTTCTTGAGATATTCGAAGAGCTCCTTGTTGGAGGGCTGCGGGTCGGACTTCCACTCGGCACGAATGGCGAGAGCCGCCTTAGTGGCCAAGGCCGAACTCGGCGCAGCTACAGCGAGAAAATCGCCGTCTCGGACTACGGTGACACCGGGTAACAGTTCCGCCACGTGTGTATCCGCAGAGATAAGCGTGGCATTGAAGGCCGTTGGTCGAACCATTTTTCCGTACAACATGTCCGGGAGGGTCTGATCGAAAGGATAGCGATGCTTTCCAGTCACGAAGTCGCGGCCGTCGATTTTCGGAGTCGGCTGGCCAGCTATTCTCCACTGAGCGGCAGGAATCAGAGGTTCTTCCGCGGGCAGAACTTGGCTGATCTGCTGACCTTGGACGAGTTGTGCGTACGTTAGAGAGCCAGTCGATTGGGCGTCCAGAATTCTTCCGTCGTTCGCAGTAAGGCGAGCGCGATCGACATTCCATTGTTTTGCAGCGAGGCCAATCAGGACTTCGCGCGCAGCCGCGGATACGCGTCTCAACTGAAGATTCATGATCGGTGTAGTACGGCTGCCGAACGTTCCCATGTCGAACGGGACCAGTTGTGTGTCGCCCATTACAAGTTGAATGGAGTTGATCGAGACACGAAGCTCTTCGGCAATCGCTTGGGTAAGTGATGTGCGAATATTCTGACCGACTTCAACTTTCCCTGTGAATGCTGTGACGCCACCGTTTTCGTTGATGTGCAGCCAGGCGCTGATTTCCTTGGGGAGTGAGTCTTCTGAATAGCGGCGCGGCCCGCCAGATTCCTGGGCTCCAACCGAATTAGAGATCCCGGTGACGATGAAAATGCCTGTTCCCAGGAATTTGAAAAACTCTCGCCGGTCGAATTCAAAGTGATAAGCAGTGGGCGCCGCAAGCTCATAACGTTCTGGCTCTAGAGGAAGGGGAAACTCACGTTCGATACTCATTGACGCGACTCCTTCAAAGCGGCGGCCGCCTTGTGAATCGCCGCGATGATTCGCGGATATGTTCCGCAACGGCAGATGTTACCCTGCATGCCGATCAGGATCTCTGCATCGGATGGATTTGGTTGAGAAGTCAGCAGCGAAACGGCCGAGAGAATCATTCCCGAAGTGCAGTAGGCGCATTGCATCGCGCCTACGTCCAGGAACGCTTCTTGCACTGGGTGGAGCATTTCTCCTTTTGCGAGGCCTTCGATGGTGGTGATGGATTTGCCAACGGCCGCAGAAACCGGGGTGGTACAAGAACGCCGTGCTCTGCCATCTATCAGGACGGTGCAGGCACCACACTGGCCTTCACCACAACCGTATTTCGTTCCGGTTAAATCGAGCTGCTCTCGGAGTACGAATAGAAGCGGGGTATCCGGGTCGGCCTCAAATGTGTGGGCTTGGCCGTTGATCAGAAGAGTGGACTTACTCGCCATTTCAATACCTCATCGAAAATGACGCTAGACTCGAGGACAGTTGGAAGAAACACATAATCAGTACCGGTGCCCAGTTCTACCCAGAGCAGGGTCAAAAAGGAATCTAGACTGGTATGATGTTGTTATCATCATTTTGCTGGACCTGTCAATTGGCCTGAAATACACTGCTTCCGCTTATTCCGAATTTCCTTTGACTGTCTGGAGGGCTATCCATGCTCCATCTCTTTGATCCCAAAAGGGCTTGCCTTGGTATCATCTGCCTCATGCTTCTTCCGTTTCTAATCTCCGCTCCGTGTCCAGCGCAAGGGAGAACTCTGGATGAGGTGAAAGAAGAGGCGGTAAAACGGGCGGAAAACGACATGTACCCGCTAATCGGTTTGGATCCCGCAGATGTGCGGGAGGCATTTGCATCGATTCACAAAATGGACGACAACGAGTGGGCGGCAGCGTTCATTGCCGTGGCAGATCGCTACATGGCGGAAGGCAAAGCACTGGAGGAAAGTGATCGTGCAAAAGCTACCGCTGACTACGTGAGGGCCTGGAGGCTGTACTCCTTTGGCCGCTGACCGGTGCCATCATCCCCGGGAAAGAAACAGGCATATGCCAAAGCTTTGGAAGCATTCTCCGCGAGCGTGAAATGGCTTGATCCTCCTCTGGAAGTACTGAAAATCCCATTTGAAGGTTCGGAGATCGACCCTCGATCCCAAAGCTGTTGCGGAATACGCGGGCCAAGCCAAATCGCAATCCGTCTCTGAATTCCTGCTTCACATCATTCCCACAACGGTCGTGGATGCTTTTGCCAAGGGCGATATTCTTCAGGTATTGCTGATAGCGGTTCTCTTCGGTTTTGCATTGTCGGCTATGGGCCACCGCTGCAAGCCGCTGGTAGATCTCTTTGATGCATTGACCCATGCCGTTTTTGGAGTTGTCAACATCTTGATGAAACTCGCGCCAATCGGTGCGTTCGGCGCGATGGCCTTCACGGTCGGAAAATACGGAATTACGGCGCTCGGCCCGCTTGTAAAACTTATTCTGACTTTCTATCTCACCTGTATCTTCTTTGTGTTGGTCGTGCTGGGAATCATCGCGCGTATTTCGGGCTTCAGTATTTTCAAGTTTCTTCGCTACATCAAAGAAGAAATGCTTTTGGTGCTGGCGATCAGTTCTTCCGAGCCCGCCATACCCACGCTAATGGCCAAACTCGAAAATTTGGGCTGTTCTAAGTCTTTGGTAGGTCTTGTGGTTCCGACCGGCTATACGTTCAATACGGACGGCACCAGCATCTACA
This sequence comes from Candidatus Acidiferrales bacterium, assembly GCA_963726725.1. Lineage (GTDB taxonomy): Bacteria > Acidobacteriota > Terriglobia > Acidiferrales > UBA7541 > Acidiferrum. The sequence continues at coordinate 182,734 of CAVSDV010000029.1, forward strand.
TGACTCTCGCAGCTCTATTTGTTGCGCAAGCAACCGGCACGCCTCTTACTTTGATGCAACAGTTAACGATTTTTGCGGTGGCGGTACTCACCTCTAAGGGAGCCAGCGGTGTCCAGGGCGCATCATTCATCGCACTGGTTGCGACGCTTACAGTTATTCCCACAATTCCCGTCGCTGGTATGGCGTTGATTCTGGGAATCGACAGGTTTATGAGCATGTTTCGGGCACTGATCAACATGGTTGGCAATGGAGTTGCGACGTTAGTGGTTGCGCGCTGGGAGAAGGAAGTCGACCCGGAAACGCTGGCGCAAAGACTCGCCTAGCGTTCGTCTCACCCTTCTTTGTTGTTCCTGTCCTAGTCGGCCAGTTTCAATTTATCCAAATATGCATTGTAGGCAGTTTTGATCGCGTTCATATCGGGGGTTGCCGTGGCGTGTTCCAGCAGATTTATAAACTGATCCATCGCCTTATCGATTTGTTCGAACGTAGCATGATTCGTCTTTGAAAGAGCAGTATCGCCGCCGTAGTCCTCTGCCTTATCCCAATTCCGTTCGAGAATTCGGGCCAGCTTCGCTGCCGTGACATTGTCGCCCTTTTGAATTGCGGTATAGGCAAGTTGGGCCAGCGCGCGGTAGGGACCCATCTTTGTGTCGTCCACTCCCGCAGTCTGCGGTGCGCGTTTTTCTTGTCCATCGACAAGTGAAGCTGTAACTATGCCCAACGAGAAGAACAGGAGCATGGCCCAAAGTACTCTTGAGGCGTTGCCAGATAAGCGGTTCATTGTCAGCCTTTCTCTTGCAGCGATTGTCTGCCAATTTTCCAGATATTGCCGGTTTAAATGAGACTGAAGGCCTACGCGAATCCCCGGATGTAAGAAAGGTATCAAATAGCAAAAAGAGTGGATGGTGGGAAGCTCATCTGAATTGCTCTAAAGTTAACCCAGCTTGATTGGCACGGTTTTGCGACTTATTAGTTAGCGAACCGCTCTCGGGACGGACGGCATATGCTACGGTACTCAGACCACAGTAGTTCCATCCGGAGCCTCTCATGATCGCCCGCGCCAAGCTCGACAGGGCACCGGAAGAGTTTGAGGCACTACCGGAGAGAGACGGCTTCGCCCGGCTTTGCTAGGGCCGACGGATCGTGACTGGGATGATCCGATGCTCTGGCAAGCCTTGGAGTCCGTGTTGTCGAAACGGATTGGTCCCCGCTGCTCGACTTGACAACTTGAAAACCTGCCCGTCGATGTGTTCGTGGTGATTACAGGTTTAGCAATCAGCCCAATCTACAGGCGAGGTCTTCTGAGTCTTTTTACTTTGAGCGGCCTGAGAAATGGTAGGCCCGTGGGGACTCGATATACAGTATTTTCACAAATAGCCAGTGTTTATGCGGCGTTGCAACCCCACTGGCAATTCCAATCATTACGTTTTCTTACTTTAGAGTTAGCCGGCTGTTATCCGGCTGATCTGAGCCTCGATTTCGACTTCCGTTAATGCTTCGTGCTCTCCCGTATGTAACTACACCTCCAGTTCAGCGTCCCGGTCCTTGTGGCCCGCGCTTCATCAGTACGACGAGGTCTCTTGCCCAAACTAAGCCAGCAAGGCTTTACGGCCGAGAAGTGCGAGGCCGATCAGGCCGCCAGCCAATAGTGGAAGCGTGCCGGGTTCCGGATCGGAAGTCGTGCCGGTGATGAGGCCGATGTTTGTATTCACGGTCTGTGATACGTCGCCATGTGAGCATGCGCTGGTGGTTGAGGCCCCGCTCTTGCAGCTATACCCGAGTATAAAAGAACCTAAGCCGGCGGTTATGTCTATTGTAATCGGGCCTGCTGCACCCGACAGGGCGGTCGGTACCGAAAACACGTCGAGCGTAAAGCTGGTCGGCGCCGCAAAACCGTGCGCCTGGTCGGCGGCGGACAAATTGCCGAATGACAAAGCCCCACCCGCTGTGAGACCGAGTGACCCGAATACGTCGCCCGTCATGAAGTTACTCAACGTATTTGCCGTCAAACCGTAGGTACCTAACGTTGCGAAAGGCTCACTGGGAGTGGCGACAAAACTGATGCTTGGGGTGCCACTACCATTGTAAACGGCCGCAACAATCAGGAGCGGGTTGTCGTCAGTGCCACTCCCAGCAACGCCAACGTTGAATACGTTGGTGTTGGAGATGAGATTTGGTTCACCACCGGGAGGGGCTGTACACGACTGACAGACGTAAATCTGATCCGCGTAGGCTACGCCACCGAAAGCAAGCGCCATAACGGTCAAAATAACCAAAGCAAATAGCGACCACCTTTTCCGCGTACGGTGATCAACCCAGTCTGCCAATCTAGATCTCCCAGACTGAGCGCAATGATTTCACTCGAACGCAAGCCCAGTCGTGCGAGTAACAAGAGAATCGCGTAGTCTCGACGGCCCACAGCTGTCTTCCGGTCGCAGGAGGCCAACACAAGTTTCAACTGTCCGGGCGGAAGGGCTCTGGGCAAGGTCGACTGCGACCAGTTCGCGACCGTGGGTACACATGCTGCAAGATCGGTGGTGAGATCTCCGCGATATCGGGCAAATTGCAGAAAAGAACGTAACGCGGTCGTCATCAACTGCGCCCATCTACTGCCAATAGTGGCCGCCCGGCGCTGGACAAATCCAGTTATGTTGGTGGCCTGCAGAGTGGACAGATCGATCGGACTTATACCGAAACAGTCGGTAAGAAATTCTCTGGCAAGCACCACGTAACGATGCACGGTCGAAGATACAAGCACTCATTCCTGGCGCAAATACTGGCCATATTCGACTTGCAGTTGGGTCACCGGTGTTGCTGTAGGTGGCGAAGGTTCAGGAATTACTTCCCGTCGAAGCAACAGATTCAAGAGTCGCTTTAGAGCAGCTCAATCATCTCGTTTAGGGCGCCGATGCTGTGCTCGGGACCGAAGATAAATTTTGCATTGGTCAGTTGTGAGCTGCTGCGGAGTGATCTTTCTTTCTGCCATCCATCGGCTTAAGTCAGATACAAGGCGGGTCTGCGACTCCGTTGCAGCCTGGCAATAACCTTGCTCGCACATCTCAGTGACGTAGGAATCGATGTATTGGTCCAGGGGCCCTTCATGCATACGCTGGCACGTCTTGGGATCTCCAAAAAATAGGTTCATCGGCGCTCTCCTTGCGGAGAAGTGTGTCAGGAGCGCCACGCATCTACTCGAAGCGGGTGCGGATCTGCGTACTATTCAGATCCTGTTGGGCCACAGCGATCTGAGAGAGACCACCAACTATCTGCATCTTTCGCAGCGTCATCTGCACGCGATCGCCAGTCCTTTGGATTCGCTGAAGCTGAATGACGAACAACGCAACGAATAAATGGGCCGGCTTAACCCGGAAGACATTCCACGATGGCAATTTTCTGACTGGAATCAATTGACACGTTGGCGTTCGTTGTATACCTTGCCCGTGATGACGAACAAAAAATCCCGCAAGTCGTCCAACCCCGCCAGCCCAAACGGAGTCGAGATCGAACGTTCTGGCGAGGTCCTATCGTTTATCCTGAACAATCCCGAGCGCGGAAATGAAGTAACCGGCGCGATGTTTGACGCGATGCTCGCTGAGCTCACTGCCGAGGCAGTTCAACCGCGGGCCCGGGTTCTGCGCGTTCGGGCACGCGGCAAGGTATTTTGTACCGGCCGTGAACGGGCTGGGCGAGATCTTGCGACGATACGCATGGAGACGGCGCGGATTATCGAGTTCAAGCGCGCTTTGCGGACGTCTCCACTGATCAGCATCGCGGAAGTTCATGGCGACGCATTAGGCTTCGGGTTCGGGATGGCAATCGTGTGCGATTTCGTGCTCGTCGCGCAGAGGGTTTCTTTGGGTTTTCCGGAGATGCGCCATGGCCTCGCTCCTGCGGCCATCATGTCTTACTTAGGCGAATATCTTCTGCCGCGGCATGCCTTCCCACTGGTTCTCTTTGGCGAACCCATCAGTCCCGAGCGCGCGCTGCAGATCGGGCTCATCTCTGAAGTCTGCCCCGCAAAGCGACTTACTGCGCAAGCCGAAACCCTGGTCGATCGCGTACTACAACTAGACGAAGGCACAGCGCGCCGGTGTAAAGAATTTTTCCTTACGTCACAGCAAAACTTCTTCGATCAAAACTGTCGTCTCGCCACGGAAGCGCTAACGGCCGGCGGTATGGCCGCCCTCGAAAAGCAGAAAATGAACCGCGCATGACGGTCAACGCAGCCGGGCGCCTCGATCGTCTTCCCGTCTCCTCGTTCCATCGGAGAATCATGCTGCTGATCGGCGCGGGAATGTTCTTCGATGGATTCGATATCTACGTGGCCGCGACGGTGCTGGGCGCCACACTTCAAAGCGGTTTTTCCACCATGGCGCAGAACGCTCAGTTTATGTCCGTCACATTTGTCGGCATGATGCTGGGATCATTTCTTACAGGATTTCTTGGCGATCATTACGGCCGCCGATTTACCTATCAAGCCAATCTCGCAATTTTCGGCGTAACCTGTGTGGCCTCCGCTTTCGCGCCGTCGATGCGGGTCCTGACGATCCTGCGATTCATCATGGGCATCGGACTCGGTGCGGAAAATGTGGTCGGCTACTCGACCTTGACGGAATTTGTGCCGCCGCAGGCGCGTGGCAAATGGCTTGGCATGCTGAATGTGATTGTTGTGATGGGTTTGCCCGTTGCCGCGTTGCTCGGAAGACTGGTCATTCCGTTTTTCGGTTGGCGCGTGATGTTTGCGCTGGGCGGTGTCGGTGCTCTCTTTGTGTGGTATTTGCGTAAATCGCTACCCGAGTCGCCCCGTTGGCTGGAATCGATCGGGCGAACGGCGGAAGCCGAGGCACTGCTACAATCCATCGAACAAGAAGTCTCGAGAAAAGTTGGCCCGCTTGCGCCTGCGGCAGCTGCAACGTCTGCGAAGCAATGCTGGAATCTTGCTTCCTTGCTCAGTCCTGCGCTCCTTCCTCGTATGTTTGTGGGCGTCACCACTCTCATCGTGATGAATACTTTGATTTTTGGATTTGTTACCTGGCTACCCAGTTTCTTCGTTCAAGAAGGACTTGGCATCGTCACATCGTTTAACTATTCGCTGGTCATGTCTCTAGGAGCTCCGCTTGGGTCGGCCATTGGCGCGTTCACCGCTGATTTTTGGGGACGCAAACCGACGATCATTGGCGCTTCGTCGGTTTCCATCGTGCTGGGCGGAATGTATCCGTTCATCCGGAACCCGAACATATTAATGACCGCGGGATTTTTCTTGATGATCTTCATTTACATTTTGGTGTCGCTTTTGTTCGCGATTTATATTCCGGAGCTGTTTCCAACGAAAGTGCGTCTGCGCGCGGCGGGAATTTGTAACACGTTCGGCCGCGGCGCCACGATTGTCACTCCCTTTCTCGCGGTGGCGCTGTTCAAAGCGCACGGGATCGGCGGTGTGCTGAGCTTAGTGATCGTGCTGCTGGTGCTGCAAATTGTGGTAGTCGCTCTTTTTGGTGTCGAACCGAAAAAGCGGCGGTTGGAAGAGGTCGAGAGCTCCGCAAAATAAGGATTCTCGCAAAGCTTGCATGGAAAAGAAGTCGAGGATAGAGTGCAACTAAATTCGAAGATATAGATTGCAGTCAGGGGTCGCCCTTTCGAAGATTATGAAAAAACTCCACATCCTTTATATGGCAGCAGTCGTGGCTCTGGTTCCGTTTTCGATAGCTGGCCAGAGCAACAAGCCTGCCGCATGGTCGGGCGTGATTGTCTATAGCAGTTGCAATGCGGACGAAGCCTTCAACGAATCCCCGGAATGTTACAAGAGCGCACCCGGTGCGTCCCTGGCCCTCTACGACGACACCAACCGCGTGATGTACGGCCTCGATCCGCAAGAAAGGATTGCCGGCCACTTGGGTGAAGTCGTCACCATTCACGGCACGCTCGAGGAAGACACCATCCAAGTGTCGCAGCTCGCACCACTCTCCGTCGGCTTGGCCGTCGGCCAAAAAGCTCCCGCGTTTTCATTGCCCGATCAATTAGGCAATATTCAGACGCTCGACTCGCTCAAAGGTAAGAACGGAACGGTGCTGCTCTTTTTCCGTTCCGCGGACTGGTGACCCTTCTGCAAAGGGCAGCTGGTCCAGCTGCAGAGCGCAATGCCGCGATTCGCACAGCAGGACATTAAGTTTGCGGCAATCAGTTATGACTCAAAAGAAATCCTAAAGTTTTTCGGCGATCGCTACAAAATCAAATATCCGATGCTTGGCGATCCGGATTCGAAAGTCATCCGCGCCTACGACGTCCTCAACGAAGAAGCGACCGGCATGCAGAAGGGCTTCGCCCGCCCAGGCTATTTCTTCATCGACGCGAACGGCATCATTCGCGAAAAGTTTTTCGAGGCGAAGTACCGCGAGCGCCTCACCGGTAACAGCATTATTGCGAAGCTTTTCCCCGAGTTAGGCCAGGAAGTCACCGATACGGTCGAAGCTCCGCATCTGCAAGTGGCACTCGAGCAATCGGACAAGACTGGCTTTCCCGGAACGCACATCACTCTTGCCACTGCCGTCCGGCTGCCTGCCGATGTCCACGTGTATGCTCCCGGCACGCAAGGCTACAAACCCATCAAGTTGGTGCTCGATTCCATGCCGGAGATCGAATTGAAACCGGTAATCTATCCCTCGTCGCAAATTCTTTACCTAGCCGCAATCAAGGAGCGCGTGCCCGTTTTTGAAGGAAACTTCCGCATTAGCCAGGACGTAAAGATCAGTTCGTCCGCGGAATTTTGGGGCCCAATCGGAAAAGAAGGAAAAGTTCTGACCATCACCGGCAAGCTGGAATATCAGGCCTGCGATAAAACCATGTGCTACCTATCGACTTCCGTGCCGATGAAATGGCAGGTGCAGGTTTTCCGCCTAGACCGCGTGCGCGCACCAGTGGAAATTCGTCACAAGTAAGAAATATTGCTAGCCGGCCAGGTGGCGTTCCGGCAGAAGCGGCAAATCCCTCAGCCGCACATTTACCGCATCGAAAAATGCGTTTCCAATCGCCGGTGCCACGGCCATAATCGGCGTTTCTCCCGCTCCCGCCGAAGGAATATCCTTGCGATCCAGTAGAACGGTTTCGATTTCCGGCACATCGCGGAACCGCGGAACGCGATAGCTCGAAAAATGGTCGTTGGTAATCTTTCCGGTCTCAAACTGAATGGCTTCGAAGAGCGCGCCTCCCAAACCTTGAATCATCGCGCCCACCACTTGATTGCGCAGCGCATCTGGATTCACGATGGCTCCGCATTCGAACGCTCCCACCAGTTTCACCACTTGAAAGGTGCCATTCCTCGGATTCGTCGAAATCTCCGCGAACGTCGCCACATAACTTCCTTTCTCGAAACCGGCGGCAACGCCGAAACCTTGCCCTTCGCCCGTTCGCTTCCGGGGCCAACCAAACTTCTTCGCCCCGGCTTCCAGCACGGCCTTCATGCGCGCATCCGTAAGATTGTTTAGCCGAAACTGTAAACGATCCATCTGCACGGCGTGCGCCAGTTCGTCGATATGCGTCTCGCGCGCAAAATGATTCGCCGTTGCCGCCAGCCCGCGATACGAACCGCTGCGCAATACCAGTGGCACCTGGTGGTATTCCGTGAACTGGTTGGGGACGGCATACGGACTTTCAATCGCCGACATGCCCGAGTGATAGTTGTGAAATTCCCACGCCGTCAGTTTGCCGTCGGCCGCAATGCCGCTCTTCACTTCAATAACACCCGCTGGCCGGAAGTACGCCCACGTGAACTCTTCCTGCCGCGTCCAAACCACTTGAACGGGACGCCCGTCGGCTGCGCGAGCAAGACGTGCCGCTTCCAGTCCTGCATCGCTCGTGTGCTTCCCGCCATACGCCGAACCGGTATCCGGCACCATCACGCGCACATCTTTTTCCGCAACGTGAAAAATATCCGCCAGGTCATCGCGAACGGCGAAAGGTCGCTGCGTGCCCATCCAAACCGTCAGCTTCCCGTTCGTCCATTGCGCCACGGCTGCGCGAGGCTCGAGCGGCGCGTGTGCAATGTATGCCACGTTGTATGTCGCGTTCAGCCTGTGCGCCGCCGCTGCCAGACCTTCCTCGATCGAGCCTTGTTTCTGCCGGAATCGCTCTTCGTTCGATGGCTTCGCATTCTTCTTCAGATACGAAAAAATCTCCTTGTCGGAAATTTGCGGAACTTCCTTCCACTGTACTTTAAGCGCGGCCAGAGCCTGCTCCGCCGCGGCCTCGGTTGGCGCCGCCGCTCCGATGAAATCGCCGTCGCGCACCAGCACAACGTCCTTCATCGCCTTCGCCGCCGAGTCGTCATACGAAGTTACGGTCGCCCCAAACGATGGTGGCCGCAAAATCTTTCCATACAGCATCCCCTGCGGCCGCAAGTCGGTGGAGTACTGATGCGCACCCGTAACAAACGACCGCGCGTTCACCTTCTCCATCGACGCGCCGGCAATTTTCCAGTCCGTCGGCGGTGTGACCTTTTCCTCCGACGGAATCCGTCCCACCCACAAATCCTCTTGCACCAACTCGGCGTAACGCAGCGAACGCGCGGAACCCGCCTGGCTGATTTTTCCATTTGCCGCGACTAACTTTTCCGCCGGCACCTTCCACTGCTCCGCCGCCTTCTCCAGCAGGTAAGTCCGCGCTGCGGCTGCGACCTTCCGTAGTTGTGGTGTCATCGTCGGCGTCGACCGGCTACCAAATGTCCCAGCGTCGAACGGACTCAACGCCGTATCGCCCAGCACCATGTGCACACTCTCAAACGGCACTTTCAACTCATCGGCAATCGTCTGCGCCAGGGAAGTGCGCACGTTCTGCCCGATTTCCACCTTGCCGACGAATCCTGTCACCGATCCGTTTTCGCCGATGTGCAGCCACGCCCCTATTTCCTTCGGCAATTCTTCATTATGAAAGCCACCTCCGCCGGGAGCCGTTTCCTGAGCTGCCGCACCTTTCGCAATCGCAAACACGGCTATCCCAGCACCGAGCAACTTGAAAAAGTCGCGTCGTTCCAAAGTAAACTGGTGCATAGGCAGGGCGCGGAACTCGTAGCGTTCGGGCTCGAATGCGATGGACTCGCGCGTGTTTGTCATCGCGGCTGCTCCTGCATTTTCTTCGCCGCAGTGTGTATGGCTTGCACGATCCTCGGATGCGTGCCACACCGGCAGATATTCCCTTGCATGGCTTGCAGGATCTGGTCGTCGTTGGGATTCGGCGTCGCGCAGAGCAACGAAACACTGCTCATGATCATCCCCGAAGTGCAATACGCGCACTGAAACGCGCCCGCATCCAGGAACGCCTGCTGCACCGGATGTAGCGCTCCATTTTTCTCCAGCCCCTCAATCGTCGTGATCGGTTTGCCCACCGTCGCGATGACCGGAATCTGGCAACTCCGCCGCGCGGTTCCCGCCAGCAGCACCGTGCACGCGCCGCACATCCCTTCTCCGCAGCCGTACTTCGTGCCCGTTAATCCGAGCTCTTCGCGCAGGACGTACAGCAGTGGCGTGTCGGGGTGATAGGCAATGGTGTAAGTCTTCCCGTTGATTTCAATCTCGATTCCCTTTGACATGCAGCTTCCCTTCGCACCCTCCGCTACAATCGCATTAGTGTTTATGGCAGGTCTCGCAGGCAGTTTTGGCGTGATTCAGCTCGTGGCAGTGCAGGCAGGCGTACATGGTCGTCACGCTGGTTACTTCTGAAACTTTTTCCATCTGCCGAATCTGCCCGTGGCACGTCTCGCATTTTACTCCTGTGTTGAGATGCGCGCGATGCCCCCACGCGATGCCGGGCAAAACCTGGTAGACGCGCACCCACGGAATCGACTGCTTGGAATTGCCGTATTCCGTCAATTTCTGGATCGCCGGCTTATCCTTGGCAATTGTCACGTGGCATTGCATGCATTTTTGAGCGTCCGGAATGGTTATCAACTTTCCGGGTTCCGGATTCGTGTGGCATTCCTTGCATTGCAGTCCCAGCGCCAAATGTTGTTTGTGGCTGTAGGGAATCGGCTGGTCCGGTGCCGGATGCGGACTCGGATTATCGGGCACCATCGGCTTGGTGACGGCGTGGACGGCCGCGGTCTTTTGCGCTGCAGCCACACCCGCAAAACTCAGCAGCATCGCCATGCCACATGCGATCACAGCAGCGTGTTCCATCACTCTTCTCTTCATCGCCGCGTCTCCCATCACGCTTTCTTCCCCACCACTTCATCAATGCTGCTCCCAAAATCTTTGAACATCACCGCAGCCGCGTTCCGCCCGGGGCCGCCCGTAACCGATCCGCCCGGATGCGTGGTTGCACCGGTCTGGTACAGGCCCCGGATCGGCATGCGATGCTGCGCCCAGCCCGGCATGGGCCGCAGCGCGCCCGTTTGCGAAGCGCTCTGCGCCCCCGCGTGCGCACTTCCGTGCCAGAAATGGGGGTTCATGCGTTCCAGATCGAGCGGGCTTTCCACGAATCGCGCCAGAATTTTATCGTCCGTCAGAGTTGGCGCGAACCGCCGCAGATATTTCAGGTTTGCGTCAGACACGTCATTCTTGATCTTGTCCCAGTGCTCCGGCCCTTCCTTCAGCATGTACGGCTGCCAGCCCAGCACTTTCACCGTGTGTTTTCCCGCCGGCGCGCGCGTCGGATCGGCCACGCTGCAACAAATCACCTGCAGAGGAGGCTCGTCAAGATTCACCACGCCGCGCGAATCATCAAATCCGAACCGCAATGCACGATACGGCGATGCCAGAATTCCCGCTTCTACCGGCGTTAGAACTCCGCCTTTCACCTTGAACGTGGGGGGCTCCGACGTGGCATAGTGCGTCACGAACATTGCGTTTTCCGCTTGCCAGGTTTCCACTCCAAAAACAAAGTCCTCGCCCCACATCTCTTTCGGCGCCATATCCACCAGGTGCTTGATGTGGATCGTCGAAACGACGGCTTTTTCCGCGCGATACGAACTGCCGTCGCTGCACTCCACGCCCACACACTTTCCGTCTTCAATGATGAGCTGCTTGATCCATTTGTTCGTGAGCATCGTCCCGCCGTGCGCTTCAATGAATCGCGCCAGCGCGTTGCTGAGCGCACCCGATCCCCCCTTCGGCAACGGTCTTCCGGAATGCTGTTGCCGCGGCGCGCCATACGCCAATCGACCCGTCACCGGAGCGTCCGGCGGCTCGGCCGCCAGGTGCGACATGTACAACATGAACGTCCGGCAGTGATCGTCTTCAAACGTGTCCTGAATAATGTCCCACGCCGACATCGCCAGCCGCCGCTGCCACAATTTTCCCTTCGGCACCCCCGCCAGTTGATCGTTCAGCGGTTTCCCGAATCCGATCGGCGTAAAACTGCCCGCTGTAAAGATGCTCCGCACCGCATCTAGATCGGCCAGCATCTTGCGATATGCCGCCGCATCCTTCTTTGAAAATTTCGCGAACTCCGCGCAGGTGCGGTCCAGCTCGCGCCATTGCGTCAAATACGTGCCATCGGCAAACGGCACATGGAAGACGGGATCCGGCGTGATGTACTCCAAACCGTAGTCGCCCAGTTTGAGCTCGTCATTCTTGATCAGCGGATTGTCTTGTATGAAAACGTGTGCCGTCGAGCAGCAATCGTCGTGGAATCCCTTCAGCGTGAGTTCCGCTGTTTTCACGCCGCCACCAATCTTGGGTCGACCTTCCAAAACCAGGCAGCGATAACCGGCCTTCGCCATATAGGCCGCGGTGATCAAGCTATTGTGGCCGGCTCCAGCAACCACGATGTCGTAACGATCGCTCGGCGACGCAACCATTTTCGTCAGTGCAAGATGTTGCGCCGCCAGGGGAGCGATAGCCGCTCCCTTGACGAACCTTCGCCGCGTGATCTTGCTCATCGGTTTCCCCTCACGCCTTTTTGTTCAACACTTCATCAATGCTACGACCAAAATCCTTCAGCATTACCACGGCGGCATTGCGCCCTGGACCGCCGGAAACCGATGCGCCCGGGTACGTCGTCGCACCGGTCTGATAAAGACCCGTGATCGGCATTCGATGTTGCGCCCAGCCCGGCATTGGCCGCAGCGCGCCGGATTGCGCCGCGTTCTGCGCTCCGCCATGACACGTGCCGTGCCAGTTGTGCGCGTTCATGCGTTCCAAGTCCAGCGGACTTTCCACAATCCGCGCCAGAATCATGTCATCCGTCAGGTTCGGGGCAAATTTCCGCAGGTATTTCAGATTCGCGTCGGACACTTCATCCTTAATTTTGTCCCAGTGCGCGGGGCCTTCCTTTAAATCGTACGGTTGATTGCCGATCACTTTGATCGTGTGCATCCCCTCGGGCGCGCGCGATGGATCAGCAACCGTGCTGCATACAATCAGCAGCGGCGGCTCGTCGACATTCACCGCCTGCCGCGCAAAATCATAGCCAACGCGCAAGCCACGTTCCGCTGTTGGCATCGTTCCCGATGCCACGGGTGAGAGTGTCCCACCCGTGACCGGGAACTTGGGCGGTTCCTTCGAGGCGTAGTGCGTCGCAAACAAAGTGATTCCGGCCTTCCAGGTTTCCACGCCGGCCAGAAAATCTTCACCAAAGGCTTCGTGCGGCGCCATGTCCACCAGGTGCTTGATGTGAATGGTAGACAGCACCGCTTTACTCGCGCGATACGAACTGTCGTCCGTGCACTCGACTCCCGTGCATTTTCCGTTTTCGACGATCAGCCGGGCTATGGTTTTGTTCGTCAGAATCGTGCCGCCGTTCGCTTCGATCAATTTCGCCAGCGCCTGCGTCAGCATGCCCGATCCGCCTTTCGGCGTCGTCCAGCTCCACTTCTGGCGCCCGGCACAAATCGCATACGCCAGCCGTCCGGTGACCGCGGCTTCCGGAGGCTCCACAGTTTGATACGCCATCCACACCATGAACGCCCGGCAATGCTCATCTTCAAAATTTTCTTTGATGATTTCCCACGCCGACATCGCCAGCCGCCGTTGCCATTGTTTTCCTTTGGGATGTTCCGCCAGCCGCTCGTTCAATGGCTTGCCAAAACCAATCGGCGTATAAGCCGTTTCGGCGAACAACGGCTTTATTTCTTCGTACTCCATCATCATGCGGCGGTACGCATCCGCATCCTTCTTCGAAAACTTCGCGAACTCCGCGCAGGTGCGCTCCATGTCTCGCCATTGTGTGATGTAAGTTCCATCAGGAAACGGAATGTGCGCAACGGGATCGGGAAAAAGATATTCAAGCCCATACTGCCCAAGGCCCAGCTCGTCATTTCGAAGAATTGGACTGTCTTGAATCAGCACATGCGCGGAAGAACAAACGTCGTGGTGGAATCCTCGCAGCGTGAGTTGCGTCGTCTTGACGCCGCCGCCCACAATCGCGCGGCTCTCTAGCACCAGGCAGCGGTAGCCGGCTTTGGCCAGATAAGCCGCCGCAATCAAACTGTTGTGTCCGGCGCCTGCAACGACGATGTCGAATTGCTCAGCCACAATCGCGCTCGCAGTGATCTAGCAAAACCGAAAGCGGGAACCACCGGTCCTTCAATCGGTTAAGCAGGATAAGGCCAAATAAGGCCGCTAAAGGTAGGACCACTGTGCCAGCGGAAGCTCCCGCCCGTCAAGCATTTTTTGATTGTAACCCATTCATAAATATGATAATTGAGGGCCTATCAAGAATCGGTGTGGTGGTATTACCAATTAACCTGGCGGACCCCAGGAGGGCCCTTCCCCAATGAACTTGTCTTCGCGCTTTTCTTACTGTCTCTTGATCCTTTTCATTCCTGCTGCGCTCAGTTGCGCTCTCACCGCATCTCCCGTTTCCGCGGCGACGGCTGCCGACGCTGACAAATCTTTCGTGGTCGCAGTAGCGAAAGCTGACAAAACTTCTACCGATTCTCTGCTCGATCCGGAATTTAGCTGGACCGACAGAACCGGCAAGACGCGCGTCAAAGCAGACGTCCTCGCAGATCTCACGCCACTCACTAGAAGTTCCGACGCGGATGTGATCGTAGCAGACCACGAAAAGGTCGTCTTGGTTCGTGGCAGTCACGCAATTCCTGCACAGAATGCGACGGTCCGTTTCGCACGCGTCTGGGTTCAGCGTCCTTCGGGTTGGAAATTGCTCGCCTATCAGGAAACCACCAAGGCCGAAAAGACTCCCGAGAAGCGCGCTGGATTCGGCTCGCCCAGCGGCGGCGCACCGGTTGCCTGCGAAAACCCTTGCAAGACCGTGCCCTACAAACCCGAAGGCGCCGCCGAGCAGGAAGTCGTCTCCATGTGGCAAGCCGTAGAGCGCACCGTGCTCACCAACGATGTCGATGCCTGGATTCCAAACTTTACCGATGATTTTCTCTTTGTCACTCCCGACGGCGGCGAACCACTGGATAAAGCCGATCGCGTGGCCATGATCAGGGAACTGAAACGGACCAATACCACGCTGATTCCCGCGGAAGTGGTTTCCATGAAAGTCTGGGTGCTGGGCGAAAGCGCCGTCATGCGCTCCGAGCACAAACCGCTTCACGGCCGCGTCCTACACGTGACTCGCGTATTCGTAAAGCGAGATGGCCACTGGCAGATTGCATTCGGCCAGCAAACCGCGATCGCAGGCACTGCGCCGGGCGCTTAAGTTTTTTTCTGGATCACTTCGTCGAGACTGAAACCAAAATCCTTCAGCATGACTGCCGCTGCGTTTCGGCCTGGTCCGCCCGTAACGGATCCTCCAGGATGCGTCGTGGCTCCCGTCTGATACAGCCCCGGAATCGGCATGCGATGCTGTGCGTATCCCGCCATCGGCCGCAGCGGTCCAGACTGCGCCACGCTCGAGCCGCCCGCATGACAGCTACCGTGCCAGTTATGCGGATTCATTCTTTCTAGATCCAGCGGGCTCTCGATGCTTCGCGCCAGAATTTTGTCTTCGGTGAGATTCGGCGAAAACTTGCGAATAAATTCCAGGTTCGCGTCGGACACCTGGCGCTTGATCGCGTCCCAGCGCTCCGGGCCTTCCTTCAACTGATAAGGCTGATACGCCACCACTTTAATGGTATGCATTCCTTCCGGCGCGCGCGTAGGATCAGCAAGCGTACAGCAGATGATGTGCACCGATGGATCTTTCGTATTCACCGCCCCGCGCGCGTAGTCGTAACTCACCTCGCGCGCCCGCTCGGAGCTGACCATCGTCCCCGAATGCACGGGAGACAGCGTCCCCCCATCCACTTTGAACTTCGGCGGTTCGCGTCGTCGCATAGTTGGTCGCAAACAACGTCAGCCCGGCTTTCCACGTCGCCACGCCATCCAGAAAATCCTCGCCCCACAACTCTTTCGGCGCCATGTCGATCAGGTGCTTGATGTGCACTGTAGAAAGCACCGCTTTCGTCGCGCGGTAGGAACTTCCATCCGTGCATTCCACCCCGACGCATTTTCCATTTTCGATGATCAAGCCGGCTGATCCATTTGTTCGTCAGAATGGTTCCGTTGACGCGATTCAATCAATCGCGAAAGCGCCACCGTCAACGCTCCCGAGCCACCCTTCGGCAAAGGCCGGCTCTCACGCTGCTGGTTCAACGGGATGTACGCGGCGCGCGCCGAACCGGGATCCAGCAACGGCTGCAATCCGTAGGGGCAACCCACCATGAACGACCGGCAGTGATCGTCCTCGAATGTTTCGCTAATGATTTCCCACACCGACATCGCCAGCCGCCGCTGCCACTGTTTGCCCTGTGGATGCTCGGCCAACCGCTCGTTGATCGATTTTCCGAATCCAATCGGTGTGTAGGCGACCGCCGTCAGGATCGGCTTCACCGATTCGTACTCGGTGATCATTCGCCGGTACGCTTTACCATCTTTCTTCGAAAACTTGGAAAATTCCGCGCACGTGCGATCCAGGTCGCGCCACTGCGTCAGGTAACTTCCATCCGGAAACGGCATGTGGAACACCGGATCGGGATAGATGTACTCCAGCCCGTACTGGCCAAGTTTCAGTTCATCATTCTGGATGATCGGGCTGCCATGAATTCCGTTGTGTGCGGAAGAACAGGTGTCATGGATGAATCCGCGCAGCGTCAGCTCCGCCGATTTCACGCCGCCGCCGACAATCGGCCGCCCCTCCAGCACCAGGCAGCGGTAACCCGCTTTCGCCAGATAGGCCGCGGCAACCATGCTATTGTGTCCCGCACCGGCAACAACAATTTCGTATTGCTCAGCCATGCTAGCGCCCGCCCAACCTAATCAGCTCAAAGCTTTCTTTAGCGACTCGCCGTCCACTTCACGTTCCCAACGCGAAATCACCACCGTCGCTACGCCGTTGCCGATCATGTTCACCGTCGCGCGGCACATGCTCATGAACCGGTCGATGCCCAGAATCAACGCCATTCCCGCCACTGGAATCGTGGGAATTACCATCAGCGTCGCCACCAGCGCGATGAATGATGCGCCCTGCACTCCGCTCGCGCCCTTCGACGTGAGCACCGCCACCGCCAGAATCGTCAACTGCTGCATCAGCGTCAGGTGCGTA
Source organism: Candidatus Acidiferrales bacterium (assembly GCA_963726725.1). Classification (GTDB taxonomy): domain Bacteria; phylum Acidobacteriota; class Terriglobia; order Acidiferrales; family UBA7541; genus Acidiferrum. The sequence continues at coordinate 199,216 of CAVSDV010000029.1, forward strand.
TTCGTGGCCTGCGCCACAAACAGCGCCGCCAGCGTCATGTAAATTCCGGTGCCGTCGGTGTTGAACGTGTAGCCGGTCGGAACAACCAGCCCTACCAGCGCTTGCGAACAGCCCAGTTTTTCCAGCTTGGCCATCAGCGTCGGCATGGCTGGTTCCGACGAACTGACCGCCAGCACCAGCATGATCTCTTCCTCGATGTACGCAGGAACTTCGAGCATGCTGAAGCCCGCCAAGCCGGCAGATCACTCCCAGCACCATCAGAACGAACAGGATCGAAGTGATCTAAAACATCAACGATCAGTTTCACCAGTGGCCCGAGCGATGCCAGCCCGAACTTGCCCACGGTAAATGCCATCGCGCCAAATGCGCCAATCGGCGCAAGCTTCATCACGATCTTCGACCACTCCAAACACCGACGTGGGTCAGCGCATCGAACAAATCCATCAGCGGCTTGCAGCGCGGCCCGACAATCGAAAGCGCAAATCCGAACAACAGCGAAATCAGCAGCACTTGCAGAATGTCGCCCTTGGCAAACGCATCCACCACGGTCGTGGGGATGATGTGCATCAGAAAATCCGGCACATTTTGCGCCTTCGCCGCGCCCGCGTAATCCTGCCACCGCCTTGGCGTCCAGCGTGGCCGCGATTGACGTTGAACCCGTCGCCCGGTGTGCACAATGTTGCCGACGACCAATCCGATAACCAGCGCCAGCGTCGACACCACTTCGAAATAAATCAGCGCTTTTCCGCCGACCCGCCCGACCTTCTTCATATCTTCCATGCCGGCGATGCCCGTCACCACGGTGCAGAAAATAATCAGCGTGATGATCATCGTGATCAGCCGGATGAACCCGTCGCCCAGCGGCTTCATCGCGATCGCCGTGGCCGGGCGGAAATAGCCCAGCGCGATCGCCACGACAACAGCGAACAGAACTTGATAGGTTGGGTTGAGATAGAAGGGTTTCTTACTGCGGAGTGGCGGTCGTCATAGTCGGGGCCGAAATCATCGGCTGCGATGGCAATCTATTCCCCTCTCAGAAGATTCTAGTCTGCCCGCGCTACTCATCCACTTCTCCGGTTCTTGCATGGCCTCGGCCAGGTCGGCCAGAAATTCAGCCGCGCGCGCTCCGTCCACCACGCGATGATCGCTCGAAAGCGTCATCGTCATCATCGGACGAACGCCGGGTTTCCCGTCGACCGGAACAACTGCATCCGCAATCGCTCCGACCGCCAGAATCGCGGCCTGCGGCGGCGTGATGATCGCGCTAAATGCGTCCACCTTGTACATGCCCAGATTGCTGATCGTAAATGTTCCACCGGTAATATCGGCCGGCCGCAATTTTCCGGCACGCGCACGCTCGGTCAGTTCGCGGCGCAGTTTGGAAATCTCCGCGATACGCTTCGCTGTGTCGGCTTTGGGAATCACCGCCCCCACAACGCCATCCTTCACCGCCATGGCCACGCTGATGTTGACTTCGGGATTGTAGCCGGATCGCCGTCTCCAGTCCAGCTGGCGTTCATTTGCGGATGCTTCTCCAGCGCTCGCGCAATCAGCGCGATCAGCACATCGGTAAGTGGCCGACGCCCGCCGCGCTCCCGGCACTCAATTTTTCTGCGCTTCGAGCAGCGCCCCGGCATCAACGCTTCTGCTACCAGGAAGAAAGTGCGGCACGCTCGTCCAGCTTTGCGTGGTGCGTTCGGCCATCAACCGCGCCACCTGGCTCAGCGGTCTCGCCTGCAGCAGCGGGCGCTGTTCCGCCGCGTAGCGCGGTGCCGCACCTTTGCTTCGCAGCCGCCGCCTGCACATCTTCGGAAGTGATCGTTCCGTCGCGGCCCGGTGCCGCGCAGTCTGGCCGAAGTCAACACCAAGTTCTTTCGCCAGACGCCGCGCCTTCGGTGAAATCTGCGCCGCTGCAGGCCGCGGCTGCCGCGCCGCCGCCGGTGCCGCCGCTGCAGCGCTTTGCGCTACGCTCGTCGCGCGCGCCGCAGGCGCAGCCGCTAGCCGCTGCGACGGGCGGCTTCTCGCCCGGCGCCACCAGCCACGCAATCGTTTCGCCCACGGGAATCACCGCGCCCACTTCCGCCGTAACTCCCGCAAGAATGCCGTCTCCGGGCGCTTCCACTTCCACCACCGCTTTATCGGTTTCAATTTCGAGCAGCGGCTCGCCTTTGCTGACGCGTTCGCCTTCCTTTTTGCGCCAAGCCAGCAGCTTCCCGTTTTCCTGCGCCATTTCGAGCGCAGGCATCACCACGCTGATCGCCATATTGTTTTCGGTGCCCAGACTAAGCTAAACTAATCCGTGGCCGCCACTCCTTCGTCTTTCGCGCTGGCTGCGACCATTTCCTTCACGCTGCTGGCTCGGCGCGGCCTCATTCTCGCGCGTCGTCGCCAGCGGTCCATTCACCGTGTGATAGTGCGCGCCCGCCACCAGCAATTTATCCGCCGGGAATCGCGTGATCACTTCGTGGCCGGTTTCCGTCACCACGATTTCTTCTTCGATGCGCGCCGCGCTCCAGCCGTCGGTCGAAGGCCAGAACGTTTCCAGCGCAAACACCATGCCCGGCTTGATTTCGTGCGAATGTTCCAGCGAAACCATCCGGCTGATCACCGGCTTTTCCCAGATCGCCAGGCCGATGCCGTGCCCGAATTGCAGCGCGAACGCCGCCTCTTCATCCGGGAATCCAAACTCCTGCGCTTTGGGCCACACGGAGGCGATTTCCGCCGTCGTGCGCCCCGGCCGCACCAGCTCAATCGCCGCGTCCAGATAATCGCGGCAGCGCTTGTACGCGTCCACCATCGCGTGCGAAGCGTAGCCGATCGTGAAGCACCGGTAGTAGCAGGTGCGATAGCCCATGTAGGAATGCAGAATGTCGTAATAGACGGGATCGCCGGGGCGCAGCACGCGATCGCGAGAAAACGTGCGGGTGCGGATTGCAGCGTTCGCCGGAAATTGCGTTCACCGCTTCCACGTATTCCGAGCCCAGGTCGTAAAGCACCTTGCTCGCCAGACCCGACGGCCTGGTTCTCGCGAATGCCCGGCTTCATCGCGCGGTACAGTTCGTCGTACGCCGCGTCCACCATCATCGCCGAATGATTCAGCAGCGAAATTTCGTCCTGCGTCTTGATCACGCGCGCGTCGGACATCAACTGCTGCCCGTCCACGATCTTGATGCCCTCGCGCTGCAGCGCAAACAGAATCGGCGGCTCGACGATGTCGACGCCGAGCGGCTCTTTCAGCAGACCGCGCATTTCCAGTTCCACGCGGATCTTCTTGCGCCACATTTTCCGCGCGGCCCATTTCCGGCGACATCGCGCCGCGCAGCAGCGGAATTCCCGCACGCGAGCGTCTCTCCCAGCCACGGGCAATTGAGCTGATGATGTTTCGCCGCCGAACCGAAATCCCACAGGATCGGCTCGTCGTTTTGCGGCAGCAGGGTGAACCGGCTGTTCTTGTCCTGCGCCCACGTGCCGATGTGCGTCGCCGTGATGTAGCGCACGTTGTTCATGTCAAAGCACAGCAGCGCGCCCATTTCCGATTTCGCCAGCAGCGCCTTGGCCCGCGCCAGTCGCTCACGGCGCAGGCGATCAAAATCAATGCGCTTTTCCCAATCGACCGCCATCGATCCGTATGTTTTCAGTGCCACGTCGTCCTCCCTGATCCAAGTTCGTTCAGTCTCTTCCGCAAAGTTGCCCGCGCCGCCTCAAATACAGTTTGTTCCGTCGGAACCGTCACATCTTCCAGCGGCGGCGAAAAGGGAATCGGCACGTGCATCGCGCCCATCCGCTTCACGGGCGCTTCCAGATCGTAGAACGCGCCCTCGCGCAATCACCGAGGCGATTTCCGCGGTCACTCCGTATCGTTCGTATCCTTCGTCCAATCACAATCGCCCGCGAAGTTTTCTTTGCCGATTCGACCAGGGTCTTCTCATCCAGCGGCCACGTGGTTCGTGGATCGATGACTTCCGCGCTGATTCCGGCTTCTTCCAGCAGTTTCGCCGCGCCCAACGCCACCTGCACCATGCTGCTGGTCGCGACCAGCGTGATGTCTTCGCCTTCGCGCTTCACATCGGCCACGCCGAACGGAATCGTGTAGTCCTCCGCGGGCACCGGTCCCTTCAGCTTGTACATCATCTTGTCTTCGAAGAAGACCACCGGATTGTCGTCACGGATCGCCGTCTTCAGCAATCCCTTTGCATCGTACGGCGTCGAAGGCATCACCACTTTCAGGCCCGGCACATGGCTCAACCACGCGTGCAGCGATTGCGAATGCTGCGCCGCCGATCGCCGCGTCGCTCCCAGCGTCGTCCGCAGCACCATCGGCACTTTCCACGTGCCGCCGGACATGTAGTGTGCTTTCGCGGCCTGGTTCACCATTTGGTCCATCGTCAGCGTGAGAAAGTCGCCGAACATGATGTCGACCACGGGACGCAGACCCGTCATCGCTGCGCCCACACCCATCCCCGTGAACCCGGCTTCGGAAATCGGCGTGTCGATCACGCGCTCCGTGCCGAATTCTTCGACCAGACCCGGACAGCACCTTGAATGGAGTGCCCGCTTCGGCCACGTCTTCGCCGAAGATGCACACGCGCGGATCGCGACGCATCTCTTCCGCCAGCGCCTCGCGAATCGCCTGCGCAAACGTCAGTTCCCGTCTGTACCGCCAGCTTCAGGCATACACGTCCTCGTCTACTTCTCGACACCTTCGGATACGGTGCTGACATCGCAAACTCCACCGCTGCCTTCATTTCTTCTCGTACTTCCGCTTCGATTCCCTGTCAGCTTCGCGGCTTCTGCTAATCTTCTGTGCAATCAGCCAATCGCCCAAGATTCTTGATGGGATCGCGCTTCGTCTTCCATTCCTGCTCTTCCTGCTTGGAGCGGTAATATTCGCGATTGATGTCGCCCACATGGTGGCCCGTGTAGCGGTAGGTATTGCACACCAGCAACGATGGTCCTTCTCCACGGCGCGCCCGTTCCACCAGTCGCGTCGCCACGTCGTGGACAGCGCGCACGTCCTGCCCATCGACGTTCTTCCGCAGGCACTCCAAACGCGGTGCCGCGCGCCAGAATGTCTCCCGCGGTCGTTTCTGAGAAATGCGTGTACTCGTTGTAGAGATTGTTTTCGCAAACGTAGATCACCGGCAGCTTCCAAAGCGCCGCCATGTTCATCACTTCGTACAGCACGCCCTGCCCCAAGCGCGCCTTCGCCGAAGAAGCAGACCGCCACGTGATCGTTTTCCAACCGTTTCGAAGTCAACGCCGCGCCCGTGGCAATTCCCGCGCTTCCGCAAACAATCGCGTTGGCGCCCAGATTGCCAGTGGCCGGATCGGCAATGTGCATCGAGCCGCCCTTGCCACGGCAGTAGCCGGCTTCCTTGCCGAGCAGTTCGGCAAACATCCGATCCGGTGACGCGCCCTTCGCCAGGCAATGCCCGTGCCCGCGATGCGTGCTGGTGATGTAATCCGTTTTCTGCAGCGCTTCGCAAATGCCAACGGCCACCGCTTCCTCGCCGATGTACAGATGCGCCAAGTCCGGGCATCAGCGCGCGCATGTAAAGATCGTTCACCTGTTCTTCAAACAGACGGATGCGCACCATCTGACGATACAGACGCAGAACTAATTCCGCATGTACGATTGCGGCTTCTGTTTTCGCGGTGTCGCTTGCGGTGCTCACGCCTTCACTCCCGACATCTGCGCCAGCACATCGAAAACTACCGCAAAATCTTTCTCGACCAGCCCCATGCCGCGCGCCGCGGTCAGAAATTCGTTGGTCACCGCGGTCGTCGGCATTGGCACGTCCAGTTGCCGGCCCAGTTCCAGCGCCAGGAGCATGTCTTTCTGCATCATGTTGACGTTGAACCACGCTTCGTCGGGCTGTTTCAGCACGAACGGCCCGCGGTACTGCACCATCGGCGACGCGATCACGCTATGCGTCAGCACGTCCACCGCAACTTCCCGCGCGATGCCGCTCTTTTCGGCAAGCAGCACGCCTTCGCAAAACGCCAGCATCTGCACGGCGAGGCTCAGATTCGTCCCAATCTTCATCACCAGCGCCAAGTCCGTTGTCGCCGACGTGCGTGACCTTTGGCCCGATGTCTAGCAGCAGCGGCTTCACTTTTTCGAATGTCTCTTTGCGTCCGCCCACCATCACGGAAAGCTTGCCCTCTTGTAGGGTAATCACGCTGCCGGAAACCGGTGCGTCCACCATGTCTCCGCCCTTCGCGCGGATTTTTTCCGCCAGTTGCCGGCTAAACGCTGGGCTGACCGTACTAATGTCGATGAATATTTTTCCGGGACTTACCGCGGCGAGCATCCCTTCCAGGCCCTCCATCACCGCCTTGAGCGCCGCTGAGTTCGTTACCATCGATAAGACGATATCCGCGTTCTCCACAACTTCACGGGGCGTGTTTCCCCACTTCATCCCTTTTTTGAGGAGACCTTCCGCCTTGGAACGAGTGCGGTTGTAACCGATGACGCTGTGGCCTTTGCTGAGCAGCCGGTTCACCATCTCGCTGCCCATCACACCCAGACCGACGAAACCTAAATTAGCCACGAGCTCATGCCTCCTGGAATCTGTTCCAACCGGGCCCGACGTAAATGTTGCGAACGAGCTACGCTTCCGGACTATCTGCAGGTGCATCCTTCGAATCTTCTCGCACCTGTTTCAAATGTGTCTTCATCGCTTCGCGCGCGCCCGATGCATCCCGGTGTTCGATCGCTTCCAATATCTTCTTGTGGTGATATTGACCGCGCTCCGGCCCGCCTTCCACATGAAAGATTCCCATGCGCTGCTCGCGGAGCAGTCCAACGATGGAATCGATCAGGGAGAGAATGATGGGATTTCCAGCGGCCTCGGCCAGCGTTAGGTGGAAGTCCAGGTCCGCTTCGATGAACGCATCCGGGTCATTCTTCGCTTGATCCATAACAGCAACCTGCTCGCGAAGCGCTTCCAAATCCTCTTCCTTGACTCGCGATGTTGCCAGGGCGGCGATCTCTGGTTCCAGAATCGCACGCACTTCGGCAAGATACGCAAAGCCTTCATTGCCCTTGCGAGTCATTCGGTCCAGAGATTGACGGATGGTGTTCGAGGTGCCGTCAGTGATGAAGGTGCCTCGACCGGGAAATGCTTCCACAAGCCCCTTCTCGTGTAGTGCTTTGACGGCTTCACGAACCGCGGTACGGCTGACTCCGAACTGCTCAGCCAGCTCCCGCTCGGGTGGCAACTGGTCACCCGGCTTAAGCGACCCTTTGTGAATAGATTCCTCGACCTGCTGAACGATCTGCTCGTATAGGCGCGAGGACCGGACGATCTTGTACATGATTGATCTCCACGACTGAATCCAATCTCGTCTACGTTCAGATCCGAGCACCAGGGGCGGAATCACCAGCGCGATCTGGCCCAACGGACCAAAACATGGTCGAAATATCAGACCAATATACCACTGGCCTTTTCCTCGCGCAATCCTTCCTTCTTAAACAGCTTCCACCCGCACAGTCCTGATGTTGGTGAATTCCCGGATCCCCTCTCGGCTCAATTCCCTCCCTTGCCCAGACCACTTCACCTCGCCGAATGGCATTCGAGGATCGGACGCAACCATCTTATTTATGAAAACCATACCGGTCTCCAGGTCGTCGATAAATCGCTCCTGCTCGGCCTTGTCATTCGTCCAAGCGCTCGCCCCCAGTCCAAACCGGCTGTCGTTCGCAATGCGAATAGCCTCATCGATTCCCCGCGCCCGGAACACGCTGGCTACCGGCCCAAATGACTCTTCTCGGTGTGATGGCGAGTTCTCCGGAATGCTTACCAGTACCGTCGGAGCAAAGAAATTGCCCCGGCGGTCCAGCCGCTTGTCCCCGGTAAGAACTTTCGCTCCCCGCTCAACAGTCTTTCGGACGTCGCGTTCCAAGTCGGCCAATCCGTCCGCGGTCGAGAGTGGCCCAAGCTCCGTAGTTTCATCAAAAGGGTCGCCCACTCTCAAAGCCGCCATTTTTCCGGCGAACAGTCGCTCGAATTTTTCCGCGATGCTCTCTTCCGCGATGAAGCGTTTGGCCGCGATGCACGATTGGCCGTTATTGAAGATGCGCGCCTTGACGGCGGTTGCGGCCGCAAGATCCAAGTTTGCGCTCGGCATCACGATGAACGGATCGCTTCCACCCAACTCCAGGACCACCTTTTTGATTCGCCGCGCTGCCCCGACGCCAACCTCGAATCCTCGCTTGCTCGCTGCCCGTCAGCGTTGCGGCCTTCACGCGTTCATCCGCAAGAATTTTTTCCACTTTCGCGGAACCAATCAGCAGTGTCTGAAATGCGCCATCCGGGAATCCGGCTCGCTGGAAAATCTCTTCGATGAGCAACGCGCTCTGCGGCACGATGGACGCATGTTTCAGCAACCCGACATTGCCCGCCATCAGCGCAGGAGCCGCGAATCTTAGAACTTGCCAGAAAGGAAAATTTCACGGCATCACCGCGAGCACCGAGCCGATCGGCTGGTATTTGATGTAACTTCGTTTCGCGCCTGTTTCCGCGACTTCGTCGGCCAGAAATTTCTCGGCATTCTCCGCGTAATATCGGCAGACCCATGCGCATTTGGCGACTTCTTCCACTGCCGAGCGGAACGTCTTTCCCATCTCGGTAGTCATCACCCACGCAAACGATTCCTTCTCTTTTTCAAGGATCTCCGCGGCGTTGTTCATCCATCGGGCGCGTTCAGAAAACGGCAAACGCCAGTAACTGCGAAAGGTGTCCGCCGCCTTTTGCAGCTTGCTTTCGATCTAGGCGTCGGTAAGGGCTTCGAACGTACTCACGATTTCTCCTGTTGTTGGGTTTACGGTAGCGATCGCCATAGAACACTCTCCACTTGCTCGGAGTTGGAACGGCAAGAAGGCAGGGGTCCACTCGGGCTAATCCATTGGTCGGACCACTATACCAAATCGCCAAATGACCTGCACCTGACTTCTACCTAATCCCCTTTGATTTAAAAGTTTCCGGTTGACGAACTTCATTGCCTGGTGGTACACGGGTCATACCTTTTGAGCATTTGTCAAACCCCGTCCGCAGCCGCACACGGCTCGGGTTCCGCTGGTTCGTTTCCGCCTGCCGATCCGAACCTGGTAAAGAAGAGAAGGACAAGTTGCAGAGGAGAGTTCATGAATAAACAGAATCCCGTGGCGAAACGCAAATCTCGCACTCTGGTCCCGCCGACCGATGAAAAATCCCGAAAAATTTCGAGCCGGCGTGAGTTTTTGTGGGCCGCCACTGGCACGGGTTTGGCCTTAGCGGCGAATCCACTTCGCTCCTGGGCCGATCACCACGGCCATCCCAGCGCCAACAGCATCTCTTATCTCGACCGGCGCATGTACATCCGCAACATGGAACTCCTGGCGCATCTGCCGGGTGAGCACCGCAACGGCAAAATGCAGATCATGTCCATCGGCAATCGCCGCTACATGTTTCAGCAAGGCGATGTCATCGACATCAGCGACGTGCGCAAACCAACAATTTTCAATAAGGGCGGATTCGAAGGCTTCCAGGTCCAAGTGGCTTACAACAAGAATCTGAAGAAATGGATTCTGATGACCGGGCAACAGACACCGATCACCGATTCCACTCCCGAAGCACCCATGGGCAAGTACGACGACCCGCACCTCGACGACAAGCGGAAAAACTACAAGGGATTGCGCGGCGTGCGCTTTTACGATTGCACCGATCCCTCGAAAATCGTCAAGCTCTCCGAATTCAGCACCGGCGCAACAGGGCAGGGCACGCACCGCAACTATTACGACGGCGGCAAGTACGCTTATCTCGACACCGCGCCTGATGAAACGTTCATTCACCAACCGTCGTACTTCCGGCAACTCATCAACGGCAACATGATCATCGACGCCTCAGATCCCAGCAGCGCCAAGGAAGTTTCCATGTGGTGGGTTCCAGGCTCCCGCAAGGGCGAAGAAGCGGAATACAACAAGTGGATCTGGTCGAAGCTCGTTCCGCCTAAAGTCGTCGCCGATCAAACGCCTTTTGCCGGTCTACATGGCCCGGTTTACGTTCCCAAAAAACTGGAAGACGGCGGCAATCGCGGCTACGGCGCTTTCGGCTGCAACGGTTTCATCATTCTCGACCTCTCCGATCCCACGCATCAGAAGGAAATCGGACGTTTCGAACCACCTCTGCAATACTCCGGCATGGGTATCGCCTTCCACACCATTTACTGCGGCATTCTCGACCGCGGCTTAGTCATCACCAATGGCGAAACAACCAACTCCGATTGCAATCAAATCTATCTGCCCAACTGGGTCATCGATATTCGCGATGAAGAGCACCCTGTGCCCGTTGCGCAGCTTCCGCGTCCGGTTCCGCCGCCCGAAGCGCCGTACCGCGATTTCTGCTTCAAGCGCGGCCGCTTCGGCGCACACAATCCGCCGCATCTCAAAGCGCCGGGCAAGCCGCGCCAGGAATTCATCGCCTACTCTTACTTCATCGCCGGTCTGCGATGCTACGACATCGGCGACCTCTACAAGCCGGAAGAAGTTGCCTACTTCATTCCTCCGCAAGGCGGCGACCTGAAAAAATTCGGCAGCTACGATCGCACGGTCGATAACGTCATGATCGAGTGGGATCGCAACATCATCTGGACCGCGACCGATACCGGCCTGTATGCGCTGAGCTGCCCCAATCTCGGCAAACCGATTCTCGAACCCATGCCGGTCACCGAATGGTCGCTCGATAAATTGAACGAAGGCGCGTCGTGATATTCTCGCGTCAAATTCTGGTGGGCGGTGTCGCGCTCACCGCGTCGCTGCTGCCATCTACACTTTCGGCGCAGCCCGCCGCCCCTCAGAAAGTTCGCGTGCTTACCTTGCTTGGCCGACCTTTGCAGTTCGTTGCCGCCGACAAATTGGGGCTGTTCGCGAAATACGGCTTGGACGTGCAGAACGAAAACAAGAAAAACTCCGACGAACTCCGCGCCGATCTTGCCGCTGGCAACGGAGAGGTCGCCTACCTCGCCGTCGACAACGCGGTTGCGATGGTTGAACTTGCGCACGAAGACGTCGTGATCGTGATGGGCGGTGAAGGCTCCCAAAATGAATTAATCGCCCAGCCCGAAATCAAATCCATCGCCGATCTGCGTGGCAAAACTCTGATCGTCGACGCGCCTAACACCGCTTATGCGCTCCAAATGAAGAAAATTCTGTCCCTCAACGGATTGGTAACCGGAAAAGATTACGAAATCAAACCATTCGGAGCGACGCCCCAGCGCCTGGTTGCCATGCGTGAGCACAAGGATTTTGCCGGCTCCATGCTGGGTCCTCCGGTTTCGCTCGTCGCCAAGCACGAAGGCTTCGTCAGCCTCGCTTCCGTGCAGCAATCGATCGGCCCCTACCAAGCCGCCGGTTTCTTCACCAAGCGCCAATGGGCCAAAGACCATCGCGATTTGCTGGTCTCCATCCTCGCGGTGATCATCGAAGCGCAGCGCTGGCTGATGGACCCGGCCAACAAGTCGCAAGTCATCGATCTGCTTGTGAAAGAAAATCACCTTGCTCCCGATATCGCCGCCGAAGCGTACGAGTCCAGCTTCACGAGACCCGGCGGTTTCGCCAAAGGCGCCCGCCTCGATTTGCAGGGATTCGAGAATGTCCTGAAGCTGCGCGCCGAGGTGGAAGGCTCTTGGGGTGGCCACCCCCCCTCTCCCGACAAATATTACGATCCCGCCTGGTATGAAGCAGCGCTTTCTAAATTGCAATAATCCCCGGAAGGAGAAATCTGTGCAGCAATTCTTGAATCGATGGCTGTTTGCCGTGCTAACTCTGGTTCTTCCCCCGTCGTTCGGCTTCGCGCAGCAAGCCAAGGAACGCACCCTCGACGAAATCAAAGCGGAAGCGATCAAGCGCGCCGATAACGGGATGTATCCGTTGATAGGCCTCGATCCCGCCGACGTCCGCGAAGCTTTTTCGCACATCAACTCTACCGACAACGACGAGTGGGCCGCTGCGTTCAGCGCTGTGGCCGATCGCTACATGAACGAAGGGAAATCGCTGCAAACGAGCGATCCGACTAAAGCGAACGCGGACTTCATTCGCGCTTGGCGCCTCTATTCTTTCGGCCGCTGGCCGGTACCCGCAGGTCCCGGCAAGAAACAGGCCTACGCCAAGGCTCTGGAAGCGTTCCTGGCTCACGCAAAGTACATGGACCCACTGCTCGAAGTCGTACGCATTCCGTTCGAAGGCTCCGAAATCGTTGGCTACATGCGCTTGCCGAAGAACGCCAAAGGACCGGTTCCCGTCGTCATCGCGATCAGCGGGCTCGACAGTCGAAAAGAAGATCTCTCGGAAAATTTCGGCGTTGTTCTTTCTTCCGGAATAGGTTTCATCGGCGTTGATTCTCCTGGCACTGGCCAGGCTCCGATCAAAGCCAGCGAAACCGCGGAACGAATGTTCTCCAAAGTTATTGATTATCTTCAGACGCGCCCGGAAGTCGACAAAACGCGCATCGGCGTAGATGGCCAGAGCTTCGGCGCCTATTGGGCGACAAAACTCTCCATTCTTGAACATGCCCGCCTGAGAGCTGTCGTCGCGCAATCACCGCCCGTCGACGCTACCTTTCAAAAGGATTTCTTCGTGCAGAAAACGTTGGGCAATCGCGAATATCTGTTCGGCCTCGGGCCCGCACTGATGTCCATCTTCGAAAACGCGAACTCCATCGAAGAATTGGCAGACTATTTTCCGAAGATGTCGCTAATCTCGCAGCACCTGATTGGCAAGCCGACTACCTCAATGCTCATCATTGCGGGCGCGCTTGATACGCAGGTGCCGATATCCGACACATATTTGTTACTCAGCAGCGGCGACGTTCCGAAAGAGGCGTGGATCAATCCGCAGGGAGGTCATCTGGGCCGGCAGGTGAAAGTCTGGCCCGATCCCGTTATATTCCGGAAAGTTCTAGTGCCGTGGCTGGTTCGCAATCTGGAGATGCAACCGGCGGAAACTCACCCATAATCCGTCAATCCGAGAGCACTTCGTTTGTTGGCGTGGGATTCGCGAGCTCTGCACGCAAGGTTTCTTTGTTCAGTTCGCCTTGCCACCGGCTCACCACCAGCGTCGCCACTCCATTTCCGCACACGTTGGTCAGTGCGCGGCATTCACTCATAAATTTCTCAATTCCCACCAGCAGCGCCAGAGACTGCATCGGTATCGAGGGCACCGCGGCAAGAATCGCCGCCAACGTCACGAAACCCGTGCCGGTCACGCCCGATCCGCCCTTCGAAGCAAACAGCGCAAACAGCAGAATCCCGGAAATCTGCCCGAACGAAAGATGCGTGTTCGTCGCCTGCGCCAGAAAAATTGCCGCCAGCGTCAGATAAATGTTGGTGCCATCGGTGTTGAATACATAACCCGTCGGAAACACCAGTCCCACCACCGATTTCGACGCTCCCAGACGCTCCAGCTTCCGCATCATGTCCGGCAGGACCGTCTCCGACGAACTCGTCCCCAGCACAATCAGCAATTCGTCTTTGATATACGCCAGAAACCGGAAGATCGAAAATCCCGCGACGTACGCAATGAGCCCAAGCACCACCACCACGAAGATCAGGCTCGTCAGATAAAACGTTCCCATCAGCTTCACCAGATTCGAAAGCGACGCCATCCCGTAACTTCCGACCGTAAACGCCATTCCGCCCAACGCGCCCAGCGGCGCCGCTTTCACAATGATCCGCACCATCCCGAACACCACTTTATTGATCATTTCGATGATCTCTAGCGCGCGCCTCCCAAACTCCCCCATTCGCGCAATCGCGAATCCTGTCAAAATCGAGATCAGCAGCACCTGCGGCACTTCGCCGCTCGGCCAGCGCACCGACATACGTCTGCGGAATGAATCCCAGCAGGAAGGGAATCAGCCCGCCTTCTTTCGCCCGGCCCACAAAAACCGCCGCTGCTTTCGGATCGAGCGTCGACGGCATCAATATTCAGCCCCGCGCCGGGACTGGCAATCACCGCCACCACAATTCCAATGATCAGCGCCAGCGTCGATACCAGTTCGAAGTAAACCAGCGTCTTGATTCCGACCGTGCCCGACCTTCTTCAAATCGCTCATCGACGCGATTCCCTGCACGATTACGCAGAAAATCACCGGCGCGATCATCATTCGTATCAGGGACACGAATGCGTCTCCCAGCGGCTTCAGCGCCATCCCCGTCTTCGGAAAGAAATGGCCGATCGCGATGCCGATCACCACGGCAATCAGCACTTGAATGTAGAGGATCTTGTACCAAGCGCTGCGCTTCGCCGCGATTCTCTCTTTGTTCACCAATTCCCCCAGCCCCGCTCGTCAGATTGCGCTGTTCAGCGGCGCCATTTTTTCCACCAGCACTCGATGCACGTTTTCCCAGGCGTTACGGCAAAGAAATCTCGTCGATTGCCGCGTCACACCAGCAATATGCGGCGTCAGCAGGACCCGTTTCGCCGCGTCTCCCTGCAACGTCAATAGTGGATGATTCGAAGGCGGGGGCTCTTCCGAATACACATCCACGGCCGCACCTGCAATTTTCCCAGCCTGCAGGAATTCTGCCAGCGCAACATCATCGACAATTCCGCCACGCGATGCCTGGATCAGCACGGCGCCGCTTTTCATCCGTTCCAATTTGCGCGCATCGATCAACTGCTTCGTCGAAGGCAAAAGGGGCAAATGTAATGTGACCACATCCGCGGTTTGCAGTAATTCCCCTAGCGACACGGCCTTCGCGCCGAGCCTCGCCGCTCCCTGTGTATCCCGCGGGGCGGGATCGTAATAAATGATCGAGCATCCGCACTGATGAAAAGCCTCGGCCACCGCCACTCCGATGGTGCCGAAACCCACGATGCCGACCACCAGTCCATCGAGTCCCAACAAATTCTCCGCAATCATTCGCGCTCGATACTCACGATACTTTCCCGCGCGAATCTCTTCATTCGCCCATGCGAACCCTCTCAACAACAGAGTGGCGGTCGTCACGACATACTCTGCGACCGCAGAATTGCTCCCGCCCGGTACATTCGCCACGGCAATTCCTAATTGCTTCAGCAATTGAAGATCCAGGCGATCTAATCCAGCGCCCGTCACCTGAACAAATTTCACGGTCGTTTGGTCAAACAAATCCAACGGCAGCGGCGGACCCACGGCGGGAATCACCAACGCGTGCGCTTCCTTCATCAATTCCGGAATATCTGTATCACCGAATCCGCGATATGTAACCTGTAACGAAGCCGGCGGCAACGCGTCCACCCGCTGGAAGTCCGCTTCCGGTCTCAGGCAGAGCACCGGAGCGTTCATGGTTTTTTCAAAGGAGTTCCGGAGGCTCCCGGCTCGTGCGTTCCATCGTGAATATCGCCAATTGGGAAGAAACACAACAAAAGCAGTGGCTGGTTACCTGTATTGCGCGTCACGTGTTTCTCTCCGGCAGGCATCAGCAGGGTGTCCCCCGGCTTCAATGGATACTCGCCGCTGTCTGCAAACGTCTTGCCTTCCCCAGACAGCACGTAAATACACTCTTCGAAATCGCTGTGATGATGCGGCGCGCGAGCGGTCTCACCCAGCTTCGGCACCGGTATTTCCGCTAGGCGCAAGGTCACGTTCCGCGAACCGCGGTCAGCGGAAATAATTTCCAACGCCCGCCGGCCAGGCAGCCCCAACTGCTTCGCCTCGCCCAGTTTGAACAGCTTCGCCATCACTTAACCTTGTTCGACCTGTCGAACTTCCGCCACGCCACCTTGTATGCGGTCCAGTTCTTTGAAAATTTCCTTGGATTTCGCGGCGATCGAGTCGGCAACGGCGTCCACCATTTTGTGTGCCTTTTCCACCGTCGCGTGTTGCGGGCTCCCATACCATCCGGTCGGTGCGATCGACCGCACATCGGTCAGCACCGGCTGATACGTCCGCGTCCGCCGCAGCGCATCCACTTTGTGCCCGTGCGAGTGGTCCGACGAATAATCGATGCGATCCAGATGCACTAGATCCGGGCGGTACGCCAGCACGGCCAGCGCTTCGATTTCTCCTCCGTGCGTCAGTCCGCCGCAATCCTTGCCGAACATGTCCTCTGCCACAAAACAGGCCTGCACAGTTAGAACCGTCAGCCCATGTTCGCGGTGCAGCAGGTCCGCAGCCACGCCCAGCGGCGGAATATTCAACTCGTGCCAATTCAGAATTAGCAGATATTTCGCGCCGTGCTGCGCCATCGAAGCGCACGTCTCCATCACCAGCCTCATATACGTCTCTGGCGAAAGCGTGATCGTTCCTTCGAATGGCATGTGCAGCGGGGTCACGCCCAAGGGTCCGCCCGGTAGAACCAAACCGTCCATCCGCTCCGCCACCGCATGCGCAATAATGTTCGAAGCGAAAATATCCGTTCCGGTCGGCAAGTGTGGACCGTGCTGCTCCACGCTGCCTTGCGGCAGAATCACCAGCGGATTCTTCTTCAGTTGCGCGGCGATTTCCGGCTGCGTTAGGTCGATAAAATATCGGCTCGCTAGCATCGTGGCTCCTGTTATGCCTTCAGCCGGGCTATGCACATCCGCCAGAACATCCGCAATTCGAATGTATCGGCCCTGCTCGTCAATCGATTTCAACGCTGCTTAACCATCGCGACGGCTACGTTGCCGTTGTGTGCGCTCAACTCATTGGATTTCCCGGTGCGGCAACTTTCTGCGAACATTTCCAACTCCGCGCGAAACATGTCGCTCTCCGGCACTTTCAGCTCTTCGCGTTTCGCGTAGCCGTCCTTACCGCGTTGGATGTACAGTGTCGATTTCTTGTGCAGCTGGTCCGGCGTGTCCCATGTTTCGAAATCGATTTCGTAGTGTATCAGACCCGCCGACCCGAACACCCGCACCGCAGAAAATTCCCGGCGAAGTCCAGCACGATCCCGACGTAACCGATCTTTCCGTCCGCGAATTTCACCAGCGTCATCGACTGATCGTCCACTTCCGCGCCTACCGGCGATAGCTTCGACGCCATCGAGCTCGCTTCCACAACTTCGCCGCCCAAATAGTGCAGCACGTCGAACTGGTGAATGGCCAATTGCGAAAGCGGGCCGCCCGGCGCCTTGTCCTTGTACCAGCGCCACGTCTTCGGCGTCAGTTCCAGATGCGCGCTCATTCGAAAAATTTGCTTCGATGAACGCTACGCGGCCGAGCTCGCCCTTATCGATCGCTTCTCGAATCGCGCGAATTCCTCCCATCAGTCGCGCACTGTGTCCAACGGTTACGGTCACGTCGTATTTGTTTTCCAGTTCCGCAATCTGCAGTCCGTCTGCGAGTGTGCTCGCGATCGGTTTTTCGGTGTACACGTGCTTTCTTCGCCTGCGCCACCAGCTTCGCCATCGGCAGGTGCTGCTCATTGGGGACCGTAAGGATCACGCCCGCGATCGACGGATTCGCAAGAATCGCTTCCATGTCCGGAGCAGAAGGCACATCAGTCGCTGCCTTGAACGCCTCTCGTCTTTTCGGCGAGCGGCTATAGCCGGCCACAATTTTCAATTTCTGCGAATTGGGAAGCCGCGCGTGTAAGCACTCGCGCCCAGCGGCCGAGCCCGACAATAGCAACATTAATAGGAGCAGAAGTCCACGAGAACTCAACCTGCGAAAGGGTAGAAGGAGAGAAATGGTTGCACAACTGGCCTAGCCATAGTACAGTATTACGAGAATATGAGACAGTCAAGCCCTATCTTCTTCCACTACTCCCTCCTCGCCGCCATCCCCAAGGCTTCGGCTCCTTTGCGCCGACAGGTTCTTTATGAACTCCGCCAATCCATCATTTCTGGCCGTCTGAATCCCGGCAAGCGTCTCGTCGAGCGCGAATTGATTTCTATGATGGGTGTTTCGCGAACCGTCATCCGCGAAGCTTTGCGTCAACTCGAATCCGAAGGTCTCGTCGCCATCATTCCGAACAAAGGACCAGTGGTTCGCACGTTGACTCTTGGAAGAGGCGCAGGATCTTTACGCCATTCGCGCGGTGCTCGAGGGGCTTGCCGCACGTTTGTTCACTGCAGCAAGCGGACGCCTGCAGAGGTGCAACAGTTGGAAGACGGCGTTGCATCGGAGCAGCCGAAGCCTACGATCGCGCGATCCGGAAAAAATCTTGGAGACGAAGAACGGCTTTTACGATGTTCTCTTCGCCGGCACCCGTAGTGAGACGCTTTCCTCGATGATCGGAATGCTGCACGGCCGCATCCGCCGGTGGCGCGCCGTCGGGTTATCCCATCCCATGCGCTCGCTGCAACGTCAACAAGAGAGTCTGCAAAACCTCAGGACGATGTTGAAAGCGGCACGAGCAAGAAACGCTGCTCTTGCCGAAGAAACCATCCGGGATGAAGTGCACAAAGCCGCAGCCGAAGTCAAGCGCTTGTTGACGAAGGATTGATCTTTTTTCCGGCCCTTATGCGGATCGGACTTTTCAAGTTGTAATTGAGGGCAAGCAATGACGACTCACATCATCGTGCACGATAAAGCCGACACCGTCGGCGTCATGGTGGTGGAAAACGCGCCCGCGAAGCGGTGGCCCACAACATTAAGGGTACGCTCGCCCTGCCGCACGCTTACGGCTGCCTCCAATTCGCCGAAGACCTCGAACTTCATTTCCGCACGCTGATCGGCACCGGCAGCAATCCCAATGTAGCCGCCTGTGTGGTGATCGGCATTGAGCCAGGCTCGACCGGTCGCGTGGTCGACGGCATCGCGAAAACCGGCAAGCCTGTCGCCGGTTTCGCAATCGAAGGCAATGGCGACATCACAACGATCGCGAATGCGTCGCGCAATGCGCGCGACTTCGTCCAGTGGGCCACCGAGAAGCAGCGGGAAACCTGTTCCATCAAGGATCTTTTCGTTTCCACCAAATGCGGTGAGAGCGACACCACTTCCGGCCTGGCCCCTTGTCCCACCGTCGGGAGTCTCATCGACAAACTCGATCCGCTCGGCGCAACCACCTGCTTTGGCGAAACCTCTGAACTTACGGGCGCGGAAGTCGTCTGCGCGAATCGCGCCACGACCAAGGAAGTGGCCGACCGCTTCATGCAGGTTTTCCGCGAATATCAGGACGTGATCGAGCGCCACAAGACCAGCGATCTTTCCGAGTCGCAACCGACGAAAGGCAATATCGCGCGGCGGGCTGACCACCATTGAAGAAAAAGCATTTGGCAATTTCCAGAAAATCGGCAAGAAGACCAAAATTCATCGACGTTCTGAAACCGGCGGAAGCCCCAGCAAAAGGTCCGGGCCTCTATTACATGGACACATCTTCGGCCGCGGCCGAATGCGTGACGCTACAAGCCGCGGCGGGCTTCGTCGGTGCACCTGTTTCCCACCGGCCAGGGCAACGTGATCGGCAATCCCATCGAGCCGGTCATCAAGCTGACCGCCAATCCGAAAACCGCGCGCACCATGAGCGAGCACATCGACCTGGACGTTTCCGGGATCCTGCGCCGCGAGATGACTCTCGATCAGGCGGGCGATCAACTGATCGAAATCATGATCCGCACCTGCAACGGGCGACTCACTTGCGCGGAAGCGCTCGGTCATCGGGAGTTCGTGATGACCAAGCTTTACCAAAGCGCCTGATCATTCAATTCGGGTGTTGAAACTGAGGAGCATCTGCCATCGCGCGTCGCGTTTCACCCACATGCGCGTATTGAAATAGGACTTGGCTCCGGGCCTCTGCTCGCGCGCCACCATCATCACCGTTTCCCCAAGATCAAACATTTCGGCAGCAATCAATTCCGGCGGCGAACTGCGTTTTCCGCCTTCCTTCTGCTTGCTGATCTGCACAAGGCGATCCGCTTTTGTATAAGGACGGTCATGATAGGTGTCCGTGGCGGTAAATTCTTCGGCGATCAGTGGCGAATAAGCGTCCGCGTCGTTTTCGGCCATGGCCTTCATCACTCCCTGCCAGGAAGCAATTGCTTCTTTTTCCGATGGTGTTTCCGGCTGGTACGGAATGGTCTTGCATGGATTGATACATTCTTCCGAAGGCGCGCCTCCGGGCGACTCCGATTTCTCGACCTGCGTGACTTCCTGATAGAGCAGGGCCCGCCAACCTGTAGACCGCTTCACCCATACGCGCAGCACATTCACCCGGCTGTGATTCGCGCGAACGACCGCAACCTTTCCATAAGCACGCCACTCAATATCGACTCGGCTGTTCGCGACCCCGGGCAGCTCTTCAAGCACGAGGGAGCTCGAAAGCCGTTTCCCATTCGAATCAATCCAGATGAAATTGGCGTCCAGCAATTGATCCAACGCATTTCTGTTTTGCTGGCCCAACGCCTGAATGAAAGCCTGATCCGCTCGCTGCAGAGCTTCGGAATTCTGTGCTCGTAAAGTATCCGCGAAAGCGAACAGTGCCAAGAGAATACTCAAGGCTACACCGTTGATCCTTTTGGCTCGAAAATTGCAATTCATTTTTGGTGAATGCGCACACTGAATCTCAGCAACGTGAAAAACTACTTCGCGGTTCCCGATTGAATCGTAGTTTGATTGCTGATCACCATCACCCACTGGCCATCGCGTTCAATCCACAGCCGGCTCACATGAATCGGCTTCCCCTTGTACGGCTGGTGCAGGCACGTCATCACCACCGCATCGCCAAAATCAAACATTTGTGCGGACACGAGCGGAGCGGGCGCTGAACCCACGCCCGAAACTTTCTGCTCGTCCAACGTGGCCATGCGATCTTTTTTCGAAATGGGATGGTCGCTGTTCGAACTGATCTGTACAAACTCATCCGCAATGTGCGGCGCCCACGCTACTGAATTGTGCTCGGTTACGCCGGTTTCCAGAGCCTGCCACGACGCAATGATCGCGCGCTCCGCCTCATTGGCCGGCTGGAACGGAACGCTCTTGCACGGATTCTCACAGGTATTCACGCCCGAACCCGCCGAAGTGGACGGTTGCTCGAGCTGCGTCACCGCGTGGTAGACCAGCAGACGCCATCCCGACGCACGATGCACCCAAAGTCGGAGGACATGGGTCTTTCCACGGCTCGCCGACACCACCGCGACTTGGCCATACGTGCGCTCCGAGCGATCCGTGACCGCTTCGTCACCGAGAGCATTCTTTGGAATCGAAGCCAACACTTCCTTCGACGTCAGCGTATTCCCCTGTGAGTCGGTCCACGTGAAACCGGCGTCCAGAAATTTCTCAAGCGCCGCGGAATTCGAAGCCGCCACTGCTCTCACGAACTCACTATCCATTTGCAGGATGGCGGGGTCGCTCTCGGCGCCCAGTGCGATACCGGCTGCGAGGCTCAACCACAGACCCACGAAGAAAATTCCGACTCCGCCGATAATCACTGATTTACGCGTCATCCGCATTTTCCCCATCGTTAATCCGAAAAGTCTGGTTCAGAAAGGCAGCGCCGGACCAAGTCCGGCCCTGCCTAGCGCAGACCTGGAAAGGGGCGAGCTAGAAAGTAAATTTCAACCCAAGCTGAATGGCGCGGGCGCTGCCCGAACCAAGCACGGGGTTAAACGAAGCGCTGTCCGGCGTTGCGCATCCGCAGCCAAACGAGCCGACCACCGACGGATCAGCGAATGCGCCCTGACCATAACCGCTTGTGGCGCCATTGGGATTCGCAAAATTAGGATGATTGAAAACGTTGAACATCTCGGCCCGGAACTGAGCCCTCACCCTTTCCCCAAGCTTGAAGTTCTTGCTAACTGAGAAGTCGATGTTGTGGAATCCCAAATCGCGAAAGATATTCCGGGCCATCGTGCCCTGAGACCCGATCGCGTTCGGCAGGAGCACAGACTTGCCATTGAAGCTCACATAGCAGCCTCCCGAGCCATTCGCGATGGCTGTCGTGAGCGCGGCATTCATAGCACTTCCGGCAGGAGCGTTTGCCAAACACTTTGTCCAAGCGGCAGCCGTTTGTTGTTGCGAAAGGAAAACCGTATTCCCCGAGGGGGAGTTGAGGTAACTGCAGCCTCCCGTAGTGTTGTCACCGCTTGTACAAAGTGGGAGAGAATTTTGTCCCCCCGATTTGAAATCGCCGGGATTGCCAAACAGATCCCACCGGTCAGCGTTTTCGTTGACTCCACTAAAGTTGTTTGTCTGATCGTTCACGTTCCACGGTTGCCCGGTTTGTTCTGTGATAATAGCGTTGACCTGCCAGCCTTCCAGTAGCTGGCTCTTGGTCTTCTTTTCGGGCAACGTGTAAGTTAACGACAGGGTGAATCTTTGCCGGATGTCTTCGTCGCTACTGCCGTGGTCTAGCCACCAGCGCGTGCTGTCCATGGGCAAGAACGCCACCCAGTTCGACGACATGTCGTCTATGCCGTGAGCGTACGTGTAGCCCAAAACGAAGTCGAGCCCATGGAAGTTGCGAGCCGTTAACGTATTCTGCCAACCATTGTAGGTGGAGCCATAGTAGTTCGACAGATTGTTGATGTACCCGAGGTACGGATACTGGCTGGCGTAAGGCAGAACACCGGTCGCCGGATTGGCCTGATTGATATCGACGACACCCACTAGCCGGGTGCCATGATTGCCTACGTAGGTTGACTCAAACGAAAGCTTGCCCGAGAAAGCGTGCTGGATGCCAATCGTCCAGGTCTCCACGTACGGAGTGTGGAAATTACGGTTCATCGCAAAAGAATCGCAAGGGCCCACGCCCGCTGTGCCGTCCCCGCATTGAACGAGTCCGGTCACGCTGGAAGGATAAATTGTTGTGGATTGGTCTTTCCAGGTAAGGCTCGAGCCCGGAATCGTGATGCCTGTGGCGGTGATATTTCCGATGCCAGCACAACCCGTCGGACAAGCCGCGTCAAAAATCGTTGCGCCCGTTGGAACCGTGCCTACACCGAGCGTCACGGTATTTTGCGTATTCTGCTGCGACAGGAATGTATTCATCGACAGCAGGCTGTATACGATGCTGGCTCCGGCACGAACCACCGTCGTGCCCTTGCCCGTCACGTCCCACGCGATACCGATGCGTGGCGAGAAATTCTTGTAGTCCGGCTTATAGATCGATCCGATGTTCTTGCCCACCTGCTCAAAACCGACCGACGGCTCCCAGTTTCCTAGGAGATTGTTCGCTTCGGTCGGCACTCCCTGAAATTCGTAGCGGAGCCCCAGGTTCAACGTGATTCGTGGGGTGATGCGATAGTCGTCCTGCACGTAGCCTGCATACAGCCATTGCGATAGATTGCGTGTGGGATCCCCGGCCAAAAAGGTGGTGTTGCCAGGATCGCCAGCAAGGAAATCTTCCAGCGGCGTTGAAGTAAACGGATTGTTTGGATCCGCGGGGTTAGGAAGGGTGTATGCGTTTCCTCCCGGGAACCGGACCCGGCCTCTTCCCGCCCGAAACGTGGCTTGATGCACTAAGTCTCTGCGAATTTCTCCACCGAATTTGATGGCGTGCTTGTCGCGCAAATACGAAATCTGGTCGATAACGTCAAAAACTTCGTCGGGACCAACAATCTTGGGGAAATTGTGAAAAGCTCCCAGCTGCGAGAAAGGATTTACCCGGATGTCCGGGATGCCGGCCAGAAGTGGATTCGACAGTCCCGTGTTGATCTGATACGGAAAAGTCGTATCGTTTGGAGTGATTTGAAGCGTATAGTGCGTGAAACCAAATCGCAGTTCGTTCGCCCACGTTGAGTTTGGCGTGTAGGCCCAGTGAGTAGAAACCATTTGCGCGCGCGAATGAACCTTGGTTCGGAATTGCGGCAGCAGTTCGAAGAAGTCCATACCCACGAGCGTGTCATTTCCGAAGAAATACGAGCCACCGATCGTGTTCTTATCACTGAGGTGGTAGTCAATTTTTCCCAGGGCATTCTTGGAGTTGTTAACGTTCGGCCAGTTGAGTTCCACGAACGTTCCCTGTCCACTGTTCGGAGTGTAGAAGCCCAGCAAGTACTGGCTGAGCGGATTCACCGCGATGTTATGCGCCGCCAAATCTGCCACTGCGTCGGGAACGCTGATACTGGGATCGCCGACCGACGCCGTCGTCGGCACGTGGCCCGGAAGAGAATTGCCCACCGTGTACGTTTGCGCCTCATAAGCTCCAAAGTAAAAAAGCTTGTCGGGAATAATCCTGCCGCCGAGGCTGCCGCCGTACTGCTCCAGCTCCACCGGTGTCTTCGGAGTGCCCACCGGATCAAAGTAATTGCGCGCGTCGAAAGATTGAGAACGGCCAAAGGCATATGCGGAGCCATGAATGGTGTTCGTTCCGGATTTCAAACCGACGCTCGTGATAGCCCCGGGCTTCCAGCCAAACTCGGCTTTGGGATTCACTTGCGTATTGAATTCCTGAATTGCATCGATGGGAAGCAGCGTGGCCGCGTCCCCGATGACCGCGGCAGCGTTCGTGACGCTCAGTCCCATGAACGCTTCGTCGTTCGTGATTCCGTCGACGATGAAGCTGGTGTCCTCCGGACGAATGCCGTTTGTCGTTTGCGTCCACGGACCACCACCGGGATACACCGTCGTGCCTGGGCGCAGAGAGATCAAGTTCTGGTAGTTGCGCCCATTGAGAGGAAGATCATTGATCGTCTCGTTGCTCAGCGTGCCGCCGAGCGTGGTGCTGGTGGCGTCCACCATCGGCGCTTCTTCTGTTACCGTGATGACTTCGCTTGCAGCGCCCGTTTGAAGAACCGGGTCGACAGACAGGTCCTTGCCGACTTCCAACAGGAGATTCTGCCGGTCAAAGGTTTTGAAGCCCTTTGCTTCGACACGAACCGTATACGTGCCGGGAGTTAGGTTGATGGCAACGTAGGCGCCGGCAGAATCCGTTGTGATCGTGCGCGTCGTTCCTCTCGCCACGTCTGTAATCGTGACCGTTGCACCCACGATGTAACCGCCGGACTGGTCTGTCACCGTACCCAGGATTCGTCCGTTATTCCCCTGCGGGAATGCAGGAACACAAAGCAACAACAGAAGCGAGAGCGCCAAGGAGATCCCGGCCAGGTCGCAAAACTTGGAGCGAAATGGGGTGGAACACCCCACGAAGTTAGCCGTCATGCATCCCTCCCCCACGAAAGGTATAGCCGCTATACCACCTTACGAAGCTAAATGTCAATTATCTCCTTGATACGCTGGAACAAAAGAACCAATAGCTGTCGTAGAGGAACCCGCTGGTACATTGGACAGACCACTATTTTTCGCCCAAATAATCGATTTTGTGGCCCCCCACCCAGCCACAAGCCGCCCGCGTGGGCTTACCCGATAGAGCACCGGCGGAGTAATTCATATCTATCGGAATTTTTCATAGCACCAGAATCGCCGACCGCCCTCAGTCGGTTCCGTCCTGTACCGTGTAGATCCAGATCTCCGCCCCATGGTCGGCTCGCGCCGGCACTCCCAGGAAGAATCGGTCGAAGCCTTTCCGTCCTTTGCCAAAATATCCGGCTGTTCGAGCGCCAAGTGTCGATGTCACTTTCGCCAAGTAGTACGTAGTGATCGGCATCGGTTTGTTGGAAGACGCTGATGTAACCTTCCCCGCCTGGAATATAAATTCTCTTTCGTCCCGCGTCGTAATAAACGTCGTCGGCATCCTGGACGCACGGGAGTTCGGCCACCACCCGTCCGGTGTTGGTGTCGAGTACGGCCAGTCGCGCCGGCTCGTGCGTCGCAACAAACAAGCGGTGATCCTGTTCATCGAGAGCCATCGGAAAGTTATGTTCCAGCGCAAGCGGCCAACGCTTAATCTCGCCCGTTTTCCGGTTAATCGCCGCGATTTGCTTCAGGTCTGGCAAATTCACGTAAATCACGGGGCCCGCCATTTCCAGCTGGAAAGATTCGGGATGCGCCCCGACTTTGTACTCCTCGGGCAAACGCTCATTCGAGATTGCATCGACCGTGCCAATAGCCCCGGTTTCATCTTCGCCGCAACCTACGTACACGCGATGCGTTGCCGAGTCGTAGCGCAAATTATCGACGTCGCCGTGAAAATCAATTTCCTTCAGGAGATCGAAACTCACGCCGTCAAAAACCCGCAACTTACCTTTGCTGCTGGCCACGAAAAGTTTCTTCACATCGGGGGCGTAAACGACTCCCTGCGGATTCGGGATTCCCGTAATCGAGCGCGCACGGACTCGCGCGCTGATGTCGATGACTTCCACGGAATTATTGCCGAGCGCCGCCACGAACAGTTGATTCTTGCCGTCGAACCCGAAATGATCGAAGCGACCCTGAACACCCGGCGTGGGAATTGCCTCGGTCAGGACCAATGGTTTAGGAGAATCGTTTGTCGCGGTGCTTTGGCTTGGTCCTGAAATGACTAAAGGCGAGAGCAGCGAAGTTGCAAAAAACGTTACTTGACCAAGCGTTCCCATCAAGCCTCCCGGAAATGTGCCAACAGGATATACAGGAAAGCGGTTGACCTGCAACTGGTCAGGTGGTAGAACCAGAGCCCAGCACTCCGCGGAGATCCTCCATGAAACTCGGTTTCTTAGGCCTTGGCGACATGGGCCAGGCCATTGTTCCACGCCTCATTGCCGCCGGACATGAAGTGACCGGCTGGAATCGTACCCGCGAAAAAGCCGAACCGCTTTTTCGGCTCGGAATGCGTTGGGCGGACACACCCCGGGCGGTGGCTTCTGCTTCAGAGGTGGTCTTTTCGATCGTGACCGATGCAGACGCGGTCCGCTCCCTGGCGCTTGGCGAAAGTGGCGTGATCGCCGGCTTGCGGAAAAATGCGGCGTTCCTTGACATGAGCACGATCGACCCCGAAGCCAGCCGCGCAATCGCGAGCGAGTTTTTGAAAGCTGGTTTGACCATGATGGATACACCGATCTCGGGAACCACGCTGACGATCGGTCAAGGCAAGGCCTCCCTCATGGTCGGTGGAGACAAAGCGGTTTTTGATCGCGTCGAGCCCGTCTTGCTGGCCATCGGCCCGAAAGTGACATACATCGGCGCACAAGGCCTCGCAGTCCAGCTCAAGGTCGCGCTGAACATGACCTTAGTAATTGAAGTGATCGGGTTCTGTGAAGGCGTGGCGCTGGCAGAAAAAGGCGGAGTACCTCGAGAAGTGGCCGTCGATGCCATGCTGAAAAGTGTTGTCGCATCACCAGTCATCAGTTATCGCGCACCATTAATTCTGGAAGGACACATTTCCGACGCCACCTACGGCAACGTTAATCTTCAGCAGAAAGACATGATGCTCGCGCTCACACTCGGTCGAAGAATGGGAGTGCCCGTTCCTTTAGGCGCCGCAGCAAATGAAATGTTGAATGCCTGCCGCGGGCTAGGTCTCGAACACCACGATTTCGTAACTGTCTATGAGGTCTATCGACGGCTGGGAGGAATGTCGAGGTGAAACCGTATCGTACGAATCTGCGCGATGTGCCGCAGGTCGGAGGACTCTCGCGCGACGAAGGCTGGATCAATATGCAGGTGCAGTTCCTAATCGACAAAAAATCTGCTGGCTCCGACAAACTCTTGATCGGCTGGACGGTGCTTCCTCCCGGAGCGCGCCATGACAAGCACCGCCATCCCAACTGCGACGAGTTCTTCATCGTCATTCAAGGCAACGGATTCATTTACACCGACACCGGACGCGAGCCTTCCGGCAAAGGCGATGTCATCTTCACGCCGCGCGGCCACTGGCACGGTTTTGACAATACTGGAACCGAAGATGTCGTTCTCGTGTGGGGATGGAGCGGTGCCGGTTCGCTCGAAGCGGCCGGTTACGAAATCCCGCCGGAAGGTTACTGACCCGCGAGGCGTTCATGAGAATCACACTGGCATGGGAAGACCCGCGAATCGCGAGTGGAATGATGCAGCAGCTCCGTTTGCGGCGCGACCTGTTACGCTCCGGAAAAAAATCACTCGGCTGGAAACTCGCTTTCGGCGGCCCGGTAGCAATGGAGCGCTTACGCATCAACGAACCATTGGTGGGATTCCTCATGGCGGACGCTATCGTACCGTCCGGCGCCACACTTTCTGTCGGAAGATGGGTGAGGCCGGCCGCCGAAGCCGAACTCACAGTCTATTTGGGCAAGGATCTGCCCGCGAATTCTGATCGCAAAACCACCATGGCTGCCATTGCGGGATTAGGTGCAGCGATTGAGGTTGCGGATGTCGATCATCCTTCGGACGACGTAGAAGGTACGTTGGCCCGCGACATCTATCAGCGCCACTTGATCCTCGGTGAATCCGATCCCACTCACGCGGGCGGCTCCCTCGCGGGATTGCGTGCGCACGTGCTCCACAACGGTAAGCTAATCGCCGAAACTTCCGATTTCGAGGCACTCACCGGCGAGTTGATTCACATCGTCGCGCACACCGCGAATCTTCTGTCGTTCTTCGATGAAATGCTCCGGGCAGGAGACATCATCATCGCGGGTTCCATCACGCCGCCTATCTGGGTTGCCCCCGGCGACACCATCAGTTTTCACTTGGAACCGCTCGAACCGATCTCTATCAGTTTTTCGTGATGCCGCTTACTTCGCCTGCAGCGATTCCAGATACACATTGAGACTGTTGATCCTCTGCTTCGCTTCCATTTCCTTGGTGCTCGACGACCAGTTCAACGATTGGAACAACTGACCCCACACCGGCATATCCTTGCTGCCGTGCGCGGACTTTTCATCGCCAAACGATAAGACGGCGGCCACATGTGCGGCTGGATATTTCCCGCCGTTATTCTTGGCAAGCAAAGCGAGATTCGTGGGAGCGGTCTTCATCGCCCCGGCCGCGGGACCATTTCCTCTGGCCTCTTTCCCGTGGCATGGCGCGCAATAATCTGTGTACATCTGTTTTCCCGAAGTCGGATTGCTCTGAACCACCGGGGCCTTCTTCACCGTGGGCTCCTGTGCGGTTCCGACGCCGGGCATCAAAACGAACGCAGTAATTGCCAGCGAGGCAGCTACGTCGATGAAAACCACACTCATGGAATACTTCCTTTGGAATTTCATGGTAACCTCCAGCGCCAGTGTGATGGCTAAATCACCTGTAATCTGTGACGTACCGCACAGGTGCAAAGGTCAGACCTTAGCCCACGCGCTTTCAATGCTTTGCCACCCTTTCTCGCGATAAGATGCTCCTCATTCTGACCGACATGCAAAAAAGTTTCAGGTTCAACGCCATGTCAGACAACACGGGGCGCTATTTCTTCACCACGATTCCGCCGGGCATCTACTCTGTGTCAGCAGAAATGAAAGGCTTCGAGAAGGCTGTGCACACCAACATCAAGGTGAACGTGAGCGAAAATGCGACCGCCAATCTGACGTTGCGCATCGCCAGCGCCACGGCCAGTATTCAGGTGCACGCCGAGACAGAAGTCATTACCACAGAAGATGCAGTCACCTGTCAGGTTGTGAACCGCAATTTTATTAACAATCTGCCGCTCGTGGATCGCTACGTGATGGACCTCACCTACCTCGCACCCGGCGTAACCGATAGGGACGATCAGTGCTCTAACTGCGGAGGCAGCAACTTTGTTTCCAACGGCAAACGCGGAGCCCGTGCCGACATTTTGATGGACGGCGCTTCCATCACCAACTTTGAACCCAACGGCGGTGTCACCCAGGCGACCTACACTCCGTCACCGGAAGCAGTGGAAGAATTCAAGGTGCAGCAATCGGATTTCAGCGCGGAGTACGGCTTTTCGGCGGCTCTGTGGTCAACATGGTTGCCCGTTCGGGCACCAACTCGTTCCACGGTAGCGCCTACGACTTCATTCGTAACCAACTGACGGACGCCAACAATTTTTTCAATAATCCCTTTGGCGTGGGCCGCGTCCATAGTGTCGGCAACCTCGATAGCAACACTGAGTAAGTCGTTCCATGGGCCGATCCGCGATGCTGGCTTCACCGCGAAACCGTTCCAATGCTTGGCGGCCGTGGACTAAATCCTCAGGCAGGAATTTGAGAACTACAAAGCGGTTGAGCCGCGTATCTTCCCCTTTGTAAACGACACCCATACCGCCCCCGCCGAGTTTCTCTAGGAAGCGATAGTGAGTGATAGATTGCCCGATAAAAGTGTCTGAGTCCGCCATGTGGGGCTCATCTTACGGTTGGGCCAAAAAGCAAGTCAACGAACGGGACACACCTAGCCAAATGGGGCCTATTTACAGGTGAAGAATTACGGGTAAAGTTTTCTGGTGATTTTTGCTAAGTGATTGAAATAAATGGTGGGCACGTGGGGACTCGAACACTCAAACCCCCTCTAACTCCTGCAGTATCACCGCACTGCGAGTTCATAAAGCTGTCGAATCGCGTCGGTTTCTGGAAGTCTCATTCATCTGCGTCACCCAAACGTCGGCATTCAACTGAAGCCCGGCCAGAGATTCGACTTCTACAACTTCCGCCCCAGCCTCGCGACATTTCTTATCAACAAGGGCAAAGACGTGAAGGCAATTCAGGGATTGTTGCGGCATGCCAAGTCGAGCACCATGCTGGACCTGTACTCGCTAACGATGGACGAGTCGAAACTGGCGGCGCAGATGGACATTGCTCTTGCGATAACTAGCAATCAGGTGCAGGCCGATTACTGACAGCGCCGAAAAACGTATTACTCAGATGGAAGAAGAACTAGAGTGAGTGGAAGTTATCAGGCCACGAGTGGATACAAGGCCTGATGTTTTTGAAAAGAGACTAATTGTCGCGTTCGTGCCAAGCTCAAGCACTGGGTTTGTCGGGTCAGGAGCATCAGAGTTAGAACAAGAAAATGTAAACCGAGTGGCTGTGAACGCAGCAGGAATGCGCGAAACATTCAGAGGCGCGAACCCTATTCGGGCATGAGCACGGGTTTTTCTCTGGGCAGAGCATCGAGAGTAGCTTTGTCGAGATTGAGGTGAGCGGCGACCAGTTGTGGCGGAGTGTGCGCGAGCCATTCGGAGAGAGAGAGGTCCTGGTAGTAGCTGCTTCTGAACATCTCCAGGAACTTCAGGTCGGTTGAGCCGGTGTTTTCGACGTAATGAGGGAGCGTTCTTTGGACGTAGCCGACATCACCAGTTTCAAAATCCATGGTGCGAGCGCGGCCACCGGTGGCGAAAATGGTCATGCGGCCGTTGCCTGCGAAGAAATATTGCCATTCGTCAGCATTGGGATGCCAGTGAAGCTCACGGACGCCACCGGGCCTAACGGTGACGATCGCGGCAGCGATGTTGGAGGCAATTTTGAAGGTGCTGGAATCAACGATGCGGACTTCACCGCTCTTGTTCTGTTTGGTGGGAGGTATCTTCAAGGTGCGAAACGCAAAATCGACAGGTGAAGGGCCAAGCGCTCCGGCGGCGAGGCGACGATCTTCTTCGAGTGGCCCAGGTAGTTCCGCCTGAAAAATAAAGAGTTCCTGCTTCGGCATGTTGACGATAGCTTTTTGGCTGACGCCAAAATTCCTTGCGACAACTTCGGGAGGGGTGTGGGCCATCCAGTCGGACAGCAGTACGGTCTCGTACTCGGAGAAGTTGCCGTCATCGAAGACGAGCAAGAATTCACAGCCGTCCGGAGCGAGTCCCTGAATTGAATGCGGAATGCCCGGCGGGAAATACCAAAGTTCATTTTCCTTGATGTCGGTGACGAAGCTTTTGCCCTCCGAATCGATACATGTGATCCGTGCTGTGCCATAGAGCATGAAGGCCCATTCCGCAGCGGAGTGCCAGTGAAGTTCGCGCACGCCTCCGGCAATGAGACGCATTTCCACGCCGGCAAGAGTTTTGGAGACGGCAAGTTCGCGGGAGGTGACCTCGCGAGACCATCCACCGCTATGAAGCCGCTTGTGGCCGAAGGAGAAGGGGTACTTGAAGGTCTGCACCCCACCAGCATCGGTGGGAGGTGGAAACACGGAACTAGGATTTGCCGCGTCGAGAGCAGTGTTGGTCGGACCCGGATCGCTGGTTTTTCTATCGGACCCAGCCTTGTAGTCGGGGTTTTGCTGTGAGGCCGCGTTGGTTGGAGAGGGAATGGCGACAGCCGCAAGAGCAGTAGAGCTGACACCCAGGAAACCCCTTCGCGTCAATGTGCCTTTCTCTGATTCATTGGTCATGTCGATCACCTTTCCGCACGGAAAACGGTTTCACATTTGGATTCAAATACAGTCATAGTCCCGCATTGTGTACTAGAAATAAGGAAGAAAGAGGAAACATAGAAAGAGAAGGCGCGCACCCCGGAAAGCGGACATGCAACACTGACCTCAACCTAATTGTGAGATGGACTTTATACACCAGCTTGTATTGCGAAGCTAGGTTCTTTTCCTGACCAAAGACCTTCCCCCACAATGTGCGATCGTCGCCGTCGGTCACGTGTACAAGGTGTGCGGCCTCTAACAGTATGCCACCTGTCCCGCAAACGGGATCGTAAATGGACTCGCCTTCTTTGGGGGCGAGAATGTTGACCATCAATCGCACAACGAGACGTGGAGTGTAGAACTCGCCTGTTTTTTTGTTGGTGAGGGTCAGCAAATTCCTTAATGAGGTACTCGTAGGATTGCCCAAGTATGTCCGCCTGCGCCACAGTGTTCCCAGCCTGCGCGAATGGTACTCTGGCGCTTAAATTCCGAGATTCCAAGCCAACCATCCAATTTACAGGTGAAGTTTTCTTTGGTTTTTTGCTAACTAATTGAAAACGATGGTAGGCCTGTGGGGACTCGATCTACGGTACTTTCACAAATAGCCAGTGTTTATGCGGCGTTGCAACCCACGACCTGATTCTAATTATTGGGTTCTATTAGGTTGGCCCCGTTTTCGGGTAACGCGACTTCCAAGTGAGATCGGATAATCCAAACGAAGTGTCACTTCCTCCATCGGGACAGTTTCGCCGGATTCCCATCGTCGAGTTCGGTGTTACACATCCAGTAAACTCTCCGTGTTATTTAGATAAGGCTGTATTGCGTGCTAACGGAAGGCGTCAAAATGTCCGGGGTGAGTGGGGTTTTACTTGTCCGCAAGACTTCCGCTTTAGTCCCGTGCCTGCCAATCCTCCTGCGCGCCGCACTGCTTCGCATCTTTGGCGAGATCCAATGTCGACGGTTGGGACATCACAGGTACACCGCTGCGTGGAAAGTTTCCTCGCTCGACACCAGTGCTATACCGCGACCGTGAAAACCCGCAAGGTATGGTTAGCGAACGTTCCCGAGGTGCAGCCATTTCGGCTAACGCCTCATTTGGGTACTGGGGAGAATGGGAGCCTGAACCCTTACCTGAACCAGATGACCCACGACTACTTGAGTTCGTCGCGCAGGGAAGGTTTATTGTCTTCGACACGCTGCAAGACTGGTATCCGCCGAACTTCAACGAAATTGACAACGCGAAGATGGTCGAACTGATGCGTAAGTTCCGGCGACTAGCCCGTATGGGGGCCGGGGTTCTTATGCTGAATCAGCTTAACGCCGCAGGTGAACGTTCTCGTGGAGGCACCGCCTAAGTTGGGCTGACTGATATGGCGATTAGATCAACGAAGAACGTGGAGCAAGGAACGGTTGAGTTGTGGGCCGAAAGGTTCCGACTCTGCGCAAACTGGGAAATTGATATTCGATACCATTGGTGGGGTGCTGGAGATCGCCACAAATTCGCGAAGCACTACAAGTCGCGGCGTCCGTCCGTACTCCCGCCTACCGTGCAACCCGAGGTGTGCGACAGAGACTCGAGGTTGCTCCCTAGACATCTTAAGTTGCGCAAATTGCACTGTTGCTGGTCACAATCCAATTCGACACTCAAGCAGTTGCCGCGGCCGATTCGCCGAAGGACCTAACGGCCGCAGCTTCGTCTTCCCTAACGTCAAAGACTGTGAGCAGCTTTCCAAGCTGCATAACGGCCCGTACTTTTTTCGTAGGATTGAGCAGCTTTATTTCCCCTCGTCGCTTTCGCACGCTTGTCAAGGAACCGATCAGGTAGGCAAAGCCTGCGCTGTCGATGCAACTGACGTCGGCGAGATTAAGCAGAATCTGATTATGTCCTTGGTTTAGCAGGTCGCTGATCAAATTGCTCAGTGAGGTACTTTCTTCCCCGAGGACAATCTGGCCGCTGATGTCCACAATCGTGACGAAATCTACTTGTCGGATTGTTGTTGTCATTTTCATTGGCAATCTTTCTACAACGCTTTAGATCAACATGAACTGAGCGGCCTGTTCCTCCGCACACGGCGGCAGCGATGAGTCGCTCCGCCAATCATTGTGGAAATCCCGTCGAGGATTTGGTTAACCCCCTGCAGGGCTCTCCTCACACAGAGCGATGACAAGAACCTATTCCGAAGATGCTGTCAAAGTACGGCGGTTGGTGTCAAGGTGGTGGCTGTGGTCCTTCTGGCTCATGCGGAGTTGTGATCTAGAATGTCGTTGACTTTACGAAGTGAAAAAGGTTATAACTCTCAATTCCCGCCCCATACGAGATGTCCTTGCAGTAATTTGAGTAGTAGTGTTATTGCCCTTCTTGGAGGAGCACTGCGATGAGATTCAAAATGATTGCCTCCATTCTTGCCGTGGTTCTGATGTCCGCAAGCACATGCATTGCCGCGGACGACAATGAAGAAAAACGACAGAAAACCCGCAAGATGGCAGCCGAGGCCCTGCAGGATTTGTACAAGCTGGAACCCACTTCTCAAGCATCGATCCAGAAAGCGGCGGGATATGCCGTTTTCGACAACATGGGGATGAACATATTGCTGTTGAGCACGGCACGTGGTTCGGGACTGGCCGTCAACAGCAAGACCAAGCAAGAGACCTTCATGAAGATGGCCTCGGCCGGTGCCGGTCTGGGCATGGGGGTGAAAGACTATATCGTGGTGTTTGTTTTCGAGAACGAAAAGGCGCTGGCACAATTTCTGGACTCCGGCTGGTCCGGTTCGGGGCAAGCGGACGCTGCGGCCAAGGCAGGTGAGAAGGGCGGGGCTTACTCAGGAGCAGCCGAGGTCGCCCCGGGAGTATGGGTCTACCAGATCACCAAGAATGGTCTCGCACTGCAGTTGACCTTGCAGGGTACGAAGTACTACAAGGATGACGACCTCAATAAGAAGTAAACTGTTCGGCCCACAATTGGGCAGCGTCTGTAGTGCCTCAACGCACGGATGTTCGACATGACAGCTTTTCAGGACAGGGGAGTGGACGAGACAGTCTCCGATGCTGAGCTGATCGCCCTCTTTTGTCGGGCTTTGGATGAGGTAGAGCTACACGGCGAGTTGGACGAGTTGAACTACTGTTGCGTGATTTCGCGAGGGAGCTACTCAAGCGGCGTTTACTCGTGAGCACGTTCAACACCGCTTGAAGGGTTGGATTTCCAAAGACGAGAACACCTGCATTGAGGAGAACCAAACATGATTTCACACAAAGTTTTGCAACACATCCAAGTTGGCCTGTCCGGAACAGGCTTTCTTTGCTTTATCTTGGCATTTACCGCAAATGCGCAGGTGAAAACAGAAACTAAGGTCGAGGAAGGCCTTGCTTCGCAAACTGTCAAGGTCGAGACCGCCGAGGTGGTGTACATTTCCGGCCACGATCTCATCGTCAAGACCGACGACGGGGAGCTGCGGCATTTTCCGGATGTCCCAGACGACAAGACCGTGTATGTGGCCGGCAAGGAATTGACGGTTCACGATCTCAAACCAGGCATGAAGCTGCAGCGGGTCACGATCACGACCACCACACCGCGAATGATCACCACAGTAAAGACCGTGACAGGTAAAGTCTGGCGCGTAAGTCCACCGAATTCAGTCATTCTCACGTTGGAAGGCGGTACGAACCAGTCCTTTAACATTCCCAAGGGGCAGAAATTCTCTGTCGACGGTCAGGAGACTGATGCTTGGGGCCTCAAAGAAGGAATGAGTATTTCGGCGACCGCGGTCACGGAGACACCCGAAACGGTTGTGTCACAAGAGGTGAAACGTACGGGGACGATGCCACCTCCGACGCCCGAACCGCCAAGACAGGGTGCCACGCTGCTCATCATTCTTGCTCCGGCAAAGCTTCCCTGAGACCGCGAGTAATCGTGCCGTACGTCCTCGCGTCCTACGTCCCGTGGGGATAGCCCCACGATGGCGAGTTGACGCCCGGTGGGGAAGGCCCAACCTACATTGGGATATTGTGACTGCAACTATGACCGCATCGCGGGAAAGCCTGAAGTGCTAACGCAAATTGAACAGGTATCTCACTTGTTCATTATAGAACCCTGTGGGTAGGTCTCGAACCAACTGGCTGGGCGATGCCGTTTGAAATGTTAAGGGCGGAGTTTCCGCCACCTTGGCTACTTACTCCGGCCTTCTTTTTATCAGGGTTCATCAACTTCACGAGTGATTGCGGATGTACGTGAACGGCGCAGCGGAGCCGATGTCGGAATACAACAGTTCACCTTCAGCGCGCATAAAACACGACATGCCGACGTTGCCGTATTCGACGAGTCCGGTTGCCTCCGAGTAAACGCGGATGCCCGAGTTTTCGTCTGTCACCAATCTGGTTGGGTTTTTCCTGCCTCAAAAATGAAGGGCAAAACCCCGTTGAGTGCCAGCATGATGGCGAAGGATAAAATTCGCCGCGCTGCAATTAAGGTCGACATCCAGCTGAAACCCGGTCAGCGATTTTGGTTCCACAACTTCCGCCACAGCCTCGCGACCTTTCTTATCAACAAGGGCAAAGACGTGAAGACCGTTCAGGGATTACTTCGTCACGACAAATCCAGCACCACTCTTGACCTGTATTTGCAAGCGATGGATGAGTCAAAGATGGCGGCGCAGCGAGATATTGCCCTTGCGATTGCAAGCAGTCAGGCGTAGGCCGACTAACACAATAGTGAAGTTTGCAGCAGCTTCCGTGAGCCAAATGGTAGGCCCGTGGGGAGTCGAACCCAGACCTCTACCGTGTCTGCTTGAGGACAACCCACGCATCTAGCCGGTCTGCTCCGGCCATTACCTCGTGAGATTCTTCATTTCGGAGCCGAGCAGGAGAACTTTGCTGCGTCGTCGGTGCTTCCGACACCTTTGTAGACGGCTGCCTGCGGATAAAGACAAAGGGGCCTAGTCCGCGCGGTTTCACCAGCGACGATGCGGGTGGCGACGATTTGATTTGGAGCATTTCCCTTTTCCACCCATTCCTCCATCACTCCGAGTATGTCGAAATGATTAGAACCATCTCCGTCGCCGCAATGCGTCATTCCGGGAACCATGAACAGGCGATACGATTCATCTATCCTGGTCGCACCTCGCACAGTCTCCTGCACGCGAGTGTAATAGTTGATGCTATTGCCCGGAGCGATCACCGTGTCACTCCAACCGTGGTATTGCAAGAGTTTTCCCCCGTCGGGCGAAGAATGCTTTCAGGTCCGGAGAGGAGACGTTCAGTATGTCGTGTTCTATCTTCTCACCACGTGCCAGATCCGAATCGAAATTGAAGGTCTTGTAATCCCAATCCGGGTCTTGGACCACAACATAATGCCAGTGAGACTCCGGCGGAATTCCGCGAGCCTTCCAGTCGAGTTCACTTCCGGGCTCAAGTGGCAGAAAGATCAATTCTTTCGTGCGTGGGTTCACCGCTGAGGAGTATATTTTCCGTGCTGTTTCCACCTGTGCCGGGGTAAGGCATTCGGAGGTGCCTCCTGCCTTGCACTCCAACACCGCCGGGTCGAACTTGCAGCACCTCGGATCGTCGATAACTCCGTCCTTCACACCGTCAAGCGAATCGCATGCAGCTAGCACCGCATTATGAATCATTGGGTATTTGGAAGGAGGAATTTAACTAGCCTCGTCCTTGTAGAGCGTCTGGGCAATCCAAAAGGTGTGCGCAGTCAATTGCGAAGTGTTGTTCGCCGGTGCGCCCGCAATGATGCCGTCAAAATCCTTAGGGAACCGCTGTGCTTCCATCAGCCCTTGCCTTCCGCCGGCCGAACAGCCGTTCCAATAAGAACGCATGGGAGGGCTGCCATAATACGCTGCAATCACGGCTTTGGCGGTCACCGTCATTTCGTGGACAGCCCGGTACCCGAAGTCGATAAACTTTTCGGGATGCCCCAAAGCAAAGCTTGGGTCAAATCCCACGCTGTCATGCCCTGTGTTCGTGGATGTGACGGCATACCCTCGGGAAACCCCTACCGCCAGACCAGGGTACGTGAGCATTCCCGCCCGGGCTCCGTTCCCGACAGCCAATAACTTATGGTTCCACCCTGAGGACGGCATCCAAACTTCTATTCTGATCTCGGAGTCGCTAGTTGGTTTCAAGATTGCGGAAAGGCGGCAAAACGGGGGCAGGTTCTTGAATGCGTCTCCCGGCTCGTTGGCTGTCGGGCAGGGTTCGAACCAGCATCGACCCGAACCTTTGAAATCCCTAGGCACGACAAAGGTAGCCACCCCATAGCAGGAGCTCAAGCAGCAGATTCATAATGTGCCCAATGGTGTTTCTGACCACCACGCATAGAGATGCAGAATGCCGCAGATCGTCTGGATTTACGGCCTACTCTTGAATCCTCTGACGTGGAACATCGCGCACCGGAACGCGCCAAACGGCAGAACCAACTGATACCAGAACTGACACCGGAATCTCGCCTCCATGAGACAGGCGTTGGCTTCACTCGAATGCCAATTTCAAGGAGTCGCGTAGGTAATCGCTCCTGATCTCCAGATCAACGCCGGGGTCTTCGGCAGCTTGGTCGCCAAAGCGTGTATTCATGGGGAAGTTGCCGAGCGCGTGGCCAAGTACGAATGTCGGTGGAATACATGGTTTGGGAGCACATGCTACGGAGATTCACCACGCCTTCCCGCTGGGCAGTCATGCTCACAGGAGAAGGGCTCCCGATCTATCTTTGAGGGCATCGCATGATTTTCGAAAATCTCGGGAAAATATTCAAAGCATGCCCGAGATCGGCGAATAACTAAGGTTGTTCATAGTCTTCGCGGTCGTAATTCAAAACTTCTGCAGAGCGCGTCCATTTAGTTGACGGAATTTTGTCACAGGCGTCAGCACCAGCTTCAGGCATCAACGACCGCTGTGGTTAGGCGATGTTCACTTCTGTACAGATTCATGGAAGTGATGTTGTTAAAGTTTTAGCTAGGTTTTAGGTTCTAGGAATATTTTGCTGTGTGGAGATGCACAGGACGATTGAGCACTTTCGAGAGGCGTGGTCACAATACCCACGTCGAATAGAATCTTTGAAAAGCTTCACCCCGATTGCTCTGTCACGCTAGAAAACTCCAGGTGATAAGTTTTTCAGCAGCGAGTGATTCAAAGGAGCAATTGTGACGAATGATGCGTCTGTGACCCTTCCTGCAACCGTAGAAAAAATCCTTCTTGCGAAAAGCGCTGAACCCGAGAAGATTCAGATTTCAGTTGATGGATACGACGAACTCTATTCTGAACTTCGTATTGAGAACACACTTAGAAACGAATCAGGCGATCGCGTCACTTTAAAAAGAGGCGCACATATAGAAATTACCATCAACGCGGATTCGAATGCTGTGAAGCAACAGGAATAACTGTTGGCACAAGACTAGAGCGAGACAAGTGAGGGGCGCTATAGCAGTCAGCGCCCCACCCTAATCGGAAACACCTAATCCACTTGTACGACTACCGCGTTTACCAAACGTTGGATTCACTTGGCTGCTGGAGAGCTTCCAGTAGTTAGCTTGGTTTGTGCGTCATCCATGCGAGTTCGGTCGGCGGTACTCTCAATGGGCAGGTTTGCTACAAATGAAGCAGTTTCAATTCCTCCATCGAGCCGGTGCCCGTCATAGCCCAGGAGCTATACCACGCAAACGGCGAACGACCGCCCATGATCAGGTAGTGGGATGAGGAAGTTCTTGCTGAACGGGCGACTTGTCCGCGGACCGGAGTACAATTCGAATCTCCGGGACTGCTATCTCTTCGAAGAGGTCTGGAGTTGGCATGGCTACGCGTCGCAGAATCGCTCTTAGTCTGATCGTTATCA
Organism: Candidatus Acidiferrales bacterium; assembly: GCA_963726725.1. GTDB lineage: Bacteria > Acidobacteriota > Terriglobia > Acidiferrales > UBA7541 > Acidiferrum. Next base: position 239,022 of record CAVSDV010000029.1, read on the forward strand.
CCAGCTGTATTGTCGCTGCGTCGGTTTTGCTAGTACCTGTTTTGTTTAACCTGGATCGCTACCGGCCACAGATCGTTTCCTATTTCGAACAGAGTACTGGAAAAGAAGTCGAAATAGAACGCGTGGCGCTGACCTTCTTTCCCAAACCGACAATTCACATCGAAGGTTTTGGCGTGAAGAGCCCTCCGTTATTTCCGCCTAGTTATATTCTAAAAGTCCCCCACACTGACGCCGTGCTTGATTTCTGGGCGCTGCTCCACCGCAAGGTGGTGATCCGGTCGATCGTATTGGAATCCCCGGAGATCAATCTGGTGTCGGACCCGGATGGTCCATGGAACTTCGAAAATCCCGAAACAAGCAATTCCAAGAATCTTTTTCCGTTGGGCATCATCGACAAGGTGGTCATCCACCACGGGCTGCTGCTGACCTCGAATCTTCTCCCTTCCGACGCGGCGGGTCCGGTATTTTTTGAAGCTCACGACATCAACAGTGAGATGGATCGTGTGAATCTGGCAGCCATCATCAACCCTGCATCTCCTTCTCTCAACGGCCAGGGAAACTGGAAGGCCATGCGGCTGCGCTTTGGCGCGGTCGAAACGACCAATGTGGATGCCAAGTTCCGCCTCGAGTCCAGAGAGGTTTTCTTCACCAACATGAATGCCAATGCCTACGGCGGAAAAGCCACCGGCGACTTTTCGGTTAGTCTGGCGAAAATGACTCCCAGCTTTAAAGCCGACGCGCACATCAATGGAATCAACGTGGCCCACCTGCTTGCTTCGTTCAACGAGGTTCGCGGCAGTCTAACCGGGAGTCTCGATGGAAACTTTAAACTTGACGGAAAAATCGAACATACACTCAGCCCGCTGGGGCGCATACACGGCACGGGCCATGTTAAAATATCTAATGGCCAGTTGCCGAGCCTGATGCTCAACGCAAACTTAATGAAGCTGGCGCACTTCAACGATCTGGGCCCTGCCAAAGAAAGCCCTTCTTCCTTCTCCTCGATTACCGCGGACCTCGAGCTCGAGAATCTCCGCATTTCCAGCAAATTGATTGATCTTGACGGCTACGGAGTGGATGTAGATGGGTCTGGTAACGTTAGCATATCGGGCTCCGACGAGCTTCATTATCAAGGTGTGGCGACAATCACCAATCAACAAGGATTTTGGACGAACACCTTCGCCCGATTTGCCGGTGCCACACTGACCGATGGCAAGTTGTCGTTTCCGTTCCGGATTGAGGGAACGGTCGAGAACCCAAAATTCTCGAAGGGAACGAAGGATAAGTAGGACGTTTGGGCAGCGTTTCGACCCGAGTGCTTTTCCGTCCTTGATCACTCCTGCACCTCGGGCGATTCATGCCCGATTACCGTGCAACTTGCATGGCATCGCGGCGAATGCCCTGGGCATTGCGTCCTCAATATGACGACGTTTCAGCGCTGGCTCGGGCCTCTGAAAAGGAAGGAGCTAGTACGAATTTGACCTTATGCTGAAGTTGGACCGACGCGACCCCTGCGAAGATTGACGCGGCAGCAAGTAGCTCGGTGCGTCTTTTGCGGGCCACCGAACGAGCGGTTTTGGGACGCTAAATGCGTTATCGGGAGTTGTGCCAGTTTGGCCGTGTTGGTAAGCGAGGGCCGCCCCTACTGATCGCAAGATTTAATACTACCACCTTGCAGCATATCGCTGTGACAGTCAGTCCATCGCGCCTTTCAGAGGCCCTGCGGAAACTGAAACCAAGCTGGGGCACTGCTCTACGGTGTAGTGAAAAATTCCCACATGGCTGGTGCCGTGGCGGCATCTCCGGGCAGCTTAGCCACGCCGAGGCCTTCGAGCGTCAGGCGCAGAACGCTTTGATGCTGATAGAAAGCGATGGACTTGTAGCCACGCTTGGCCAGTGGGCTGACGATTATAGGCGGCTACGTGGCCTCCACCGGAAGTGAAGTCGAGGGTATCAGCTTCGTCGAACACAATGATGAGCAGGCCGTCCTTCTGAAACTGCGGGCTTTGAATGAGCGGGTCGATGTTGGTCTTGAGCCAGATATCGGAACTGCCGAGCGAGCAGTCGTGCGCGTCATTGCAAAGATTGGGGACGATGAAGGAAAAGTCGGGGAGGTTAGTGGCGTTCAGATCGGTAGCGAATTGGCTGAAGGGCACCAGGTTTTGCACTTGCTTGGTATCGTTTTGCACGTCAGTGAAATAGGCGAGCGGGTTGTGGCGGACGGCGTAATGGCCGGTATCGTCGCCGGTGTAGCCGACCGACGGAATATCTTCGGCGTAAGACTTCCAGGATTTGCCCGCGGCGAGGAGCTCGCGGACGACATTTTCTGGGAAGACGAGGAAGTTATCCGGCGTGGAGGCGTCGATAAGTGTGAGCATCTGTCCGGTGGTGAGTTCGAAGTAATTTGGGATCGACGGATGAGCGTTGGCGAAGTAGTTATCCGCAAGGCCGTACTGGTTGGCGAGACTGTTCAAGTAGGGTAACGCTGGATTAGCGATGACATCACCGAAATTGGCGTTTTCCTCGACGACAATGAAGACGTGGCCGAAGCGCACGCTCGGAGCGGGCGGTGGAAGAGTCATCGCTCCCTGACCTCCGCAACCGGCCAGGGCTAAGACACAGAAGGCCATGGCGAACAATCGAAAGGGGGCGGCAAACAGGAGGTGTAAGTGGCAGAAAGACATTTGTATGGACCTAATTCTTGACTCTCTTGGGACTTTTGGCTAATGGGCCGTTGCGAATTGCCCGGAGCACTCCAGTTGGCCACCCGTTTAAGGCCGCTTATTCCCTGGTCTAAGTCTGTCCGCTTTGTGACACTTTCGCCGTAAGCATCGCCCCAATAAATGCCGCAGAAATTGTGCGCCGCCGCGCTAGACAACGATGACGGGAATTCCGATGAGGAGCGCCGAAAAAGTCAGCACGTCCCGGAACCGGGACAGGCAATTCTTAGTTCGCTTGATGACCATTGCCTACTCGATTCAATGGAGAAGTTTCTTGGCTGTCACCAGGGAAATCGCTAGAGTCCGCGCGGACCGCGATAGGGTCTGTCAAGATCCATTTTCGTCCAGGCCGCAGGTGCCGGGCTATTCCAGTATCTAGAGCGAACGAAGCAGCATCTCGGCTCTCATGCACAAAGGTGAGACACCGCAATCTTGGAGTATTGCACATTGGCCATCAGAATCTTTTAGGTTGCGCGAGTCTAGTTCAGCAAATCGGCGTTAAGTTGTGATCGACCAATCGACGTAGAACAGTTAAGATTCCGGATCTTCCCAAATCTAACGACTTGGACAAGCCAATGAAACTAAAAGGCGGATTCTTGTTCCTTGGCGCCCTTCTGATCGCCGCGACAGCCCTTTTGGTCTTTGGGTGGCTGGCGGAAGAGATGCTTGAGGGAGACACTCAGAAATTCGATACATTCGTGCGGACTGCCGTCCACCAGCTCGCCACGCCCGGCCTTACCCGGCTGATGCAGATATTCTCATTTCTTGGTTCAGTTGCGGCGGTCACCGCCATGTGCTTGGTGGCAATTTGCGTATCTCTATATTTTCGTCGCGCCCGAACGGCTGCATTGCTGGCGATCACGATGCTTGGCGTCGCTGCGCTCGATGTCGCTTTGAAGTATGCTTTCCATCGTCCCCGGCCTGTTGCTTTTTTCGGCGCCACGCCAAGCTCGTATAGTTTCCCGAGCGGCCACGCGCTAGGTTCACTATGTTTTTATGGAATACTCGCTGCGATTCTCGCCGCACGTGCGCGCGGACGAGGTGCCAAATTCTGGGTCTGGATGTCCGCTGTGATCTTGGTCGGAATGATTGGATTTTCGCGCATTTATCTGGGAGTGCATTACCCAAGCGATGTCATCGCAGGATATTGTGCGGCTGCTGTATGGGTCGGAGCGGTTGGTTTCCTCGATAGGACTCTTATGAGCGGGGAGAGGGAAAAGCTGGAGGGCCAGCAAGAACATCTAAGTAGAGGAGAGACTTGAGGCGAAGATGCGATAAGTTACCGGGATTCTCCACAATTCGGCTGCCCTCCTTCAGCTCAAGCAACACGACGAATCGCATGATTGAAGACCAGGAGGACTACTGCGCCAATCACGGCGACCAAAAGGCTATAGAGATTTAGCGCCGTGACACCTCCCGCGCCGAAGGTGACGAAAAGCCATCCCCCGACTACCGCACCAACAATTCCCAAGACGATATCGAGAAGAATGCCTTCTCCTGTCCTGTTCACGATCTTGGTGCCGATGAACCCCGCTACCAAACCCATCTGCACGAATCAACATATGAAGCGGTTTCTGTCACCATCGGAAATGAACCCGCCAGAGTTAACTACCCCAGATGCCGCGGCGATCCAGGTGATCCCAAGCCAATCCCGGGTAGCCTCTTGACTCAGTCAATTCCACCGATGCCCCGTCTCCATAATTCGGCCTAGCACCTATCTGGGGAGAGGTACCTCCGCCGATTTGAACTATGGCAAAACCTCTGCCGGGGGTGCGGCCTTCAACTGCTCGAGCTGCACCTGCACGTTGGCCCAAGCCGTGACGTTGCGCTTTGTAGCATAAGGAGCGTCAGGCTCGGAAAAGAAGTGGAGCAACTCCTTGCGCACTCCGGATGAGGCTCCGACAAATTTTTGTTCGGCCAACATGCCGAGGAGCTTGGCCTGGGCTTCGTCATTCATGCGATATTTGCCGGGCCCGGTCATCCCGCCAGTATCAAAATTGTCGTTGATCAATTCAACGTGACCCGCTGCCTCGTCGGACAAAAAAGCCCGGTAACGATCCAGTGTGGCATTGAAGCTTTCCTCAAACATTTTTTCCGTTTGCGGGGTGGGCGTGCGGAATTGCAGCACTCTGAGAGGCCCCAATTTGGGTATCAGTTTGTAGAGGAACGCCAAAAACTTCTCCCCAGAAGTCGGTCGTTGATAGTTTTTGCCCCATTGCTTTTCATAACTTGCGCGAGAGAGGTTGTAAAGAAATTTCTGTTTGGTGATCCCGGGCGCATCCTTCTGGATTTCGTCTTTCTTCAACGTCCAGGCAATGCGCGTGGCTTTTGGAATCTGATTGCTAACGGCGCGACGGTAGGAATTCAAGACCTTGTCTTCATCGGAAAGGACCGCCTTCAGTGGCAGGCCGTAGGTTTCCTGGAACGCCCGCTCTAGCAGAGGGGTCGCCACCTGAAAACCAATAAAATCGTGATAGCTGTCTGGAGCATAGCGCTGTTGGGCTACTTCCAGGACATCGAAGCCAAATTCCGTTTTGACATGCGCGAGGGGGTCATCCTCGTACGTTATGCTGTCGCCATATTTCTTCTTAAGCTTTGGATAGAGGAGGGGTACGGCACGGTTAGTTGCAATGGGATGACCTGCGTTATCTGCGGCATAGTGTGCGAGTGCGCCCAGTGCAAATGCATAATCATTCAACTCCTTCGATTCCCGCGCGTCGCGCAGGAGCGCAAGAACGAAATCACCACTTCTCACATAGTGGGTGAGATCACTGAAAAAGACACTGCCATGTGGGTAATAGCCCAAGTCTTGAATGATGGCGCCCCCGTAGGCGTATCCGTGTGCCTGGCGCAGTTCGTCCGGTGTGGCATGTGGGAAGCGCTTGAGCAGGACGGGTTTGATGTTGGTATCCCAAGCAGAGTCAATGATGGCTTCATGAGAAAGCACGGAGTAGGCTGCGCAGCGCGCCGGCCACGATAAAACCAAGGCGATAACGCAAACCGTTGCAAGAGCAGTTTTCCAGAAAGTAAGTATCTTACCTGGCAAAATTCCGATTCCTCTCCGTCGTGATCATAACCGCAAAGGCAAAAGATGTCTCTTCAGTATACCAGCGTGTCCAAGGAACGCAGAAGACGCTCTAACCAAGATTTCCATTTTGATTTTCCGGCCAACCGACGATATAAAGCTGACCGCTGTCTGTACTTGTCGCAGACTTGAGCGACGACACTAGAACTTAATGTCCCACGCTTCTGAATTTCGTCAGAAAAACTAGAGAACAACCCCACGCTTATATGCCACTATGGTTTTCTGGAAGCAAAACATGAGAATGCGATTCGACAAGTGATTCGTCGTAAAGAATTTGGCTCCCCGGGCTAGATTCGAACTAGCAACCCTTCGGTTAACAGCCGAGGCAGTCAAAATCTAAGTGCCCTATCTGGTGCCGCTTACAAAAAAATCAGAGCCATTCTATCCTCTCTAACTGCACCCAACCGTCGCGAGTACCATGGCACCGTAGAATGTGAAACGCAATGCGGCGCATTGCATAGTGCACTGTTCAATTCTGTTCATCCGCATAATTTAAGAGAACATTGAGATGTGGCTCTTCCTCTTGCTCTTCTCCGTAGCATTGGCGATTTGCGTTTACGCTCCCGTCTCCCTCATTCCACAAAGGAGATGCTGCCATCATCTGTGACAAAAGCGGACCACGGATCGGCCTGTTTCATGTGGCGCAGGAGGACGAAAACCGATTCGAGGTCCTCGGACGTAGCGGGTTGAATAGCGGCGGGCATCAGAAGCGCGGGCCGGATCTATTCTGGACGCAACGTTAGAGTTTGGTCCACATAAGGGATGATCTGGACAGGGCCCTCGAGTCCGCAAAGGTCGATGTTGGGAAGTATGTTGTGGGAACCGCCAACCGCGCGGGCATTTGCTTCTGTGTTGGTGATGCGAATGCGCAGGCGGTTTTCGCCGGAATGTAGAAATTCGGTGATGTCGAGACGATAGGGACGCCACACCAGCGTTCCCGCGTCGCGCCCATTCACTTGGACCTCGGCAACGGAACTGACGCGGCCAAGATCGAGCATGACGCGTTTGCCTTGAAATGACTGCGGCAGCGAGATTGACTTTTCGTGAATGGCGCTACCGGAAAAATTGGCGAGACCGGTTCTTGTCCACGATTGCAGCATGAACGGAGTGTTTCCGCTAACGAAGCGAATGGGGGAGCTCAGGCGATTCTGTGAATTCGCCACGATGACCAGGACATTCTTTTCGGGGCGCAGGAGTTTTTCATAGTTGATCGGCGTGGCGCCGTTCGTCCTCAGTCCCTGTCCGTTGAGGAACAGGCGATAAGATTTTTCTAGAGCAGGAGGAAGAACGGCGGTTGTGCCCGGCGGAATGGGAATGCGATACCAACGGGTTGTAGTGTTCGCGGTCGTTTGTTCGGGTGATGAGATGGGGGCCAGACTGCTCGTGAGAGTGGGGATGGCCTTGCCCTGGGCGTCTGCGACGCGGAACACAAATCCAAATGTTCCGGTGGGGGCGAGGGCGACGCGGCCCACGCCCACCTTGACGAGAACTTCGTTCCATCCTTGATGCAGGATCACGGAGAATCGGTCAGCCCAGTTGTCGTTGTGCAGTTCGTACCAAACAGGATGGCGCAATTGACCGAAGACTACCGTGCCGTTCAGCCAAATCTTAGCCCAGTTGCCGGAGGCAACGATGAATGTAGCCGGCTGGTCGATAGGCGAATACAGGTAGGTCTGTGCATAGCCAATCATCCAGGAATTGTCCTCAAGACGGAAGACGCGATTCAAATCGACAGCGGATGAGTCATCGTCAAAATGGCCGCCGGAAGTTTCCATTACGATGAGAGCTTTGGAGAGATAGGGTTCGTCGCCATAGTAGCGCTCCCAGTGAACGACCGAGTCGTTCAGGCCCTTGTAATGGGCCTGCGGATCGAATTTGGTTTCGGGCGGGAAAACGGTGGCGAAACCGGAATCGTCCTGGTTAGGGAACGGCCCGATGACATTCCAGTTGCGAATGGTGTTCTGCGCCTCGCTAAGCCAGAAGGAGGACCAGGTGGAATCGTCGAAGTCCGGTTGCGCGAAGCCGAGCTTTTCGCCTTCGTTTGCAGGAACGTCTTTCACTTGCGCGTAGGGGACGGAGACTTGGTCCGGCTCCGGACGAAACTGCCAAGGGCCCGCGAGGTAAAGCGAATCAGCAGACGCAACAGAAGCTCGCGCGCGCCAGGTTTTCCCATTGTCAAGCATCGTGACTTCTATTTCTTTCTGATCCGCAGGCGTGAACGTCCGCACAACAACGGAATTCGAATCATGGGAAACGAGCTCGAGGTTCTGTGCATTTGTGCTCACGAGATCGAGTCTGCTGCGGAGAACCGATGTAGGGGACGGAAAAACACAAAATACGCGTCCCAGGCTTCGAGGTCGAGCCAGACTTCCGTACCGTTGGGCCGATTCACATAAAAAAGTGGCGAGCTTTTGCCGGTGAGCGCGTCCCATCTCTCGGGAACGCCCGTGACGGAAAATAGAATGCGATTGTTGCGCGGGTGCGCGGTGTCGTTGACCAGCCAGTAGTAGTCAAGCCCGGATTTCGCGCGATGCTGCAGAAACAGGTGGTCGGAAGAACCGGAAACCACTTCCACGTCCTTGGGAATACTGGTGTCGAGAAGATCGATCAGCGTCTCTACGCTCTCGGAAACATAGAAGGCACGTCCACCAGCGGAGGAGTGTGCTTCGGTAAACGGATTGGGGGTGTTGGCAGCGCCTGCGCCGAAGATTTCATCGATGCCCGATTGCAGGGATCTTTGCGTCTCCATCGAATTCGCCATTTGCGTTGGGGAGCATCCGAATCGCGAGAATCGTGCCGCCGGCGCGGTAGAACTCCTGGAGTTTCCTCAATGTTCCGGCGCTCAATGTGGAGATGGGAGGAAGGATGAGCACCGAGAAACGCTGAGGGCCAATGACCAGCTCTTTTCCTTCGACGGTGGCACGTTCGAAATAATAGTCGTCGGCAATGTTGTAATCCCATTGCCGTTCGGTCAGACGCATTATCAACCGCGCGTAGTAATCGTTCACCATCACGGAACGATTCTTCCAGTTGGGCGGATCGAGAAGGCTCTTGATAGTCCGTCTGGCTGTTGAACAGGGGCGCGGAATCAGCCCACACCGTCGTCATCGGGTAGTAGAGCAGAACGTTGGTAACGTGATGGGTGTTCTCTCCGTTCATGAAGCTGATACGGCGGGTGTAGTCGGCGTACGCGGCAAAATGCGGCCAATACGGTTGATGCAGCCAGTCCGGCGGATAATTGGCGCGGGCAACGTCGTAATCGAAGGCGTGAGGAATAAAAAGATTCACTCCCCAAGCACCGATGGAATTCGTGGCCTTTCGAAGGCCTTGCATGTCCAGATACGAATCACCTCCCTGCTCGCCCTGGTTTTCGCAGGCGAAACGACGGCCTTCGAAATCCGCGACAGACTGAGCGACCTTGAAATTGAGAGGCTGGCGCCCGAAATCTCTGAGCGAATCTACACCGACAGGATTCAAGCCGCGTTCAAGAGCGAATAAGCTGCCTTCAAAGGCCGCGCCCGATTGCAGACTTTCTTCCCAGGCATGGCCGCTTCGCCCGATGCCCAATTCTTTCGCTTTGTTGGTGATTCCTGCCCAATAGGAATCTTCGTAAAGCTGGGTCACAGTCGCCAGATAGTCCTGACGGACTTTTGCGGAGAAACTGCCGCCGTCATAAATCAGCAGCGGGAGGACACCGCGCAAATCGTAGCCGGCCCGGCGTTGGAACGACTCGTAAAGCGCGGGAGTCCACCCAATGCGGTAGCCAAAGACGCCTTCGTGATCGGAGAAGGAAAAACGAATGGTGCTGCCGAAATAGTGACGGAAGCGCCGGAAATATTCGCCGTAGGAAAGGTCGAAATACAGTTGGACGGCCTCAGGATTCATCAAATCCACGACGCCGCCATCGAACCCTATGGACGGCTCCAAATAAAACTCCATGATGAGCCAATCGCCCTCCGGCGCGGCCCATTGCACAGGAGTCGAACCAGGTAGGGAGATCCAGCGAGCCCAGAGTCTGTCGATCGATTCTGCCGCCACCCAGCCAGCGCGCAACCAATACTGTCTGCAGCTGCGAAACTTCTGGCATGCTCACGGATTGCGGTCCGTGAACGATTTGTTCCTTGTAGGCGAGGCTCTTCATGCGAAAGTCGGGCCGCCGCGCTAGCACTTCGCTTTGATGATTGCCGGTCATCCAGATATTGCGGACTTCGCCGGATGGCCAGTTATATTCATCGACGAAATTAAACTGAAAGCCGGTGCGCCGGGCTTCCTCCAAGCCCGCGCCAAACGCGTTAAACCATTCGTCAGACAGATACGGCGTTTGCAGGCCATCGCGTCCGTGCAAAAAGGCGCCGTAAACGTGCTGGTCCACCATGCGGCGCACTTGTTCTTGCACTTGGGCACCTTCGAGTTTGCCGTTCCAGAACCAGAACGGCATGGGTGAATATTCTTTGGGAGGATTCAGAAAATCGGCATAGAGCGGATTATTCGAAGAGGTCTTCGCGTAGTCAACCTGAGCTGGAACAAAAATTGGAAACAGCAGTCCGAGAAACAACACGAGCAGTTCGCGACAAAACATCCAATCCCAGGCGCGCGGAAACTTGGCGCAAGATTGCAACGGCGGGTTCCTCCCTGACCATGGGAGCGTTGAATGCTGACGGCAGAGAACGCGGAGAATTTTAACATACGAGGGCAGGCATGTCGCCGGGTGCGTCCAACTCCTTGGCTCGGACTTGTTCTGGCGACATGCAGGAAATGGTTCCGAGCGCACTTCCCGGACTAGCCAGATGCTCTTCCAGCGTCACCTTGATTGACACCTAACCGCAGTCTGCAATTTGCCCAGTCGAATTTGGCGAATTCTAAACACAGTGTTTCGTATTGTCAACCAGAGCATCGAATTTGGAATTCTGGTGCCAAGAATCGAAGCTGCACCCAACTGCACCCAAAGTGAGTTGTTATCAGCATTCAGCGTAGGGAACCAAAATTAAAGCGGAAGAATTGGCTCGCCTTAGAGGAGCATTTCAGAACTCTTGAGCGGAAAAGAGGTCGCTCAAGAGCTTTGGTGAATTCGATGAATAATTTTCTTGGGTTGGCGGTCTACGCCTAACAACGAAGACTCGCCGATTCTTGTCCTAACGGCAGAAACCAAACTTGGTGCTACTGGGCGGATGGTGCACTCGCAGCTCTGGTCTTGAACTCAGAGTTGAACTCCCACGCGGTTCCTGGATTCGAATTAGATAATGAGCGGCCTAAGACATAGGTAAGTTTGATAGTAGGCCCGTGGGGACTCGAACCCCAAACCTCTACCGTCACAATTCATCAAGCGAATTGAAGCGCGATGAGTAGGCGTGAGTGCACGTTGGAAAGCACGCAATGATTTGCTACAGGAATCTGGGAGTCTTTGTGGTGGCTAGCGGGGGCTGTTCGGAAGCCGTTGCAGCGGCGAACTTGGCAGGGTTGCGTCACAAATTACGTCACAAAGAAATTTCTGGCCAAAATTAAGGCTTTCGCCTGTGGGCCTTCCACCGTGGGTTCCAGTTGCCCTCCGAGACAAATTGGAAATTGAGGGTTCGGAGTAGGAGCCTCAAAAAACCACAATTCGGGCGGTATCAAAAGTTGGACGTTAATCCAAGGTTGCAATTCTACTTCGGCATTTTTTCTTGCGTATTTGGCTCAGCCACTGCAACCACAAGCTCGTGTACGTCTGAGCGAGTAGGGTACTAGGCATCGAGCCGATTGGAGGCAGCAACGCGACCGTACCAGAGGCCCGAATCCTTTATCGTGCGCTGCTGGTTGCGAAAGTCCGTATAGATCAACCCATAGCGCTCGGTATAACCCTCCGCCCATTGGAAGTTGTCGAGAAGTGTCCAGGCATGAAAGGCGCGAACGCGGGCTCCATCGGCGATCGCCCGAGCCAGTTCTGCGAGCACTTCGCGGTACCACTGGATTCGCCGCCCATCCGGTATGCGACCATGTTCTTCTTCATCAGGGGCATCGAGATAACCACATCCGCTCTCGGTGATTTCGATGATCGGGTGGTTGTACTCCCTTGAAATCTGGGAGACCAGGTCATACATTCCGCGCGGCCACACTTCCAAACCGGCGTCAGTTAGCGGACCCTCTGTGGGCATCGCCGCGCGGAAGCGCGTGTAAGGATCCCGTCCGCCCGGTGCATTGCTCTCAATTTCCGTGCCACTGAAATTTCCTCCGCCGAGAAATCGCTCCTTGCTCGCATCCGAGACGATGCGGCGCGTGTAGTAATGAAAGCCCACCCAGTCCAGCGGCGCATACAGGAGTTTTTCATCGCCCGCCTTAAAGCCCATCAGTTCATAGGGCGGTTCTCCAACGAATGCCTTCGGGTAACGGCCATGCATGGCCGCCTCCAGAAAGAAGACATTGTTCATCGCATGGTATCGAGCGGCGGCTGCGCGATCGTCGTCTGAGTTAGTTTTCGGGTATGCGGGGGCCATCTCAAAAGCGCTCCCCACCGTTGCCTGGGGAGAAGCTACTTTGACTGCACGCAGCGCCGCCGCCTGAGCAAGAGCCAGTGTGTGCGCTGCTTTCAAGAAATCGCTGAAGCTCGTCCGGCAAGGCGGAAACGCACCCGCAGCATAGCCCATGAACGCTATCGCCCAAGGCATGTTAAAGGGTGCCCATACCGTGATTCGATCACCGAGATGCTTGGCGAGAATCCCGGCATAGTCTCCGAAGTAGTTGGCTAGATCCCGGTTTGGCCAGCCGCCCCGATCCTCGAGTGCTTGTGGAAGATCCCAGTGGTACATGGTGCACCAAGGGCGGATGCCAGCCTCAAGAAGAGCATCGACGAAGCGGCTGTAGTGATCGATCCCTTTCCTGCTCGGGGTGCCAGTTCCGACAGGCTGAATGCGCGGCCAGGAAATGGAGAAGCGATAGCTCTTCTGATTGAGGCGTTTGGCCAACGCCATGTCCTGCGGATAGAGGTGGTACTGATCGCAGGCAACGTCACCTGTCACGCCTCCCCTTACTTTCCCGGGTGTATGAGTGAATCTGTCCCATATAGATTCGCCCTTGCCATCCTCATTCCATGCGCCTTCTACCTGGTATGAGGCCGTGGCGGTACCCCAAAGAAAACCCTCGGGAAAACGCGCCTTCTGTATGAACGAAACGGGCACCGACCCAGGAACTTGCTCTGCGGAGAGTGGCGCACGGGCGTAGCTATAGTGGCGATGCAGCACCGCGCCAGCGGCTGCGGCAAGGGAACGAACTGCAAATTGACGACGATTCATAGTCTTACCTTTCAAACGCCAGCTGATAGTCGCTAAGTCCAACCACCATTAGGTATACCACTTGACGGCCGCCCCCGGTTTGAATCTGCCAATGTCGGCGATTCGACTCTGTGTTCGCCTTCTTGCATACAGCGCCAGCCAAGCGTCAATTTACAGGTGAAGAATTACAGGTGAAGTTTTGTGGTGGTTTTTGCAAAGTAAAAACGATGGTAGGCCCGTGGGGACTCG
>CAVSDV010000030.1:0-78505 GCA_963726725.1 Candidatus Acidiferrales bacterium
GGAACCCTGGATATGCCCATCTGGGGACCGTTGTTTCACGAAATGGACGGACGGAACGGGACATTCCTCAGTTAGTAGAAATGAGAACTGCCAATTTGTCTGAGTACGTGCAATCGATGCAGGCAAAATAAGCTACAGTTGCAGGCAATGATATTGCCAATTACCAAGGTAGCCCGCCGACATTAAAAGCCGGCGGGCCTTCTCTCGCGATTAGCTAACAAAGTTTGGTCTCAAGTCTGATTAAACGCGCAAATCGGTAAGGTCAAGTACTGGAAACAAAGTTGCCGATTTCCCGACAAATCAGAGTTGACCCGGACGAGCCTCCTGGTCGAGGTCCGAAGGATAGTTAAGAGGAAAGGCCCAAGGTTTGAAAATTGCCATAGTCCTGGAAGAAAGAATGCACAAATAGCGCCTTGCATATTCTTCTGAACTCGCACCAAAGGAGAAGGAAAACGAGGAATGCTGTTGCGCCGTGAAATACGGATGAAATCCAGAAAATCAAGGCTACACCGGGGATGATGAGGAGAAAGCGCCGAAACACAACCGCCTCCGCTCTGAGCGAGTTCACGGAACAACGCAGCAGGTAGTTTACATCAAAACCGAGCACATGGTGAGACCCTAATATATATCCTTTGGCCAGCTTGAGGTTCTTGAAAAGTCCCATGTGGACATGTCGTTCGTGTAGCTGCACCGACTCGACTCTCGGTAAACGCTAGTGCTTAATCGGACGCGCGTTGCCACGAAGAACCGAACTGAGGCGCGGTGCTCTGCGCGCGTTCGATTAAGCCGTTTGAACGTGGCCGCCCGGGTTTGCGGCAGACGCGGGCCTTATGGAAATTCAAATGTGGGAAGGAGCGGCGTAGAGGTGTGTCGAGACTGCTCTGTGGAGCGCAACAGCGGCCGGGATGAGCGTAGATGGGGAGGGCCGAGAAGAATAATGACGAAGTGAGGAGTTAGAGAGGCGAGAGAAAGAGTTGTGTTGGACAGGAAGACAGAGGAGTGCGGAGCGCGCCGGAGCACGGGAAGTGTGGGAGTTGGAGAGGAGTGTTTCATGCCGCAGCGTTGACCTGTGGAGGAGAACGAAGTTGAAGGTCAGCAGCCGTGAGCCGTTCGATGACCTTCATGGGTCCACCGCACTTGGGGCAGCGCCATAGAGGGGGTGGGTCGTTTGGCGGAAGGGGCGGTGCGGCTGGTGTGCCGCGCCGAGCAGCTGAAAGCAAAGTGGCAGAGTCGTGGCGCGTCGACGGTTGGCCAAGAAACCGAAATTCCGGATGCGCACGAAGCCTTTCGGAGAGGAGGTGCAGCAAGAAGCGGCGCAAGAATTCATCGGACGGATAGAGTCAGCGACTTCTGTTCGTTGTGGTGCGCCGAATCGCGCCAGCGGAAAGTAACCTGGCCATCCTTGAAAGAGACTAGGCGATGGTTGGAGATGGCCACGCGATGGGTATAGCGGCCCAGATATTGCAAGACATATTCGGGACCACCGAAGGGACGTTTTAAGTAGACCACCCAGTCCTGCCGGTGGAGTGGCCGCAACCAGGCAGCGAAGATCTTGGGTTGCGCCAGAAGCTTCAGGTCTCCCTGGAAGTTGAGCTGACCATCCTGGAAGGCCAGTTTGAGAGCGTCGACGAATTTGCCGCGAAAGACTTCCGCCAGCACTGCCTTGGGGAGGAAGTATTTCTCGCGGGAGCGAATCCAGCGGGTGTGATCGGCGAGAGACCACCGGCGGGAATGACGCAGTGGACATGTGGATGAATGCGAAGCTGCTGACTCCACGTGTGTAACACACTGAAAAAGCCGATCTCTGCGCCGAGATGTCTCGGGTCGCGTGCCACCTCGAGAAGGGTTTCCGCACTGGTACGGAACAGCAGATCATAGATGACCTTCTTGTTCTGCAGCACCAGTGGGGCCAGGCGGCGAGGGAGGGTGAAGACCACGTGCATATAGCGCGTGGGGAGCAGTTCCTTTTGACGCGCCGCGATCCATTGTTCGCGAGCTGCGGTCTGACACTTCGGGCAGTGACGATTACGGCAGCTGTTATACGAGATGGTGGCGCGATGTCCACAGCGGGTGCACTCATCGAGATGGCCGCCGAGTGCGGCAGTCCGACAGCGCGCCATGGCCAGCAGCACTTTGACGTGCTTCCAGCCGATCCACTGGCGGTTTCGTTCGATGAAGGCAGCTCCGGCGCTGCGGATGATATCGGCCACCTCAAGCGGTGGCCGGCTCATCTACTTCTTCTGCGGTGACCTGTCTTCGAGCTTCAGTGAGTCCAACGGACTGGCGGTCGCCTGTAGATGGCGCTGTGAGAGATGCAGGTAGATGGTGGTCTCTCTTAGGTTGCTATGGCCCATCAGGATTTGAATGGTGCGGAGATCAGCACCGGCCTCGAGCAGATGAGTCCCGAAGCAATGGCGCCTATCTTGTTCTCGAGATAGGCGCCACTATCTGGACTTCCAGACTATGCCGAGTAGATGACGAATCGGTTCAGTTGAACGCGTTTTTGTTGCGAGCTCTGATCGATTGGGCTGATCTTGCTACTCGACATAGTCCTGTGGCCTACAGGCCCTTCAGAAAAGCCAAGAGCTCATCATCGGGTTTGTAGCGGCCGGGCTTGCCACCATTTAGTGGTTTAGTCTTCGCGAGGATTTCCTCCTTCAGAGCAAGGTTTGCGTCGAGGTAGATCTGCGTAGTTTCAACGGACTCATGTCCAAGCCAGAGTGCGATCACAGCTCGATCGACACCGGCCTGAAGGAGCTCCATGGCCGTTGTATGGCGCAGTACATGCGGCGTCACATTCTTCCTCAGCAGCGAAGGACAACCCCTGGAAGCAGTGCCAATATGCTTCGCAAGAATGTATCGCACACCGTCACCGCTGAGAACGCGACCGCGAGCATTGGGAAACACCGTCTCCGTGTCTGCTTTTTCGAGTTCGTTTAACCAGTTTTTCAAAACGACCGTCGTTTGCTTGGTCAGCGGCGTGCAGCGCTCTTTGCGCCCCTTCCCCATACAACGCAGGTGAGCCCCTGTCCCGATGATGACATCCTGACGCTTCAGCCCAGTCAACTCGGACAAGCGCAACCCGGTCTGGATCGCAACCATAAGCAGAGCGTGATCGCGGCGGCCAGACCATGTTTCCCGATCAGGGGCATTGAGAAGCGCGTCCACTTCCGCGCCTGTAAGGAAATGAATCTGCACACGATCATGCCGTTTGCCCGGAATCGCAAGAACACGCTGAATCTGGGAAGAGTGTGCCGGCGTCTCGTAGGCAGCATAGTGAAAGAACGAGCGAATCGCCGTTAGCCGAAGGTTGCGGCTACGCGGCGTGATGCCTCGAGTTTTCTCCAGATCATTGAGAAACGCCGCGAGCAAAGGTGCATCGATCTCTTCGAATGTCAATCGAGACGGCGGTTTGCGCAGGCGTTTCTCGGTGTACTGCAAGAGGAGGCGAAATGTATCGCGATAGGAAGCAATGGTGTGAGGGCTTGCTTGCCGCTGGTGCATCAAACGCTCGGTGAAGAAGCCCTCAAGTAGGACAGCAAAGCTGGATGGGCTTTTCATTCCCGTGCCCTCCAGCGCCCCTCCAGACGCTCAACGGCCAGTCCCATCAGCTCTGGAAAGGCCGTCAGATACCAATACGTATCGGCTACGTGGACGTGTCCGAGATAGGTGGAAAGAACAGGAAGACGTCGCTCGACATCTTTGCCACAGCGATACCACTCCACCAGCGTTTGCACAGCAAATCGATGGCGAAAATCGTGCAGGCGCGGTCCATGGCTAGAGGATTCGCCACGCAGACCTGTCTGTCGAGACAACACATAGAATGTCCTCCGGACTTCCGCGCCGTCCAATCGGTTTCCTCGTTTCGAGATGAAAAAATAGTCAGAAGCCAGCTGGCCCTCGATGTATCGATTCCGACGCGCCTTGTACGCCGAGAGCATCCTTCGGGTTGAGATGTGGAGCGGAACCAAGCGGGACTTGCCAAACTTTGTTCCATGAACCGTTAACACAGCGTTCTGCAGATCCACGTCGTTCAGGCGAAGTGAGAGAGCTTCACTCACGCGCAGACCTGACACAGCCAGCAGGCCGAGCAAACCGTAGTAGGTCCACCTTCGCAGCACATCATTCGGTGACAGGTCAAGACAAGCCTTCAGCAGTGCGCAGATTTCATCGCGTGTATACAAATAGGGTCGCGCTCGTTTCGGCCGAAACGGCAACAGCCCCCACGGCGGGATCTCTGTCCGTGGGTCTGTAGCACTCCGATATCGGGCAAAGCCGCGGACGAAGGTTAACCGCCGAGCCCAGTGCGCTGGTTGAACAGTGGCAGGTCTCTGAGCCCACTCCAGTGCCAGTCGAGTGGTGATAAGGGAAGTTCTCTTGCGCTCCAAGAAGGAAACGAAATCCTGTAAACCAACACCGGCGTCATGCAACTTGAATCCCAGAGCACGTCGCATCGCGAGGTAATCTTGCAGAGCTTCGCGTAGCGCGTTCATCGGGCACCTCCCGGCCAGGGAAGTGCCAGTGTTCGTAGGGAGGGGAGATCTACCTTGGCGTAGATGGAGGTAGTTTGAGGGTGGCGATGCCGCAAGAGTTCGCCGATCTCAGCCAAAGACGCGCCCTGGCGTAACATCTCGGTCGCCAGGGTGTGCCGAAACTGATGCGCACCTTTTCTAGGACACTTGATTCCGGCACGTGCCAACGCATGTCGGACAACTGTGCTCACCGCCTGTGAGCTCTTGAAGCTGAATGCCGGTGCGTGTCCCCTCAAGAACACACGCCTGCTCTTCGATCGCGGCCGTCCGTTTTTCAGATAAGCTGCGATCGCTTTTCCAACATCTGCTGGTAATGGAAGCTGGGCACTGCGATCACCTTTGCCTCGCACGGTGAGATATCCGGCTTCCCAATCGATGTCCTCCAATCCAAGAGAGACGACTTCGCCAGCTCGCACCCCTAGTCGCGCCAGCAACAACAAAATCGCGTAGTCGCGGCGACCGATGGCGGTTTTACGGTTGCAACTAGCCAGCACTCCCTTGACATGTTTGAGCGGTAAGCTTTTCGGGATCGACGCTGAAGACCAATCCGCCACGCAAGGCACGCAAGCGGCAAGATCCGCTCGGATATAGTCTCGATACCGCGCGTACTGTAGGAACGAGCGCACCGCAGTGGTCATCAACTTAGCCCGCTTCCGGGCGAGGGATGACGCAGAGTGCCGCACAAAACCAATGACATCGGCGGCACTAAGCAGGGAAAGGTTTACCGGCCCGATTCCGAAACGGTGCTTCAATAATTCCTTGGCGAAGGACGCATAGCGGATCACCGTGGTTGGTGCAAGAACACGCTCCTGTTGAAGATACAAACTGAACTCGTCTTGCAACTTATCGATCGGTGTCTTCTCGTCGAATTCGACCGGTGCGACGACAAGATTTTTCTGCTGCAGCAATTCAAGGAAAACCTTCAAGCTTGCAGCATCGCCCGGTCTGGTGCGTCGGGACCGAGCTCTGAATTCGAGGTAGCTCTCCAGATGCATCGACGTCAGGTCTGAGACAACCAAATCTTGCTGTCTCAACCATTGGCTAAGTTCAGCGACGAGCTGCAGTCGCCGACGCGCGTACTGTCGAGAATAGCCTTGCTCGCACAGCTGCTGAGCGAACTCGTCGATGTAAGGGCCTAATGGACTTTCACGCTTGCTCAATAGTGTGTGTGGGTTTTTGAAAAATCGTTCCATGTGGTTCTCCTTCCGCACTCGCTTGACGCAGTGGGAGAACCAACACTATGTCGAGAGAAACTTTACAAAAATGGCTTGGTTATGGGATCACAGGGCTTCTACTCGGCATAGTCTGGAAGTCCAGATAGTGTCGAAGCGTGTGGGGATGGGCAGCAATCTGGATTCCCGCTCTCTTGGCGGCGTTCTGGCACGCATGCCAAACCGTTTTCGTATTGATCGGCCGATCCGCGCTGTGGCGGCGGTTGCCCGGAAAGAGCCAGACCCTGGGTCTTTGCGGCTACGCGGTACCAATGTTCACGAAGCTCCTCGAGCAACTTAAGACTGAGCATCACGTCCCGGTCTTTGCGCCCCTTGCCGCCTTGGATGTGAATCACCATGCGCTTGCTGTCGATGTCGCTGAACTTCAAGCGCGTCGCCTCTTTGTTCCGGGCTCCGGTGGCATAGAGCGTCATTAGCAGAGTGCGATGGAAGGACGTGGAGGCCGCATCGATGAGTTGCGCAACTTCTTCCTGGCTGAGGATCGTCGGCAGACGGTGGGTCCTTTTTGGATACGGAGTGTCTGCGATGCTCCAATTCCTTCTGAGAGTCTTGGTGTAGAAGAACCGCAAGGCCGCCAGACGGATCCCGACCGTGCCCGAAGACAATTTTCGTTTTTGGAACAGCTCGGCCTGATATTGACGAATGTGCTGAGGACCCAAGCGGTCCGGAGGACAGTTGAATCGTCGAGCAAAATCTTCGACGGCATGGACGTAACTGCGTATCGTTTCGTGAGAGTAATTACGCCGCTGGAGTTCCTCCAGCAGCAGTTTGCGTAGATGGGTCACAGGGACTACCTCCTTGTGACCCATCCTTATATTTCAACCGACAGGCAACCACTGCTCCGCTACCTCACGCGTAGCGTCCGCCGCCGGGCGGCTACGTCCAAACGCGCTTACCGGTAAAGTGGGTATCAGTACCCTCCGCTTGGCTGAGTTGTCCGGGCTGGTAGGGCGGAAACGTGCGTGGATACCTTTGGATCAGCGCAAGCCGCCCTAATTTTTTGGATTCACTTTGAGCACTTTCGCGGTCTTAGATGAGATTCTGACGAAGTATTACACGCCCGACTTGGACATCGCGCAGGAGGGCCAGCAAAATCAAATAGAATCAATGCCAGCCATCGAGATGATGACTGCAGTCGTGGGAACCGGAGCGGGTTGACTTGCTCGATGGAATGGGGCAAGAATGCAGCCATGACAGCGGAAATAGCGGTCCAAAACAAACTCGGAGTTGCCTTGGCGGCGGACAGTGCTATCACTTTACGAAAGCCAAGCACGCAGAAGATTTACAACAGCGCCAACAAATTATTTATGTTGTCGAAGTATTATCCCGTCGGTGTGATGGTCTATGGTAGCGCTGCGTTCATGGGAATACCCTGGGAAACCATTATCAAGTTCTATCGCGAAGAACTAGGCCAGACCAACTGTGACAAGCTTGTGGGATTTGCGGACAACTTCTCCCGCGGACAACTTCTTTAGTTTCCCCTGCCAGAGCAAAGCTCTTTTTCCATCGCAACTCCAAACACAAGAGCTTATTGCCATGTGCCATTGGGTCCTCACCCAAGTGAAGATACAAATCGACGAGGCCGTGAAAAAGCTTTTCGAACAGCAAGGCTCCGTGAGCGATGAGGATGTGAGGGCTTGCGCTACCAGTGTCGTCGAACAGAAAAGAGAAGAATGGGAAAGTCTGCCGCGACTTGACGGCTTTCCGGCCAAGTTTAAGGAAGAGCGACTTGCGAAGTATACCGAAGAATTAGGAAATCTGTTTAGCCCAGTGTTTGGTGACCTCCCTATCGAGGCCCTAAAAGGCAAGCTCTTGGATATTTGTGCGTGCAGGGTTACTAGAGAATGGTGGCGTTTTAACGCTGGGGGGATAGTCTTTGCAGGCTTTGGGAAAAACGACATTTTCCCTTCGATTCAGTCCTTTACAGTGGAAGTCATAGTGAACCACATACTAAAAATGCAGCATATTTCCGGATTAAGTAACGATATGAATGAAACTGGGTTAGTCTCTATTATGCCGTATGCTCAACCAGACATGGTTCATCGATTCATCAAAGGGATTGACCCGGAATACCATCGAGCAATTTCCCAATTAGTGAAAAAACACCTCGGTGACAATTGTTCTTCCAAGATATTGGAATCTGCCAGGGAAAAGCTCAGCCCAGACCAACTGTCGGAACTAAGTAAGATTCTTGAGAAAGTCTTAGGTGGGCAATTAGGGGACCTCGACAGTTCCATTTCGGAATTGGAGCGCACGAAATTTGTTGATCCAGTACTTGATATTGTGGGGGACCTGCAAAAAGATGATTTGGCAGCCATGGCTGAATCTCTCGTTAACCTCACGTCCTTCAAACTGAAGATAACAGCCAAGGCCGAGACAGTCGGTGGCCCTATCGACGTGGCCCTAATATCCAAGGGTGACGGTTTCATTTGGATCAAAAGAAAGCACTACTTTAATAAAGATTTGAACCCCACTTTCTTTGCCAATTACTATAGGAGGTGTCAATGAGCGACCGTGTTGGAAGTGAAGAGCAGCGCTTGTATAAGTCCTACGAAGAATACTTGAACCATTTTTATGGAGCTTCGGCGGGACAAGGTTCCACCCGCCAGAGTCTAGAGGTGTCATTTGGGAAAAGACTTGCTAGGCGGGTCCTGGAAGTTGAAGCTACAGAGAAAACCAAAAAGAGGACCAATCCGACCCCTGCCTAAATCCTTGCACGCTTAGGGGCAGGTCGCGAATCCCCCCTCCAGATAGTATCGAAAACAACCGCCTTTCGGACCCTTCTCGACAGGCTGGATAAGACCCTCTGACATCAATTCCGCTAGAGCCTGTTGCCCGGTGTTGCGCTCGGAATCGGAACGGCACAAAAAGCTCTGCTTGAGTCATGCAGCCGTTCCTTGTTGGGTTCAGATGCGACCAAATAACTCAGGTAGGCTTTTCTTCAATCCCTTGGCGACTTTCCCGATATTCACAAGGGACACGTTCCTGACGCCGCGCTCGATTCCGCTGTAGTACGTCCGGTGCAACCCGCACCTCTCAGTAGCCTCTTCCTGATTGATCTTCTGTTCCGCGCGTATGCGGCGAATTGCCCGGCCAAAACGGATGCGAATATCTGGGGCCATCGTGTTCGATGTTCCCCGGTCCGCAGCCGATGCGTACACAGCCGATGAGTCACATTCTTATTGACCTAAGGAGGCGTCGCGCATCAAGATTAGGCGCTGCCCGAAGTAAGTGCTCACGGGGATGACTCAAGTGGCGGGTAGACGAACGCGAGGTCAAACTGTGGATTCACAATTGGAAAGAATGGAAAAGCGTCTATTGCGGCTTGAGCGCAATAACCGGAATCTCAAATTGGGTTGCGTCCTAGCGATCATCACCACCGCCGCTCTGGTATCGATGGGTGCGCAGCAGAAAGCCAAGCGAATTATCGAAGCCGATGAGTTTATACTCCGCGGCCCGGATGGGCACGCTCGGGCCACCCTGTCTGCGGATAGCACCGAGGGCAGCCTCGTCTTTTTGGATGACTCCAAAAAGATTAAGGGTATTTTTGCGGCCAATCGTTTGGTTTTCTCTGACCTGGGTGGAAATGCTCGAATTGCGATGCGGCCCGATTCTGACGGCGGAACGCTAATACTTGGTCGTCACGAAGACGGCGAGGGGCTGGAGTTTTCCAACACTTCAAAGGAAGCAGGAAGGTACATCAGCAAGGGTGAGGACCTTCTGTCCGTCTCAATCCAGAAGAGTGGCAATGGCATTCAAGATGGTCCAGCAATCAAACTCTGGGACGGGCTTGGGTTTAGAACCACAATTGGACACTCGGAGGTTTTAGGGAAGACTACAACCTCCGCCGTTTCATTACGCATCGAAGGACCGAGCGGAAAACTCATCTGGTCTGCCCCGTAGCTCTCCGTCTCTTGCATACGTTTTTGTCGGCAGAACGCATCGAAGTTCTCCCGCAATATTTTCGCCTGCCCAATCAACTGCGTTTACGAGGCAAAACGTATATGGAACTGTGCCGTAACGAATGGTTCTTTAATGAGATGCTGAATCGGTTGAACAGGAACTTAGCCTCAAGAGCGACACCTCAACTACGCAGGTACTTCCCGGTTACACGCATCTGATTCTACTTGTTCTTACGTTTAGCCCGGGGAAACGCCTTCAGGCCGAACTCCGAAGCCGTTTCATCAATGCCGCCAGATTCGGGCGGTCCTTTTCACTTACTGCGTTGAACTTCATTCCTAGTCCGTGACTCGACTCTACATGCCGCACCACAGCGTCGGCCCGAATTTGTCCCTCTTGGACAAGAAAATGAAGATGGGTCGTCGCGCCTAGACGCTTTAGCTTGGAGGTTTCGAGGAACAAGCCTCCCACGCTGACGTTTTTGACGCGAGACAGGTCGCGACCTCCACTGCATTCCCAGTAGACCCAAACACTGTCCCTTGGCTCGACTCGTGTGTGAAGCCTTCTGGAAGGAGGAGGCATTTGCTGCACCATCTCATCACTCACTTCTGGGCGGATGAAACCGGTGACTGTCCAGGCCTATGCCTTGAGGACGAGGAACATAGCATAAGGGACGGGCTGAGCCAAGTAGACCTTTGCTTATGTCTTGGCCGTACGGATGCCGACGTTGAGAACGAAGGGGATGCGGGAGATAGCAGAAGAGGAGGGAGAAGGAGCGGGCATGAAAGGTGACAACATCGCAGCTACTTTTCCAATCGGTTTTGCTCACTTGGGTGCCAAGGGTAGATACGCTTAATCCGTATCAGGTGCTCAACTAGCAGACATGCCCAGGAGGCCTCCAGTTCGCGGAGCTTCAGTAGCGTCGTTCCCACGACGCATTTCCGGCGATGTTGACCTCTTTCGTGCCGTATCACCGTCCTTGTGCTTATGCCCAACATCAATGCGGCCATCGACTGTGTCCATCCGAGCGCACGCCGTAACTCACGGAGGCGTTCCCCAAAAAGCACACCTTCCCAGCGTAACTCCTCCAATCGGCGCTGACACTCCGCCAGTTTGATGCTGTCGACTTCACGGGTGTGCGAGGTGTGCCACCGGAGCATGCGGGAGAGCGGCAGTGGTTGTCGATTCGACTTATACAATCTATTTTCAGAATTCATTTCCAGGTCCTCCTCACCCCCATTTCTTTCCAGCTACATCTCATCGTGACTTCACATTCGCATTGGAACTCCCCTGGGGGCTACTCGCCCCCAGACCCCCGAAGTTTTAATCCCTCCCGAGCATTTGGCGGGAGGGGAGACGATGTGCTCGGTGAGGTCGCTGGATGCGCTTCCGCAGAGCCAGCACATTCCGCCGCATCGTCTACCCTTCCCATTGTTGAAAACTCCATTCCGCTTTCCTAGGGCCCTTGGGAATTACTGGAAGTTTCCAGTAAATCTCTAGGGTCTTTAGAAGGGTCAATTTCAAAGCAAGCTTTGTGACCTTCTGTCGTCCGCAACATGACAGGTTTCATCTTTTCAATCCACCTATCCGCCCAGGAACGTTGCCATTGAAATCGGACCTGTGCCTCCTTAAGCAGTTCCTCCCGAGTGGCTGGAAGCAGGTGTAAGAAAGGATGGTATGGGAATAGACGTTGTTCCGCGGCATCGAAGAACATTGGAAGATCGGCCTGTTTGAACCCTATTCGCACCTTTCCCCATGACAAGTAAGCCTCGGGGCTTCGCTTGTCTGGCCGAATACACTCCAGGATCAGGTCAGGATCTTGCGCGAACCTACCGCTTCCTGCAATTTCTTGATTTCCACACGATTTCTCTTCGCCGACACCGGACTTGCGATCATGGGCAATGAGCCATACGGCAGCACCCGTATTTTGAAGATGACTGAAAACATCACTCGCGGCAGTTTGGCTGGAGGAATCCGATGAAGGTGGGAAAAGCTTCGCCGCTGAGTCGATGGCAAGGACATCAAGTTGATTCAGTTTGGAAAAATCAGTGAGAATACTAATTCGCTTTTGTGCTGTTCTGGCTGTAAGTATTTCCAGTCGAACAGACTCATTCAATGTCAGGATCTCTGCGATCGCTCCATCTCTTCGTGCTTTTGAAAATGAAGCCAGCTTCTCGTTGAATATCCTCTCCGTCATTTCCAATTCGGCAAGGCCAACTCTCAGCCCTCCGGCCAATTCATACCGCAGGAATCTGCCACCAAGGCCCAAAGTTTCTAGCATCTGTAGGGTAAGGGTGGTTTTGAAACACTCCTCGGGGCCATGCAGCACATGGATTCCACCTTCCAACAATGTGCCGGGAATCAACCACCGCAATGGATTGCTTGCCGCTAGCGAGATGCGTTGGGAGATGGGGACGCCGACAAGAGGACTAACGGGATTGGTTTCGCTCATAATTTCCTCGGGTGTCCCGACAGAGATCGGCAGGCTTTATTGTTTCAGTTCTCTTGACCATCACCAGCTTCCCCGCTTCGAACTTGAGTTCCACGGATCCGTAGAATCGGTCCGTTGCCAGCTTCGTCAGGAGTTCAACTACTTCCGGATTCATACTGTTTCCCCACTGCGTGACGTGCAATTCAAGAAGAAAAGTCTCAGGCTACTTCTGGGCCGTAGCATTTACTTTCAGTGAAGGAAGCCCCTGTCTGCTCACACGATCAATCTCTTCTCTGTGGATCAAAATGCGGCGGCCACATCGGACGGCAAGAATGTTGCCCAATTTCAAATGTGCCCGTACTGTCCACGGACTGATAGAAAGCGCCTTTGCTACCTCTTGGATTGCCACCAGATCTGCCATCATCAATCCCCTTGACAACCAGTGCACTTTCCTATAAATAAGTACATGCTACTACTATGAGAGTAGTATACTCTCATAGTGCGAATTGTAAAGAGGGGAAATGAGGCAGAGAAAGAAAAAAGCTAAAAGCCTATTCACAACCAGTGAAGTTGCAAGGATTTTGGGGCTTGACCAGTGGCGTGTAAAAAATTTTACAGAAGGGGTGGCATATGGCCTGCCACCGGCAGTTCGTGCAGGTCAGGGGAGGGGAAGCAGACGTCTATACGAGTGGCCAGACATTTGCCGAATGCTGATCGCGTCCGAGCTTGTCTCGCTTGGGTTCAGCCCAGAAGCTGTTGGCAAGGCAGTTCGAGAAATCGCGGAGTCGAAACTTGTGGGCCGCAACTATTCCGATCCAAGCTGCGAAATCTTAGTTCAATCCAATTCGGGTTGGGATGTGGTGCCGCCTTCCATTCTAAATCGATATTCCAAGAGTAACAGCCTGATCGTTGTTCCTTTCCAGCAGCTCATTCTGAATCTAAAGGACGAAATACGAACCAGAGAAGAAGATGAATTCATGCAGCGAGAATTTCCCGAAGTGTGGAAAGAAATATCTGGAGAGGAGAACTGAGCATGGCTATTTTCAAACGCGGGAAAATATATTGGTATCACTTCATTTTCAACGGCCAGCACATTCAGGAAAGCACCAAGCAGGGCAATCCAAGAGTAGCGCGACAGATGGAGGCACCATTTGACGGGAGGGCAACACCATGAGCGTTGTTCGGCGGGGGAGAATCTTCTGGTGTGATTTCTGGTGGGATAAAAGGCGCTATCAACTTAGCACACTGCAAACTGACAAACGCGAAGCAGCCAAGGTAGAGGCTGCATTTAAAGGGAAACTCTTGCGGGGGGGAACCGCTCAAGCAGGAGACCATGCTGACACTTCGGCAATTCATCATTGAGCGCGTTGAGCCGTGGGCGAAAAACACGTTCGCACAAACCTCCCCGCAAACACTCCGCCGCTGGTATGTTCCGAACCTCAAAACCATTCGACAGCACGACGCCCTAGCTACACGGCCTCTGGACGGCATCACGTCCGAGCACGTGGCCGGGTTCGCGGCGTATCGACTCACCGGTGGACTGCAAGTTAGCTCTGTCAATTCGACGCTCAGAGTCTTGCGTCGTTGTTTGGGACTAGCCGTTGAGTGGGGATTACTTCCCGCTGTGCCCAAAGTGCGTTTGCTTAAGGGAGAGAAATCGCGTGACCGCGTAGTCTCTCCCGTCGAAGAACAATTATATCTCGCAGCAGCCCCCGAACCGCTCTACTGGTTAGGGTGCTCTTGGATACGGGCCTCCGAATCGGGGAAGCTCTCTCGCTGGAATGGCGGCACATACATTTCACAAATGGCCGGAGTGGGGCAATGCAGATTGCCAGCGGGAAGAGTGCGGCGGCACAGAGAATCATTCCCATGACGGTGCGCTGCCGCTCGACGCTCGAACGTCTTAGCGTTGAACAGTGCCAACCAGAAAGTGGGCACGTCTGGCAGATTGCCTCAGAGACTTTGCGCCGGATGCATTTGGATACACTTGCAAAGGCAAAGGTAAAACACTTCGTTTTGCACAGCGTCCGGCACACCTTCCTCACGAGGTTGGGAGTCTCCGGGTGTGACGCATGGACGTTGGCAAAGGTCGCTGGGCATTCAAATATCCGGGTGAGTGCTCATTACGTCCATCCTCAGGAATCGGCCCTTGAAGCAGCACTCATGCGTCTCAATCCGCCCCCGACGAAACTCCAATCGGTTCCGCAGGTATTGCCGGAAGCCGAAATCCGAACTGTGCAATAGGAACTTGCCAGACAAAACACTCGCTTTTATCCGCTACGATACCCCTCATATGCCACGGCCATCGCATCCCAGTGGCTCAGGACGGGACTTACCGCCGTTCCGAGTAAAAACAACCGCGTGAGACGCGCAAATTCTGACACACACTTGCTACTGTGTAGTTTAGCTGTAGGGACTTTCACACCGGTATGCGTTTGCAACTGGCAGCATATGGTTGTTGAGGGGGAATCGTCCGCTTTTGTTTGCCACCACTTACCAACCCTTACCACCACCTACAAACTCACCGAAGATTCTATGATGGATGACCCCACGCGCCGGCATAACAAAAGGTACGATTGTGACGGTGTATTACACGGAAGAGGGCGGCCGGAAAGTAGCTTATTATGTTTCAAACTAACAGCTGGAAAAGTATAAACACGATTCCGGCAATCTGAATGTGTAGAAAAGAAGACGCGGTAGTTATTTCAGCCTGGCTCCTCAGATTTGTCGTGCCGCTCCGATCTTCTGTTCTTTTGCAGCAATGTCGATCGATCCCTTACCTAAGGTGCGAATCTTGCGTAGCGCCTCTGTCAACGTCATGGGAAGAGGCTTAACTCTTTCGTCTGAGACGTAGACAATCGTGCCGGACCACGGGTTCGGGGCTCCGGGCAGATAGACAGCAACCTTGCCAGCGGGTTCTCGCTGAGTTTCAAACGCAATCTGCGCATAGTCGTCAAACTGGACGAGAACCGGGAGGAAAGTTCCAGCGAGTTCTTCAGTTTGCCGGAGATTTTCCGCGAAACCCTTGATAAGGGCGTATCCCGGGAAGGAGTTCAGCAAGGTGGAGTCTAGTCTTGCCCGCAAGCTTTTGGCAGTTGCGCGCTTGGCGATCAACCCTGCAGCAAAGCTAAGCAAGACAACTACCGTGATTGCGAGGAGATCAAGTATGAGCCCACCGACCAAGGACTCTATTCCGAACAGTGGTGCGAGAGCTTTGGCCATTACCTTCAAAGCACCAATCAGCTTACCAAGCGCAATGACGACGATAACTACAGGAATGAGGAAGACAATTCCTCCCACGACCGTCGTTTTGATGAAATCCAGTTGGTTTTTCATTCGTGCCTTCCTGAAATAACGATCGGCTTATAGAGAGGAGGAAAAAAACACACCCGCCTTCCAAACACTGTTCACATTCACCAGTGAAAATTCGCCAAGTACTAAGGCAAACCTGCTCAGCAAGCTGGATCAGCAAGTTCTACTGTTTTTTCTTCGTCCCTGAGCTGAGCAGCGTCAAGGCATCTTCAGCATTGAACGGGAACTGGCGAACGGACTGTTGTCCTGTACTGCTCAAGGTAATGTCCACGCGACGGTTTTGCGCGAGGGTCACCATCTTCAGGTTCTTCAGAATTTTGTCCTTCTGTTTCTGTGTCAAGTTGGGATGCTCCTCCACCAACTGTTTTACCTGCTCGGGCTTCATGTTGTCTTCTTCCCCATACGCTTTAGTCGAGAGATTTGCTTCCGGTATGCCAAGTCCGACAAGGAAACGTTGTGTGATTTCGACGCGGCGCTCGGAAAGAGCTTGATTGTATTTCGGTTTACCGCGGCGATCTGCATGGCCTTGCAACTCGAGATGCGCATCAGGTTTGCTTGCAAGATATTCCTTGAAGTCGCTCGCTAACGAAGTGAGGGTCTGTTGCTGACTTTCCTCTAAGCCCCTATCTGGCGCCGCGGGCGAAGGCAGGGCCGTTGGGAAATAGATACTTCGGATGGCCAGTTTGGCTTCCACCGCCGGAGCTTCCAAAGTGATTTCGGTATGACAATCCGCTGAGCCGCCGTGTCCATCGCTGACGTGGCCCGTCACAGTGTAGTGCGAGGGTTCAACGTGGGTGGTGTCGAGGTCGACTTCCGAACCGGAGTCGACGATTTGCCCACCGCTCCATGCCCAGCTAAATGTTAGCGGATCGTTGTCGGGGTCATTTGCCACCGCAGTGATGTGCACGCGACTGCCAGGTTGTACCGAGCTTGGACTCGCGGAGCAACTGATCGTTGGCGGCCGGTTTGGTCGCGGGTCCACTCGGACCTCCGCTACGCAACTCACATTTCCGCCGCGACCATCATCCACTTGGGCTGTGACAGAATGGGTGCCCGGTGCTACACCTGCGGGGTTCCACCGCACTTGCGATCCTGTACCTTCAATGGCCCCAGCCGTTGTCGTCCATTTATAGGTAAGCCGATCATTGCCCGGATCGCTAGCATCGACTCGGACCAAAACGGTCTCTCCATTTCCATCGATAACATGGGTCGGATCAGCTGAACAAGATGCTACCGGCGGACGATTGGGAGGAGGCGGAGGAGGGGCAGCGCCCGCTGACCTGTTGGTGGGTGACTTGCTGTTCAGTACCGATAGCAGTTCCAGCGCGGACGATGGCGGCGAAACTTCACCCTGGAGCACAATTGCCTTCGCATTTACATCTCTCCCATAAAGCTTTCGGTTTGCCTTATTGTCGGGCCGTAACGTGGAACCTTCCAGCGACACCCCCGCAAAGAGTCCCCGAGCGCGTGAGTACGAAAGTATCTCTGCGCGTAGGAATACATCCGTGGCAGCAGTTGATTCACGTCCAACAGGCCCGCCGGCAGCCGAGGCAGTAGCGCCGATCTTCACTTTGCTTGTCAATATGCTGCTGGCCGCACGGTCATTCATCAGGAGAAGAACAAAGTCCGTGGCCTGCCCGCCGACCTGCAAGCCAAAGCTACCTCCGCCGAGTGCGATCATCGACGGAGCCCCCCACGGCCCTTGAAAGTTGGGCCCTCCGCGGCAAGTCATTACCCCACGCCCGTAGCTTCCGCCAACGCCAGCAGCGAACTTGAGGGTTGAAGGCACAACGATGACGCATTCTGCCTTCTGTAGCACCGCCGCGGGTATGCCACTGCGCAGTTGCAGGACTTCCCTCATCACCATGCCAGAATTTGCGACTCGGTCGCTCTCTTTGGAGTGGGCCTGAATGGTGGCCACAGTAACCGCGACTCCCGCCCCGCCGTTATTCGTAACTCCAGATAATGATGCCGTCACATGGTAGGTGCCGACGGAGCTTCCAGCCGTATAAAGGCCAGTTGCCGATACCGAACCGCACTGCGGACTCGGAGCGCAGCCCCAGGTCGCCATGGAAGTTACATCAAGCGTGCTGCCATCACTCCAATAAGTTGTGGCCGCCATCTGCACCGTGGCTAACGTGGCAATCGTATAACCTTCCGCCGTTTTGATCGCGTAACCGGCTCCCGTGACGCAGATGGAGCTGCCGCATGGGCCTGAGCCGGTTAACCCTGCGGGCGTGATCATCAACGAAGTTGCGGCGATTCCCCCTCTTGCATCCGTTACGGTCACGGTGGCCTGCACGCCAGTTATGCCTGTGGGTGTGCCATTGATCAAGCCACCGCCCAAACCAGTAGACATGGAAATCCCCGTTGGGAAGCCTCCGGTAAACGCATAGCTGTATGGTTGCGTGCCTCCGGTCGGAGTAATTTGGCAATTCACGGCGATGTACTGCTTAACCTGAGAAATGCAAGGCGGAGCGTACACGTTGAGAGGATTCGACACCGTACTTGAACCACCGCTAGCGGTTTGCCCAAAGCAAGCCGCAGGGAGCCAAAGAAGGCAAAATAACCTCAGCCGAGATTGACGCCACATCATGGTTGCACCTCCAGCCCTCCTAGGGCAGTTCCAATACTTGGACCAGGGAAAGTAATTGCCAAAAGTTGCCTTCATAGCTTTAGGAAGATTACAGCCTGTAATTGAGTTCGCCGGCTCTCGCGTTTATCAGGCGGCCACTCGTTTTATGCGTGCGCATTCGCGATCGTTTCGGAATATGAATAGATGCCGAAAAGGGGCAAAATTGGCGACGAAAATATATTCTGCAACTCGTAACCTTCCGTCCAAACGCCTAATCTGACATTCGCCCTGTTTCTCCTCTCGACTTATGAAAGGCAAACCATTTGCGTCAAAGTATAGAAGTTGACCTGCTAAGAGAAAGGCGTCAATGGTGAACTGCCTTAAGTTTATTTCCGAGACTCCGAACAAATGCAAGGCATTCGGATTTGCGGCAACAAATTGGCGGTCAACGTTCGTTACAACAATTGCATCGAGGGAGCTTGCCAGTAACTCTCGCAAATCATTTTCCCCTGCACGACGTGCTTCCGGTAGTCTTTGGGCCCTCTCGAGGGCACTCTTTCCCAGTTCTGTGAGGGTGTTTCGTGCCCGCCGAAGATGTACCGACACCGGTTCCAAAGCGGCAAAAAGTCGCGAATTGAATTTGGTTATGTTACCGCGGTTACACAATTGCATCGAGGAGTGCCAGCTCCCAACAATTGCATCGAGGGAGCTTGCCAGTAACTCTCGCAAATCGTTTTCCCTTGCACGACGTGCTTCCTGTAGTCTTTGGGCCCTCTCGAGGGCACTCTTTCCCAGTTCTGTGAGGGTGTTGCGTGCCCGCCGAAGATCTACCGCCACTTGTTCCAAAGCGGCAAAAAGTCGCGAATTGAATTTGGTGATTTCCATGGCACAGCCCTCGCGAAATTCGATCTAAATTTCCAGCATTCAAATCTCCACCAGACTGAGAGGCGAATAAAGCAGCGAATGAACTTACAGATCCTCCTCGAATAGTTAATCGTGATTTCAAAGGGCGGGTTGGGATGGATCAGTGTGTGACTGCAGTGAACGCCAATCCGAGGGCGAGGTTAACTGTGACCGGACATCCACGCAACTAGGGAAATACCTAGTGGGACCTAATAAATCGGCTGACCGGAGATGTCGGGCCTAGTACCCAAGGCGACGGCTGGGGACAAGCCGAAGCACTGGTGATCCCGTGGGCGACGAACGGGGTCTTAGCAAGGGGATACCGTACCCAGTTTTGTGCCCCCTCTCAATCACAAACCGTAGCAAGTGGGCACAGTCGGGCAGGGCAGCAGATAGCCTGTAGTGGTGCGGTAATTCAACACGATAGCAAGCAATCGCACTCCATCTTAATACTCTTTGGATGGTCTCTTAATCAGCGGGTTGCAGGTTCGAGTCCTGCCCGGATCACCAAACAAATTAAGTCACTTACAAGCGAATCGTAATGAGGGCCGAAAGGCCGCTGTCGCAGGGAATGCAGTAAGTGTGCGTCGTTTTTGCACTGCTCGGCAAACTCACGGCACTCCAATCAGTTAATCTTGGGCCGTATCCGAGACAGTCCATCGGACTCTTACGATCACACGTTTCGGCTGCTCTACGTGTGGAGTGTCAGCGAGGGGCCCCAGGGTGGTCCCCGGCTGGAACACCCCCTCTCCCTGGCACAGATACGTGCAAAGTCTCAGCGCGGATTGAGAGAAGATAAAACTCGCGGTTCCACTACCCAAGTTACCCGTAACCGCGTTCCATAAAGGGGAGAAAAAACCTCCCCGGCGACTGGAAGGAGCGAAGATGTTCGCTGTGCTCTCCAGCGCAAGTTACGTTGAGAGTCTCTGGGGTTTTCTCTCTCTGCAAATTCATTTTGTTATCCTGACGACGCGTTCAGTCTCTGAAGCATGACAAGCTGAGTGGTTGAAACTGCGTCAACCATGGTTCTATCTGAGGCTCGAGGCCTATAGCTTTCATTGGTTATTCGACGGATGCGAGTAGCGGCGCTGGACCTTGAGGTTCGACTTGCCGCGGGTCACAAAGAAGCTGCCGGCTTCGTGAAAACGATAGAGGCGCTCGAAGTCGAGGAAACCACGATCCATGATGTAGAAGGCGCCGGGCTCAGGCAGCAGTTGGTCCAGGACGTTGACCTCGTGCACCTTGCCACCACTGATGTGCATGAAGGTGGGGATGTTGCCGCGCAGATCGAGCAGCGTATGCAGCTTAATGGCTGCCTTGGCCCTGCGGAACACCGCCCACGGAAATACCGACAGACACAGATCGATCGTCGTGGTGTCGAGCGCGTAGACGGTTTCTTGCAGATCAACACCGAAGGACTCTTGTGCATACAACGGTCGGGCGATGCTGATCAGGCTCTGGGCAAAATCGGCATAGATGCGCCAGTCGCGCACAGCGTTGGCATTGGCCAGCGTATTGCGAGCCACCGCCGAACGAATCCCGAGATGATAGAGCTTGGAACTTTGCGCCGATAGGGCATATAGTTAATCAACAGACTCGCGGTGCTCGAAGCGCACTTTCTGCCTAACGCGGTTATGAATACTCACCCTCGAACCGAAGCGTCAGAAGAACCGAAATGCCAGCACCAGAAATAAATCCAGCAAAGGACGGTTCTCAACCCAACACTTAAGCGGCTTGTTGTTTCAGATGTTCTGCGCCGAAACGAACTTTCTTCCAACCCAGCAAAGTGGTGGCCGCGATCTTGCGAGCCAAGGTGAAGCCCGCCATCGGTGGTTTCATGCCGCTGGCAAGGCGAGCTTCGTAGAATTTCTGAAAAGGCCCAGCAGTAGTAGCCGCTCGTGTGGCAGCTCCCTTAAAGATATTTTTCAGATCGTGATTATGGTTGATGTTGAGCCCGCGGACAGCCAGGACCTTCTTGGAGCGTTTGAGCTGGTCACCGACGAAGCGATATTCCCCACTGGTGTACGTTCTCAGCGCCAATCCACAGTAGGCCCAGAGTTGTCGCTTGGCACGAAAGCGATATGGCGTCTGCATCAGAGCGATCAACAGAGCGGCGCAGATGGGGCCGATCGAGGGAATCTGCCGCAGCAGTCGCGTGGCCGGATGTTTCCGGGCTTCCGCTAACAGCTCTCGTCGCACTTGCTGGCGCAATGCCGCCAAGGCGTCGAACTGCTGATAGTAGAATTCGGCGCGGCGACGCACTCCAGCTTCATTAATCTTCGCCAGCCACTCTGCCCGGTAGCGAGGTGCATAGACTTGCTGGCCGGCACAAGCAATCCCCCAACCTCGATAGATCGCCTTCAGGCGATTCATCACGCGCGTCAGATCGCGGGTGATCGTCAGGTAGCTACGTGCCAGTTCCTTCAGCGTACGGATTCCATTTTCGCCGTGATAGACCGGATGGAGCTTGTTCAGGAACAACAGTTCGGATAGCTTACGTGCATCTTCGCAGTCGTTCTTGTTTCCCACTCTCAACAGGGCGTTCTTACACGAATCACAAACCAACACTTCGGTAACGTGGGGTTTCAAATGATCGTGTAGCCAGGCGGCACACGTTCCTTCCTCGAAGCTCACGCGCAAACTACCGCGCAGACCACGAACAAACTCGAGGATAGTTTCGGCTTTCGTTTCCAGTGTGGCTTCCATCACCAGATTTCCGTTCGAATCCCGAACTGCCTCCGAAATCATTGCCGTATGCACATCCATCCCAATATACTTGGCGTCATTCATGAGGGCGCTCCTTGTTGTAGGTAGAGATGCGAACGAGCAAAACCTATTCCAAAAGCGCGCACTTTTATAATGCGTTAGATATGGCAATTAGTTCCGGATAGCCGACTGTTCTTTTGTCTGACTTGTTCGCAGTTCAGTTTCCGTCGTTTTTCCACGTAATTGTGCTGGAGCAAGTTCAAGACTGCTAGGGTGCAACGACTTGTTCAGTTTCGCGTGGGATGATTTTACCGCTGCAATTAGAGGAGCTTCTCCGCCCAGAAAGAGCACCGAGAGTAGAAGGAAATGAGAGACCGCAAGATTCGCATGAAGAACAGCGCAGAGACCAAGGTCGGTACCCGACCGTAACTGCGTTGCTAGAAGCAGTGAAATGAGATAAGTAGTTGGTCCGTCGGCAGTGCTCTGTGACACGATGACCACTTTTGAGTCGACTTTCATGGGCGCAGGAACTTGAATATTCGTGCAACTAATTTGCGCGCGCGGCGCGCTCCTATTCAAGAACAGAAATGGAGCAACGACTGTTGTTATTGATTCGCGTTCTGGTAGTAGATGATTTTGAGAATTGGCGACGCCAAGTCCATTCGCTGCTTCAGGAGCGGCCAGCATGGCAAGTCATCGCCGAGGCGTCGGACGGATCAGAAGCCGTTCAGAAGGCGGAAGACCTGAAGCCGGACTTAATTCTGCTGGACATCGGTCTCCCCAAATTAAATGGAATCGAAGCCGCCCGGCGGATACGACAATGCTCCCCCAGCTCAAAAATTATCTTCCTAAGTCAGAACCGTGATCTCGACGTCGTCCGGGCAGCTTTGAGCACGGGCGCGTTGGGTTACGTTCTTAAGACAGATGCCGGACGCGAACTCCTGTCTGCCGTGGACGCAGTTCTTGGGGGTAAGCAATTTTTCAGTAGCAGCGTAAAAGGTCACCAGTTCACCGACACCTCAGCGGAGATAGCCGCTCACCGCCATGAGGTTCAATTCTATTCCGACGACGCACTTCTTCTTGACACCTTTGCTCGCTTTATCGCTGTTGCCCTCGAGTCCGGGCGTGCGGCTATCGTTGTCATTACCGAGTCGCACCGGGACGGTCTCGTTTCGAGATTGAAGGCACAGGGTGTAGATGTTGATTCCGCGACCCAAGAGGGGACTTACATTCAGTTGGATGTGAACAAAACGCTCGCCACATTTATGGTCAATGATATGCCTGACTCGGCTCGATTTTTCCAGGTTGTAGGTGGTCTCATTGAGGCAGCAGCCAAAGCGACGAGGCAAGAGCATTATGGCGTTGTGGCTTGCGGAGAATGTTCACCTGTCTTGTGGGTAGAAGGTAAGGTCGACGCCGCGATTCGGCTTGAACAACTCTGGGACGAGGTAGGCAAAACCTTTGGTGTGGATATCCTCTGTGGGTACGCCTTGAGCAGCTTTCACGGCGAGAAAGACGAGCACGTTTTCCAGAGCATCTGTGCGGAACACTCAGCCGTTTATTCTCAGTGAGCAGTAAGACTCAATTCTAGGTTAACCTGCGGAGGCGGCGTATTCCTTTTCGAGTTGGCGCAGCTCTTGTTCCGGAACCGCAAATTCTGCGGTGCCACAATCCAAGCAGACAACAACCTTAGGAAATACCCACACGACGAGCTTGTCAATATCTTTTAGTTGGGGGAAATGGATGGCCATCTCCGCGCTGAATTTCTTCTGGTTGACTGACCTGCACGACTTGCAGGGCATACCGACCCTCAATGCGTCTCTTTCCAATGTTGGGGCGGCCTCACGCCGCCATCTATGTGCTGTAGCGGCTACTATTATTTGAGGTGGAGGACTTTTTAAACCCAGCGAGCAATCGCGCCGCGCCCAGAATCAGACCTGATTGAGTGGGCTTTCTTTCCATGTTGGTGCCAGCGAATCGTTCGCTTGGCGGCTTACAGAGATCCCCGCATGCCCAAGAACCTGTGCGACTTGCGTTTCACGCAACCGCGACGCGTCATATTCCAGAGAGATCGTATTCTTATGTTCATCGACGCGAATCTTCCGCAGTCCGTAAGTATTCGAGAATTTGCCGAGGCTGGCCAGTTGCTCGTTACTGAGCGAAGAGTGCAGGTTGTAGGTAATCTCCACGAGTGTCATAGTTGAATTATACCAGTCCCTCAAACAATTCTTGAATGCCTGCCAATTTCAAATTCCCCCATAGTCCGCCGACTAAAACCCCGGCCCGCCCGATCCTCCGGTGTGGTTTACACTCACAAACTTCTGTCTCTTCTGCTGCATGCTGTGCAAACTATCGAGATAGGCAGCTATCCCGCGATACAGCCCCTCGGCCACGCGTTGCCGCTGCGCACCATCCAGTAGTAGGCTTTCGTCGCTCGCATTGCTAACGAACGAAATCTCCGACAGCACCGCGGGCATGTTCGCTCCCGTCAAAACGATGAACGGCGCTCGCTTTACTCCGCGGTTCATCTCTTGCCGGCTAACCAACTGTAACCGCTTCGAGAGCGCATTCTGAATCTCGCCGGCGAGTTGCCTTGATTCGGTGATTTTGTCGCTGCTGGCGATCTTCTTCAGCAAGTCTGGAAGATCGTGCAACGAAGATTGCCCGAACGCGTTTTCGCGCGCAGCCAGTTCCCGCGCTTCCCAGGATGTGGCCATGCTCATGTAATAGGTCTCCACGCCGCGTATTTCACGGATGTTGCTCGAGTTCGCGTGAATCGAGATAAACAAGTCCGCGTTTGCGTCGTTGGCCATGACGGTGCGCTCTTCCAATGGCACGTGGCGGTCGTCCTTCCGCGTATACACCACCTGTGTCCCCGGAATGTTTTCTTCGATCATCTGACCCAGTCGTAGCGCCACATCGAGGCAAAGATTCTTTTCCAGCAGTCCACGCGGCCCCATCGTTCCCGTATCGTACCCGCCGTGGCCCGGATCGATCACAATTCGGTTGATCTTCAACCCCAACTCCCGTGTCAGTGAGAGCTGATTGCTCGCTCCGTGATTGGCGTCTGCGAATGCCACCCCCACATTTTGGATTGGGGTTTCCGGCATCACAGTGCGATTCGAGCTATCCGTCGCAACGCCATGGACGTCGATCACCAACCGGTTCGGATCAGTAAGTAATTGCGCTGAGTAGTCTTTCGCTCCGTCGGCTTCCAACACCAGTCGGACCACATCGTCGCCGTTCTGCGCGACGCGCACATCTTTGAGCAGACCCGTTTGTAGAGGAATTGTTCGCTGCTCCACGGATGAGCCCAACCGTGTTTTGTGTAAATCGAAATAAATGCGGTCGGGCGAATCCAGCCGCGCCGAGTCAAACTGCACTGGTTCGTCCAGCAGCACTACGATCCGCGCGTCGTTCTGCGCACTGGAAGCCTGAATCGCCGTGACAATTGGCATGGCCTGCCCATTTGGCCCCGATACGCCCGACACTTTTCCGTCGGGTGTTTCCGCGGCTGGCTGTGCTTGCTTCCCGCTTTCCTCAACTCCGCGTTCCACCAGATTCTTGGTAGCGGTTACTTGCGCGCGCATCCTCTGCATCGTTTCTTTCAGCAGGTTGCGCGGCACGGCTAGTCCTCCGCCCAAAAGTACGACGGCGATCCCGGCGATCCAAGGTCCCCATCTAGGCTTGCCAAATTCCGCACGCGGTTTGTAGGAGAGTTGCAGAGCCGGTTCCGAAGGCAGAGATTTTACTACCGGATCGGTGATCGCATGCGCCGGCAATACCAACGGTGTTGGCAGTGTCTCTGGAGGAGCTATTGACTTCATCATCGGTCGGGCAGCCTTTGTTACTGCTAATTGGCGATCCGCCTTCTCCACCAATTCGCGAGACACCGTTTGTTGCCCTCTGCCATACGCTTCCAGCAACGTGCGGAAGCAAATCATATTGATAATCCTCGGATTGCCGCCACTTCGCTCAGCTATTAGCGTCAAAGCGTCCGGCTCGAATACAGCTCCGCCGTGATACCCCGCCACCCTAAGTCGATGATCGATGTAACCGGCCGTTTCTTCCGGCGATAGCGCCTCCAGATATTTCACCGTGGCAATGCGCTGCAGCAGTTGCGAAAGATGTGGTTGCTCCAGTTTTTCTCCCAGTTGAGGCTGACCCGCCAGCACAATCTGTAGCAGTTTGGCATGTGGCGTCTCGAAGTTCGAAAGCATCCGGATCGTTTCCAGCACCGCATCGTCCAGGTTTTGCGCCTCATCAACGATCAGGACAAAACGCCGGCCAGCCAACATTTCCGCAAACAAAATTTCATTCAACTTGTTGTGCATGGCCACCATTCCCATGCCTGTGGAATCAACTCCCAGTTCGCTCATCAGATATTGGAAGAATTCGCGAGAATTGCATTGTGTCTGGAACAGGAACACCGCGCGCGCACTGTCGCGCAGTCCTTCCAGCACTTGATACAGCAGCGTCGTCTTGCCCATGCCCGGTTCGGCAATCAGCGCCAGAAATCCTCGGTCGCCCAGAATCGCTTCCGTCAGCGAATCGAGCGCCTCACAATGTGTCCGGCTCGCGTACAAATACGCCGGGTCTGGCGTGACGCCAAACGGCTGTTCGCGCAAGTGAAAGAAATCAAGAAACATGGGCATGACCTCCGTTCCCCGGCTGCACAGGCTGATAGCCCTTCCAGTCCCTGTGTCCGGTCCTACAGTTTCAAGTTGCAGAACTACTGCCTTGGGAGTTAGCGTTCGGTTTGCGAGGGCGAGAGAACCGATTCACGCGTCTTAGCCGGAACTTCCGTGTCCATCTCCCGGCAGACCGATACTGTACTTCTGACCGCCGCAGCTTGCAATGCTTACGCCAGTTTTTAGAGTGCCACGCCCTTCCAAGGGTCGCGATTGAGTCAGGACGACCCAAATCGGCGCTGCTCGGTCTCTTTACCCCACCCGTTCCCACGCCACCAGATCTACCCTTGACTTTATATAGGGGGTAGGGGTATATATAGGGGTGGAGGGTATATCGAATGTCGGTGAATAAGCACACTCCAATCGCCCGCTCCGCTTCGCACAACACAAATACTCATGTACACCCGCGAAAGGCCTTCGGCGTTGATGCCAAGTTGAAAGAGTCCAACACCAAGCGCCTCCGCCGGATTGAAGGGCAAATCCGTGGCTTGCAGAAAATGGTCGCCGAAGACCGCTACTGCGCGGACGTCATCGTGCAGATTGCTTCGGTACAGGAAGCCTTGCGCGGCGTGGCCCGCAATCTCATGAAGAATCACCTGCTGCACTGTACCGACCACGCCATTTCCAGTGGAAAGCCCGAGGAATCCGCAGCCATGTATGACGAACTGCTGGAATTGATTTATACGCATCTTCGTTAAGAGCGCGCTATCAGCGGCAGAATCCGAACGCATTTGCGGTTGGTTAAGAAGGTGAGGATGTTGTGGCAACCACTTTAGTACGCGATCCGGTTTGCGGTATGGATGTAGATCCAGAGAATGCCAGAGCGAAACTCGAGCACGCCGGCAAAACCTTTTATTTTTGCTCTCCAGGTTGCGCCCAGAAATTCGCGCAACAACCAGCAGAATATGCGGCAGCCTTGCAGGCTCAGGAAGCGGACACGAAAAGTTCGCTGGCGGTTTTGTCCATGGCTGCCCAAGGCAAACCGACACTAGGCATCCTGAGTGGCGACGGGAAAGAAAAAGACCCCGTCTGCGGAATGACGGTATCCCCGGGAAAAGCGACAGGGAAGTTCGATCACCTCGGTAAGACCTACTATTTTTGCTCCACTCGCTGTACCGAACGTTTTGCATCGGATCCAGAGAAATTCCTCGCCGCTCCCGGCAGGGCGGACATGG
Organism: Candidatus Acidiferrales bacterium; assembly: GCA_963726725.1. Lineage (GTDB taxonomy): Bacteria > Acidobacteriota > Terriglobia > Acidiferrales > UBA7541 > Acidiferrum. The sequence goes on from CAVSDV010000030.1 coordinate 27,458, forward strand.
AGCTTGATGTCCGCACTGCCACAGACAAGCGATCACCGCAAAAAGGTACTCGCTACACCTGCCCCATGGATCCCGAAATTGTGCAGATCGGTCCCGGCACTTGCCCCAAATGCGGAATGGCTCTCGAACCGATGGATATTGTGGCTGAGGAGCAGGCCGACCCAGAGTACGACTCCATGCGGAAACGTTTTTGGATTAGTGCTGCTCTTTCCATCCCGATTTTGGCGCTCTCCATGTTTGGCGAACTCCTCGGTCTTCACCTATTCTCGACACTCAAAAATGGCATCGAACTCCTGCTCGCCACCCCTGTCGTCTTGTGGTGTGGCGGGCCATTTTTTCAACGTTTCTGGTGGTCGTTAACTCACGGTAGTCCCAACATGTTTACGCTCATCGGTCTGGGCACGGGCGCGGCTTATTTCTACAGCGTGGCGGCAACGCTCTTCCCGCAATATTTTCCTGCTTCGTTTCGCGACATGCATGGAGGCGTAGCTGTTTATTTTGAAGCCGCGGTTGCGATCATCACACTCGTTCTGCTCGGCCAGGTTTTGGAGTTGCGGGCGCGGCAACGCACCAGCGGCGCAATTCGTGAACTTCTTCATCTCGCACCCCAGACCGCTCACCTGGTAGAAGGCAACGTGGAGCGCGACGTTCCGCTGTCACAACTGAAACCGGGAGATCGCGTTCGCGTGCGTCCCGGCGAGCGCGTTCCCGTCGACGGAAAGATCCGCAATGGTGAAAGCACCATTGACGAATCAATGGTTACGGGCGAGCCATTGCCTGTCGAGAAAACCGCCGGTGAGCCTGTCACGGGCGGAACTCTCAACTCCTCCGGAAGTTTTGTGATGGTGGCTGAGCGCGTTGGGAGCGACACCCTTCTTGCGCAAATTGTAAAACTTGTCAGTGAAGCGCAGCGCAGCCGCGCACCGATGCAGCGTTTGGCCGACAAAGTAGCCAGTTATTTTGTTCCAGCAGTGGTGTTGACCGCGATCGGTGCTTTTGCGGCCTGGGTGTTTTGGGGGCCAGAGCCGCGATTTGCGCACGCCCTGTTGGCTGCGGTAGCCGTTCTCATCATTGCGTGCCCTTGCGCTTTGGGGTTGGCTACGCCCATGTCCATCCTCGTCGCCGTCGGTCGCGGCGCCACGGTGGGCGTCCTCGTAAGAAATGCCGAAGCGCTTGAAACGCTCGCCCGCGTCGATACATTGGTAATCGACAAAACCGGCACTCTCACGGAAGGGAAGCCCACCGTCACAAACATTGCGGTCTGTGCAGAGAGCAAATACTCCCAGGACTCTTTTCTCTCCCTCGTTGCCAGCCTCGAGCGTTCCAGTGAACATCCTCTGGCGCGCGCCATCGTCCGTGCTGCAGAACTAAAAAAGCTCCCACTCGCTCCTGTCTCAGAATTTAAAACCATGCCCGGTGGAGGAGTGGAAGGCCGCGTCCTTGGAAAGTGGATAGTTGCGGGCTCGGGAAAATTCCTGCAGTCCCAAAATATTTCCCTCAACTCAAGCCCGGCAGAACCACATTCCTCGGGGAGCGCGTTTGTGGCCACCGGTGTATTTTGCGCCGTAGATGGTCGCGTGGAAGGAATGCTTCTCCTCACCGACCGTGTAAAGCCTACAACCGCCGAAGCCTTGAAACTCCTGCGCGAAGATGGTTTGCGCGTAGTAATGCTTACAGGCGACCGCCACGCCGCGGCGGCGAACATTGCCCAACAACTGAGCATTGACCAATTTGAAGCGGAAGTCTTACCACTGCGCAAAGCGCAAGCAATTGAAAATTTGCGCCAGCAGGGGCGCATCGTGGCCATGGCGGGAGACGGCATCAACGACGCTCCGGCTCTTGCGGCGGCTGACGTAGGCATCGCCATGGGCACCGGCACAGACATCGCCATAGAAAGTGCCGGGATCACCTTGGTCAGAGGTGACCTGCGAGGCATCGCACGCGCGCGGCGGCTTTCTCGCGCCACCGTCCGCAACATCAAACAAAATTTGGGATTCGCCTTCCTCTACAACGCCCTGGGAATCCCTATCGCCGCCGGGGTCTTATTTCCCATCTTCGGTTGGATGCTAAGCCCCATGCTCGCCAGCGCCGCGATGAGCTTCAGCTCCGTCTCCGTAATTACCAACGCCCTGCGTCTACGCAAATCTTCTCTTTGATCCCTTAACGCACACAATGTGGGCAGACGCTTTGTGCAGGGACGGCTTTGCGCCGACCGCTTTTCTCTCGTACAAAAACACTCACGCAGTCTGCCGAAGCTTCCCAGCCAATTCCCGCACCTGTGCCAGCGTCTCTGCAATCGTTCCAGAACAATCGATGCTATAGGTGGCCCGCTTCCTTTTTTCTTCCACCGGCAATTGCGCGCCCACCCGCTGCCTGGCTTCCAATTCGCTCATGCCTCGTGCTAGCAGCCGTTCTATTTGTTGCTCCGGCCTGCACCACGCCACCACCAACCCATCCAGCTGCTTCTCGAATCCGGCCTCGATCAACAGCGCTGCTTCCACGAACACGGCATCGCGTATCCCGTTTTGCTCCCACTCGTCAAATTGCCGCAGCATCATTTTTTCCACGCGCGGATGGATGATTTCGTTCAGACGAACCAGTTTTGCAGGATCAGAGAAGACGATGGCCGCCAGTTTTGGGCGGTCAATGTGCCCGTCGGCCGTGGCAATGCTTGCACCGAACTCTTTCAATATTTCGCCGTGTGCGGGTTGTCCGGGCTCAATCAACTGGTGGGCAACCGCATCGGCAGACAGCACGGGGAACCCCATGTCGCGCAGCATCGTTGCAACCGCGCTTTTTCCGCTGGCGATTCCTCCGGTCAGCCCCAGGCGATGCATGACGTGGCAACTCCTCTCCGACTCGGCCGTCTAATGACCAGCCTTCGCGGCATTCTTAATCCGCCGCAGTCGCGCCGCTTTCACTGTATTGCTCATCAGCATCGTGATGGTCATCGGACCTACGCCACCGGGAACCGGCGAAAGATCACCCGCAATCTGAATTGCGTCGGGATGCACGTCGCCCACCAGCACGTTACCTTTTGCCCGGAATTTTTCCAGCCGTTCCGGAAAATTGTGCAACAATTTTTCAGCCTCGCGAGCATCCGTCACTTTATTCGTCCCCACATCAATCACCGTAGCGCCTGGCCGGATCCAATCGGGCTGCACAAATCCGGCTCTGCCAATGGCCGCCACCAGAATGTCCGCGCGGCGCACCACATCGGGCAGATCGCGTGTCTTCGAGTGACATATCGTCACCGTCGCGTTGCCGTGAAGCAGCAGCAGCGCCATCGGTTTGCCCACGATGTCGCTCCGCCCCAGCACCACTGCGTTCGTTCCTTCAACGGGAATCTTGTACCGCCGCAGCATTTCCATGCAGCCCGCCGGTGTGCACGCCACCAACCCCGGACGGTTACTCACCAACCGTCCCATGCTCACCGGATGGAACCCGTCCACATCCTTCGCCGGGTCCACCGCTTCCAGGATTCGCTTTGAATCGACTTGCGATGGCAAGGGAAGTTGCACAAGTATCCCGTCGACGTTGTTGTCTTCGTTCAAATCCTGCACCAATCGCAGCAATTCTTCCGTGCTCATCGAAGACGCCGGTGTGTGCAGCCAATGCGCCATGCCCAACTGCTCACACGCCGCAATTTTGCTCTTCACGTAAATTTGCGAAGCGGGATTCTCGCCAACCAGCACTGCCGCAAGCCCGGGGCGTACCCCTTGCGCGGTCAGTTGGGCGACTTCAGTTTTCAGTTCCGCGAAGATTTCATCGCGTATTTTCAAACCATCCAGTATTCGAGCTGTCATAGGAAAAGAATAACACGCAGGTTCCCGTATTTCTCACGCATCAAATCTAGGTCAGGTCACCCATCAACCGACCACTTCCTTCGCAATCCGCAGCATCGCCGCCAGGCTTTGTTCCACGTCCTCTTCACTCGTCGCCCAAGAAGATACGCTGATCCGCATCGCAGTCTTTCCTTGCCACACGGTTCCGCCGCACCAGCAAGTGCCATCTTTCTGAACGCGCCGCATCACTTCGCGTGTTTGTTCTGCTGTCCCAAACGAAACCAACACTTGGTTGATCACCACGTCGTTGAGAATTTCATAGCCTGCTTCTCGTAGGCCCGCGGCAAAGTGCTGAGCGTATGCGCATGTCCGTTCGATTAGTTCCGCCAGCCCCGCTCTTCCCAGCGATTTCAATCCTGCCCACAACTCAATTGCGCGAGCCCTCCGCGAAGCCTCCGGAGTGTGGTTGGTAGGTTCTCGACGCTGGCCTGGCTCGAGGTAAGCCGCGGAAATGTGCATGGCCGCCTGCAACGCCAGACCGTCTCGAACCAACACGATTCCGCAGTCATAGTTCACATTCGGCCATTTGTGTGCGTCCGTAGCCCAGGAATCCGCCAGCTCAAATCCTTTCAGCAGATGCCGGTATTTTGCCGAAGCCGCGGCCCACAACCCAAACGCGCCGTCCACATGGATCCACGCACCGCTTTCGCGAGCGCGCGTGCAAATCTCTTCCGCCGGATCAAATGATCCGCTATTCACGTTTCCCGCCTGAATACACAGTATGGTATTGCTATTCAGCTTTGGCAGTTTGTCCGCGCGCATGCGTCCCTGGCTGTCCACCGGAACCTTAATGACCCTCTTCTGCCCAAATCCCACCATGTTCAGCGCCTTGAGCATCGAGGCGTGCACCTCGTCGCCCACCACCACGTCAATCGGCGGCGCCCCAAACATTCCATCCTCGGCAACATTCCAACCTGCCTTGCTAAGTAAAGCGTGGCGTGCCGCTGCCAGCGCGCTGAAATTTGCGGTTGTCGCGCACGTCACCAATCCTCCCGCGCAATCTGCAGGTAAATTTAAAATGTCGCACACCCAGCGCAGAACGACTTCTTCCAATTCCGCCGCTACCGGCGACATCACTCGAAACGCCGCATTCTGGTCCCACACATTCGCCAGCCAGCTTGCCGCCAGCGCTGCAGGCAAATTCCCGCCGATCACAAATCCGAAGTAGCGCCCACCGGTCGTATTGACTGTCGCGCGCGATCCGTAGTCGTCCAGCATCCGCACTACGTCTGCCGGACTGCTTATCTGCGCAGGGAACGATTCGTGAAAGTGTGCCAACGATGGCAAGCTGGAATCGTCTGGATAGACTTTTCTTGACGCTTGTTCATGCAAATACTTTTGCGAGCGTTCTACCGCGACTTGCAGTGCTTCGGCCGCATCTCCACTTCCTTGTGGCATAAACTCTTTTGGCATGGTTTCCTCCATTCCGGCGCTTCCCTAGGTCAAAAAGGGGAGTCGTATCAGGTTCCTAGTTTGGGCATCCTCAGCAAGTATTGAGGATACCGACTTGCGGCAGCTTAACAACGGCCGAATTGGCCACTGAGTGCACAACGCAAGAAACCTTTTTCAGCCACAATGCTCTAATGAGCAGGGAGAATCACATGCCACTATTTGGAGATGATGGTGGACGGCGGGAAATGGAGAAGAAAGCGCGCGCCGAAGGCCGCCTCCCACCCGGCCAATCCCTCACGATCAAATGGCCGGTGCTACACGCGGGAAGTGTTCCACGTTTCGACCCCTTACGATGGGACTTCAAAATCGATGGTCTAGTCGAATCACCCGTCGCGCTTCACCTGGCAGGAATTTCGCGCCCTTCCGCAAACGGAAGTCACTTCCGATTTTCACTGTGTCACGCGGTGGAGCAGGCTGAACAATCTATGGAAGGGCATGCTCTTCACCGAAGTGTTGCAGCGCGCACACGCCGAGCCATCCGCGCAACATGTGCTTGTCTTCGCCGAAGAAGGTTACACATCCAACATCCCACTGAAGGACCTCCAGCGTCCCGACGTCCTATTCGCCTTTGAGCATGATCACGAACCGCTGACCGCCGAGCACGGTGGTCCACTGCGCCTGGTAGTTCCGCATTTATATGCCTGGAAAAGCGTGAAATGGGTGCGCGGCTTCACTCTTCTCGACCACGACCAGCTTGGCTTCTGGGAACGCAATGGCTACCACGCCTACGGCGATCCCTGGAAAGAACAGCGCTACTCGGGAAGCTAAGCCAACCCTGAATGCTGACGGCCCTTCATCTCCCTAATACAAAAATCCACTATAATGTCGCCATGCAAATTTCTAATCGATCGCTGAACTTTCTGCCGCTGTTGATTTTCTCCTTCGCATCGGTCTCTGTTCTCGCGCAAGACGTTGCGTCTCCGTACGCCTCGAAGCAGATGCCCAACTCGAAATTGCTTGGTGAAGTTCCCGGCCACCTGCAGCGCACCAACAACTTTCCCAGTGCGATTGCGGTTTCTCCCGACGGCCGCTTCGCCGTCTTGCTGCACAGCGGCTACGGTTCGTATAGTTCTGGAAAGAAGCAGTCTCTCTCTGTGCTCAATCTAGAGACAAATGAGCTCACCGACTTTCCAGACGCTCGTCTGGGCCAGTCTGCGAAGCAAACTTATTTTCTCGGCCTTGCCTTCAGCCTTGACGACCATCATCTATATGCTTCCATGGCTTCTCTTACCGATCCGCTCGGCAAGCAAAAGGGAAGTACCGGCAACGGCATTGCCGTATACACGTTTGAAAATGGGAAAGTAGCGCCAGAGCGGTTTTTCTCTCTCTCTCCGCGAACAAAACTGCCTCCCGGTAAACTGTGCCGTGATGAATTGAAAGATGTCACCTACCCCGCCGGACTTAGCGTCGCCAAAAACGGCGAAGAAGAACGCATCCTGGTTGCCAGCGAAAATTCCGACGAGGCCATTCTCCTCGACACTTCGGACGGGCGGATCGTTCATCGCTTCGATCTCTCCCTGTTTCACCAAATCCCAGGCTCCCTGCCGTACACGACGGTGATCACCAAAGACGGCAAGCGCGGTTTTGTTTCCCTTTGGAATGCGTCCACCGTCGCCGAACTTGATCTCCTTGCCGGACGCGTGCTCCGCATGATTCCGCTCAGGAAGCCATCCGCACCGCAAGCGGGCGGCTCACACCCAACCGCTCTGCTTCTGAACAAAGATGATTCGCTTTTGTACGTTGCCCTAACCAATCGCGACGAGATCGCCGTTCTCGACACGCATTCCGGCAAATTGCTCTATTCGCTCTCCACGAAGTTGCCTGGCCAAAAATATGGCGGGAGCGATCCGGAATATTTAGCCCTTTCGGCAGATGAAAAGTCTCTATTCTCCGCCAATGCGATCTCCGATTCCGTCGCGGTCTTCGATGTGAGCCATCCCGTACCAGGTGCAACCATTCAAGCGCAAGGATTCATCCCCACCGAGTGGTATCCGACGGTAGTAGCTGCAACTTCAACCGATCTTCTAATTGGCACCGCGAAAGGACGCGGCTCTGCTCCTAATCCAACAATTTCGAAGAAGGATGAATATGGCTTTCCGAAATTTCCTTATGTTGCGGCCATCACCCAGGGTTCGCTCGCGCGTGTCCCTCTCTCAGAAGTGTCCACGAAGCTACCCGAATGGACCGCGCAAGTGGTGGCCAGCAATCTCGCCCACGGAAACGGCGACAACGTTCCGTTTGCCTCTGGCGAAAATAAAATTCACCATGTGATCTACATCATCAAGGAAAACCGCACTTACGACCAGGTATTTGGCGATATTGCCGCAGGCAACGGCGACTCCTCCCTCACCATGTACGGCGAAGACATCACGCCGAATCAGCACCAACTCGCACGCCAATTCGGTATCCTGGACAATTTCTACGACAGTGGAGATGTCTCTGGAGATGGCCACATCTGGTCCACTTCCGCTTCCGTTTCCGACTATGTAGAGAAAACCTGGCCGATCGCCTATCGAGGCGGCGAATACACCTATGATTCCGAAGGCCAGTTTCTCGGCTCTGTTGCCGCTGCCGAAGGCTTACCGGACGTCGCAGAACCCACAGGTGGTTACCTCTGGAAGAACTTCGCAAAGCACGGGATCTCCTACCGTCACTATGGCGAGTTTATCGTCACCAGATGGTGCAACGAACCTGCAGGCACGAACCTTCCGAGCGCCGGCCCTCCCAAAGTAGCTGGAGTTGCTTGTCCGCATACCGTCATCAAAAAAGGTGAACCACTCCCGAAAAATGTGGGCGATCCACGCGGTGGGCCAAGCCCTTTTGGGTGGGATATTCCAGTGCCAGCCAAGAATATTGCCGCGGAAATCGAATTGCGTGGTCACTTCGATCTCTTATTCCCGGATTTCGAAGTTGCTTACCCCGATCAGCTCCGTGTCGACGAGTTCCTTAATGAATTCAATTCGTTTCTCGCGGCTCGCAAGTCGGGCAAGGACCCCATGCAGCAGTTCACCCTTTTGCGCCTGGGCAACGATCACACTGAAGGTGGCGTAATCGGCAAGCCTACTCCCTCGACTGCTGTTGCCGACAACGACCTTGCCGTCGGCCGCGTCGTTGACGCGATCTCTCATAGTCCTTACTGGAACGACACCGCCATTCTGATTTTGGAAGACGATGCACAGAGCGGGCCCGACCACGTGGATTCTCATCGCAGCATCGCGCTGGTCATCAGCAAATATGCTCCGCTTCCAGAATCAAAAGAAGGGAAGTCCGTGCCCTTCGTTGACCACCACTTCTACACCACCATCAACATGGTGCATACCATTGAGTCGCTCTTGGGCGCTCCACCAATGAATGTAAACGATTCACGCGCGGCCGTGATGGCGCCACTTTTCAGCGGCCCCGGCAATCAGCCGCCGTTCGTCGCCGACTATCGCAATCGCGACAACGGTTTGCTCTATCAGGCGAACACCAAGGAATGGAAAGAAGGCAGCAGACTGGACTTCAGCCATGCCGACGCCGCAGACACCGTCGTCCTCAATAAATATTTGTGGCAAGACCGCATGGGCGACACGCCCATGCCCGCGCTCAAATTCACCGTCTTTGCCCCTAAGCCGGCAGACTCCGCCAAGATTACACGCGAAGAACGCGATCGCGACTAATCCCTTACGAATTAATGCATCGCCGCCACTTACACTTCATTCAGTCGCACTCTCTTTGGCCCGAACGCGATCATCCGCGGAGGCAAATCTCGTATCACCGGGATTTGCGTAAGCAATCGCAACTGCCACGGCACGTTCCCTACTTGTTGAGACAGCAATACGCTGGCAATCAACCGGTTCTGCAAGAATGATTGAAAGCGTTGTATCGTTCGCGTCGGCCATTCCCGTTGCCTCTGCACCTCGGTCAGATGCGCGTCCGTTACTTGGCCCAACTTCAGCGGTCCAGTCAACACATTCGCCGTTACCACGGCATCCTGAATCGCATAGTTGATTCCCACCCCGCCCACGGGCGACATTACGTGCGCCGCATCTCCAATTAATAACAATCCCGGCTTGTGCCACAGTGGGCAGCGGCTCGACTCCACCGATAGCAGTGACAATTGTTGCCAATCCGTCAGTGCTTCTGCATGCTTCGCGAATCGCGGATCGATCTCGCGGATCTGCTCCCGCACAGCTCCAATTCCTTTTGCATGCAACTGCTGATATTGTCCCTTCGGAAATACTAGTCCCGCTTGCCAATACTCATTCCGTCCCAGCAGCACAAAAATGCGTCCTCGGCCAATTCCTCCGAACGCGCCTCCAGAAATCTCCGGTTCGCCCGCCAATTTCGGCAGCCGGAACCACAGCACATCCATCGGCGCCGAGGTTTTGACCGGCTCGAAACCCGCCAGCCGTCGCATCTGCGAAAATCTTCCGTCCGCTCCCACCACCAGTTGCGCTCGAACCTCTTGCACGTCTTCGCCCTCTGCATAGCGAACTCCACGCACCACGCCATTTTCTTCTACGGTACGGTTTACGTTTGCGTGCATAACCAGTTTGAAGTTGGGATATTTCGCGGCCTCGCTCGCAAGAAATTCCAGAAACATTGCCTGCGGTACCAGCAGAATGTATGGGAATCGCGTCTTCAGCCGCCCCAGGTTGAATGGGGTAATGGTACCATTCGCAAACTGCAGCGTCGGCCCAGACACCTTTGTATGCGGAATCTCATGCAATTTCTCCGTTAACCCGATCTGGTCCAGCACCTCCATCACCGACGGATGAATCGTGTCGCCGCGAAACTCGCGGTCAAAATCCCGGTGCATTTCCAGAACAGTTACCCTCACGCCGCGCCGCGCCAGCAGCAGTGCCAACATCATCCCTCCTGGCCCTCCACCTACGATGCAGCACAGTGTCTCCTGCACGCCACCATCAACTTTTTCCAGGCGCTCGGTTAGAACGGAAGGAGAGGCCGTCATATGATTTCTCCCATTGACTAGGAATGGCCGAAATGTGCGCCACAGCGAGCGCTTATGATGGCCACAGTATGTACCCGAAAACACCGGTTTCTGGCAACAACGCGCCGTCAAGTCACATGGTAACTGCCCGCGTACTGTCGGATCGACGCCACAATGCCTGATTTGTTCATGTGATGGTGTCCAGGCGGAGGCATCTCGCGGTCACATCGAAGTTCCGTCAGTGCATTTAGGATCTCAACAGTTTCGAACTTCCTTACAGCAAGGAACAATATGGAAATCCAGAACGCATTCGTGGGCAAACCTGAAAAGCCCACGCCGTTAGAGCTTTCATCAGTTTTAGGAGCAACCGGGAGCCTATGGGACCAATTGGTGGACTGGCTCGCCAAGGAACAAGACGTAGCCATCCAGGAATGGAAATCCCATTCACCAAAATACGGTTGGTCGTTGCGTTTGAAACTAGAGAAACGCACCATCATTTACCTATCTCCCTCCCATGGTTGTTTCGTCGCTGGTTTTATTCTTGGTGATCGTGCCGTAAAAGCCGCGCTTCAGAGCGCCCTCTCGAAAGCCACAATTAAGGCCATTAAGACTGCTCCCCGATACTCCGAGGGTACGGGAGTCCGGCTGATCATAAAGCGCCCAAGTGACCTTCCTGCGATTCGAAAACTCGCACTCATCAAACTCGCGAGCTAACTGATGATTCCGCAATCGGCCCATCTCGAAAACAAAAACGCCCGAGCCATCCAGCCCGGACGTTTTGTCTTACTTAAAACTTACAACCAATCACTCAAAACTAGTAGATGTCGTACTGCTCCCAATGCAGCGTGGGATCCGACTGAATGATGATGTGCTTGTGCGAGTTCTGCTCAAGTTCGTCAATCAGCAGAGACTCGCGCGTCTTCAACGCTTTGGCGATTTCCGGGTGCACGCGAAGGGTCAGGTTCGGTCCTTCGTGATCCGCCGCGGCCATCTTCCGCGCTTCCGCTTGAATCTCGTAGCACAGCGTCGGCACAGACTTCACCATGCCGCTGCCGGAACACGACGGGCAGGGCTGGCACAATACGCGTTCCAAAGCCTGCTTGGTACGTTTACGAGTGATGCACACCAGGCCGAATTCGTTGAACGAGAGTGCCTTCGAAGGCGCCTTGTCCTGATCCAGCGCAAATTGCAGCGCGGCCAGAACTTTCTCGCGGTTGCGGCGTTCTTCCATGTCAATGAAGTCCACCACGATGATGCCGCCCAGGTCGCGCAAACGAATCTGTCGCACGATTTCCTTCACGGCTTCCAAGTTGGTCTTAACAATGGTGTCTTCAAGCCGCGTGGAGCCTTTGCCCACGAACTTTCCGGTGTTCACGTCAATCGCCACCAGTGCTTCCGTATGGTTGATGACGATATATCCACCAGACTTCAACCAGACTTTCGCGCGCAGCGCTTTGTCGAGCTCGTGCTGAATCCCGAACTCTTCAAAAATCGGCTGCTCCTTGGTGTACAGCTTGACGCGATTCACCAGTTTTGGCTGGAACCGGCTCACGAATTCCACGACCTTGCCGTATTCCTCTTCGTTGTCGATCCAGATTGCGGTGAAATCATCGCTCACGTAATCGCGCAAGATGCGTTCCACCAGGTTTAGGTCACGGTGCAGCAGCGCGGGAGACTTGCGTTCCTCGCTCTTCTGCTTAATCTCGTTCCAGGTCTTGCCGAGGAACTCGATGTCCGTGCGAATTTCCTCGTCGGTCGCTTCGCCCGCCGCCGTGCGAACGATGAATCCGCCCGGATAGCTGCCGCGCGCTTCGCCAACCAAACGGCGCAACCGCGAACGGTTATCCGCGCTGGCAATCTTTCGCGAAACGCCAATGTGATCAATCGTCGGCATATAAACAAGGAAGCGGCCCGGTAGCGCCACATGGCTGGTAATCCGCGCGCCTTTCTTGCCCAATGGCTCCTTGGCGATCTGGATGACCACATCCTGACCCGCCTTGAGCATCTCCGAAATCAGTTGCGGCCTGCGTGAAGGTGCATGACCATGTCCGTGACTGTGTCCGCCCTGGTGGCTGCGTTGATGCCCGCCATGACTCGGCGCGCTTCCGCCGCTGCTTCTCCGAGGTTCGAACCGTCCACGTCCTCCACGGTCGCCGCCGCGTCCGCGATCCGGCCGTCCTCCACGATCTCCACCACGTCCACGATCGCGGTCACGTCCGCCGCGTTGTGGCCGCTGGAAACGGGAACGAGGATTGCTGCCGATTCGCGCGGAGTCTCTCCGCACGAATTCTTCGCGCGGAGCGCTGGGATTGCGCGGGGCCCGTGTTTCGCCCGGAAGCAAAATCACATCATCTTCGATGATCGCTTCCGCCGCTCCACTTTCCGTTGAAGCCGCGAAGCTATCCGTTTGCTCACTGACCGCGCCATATTCGCGCTGTCCATCGGCCTCCGATGCCTGCCTCTCTTCGTGTTTTTCTTCTTCCGCTCGGTACGCTTCCGCTGCTTCGTGCTCTGCGTCGCGCCGCAACTCCGCTTCTTCTCTTGTTTCGCGCTGGTCAGAACCTCCGCTGTGTGCCTGTTCGTGCTCTGCCGCTTCGTGAAGTTCTTCTTCCTGTTCCTCGGCGGCTTCCGTGGAATCTTCTTCTTCAGCTTCTTCCGTCTCTTCTTCCTCTTCGTCGAACTCTGCTTCCTCTACAACAGCATCAGCGGAGGCACGCGCTTGCGTTTCTTCGTGCTTCGCTTCCACCAGTTGCGCGGAAAGCGCTCCAATCTGTTCTTCGCTTAGAGAAGCCGCTCCGTTCTGGATCGGTTCCGCGGCAGCTTCTTCCGTTACATCTGCAACGGCTCCCGTTGCATTTTCCACTGCTTCAGACACGGTCTGCTCGCTGGCAGATTCGTCGGCCACCGCTTCACCGGCGGGCTCGTTGTCAGCCAACAGCCAGTGCGGCAAACTGCCGGAGAATCGGCGGGGTACTCCTCCACCGGGAGGCAATCCCACGGCGGGGCGCGATGGCGTCTCTGTAAAATCCGGTTGCCGCTCTTCCGGCTCATGCTCAACCACCGGTGCAACCGGCGGTGTCACGGGACGGCTGCGATACTTTGCCAGTGATTCGCCGGGCAATACGATTTCATCTTCAACGCTCGGCACGGGCGCGCTCGGCAGCCGATCTCCGCCGCGTTCCGGCCCGCGATCATGAGGCCGGCGATTCTCATAGCCACCGCGCGAGTCGCGATCGCCCTGTGGTGAAGCATATTTCGAAGGTGGCAAATTGCGGCCACCACCCTGACCCATTGGAGGCCGATCGCTTCCGCCGCGTCGCCGGCCGAAACGTCCGCGACGTCCCCCGCGTCCGCGATCCCCACCTCGATCACCGCCACGGTCTCCACCCCTGTCGCCGCGATCGCGGCTTGGGCCACGATCACTTCCGCGAGGTGGATAATTCCGTGTGGGATTGTAATTCGGTGCGAAATTCTGCGGTGCCGAAGCGTTCGATTCTGGCTGGCGCTCTTCCGGCTCTGCGGTTTCACCGCCAAATGCCGGCTGCGAACCTTCATCGTCACTGGGCACTGCCCTGACGAACTTCGCCCGGCAGTCCTTCAATTGCAATCTCTTCGACTTGCGCGTGCTCTGTGCCGGGTTCGTCGAGGGGCACAATCTCCTCGTGAACCGCGCCGCCGGAAAGCGACTCTCCCGGCAATACTTCTCTGGGTGCGTGCGCGTGGCCGTTGACGATCATCGGCCCTGGCGCATCATGCGACCCGTGCCCGTGATCGTAATCTTCGAGGTTTTCGAAGACGTCGCTCACGTACAGAAACGCGTCGCCATCCAGGCCGATGTCGACGAAAGCCGACTGCATACCAGGCAGCACTCGCGTTACTTTTCCTTTGTAGATGCTGCCGACGAGAGCGAACTCTTTTTCGCGTTCGATGTAGATTTCGACGAGCTGGCCTTCTTCTAAAATCGCGACTCTACGTTCGTGTGAGCTCGCGGATATTACCAATTCTTTTGACATACAACTCCTTGTGGAGCATCGCCGCGGGACCCTCGTAGGAAGAGGCGGTCCAAGGCACGGCGCCGTTCCGGTTTTTACCGGAACACGTTGGCGACAACAGTGTTGTGGCTTGGCGTTCGTAGCGGGAGGGAGTAGCCGCACTGCGGCTCTCAAAATGCGTTAACCTCATGCTATCGAGGCAAGGCCGTTGCCGGGAATCTCCCGGGGTAACGGCGGACGATGCTTTACTCACTCTAAAATTCCTTCTTACCTAACCCATGACTACTGGCGGCTGTGAACAGTCGCCTGACCGGCGCATCCCCCCTGAACTGAGGCGCGCACGGCACTGACCAGCAGCTAATTGACGAACCGGCGTAGCCGGACATTCATCACCAGGCCAATGGCCAGGAATACAAACAACGTGGCCGATCCTCCGTAGCTCATCAACGGCAATGGAATACCGGTTACCGGCATTGCCCCGATGACCATAGCCACATTCACTAAAACGTGAAACCCGAGCGCTGCCGTCACGCCCATGACCAGAAACATTCCCGCACGATCCTTTGCGCGCTGGGCATTCTGTACAAGACGCAACAATAACGCCATATACAGCCCAAGTGCAAGCAGCACACCCTTGAATCCCTGCTCTTCCGCCCAGGCCGCCATAATGAAATCGGAGTACCTGACCGGAATGTACCCCAGTTGATTCTGAGTGCCGTTCCCGAAACCTCTCCCCCAGAATCCGCCAGACCCTACCGCTATCTTCGACTGCAACACTTGATATCCTGAGCCCTTCGCGTCTTCCTCGGGGTGTAAAAACGAAGTAACTCTTTCTTTCTGATACGGCTTCAAGAAATGCCATCCTACCGGCAGCATCAAGAAGCCGATCATCACAATTGCCGCTGCGTGTTTCCATTGCAACCCGGCGAGAAACGCGCCAACTATCAACATGGGTATCAGCACCAACGCAGTGCCTAGATCGGGCTGTTTCAAGATGAGAACGAGCGGTACTCCCACTAACAATCCTGCTTTAATCAAATCCTGCAGGGAAAGTTCATCGGTGCGCACCTCTGCGAAGAAGCGCGCCAACACAATGATTATAATCAATTTGACCAGTTCCGACACCTGAAGAAATTCACCCAGTACGGGAATCCATCGCTTGGCCCCAAAGCGCGTATGTCCCACCAATAAAACGGCAGTAAGTGCCGCTATTCCAACGATATACAAGATTGGCGCTTGATCCAGAATCAGGTGGTAATCCAGGCGAGAGAACACAAACATCAGCACCGTGCCGATTATCAACCATCGTAGTTGCCGCGTGTGCATCCCCGCCAGCGCACTTCCGTGCGTCGCCGAATAAATCTCAATCACGCCCAAAGTACAGATGGCAGCAACGATGGCCAGCAACCACCAATCGTAATCGCGCGCTCCCGGTGCGTCTTTAATCAATTTCTTTTCCTCGTCAAGCCAAACTCCCTAATTTTCTGCGGCCTTTTTTGCGACGCTTGGCGCAACCACTGCCGCCGCCACGTCCTGTCTTGCCGCCGGCTTCGGCGTCGGATTCTGCTTCTTCTCCGAAGCATCTCCAAAATCGTATGGCTGCTTGTACTCGACGGTAGTCTGTCCGTGGGTCTTCCTATCTTTCTTATCGTAGTAAGTCTTAATGATGTCGCGCGCAATCGGGCCGCCAACGGCTCCGCCGTGCTCGCCTTCTTCGATAAGTACGCTCACTACAATTTCGGGGTTGCGTCGCGGTGCATAACCCACAAACCAGGCATTGTCCTTAAACTTTTTGTCCTTGCCCATGCGCTGTCGTTGGGTGTTACTCATCACCTGTGCGCTGCCGGACTTACCGCAAAATTCAATGCCCTCAAGTCTCGATGCGCCGCCAGTCCCGCCCTCATTCACGACTCCATACATCCCCTGCGTAACTTGTTCGACGGTATCTTCCGCGAGATCAACCTTCATTTCTCCCACGTTTTGCACATCTTTAAGCAAATGTGGTTGTTTGAATACGCCCGCGTTGGCCACTCCGCCAATCATGTAGGCGAGTTGAAGAGGTGTGACCGTTACCGCGCCTTGACCGATGGAAACCGATATCGTCGAGCCCGGATACCACTTGTGATGGAAAACACGTTGCACCCATTCCTCTGACGGCACCAACCCAGGCTCTTCCGAGGGAAGGTCGATTCCCGTTTTTGAGCCAAGTCCCAGCATTTTTGCGTATTTCGAAATGCGATCGATTCCCAAGCGCATCCCTACGTTGTAGAAAAATACGTCGCAGGAATGAACGATTGCCGAGTGAATCCCCACCACCCCGTGCCCGCCTTTTCCGTAGATATGGCACTTGAACATTCGCCCGTAGAAATTTGCGTAACCCGGACAAAACGCCGTGAAGCTTTCCGGCGGAGTTTTCGATTCTAACATGGCGGTGGCCATTACTATTTTGAATACCGAACCCGGCGCCAATTGCGCTTGAATCACGCGATTCATCAGCGGGTGATTATCGTCCTCATTCAACCGCTGCCATTCTTCCTTCGAAACTCGTATCGCAAAATCGTTAGGATCCGGTGCGGGCTGGCTGGCAAATGCCAGAATTTCTCCCGTCGCTGGATTCATTGCCACGATTGCGCCCTTCTTTCCGGCCAACGCATTCTCAGCAACTTGCTGCAAATCGTAATCAATCGTCAGTTGAATCTGCTTGCCAGGTATCGGTTCCTGTTGTGGCAAATGGTCGACTTCTTTTCCCACGCTATTCACGATCACTCGGCGTAGTCCGTCCGTGCCTACCAAGAGATCGTTGTACTGGCGTTCCAGCCCCGTTTTTCCACCAAAATCGCCGGGCCGCAGTTTGCCGTTGCTTGCTTCAATCTGCTGTTCGCTTACTTCACCGACGTATCCGCTCGCGTGCGACATAAATCCACCGGGCAGATAACGACGTCGATGCACCATCAACATTTCCAGCAACGGAATATCCGCGCGGTGCGATTCAATGAACGCCACATCCGCGGGCGTCGCCTCGGGCTTGATCACAATAGGCTGAAATTTAGGTAGTTTTTCCGTGTTGCTCAGTTGTTCCTGCAGATCATCCAGCGACAGACCCAAACCATCCGCAATCGCCGACAAACTCTTCTGCACCGCGGCCATATCGTCGCGCAGCAGAATCACGCTGAACGATGGATAGTTATCCACCAGCACGCGGCCGTCACGATCCAGCATGCGTCCGCGCGGTGCGATGATTGGAATCGAGCGCACGCGGTTGCGTTCCGCCAACTGCCCATATTTATCGGAATCGATGATTTGGAGTTTCCAGAACCCGAACAACAGCAACGTGATTAGGCCCACAATCACGTAGGAAGCGGCGGCCAGCCGTTCTTGCGGCAATCGATTATCGTTGCGAAACCAGTACGACACGCAGACCCTGCGCGCGAGCCCATTCTTGCCTACAACTGAGGGGTTTCCGCTCGCGCAACTTCATTCTTCCAGCAGCGAGTCCTTCAAGTTCTTTGTTGCAGCCGGCCGCCTTAGGTACGGCTTTTTACTACACCACGAGACAACAAATTCGCCGCGGAACTCCCGAAATCCGTCTATCGCGGAAGTCTCTACAAAACTAGCACCTGGCATACTCCCCTGCAACCCGTACCATGGGACAGGTTTCCCGCTGTTAAATGGTCGTGTGCCCAATGAGTTGCGCTTCCGTCATTTAGAATTCTGATGCACAGTAAACGCACTTTTTGTTCCTTATTTTGTGCCTATGATCACATTCTGAATTTATACTTTGACGGTACACTTACCGGTTCGGAGGTTTGCCCGTGCCCAGCCCTTGCGCTCCAGAATTTTTTGGCGGTTAGCCATCCCCGTTCTGGCCCTTGTCGCCATTCTCGGCATCTCCTTTGGTGTCATGCGTTTGCGCTCTGCATCTCCGTCCGTCGACCGCTCCGCTCTACAGTTCGTATCCGTCGAATCCGGTCCCATGATCTGCCGCGCCGAAGGCCTAGGCACACTTGTCCCCGAAGAAGTTCGCTGGCTCGCCGCTGGCACCGATGGTCGCGTCGATCAGATTTTTCTCCGTCCCGGCGCGCGCGTAAGGCCAGATTCCGTCATCTTGCAGTTGAGTAATCCGGATTTGAACTGCCAGATCATTGACGCCGAGCTCTCCATGAAGAAATCCGAAGCAGAGTTAGCCAATTTGCGCGTGCAATTGCAAGCGCAACTCTTGAATGAAAAAGCCATCGAAGCGCAACTCGAAGCCGAAGCCACCGAGCTGAAATTGCAAGCCGATCGCGACGAAGCCCTCTTCAAAATGCAGGTTGGCGCTTCCCTGAATGCCAAGATTTCTCGCGCTCGCTCTGATTCTCTGGCCACTAGCCTGCTCATTGAAAAAGAGAAACTCGCTATCGCCGATGAAGCGCGTCAAGCGCAATTAACCGCCAAGCAAGCGGAAGCCGCGCAAATTCAGGCCCTCTACGAATTGCGTAACCAACAGAAAGAATCCTTGCTGGTTCGCGCCGGCATCGACGGCGTGCCAGGAGAAGTTGCCATCGGCGCCGGCCAGCAGGTCAACACCGGCACGATTCTCGCCCGCGTCACCAAATCCGCCCGCCTCATGGCCCGCATCCACATTCCCGAAGCGCAATTCAGCCACATCGATCTGAACCAGCCCGCCACCATGTCTGTTCAGAACCACGATTTTCCTGCTCGAGTCGTGCACATTGATCCCAACGTCCAGAACGGCACCATCAGCATCGATCTAAAATTTTCCGGTACTCAGCCACGCGAAGCTCGCTCCGATCTATCCGCTAGCGGTTCCATCGACACCGAAAAAATCCCCCGTGCCACCATCGTCAAGTGGCCTCTGCAAACCCACTCCGATGCGCCCTTGTCCGTCTATCGTGTCTCACCCGACGGCAAAGAAGCGCAACGCGTACAAATATCTCTCGGCCGCTCTTCCAACGACAGCGTCCAGATCTCCCAAGGCCTGCAACCCGGCGACAGCATCATCGTTTCCGACATGTCCGCGTGGAACCGCTACGATCATCTCCAACTGAAGTAACGCTCGCGGCTTTTTCTGTAGGGTCCGCCTTCTGAGGCCGACCGCCAACTCCAGCAAATCGCAACACTCAACAGCTTTCCCAATACTTCGCACGTGTCATCCTGACCGAACAGCCGCGCCTTCCGCGGTTCGAAGTGGAGGGATCGTGGCACCAATCAGCGGAAAGGGAATCGCTGCGACAATCAAAGGCCGCAACCTTTAGCCATTCCTCGATCACCCACCCCCGCGTTACCTCCCCGTCCCGTTCCACCCTTTTCTTTCCCACCGACTCTCCGAATCATCTAAAATTTAACGTTCTATCTCATGCGATCTTCCCATCAGCCACTACGTCTCGCTCTTATCGGCATGTCTGGTGCCGGCAAGACCTATTGGACCAAGCACCTCGCCTCCGCAAACTATCCCGCCATTTCTTGCGACGATCTCATCGAAGCGCGCCTCGCTCCCACTCTCCAGGCCGGCGGTTTCCGCGGCATCAATGGTGTAGCCGCGTGGATGGGTTGGCCCGACAGCCCCACCTACGCCGAACACGAATCCCAATACCTCTCTGAAGAAATTTCTTCGCTGGATGAAATCCTCAGCGGCCTCGAAGAAAATCCGTCCAGCGCTTTGATCCTCGACACCACCGGCAGCGTCATTCACACCGGCAACAATCTATTGTTCCGTCTGCGCAAATCCATGACTGTCGTTTATCTGGCGGCCTCCGCTGAAGAACAGCAACTCTTGATCCGCCGATATCTTGAAGATCCAAAACCTGTATTGTGGCGCGGTGCTTTTCAGTCGAAACCCGGCGAAACCGCCACCCAGACCGTCGCGCGCTGCTATCCCGCATTAATCGCCGCACGTCGTCAAAGTTACGAAGCACTAGCGCACCACACCGTGCCTGTCGCCGAACTGCGCGAACTTGCTGCCACGGCTGAAGCCAGCGGCAAATCCCCCGGCGAAGCCTTTTTGAAACGAATTCAGCGATAATCGGATGAGCGACGTGCCAGGTCAACCAACAGGAAAGTTTTCTCGATGAGATACCGCAGCACCGGCGGCAAAGCTCCACTCACCTCTCTGCGAGGCGCGGTACTGCGTGGCCTCGCGCCCGATGGCGGTCTTTACATGCCCGTGGAAATTGCCCGTCACAGTCCCGAAGAGCTGGAAGAATTTCGCCGCTTGCCCTTCACCGAAGTTTGTTTTCGCGTCGTTCGCCCCTTCGCCACGCCCGATGTCCCCGAAGAAGTTTTGTGGCAAGTCGTCGCCGAAGCCATCAATTTCCCGGTGAAACTAGTTTCGCTTTCGCCCGCTCTTCACGTTCTCGAACTCTTCCACGGCCCTACTCTTGCCTTCAAGGATTTTGGTGCTCGTTTCATGGCCCGCCTGATGGGCTATTTCGTTCGCGGAGAATCACGCGCCCTCACCGTTCTTGTAGCTACTTCCGGTGACACCGGCAGCGCTGTCGCTCACGGTTTTCTCGGGGTGCCCGACATTCGCGTGGTGATTCTTTATCCGTCAAAGCGCATCAGCGAAGCCCAGGAAAAACAGTTCACCACGCTCGGCGAAAACATCACCTCGCTCGAAGTTGACGGCACGTTCGACGATTGCCAACGCTTGGTCAAGCAGGCCTTCTCCGATGAAGCCCTCAATCAGCGCGTCTTTCTTACCTCCGCGAACTCCATCAATGTCAGCCGACTCTTGCCGCAAATGTTCTATCACGTGGCTGCCTACCGCCAGCTTCCCGTAGCCTCTGTTCCGCTCATCGTCGCTGTCCCTAGCGGCAATTTCGGCAATCTCACCGCCGGACTCTTCGCCAAGCGCATGGGTTTACCGGTCGCGCGTTTCATCGCCGCCACCAATGCCAACGATGTAGTCCCCGAATATTTGCGCAGCGGTGAATATCATCCTCGCGCCGCACAGGCAACGTATTCAAACGCCATGGACGTCGGCAATCCCAACAATTTTCCGCGCCTGCTCGATCTTTGCCGCGGCCGCCTGGAAATTTTCCGCAAGGAAATTTGGGGCCACGGCGCCACCAACGAAGAAACACTCAAGCAGATGAAAGAAGTCTGGGAGCGCTACCGCTACATCGCCGATCCGCACACCGCCGTAGGTATGCTCGCCTGGGAAGCCTATCGCAAAGAACATCCCGAGCCTACGCAAGGTCTCGTGCTCTCAACTGCCCATCCCGCCAAATTCGCCGAAATCGTCCAAAAAGGAATTGGTATCGCCCCGCCTCTTCCCTCGCGCCTGGCCGAATACCTCAACCGCCCAAAGCTTTCGCGTCTCATGTCCTCCGGCTACGACGACTTCAAGCAGTTTCTACTCGCTCACTGAGTTTCCATCCAGCGTCTTTGTTGCGGCCTTCTTCAGGCGGCCACGCGCCATCGAATGGGTTCCCATACTCTCTTGCAAATTTACTCCGTATTAGCTAGGCTATCTTAGCTAAGGAACTCCGATGCCAATGGTCACTATCCACAAGGCAAAAACGAATCTCTCCAAGCTCATCAAGAAAGCGTCTGCTGGCGAAGAGGTCATCATCGCACGCGGTGACAAACCCGTTGCACGCCTCGTCCCGGTCGGCGAGTCCAAGGGTAAGAGGCAACCGGGTTCGCTTAAAGGCAAACTCCACGTCGGACCTGAATTCTTTGAACCCATACCTCCAAATGAATTGGTCGGCTGGGAATAGTTCTTCGTGCGCGCGCTACTCGATACACATGCCCTTCTCTGGTGGCTTTCCGATGATCCTGCGTTGAGCAAGCCTGCCCGCAAATTCATCGCAGAAACAAAAAACACGGCAGTCATAAGTGCTGCGTCGGCGTGGGAGATTGCCAGTAAAGTCCGCCTAGGCAAGTTGCCAACGGCTGCCGATCTTGCCGCAGACTTTGTCGGCTTCTTGGAGCGCGAAGGCTTCGAAGTTCTGGACATCACGGCGGAACACGCCATCCGTGCAGGCTTTCTCGCTGGCGCCCACAAAGATCCCTTCGATCGTATGCTCATCGCTCAAGCGCAGGCCGAAGGCCTCCCCGTTATCAGCAACGAACTAGCCTTCGACGCCTACGGTGTCCGCCGTCTCTGGTAACACCACCGAATATTTTGGTATGAGTGCAGTTTTGTAGCGGCCACCTTCAGGTGGCCGGCTTTCGCTACTACATCAACCCCAGAGCCATTTCATCTTCCAGTGGCCTTGGCGCAGGGGCAGTATTTCGAACGATTGCTTCGACAGAAGGAGTTGCCAGAACAAAACGGCACGAATCAAAATTTAGATTGGAAAACGCTAGGACTCTCTGACCGGCTCCCGCCTCACGGACTCCCATATTGGGCATACGCCGCTCGTAGTCGCCCGGATAGGGAATGGTGTTGCTACCCCGCACTCTCCCCCAAGCTCTCGATGAACGTCCTTGTAGAATTTCGATCAGTTCATACTCTGTGCAAGTTTCATCTACCCGGAGCCCCTCCACATTTACACTCTCAGTCTTAAAACCACCAGAGTTAAGGAGAACGATCACGATCTCGCGATCCAACAAATATTTGACCGCCCAGCTAAAATGCGATCAGCACATGGCTCGTTGCTCTTCAGTCGAGCGACCGTGGCCGCTTCAATCGCTTCTTTGTCCCGCCAGAGCAAAGGAGCGATTTGGCGGGCATGCCGTCAGCCGAGAAAACTCCAAAAGCAGTTCAGGCTCACCTGATAGGCGTGGGAGATCATTGCGGGCGGAGCGTCAAATTTATACAGCAACGCGGAGATGATGCTCTCTGCCCCGAACTCGAAATTGCAGACTTTCATCGTCGCTGCTCGACACCTCAAAGCCAGTTTGTCGAGGTGCCCAGACGGCATGAGAACTCGCAACAGAGAGAATCTCTTCAATCTGCCTTGGCCCGGTGAACCGGCGGGCAACTCCGTAAGCAATTCTGGATACCCTCGCGTCAAGTAAAGTCACACACGCGTCAAAATGGTGATAGCGATATCCGAGTAAATCCGCTAGCGTTAGGACCCAACTTTCCTCAAATCCTTCTTTTGAATACCGCACCGTCGAGAACCGGGCGGCGAACCCGACTACATTTCCAAATTTCAGCCAGTCATCTTCATTCGAAATCGTTCGGTAAAAGTAGCTTTGTATACCGAGATCAACTTCGCCCGTTTCCACGGTCCTTGCAACCGGACCACCCCACTGGCTGCGAACCACAGCATCGGAACCGCTTGCCCAACATCCTCCTCCGTGCTCTGGTCAATACGAAGTTTCGAAAATCTATCGATCACAGCTTCGCTCCGGCGTGTCAGCACGAACAGATAAACGCGTGTGACCGCCCCAGTCAGAATCAATAGGAGAGCAATGGTGAGATAAATGAGCCGGGCCGTGCGGCCCGTAAATGTGCGTCCAATCCATACTAAAGTTGGGAAAATGTCTCGGAGGGGCACCTCTGCTCAGTTAGACGCCAAAGAGATAGCAAGTGCCCGTATGTTTCCAGATACGTAACATGCTGAAATTACTTTTGTGTTGTCTAATTGGGTTGGTCTATTGTAGCGGCCGGCTTCCGAGACGGGCGCATTTCCAACGAAGAAAACTACGAACTTCTCCGCAGCCGATCCAACAACAAAAACAATATCGTCCCCAGCACCGCATTGACCGCCGCCGCAATTGCCAGATGCGCGTTGAACCACGGCGCCGGCTGTGCCAGCAGCAACCGCCGTGTCAACACCAGGATCGCCTGATGCCCCACAAAGAATCCCATGATCAGCGCAAATCGTGCCGCCGGATGTTCCGTGTCCAGCCGCGCGCCAATCGACGAGGCCAGATACCCGATGCACGTTTTTCCAATTCCGTAAAATCCCAGCGGCACTGTCGGCCCGCTCAAGCAGTCCTGCGCCAGGCCAATCAGCATGCCCAGTAGCAGTCCTGTCGACGGATTCCGCCGGCTCAATCCAAAATAAATCGTGATCAGCAGCGGCAAATCCAGTATTCGGAAGCCCGGAAAATACGCCGGCACCATCGATTGCAGTATCAGCGCAACGGCAGCCACCACTACAATCGCGCCAGGATAAAACTTATGTACTTCTATGTGTGTTTCACCGCTGCGGAGTTCGTACGTTTCATTCATGGCTTCTCCGGCTTGGCCGCTGGCGATACCGGCGCTGCGGATGCGCCTTGCGCCCCAGCAGAAGGGCTCCCCGTTGAACTTTGTGCGGACGGTTCCTTCGGAAACTCCACCGGTTCCTGGCTCAGCAAAACGATGACTTCCTCCAGTTGTTGCAGCTTCGCCGCTGGCTGCAGCCAGATCTGCTTGAACGGATTGCCCGGCTTTACTGCCTGCACCGTCCCCACCGGAATATCTCGCGGAAAAATTTTGTCCATCCCACTGGTCACCACTTTCTCCCCGATGATTACTTTGTCATCGGTCGCCACATACTTCATCGTCAGCAGTGGCTCGCCAGTCCCCCCCACGGGCCCTTGAATCCGCGAGTCCACCAGCATCGCGCCCACGCCACCGTCCTTGTCCGTCAGCAACAGTACTTGCGCCGTGTCGCGATAAACCTCGATCACTTTGCCAACCGCTCCGTCCGGAGTGATCACCGCAAGATTGCGCCGCACTCCATCGCGTTCGCCTCGATCGATCTCCACCATCCGGCTGGCCGTCCCCGCGCTGGCTCCAATCACTCGCGCGTTGACCATCGGCACTTTCGGGTGCGACTCACGGAAATTCAACAACGCAGAAAGCCGCTCGGCTTCCGCTGCCTTGCTCTGCAATTGAGAAATCGCCAGCTTCAGCGAATCATTTTCGATCCGCAACGCCTCATTCTCTCGCGAAGTCGATTGCAGCGCGAAATAGTGGTTCCAAACTCCTCGAATTTTTCCGAATCCCCACGAACCGCTTCGTTCGAACGGTGACACCGCGCTCACCGCCCAGACGCGGATCAGCCGCCCCCGCGATTCGCGCTTGATCTGCACCGCCAGCAGCAACAGTTGTGCGATCAGCACCGCTGCGAGCAATGCTATCGACTTATGTCTTGAAGGTATCGCCACCATAAAAAATCGTTCTCAGTAATAAGTTCGTAGTTTTAAGTTAACCAATGAAAATTCGAATCTAGGAACTTCAGTCCCGAACTCGTGGCTGGGCGAGAATTACGAACTCGGGACCCTTTCAACACTCTTGGCAACCAGGCTCTTTACCTAGACCTTCTTCCTCAAAACTTACAACTGCTTCAATCGATGCAAACCTGCCGCAGCAGTTTGAAGTCACTCAACATTTTTCCTGTGCCGAGCACCACTGACGCCAGCGGATCGTCCGCGATCGAAACCGGCAATCCGGTCTCTTCGCGAATGCGCTTGTCCAAATTCTTCAGCAACGCGCCTCCGCCGGTCAGCACGATTCCGCGATCGCTGATGTCCGCGGAGAGTTCCGGTGGGGTACGTTCCAGCGCTACGCGAACCGCATTCAAAATCGTCGCCACGCATTCGCTTAATGCCTCGCGGATTTCGCTATCATCAATCGTCACGGTCCGTGGCACGCCTTCGATCAGGTTCCGGCCCTTTACTTCCATGGTCAGCGGCTTTTCCAGTGGATAAGCCGATCCGATCTCCATCTTGATCTGTTCCGCGGTGCGTTCCCCGACCAGCAGGTTGTACTTCCGCTTCAAATATTGCATCACCGCTTCGTCCATCTCGTTGCCGGCCACGCGTACCGACCGCGAGTACACGATGCCGCTCATCGAGATGACCGCGATGTCCGTCGTGCCGCCGCCAATATCAACCACCATGTTTCCCGATGGCTCTTCAATCGGCAACCCCGCACCAATCGCCGCTGCCATCGCTTGTTCCACCAGGTACACTTCGCTGGCTCGCGCGCGATAGGCAGAGTCCTGCACCGCGCGTTTTTCCACCGGCGTAATTTCGCTAGGTACCCCGATGACGATGCGCGGATGCACCAACACGCGACGGTTGTGTGCCTTCTGAATAAAATACGTCAACATCTTTTCCGTCACTTTGAAGTCGGCGATGACTCCGTCCTTCATCGGCTTGATGGCCACCACGTTGCCCGGCGTGCGTCCCAGCATGTCTTTCGCTTCGCGCCCTACCGCTACCACTTCTCCGTTGGATTTATTTATCGCCACGATCGATGGTTCGTTTACCACGATTCCTTTACCGTGCGAAAACACCAGTGTGTTCGCCGTACCTAGATCGATGGCCAGGTCGGACGAAAACAGACTGAATACCGACCTGAGGTTGTACCCGTTCTTATTCATTACCACTTCCCCCTGCGGACGGGCTCCGGCTCTGTCTGGAGCTCCGCGCACGGATTTCTACCCGTGCAACCTTCCATTGTCGCTGGAATTGGCGCAGCAAGCAAAATGCCGCCTCCGCTTCCCCCCAAACTACTTCGGCACCACGATGGAAACTTGTTGTTTCGCCGTGCCACCACGGCGATTGGAGCCAATCACCACGATCGTGTGTTGCCCCGGCTCCAGCGGCTCCGTGAAATGCCGGAACCCGCCATCCGGCGCTATATTCGCTACCGGTTGCCCATTTACGATCAGCGCCGCACCCGGCTCGGCGCGCCCAATAATTTCCGCCACGCGACCGTGAATCTGCGTGCTTTCGATTTCCAGCACCATATCCTGCGACTTCGCTTGCGATACCAATGAAAACTTAAATGTCTCGCTGAACTCGCTCGTCTGTTTCTTCGCGTCCGATGCCGTAACGTTCCAGAAATAATCTCCTGCATCCAGCCCGGTAATCTCTGCTGCCGTTCCCGAAGCTTTCACTTCCTTTAACAGTTTCGTGAACATCGTCGTCGAACTGATTCTCAACGTATACGAAACCGCCTCATTCACCGGCTGCCATTCGAATCGTATCTGCGCGCTCTTTGGTGTTTCCGCAATCACCGGTGCCAGGTTCAGCGGCGCCACCAGTGCCGGTGGTGCCAGCACATTCGATTTCGTCGCCGGGCTTCCCGAAGCGAAGCTCACTTTTTCGTACTTCGTCAATTCGATCTTCTCCGCGCCACGCCGCACTTCCGCCGCACCGGTGGACACCACGATCTCATGCTCGTTATTTTTCGGATCGTTCTTCACCGACGCTCGGCTGTTCTGCTGCACCATCGCCGTGGCGTCTTCCACGCTCACTGCCGCCTTCGAATTTGGCGATGTCCAGTTCGGTGTCGCCAGATCTACTTGCCCGGTATTGATGCGTACCGCTGTGTTCGACTGTTCTTTGGTTACGTTGTTTTCCTCTACCGTGACCATCGATTCCGCTTTTACCGTGTACTCGGTTCCGTCGGCAAACGTCATTCGTGCCGCGCCGTCGCTGCCCGTCTGGATCAAATCGCCTTTGTCCAGCGCGGTGTGGTAATCCGCATCCACCCACGTCACCGAATTCACTTTCTTTACCTGTACGCGCCCGTCCAGGTTCACGAACTTAGCCTGCGTCTGCGTTATCGTCAGGTTCTCGTTTTCCGTGTTGCCTATCGCATTGTTCACTTTCTTCGTGATGATCTCCGTCCAATCCGGCATCGCCACATACAGTCCGGCAATGATGATCACAAAGAGCAGCAACAGGTAGACCGCCACGGTCTTGTACGTTACCGCGTGCCAATACACTTCCACGTGATGAATCTTTGGCACCAGTTGCGGCGCCGGTGGGGCCACTGGTTTGCGAGGTTCGATTGGAGTTTGTGTGGTCACGGAAGTCGAGGCGTCACTCCTCCAATTTTACAATCTAGCACAGCGATTTGCAGCGGGGAGAAGTCTCCGTGACAGGCGTACTCAATGTACAAACAGCCGCGCCCAAAAGTTGCGTTCTAGTTAACGGGTTTGCCGTTTTCGCGCTGGAAAAACCTTTGTTTGTCGAATCCTGCCTCTACCGCCACGTCGAAAAACCCCACCATCATCTCGTCCGTGGTTTGCTCGCCCCACCTAACCTCGGCATCCGGATCGGGGTTGTGCACGTTCTGTCGAGAATTGTCGAACCGCGCCACCGCCTGTAACTCAGTCCCAGCCTTCAACTCCCTTGGCTCGGCCAGTCGATACGTCATCTGCCAGTGAAAGTGGTAATTCACTCGCAGCAAGGGCTCAATCGACTTGTCCTTATGAATAATGTTGTACTCAAACTGTTTCCCCCGCAGATGCATGTGCGGAAAGAAACTCAGCAGCAGCGCGTCGTTCGGAAGCGTGCCCCGCGCCTCCACTCGAAAATTCGGCGCTCCCGGCGGAATCACAAAATGGTCGTTTGTCAGTTGTAGCGTCAGCACGCGCTGCGCTGGCGGCTCCTTCGCAAAAATCAGGCCAATTCGCGTTTCATCGGCGCCAGCTTTTCCATTGCTCGTGTAATGCATCTGGAATACCAGGTCAGACCCCGCCGGGATATATTTCGCCATTCCCGCGGACCAATTGTCCGGCGTGCTTCCCGGCGCATACACCAGCAGGATGTCGCTGTCCGTCCACATTGCTTCCGCGCGATCCTGTTCCGTGTTCAACATCGATGCCGTGAACGATTTTTCTACCGGCGCGTGTCGCAACCACTTCGATTCCGGCGGCCGCACATACACTACCGCATGATGTACATTCTGTGGCATGCCCGGCAGAATCTCTGAGCGTTGCACCCAGCGCCCTTCCGTGAAGTGCGTTGGCACAATTTCGTACGTGTATTCGATCTCGCCGTCGCCTGGAATCTTCACCGCCTGCGCCATCTTCACTTCTACTTCGGGAGCCGGAATCGTCCATCTCCCCGTCCATTTCCGTTCCGGCGGCGCTTCCGATAAATTCCCCTCCGGTGCGCCTGCCTTTACCCACGCGGACAGCAGCGCGATCTCTACATCGTTAAGCGAAGGATCATTTGAAAACTTACCAATTCCTTTTTCCGCGAACCACGGCGGCATCGACCGATTCTTCGTCACCAACTCAATCGCCGCCGCATATGCGCGCGCCCCTGTGTACGTTTCAAATGCCATCGGCGCAATCCCACACGCGCGATGACACATCTGGCAGTGCTGCCGCATCAACGGCAGCACGTCACGATAATAAGTTAGAGTTTTTACCGCCACTTTTTCCTGCGTAGGCAGCGCCGCAGCCAAACACAGCAAGATCGCGCAAACATCAATCAGCCTAGCGTTCACTCCTCTATCCTACGCCAGTCCCCGCACGCTTCTGCTTTGTTGCCCGGGTGTCCCACTCTCGGTTTGTGTCGGTGGGGTCTTTTCTGACGACTTGTCTTTGTAAGAGCGGCTTTATGCCGCCCTCTTGCCTTAACTCATTATCCTCACTTCACGAATTCCGGCTGCTCACCCTCCCCCCACGGGTCGTAACTCAAACAAAACTTGACCCTATCCGGTATCGCCGGGTGGTCATAAAACAAAAATATCCGCAACCGGCTGGGATCCGGATCCGACAGCCCCACATTTCCCAGAATATTGAACGCCTGTGCAGCCACCTGCCCGGAATCCGGCGTTAACCCGTGCGTAACTTCCAGTCCGTATTGATCCGCCTGGTGTTCCTGGTACCGGGAAAACGTGCTGCCAAACGGTCCAACCAGCGTCACAAGAACGGACAGGAGCAGCAGCAACACGGGGTACGAGGCCCAGTCATCTAATGCGCGAATGTCCCATCCCGCACCCCACTTCGCCAACACCCAACCAATGGTTCGATATCCGATGTAAAGAACCACCAGCAACAATCCCTCAATAAACGCAAAGCCCTTCGCTATGTGGTTCAGCACGTAATGTCCCATTTCGTGGCCCGCCACAAAAACAATTTGTGGCGTGTTCATTTTTGCGATCGTCGTGTCCCATACCACGATCCGCTTCGACGCCCCGAATCCGGTCACATACGCGTTCAGCGTCGTCGTCTTTTCTCCGGCCCCCATCCAGAACATGCGCTCCGGCGGAATATTCTTCCCGGCATGCTTCACCATCTTTTCCAGTTCTGCGGTCAGCGCGGGATTTTTCTTCTGCAGCGGTTCAAATTTGTGGAACATCGGGTCAACTACCAGAGGCTGTATGAAAAACAGAACCAATGTTATGGGTATGGAAGCCAGCCAGAAGTAAAACCACCACCGCTTCGGCGACTTCCGAATCACAAAGTACAGAGTCCCTACCACGATCGATCCCAGGACCACCGAAATGATCTCACCTTTGGCCCAGTCCCAAAACCACGATCCCCAGCCCTGCACCGACAATCCATAGACTCGCTGGATCCAGTTTCCGTAAATCCCCGTCGGTAGCGACAGTATGTCCATCGCCAGGGTAATCAACGGCACGAAGATGATGACCTGTACAATCCGTCGCGAACTGACCCTCTCCGCTACATCGCGAAACCTCGCCGCCCACTTCCATCGCAGCACCAGCAGCAACACCACAAGGCCGTACACCATTTCCACGATCAGGATTCGCAGGCGTGTCTTGCTCAGGGCCCGGGCCTTCTTATCACGATCCGGCGGTAGCGTATAGACCGTGATTCGAGTCTGTGCATCCGCCTGCGCGTTCACTTCCGTCGCAGGAGCCGCCGCGTTATTTGTCGACGGCGCTTCTTCGATCTTCGTCGAGGAATCTGAACTCGATTGCGCTCCTTTCACCATCGGAGCCTGTATCCAGCAAATCGCCACAACCAGCAGAACCAGTAACAGGGCGGGCTTCCTCACTTTTTCCTCCTGGCCACAGGCAATCTTCTGCTTCGGCCATCCTCATTCTTCGGCGGAGTATCGCCCACGCATTTCGATTCCGCAAGAACTACCAGCCGGATCTCCCCAGCCCCACCAATTCGCCTCTCGAATCATTTGGGCCTTTCGCCTTCCTTCCTCTATAATCTTTAGTTTGGCTACACACTAGGGAGAAACCTGTAATGGCTGGCGCATTCGAAAACCAGAAAGTCGGCGTCCGAATACTCTTCGGCGTCATCATCGGCATCCTTGCATTGAGCATGTTGCTCTATCTTGTGCCTCAGGGCAGCAACACCGCGGAGAGCTCCACGGACGTCGTGGCCAAGGTCGGCGACCAATCCATCACGCTGGCCGAAATCCATGATCGCCTCAACCAGATTCGTCGTGGCAACCAGATTCCTACGCAACTCGAAGGTCTCTACGCGCGCCAGATCCTGACCCAAATGGTTTTCCAGAAAGAAGTGGAATACGAAGCCAAGCGCCTCGGCATCTCCGTCAGCGACAAGGAACGCGCCGATCGTATCCGCCAATACCTCCCTACCGTTTACAACGGAGACACTTTCGTAGGCATGGATGCCTACGCCCGCGAAGTCCAGCAGCGCTTTCAAATGACCGTGCCCGCCTTTGAACAAGCCGTGCACGACGGTCTCGTCGAGGAAAAGTTCCGCAAACTCCTCACTGACGGCATCAGCGTCAGCCCCGCCGAAATCCAAGAAGAATTCCGCGTCCAGAACGAAAAGATCAAACTCGACTACGTCGTAATCAAGCCGGAAGACGTGGCCGCAAAACTCACCCTCTCTGACGATCAGATCAAAGCCTACTTCGACCAGAATCACGCCAAGTATCAGATTCCCGAGAAGCGGGTCGTCCGCTTCGCACTTGTCGATATCAACCAGATTCGCCAGAACACTCCCGTCTCCGACGACGAACTGAAAGTCATCTATCAGCAAAATATCCAAAACTACCAGGTCAAGAACCGCGTCCGCGCCGAACACATTCTCCTCATGACCGTTGGCAAGACCGACGCCGAGGTTACCGAGATCAAGAAAAAGGCCGACGACATCCTCGCCCAGGCCAAAAAGAAGGGTGCTGACTTCGAGGATTTGGCCACAAAATACTCGGAAGATCCCGGCTCGAAGACCAAGAAGGGCGATCTCGGCTGGATTGAGCAGGGCCAGACCGTTCCTGAGTTTGAAAAGGCCGCGTTCAGCCTGAACAAGGGCGAAATCTCTGATCTGATCAAGACTCAGTACGGCTTTCACATCATCAAGGTCCTCGACAAGGAAACCGCCCACACCAAGACCTTCGAGGAAGTGAAGGATAGTCTCCGCGCTCCTTACCAGGCCAACAAGGCCGAACAAGCCGCCGGGGCCGTCGCCGACAAACTCTCCAACGATATCCGCCAGTCCAGCAAACTCGGTCTTGACGAGCTCGCCGCTAAATATCACTTGCCCGTTGCGGAAACACGGCCCGTGTCGCCAACCGAACCCGTCTTTGAACTCGGCAACTCGAAAGACATTCACGAACAGATCCTTCAACTCCGCAAGGGCGAGCTCTCTTTGCCAATCCACACCGATCGCGGCTACGTCGTCCTCCAGTTGAAAGAAATCTTCCCCGCCCATCCAGGCACTCTCGATGAAGTGCGCGAAAAGGTCACCGCCGACCTCAAGGATCAAAAAGCCTCCGAGATGGCCAAGGCCAAGGCCGACGATCTCCAGAAACGGGTGCAGCAGGGAGAAAAATTCGCTGCGGTCGCGAAAGCTCTGGGCCTCGACCCCAAAGCTTCCGACGAATTCTCCCGTAGCGGCTCTATCGCCAACGTCGGCAGTGGCAAACAGCTCGGCGCCGCCTTCCAGTTAAAGGTCGGCGAGGTTGGAGCACCGGTTACCATCGGCCAAAACTGGGTTGTCTACGATCTCGTCTCCAAAACCGAGGCCAACCCCGCCGATTTCGACAAGCAGCGCCGCACCATCACAGACAATTTGCTTCAATCAAAGCGTTCCTTGGTGTTTGAAGCCTTCCGTACAGCTCTCGAAGAGCGCATGAAGGCCGAAGGAAAATTGAAGTTGATGCCCGAAAAAATGCGCGGTTTTGGCGACCTTTCTACCCCTATATCATAGAACATAAAGACTTTAAAATTTAAGGGCACACCCCTTGCCCTCCCGGGCCCCACCCGCTAGCCTATTCCTGGCTGGTTTGGGTTATGCGCAGAGCACTTCTTGGGAAGTTCTCACCTTCAAGGCTGGGTCGTTCGCACTCCCGCCGGTCAACCATAATTCGCAAATTTAATTCGCTCGAATCCAAGGGGAAATCCATGTCAGGCCGCTCGTCAAACGTGCGAAATGATTATCGCTGCAGCATCGAAAGGAATCAGAACGGGAAATATTGCGTCCGTATTCAGGTCCAATACCCCCGTCACGCCTGGAACCTCGGCGTCTTCTTCCTAGCTTCTTCCTTTGACCGGGCCATGAAAAAACTCGAGGAATCCCTCCACTTCCTCCAGCGTAACGAGGAAAAGCTGTGGTTCTGGGGTGTCGATCGTGGCGAAGATATGGGCTTCTCCACCGAATTTCTCAAAGAAGCTGGTCTCCAGCTCGACCGCCGCAACGAATTCCCTCGTAAGGCCGCCAACCTCTCCGTTGCACCGGAGCGCGATGTCCCCGCCTTCGTGCTTGGCCCAATTCGCCGTGGCCTCGCCGAATCCGTCGAACTCTCCCGCGTTCAGCCCTCCGGCGACTAATTCCGCTTTCCCCTCTGGCCAGTCAGCCCAGCCCGACTGGCCTTATTCTTCCTTGACTTAGCCTCTGTAATCTTTCATCATGCGCGCAATCTACGGGCTATGCCCGAAGCGACGCGAAGTCGTCTCACGATTCCATTGGTGCGCCCCGCCCTGCGCCAATCAGATGACCCTGAACCGCTCACTTTGAAAGGAACTCTTTAAAATGTATCGTATTCGCAAGACCTTGTATCTTGCTCTACTTGGCGCACTGCTTCTGGTCTGTGGCAATCTGGCCGTGCGTCTTGCTTCTGCTCATCAGAGTCAGACCACCACCACCGATCAGACCGACTCCACCACAAAGTCCAAGAAAAAGAAGAAATCCACCACCGACTCTGCCGATCAGGCCGCCACCGATACCACTACGACCTCCAAACAGAAGTCCAAGAAGTCTGCTGACGACACTACCGCGGTCGCTGACACCACCACCAAATCCACTAAATCCAAGTCCAAGAAGTCTGCTGCTGACACTACTGCCGCTGCGGACAGCTCCACCTCGACCACCTCTAAGAAGTCGAAGAAGACTGCCGCAGACAGCCCCGCTGCCACGGACAGCGCCGCCAGCACGACTTCCAAGAAGTCCAAGAAAGCCGCTGCCGACACCACGGCTGCAACCGATAGCACTGCTGCCACCACCGCAAAGACGTCCAAGAAGGCTGCCGCGGACACTACGGCTGCGACCGGAGCCGCTGCCACTTCTGCCGCCGCGCCCGCCGCCAAGCCTGCCCCTCCGCGCGCCTGCCGCCGCTCCCGCTCCGGCCGCCAAGCCAGCCGCTCCTCCGACCGCCACACAACAGACTCCGCCAGCCAACAGTAACGGCATGGTCTGGGTTAACACCGATTCCAAGGTCTACCACAAGCCCGGAACGCGTTACTATGGCAAGACCAAGCAGGGCAAATACATGACCGAAGCCGATGCACAGAAGGCCGGTTATCGCGCTGCAGAAAACGAAAAGTAGTTCGGGTTACAGCAGTACACAAATCTAAGGAGGATGTCTAAATGAAGAAGAATCTCAATCGCTTGTTACTTGCTGTACTCGTTGTGCTCTTGGGCGTTGGCGTCGCTGTCTCGCAGCCGCCGCAAACTACTAAGACCACCACCAAACCCGCGGCCACTGCTGCTTCCACCGATTTGCTCGACATCAACTCCGCCACCAAGGAACAACTCGACGCTCTTCCGGGTATCGGCGCCGCCTACTCCCAGAAAATTATCGACGGCCGTCCTTATGCCAAGAAAACCGACCTGGTGAAGAAAATGGTCATTCCCCAGGCCACCTATAACAAGATCAAGGACATGATCATCGCCAAGCAGAAGTAGTCGATTCCGTCTTTCGGATCCAAGGGGAACGGTTTCCGTGCCGCCCGGCTGCTCCCTATCTTTCAATCAAGGAGAAACTACCATGGGTTTATTGGATGACGTTCTATCGATGGCTTCGGGCAGCCTTAGCAGCGGCGGGGTTCCTCCTGCGCAACATGCTACCGGTCTTGCGGCCATTCTCGAGTATGTAAACAGCCCGCAGGTCGGCGGCGTCGCGGGTTTGCAGAAAATGTTTCAGCAGGGCGGCCTCGGCAACGTGATCAGTTCGTGGATCGGCACAGGTCAGAATCTGCCCGTCTCGGCCGATCAGTTGCACAACGTTCTTCACGGCGGCGCCTTACAGCAGGTCGCGCAGAAAGCTGGCATCGATCCCTCTCAACTAACGGGAATGATGGCCAGCTTGCTGCCGCACCTCGTCGACAAGATGACTCCCAACGGTGAAGTTCCCAACGCCAGCGCCCTCCAGCAAATGCTGAAGGGCCTGACCGGTTCCGCCTCCGCGTAAAGGTTTACAGGTGTCAGAGCTTCAGCTCGGCCAGATTTTCAGGTCGTCATCCTGAGAGGATGTGATTAAATTGCCAAAAAGCGATCTTTTCGTGCCTAAACTTCTTGTTTTCAGCATCACTTTTGGCCGAAAAAGAAAAAAGTCACAGCCTCTGAGCGAAGGTCTGCGCTTTTCGCAGACCGCAGCCGAAGGATCGTGGCAATCATCCAACCCAATCGACATCACTTGATAAAGCGAGATCGAATTACCACCTATCGTGTAACACGCCGCCCCTACTTCTCCCGAATAATCACTTCTCCCCGCCCCACCATCTGATCGTTCAACCACAGTCGGTACTTATACGTCCCAGCCTTCGTTCCGGGAGTCGGCGGACCGCTCAACAATCTCATCCCCATCGGTGCCTGAAAAATATTCGATGAAAACGGCGACCGGTTTGCGTCAAACTCCACGCGCAAATTCCCCGCGTCTGAAATCCAGCTGATCTGGTCCCCTGGATCAAGCACCACCACCTGCGGTATCAAGCCTACAAGTACGGGCCGTTCTGCCATCGTATTGCCTTCCTTCCGCTACATTCCTTTCGGACGATAGCACACAAATCTCCCCCGCTCCTATTAGCTCGCACACTCCATGCGAATTTTGTTGTTCGGTTGCCTATCTTTAATGTAGGGGTGGCGTTACGCCACCCTCTTGCTTTTGC
This sequence comes from Candidatus Acidiferrales bacterium, assembly GCA_963726725.1. GTDB lineage: Bacteria > Acidobacteriota > Terriglobia > Acidiferrales > UBA7541 > Acidiferrum. The sequence continues at coordinate 63,656 of CAVSDV010000030.1, forward strand.
TTTGGTTGTCATCCTGAGGGGGCGTAATTTGCGCCCCGAAGGATCTCAACTGATCTGTGCCAAAAAACTAACCGTCTACTCCTCATGCCAGACCGCCAAAATATTCCCGCCAGGATCACGGAAATGAAATCGCGACCCTCCCGGAAACGAAAAAATCTCCTTCACAATTTTCCCACCCGCATCCTTGACTCTTCTTTCCGCCGCTGCTAAATCATCCACATAAATTACAATCAACGTCCCCGCGGGCGCCACATTACCTTTACTGAATCCTCCCGCAATCCGTCCATCCTCAAAACATGTGTACTCTGGCCCATAATCCGTGAACTTCCACCCGAATACCCCGCCGTAAAACTTCTTTGTCGCGGCGATATCCGTTGTGTTGAACTCGATGTAATCCACTTTTCTGTCGCGGGTCATAACCGCTCCTCGTTAGTTTTGAATTCACCGGGCGAGGTAGCCAGAGCCGCAGCACACCACGCCAGTGTGCTCGCCACTCCTCCGTCCCTGTTCTCTGCGGGGGGAGAACGTAGGTAGGGCCTCTTTTGGGGAACCGCAGAGGCCGCCGAGGTACCTCCGCAGCCTACGCAATCTCCATTTTCTCGTCAATTGCAATCCACGAGCCTGCCGTCAGTTCATGCCAACCGTCGTACGCACGGCAGATCCGTGTGAAAAACTTTAGAAAACTTCTCAACCGGCCTAAAACTCGGTCTCCGCAACCATTTTCAGAAGTCGTAACAACATCTCCCGTTCTTCCGGCTTCAACTTCAGTCGTATCCTTTCGTCTGCCGTCCGGCGCTCTTTGATCAGGTACTCCCGGTATTTGTTGCCCTTGGCCGTTAATTGGAGGTCGATCGCCTTTCCCGATTCCGCTTTCTTTTCCCATATCAACCCTTCTCGCACCATCGTCTTGATCGCTCGATGCACCACCGTACGGTCCATCCCAAGCAACGTCGCAATCTGGTTCTGATTCAGCACTGCCCCGCCCCGCAGCGACGATAATATGAAACCGCGTGTCTGCGAGCATTGCGTCTTCTGTTCAAGCCGTTTCCCTGCGGAAAAATATGCCGCGGCCAGATGCACCAGCACCGAATCCTTCAAAATCTCATCAGGAATCAGTTTCTTGTCTACGATCATCATAGACAGTTCACCGTCATCCCCATCGGCCTTCTCGATCGTGGAGCATCGATGTGCCGCTGCGATTTCTTCCCAATCGCAATAACCATCACGATTTCATGATCTTGCCTCGAAAGCTCCAGAAACTTGCCAAGCCTGTGCCCGTCGAAGCCTTCCATCGGACACGTATTTAGCCCCAGCGCTTCCGCTGCAATCATCAAATTCTCGCAGGCTAGGGAAGCGTTCTTGACTGCCCACTTAAACAATCCCGTTCGTGACACTGGAGGCATCCCAATAATTTTCCCGTAGTTCACCGCGCGCAGCACCATCCACTTCAACGCCCCCGAGAATCCCGAACCATCCTTGCCAGAAAAACCATTTCGCCATTTTCGACTTTTTCTGCTGCTTTAACAGTAATTGCTCGTCCACCCCAGCCGTCCGCATCCATTCCAGTTGTGCTTCACTTGTCGATCGCCACGACCCAATGTCCGCCACCGCCACAATTAACGCCGTCGCCGTTTCCGCGGGTAATTGCCCCATGCATAACTCCGCTGCTCTTTTCTTCCTTTCTGGCGTCTCCACCCAGTAGAACCTATACGGCTGTATGTTGAAACTCGAAGGAGCGACCCTCGCCGCCTCTAGAATCTTCTCCCTCACTTCACTCGAAATCACTGTCGGCTCGAATGTCCTGATGGCTCGCCGCTTGAAGATTGCCTCCAATTCTTGCGTCATCGGTGCCTCCATGTTGCTATTGCAACATGAATTTAGATCACCTCAAGTCCGTGTAGTGGCCGGTCTTCAGACCGGTTCTTGCCCTGCGTACCGCACTTTCGCTTGCAAGGTTGCGGTCTTTGAATTGTCTAACCATGCGCTCACAAATCGAGAAACCATTTCTTCCACGCCTTCTCAGCAGTGCCGAAGGTGCGAAACAAGCTAGCCCATCCCGTAACGGGTGGGGATGGGAAACATCAACCTTCAGCGCCGTAGGTGCGGCAGAGGAGCCAAGGCGATCACGGTGAGGTCGTACAACGGACCTGCTAAACGATGCAATCCCTGTCACTTCCTGTCGCCAGTCTGCAAACAAGCCACTTACGCCTCTTCTTGACCCTCTTTCTCCCTCCCCGTAAACTTATCTTTGTAAGGGGTGAGCACGCTCGACTCTTGCGCGCATCAAACTAAGTGAAGTCAGCGCGTTGAACCGCGCAGGAGTTTTACCGAATGGCATCAGCAGTCGCACCGCTGTCGATACCCTTGCCCAATGGCGCAAGGCTTCCCCTGGTTTCTTGTATTCCGTTTGCTCTGTTTCATCTCACCGCGCTCGGCATCTTCTTTGTTCATTTTAAGTGGACTTATCTGCTCGTTTGCTTCCTCGCCTACGAAGTCCGCATGTTCTTCGTCACCGCTGGCTACCACCGTTATTTCTCGCACCGTTCCTTCAAGACCAGCCGCTGGTTCCAGTTCGTGCTTGCCTGGATGGCCATGTCCTCCTCGCAAAAAGGTGTTCTCTGGTGGGGAGCTCATCATCGCCATCATCACCGCTACTCCGACCAGGAAGAGGATCTCCACTCGCCCACGCTCTTCGGTTTCTGGTGGTCGCACGTGGGCTGGATTCTTTCCGATCGCTACAACTCCACACGCTTTGATTACATCGGCGATTTCGCGAAGTTCCCTGAACTTCGCTGGCTCAACAAGTATTACCTCGTCCCGCCTGCCGTTCTTGGCGTAACCATGTGGCTCATCGGCGGATGGGGTCTCTTCTTCTGGGGTTTCTGCCTCAGCACCGTTCTGCTCTGGCACGGCACCTTCACCATCAATTCGCTTTCCCACATCTTTGGGAATCGCCGCTTTCAGACCACCGACACCAGCAAGAACAACTGGTTGCTCGCGCTCGTCACCCTCGGCGAAGGCTGGCACAACAATCATCATGCCTTCATGGCTAGCGCGCGTCAGGGTTTCTACTGGTGGGAAGTCGACATTACCTTCTACACATTGAAAGTTCTTTCCTGGTTCCGCATTGTTCGCGAACTCCGCAAAGTTCCCGACCACGTGCTCGCCGAAGGCCTCGCTGCTGACGCTGCTGCTTCCTAACTTTTTTGGAGGGCGTAACTACCGCTCCGCCCTTTTACCATCCCTAAAGCGCACCAGCAGTAGTGTCTGGTCGTCAGTTTGCCTTCCCCAACGCCCTGCCGCTTCAGCAATTCCCGCCGCGATCTTCTCCAGTGGTTTCTCGTGGGGTGCTGCCAGCAGTGTTTCCACTTGCCTCATTTCAAATTCTTCGCCCTTTGCATTCAGCACTTCCATCACGCCGTCTGTCGCAATCAGCAGCAGATCCCCGGCGTGTGCTTCCACCGTCTCGCTCAGAAACTTCGGCTCAACTAGCAGCCCAAGGACTGGAGCAGTTGCTTTGAATTTCCTAACCTCACTGCGCGATTTCGAAAAATACAAAATCGCCGGATGACCTGCATTCGCGATTTCACACCTGTATCCGCGCTCATTCGCTCCGCCGCCATTCCCGATGCGCACCGCCGCGCACGTTGCATACATCTCCGGTTCTTTTACCTGCGGCGGAACTTCATTGATTCGCTCCATTAGGGTTGCCAACGATGGCCGCTCCACCATCGCGGTCCGCGCCGCCGTCTTGAACATGCCCATCAAGATCCCTGCCTGCAGCCCGTGCCCGGAAATATCCGCCACATACGCCAGCACAGACCCGTCTTCCTCTCGCACAAGATCTACCAGGTCGCCCCAACCTTCTCGCTGGGTAGTGATACGCCGTAAATTTCGCACGTCGCCGACTGATATCGAACTGCAGGCACAAGCGTATGCTGGATTCCATGTGCCAGTGAGAGTTCAGTCTGCAGCCGGATTGAAGTTCGTTCTTCCGCGTAAACAAACAGCAGAAAAAACAGGCACGCCAGGCCGCACAACACCAGACTCCCAACCGCCGCAACGCGGACGCCCAGGTCCGTGAAAGGGGCCGGCGCTCCAGCATTCAGATAACCCAGCAATTTGCCAATGGTCGGGCTGATAAAATAATAGAGCGCCACTGCCGCCACAATCAGCCGTGGTGCCCTCAGCCCGCATATCAGGTACACCACCGCCATGATCCCCGTAAAAATCGTCCAGCAGAATACTTCCATAAATGGTTTTTGTCCCAGAACAAAATGATCCAGCAGGCATCCCACCATGCCCACAAGGCAAAATACTCCAAGAAATAAAAAGTTCAGGCGCTTCAGCGGCACCAGCCGCCAATGCGAAGGCCGGTTCGTTCCTGTGATGAACGTGAGAACTTTTTGAAGTGTGTTATTGAAGGGCGAGGCCGTTGACCGCTTGCATCATACCCCCAACCCCTTCCGTCTATGAAAGAGATGAGTCCTGCCATTCCAGGCAATGATCGAACTCCTAGGTCGGCTGCAGCACGCGCACGCCGTAGGCATCGAGGCTCACGCTTCCGGATTGCGTTGTCCCGTTGATCACATCCTTATAGCTTCCTTCCATCTTCACCGCCTGCGCCGTCGCCGCGTGATTCAGCAGATAAATCCATTTCGTCCGGCCCGTCCCGCGTGTTGTTACCTCCACTCCCTGCGGCGCCTCGATCGGCACTTTCACGCCGTTCGCCGTCGTCAGCGTCAGCAGTACACGTGCCAGATCCGCAGGCTCCAGATGTGCTCCAACGTAAATCGCCTTGCCTTTTCCAAGAGTGTGAGAAGTGATCGCCGCTTTTCCCGCGTAGCCGCCTTCCGTATAGGTAGCCAGCACCGCCGCGTTTTTCGGTTCAAGAATGTCGGCCCAAATGTGGCATTCCGCATCTGGCCCCGCCAGTAATCCACTGAACTTCACGCCCCGCTTTTCAGAGTAGATCGGTTCATAGTCAATGAGCTCCACGCCCATAACGTCGCGCAGCAGTCCCGGCAGCGGCGTGTCGACGATCCGGCTCGCCTCATCTTTCGTGCCCAACCGGAATCCCGCGATAAACGTGCCGCCATTCTGCACAAACGCGCGAATCTGCTCGGCCTCCTTCGCGGAAACGATGTATTTCGCCGGCGCATAAACTATTCTGTACGCCGACAAATCCTGCGATGCGTCCACAATATCTACGCCCGCGTGCGAAGCCGCAATCGATCCGTACCAAGTGGCCACTTCGCTGAAATATTTCAGCTTTGGTTGACCCGGTTGAATAGTGAACGCCCAGTCGCAAGCCGGGTCAAAGCACAGCCCCAACTCCGCCGCATATTTCGCGTTCAGTGCTTGTTCACCCAGCGATTTCAACTCGCGCACGGTTCGCTTGATCTCTTCGTATCCCGTGCTCGGCGTGCGGTCGTGCCGCAGCAATCCGTGCCAGTATTCCTCGCCACCAAAATTCGTCGTGTCCCAACGGAAGTAGTTGATTCCCATCGCCCCGTGCGCCACTGCCTGATAGGACCACAACCGCAATTGCCCCGGCTCCGGCTGCGGCGCAAAGAACGGCTGACCTGCTTTTCCACTCTGCTCTTCCATCACCAGAAACGGCTTGCCGTCTTTCACGCAGCGCATGGCGTCGTGCATCATCGAAATCATGGGCGCTAGCGCGTCTAACGGCACACTCGTTCCGCTTTCCGGGTTCGTGAAAATCGAAGCGAATCCCGGATAGTTGTCGTGCGAAGCAAAATCCAGATTGCGATATAGGTCACGCAGATTGATCGTGTCCACCCCGCCCACGTTATTTGTCGTGACGAACTGCCCCGGACACACTTTCCGCAGCTTCACTAACTGCTCTTCCAAAAACGACACGTTCGCGTAGCTCTGGTATCGGTCGTAATCCAGCGCCAGTCCCGGATTCGGCACCGACCCCGACGGCAGCGGCACCGGTATCTGTGCGAAGTCCGTATACGTCTGGCTCCAGAACACAGTGCCCCACGCCTGATTAATCGTATCCAGTGTCGTGTACTTTTCCTTCAGCCATTGCTGAAACCCTTCGCGGCAGAACCGGCAGTAGCACCGGTTCGAATCGCCCAGTGTCAATTCATTGTCGATCTGCCAGCCAATCACGCCCGGTGTCGACGCAAACGTCTTCGCCATCTCCGTCGCCACCGCCAGCGACAATTTCCGGTACGTTCTATTCGTTGGGCACGTAAATCTTCGCGCACCGGTATTCAGCGTCATCCCCTTGTCGTTCACCATCATCACCTCGGGATATTTCGCCGTCAACCACGGCGGAGGCGCCGCGGAAGGTGTCCCCAGAATCACGGCGATATTGTGCGCCGTCAAAATCTTCACTGCGCGCGCCAGCCAAGCAAAATCGAACTGGCCCTCCTGTGGTTCCATCAACGCCCACGCAAACTCCGCGATGCGCACGTTGGTAATCCCAAACGCCGCCATCATCGCCGCGTCTTGCTCCCACAACTTTTCCGAGGTCTGATCGGGATAGTAGTCCGTTCCAAACAGCAGCGGCACTTTCATCATCGCATCCGCTCGCAACCGAAGCTCCTGTACCCGCGTCCGCTTGCGCCAATGCAATTCGATCCCGCAGCACCGTCAATCCTGCAATCGTCGCGCTCGCACTCCAAATGAAGTTTCGCCGGTTCATCATGGTCATTCCTCTCGCAGACTTTATACTCTACTCATCCCAGTTGCGCGAGCATCTATCCACAGGGTGGCGCCCGTCACCCGCCCCGCTGCCCGGCATCACCCCCACTTTCCTGCCGCATGGGTCTATAATGGGTTTGCTTCGACCATCTACTGGTTCCTGCAATTCGGGCTTCTGCTTCCTTGCAAGGAGGTGGTTTCATGCTCTCCGCGCGCCTCATTCAACTGATCCAAACTCATGCCGAATCCCTGGCCCAGGAAACCGTGGACGATGTCCTCACCAACGAGCACACCCGCTCCTACGGCCAGTTCTCTCAGGCGGAACTCCACCCGCGGGTTCTCAAGCTTTACTCTCATTTGGGAACCTGGATTGGCAATCCCGACGAAGCTCCGGTTCGCCACGAGTATGAAGAACTCGGCCGCGTCGGCCATCGGCGGGGAATTCCGCTCAGCGAAATTGTCTATACGCAGATGATCATCAAGAAACATCTGCGCCGTTACATCCGCGACCACGGGCTGATCGCTTTTTCCGGCGATCGCGTCGCTCCCAACGAAATGGTCCCGTTCGAGCTCTACGGCATCCAGGAACTCAACTATCTCGTCGGCGACTTCTTTGATCGCGCTCTCTACTACCTGACGCGCGGCTACGAGGCACAATCCATCGCGAAGCATAAAGCTGTCTAACGCGCTTCGCCATTCACTTCGCGGATTTTCTTTCCGCCGCAGGCAGCAATTCATTCGGAATCGGATTTTGCGCGTCTTCCGTCTGCCACATCACACTGGCAATCCACCAGCGCTTTCCATCGAAATACCGTTCCATGCTGTTTACACCGCGCGAACGTTTCGGCGTCCCCAGCCCCACCAGCGTCTCGTATGTGGAATCGATGTGCACCATGTTTCCGTACCGTCGCGTGGCGCGGAAAATCTCACGCTCGTGAAATCCGGTCTGCACCATCGGTTCACTGTCGTCCACCAGTTGCTGATGCGTCAGCACTTCCGGTTTCGTTCCCGTTTTTCCGTTCGCCACGAATCGTATCCACGGACTGTATAGCGTGCGGTCCCGGCTCCACGGTCGAGGCGCGTCGGGAGCGATATTCACTACCTCATAAAACGCTTTCATGATTCCATCAATCGATTGCACGTCCTCGCCCTTGGCCTGGACTCTGTCAACTTTCACCTTCGCGGGCGTCTGCGCGTGCGCCAACCCAGGCCACAGCGCCACAATCATCAGCACTTTCCCCGCGTAGTTAATCCATCCGCTAGCTTTCATCGCTCCTCCGTCAGCTGCTTCAGTCGCACTGCATATTCCGTGCCCCGGCAAGGTACGCTAACACAGCAGAATTTCTTCCCCATGCGGGCCTGCTCCATACAGAGGCTCTCGTTCACCAGATCACGACAATCATCGTGTGCCGCGCGCACGGAGTTCTTCGCCGGATTTGAAATATTGCCGCGATCCTTCCACGACGGGCCACTAACGGCAGCGCTCTTTGGTATCGCCGCCAGTCAACCGCAGTCGATTCGAATCACGGAGCCGACATTATTTGACAAACATAGGTCTTCCCATCATTCGTAGCGGAGAGCGACGATTGGGTCGACTTTCGTGGCATTGCGCGCGGGAATGTAACAAGCCAGGATTGCGGCGCTCGCCAACACCAAGGAAACACCCACGAAGATCAGCGGATCGTGGGCACTGACTCCGAAAAGCAGACTGGATAGAACGCGCATGGCTGCGAATGCAATCAGCAAGCCCAGAATCAGTCCAGCGAGTGCGAGACGCATCCCCTGCCCAATTACGAGCTGCAACACGCGCCCGGTTTGCGCTCCCATGGCCATGCGGATGCCGATCTCGCGGGTCTGCTGGTTCACCGAATAGGAAAGCACGCCGTACACGCCCACCACCGCGAGAAGCAGCGCCAGTGCGCCAAAAACGCTGAGCAGTGCGGCGCCGACGCGCGGGGCCCACAGTCCCTGATCAATCAATTCTGAAATCGTGTTCACGTTGGTCAGCGCAAGATTTGTGTCCAGCGATTGTACCTGGCTGCGAACCGACGAAATGACCGCTTCCGGCTCGCCACTAGTGCGCACCTGCATGGTGACCGCCGGAGAAAAGTCCTGGGTGAGCGGCAAATAGGCCAGCGGTTGAGGTTCTTCACCAATGTTATTCACTACGGTGTTGCGCACGACTCCTACTACTTCACGTAAAAGTGTTTCTCCGAAGAAGTGGAAGCGCTTGCCAAGCGCATTCTGATCCGGCCAGAACTGTTTGGCCATGGCCTCGTTGATGATGGCGACTTGCTGCGTATCTTTGCGATCGGCGTCGGTGAACGCGCGGCCGCCGACAAACGGGATTCGCAACGTTTCGAAAAAATTCGGTGCGATGTCGTTCAGTTCGGTCAACGTGCCCCGATACCCGGACGCTTCGTCCTCACCCTCGGGGAAAACGGTGCGGCCAAGCCCCCCGCCGAGCGGAAAATTCGAAGCAATCGTGGCCGACTCTACCCCAGGAGCGGCTTTGGAGCGTTCGATCGCCGCACGAAAATATTGCTGGGCGTGGGCTTCGTCGTAATGCAACGCCCCCAGATCGAAAGCAAAAACGAAAAGTTTTTTGGACTCAAAACCGGGATCGATCCTCTGCGCGTTTTGCATGCTGCGAATAAACAGTCCGGAGCCAACCAGTGCAACAAGCGCCAGGGCTATTTCCACCACCACGAGCATGCTGCGGAAGGGATTGCGCGTCCAGCCGACGGTGCCGCTTCGTCCCCCGACCTTCAATGTCTCGATCAAATTCGGTTTCGCGGCCTTGATTGCCGGAACAACGCCTATGATCACAGCGGTGAGCAGCGCCACGCTGAGCGTAAAAAAAAGAACATGCGAATCGAAGCTGAGATCGATGTCACCATCCGCGATGAAGGGCGGCCGGAAGGACCACAACGCCACGCGGCCCGCATACGCGATGGCAAAGCCCACGATCGCCGACAGAATCGCTAGCACCAGACTCTCCGTCAGCAATTGCCGCATCACTCGGCCGCTGCTGGCGCCCAGCGCCGCGCGCAGTCCGATTTCCTTTTCCCGGCTGGCTGCTTGCGCCAGCAACAGATTGGCCAGGTTCGCGCACGCGATCAGCAGCACCAGGCCCACGATGCCCATCATCATCGCGCCGGCAAGCGCGATCTGATCGCGGTTGTTTACACCCACGGCAGCCTCGGCAATAGGAGTCAAGGCCACGCTCCGGCTGGCGTTGTCTTTCGGATAAGCGCTCTCCAGATGCGAGGCCATGGTCTTAAGCGATGCTTCCGCGGCAGGCAGGCTCACGCCATCTTTCAACCTTCCAAACATTGCAGTCGTAAGAAATCTGCGGTCATTAAAGTTGTCTTTGAAGAAACCCGCCAGCACCTGCGGATACATACTGACGGGAATCCAGACCTGCTCGGCATTGCCAAACGTGAAAAGTCCCTTGAATCCGCGCGGTGCCACGCCGATCACGGTGTACGGAGTGGCGTTGAGAGTGAGAATTCTCCCCACAGCATTTGGATCAGAGCCAAATTTATTGGTCCAAAAACTGTAGCTGAGTACCGCGACGTCGTTCCCGCCCAACTTCGTGTCCTCATCAGGCAAGAAAAATCGCCCGGCGGCAGGACGCATTCCCAGAATGTCAAAATAGTTGGCGCTGACCATTTGCCCGAAAATTTGCCGCGGCTCCGCGGCGCCGCTCCACGTCAAGGGCAGCGGACCAACCGTGCAGCCCACGGCAGAGAAAACGCGGTTGTCCCGAGCGTAGTCCTGAAAATTAGGAAACGACATGCCCAGCTTCGTGGCATTCGCCGCGGTGACCAGCGTCTTGCTGTCAATCGTGTCCACCTGCACCACGCGGGAAATATCCTTGACCGGCAAGGGGTGCAGCAGAATCGCGTTGATGACCGTAAAAATGGTGGTATTCGCGCCGATTCCCAGCGCCAGAGAGAGAATCGCAATCGCGCCGAATCCTGGATTTTTTGTTAGGAGACGCAGCGCGTAGCGTATGTCCTGCCAGAGACTGTGCATGTTTCCTACCTCCTTGGCGCTGAGTGATGATGCGGAGGTCGCGGGGGCGGCGGAGGACCCAACCGCGACGTCGTTACAATACCAGAGTGTTTAGACGGATCAAGCGTCGTTCTGCTTCGGCAAGGGGCGAAAGGCCGTTAGCACGCCCCAGAAGCGCCGGGGCACAGCCCGTAACTCCCGGTTACGCCGCTGGCCCCCCAAATCAATCTGTCATCCCAAGCAAAGCGTGGGATCTGCTTCTCTCTTCCCGCCGTTCTTATGTAGCTTCCGCTTTTTCGTTTTCCATGGCGGGGGCACGATAAATCGTGCCTTTTCCCCACTTGCGCAAGCCGAGCCATGTGCCACTCGCCAATCGCGCAGGAGTCTCGGAGGATCGGGCAAATACTCCGGCGGAATAGGCAAGCGCCCGAAGGGTAAGCGGATTAGACTCTTTTTCGTTGATTCTGTAACTGTCGCTGAGAACCTGCACGAAGCGATTCGACCTGTACCGTGCAACACCTATCGAGGAGAAACAATGCAGAAGCGCAAACTTGGAAAAAGCAACTTGGAAGTTTCGGCCCTCGGACTCGGCTGCATGGGAATGAGCTTTGGCTACGGTCCCGCAATCGAAAAGCAGGAAGGGATCTCGCTAATTCGAGCGGCGGTCGAACGCGGCGTCACGTTCTTTGACACTGCGGAAGTTTACGGCCCGTTCACAAACGAAGAACTCGTGGGCGAGGCTCTCGCTCCGTTCCGTGGAAAAGTGGCGATCGCCACCAAGTTCGGGTTCAAACTTGATCCGAATACCGGCAAACAGGCCGGACTGGATAGCCGGCCAGAGCACATCCGAGAGGTCGCTGAGGCATCGCTGAAGCGTCTAAAAACCGATGTAATCGACTTGTTCTATCAGCACCGCGTCGATCCAAATGTGCCGATCGAAGACGTTGCGGGCGTCGTAAAGGACCTGATTCAGCAAGGTAAAGTGAAGCACTTTGGCCTTTCGGAAGCAGGAGCGGAAACAATCCGTCGCGCACACAAAGTTCAGCCCGTCGCGGCCCTTCAGAGTGAATACTCATTGTGGTGGAGAGAACCTGAGGCCGAAATGATACCGACACTGGAAGAACTCGGCATCGGGTTCGTTCCATTCAGCCCGTTGGGCAAGGGATTCCTCACCGGCAAGATCAGCGAAGACACGCAGTTCGACAAGACTGACTTTCGCAACAGCGTTCCGCGTTTCACGCCGGAGAACCGAAAAAACAATCAGGCGATGGTTGATCTGATTGGCAAGTTCGCTGAGCAGAAAAGAGCGACGCCTGCTCAGATCGCGCTTGCCTGGCTGCTTGCACAAAAGCCGTGGATCGTGCCGATCCCGGGTACGACGAAGCTGCATCGACTCGAAGAAAACATCGGGGCTGCTGCGGTGGAGCTTACGGGCGATGATCTCGGGCAACTGGAAACGCGCAGCCTCAAAGATCTCCGTGCAAGGTGCTCGTTACCCCGAAGCACTGCAGAAGTTGGTGGGCCGCTGAGGAGCAACAGATAACAAATGCGAGGTAAAGCGGTATGCGCATCGGCATCCTGGGTTCGGGTTTGATGGGCGCGAAGCTCGGAACGATTTTTGCGCGGACTGGACATGAAGTTGTGTTCAGCTATGCGCGGAGCCAGGATAAACTCAATAGGCTAGCGCGCGATGTCCAAGGCAGCGCACGCGCCGGCACCCCCGATGATGCCGCGAAGGAAGCAGACGCCATCCTGCTGGCCGTGCATTGGTCTCGAATGGATGACGTGCTGAAGCAAGCAGGCGATTTGTCTGGCAAGGTGATCTTAACCTGCTGCCTTCCGATGGATGCCGCCAACACAAAGCTTGTAATTGGCAACACTACGTCGGGCGCGGAAGAACTCGCAAAGAAAGTGCCGCGGGCTCAGGTGGTCTGCGCATTCAACACTGTGCCGAGTGAAGTGCTGTTCGGCGTGTTCGAAGCGAAACACAAGAAACCCCGCCCGAGCCTGGTCTACTGCGGCGACGACGATGGCGTCAAGAATGTCGCCGCTGAACTCATCCGCGACGCGGGTTTTGATCCGGTCGATGCTGGCCCCCTGCGGATCGCCCGCTACACCGAGCCATTCGCACTGCTCGTCGGCGAACTTGCCTACGGGGACAAAGCCGGCCCGGAGCTGGCGTACCGGTTTGAGCGGTTTGAAAGGTAGAAAGAGATGACAGCAGACAAGAACAAGCAAGTGATGCACCGATTTGTGGAGTTCATCAACACCGCCAGCGAGAAACTTGCCGCAGAGCTGATTTCTCCGGACGCGATCTTCCCTGTTCCCGGACGCTCGGAACCGATGCGAGGTCCAAGTGGCTACCTCGCAATCATAGGCATGATGCGCGGTGACTTCCTTGACATTCAATGGACGTTGGAGGAGATGATTGCCGAAGGTGACAAGCTCGCGGCACGATTCATCATGCGCGGGACGCACCGAGGCACCTTCTTCGTCGTCCCGCCAACCGGGAAGCCAATTGAGGTGCTAGCGATGAACTTCTACCGTCTATCGGGCGACCAATTCGTGGAAGAACGCGGCCAGCCCGATTTGCTTGGCTTGCTAAAGCAAATCGGCGCGGTTCCGACGACCTAGATAGGGTTCTGGAGAATAAGAGGAAGTCAGAAGATGGAAATCAAAAGAAGTGGTTCACAACCTTCCGTCAAGGGTCCGTCAGATTGGTTCACGGGCAGGGTACTGATCGATCTACTTTTTCAAACACCCGATCCGGCGCTTGCTTCAGGTGCCAGTGTAACGTTCGAGCCGGGCGCGCGGACGGCGTGGCACACGCATCCGCTCGGTCAGACTCTCATCGTCACGGCAGGCTGCGGCTGGGCCCAGTGCAAAGGCGGACCGATCGAGGAGATTCGGCCCGGTGATGTAGTGTGGTTCTCTCCCGGTGAGAAGCACTGGCATGGCGCCACGCCGACCACGACCATGACGCACATCGCCATTCAGGCAAAGCTGGACGGAGAGGTTGTCAAATGGATGGAACAGGTCAGCTACGAGCAATATCAGAAATAATTTCGGCGACTATCAAGCCGTTCCGATAGCACGGTAATTGAAAGGCGCATCAAATCGCACAAAACGGGGGGTATTTTCGAATACATGAGTCCCATCGGCAAAACGGTATCTCTTCGGCAAGCAAACAAGGTTGCGGGCCAAAACGAACCAGACACGGCGCAATTGGCCCGTTTGATTGCGGCCTATGCTCCACACGACGGAAGTTTTGAGATGCGCATCCCTGGTTTGCACGCTGCACGCTTTTCGCGGATCAATGGCGAGTGTGTGCATGTCCTGCGGTTGCCTTCGTTGTGCATCATCGCGCAAGGCGCCAAGACCGTCATCGTCGGGGAAGATGTCTATGAGTACGACGCCGCGCGCATGATCGTGTTCTCCGTTGCTCTACCCGTTGCAGCCCAAGTCACGCAAGCGAGTCATGCCAAACCCTACCTTTCCTTCAAACTGGACCTCGACCCGCACAAGATTGCCGAACTTGTTTTGAGGGTGTTTCCCCGCGGTGTGCCTCCCGTTCAAGAGAGAAGCGCTGTTTACGTCACAGCGCTCGACTTGACCGTCCTCGACGCCGCAACGAGGTTGATGGAGTGTCTCGCGCAGCCCGGTGATGTTGAGTTACTCGCACCACTTGTTGTGGACGAGATTTTGATACGGTTGCTCCGCAGCCCGATTGGGCTTCGCGTGGCGCAAATGGGCTTCGCGGAGTCCAGCGTCCACCGCGTGGCGAAGGCAATTTCCTGGCTACGCGAAAATTTCTCTCAACCCATGAAAGTCGAAAAGCTGGCCGAACTGGTGCACATGAGTGTCTCTTCGTTTCACGAGCACTTTAAGTCCGTCACATCGATGAGCCCGCTGCGCTATCAAAAGGTGCTGCGACTGCAAGAGGCGAGGCGTCTCATGTTGTCCGCGATGATGGATGCGGGTACCGCGGGTCAGCGGGTGGGCTATCTAAGTGCTTCTCAGTTCAGTAGGGAATACAGCCGGTTCTTCGGGTCTGCGCCGACCAAGGACATCGCAAATCTGCGTAACGATTCTCGGCCCTGGCTCTAACGTCTCGTGTAGCGAATTGCCGGCCCCTTCAATTCCTCATTAACA
>CAVSDV010000031.1:0-181874 GCA_963726725.1 Candidatus Acidiferrales bacterium
GCGAGAGCTTCCCTAAGAATTACGTTCGTGGACTTCCCCCATACGACTTGCCACTCGTTTTGCTCGCGCGGCTTGCGGTAGACCGGCGCTTCACAGGAAAAGGGCTCGGGCATGCTCTCATTTCCGAAGCATTTAAGATCGCACTCCGAGTTGCAGACGATGTGGGATGCCGCTGTATCATTACGGATGCATATCGAAACAGAGTCGACTGGTATGCGCGCTATGGTTTCGTCGCGCTGGAGGGTGCCTCCGAGAGCGGTCCTCAACGAATGTTTCTCGACATGAGAACGATTCGTATGGCGCTCAAGGGTACGCAGTAGTCTGGTCTGCGCTCACACCGAATGAAGTTCGGTCTTTTCACCATGCCCAAATCCCTGCTGGTCAGCGAGCCGGAAATCATCACCAAGGGCGTCATCGCGTACCGACGAGCATTGCCGCCGCAAAGCAATTCACTTCCGAAGCGGCCTGATGCGCAAGAATCCCTCCGCACCGCAACTGCGATGCTGGAGGTAGAAATGCAACAGGGCAGTCTAATCAGGAGTGGTCGAAAGCGCGGTCCAGATGTCTGGCAGTTCCGTTGGGGGGACAAAGGACCTTTTGGGAAACGAATCTATCGCCGAAGAGTGATCGGCACGGTCTGCCAATACGCCGGATGTGGAGTCCGCCCGCAAATCAGTCGCGGGATTGCTGACAGAAATCAACGGGAATGGACTTAAACATTCTGCTCTCCGGATTGACCATTTCGGAGGTCTGCGATCACTTCATTCAGCGCGAATTGACTAACGACAATCTCTGGCGCAGTTTATGCCACAAAGAGAGCCTACAAGGCTTATTTGAAGAGGTGGATCAGTCCCACATTGGGGATGTATGCGTCTTTCCGAAGTGAGAACGATGGAAGTGGAGTCATGGCTGCGTCGGCTGCCACTAGCGAAGAGTAGTTGTGCGAAGATCCGAAGTATCCTGTCGGTCCTTTTCAACCATGCGTGCCGTCACGAACTGTTCGACCGAAATCCTATCCGTTTGGTTCGCCAGAGTGCGAAGCGTCGAAACACGCCGTGTGTGCTGACGCCCGCCTGAAATAAAGGCGCTTATCGATAATTTGGGCTTGCGAGAGCGGACGCTGGTGCTTGTCGTAGCCTCTACGGGTTTGCGCCAGAGCGAGCTGTTCGGATTGAAGTGGGGAGATATCAATTCTGCTCAAGGGACAATGAGCGTTACGCGATCGATCGTGTGCGGAGTGGTGGGTCCATGCAAAACAGAATCTTCGCAAAAGCCTGTGCCGGTTCATCCAACCGTTTTGGAGGCACTCGCGAAATGGAAAGAAACCTCTCGCTACGCCGGACCCCAGGACTGGGTTTTCGCGAGCAGACGGCACCGAGGGCGGAAACCAATATGGGGCCAAGCGATCTTACGCAGATACATTCGTCCGGTCGCGCAGCGCGTCGGGATTCAGAAGCGATTTGGTTGGCATACGTTCCGGCATACAGTCGGAACTTTGTTGGCGGAGATGGGGGAGCATCAGCTGACGATCCGCGACTATTTGCGTCACATCAATCTCAGCGTGACGAACAAGTACTTGCAAGCGGCGTCGAACACGAAGCGGAAAGCCCAGGATAAGTTGGTCGAAGCCATTTTGCCCGTGCAAATGCGCGTGACAACCATCGCGGACGCCGAAGCGGAGGCGGTTGCACCCTTATTGCACCCAGAATGAGCAGCGTCCAAGCTGTAAGTCTTTGGAAAGAATGGCGGGGACGACGAGACTCGAACTCGCGACCTCTGCCGTGACAGATGGCCTTTCAACCGCTGGCACACGCAGAATCAGTAGGTTACGTGTGCGGTTGTCGGCAACCGTTGGCTTCGTTGGGCAGGGTAGGTTGTTTTTTGTGCAACGATTTGTGCAACGTCTTCTCAGCTCGCTCAAAAACTTGCCCAGTTCTTCGCCCGTGAGTCTTCAGTCTTTCGCTGCTGATTAGGACCTCCGTCGACTCAACCGTTACCGGCAGCCGGGACGATCCTGATTGCTCCAGCGCAACGACAGACACCTTCACAGCGGCCATAATCTTCTTAATCGGTTGTGCATAGGACAGCTTCCTCGTCTCATGAGCGGGGAATGCTGGGAAGGCAGTTACTCCGCGCAGGGCCGGCCTTGTCCAGTCGGCCGGCCCTTTTACAATCGACTCCGTCAGCGTGATGCAGCATCCATCCCCGTTCGTAATGCTCGTTTCGCGATTGCCTCCCGCAGTCTATAGATTATCCCGTCTCCTGTATGGTTCGGAGCATGGCCGACTTGCCTTTACTCTTCCTACTGTGCAACATGCGTGGAACTGCCACTATTAGTCTTTTAGATTCAGTAAATTGCAGGCGACCGCTGGTTATGTAAGGCGTCATTCAGTCTTGCGCGTCAGACAGGCCATTGCTCGGGCGGTCCCTCATGTTCCACCTCTACCACAATAGGCTCAGCTGGCTTGCGCTGGAGGGGCCCCAAGAGGTGCTCCGGCAGGAACACCCCCTCCCCCCTCATGCAAGCACATTCAAAGCCGCAGTGCTAACTGAGAAAAGATACAACTCTAGCTTCTAGCATCCGCCTAAATGATGGAGAGGCAAAGCGCCGGTGCTACTTTTAAGAATTTCATTGTCGTCCTGTTGGAAGCACGACGCCCTCTTCCTCGGAATAGGTGTTCTTAATTCTTGCCCGACAATTCGGGCTCGTCAGCCTCCAACGCCTCGCTTGAGCTGCAGTGAAAAGTTCGATTGGAATGATGGGAGGGTATCGCCCCGGAACAAATCCTCTCGGTGTCACTTGAACTCCAGCACAGTTCGGGTCGGACAAAATCGCATGGACATGACACCGCCGCCATTCATTGTCGCCGAGGACACCCGGGCTCACTTCCATCGGAAGGTTGTACGACACCACGTCCATCGGTTTATGGTCATTGGCGTAGTGCTTGAAGACGAATCGTACGACCGCTGCTTCGTCATTCTGAATGTGACAATTTCCCGTTTCGTCCCAGAAACAACCGAATTTCATCTCCTCATCCCTATTCAGCGTAGTCGCTGTGGCCGGTCGCCAAAAAACGGCCGAGTCCACCACAAAAAAAGACAATCAATGCCAGTGCAGCTCTCAAGATTTTCATGGTCGATCTCGACGTCCCTCTCTTAGTCTTATTTAGGCCGGTAATAGCGCAGGCTTGATGCCACGTCATACAAACCTTGCAGCCATGTCGCCGGAGAAGCAAGATTGGGGGCCTTTACGTACGCTTCACGGACGGCGGGCCAGAAGAGTGCGCTTTCGATGTGCGACATTCGATCCTGTCCTGTTTGGGTGTTTCCTTCGCCGTAGTAGGCTTCAAGGCGAGACTTCAAGGCATGAATCTCATCCTTAGCCATAGCTTTTTCAGCCCGACGAGTCATTTCCAATAGCCCGTCTATCGTTGTGCAGCAAACGTCCTCTGATTCGATGCCATACAAGTTGGGCATACTCTGAACTCCCACCTGTCCCCGGACAATCTGAGGGGACGACAAATTTAAACCAAGCTTTTTGATGGGATTCCCAAAGAACATGAGGTATTCGGGAAGGCGGCTCTGCCCCTACCTACAGGAGAACCCCACCACGTCAAAACACTTATGAGTTTGGCACGCACCTGTCAGTGATTTGGGACACAGGCACACACTTGCGAGAATTTCCCTGTAAAACCCCCGTCGCGACTCACGGGAGGTCACTTTTCAGGGGGCATTGCCTCGCAGTTCATATGAGTTCTGCGGCACTCGGGCGTACACTACGGTGAAAGGTTCCAATCTATGCCAATGGTTCTCTTTCTCGTGGGATTGTTTGCTTGGCCAGTTCAGCTTCGAGTGGAAATCCGCGATTCCGAAGTTTGGGCTTTCCGTGACGGACGTGAGTATCAGCTTACCGACGATGGAAAGTCTAAGTTGCAGGCGGAACTTTCGCCAGCGCAAAACCGAATTGCTTATTACGAGCAATGTACAGAAGCAGAACACTGCACGCCTACGGTGATCGTCCTTGACCTCGAAGGCCATCGAATCACCTCCTTCCAACCGAGGCATCAGGCCTTCCCCCCAGCAGATCCTTGCTCCACCATTCTTTCCATTGCGTGGGTTGGGGAGAACGTAGTTTCGGCTGTCTGCCATGGCAATCCTTCTATGAGCGAATACGTCGAGATTGATCTATCGACTGGGCAAACCGTCCGGGACCTTTTCGGATATGACTTCACTGTTTCACCGAGCGGGAAAGAGGTCGCACATGTGGGATTGATTCCTCACTTTGCGCCACCTTACGCCAAGAGTGAATACCTTCAAATTGACCACACGACTATCTATCCCCTTCCAAAGGGGATGAGCCCTGTCGAGCAAAAGGGGCTGCCAGAGCCGCCGAAAGTCGTGCATGAAAAGGGCCTGCTCTATCAAGGCATCCGCGAATTCATGCCTGAGATGTATTGGTCGCCTGACTCCCAACGGATTGCCTTAGTTGATTGCGTCTATGACTGGAAGGCAAACAGCACCGAATCGCAGTCTGAAGGAAATGGGGAAGAGTCTAACCGTCGATGCTCACTCGTAGTTGTTTCGAGAAATGGGGAGGCTGTGCTTTTCGATCTGAATGGCTTGTCTGAAGAGGCCCTTCGAAAGTCTTCTGTGTCGTGGGTCAATCCTCACCAACTCTCGCTTGAGACGGGCAGCTTGGCCAAGACCTTTACCGTACCGTAGCAGGCAACTCCCGGTAAGCAAATCGGAAAGGTTCCTCATAGTACCCGCCCACCGCGAAATCCGGGGTACTGCTCCGGTTTCGGTAACTAAGTACCGTCGTTCGGAATTACGGTGACGTATTTGACGGGGTCAAGCCGCCGTAGCAAGAGCCTTGGCGCGGAGACGGATCATAAGCTTTGCCAAATCCTCACGGGTGAAGGTCCACTGCAACGGAGCCGCGGACTTCTCATAGCGTTGCTGGAAGGCCATTAGCGCCTCTTCCAAATGGGCGAGAGAGTGGAAATCGTTGGGCGTGAGAACTTTGCGCTGAACGACGGAGAAGTAGATCTCCACTTGGTTGAGCCAACTGGCATGGTTCGGAGTGTGAACCGGAACAATCGAAGGCCAGCGGGCTTGCAGTCGTTGGACGCACTTCTGGCCGCGGTGCACGGAGCAATTATCGATGATCCAAAACACACGTTTGGCCGAGCGATAGGGTTCTTGGTCCATGACCTCACCGATCAAAGCATCAAAGTGTTGGATCCCGTTCCGGTGTGCGCAACGACCGAAGATTTTGGCGCGCCGGACGTCCCAGGCAGCGAGGTAGACCCAAGCTCCCTTGCGCTCATACTCGTGCTCGATGCGAGCTGGAAGGGCAGGGGCGGGAGGAAGCGAAGGGTGTTTCCGACGTCGTGCTTGAATACTCGGCTTTTCGTCAGCGCAAAGTACAAACTCCTGAGGACCCAGGGGTTGTCCTTGCCAAACACCCTGATAGAGATCGAGGATCGGAGCCGCCTTTTCCAGAAACAATGGATCGCGCGGGAAAATCCAGCTTCGATAACGCCAAGGTCGAATGGCGTCTTGGCTGAGCCAGCGCCAGATGGTGGCTCCGCTGATCTCCGCTACCCAGCCCCTGAGCGAGAGCTTCTTGCCGGATGTCGGCAATCGAGAAGCGAGAGAGGGGCAGGCCCTTGCGATGCGGCAACTCACAAGCGAGGGCTTTTACCTGCACGGCGAGACAGGGGGGAAAAGCGGGCCTGACGCCCGCCTCGAGGTTCATCCTCGAGACCGGGTAAGCGGGCCAGACAGAAGCGCTTGCGCCACTTGCTGACGATCTGGCGTGGTGTGTCGAGTCGCGAGGCAATTACATCATTGCAGAGGCCCTGGGAGGCAAGCAGGATGATTTTGGCGCGAATGACGTCACAATACGGTGACGTATATTGGCGCACGATCGACTCCAGATGTTGACGTTCGTCCTTAGGCAAAATCACGCAAAATGGGCTCTGTCTCGGCATCAGAGGCAAGCCTCCTGATGCCAACTCTACCAGACAAAAGGCATTTTGAGTCATTAAAATACGTCGCTGTATTTGCGAATAGCAGTACTTAGGTACTGGTCCCTACTTTAAGGATAATCTCCTATTTCTTTTTGTTTTCAGTAGAGTGATTTCTTGTGCCGGACCTCGCGAGTGCGATTTCACGCACAGCCCCAATGGCACCTAAGAGCATCACGATCCATGCGCATGCGTGAACGGCGAGACGCGGGTAGCCGCTGAGCAGGAACCGAAAATCGCCGAATCCTCCCAGAACAGTGTCAGCTGCGTAGTTGATGGCTACATCATAGAGGGACCGGAGAAACGTCATTGACAGAAGGAATGCTCCCGCGAAAGGTGTGAAGGCGGACCGCCAACGGGATAACATGAATCCAAGCAAAACAATCAACCCGTCGATCGAATAGGGACCCTGACAGCTCAACAGTACCTGCCACTGTTTGCCGTCGTCCCAGTTGACGTAGCCATGAACGAAGTCTCCCCTCCAAAATCGAGGAATGAATTGGTAAGACTTGGCGTGAAGGCCGGCAAGCGTACCGAACAGAAAATGGCAGCTCTCGTGGATAGGAGAGTAAGGTAAATACCACAGCACCCAAATCGCGAAGATGGATAGGACAATGCTCTGGCCCGTCTGCCCTCGTCGTTTGAGATAGACGACAAGCGGGATGACTATCAGGAGGAAGAAAGCGAGGCTGCCCGCTAGAAATCGCGCCACGTCGGTCATCGCGAACTAACTTTACTTCGGAAATCGCAGGTGGTATGGAGCAACCATCACCTCGGCTTGTGATTTGCACCTCCCTGGCATGGACGGGATTCAGATAGGATCACGCTGGTTTGAGTGCGCCAATTTGTTGTGGATCCGGCCGAATCCAATTGCAAAACCCTGACAGTGCCTGGTGAGTGTCCGATTCTGTACAGTCTTGTAAAAATCTCTTTGGTATGGTTCCGTATGAACCAAACGACGCAAGTAGATATCCCTCAAACACAATTCCATCACGCAAAACTTAAGAAAGCGTTCAACGAGGTTTCGTATTCTTTCGAGATAATAGTTGGGGAAGTTCGCGGCGATTCGGAACTTGTAATTGCCAAGCAGGCAGTCAATCAACTGCAAATCTCGCTCAATCAATTTGAGAATTTCCTGACGGAGCGCGGACTCAGCATAGACTCCTACGACTCGATTAAATATCTCTATCAAGAAATCGAACACCCGCTTTCTGAACTCAGAAGATATTTCATGAAAGAACCATCTGAAATCCTGACAGACAAGGCCGGAGTAGTCTACGTTAACGCCTTAAAAGCCTCTTTTCGTGGGTTGATAGATATCGCGGAGGGAATGGACAATGAGCATTCGTCCATTCCTAAGTCTGCATTGTGAGTAACTCCCGGTCGGCTTACCGGACAAGCTTAATACCGATACCGTTGGAAAGGTTCGCTCTATTCTCTCAGGCATCTTTACTTACGCGATAAGCGAAGGCCACTTTCCGGCCCGCTCAAAAATGGATAATCCCGCCTCATGCGCTCGCATTCCTGAGACAGCTTCCAAGCCAAAGCGTACCGTCGCGGCGAAATTTGAAGAGGTGCAAGGCATTCTCACGGCACTCAAGGGAAGGCCTCTCGGGCGTGCTGCCGTTGCCATCGTTGCCTTTACTGGCGTGCGGCCCGGCGAGGCTCGAGGGTTGCGGTGGGAAGAGTGGGACCGGGTAAAACAGCACATCGCAATCAAGCGGGCTGTATGGCACAAGATTGTGGGCTCGACGAAGACAGAACAAAGCGAGCGGTATGTCACAGTGACGGATGCGCTGCGGGAAGTTCTGCTCGATCTCTGGAAAGTGCAAGGTTCGCCATTGGGAGGTTCCATACTTGCGGGGAAGAAAGGGCAGCCAGTCATTCTCGACAACATGACAAAACGAGCAATCATTCCCGCTCTTGAAAAATGTTCTGTCTGCGGTGAATCAAAAACAGATCACAAAGAGGACAGCCATGCATTCGATCGTGATAACTCTCTTCCACAGTGGCACGGCTGGTATTCTCTCCGGCGTTTTGTCGGAACAGAAGTACGGATGCACGCGGACAGTGAAACAAGCGCGAAGGCTCTCGGCAATTCCAAAGTGGTTGCAGACCGTCACTACATCAAGCCACAGACAGTTCTGCCCGATGTGCGAAAAGCGGTGAATGAAGCACTTTCAGGCCTAATTCAGTGAGCAACGATGTTCAACGTTTGTGCAACGGTGGGAAGCTTCGACCCGCGGTAAGCCATTGAAAAGTATGGCGGGGACGACGAGACTCGAACTCGCGACCTCTGCCGTGACAGGGCAGCGTTCTAACCAACTGAACTACGTCCCCGCGGGTGGTTCCTGTGAACGGATGGTGGGCAGTGCAGGGCTCGAACCTGCGACCTCCTGCTTGTAAGGCAGGCGCTCTAACCAACTGAGCTAACCGCCCGTGCTGCTCACATTTTTTAATCCTACAGGAAGCGGCAAGTTGCGTCAACGTAAGTGCCGCGGATTCTTTTCGGTAATCCTCGGGCAAATTCATGGAATGTGCGGAATTTTGCGCACTTTTGTTGCGATTTTTCCGCGCAGCCGTTACACTCGGATACTTGCTGGTTAACCAAAGGAAGCCGCAGAGATGCTGTTGAACCGCGATTATGTGGGCCACATGGCCTCTGAAGTGATCAAGAAACTGATCGAGGGCGAGCTCATCGAGGTCAAAGAGAAGGACCTGGAGCCGGTGATCATGCGCGTACGCATGCGCATGATGGAAGAGATCACCATCGAAGATAAAGTAAACGAAGAAGCACGCACCATTCTGACGCAGCACCAGGACGAGATGCGTCGCGCCGGGATTTCGTATCAGGATATGTTCAAAAAGGTCAAAGGCCAGATTGCCCGCGACCGTAAACTGATTTTGCGGTAGCGAAGCGAACAGGGGCACACCAGAAACATGCGATTGAGCCGCGAAAAGATTGTCAGAATCTCTCACCAAGTTACGGATTTGCTAGTACAGACCGAAGAAGTGGAGTTCATCGAGGACCGCGATACCATCCGCCAGCACATCGTGCAGAACATCACCAGCGTTTTGCGCGAGGAAGAAAAAGTGGAGGTGGAAGTCCGCAAGCGCATCACCTCTCAGAAAAAAGAGATCCTGGAAGGCAGCGAAGAGTGGGATCTGCTGTTCCGCAAGTATTACAGCGATGAACTCCGACGCATGGGCATCTCCGCCGCTCCCGAAGAGCACCAGAAAGCCGGACACGGCGGTCACCGGTAGTCGGGAAGACAGTTCCAAGTGCAAAGTAATCCGTTTTAAGTTATGGAGTCGGCAATTCGGCGATAGCGTCGTGGTGTGCGCAGACTTTTTGTGATGAGTGAACATGGCACCCCCCCCGCTGTTTTTCGTAAGAGTGGCGGGGAATGGAGTTAGGACAGCAAAAGCGGCTTTTGGTGGAGTTGCTGTGTTGGTGAGAGAGTATCCTCCCCCTACCCCTGGGGCGTTTTGTGGAAGTTCTTCAAAGGAAAGAAGTTGCGGGAGTGGGTATGCGCAAGCCTGTGAAAAGAGGGGCGCGGGGAGAATTCTGGAGAGAGTGTTCGAAGATGGACCAACAATCACATTTAAAAGAACTATAACCATTATGTTAGATTGTCAATACGTATTATTATTCGAATGGAATAAAGTGGGAAACTGTTGAAGATAAATACAGGACCCAGGTTCACACTGTCAAACCTTAGGGCACCCTCGACGTTTCTGTAGTTCTGGGAGTTATTGTAGTGTTGGCTTCTTAAAGTGAGTAAGTTGGCATGTCATTCCAGGGTCACCCGCCCTCGCGTGGTCTGTCAGAAGGCATTGACCGTAGTTGTTTCATTCCGGGCCACCCATTCGTTCATGCCGTGTGTGCGAAACCGAGCCATCGGTTAGTGAGTGTGTGTCAACTTGTACCGGACTGGAGCAAAATCGACGAGGACCAGCGCGCCGAGAACCGCTAGCCCTCTAAGTGCGCGGAAGGTGCCGATCGACGTGGGCGCGATGGGCCTCACAAGCAACCGTCCATACGCTATGAACGTGGCGCCCCCTCCCAGCACCACATCGATGGGCACAAAGTTGCACTCGGCCCGCAAGATGCGAAATACAGCCGCGAGAATCATGACCAGCGTCAGGCCGAAGGCAGCAAGCGGTGTGAGCTTCGGTTTGACTCCGGTCATCGCCGGCAGGATCAGTGCCTCGATGCCAGCTGGATTTAGGCCAGCTGAAATTGAAGCCTCTGAAAAATGCTCCGAGCAGACGGAATACGGCTGCCAGAATGTTGAAAACAGTGATAATGACTGCCTTGATACGCCACGGAGGTTCATTAACGAAGGCAAGTATGTTCACCATGTAAAAAAAAGAACGCAGACAATGCTGGCCTGGATCTACCAAAGATATTCTTAATCCAGCTCGGCTAGTCTGGCCCGGACCAAATCCTTCACTAATTTTCTATCGATTTCCCAATCGACAGGGATTTGAAAGCAGGTCTTAAAGACGACAAACTTGCCCAACCTCACCTTAAAGTCTTCAATTACACGAGGACTCCAGGGTGAAAATGTTAAATGTTGCTTGTAGGCACAAACGCCAACTATATACTTCCCGTTCCGGTGGATGGTAGGTACGTTCCAGGAAATTTTGGACTCTAGTTCCGGAAATTGGGTAAGAATCAAATCGATTACAGACCTGAGGGTCCTTTCTTTCGTAGGGTCCAGTGAGGCTAAATATTCCTCAACTGAATTGAATTTTGGTCGCCTCCGGGAACGTGATTGGTGCATTGTTTTGCGATCCCCTCGATTGACGACTTTTGAGCCGCCTCAGGCGGCAGTAGGGTGTTTCAATACCGAACTGCTTGGCGTATGAGGCAGGTACCGAAGCTCTTCCCCTATGGAAGGAGATATGGCCGGGACCTGCGATGAAGCTAGTCGGCCCGCTTGCTGCTCGCTCGCCGGGGCTTCGGCTTGCTCTTGCCCTTGAGATTGAGCGCCACTGCAGCGCGGATGAGATCCTTCAAGGCCGCCTCATCGACCTTGTCGCCTTCGTGGATGTCGATGGCGCGCCTGACATTCCCGTCGAGGCTGGAGTTGAATAGACCTGAAGGGTCCTTCAACGCAGCTCCCTTGGCAAATGTCATCTTGACGACGTTCTTGTACGTCTCTCCCGTGCAGACGATGCCGCCGTGGGACCAGACGGGAGTCCCCATCCACTTCCACTCTTCGACGATCTCAGGGTCTGCCTCGTGTATGATTTCGCGCACTTTCGCGAGCGTCTTCCCGCGCCAGTCCCCAAGTTCCTTGATCTTCTCGTCGATCAATGCAGAGGCAGATTCCACCGGGACGGGCCTTTTCATGTACAGCTCCAACTCTCGCACCTATTTTAGCTGCGCTCAGCGTAACCTGCAACCTCCGCAAGTGGAAGCCTTTTTTGTTTCGATAGCAGTTCGGAAAGATGGTAGTGGGTCAGTTTCCGAGTAGCCGACGAGCCGCCCGCTATCCGTAAACACTACGGCCTTGCTGAGGGAATATCCCTTCCGTTCCTCCGGGCACGACAAGCCAGTGGCCTTCTCGTGTAAGCTACGTAACCGTAGGTCTCGAAAGAAAAAAGTGGAGCGACGATGAGAACGGAATTGCTGCGATTCAACGGCGCTGTCGAGCGGGATCCCGCCATCGATGCGTGGATGAAAGAGCATGCAGGTGAATTGGGAGCCATCGCGCATCAGTGGTTTGAGGTGATGCGAAAATGCGGGGACGAAGTCCGGGAGCTTTTGCATGACGGCTGCCCGGTTGCATGTTTGGGAGATGCGCCCTTCGGCTACGTCAATGTATTCACTTCGCACGTAAACGTGGGGTTCTTTCACGGCGCAGCGCTGCCGGATCCGGCTCACTTGTTGCAAGGCACCGGCAAGTTCATGCGCCATGTGAAGCTGAGACCGGGAACGGCCACAAACGCCGCAGCGCTAAGCAGGCTGATCGACACGGCGTACTCGGATATAAAGGCGCGCGTCGAAAACGGCTAGCTGACAGAAACGCCTCAAGAGGCCGACGCGGATGTGAACCGCCAAATACGTCGCTACAGATCGTGGGCACATGACGCGCAACTCGGAAACTGACCCACTAGCGGAAAGATGGGGACAACCCACGTGCAGACTTAATAGGGATGATTGGGATAATGTTGAATGCATGGCTACCGCAAATTGAAGGTCAGCGTCAACGGGAGGATAGCTCGCACAGCCCGCCTTTCCGAACGTCTGCGAGGGTAAGGTACGTCAAATCCTGCCTCACGTAGCCCCAGGGACGAGGTCACAAGATCCGCAGAACCCTAGGAGCGTCGTGCTAGGTCCGGTGTGGACGGCGGTCTGAAAACCATCTCCCCCCAACCCGCCGCCCATCTAAGGGCGCTCTTTTTTGTCTAACCGATGGCCTGAAAACCATGCGGCTAGGGGTTATCTGCAGCATCTTGTTGGGCCGATCTTTTCGAAATAAGTTGTCGAAGGAGCTGGCCTTTCCACATCCACCATCCCGATAGGACCATTCCTGGAAGGAAGACAAACCGAGTTGCGGGGGTGTAGTTTGGAATTTTTTCAAACGGACTATAAATATAACCGAGTATCGGAATGCTAAAGATGATGTGGATCCAGCAAAAAATCGAGCGTTTGGTGGCATTGCTGATCATTTTGTGATCCTCCCTGGTTCACGACTTTTGAGCCGTCTGAGGCGGCCGGTTGGGCGTTTCAATATCGAACTACTTGGCGTACTCCGCGTTCAGCCGCTGCCAGCCGCCGAACCTCATCGCCTCACCACCAGCGATGCGGCCGATGGGAGTTCCGCTGAGAAGATGATCCAGAACGACTGATGTGTGGGTTGATTTGTGGATTGGCAGAATTCGGGCGTACCACGCAGCGGATCAGCCAGGATGGGCTTCCTACGGCGGAAGCCGGCGAGTCAGCCCCTGCCCTTTCCCGACAGCGGTCAACGTTGGGTCGCGCTGTGCTGCTAGGAAGTTACACCACGGCTAGAGAGATGGCGAGCATATCCATTCTGCTTGCCAGGAGGACTCGAACCCGCGACCTCCTACGTGACAGGCATGCGTTCTAAACCGGCTGAACTACGCCCCGGAAGCCTGAACCAGGGTGGTCCGGGAATGGACTGAAAATGCTTGATGATGGGCCCGGTGGAAAGGCTATCACTGAGACAAATCTCACGGAAATAAAGAGAGGCGGGTGCTCCAGGTTCGGTTCGCAGAACCTGGGTTTGGGGTTCAAGATGCCAAGCGAATTGAAGCGCTATTTTAGCAAAGGCCATTTCCACTTCATCAAGTTCAGTTGCTGTTGGCATGGAGACGCAGAGGAGTCCTCGGGGCTAAAGCCCGCTCACAACTGGAGCATTAATTGTCGGAGTTGACGCTCCGACCCCCTAAAAAGATGAAGTGTGGACCCAACCGTTTATGCCGCCAATTCGGTATGGGGGAGCAGAGATGCGACACCAAAGCTGCAAAGGAAAGGCTGCTCACTAGATACTTCACAGATTAAGCGTGCACCGGCCGCCTACTGCCTGTTAAGGCGCAAATCGGAGATATGGAGTGGTGGTACAGCGGATGTCCGGCAATCCGATTCTTCAGCCGCCAGCTGCCGCTGTCGATGGACCGAAAGAGCTCACCGCCACCGCCTCGTCATTCATGATGTCGAAGACGGTATAAAGTTTTGTAACCTGCATCAAATCAGTGACCTTATTGGTGAGGTTGAGGAGTTTCAGTTCTCCTCCTTGCTTCCGTACACGTGCGAAAGCAGCTACCAAAGAACCGAGGCCCATGCTGTCGATGTAATCGACGCCGCCAAGATTAAGCAGAATCTGCTTATGTCCCTTGCTCGACAGGTCGCAAACCAAATCACGGAGTGATGCGCTCTCTTCGCCGAGTTCAATCCGACCGCTGATGTCCACAATCGTCACGCCGCCCACTTGTCGAATGCTATTTGTCATTCTCATCGGTAACTCCAGAGATAATAAAAATTTCAGTGCCTATTTCGTCCGGTCTCAGAAAACCAACGTTGAAATCTTGATCGGGTTTGCGCTGGGAAACACCAACCGTGCGGCATCGCCGAGATCGGATGTGATGTCCGGACAACTGAACGTCACAATTGGGCTGCTATCACTTCCAGACATACTTACCGCAAGGACAGGTAATTGACTCGGCAGGATTTTTCTTTTCCAAGGATTTCTGACATACGGGACAATTCTTTTGCCACATATTCACCTACCTTTACTTCCCAATCGTGAGCATATCAAGCAAGCCTAGTACACTAAGGTCCGGCTGGCTGTCCCTTTTTGCACATGCCCTTTTTGCAGGATGCTTCCCTGAGTTCAAGTGCCCGATTAACGCCCTTACCCATGCAGTGGATTTGCTTTGGGTGAATGCGGAGGTGCCCAGGCGTGCGGCCACGCGGGAAGCTTCAGCGAGGGGAGTGTGCGCAGCAAGCGTGCACCGGACGTGTGCCTGCCTATTCGTACCGCAGGGCCTCCATGGGATCCGCTTTGGTGGCGCGGCGGGCGGGGATGTAGCAGGCGACGAGCGCGACAGCGGTGAGAAGCAGCGAGACGGAGAGGAACGTCAGAGGGTCGGCCGGCTGGACGCCATAGAGCAGACTGGCGAGCATGCGAGTAAGTATGAGCGCTGCGACGATTCCGACGGCGATGCCGATCAATGTGAGTTTGAGGCCCTGCCCGACGACCAACTTCAACACATCACTCTTTTGTGCTCCGAGTGCCATGCGGATGCCGATTTCGTGGGTCCGCTGGCGCGTTGCAAAAGCAACGACGGCGTAAATTCCCACCGAGGCAAGCACAAGCGCCAACAAGCCGAACGAGCCGGACAGCGTTGCGGCGAGCCGCTCGAAGATGCTTCCAAATTGCATGCTGGTCTTGAGCGTGGTGACGTTGAACAGAGGCAAGTCGGGGTTGAGGTCAGCAACAGTTTTGTCGACTTGCGAAGCGAAGGCTTTCGGATCACTGGCCACTTGCAGGTGAATGATCAACTGCTCCTGGTATCTCTGGTAGAGGGGCACAAAGAGCATGGGCGCCGAGGCGTAATGCAGGAGCCGGTACTTGGCATTTTGCGCCACGCCAACGACGATGAACGACGTGCCATAGAGGCTGACACTTCCGCCGATGGCGTCGCGGCCCGGCCAGTAGCGATCGCAGAAGGCCTGATTGACGATGGCGACCGGCTGTGAGTTGTCGTCATCAGCAGCTGTAAATTCGCGGCCAGCTACCAGATTGGTGCGCAGGGTCTTAAAGTAGTCTGGGCTGATGGAGGCTCGATCGACTTCCATCGATTCGAGTAGTTGCGGGACGTAACCTTCGGGCACGACGGAATCGCTATGGAGTGTGAAGCTAAGCGGAGAGAAGTCTGCCAGGGTGGCGGATTTGACGCCGGGTAAAGCCTGGAGCTTAGCGAGGAGGCTCTGGTCAAAGGTAATCCCTTGGGCGGGTGAATAGCCGGCGGGAGAAAGATCGTAGGAAGCGAGCAACACATGATTCGGGTCGAAACCGGGCTCGGCGCGCTGTTCGTTCGCGAAGCTGCGGGCGAAAAGGCCGGCCGAGATCAGCAGGAGCAACGAAAGAGAAATCTGCGCCACAACCAGCGCCTTGGAAAGCCGCGAGCGGTGAAGCCCACCGGAAAGCCGGCCCTCCTCTTCCTTCAGGACGGCCGATGGAGCAACACGCGAAGTGCGCAGCGCGGGGAGAATTCCGGAAACCACGGCGGCAAGAACTGAAATGACCAGCGTTGCCAACAACACATTGCGGCTAGCGTGACCGTTGAGCGAGAGGGGCAAGGTGGTGGGAGGAAAGAAGCCGGCGAAGGTGCCCGCGGTCCAGATGGTCAGGAGCATCGCCGCAGCCCCGCCGGCCAAGGCGACCAGCAAGCTCTCCGCTAGCAGCTGGCGCACGAGCCGAGCACTACTGGCGCCCATCGACAAGCGCACGGCCATTTCTCGCGTGCGGGAAACCAAGCGCACCATGAGCAAGTTGGCGACATTCGCGCAAGCGAGTAGGAGCAACACCGCCGCCAAACTCAGCAACAACGGCAAGCTCTTGTACAGATAAACGTTGGCACCGAAAGGTGAGCGCCAGAGCGGATCGAGCGTGATCTGATTGGGACCTCGTTCGATATTGGAAGTGCTCGCGGCAATCCGCTGCATCTGGAGATTCAATTCCTCGGCGGCTTGGCGAGGCGCGACACCCGGCTGCAGCCTCCCCAACATGTTGAGCCAGAAATCGCCGCGGGACTGGGTGGGATCATATCCCCATACGTCGCTGACCATGACCAGGGGAATCCAGACATCGACACGCAACCCCGTCTTGCACCCCTCGAATCCCGGCGGAGCGACGCCAATAATGGTGTAGTTATGGTGGTTGATCTGCAACTTTCGGCCCACGGCAGAAGGGTCAGAAGCGAAATGGTTTTTCCAGAACGCGTAACTGACTACCACCACGGGCGCGCCACCCATCTTCGTTTCCTCTTCAGGCAGGAAGCCGCGACCGAGAATGGGATGCACGCCCAGTACGTCGAAGTAATTGGCGGTGGGCAACGCGCCATAGATCCGTTTCGGCCGGGCGACGCCGGTGAGTGACATAAAATCGTCGTGATAGGCGAGAAGACCGGAAAAGCTGCGATTGTGGTCGCGCAGGTCTACGAAATCCGGATAAGAAAACGGAGGAGTGGGGTGTTCGCTAACCGTGCCCCTCATAACGGTGACCAGGTCGCTGGTGCGCGTGACGCCGGGAATAGGATTCAGCAGGGTCGAATCAATCCAACTGAACATGGTGCCGGTGGCACAAATGCCGAGAGCCAAGCTGAGGACGGCGACGGCCGTGGAACCGCGATTTTTCGCCAGCATGCGAATACCGAACTTCAAATCCTGGAGCAACGTTCCCATTACAAATTTGCCCGTCCTCGAAAATCATGGATTGCGGATGGTCGACTGAAGAGATGCCGGCGAATTTACCTGAGTAGCTAACGGCCCAAGAGCCCGATGGAAACCGATGGTGCTAGATCTTTGGACTGTCTCGTCAGATGGTAACTATGTGAGCGAGTTCGAGTTGTGAGCCACGTCACGCAGGGTGGTCCGCGAACACTGTGATTTTCCTGGAGGGTGCCCCACGGGACGGTATCGCGAGTATGCTGGAGGCGGTTTGGTTGGGAGAGTGTGATGACTTTTCGCGTCAAGTTGAGTGTTTGTGTTTTTCTTTCTTGTTCGGGAGCGATTGCTTTTGCCGCTGCGGCGAAGAAGGTCGCAGTGGTTAAGGTCGCAATTTGTCAGATATTGGTTATCGACAGTGATAGGACGGGAAATTTTCGGCGCATTGAGAATGCACTGACGGAGGCGAGAGCCCAGGGCGCACAGATCGCCGCGTTTCCAGAGTCTGCGATTTTGGGTTGGGAGAATCCGGAGGCGCATAAGTTAGCCACACCAATTCCGGGAGAGGACAGTCGACACATTCAAGAACTGGCTAGGAAGTACAGCATGATGATTGCGATCGGACTCGACGAGAAGGATGGAGAGCGACTGTATGACTCCGCGATACTTGTCGACCGGACGGGCAAGCTGCTATGGAAGCATCGAAAGATTAATGTGCTTCCGGAACTGATGGAGCCACCGTATTCACAAGGCAAAGCGGAAGACATTGGTGTGATCAAAACGGAATTTGGAAGGATCGCGTTTCTGATTTGCGCTGACACGTTTACGGATGCCAATTATGAGCGAATTAAAACGTTGAAGCCGGACTTCATGATCGTTCCGTATGGATGGGCGGCAAAGCCGGAAGAGTGGCCGGAACACTCCAAGGAGCTGGAAGAAATAGTGAGCAAGCGAGCGAGTGAGTTGGGCTGTGACGTAGTTGGGATCGATCTGGTGGGAGTGATGAGCGCAGGTCCGTGGAATGGGTACACCTATGGCGGAGCAAGCCTGATTGTTTCAGGTTCCGGCCGGGTAAAGACGAAACTGCGGGACCGGGATGTGGACATGAAAGTGGTGGCCGTGCATCCGCGAAGCCCTTAGCACGATACCGTTTGTTTCAGTTTAGAAATATGTGAAACGAAAAAACGTGTGGACTTCGCTCTCATTGAGCGGCACTCATTAGGCTTTTGTGCATTCAGGGTGCGCCAACCGCGAACCGGATTGGTTTGCGATAGCGACATAGCCCCACCGCCTTGGCGGCAGACGGCGGCTTTCACGCGCGCATCCCCGCTCGGCTGGCCTGCTCTTTCCATCGTTGAACGTTCACGCCGAACAGGAGGAGCCACAGGATCAGCGATGCGGCCCCGAGGAGGCCAAGGACTGCAATGTAGGGGAACAGACGGTATCCGAGCGGTAGATACAGGAAGGTCAGCCAACCCAAACCTCCAAATACCGACAACACGCCCAGAATCCGAGGCAGGAAGGTGGACCTGATCATGAGGTAGCCCGTCAGGAGTGCATAGAATCCGAAAAATACCAAGGCGATCGCGGCGCCGCGGTCATCCACCTTAAGAAAGAGGAGCGCCAGCGCCTGCAACTGTTCCGCGCTGAATACACTCAAGTAGTGCGCGCCTCCCAAGATGAACAAGGGGGCGATGAAAAAGACGCGGCTAAAAGTCTTGATGATGCAACCTGCGAAACCTAAGAACGCGGCAACCAAAGAGACGCTCCTGCCCGCCGGTTTAAGCAAGTCATAAAAGAGAGCTGTCATGGTGATCTGGCACGCCATTTCAATGATGTAGAAGGCGAAACCCAACTGAAACAGGCCCTTGTGTGCCAGGATGTTGGTCGCCGTAGCCGTGGCGTCGCCGTCCACCACGAGCCTGCCGCTCACGAAACCCTGGGCGAATATTCCCGTCAGTATGGTGAGGAGATAAAAGGTACCGATAATCCTGGCTTTGAGACGCGGTGACGTTTCTGCAATTCGTTCCATCATTACATGTGCGCCCATGGTCGTTTCTCCTTTACGCGAAAAATACCAGCCTCGACCATTCCGTCTGGCAATGAAGTTTCGTCCTCCACTGGTCCATCGGCGTTGTAAAGCGGTGCGAGATAGATTCCATGCCGTGCAGCGATTGTCTCCATCTCCTCGACCCGCTCGCGAGAGATGAACCCTCTTCCCTGAGAGAAGGGTTCGAACCGGCATTCCAGAGCAAGGGCCATGCCTTCGAGTAGACATCCATGGACCACATCGGGGAACGGATGCCGGTTCAGAATTCCATGAAAATCCGGCGTGAACTTCATTCCGCCGGTGATCTGTCCCAGACCTCCGAAGAAAACTTTGGCGCCAAGCATCTTCGCCCTTGGAGACAGGTTCTTCGGGTAGCCCGCATCGCAAACGATTGCGTCGGGCGCGATGCAGCCCAACAGAAGCGAAGGAGACGGCAGGCTCGCGGCGCAGATCACAACGTCGGCCTCTGCGGAGAATCGCTGGAGATCCGTGGCGATCTCCACCTGAACACCATCGGCTTGCAACTGCGCTGCGAGCCTGCGTAGCCGCTCTATGTTGCGCGCGCTGAGCAGCACACGCTTCACAAAAGGCGCCAAACAACGGGCGCAGCCGGAACCCACATCTCCGGTTGCCCCTACGATGAGCAGCGTTGATCTGCGGAGGTTCCGACGCTCCAGCGCGCACATCTTCTTGATGCCCTGAACGATAAAAGCAACTGTCAACGTATTGCCTGTCGTGAAGACCGTATCGTGTCTTTCCGGAAGCTGATCGAAGTTGCCCTCGATTAGAATGGAGCTGAACCCGCCGAGACTCACGATCTTCGCTCCCGCACTGATCGCGCAGGCCGCCGCCCCTCGAACGCGGGCGATGTTCTCGTGCACGTAGGCGGCTTCCAGACGGTCGGGAGGAATGAAGGAGTCGATGTAGAGGCCGCGCGCCTTCGCGCCGGCGATCGATGCAATGTCGACATGGCAGACCACTCTGGGCGGAATCCATGGAAGGATGTCCTTGATCTCATCGTCCGGCAGAGGCGTACGCTCCGGTCCGCGCAGGACAGCGAGTACGTCCGCAGCCGCTCTCCAACTCTCTTGATGCCCGATCAGGGCGAAATCGACACTCAGGGGCAAATCGACGTCGATCGTTCGCCCTCGCGTAGCTACACTGGCAACTGAGCCACCCATGTAAGTGTCACCTCCCCGGGTATTCCCAGCATGTCGAGGGTCTTCAGATACTGTTGCAGCGACGCTCCGCGAAGCTCGGCTGCAGACAAGCTGACGTCGAACAGCGATGGCTTCACACAGCTGGAGTGGCACACTTCGCAGTGTCCATCCTTGCATTCCTTGGCCAGCATCTGCGCGAGGGTGGTCATCACTTCCAGATGCAGCCGGTAGACCTTATCGTCGAAGCCCTGCGCGTCCAGGGCTCGCTCCGCTCTGAGAATTGCCAGGGCGTGGCCGATGTGTTCTTCTTCCTCTGCTGCGATGGCGGCAAAAGTCTTGCCAAGACTCCCCGGTGCCACCTTTCCGACGCGTGAATAACTTGCGACGGCAAAGGATTCCAGCATGATCTCCTGGACGATCAGGCAGGCAATGAAGTCGCGCTCTGTGACGCAGCGCAGGAATGCGGCGCGGAGCCGCTTCCAATGCTTGGCGTCGACATTATTGAGGACGTCCACTCCAATCTTGCGGCCCGCGGCAGCGAACGCGGCAGCATGCCCCCGTTCACCCTCCGCGTGCTCCAATGCGTCAGCTACTTCTGCCGGATCGTCACAGATCTCCGATAAGGAGGCGTAGTTCATCGCGGCGAGTAGCTCGCCGGTCATCGCCTGTGCCAAGATGTCCTGCCATATCGGAGCACTGGTTGAGAAAGAAGTACATTCCAACGGTGAGCGGTTGACATCAATAAGTGGTTCCATGTTTCCTCCTGAACTTTGAACTAGATATTACGACTGTGTTCCTACTCGCTTCTCCTTACGCGAAGCATTGAAGCAAGATTGCATACGATCAGATCGGCTCCCGATTCCGCCGTAGCCGCACCGCTGCGGCGAGGAACATCGCGGCGACTGCCAGCCCTACCCACAGACCCGGCGTGCTGAAAAATTGCACCGGAGTGAGCGCTGACATCATTTCCATCAGGTTTCCGCTCCGCGCTGTGGTGGTGGAAGGCTCCGGTCCGGTCAAGCGGTACTGCAGCATGCCGAGGAAATGCGAAGTTCTGAAAGCAATCTTCTCGACTCCCCAGATCACGAACGGAGGTAAGAACGCCCATAGAAACGGCGCGCGCGGCGCCCAAGCTGAAACCAGCAGCAACCAGCCGTAGATGGGCGCGTACCAGAGGCCATGAACGGTCAGAATGTGGTAGAGGAGCATCAGTGACATGTGGAAGAACGACATCCGTGCCCCGAGCGTCCCGACACTCAGGCCGCTGCCCGGTAGGACTGCGCTGCTCAGCAGCAGCATGACGAACTGCGTGACAACGGCGATGGCGAAGCTGAGGAGCGGCAAAATGACGAGGGGAATGGCGAACTTCGAGAGCACGGTGGTGAGGTCGGAAACTGGC
Organism: Candidatus Acidiferrales bacterium; assembly: GCA_963726725.1. Lineage (GTDB taxonomy): Bacteria > Acidobacteriota > Terriglobia > Acidiferrales > UBA7541 > Acidiferrum. The sequence goes on from CAVSDV010000031.1 coordinate 21,569, forward strand.
AGCGACTTCCAGAACAGGATGCTGCGATCGCGGCGCTCTCCGTACAACGCGTCGAGAGAGTAGAAAATCCCGACTATAAAACCCGTCCCCATGATCAGAACAGCCGCGAATTCGTACGGTCTGTCGAGCGGTTCGTGTCGATGCGCCGGGCTGAGCGTCAACCCAGTCAAGAAGGCGAGCAGAAGAACGGCGGCGGCAGCCAGCGGGGCGATATAGATCGAACGGTGCTCCCACAATTCGCGCCGCACCGACCAGTACATGCGCCGAGTCGCAGGGATGACCGCCGGCACGATTACTTGCGACTCCTGGGGAGACTTGGGCATGACGTTCGATGGAGTATTCATCGAGCCGCTCCTTGGGCCATTCCGCTTTGATTCCCTAGCACGGCAACAAACAAGTCGGCGATGCTAGGCGTGCGCACGTCGCCAAGCGCGGCGAGTTGTTGGCGGTCCACACGATCGAACAGCAGGATGCTGCGCCCGAACACTTGGCGCTCGTGAATCGGCTTCAGCGCCCGTGCTGCGGCGACCTGCTCGGGATTCACCATGACTTCCAGATAGCGCGACTCGAACTGTTCCATGCTGCAATCGAGTACGATGCGGCCGCGATCGATGAACATCAGATCGGTAAGGACGTGCTGCACTTCTTCGACCTGATGAGTGGTAACGACGATCGTGCGGCTGCGATCGAAATAGTCGTTGAGCAGGGAATCGTAGAATTGTTTGCGATACAAGATGTCGAGGCCAAGGGTTGGCTCGTCCAGCACAAGCAACCTGGCGTCAACGGCCATGATCAGAGCGAGGTGGAGTTGGGTGACCATGCCCTTCGACAATTCTCTGATCCTACTAGTGAGCTTGACGGTGGTCTTCGCAAGGAAACCTTCTGCTTTTGCGCGATCGAACCGAGGGTGGACGCCGGCGACGTAGTCCAGTGCCTGGGAGACACGCAGCCAGCGGGGAAGTACGGCGACGTCGGCAATGAAGCAGACATCGAGCATGAGTTGATCGCGCGCGGTCCAGGGGTTGCGCCCGAGCACGCTCAGTTCGCCTTGATATTGGGTGAGACCGAGTATGGCGTTGAGTGCCGTGCTCTTGCCGGCACCGTTCGGACCGATGAGTCCGAGGATTCGGCCCTCTTCGACATGTAGATTAACGCCGTCGAGAGCAACGGTAGTGCCGAAGGTCTTGCGGAGTCCGCGTGCTTCTATAACCTTCATGACTTCGGCTCCTCCTTTACGTCTGTGGGATTCGATGACGATGGCACTGCCGCAGCGTCCAGTAATTCCTGGGGCGTAAGGCCGAGGCGTTGGATGGTGGCGGAGAGCTTGGGCCATTCTTCCGCGAGAAACTTCTGACGTTCGCTTTGCAGCAGCAGATTGAACGCCCCGGCATTGATAAACATGCCGCGACCTCGTTTGGTTTCGACCAGTTGCTCGTCGGCCAGTTGTTGATAACCCTTCAGAACCGTGAGCGGATTGACGCGATACTCGGCGGCGACATTGCGCACGGAGGGCAGTGGATCGCCTTCCTTGAGCACGCCATCGAGGATCATCGCGACGACGCGGTCGCGAATCTGGCGGTAAATCGGCTGACTGTCATTCCACTCACGATCCATCATGGTTTCCAGATAGTCCCTCAGAGGTTCGCTCGGGTCATTTTGCGCGCGTCAGGTCAAAGTGCGCTTGGACCAGCTTGTCTCCGGGTACCATGAAGGTCCAGTCCTCGGTGTGATGGTTCGCATCAATCACGGTGAAGATCGCGTGGTGCATGTGGCCGTACTGCGTGCTGCCCGCGACGTCGACGAATTCGAATTCCACCGTTTTGCCGTCGGGCGAGGCCTTGGCGACCATCCGTGGGCGGTTTCCTGCGTCGCAATAATGCGTCAGGAGCAAACGTTCGCCCTCCAGATACAGCATGGTGATGGGATCGTCCGTCCGGCCCTCCATCTTCATCTCGTGCATGAGTGCGTTTCCCATGGAAGTCACTCGCAATGTGACTTGCGCATGCTTGCCGTCTGCCTCAGGTGTAGGCGGGTACGTCTGCAAAGTGGCTTCCCAGGAGCCCGCCAGAGTTTTTAGTTTTTCGAAGGACTTTTGCGCGTCCGATTGCGGCTTTTGTGTTTCGGATTGAGTGAAAGAAGCGGTGGAGAGCAATAGTAGAGCAGCGACGGATAAGAATAGACGAAAGTATTTCATGATTCATTCTCCTTGTGGCTGCGCCTGGGGATGAAACCCCGGCTCGCTGGTGGGGGGAACAATATTCTTCAAGCGCATGTAGGTGACGAGATTGCCGTAATGTTCCATGTTGTGCATGTTGTTGACAGTCAGGACGCTGAGTTTCGGCGTGTCGCTTCCGAACAACTTCACCGGTTGCGCGCCGGACGCGTCGGTCATGCCGACATAGGCCTTGTCGCAATAGCTGAAGGCGCCTTTCAGTGCAGCGATGAGATCGGCTTTGGAGGTTTTGGTCTGCTCGATATTCGGGGAGGGATTTTTCTCACCGAGAGCGATGGCGCAAAACAGGTACTGGGCATCAGCAATGTGCCCCACTAGCTGGCCGTAGCTGCGGACCGAGTCTGTGGGCTTGAAATTGTAACTGTCAACGGGCATTTTCTCGGCCGAGGCGAGCAAGATGTTCTTTATTGCTCCATAGGCGCCCTGAGTAAAACTGGTGTACGGGTTGTCTTGGGACACGGTTACGACTGGGACGATAAAGCAGATTAGAAGTGCTCGCAGAAGTGCTCGCATTGGATGGCCTCCTTAAGAACGATTGGCAGTGGGTGGACGACTCATGGTGTTATAGTTATATACAACACTAAATCAATTGCAAGCGATTTTTTGAGAGATTCTGCAGACAGCTCTGCTTCCTATCGCTAGCATTATGATAAAAAAGAAGTTATAAGAAACACAGTGTGAAGGTGGAATCAGGGCTGAGCTAGGTGATGGCGGCAAAATCCGAGAAAACTATAGGGATACACCCTCGCGAGAGGCGCGAAGGAGGGATAGACTTGGCGCGATAGTTCGATAAAGGAATGCGAGGCCGGTGATGATCAAAACGAAATCGGTGCACAGTCCAATGGAGGAAAAGTCTGATGGTCTGCGGATTCTTGCAGCACGCTTTCGTGGGCGAGGACTGCCTGCGGATCGATACGACGTGTGGATGCCGAATCTTGGTCCCAGTGAAAAACTTCTACATAGCTATCTGGCGGGGAAACGGAGTTGGACGGAATTTGGCCGGCGGTATCGCTATGAATTGTTTGTGGACGGATCTCTGGACAAGGCGAACCGGACCATCAAAAACCATGGTCAGAAGTTCACACTGCGTTTGTTGCAGACTCTTGGCGAACGGGGAGACATAACGCTGATGTGCCATTGTGCGGAGGACGAGAGCCATTGCCATCGGCATCTTCTGCAGAAAGTTCTGTTGGGGAAAATCTGATGGGGCTTATCTGCCTGGTGAATTTGTCGACGCTTCTGTGTTTTAGCGACACAAAGGTGGGAACGGAAATGGTTGGCTCTACGTGCTCTGGCAAGCATCGCTGCCAATGCGGAGGAAAATAACTAGGAGAACAAACGCACAGCGCCTTTCTTAGTCGAAATGATTAGCACGAAAATCAAGCTGAAAAGAAGTAAAGCCACAGACGGGGGTTCAGGCGTTGACACTGTGGCCGGGAGAATCTGGCCGCGGATTTCGCCCCCCAGGGAATTGCCCATCGTGAACGTTGAAGTACATCAAGACGGCTTCCAGATCCCGGACCTAGGCAGCGGTGATGGCAAAGGTTTGCTCGGGGATGTTGCCCGAAGTGACATTCGGAACTCCCGAGAATGGGAACAAAACGGGAGCGTTTACACCAAGACCGGCGCAGCAGTGGAGGTGTGTGGCAGTGGCGGGACCGCCGATGAGTCCAACCCAAGATTCATCCACGGTAATAAGAGTTTCGAGAGCGTTGAGTACAACCGTGCCGAAGGCAGTGGCCGTGCTCACGGAAGGCTCTTGAGCGCCGTTTAGCATAGCGGTGAAGATGGTGTCTGCGCGCAGGGACTGCGCGAAGAGCAAAACGCGGCTAAGGAAAAGAAGGCTGAAGATGCGCTTCATGCTTGCCTCCCGAGCAGGACATATCCTAAAGGAGTGTAGAAAAAGTGCAAAAGAATAGTGGAGAGGATAGCCGTGAAGTGGGGTGTTGGAGCAGGTGACCCGATTGAGAAGATTTATCCCACCCTTAAGAGTAGGCATTCTGTCTTAAAGGTATTTATTTCAACGAGGAAGGGGACGCAGGGGGAACAGACTGAATCCCGTAGGACCATTCGGCTTCGCCGGCGACGATATTCGGATCGAGGCAGAGAAGGAGGGTTTGGCCTGGGTGGTAATTCGGCTGACCCGTGACCGGAAGATAGAGTTGCCACCAATGGTTTAGCGGAAGAAACGGAGAATTGCTGACGGTGACGCCATCGACGAGTCGTGCTTCGAACCAACCAAGAAAACCATCGAGGCGTCCGCCGGTGGTGATGCGGAAGGGGACGAAGGTTTTCCCGGGAGCCTGCGTGTCTTTGAAGAAATCGATGTGATAGCAATGCGCTTGCTCGCTGAGCGCGACGAACGGCTTCCCAGAGGCGGGAACGAGACGAAATTCTCTCTGGAGCCTGTTCGCGAAGGGGCGATAGTTGAGATTGTAAAAGGCTGGCTTTTCCTCGGGACCGGCTGCGAGCAGACAACCCACTCCGTAATCGTCGGAATAAAACGGCAGGAGAAAGGTGTCTGCGGATTCTGGAATTTGGCGCCCACCGGGCTTGAGGAAACGTTGGCGGGCATCGGCGACGAGGTCGATAATATTTTCCTGGTCAAAGCAAAAACTGCTGAGAGTTTCGGTGAGGAGAACGTCGCAACGTTCGGGGAGACGAACTCTCTTGGAGTTTTTGCGAATTAGCGTGATGCGATCGCGGAAATTGTTGGCCTCAATCAGTTCGGCGGCGGCATCGGCGATGGGACTGATTTCGATGGCGTAGACGTGACGGGCACCGGCTTCCAGAGCGAAAAAGGAGAGGAGTCCGGTGCCGGCACCGACATCGACTACCACGTCGCCGGGTTTGACGGTGAGGTGGATGGCGTCGCGAAAGGCATCGCAACGAACTTTGTCGAGGACGAGTTGCTCGTGAGACCAGGGGGCGCCGTGCAGGAAGGGACGTTGCTTGAGAATTTGGCGGTCAAACCAAAGGCGGGCTCGCGATAGTGGAGAGAGTTTTTTCGAGGCGCGAGTCATGTGGCGAATTCTGGCGGAGTTCGATGGGTTTGCAGGTGCCAGAGCGAATCTAGTATAGCCGGAGATGAGAATTGACAGGGGAAGAGAGGAGGGCGGGAAAGGCCCTCACAGCCCGAGAGTGACGCACCCGAAGAAGAAAGTTGAAGTGGGTGCTACTTCTTACAGTTGTGGGTGGTAGGGTAGAGAAGTAAGATGCGCGAACATGTGATCGGGCGCGGTGCCCGAAAAAGACCGAGAGGATTCTTGACTCGACTCTGAACGTCACGGTCAAAGTCAATTAGCAGGCTGCGGAAAAAAGCTCCGTATGAGTTAGTTTTTGCCTTTTGGTTGAGTGAATCATGGTTTTTCTTCTTGTTTTTTCTCTGCTCGGAAGATTTGTTGGGCCCCGCATCGGTGCGGATCGGCGTGTTTTCTGGCCCGGGGTGACGGATTAGGCAGCCTCCGCCGTCAGGTTCCGGATGCGCACCAGATCGTAGACCGCCGTGGCGAACGTGAACATCCAGCCCACCCGCTCTTTTCCGCGGTAGCGCGTTTGCCGCAGCAACCCGACCGTCTTCAGCCATCCAAACACTTCTTGCACTCGCTTGCGTTTCCTTTGACTGATCTCGTAACCCGCAAGCCGCGTCGTGCGCGCATCGATCGCGCTCCGCCGGTTGCGGTTGTTCGGCGCCACGTGCGGGGTCACCCCCAGATCGCGTACATCGGCCACGAACTCGTGCACGTCCTGATCCTTTGTCACCTCCCACCAGCACTCGTCGCCTACCGGTCCGCGCTTCGAGCATCTTCAGCGCCGCTTCCCGTTCCGCCGTTCCCGTCGCCATCGTCACTTGCGCCTGAACCACTAGCCCGTTGCGATTCTCCGCCAGCACGTGCCCCAGATAGCTCAGCTTCGCCTCGCTCCCCGCACTCTTCTTGTAGAGGGGGACATCTCCTTCAACGCCGTGTCCACCATCTCCCGCAGCCTACGTAACGGATGATCGGAGGGCACTCGCTTCTCCGGGGAAATGTAGCTGTACATGCTTTCTTGCTGTTCGTCGTGTCCGCGCATGCCTGCTTAGACGATCTCACCTCACACTTCGTTGCAAGGTGAGGCACTCTTTCGGCAGCCTGCTAGACTCGGCCTTCGCGTTTTTGCGCTAGCACCAGGCCACGCGGGGTGGGCAGGAGCAACACGGAGATGAGTCCTTCGGCTTCGAGGCGCAGCGCGCCTTCGCGCACGCTCTTCATTGCCGAGCTGGCGTCGTGCATCAGGATGAGGCCGTAAGGACTGATCTGCGGCAGGAAGCGGCGAACCTCTTGCTCGCGCAGCGGCACGTCGCTATCGCAAAAGAGCATGTCGATACGGCCATCGACCTTCATCTCCAGGCTGGATTCGTTGCGCGCCTCGATCCATTTGCCGAGGCCGGATTCGGCGAAACGTTTCTTAGCGGCTTCGTAGACCTTTTTGTCCCACTCGCAGGTAATCACGCGGCCGACGCCGTTCTGCTTCAGGCCCTCGGCAATGCGCAGCGTGCTCAGGCCGGAAAAAGTGCCGGTTTCGACGACCAGCTCGGGCTTGGTCGTGGTGACCAGGGTTTTGAGAAAATCGAGAACTTCCACTTCCGCGCTCATGGAGTCATACATATGCCACCGTTCCGGATGCGGGCATTCAGGTGTTGGGCGATGATACTCCGGCTGCAGCACATCGCCACGCGAAGAAATGTGCTCGACGATGCGATGTTCTTTTTTTAGCGTGTGGAATTGGCTTTTAACACGCCAAAGAAGCACCGCGCCGGCAAGGCTGGACGCCAGGCTGGCGACTTGCGCGTTGGACATGCCGAAAATCCAAGGCGGGTCGATGCGAATGATCTCCACCAGAAAACGGGCCAAGCCGGTGAGGATCAGGTAATTGCAGAAGATTTCGCCCTTGGCCTTGGGCCCTTTCAGCGCTTTCGTGCCCATGTGCCACAGGAACGCGCCGATCGCGCACCAGACAAGCAGTTCGTAAAGCGGGGCCGGGTGCACACGCTCGGTGGTGGGCATCACGCCGTTCGGGAAGCTCATGCCCCACGGCAGTGAGGTGGGCTTGCCGTAGTCGCCATCACCGGAAAGAAAACAGCCGATGCGGCCGATGGCGTAGCCGAAAGCCGCGGCGGGAGAACAGGCATCCAGAAATTCCAGCAGCGGCAGTTTTCCGCGCCGGCCGAGCAGCAGCATGGCCGCAAAACCGCCGAGAAATCCGCCAAACCACGCGAAGCCGTAGCGGCTGAAAAAAAGATGCACGGGATCGGCAAAAAATTCAGAGGGCGTCTGCAACACGTGATACAACTTCGCGCCGAGCAGCCCGACCAGCCCGGCAATGGTGATCATGAAGGACGCATCAGCCTTCATGCCGCGCCGGTCAAAATCTTTTTGGAGAACAAAGGCGGCGGTAAGCAGCGCCAGCGCTACCATCAGTCCAAAGGTTGGAAGGGATAAAGGTCCAAGATGAAGGTACGGAATCATTCCTCAGTGTTTGCCAAACTCCTGAAAAGTATACACGAGGGCGCGCATGAACAGTTGGCAGCAGAAGACCGGACAATCTCTCTTCAGGGGCGATTGAAAGCTGCAAAAGGAATGCCCTATTGACGCAAGGGAAAAGCAGATTCCTCGCTTCGCTCGGAATGACAGGCTAGGACATTACTTTTACAGCGCTCCATAAAGCCCATTCGTTTTGGCGGCGTTACGCCGGGGCTGAAGAGTCTGGGTGACAACTTGCGAAAGCGTACCTCAGAGGCGCTTCGCGCCCTGAGCTGAAGCCCAGGGTCTACATAGCCGGATTGATGTCGCGACACTTACGGCACGACTGAACAGCTTGCGGAAAAATGCCAGCAAGTGTCATTCCGAGCCCCGTTCGCCTTTTGAACGGGGAGAGGAATCTGCTTTCCCCTTGGACTTTTGCGAGAAGCAGATCCCTCGCTCCGCTCGGGATGACAATGAATTTCAGTTTTTCCGCAGTCTGTGAGGAGATCGAAAGTAAAGATGGATGTTCGGACGGGGCTATTGTTGGCTGGGATGGGAATGGTGGTGGGGGCGGTGGGATTCGCGCGGACTACACCGAGGCAGGAGTCGTCTTCTACATCGAGCATTGCGATGAGCGCGCAAGCTACGGAGCAGGATATTCAGTTGTTGCGACAGGATATTCGCACAAAGAAGCAGGAGTTGATCACCCAGAACCTGCCGTGGACGGATTCCGAGGCCACGAAGTTCTGGCCGATCTACCGGCATTACACGGCGGATCTGGTGGAGATCAACAATGAGAAGTACCGGTTGATCAAGGATTACGCAGCGATGTGGGGAAACATGTCGGATCAGAACGCGCTGATTTATGTCCGAAGATGGCAGGAGGTCGATCAAAAAGTGCAGGCCTTGCGCTTGAGCTATGTGTCGACGGTCAGCCAGGTGTTGCCGGGGAAGAAGGCGGGGACCTTTTTCCAATTGGATCGAAGGATCAGCATGATGATCGACTTGCAATTGTCGTCGCAAATTCCATTGGCGCATGTGAAGAATTAGAAGAAAAGGGCGCACTAATGGCCGACCAGATGATTTAAAGCAGAGCCCGCGCTCCGCTCGGGACGACAGGAGTGATGGGTAGTAAGGAAATAGAAGAGTCGCGATCTATAGTGCCGGTAAAAATCGGTAAAAAAGAAGGGCGCAGAGATGAATCTGCGCCCTCTGTGTTGTACGCCGTGCATGTTTGGCAGCTAGCGGGTGGAAGTCCCGTCCCAACCTGATGGAGGTGAAGGGTAGCGAAGCGCAAGGGCGTCACCGTGAGGTGGGGTCTGGAAGGAAGCGTGGAGCAGAGCTACGGGCCGATGGACCAGAATCGGATTGGAGGCCTACGGCGTCGGACGAGCGGGCAACGGATCGCGAAGTCCGTATGCATCAAGGACGCTGGTGGTAAATCCGGCGGTCGGGTATCGAAAGCAGTCGAACTTATCGCGGGAGATCTGTTGCACCTCTCGGATTCGTGACTGAGAGTGAAGTAATTCACTCTGATCCTGCAACAGAAGTCAGCAGCGGGCGCAGTGTGTGCTGAGCAGCGCGTTGTTCAGGAGGGTTGAAGTCCCTCTGGCACTCGAATGAGGAGTGCTATATCCAAAGACGGCGGTAACGCGTCGTCGGCCGAAGGAGCAATCCTTCGGAGGGCAGGGTGTCCATCGCGAGATGGAATCCGAAGGGCATGAGGAGAACTACCGGGCCGTAATCGATGGGGGCTGCCCCGAAGATGAACCGGTCGGCCAAAGGTGGGGTAAGGTCGAGCCTGCACTATGGAGGCGAAGGCATTCTCATTCACCCACCGCACCAAGGTGTTTGCGGACGGCACGGTAGGGAAGAACAAGGCGTGACCTCAGGAGGACTGGCAGAGTCTCCGGGTGGCACCGGAGTAAGCGAGCCCATAAGCGGAAGCGAAAGGGTGAGCGAGGTTCTGTCAGTAGTCGGACGGCTGAACAGTACCTGAAACGCGGGGAAAGCCGCGTGACCGAATTATCGGCGACCAGAGTGGGTCGGGGAAGGCAGCCGACGAAGATGGTCAGGAAGAGAAAGGAAGCCAGATGAGCAAGGATGAGAGAGGTTGGAACAGTTCCTTAAAGGAAAAACCCGTACGCTCTCGTCTGAGGAGACTGGTGGACTGGATCAACCTGACGGGTGCCAAGAAGGTCCATTCCTTAATCGACAAAGTGTACAAGCGGAAGAACCTGGAGATGGCCTGGGAAAAGGTGAAGGAAAACCGGGGCAGTGGAGGGGTAGATGGGCAGAGTCTGGCGGCTTTTGAATCACAGCAGGGCTTGCAGTTGGCTCGGCTAGAGAGAGAGCTGAAAGAAGACACCTATCGACCTCAGCCGGTGTTACAACACCCCATCCCGAAGCGGGACAAACCCGGCGAGTATCGCATGCTCGGTGTGCCGACGATCTATGATCGCGTATGTCAGCAAGCGCTACTCAACCGGTTGGAGCCCATCTTCGAGCCGATATTCGATGATGCCAGCTTTGGCTATCGGCGAGGGCGATCGACGAAGGACGCGCTGCGCAAGATCTGGAAGGAGATTCAAGGCGGGTCGGAGTGGATCGTGGACGCAGATCTCCGAGATTTTTTCGGGTCTGTGGATCACGAAAAACTCCTCACGCTGGTGGCCCAACGAGTAGCAGATGGCCGAGTGCTTCGCCTTATCCAAGCGATGCTCAAAGCGGGAAGCTACGGGAAAGGGCAACTCTTTCCGACCGAGCGCGGCACTCCCCCAAGGAGGAGTGGTTTCGCCAGTGCTCAGCAACATACTCCTGACGCCGTTTGATCGGGAGATGAGGCGGAGAGGATATCAGCTGACGAGGTATGCCGATGACTGGGTGGTCACCTGTAAATCGGCAGCGGAAGCGCGTTCTGCAGTGGACGCGGCTCGCCGAATCCTGAAACAGCTGGGAGTGGAGTTACATCCGCAGAAGACGCGGATCGTTCACGTCCAGCATGGCTTCGAGTTTCTTGGTTACAAGATCAAGCGCGGGAAGAAACTGCAGTTACCCGAGAGCGAGATTCGTAGCCAGGCACGCTCCGGTGCGCTGTACGCGTACCCGCGTGAAAAGTCGATCCAACGTTTTCAGGACCAGGTACGGCAACGAACTAAGCGGAGGGTGCCTTTGCACACCAAGGAGCTGATTGCAGAACTTAACCCACTTCTGCGGGGATGGGGCGAATATTATAAACGAGCCCACGTCCGAAAGCTCTTCAATCAACTCGCGACAGTGATTCCGTAAGGTGCCTTGCGGCTGGTGGCAAGCCCGCTGATTTGGAACGAGTTTCGAGATGGAGCGGAGCCGACTAGAGTTGTAGCCGGTCTTGGGTGATGAAAAAGATTGACAAGAGGAGGCTTATCGCGCCGATGCCGATTCTGCGATCGTAGGGAATGCAGCAGCACTGGCGTCGCTGCTAGACGCCTGGGAAGAGAGCCGAAGACTTCGCGACCTGATGGGGAGAGGAATCAACTGGTATTGGCGGCGAGGGCGGTGAACCAATAGGCGATTCTCTTGGCGCACTGGTGAAAGGTCTCGCATTTTCCGCGAGCATGGCTGCAGACCTGGCGGTGATAGAAGACCAGGGACAGGGTATAGGCTAGAAACCGGATCATGGTCAGCACTACCAGGGCCGTGGTCTGGTGGACCGCGGGGTGTTTGAGGTGGCAGTCGGTGGTGATGGTCTGAAAAACTTCTGTATCGATTCGCCAACGGCTGCGACTGCACTGATGAATGAACAGCGGCGAGATCGAGCCGAGTTCGAAATTGGTGGCGTAGAAGTTGGTGCTCTCTTGCGTCACCGCCGTCTTGCTCTTGATTCGATGACCGTCTTCTTCACTGACGGTGACGCGATGCTGGTGTTCGATGCGAACCGTTTTGACAACGCGCACCAGGCGATCGGCGACGGGCCAGTCGACCTCCGGCAAGTGCCAGTAGCGAATCTCCCGGCCCGGTTCGGCGTGAACGCCGGTGGGAGATTCTTGCGTGAAACATTCGGCCTCGCGCAACAAATCAGGTTGGTTCTCTTTCAAGGTGAACGCCCAGACCAGACCCAGGCGTTCCACTTCTTTAACGAAGGGCGCTTGCAGATACAAAGCGTCCCCCACCAAAACATCCAGGAAGCGGCGGCCCAATTGCCCGACCAGATCCTGGAGCAGCGCCAGGGCGCAGGAGACCTCGCCTTCGCCGTTCTTCTGAAAGCGGACACCCAAGGGGATGGGGAAAGGCGTGCTAACCAAGGCGACCACGACGATTCGGTGATAGTACTGAATATCGGTGCGCATCTCGCCGTTCACCTGGTGCTGAACTTCCCGCTCCATGCAGGCATCGCAACACCGGACGAACGAACTGCAGATCTCGATTCCATCGATCGCCGCAACCACCAACCCTCTGGACCAGTCCGGAACGTAGAACGCCGTTGCGTTTCAGGCGGCGGGCGATTTCGCAACTGAGCGCGAACACCGGTTCGGGAGATTGTCTTTCTAGCGCGTAACCAATGGTGTCGTCGCTGATCGGTCCGATGCGCTTTGCCAGCGCTCCATCGCGACACTCGGCCTCGATCTGAAGCAAGCTGGGAAGCTGCATGGCTGCACCTAAGAAGACGGCGTCAAACACCTTCTTCCATGGATGCTGTGGAAACTCCCGGCCCTCGGGCAGCGCGCCCACCAGTGCGGAGAAGCCAAATACTTTATCGAGATAAGTCTCCAAGCGGTGCCGGGACATCCGGCTAGCGAGTTTCCTTTTCTTTGAGGAACCGCTTCAAGTTGAGACGGCAGATGGTCGCGGCGGCGGAGTCAAAACGCTGGCGCATGGCAATTTTCTTTTGTACCTTCTCGGCCAACTCGGCTGGAATGTTGATAGCTTTTGGCTTGCCATCGACCAGAACGGAAATCTGGAATTGGATATGAAGGTTCTTGCCGTCGGCACAATGACAGTTGGGCTGGCCGCAGGCGCGTTTACGTTTGACAAATGAGCCGGGCAGCATTTCGCGGAGAGAACCAAGACCGCGAATGAGCTTGCCGCGCAGTTCCAGGTCAGGGTCGGAGGGTGACTTCATATGACACTAATATTAGTGTCATACAAAGACCAAGTCAAGCCCCCGAGAAGATTTGCAAGAATGCCGTCAAACTAAACTCGGGGCAGAAACCCCTGCGAACAAAGGAACTAAAGCCGCCGCCGTCCCTACCTTACGGAATCACTGACTCGACCGATGGATCGTGCGGCGGATCTGGTCGCATCGATTTAAGCGTTGGCGGAATGGCGGTTGGACGCAACTGCCTACGGCCACGCTGTACGGTGAGTATGAACTTGTGAACTTGGTGGGGTTAATTCCTTCTCTCGCATCTCGTCGTGTCGCGTCTTCGTGAAAGCTGCATACGGGAAAACCGTCTGTGCAGTTTGGGCGGCGGACGGAGGCCAGCGCTTCGGTGCGCCTCCTCCGACCCGACACTCAGGCGAGTGAGGAAGGCCCAAACAGTGAGAGCGAGTAGTAGAACGTCGAACTCACGGGTGGCAATGCGCCAGCCAATCAGCTTCGGCTGAGTTTTGCAGGTTCAGAAGACGATGAAGCCGGAACGGAAACCTGCAGAGCAGCGAAGCCCTTGTGGCGAACGACGCCTCGAACCTCCGGCCCGTCAGGGCTCAACTCACTGAACCGCCGTATGCGGACCCGCCTGTCCGGTGGTGTGGGAGGGGCGAGCAGGTGACTGCTCCCCCTATCCCGATTGTCTATTGTTTAGGTGCGAGGATCAGCGTTTGGGGTGAGGGTGGGAGCGCGTGAGTTTCGACAGCGCCAAAACCACTTTCGCGAAGCAGGTCTTTGTACTCGTTGAGACTGTAAGCATCGCCGCCGGGTGTGTTGGCAAACTTGTTGCGGACGAAGGTGGCCGGAATAGGTCGAGAAACGCGATCATCGTTGGTAACAAATTCGACGATGGCGATTCTTCCACCGATTGCCAGCGATCTTTGGACTTTGGAGAGGAAGGCTCCAATGGTGGCGCGATCCCAGTGGTGAAGCAGATTGGGAGCGAGGACCAGGCCATAACCGGAGTTGGAGCGAACGAATCCGGCGGAGGTGGTGCGATTGCTGGAGCAATCGCGAGAGTGGGACCTGTGCGAATTCAGCGGACTGTCGCCGGTGTATGTTCGCGGATTGGCTTATCTGCGATTGAAGCGAGGGCAGGCAGCCGCGGCGGAGTTCCAGAAAATTCTGGACAACCCGGGAGTTGACGTGACCTCGAACCGGCATGCGTTGGCGATATTGGGATTGGCTCGGGCCTATGCCTGGAGCGGAGAAAAGGATAAGGCCAGAAAAGCTTATGAAGACTTTTTTGCGGCGTGGGCGAATGCGGATCCGGACTTACCGATATGGCGGAAACGCGGCGCTGGAGTAAAGGAATACGTCGCGGACTTATGGAGGTGCAAATGAAGTGATTGTGAAGTACAAGAACGGAAGAGCGATTGAAGATTGACGGAAAGCGCCTTAGAATGCTGAAGCGAGGTGCGGCACTCGGTTGGGAACTATGGAGAGGTGAGGATTGGAAATTCGGTGATGCGGAGTTTTGCAGCGCCGTAGGGAATCAGCGTGAGCGTTTGTTCTGGCTCAGCGCTGGTGACGGGACTGGAAGGAAGAGGCCCAGCGGATTCCTGCTGGAGTTGCCATGACGGGAGGCGCTTCCCACGGACCTCGAGTGATGCATGGTGGCCGCGCGCGGTGAAGGGAAAACCGTGGGAGGTGGCTTCGAGGGTGCGGACAGATTTGTCCGGATTTTTCTCATCGAGAGCTAGAGCGAAATTCCAATCGGATGTTGGGCGAACTTCCCAATCGCTGGCGGGCCCGCGATCGACCAGTTTGGTCCATTCGGCTGGAATATTCAGAGAGTAGACGAGTGGGCCGCGTTCGATGACGGCGGAATCACGATACCAGCGGCTGATGCGCGGACGCATGGGAAATTGAATTTCGATTTTGTCGCCGGGATTCCATTTGCGGTTGAGATTCAAGAAAGTCGAAGGACAAATGATTTCGGTGATGGCTTTGCCATTAATGCGCACGGATGTGCCATCGGCCCATGCGGGAACGCGAAGAGACACAGGGAATTGAGCGGATTTTTCGGGGCGAACGGTCAGGAGCACGCGGCCGTCGAAGGGGTAATCGGTGTCTTCGGAGATAGAAATATTTACGTTGGTGGCAACGACGGTGTGCACTTCGTTTGGTGCGTAAACCATGGCGACGATGCCGTGATCAGGTGTGGCCATCCAGAGACTCTCTACCAATTTCGGCCAGCCTTGATGCATGTTGGCAGTGCAGCAACCGAAGTTGGGTTCCAATCCAAATAAATTCGAGTCGGGGCCGTTGGTGGACCAATCGCGAGGAGCGCGCGTGCATTTGACCTGGTTGGGCTGCTGATCGTATTGGTGCGCCCACATATCGTCGGAGATGGTGGCGGGAAGGGCGTTGAAGGAAATCTTCTCGAGACGATCGGCGAAGACTGGATCGCCGAGGACGGCAGAGGAAACTTCGAGTGAGTACATGGCTTCGACGACGGCGCAGAGTTCGACACCCTGCGAAGGATCGCGGCCGGCGAGATGTTCGTCGGCGCTGAACATGCCGTTCGGCAGGGAATGATATTGATCGAGAAGAGCAAGTTGCTGGTGAATGGCGTGCTGGTCTTGCGGCGCGTTCGTAAATTCAAACCAAACCGGAGAGGCTTTTAGGGCCATGGCATTGTTGACGCCATGAGATTGCATGGCGCGCTCGGGGTTGCCGTTTTGCGGAGTCATACCTAGCGATTCTTTGGTCTGCTTTGTGGTGAACGGAAAATTGGCAAATTGTGCTTGCCAATCGTAACCCTGAGTGTGAATGTGGCGCGCTAAATCCAGAAGAGTTGGGTCGCCGGTGCGATTGTAGAGCCAGATGATGCTGACAAGTTCATCCTGCCAGCGATAACGGCCCCATTCTTTGAGAGGGCGCTTGTCGATTTCAGCTGCGCGGAAGGCAAAATATTTTTGCATTAAGGGAATGACGCGCGGATCGGCGGTGGCTTCCTGATATTGCGTGAGCACTTTGAGCATGACCATGCGGGGCCACCAATCGTCGTTCGTCGGAGGACCGATCTGGCCGCTAGGCTGCTGGTGCGTGAGTGTCCAGTCCACCCATTTCCGAGCTTTTTCGGTGAGGCGCGGATCTTTGAGAAGATAGGCGAGAGGAATCAAGCCGTCCATGAAGTAGGGGCCGCGTTCCCAGGATTCGCCGGTGCCGCCAAGCCAACCGCTGTTGGATTGCAGGTCGGGCCAGATTTCATCGAGATGGCCGGTGAGACCATGGGCTTGGAGTTCGAGTTGTTGCTCGGAGCCAACCGGAGGGAAGAATCGCGCCGAGTGGGAGTGGAATAGAATTTGGTTTGGGCCAAAGGGGTGGCGATTGGGGACGGGAATGGTGGGTGGATTTTTGGTTTGAGCGGGAGCGGGAAGGAGAAAATGGGAAGTGTGCAGAGGATTGCGGTCAGACAAATACTACAGAGACTGGAAGAGTTGTCGACATGAATGCCTCTATAAAAGCGGATGTGACTGTTGAGGAGTATAGAACAGTCTTCGTGATGAGCGAGAAAGTCAAAAACCGCACGCTCAGAAACGAAGGGTGCGGCACGCGACTCGTTTAATGGATCTGGAAGTTAAGATCCTTCGACTGCGATCTGCGAATGGAACAGATCTCCGCTCAGGATGACAGGTTGCGCGACGATTCAGCGGGCGAGATTGGTGGAAACCGGGGAGAGATTTTTTCTTGGGGATACCGTGGGTGTGGCAGTCCTTGCATTTAACAAAGTGGATGTTGTGCTTGCTGTTTTTGTCTTTGAAGGTGGAGTCCATTTTTTCGACGTCGAGGCCGCAATTGGAGAGACGCGGGTGACAGGTGGTGCAGGAGGCGCGAGTTTGCATGCCATGCTTGGCGTGGCAAGAGAGGCAACTGAATCCTTCGTGGACGCCGATGGGAGTGCGATCGTTGCCAGAACGAATTTGCGCTGTGGCTTTCGGGGCATGACATTGATAGCAGAGGGCCTGGCGTTGATCGGGGCTGATTTTAACGGCGCGGTCTTCGTCGAGCATCCTGGGCAGAGGCAATTCCGCGACGGGAATTTGACGCATTTCACGGCGATCGAAGAAACCGAGTGATGGACGATTGATTTCTTGCTGCGTGCTGGGAGGCCTCTCTTGTTCGCTGGCGGATTTTTGCAGCGGCAGACCTTCGTGGTGAATCTGGTGACAGGTGAGGCAGGGAATCGTGGATTGATCGGAGAGAGTGGCATTGCGCAGTTGCCATGGACCAGTGGTGTTAAGCGGAGTGACTAAATCGCGCACGGGGCCCTGGAAATGCATGCCGTGACAGCGGAGGCAATCGTCCATCAGAACTTCGCCGCGATTGTGTTTGTTGTCGAGGAAAATGCGTTGATAGGTGGCGCTGTGCGCGCTGGCTTGCCAGTCTGCGAATTCGGATTGATGGCACTTTTCGCAGCGGCTAACCATTTTGAGAATGTCAGCGGTGCGGAGCTTTGGAGATTCGGGCACTTTCCCGCGGAGATGGGTGAATACCCGGCGCATGTTGTTCGATATGGAATCCTGCGTCGAGGGTGAAGACATCGCCATGGCATTCGCTGCACTTTACATTGCGGTGAGAGGAACTGTGCCAGTCTGAATAGGGTTGCCAGATTTCGTGACAGGAGGCGCACGCGCCGCCGCTGGAGCGTTCGTAGTGAAGTGAAACTGCAAAGATGGCCACGAAGGGTAAAGCAAGAGCGGCCAGGACGAACCAAAGTCTACGGCGACGATTGGGCGCGGTGGGAGGTGGTGATGTGGTGGAATTGTTCATGGCCACGCGTTCCAATTCTTGACGATGAAATTGCCGGCCCGGTAGGCGATGGCGAGAATGGTGAGCACGGGATTGAAGCCGCCATTGGTGACGTGGACACTGCCGTCTACCACGAAAAGATTTTCGACGTCGTGAACGACGGCAGTGCTCGTTGACGACGGAGGTTTTTGGATCTTTGCCCATGCGGCAAGTGCCGGCCTGATGCTGACCGCCGGACAGGCCGGTGCCGGGCAAGTTGAGCCACGTAGATGTGGCCCCGGCCTCGTGGAGCCAGCGCTGGGCTTGTTCGGCAATAAATTTTGCAGTGACGATGTCTTGCGGATGACGCTGGCCGGAAAGACGGACGACCGGAACACCCCAGAAATCCTTGACGACAGGATCGACTTGCACGCGGGCATCGAAGACGGGAATTTCCTGGATGGGGCCCATGACGATGATGGAGCGCTTGAAATAGTTGCGCATGTAGTCTTTATGCGCGACGCCCCAGCGCGGAACATCGGGCGGTACCATGGAGGAAAAATTGATGGGCAGGCGGATGAACTCGTTACAGAGGACGGCCCCACCGACGAAACCTTTGTTACCGTGATTGAAATCGGAGATGGCGATGGACGCGCCGGGACCGAGATCGTCGTAGACATCGTGGTCCATCAGGCCGACGGCGCCGGCGTAGGCGTGGCCCTGAAGATTTCGACCGACCCAGTCGTAGCGATTGCCTAAACCGTTTGGATGCAAACGTGATTTGGAATTCAGGAGCAGGCGCGAGGATTCGGTGGCGGAAGCGGAGACAACGACCGCGTCGGCGGATTGAACCTGGAGATGATTGTCGGCGTCGAAATAGGAAACTCCCGTGGCGCGGCCGCGTTCGTCGGTGAGGATTTCCTTCACCATGCATTCGGTGCGCAAATCGCAATTGCCAGAGGCGAGCGCCCGCGGGATGACCGTGTTCTGCGTACCGTTTTTGGCGTCGACTTCGCAAGCGAAGCCAACGCACCAGCGGCAGCGCATGCAGGGACCGCGACCGTTGTAAGGAACTGAGTTACGAAGCATGGGGATGTAGAAGGGGTGGAAGCCGAGGCGCTTTGCGGCAGGTTCTAGCAGACGATGCTCTGTATTGGGAGAAAGCGGAGGCATCGGCAAAGGCCTTTTGCGAGGAGCTTTGAAAATGTTGGTGGAGTCGTCGCCAGAAACGCCGATTTCCCATTCGGCTTTTTCGTAATAAGGTTCGAGGTCGTTGTAAGAGATGGGCCAGTCCTCGAGCGTGCCACCCGCGACGGAACCGTAGATGGAGCGCATGCGGAAGTCCTGTTCCATGAAGCGCCAGGCCATCGCGCCGTAACTGAGTGTGCCGCTGCCGACGCAGGCGGCGTTGTTGTTGTAGGCCCAACTGGAAGGCTTGACGATTTCTTCGTGACCGTTGGAATCGACGACGCGGCGATAGCGTTCGTTGTCGGGCCCGAAGCCGCAGCCTAGAGCGGAGATGCGCTGATTGCGCAGATCATCTTTGCGGCAATCAAAAGCGGTGTACCACTTGCCGCGTTCGAGGAGTGCGACGGTGAGACCGGCGCAGGCGAGTTCCTTGGCGACGACTCCACCACCTGCGCCTGCACCAACGACGACCGCGTTGACATGCCCTAAAGTCACCTCGAAGTGCCTCGCTGTCCAGTAAGGACGAATGTTTGTGCGTTAGTCATTGCCGCCGTAACGTTGTTGACCGCGCAGGGGAGGATAGGGAAGCTGGAGCATTTTCCAACTGACACGATCACGATTGCCGCCGTGGCGCGGATCCCCGTAGAAACCCTGCATGGTGTGTTCGAGGATGAGATGGAAGAAAGATTGTTGAGTGGCGATTCCTTGTTCGACGGATTTCAGCAGGGCTAGTTGCGAATCGGCGGGGAGTGAGGAGAAATCGTTGCCAAAGTGCTTTGCACTAATGTCTTCCAGTTGAGCGAGGCCTTGGCGGTAGGTGGATTGGAAATTCTGGTAAGGGCCACAGAGTTGAATGTCGATGAAATTGACGACGCTGGCCCACTGCGCACCGGGGTCTTTATCGGGAGGAATGATCTGATCGCAGATTGCGGCGAGGGTCCGAGCTTCGGAGAGGGTAAGGAATCGCCAGGGTAGCTTTGGACTTGAACAGGAGATTGTGCCGCTGGCCGCGGCAGCAACGGCACCAAGACGGATAAACTCGCGACGGCTGAGACCTTTGTACCAACTCATGGGGCGCTCTCGGGACAACGGGGACTTGCGTGTGCCGGGAGCGAGGGTCGGGCAGAACACGAAGGCAATGTGCAACAGTGCCGTGAAGAGTGTGGCATTGGTGTTGGGGGATTGTATGTGATTTGGGATACACGGGAATCCGCGAACGATGCGCGTGGGGTTTGGCCGAAGGGCGGCTCGAGAAGGCGATGGTTACAGAACCAGAGGTGCGGGCATGGAATCCAGCATTATGTGTGTGAGGCTGGGTTTGGTGGCGTCAAAACTCGCACCATTGCATGCAAAGGATGCGGCATCCGGATGTCTACTGAGAGTCGATTCATTTCGGAGGGAGGGGAGCGAAATATCCACGGCGAGCCTGGATGTGCAGGTCTTTTTGATCAACTTTTACCTTGAGGTGATGGTAGGTGCCATTCGGCTTGACGTCTTGCAGCGAAAGCTCGAGCAGATAAACGAACTCGGGAGCAGCAGTCAGACTCTTGAAACCACCCTCGAAGTCATTGCTGTTGTGAAAAAAGGTCCCGCCCGTGCCATCTGCAAGATCGGCTATGACGTCTTCGTTAATGGACATGGATTCGCGATGATTTTGGGATGATTGCCCGGTCGATAGAGCGTAAGCAGAGTTTTCGCCGTGTTGACTGGCGTCAAGGTTCGTGGTGTACAGCCCGCGAGCATCCAAGGTGCTGATAGTCACATTTGATTGTGCAGCTTCATCCATGATTTGCGACTTAAGGGACATTCCATCAGCGGACGTGGAGAGGAATCCGGGTGAAACAAGGATCAGCGTACGTTGCCCAGGCAGCACGGCCATTCTGTGAACAATTTCTTTGACCAGGCCGAGCGAGAGGCGAGCATCCTGGTCGCCAACCGTCAGAGACTGAGACGCGGCAGATTGTGCCATCTGCTCGGCAACTCTTCGCATATCGCCAGTCAGGTGGCCGCAGGTCATGGTGTCTTGTACAGCGGATTCGAAAGCCACCTGGCTGTGTTTGTTGATGATTTGATCTGCGAGGTGATAGTCCACGTCGGGATATTGATGACCGATATGCCGGTAAAGATCCCGCGGCTTCAGCTTCAAAATAGACTTCTGTAAGAGTGCACGATCATGTGTAAGCGCGGAGTTGACGCCCGAAAAGGAGACAACATCGGCCATGTCCGAAGGTGCGGACGAGTTGGTGAGCATGCGCGTGGCTGCCGATTGAACTTGTGCCAAATCTGAATTATTGAGATGAAGTGATCAAATGATAAGACGATGAATCTTTGGGGTGCGGCGGGGGGCTGTGGAGTCGAGGTGGGCGGGGTTGTATGAGCTTCGGAAGCAGGCGGGGTTGGGTGATCCACGGTGAATCCGAGCGGTGCGCTCTGCTGAATCGTAAATCCTGTGATGGTTTGTAGCTGACCTTGATCGAAAATCTGGAAATCTTCTTTCTTAAGAGAACCGATGGCGTGACCGCGAGAATCGTGGACCACGACGGGAACGAGGACGGCATCGACTTTGACCTAGATCTTGAATGCAGGTGGTTCAGGAGCAGTTGACAGCTGCTGGGTTTGAGCGGGCAGGCGCACAGAGGAGATAACAGCTAAGGAGCTCACCAGCAGGCCGGATAAAATAACGGGGAGAAGTCGTCGGGAGCATCGAATCATCTTGGAGTAAGAACTGTTGCGCGAGGAGTGGTGCAGCGCAATTTTGGTTTGATCTAGCATGACTGCGAATGGTGAAGGAATTCGCGGGAGGGGGGCAGCTCTAAACCGGCACCCTTCGGTGCGAAGGGTGGGCACCCGGCGTCGAGAGGGGAATGTGCTGTCATGGTTGTTTATGAGACAGATTTGGTGCAAAAGATACGATGCAGGAGTTTGGTAATATTTGGTTCAAATTTCCGCTCGAAAAAGGACGGTAAAGGCGATGAAAAGCAAATGGGCAGTTTTGGTTGGATTGGGGCTGGGTATTGGTTTGATTGGATGCGGAAGTTCTTACACAAAGAAACTTTCCGATGATGTGAAAGCTGCGGGAGACGCCGCGAGCAAGGCGGCGAGTGATGCGGCCGATGCGACGAAGAAAACGGCTGGTGAAGTGGCGGACGCTACGAAGCAAGCGACGAATGACGCCGCGGATAAGACGAGTTCGGCGACTTCGGAAGCTGTGGACAAGACCAAGAAGGTAGCGGACGACGTAGCGAGCGGAACGAAGAAGGCCTATGACGCGACGGTAGATAAGACAAAAGAAGTGGCGAATGACGCGGCGGCTGGAACGAAGAAGGCTGCGACGGCTGCAAGTGATTTCGTTCAGGACGAGGCGAAGAAAACGGCGGATGCAACAAAGAAAGCAGTCGACGACACGAAGAAGGCAGTTGAGGACAAGACGAAGACTTCAAATCCACCGCAGAAGTAAATGGGTTGCTGGCGGAAGAGAACAGTCGGCCGATTGGTGAGTTAAGAATCAAACGCAAATCACAATCGTGTTTTCACCGTGTGGACTTGAGGCACAGCGTGCTGCGCCCCTACTGATTGTTGATGCGAATTATTCAGGAATTGGGAACCCCGAGTTGGATGGTAAGGCCCATCTGTGAAAAATTCCTGCACGAAGAGTCTTTCTGTGCGCTAGGTGATAAATCAAAGAAAAAGCCCCACTCTCACAACCCGAGAGTGGGGCACCCAAACTAAAGGTTAGCGAATTAAGAGTGTGAGTTGGTGGACCGCGTCAGGGCGCCGTCGCCTGCTCCATCAGGGAGAGTCGGGACGACGCTTGAGAGTTGGGCGATCGTCGTCGGCGCTGCTGGGATCGGTTGGCTGCGTGGTCTGCGAAGTCTTATCGGACTGTTCGGTCTTGGTGCGAAGAGTGGGCTTGCCGGGACCATTGTCTTGAACCTTGCGGCTGAACATGACATTGCGCAGGCGGCTCTTGACCGAATCGAATTCCGAAGTGGTGACGATATACTCGTCCTTTTCGGGGAGGATGCGAGCAATTTCTTTCTGGGCGTCGGCGATGCGTTCCGGTGTAGGTGGATGCGTGGAGAAGAACTTGGGGATGGTGCCGGGACGGCGCTTTTCGTCGGCCTGAATGCGTTCAAAGAAGGTGACGTAAGCGTTGGGATCGTAGCCGGCCTTGTACATATACTGGAGGCCAAGGAAATCGGCTTCGCGCTCATCGTCGCGCGAGAATTTCAAGTAAGAGAGCGGAATAGCGAGTTGCAGGGCCTGGTAAATGCCGTAGCCAGCCCAACCGCCGGGGCCGAGAAGCATTAGAGGAATAGTGGCGAGTTGCATCATTTCGCCTTTGGTGGCTTGCTTGGTGCCGTGGCGCGCAGTGACGTGAGAAATTTCGTGGGCCATGACGCCGGCGAGTTCAGATTCTTCCTGGGCGCGGAGGATAAGGCCGCTGTTCACATAGAAGAAGCCGCCGGGGAGAGCGAAGGCGTTTACTTCGTCGGAGTCAATGACTTTAATGGTGAACGGAACTTTAGCATCGGAGTTGCGAACGAGGTTCTGGCCAACACGGTTGACGTATTCGACGACGACGGGGTCGTCGATTAACTTAGAGGAGCGCTCAACTTCCTGAGCGAGACCCTTGCCGAGGCCGATTTCGCGTTCAATGGAATAGAAGTTGACGCCCTTGCCGACGTTGCGATTGCCGATGGCGTCGACATCTTCTTTGGAATTCTTGGGATGGACCGTTTGTTGTTGCTGGACCGGGGCATCGGAACCGGGAGTGCCTGCGGCAGGCTTGGTGGCGGCGGGAGCAGGTGCCGGAGTGGGAGTAGCCGGAGGAGCAGGGGGCTGTTCCGGGGGAAGCTGAATGCCGGACTTGGAGTCGTCCTTCTTGTTAGGATCCTGCTGCGCGGGAGTTTGCTGGCCTTGTTGCGTGGTGGTAGTGGGAGTTTGAGAACTGGATTGCGCGGAAGCGGCAACAGCGCAATAGGCGAGGCCTCCAGTGAGCAAAAGGGATAAACCGTACTGCGAGAGTTTCCCCATAGTCATACCTCCCCAACCATCGGCGTCATTATAGCACCGTGCAAGGACCGGTGGGCCCAATGCTTATGATGTGAGGTGAGGGAAGAAGGTTTCCCGCAGATGAGGAGGGGAGGCGGTGGAGGAGGGGAGCTCGGTTCTGGGAAGGGTTCCGAGGGGAAATGTTGACACTTTTGGCTTGGGTCTCTAGAGTCAGAGATGCCCTATGAGCGTGCGGAAGATACAGATAGGCCAGTTGTGGAAGAAGGATGGGACCGGGGATGTGTTCCTGGTGACGCGAGTGTACGGAGAGGCCCTGAGTACCATAGCGGTGCTGCGGAAATCTGGGGCCGAAGAAGAGAATCTGGTGCGGGTAAAGGTGGAAAGGACCGCCAAAGGGCAAACCCTGCCGGGATTTGTGCCGGCGGTTGATGACGATTCGGTGTAAGTGTAAGAGACCTCAGTAGAAGCAGCCTACCTCAACTTCCTCCCAAAGGGGTTTCCGGAATAAGAATCAGATAAGGTAGGGGTTTGCTCAGCGCGAAAGCCCGGTGCTCCCTACACGGTTCCGAGCGGCTAGAGATGGGTCCCTAAAGGCTATTTTGGAGAAGGCCCTACGTTGATTGTTACGAGGGGAAAAGGACTCAGAGTAGGTCTGAAAAGGACGGAGAACGTATACTCTCGAGAATGACTGTCCGGAGGGTTGCTCGATGAAGAGGCTGCGGATCATTGTATCGCTCCCCAATGACAACGCATACCAACATGAACAGGCAGTCGTATCGAAGGCAATCGGAGAAAAACTCGGGCTGGATCTGCTGGTGGTCCAGGCAGGCGACGACTCCATCACGCAGAGCCAGCAATTGTTGGAAATCATTCAGTCGAGAGCGCAAACGAAGCCGGATGCGATCCTAGCTGAACCAGTGACGGCGACAGGACTACGACGCGTTGCCGAGGCGGCAGTTGCCGAAGGGATCGGATGGGTGGTGAGTAATAGCGACGTAGATTATGTGAAGGATCTGAGGAAGAACCCAAAGGTTCCAGTCTTTACCGTGACGCAGGGACAATTCGAAATTGGACGCATTCAGGGTAAACAGATTGGCGCGCTCCTACCGAATGGCGGAGCCGTTCTGTTCCTCGAGGGACCGAGCATGAGTTCCGTGGCGACACAGCGAATGGAAGGAATGGAAAGCTCCAGACCACGGAGTATTCAGCTGACGGTGCTGCGAAGTAAATGGAGCGAGGATAGCGCATTTCAAAGCACGGGCGCGTGGTTGCGGCTGGCGACTTCGCGCGCGGAAAAATTTGACTTGGTGGCAGGGCAGACCCATGAACTGGCGCTGGGAGCGAGAAAAGCGCTTCAGAATGTCGAGAATTCGGAGCAAAAGAAAAGATGGGTGGAGATGCCGTACATCGGCATCGGAGTTTCCAGCCAGGTGAAGCGATTGGTCGATGAGAAGAAGTTGGCCGCGGCGGTGATTACTTCAGTCACGATGGAACTAGCGATCAAGATGGTGGTGCGTGCGATCGAAACGCAGGTTCACCCACCGGAACGAAGCGTGGTAGAAACGTCGTCGTATCCGGAACTGGAAAAACTGGTAGTGCTGCGATGAATCAGACGACGAATGCCGTCAAGCGGCCCTGGCAGTTTACGATCATCGGTTTGCTATTCATCTTTGCGAGATTGGCAGGTCTAATTCATCACCTTTCGGATAGACCGCTAGAGCAGGGGAGGGTTCTTATTTCGATGGTGCGGATACTTGCTTTGGTGGGCGGGATATTTTTGTTGATGGGACAGGGATGGGCTCGCTGATTGTTGCTGGGTTGCATGGCGTTTCATGTGGGGATCAGCGCGTTTCATTCGATATCGGAACTCTGGCCGCATGTGGTGCTGTTGGTGGTGGTTGGGTAGGTATTATTGCGGCCGCCGGTTTCCACTTATTTTCAGTCTCCGCAATCGAAGTGAGGAACTCGGGAAGAGTTTCCTAGGTCCCTGAAAATGTCAAAGATTGATGTATTGGAATGAATACGTTGGGCGGCAAGTTCGCATCCATAAGAGCAGCAGTGTGGAATAATAACGACGAGATTCAGGAGAATCCCGGCTCCGCTCCAGAGGAGAATGAGATGAAGAAAAAGTTTCTGGCGTTGGGAATGTTGGTAATGGGGGCGTCTGGGAGTTTCGCGGCGCAGACACCGATGGCGGGCACGATTGTTTCGGAGTCGTCGGTGGAATGCGGAACGAAGAAGCAGGGGAAAAAGGAGTCGACAAACCTGCTGTGTCAACAGTATACGGTGCGGACGGCTACTGCTGAATACCAAATACCGGCAGCCGAAGCCGGCGAACAAATCAATTCTTCCGGCGAATACGCCGATCGAGTTCACGTTGAACAAGGACAAAATGAAGTTCAAGGTGAATGGGAAGAGCTACGAATATCTTATTGTGGGGACGTCGGCCGTCGGTGGGCAGACGAAGTAGTGCCTGATTTCATTTGCTCTAAATTTGTGGGAGCGGTTTCCTCAGAGGCGGAAGCCCATTTTTTGCGCAATATCATTGTCGGAGCTGAAGCTCTAAAACTCTACCCCTTAGAACCCTTTGAAATCGAATTGGAGCCGAACTCTCGAAACTGTAGACCGTCTCAGCTACTTTTTCTTGTAGCTGAAGAGTTTGTGGCACTCTTTGCGGAGGAAGCCGCCGATAACGGGGATATGGTGATTGCCTTTGTCGAATACGAGGCGGCAGGGGATCAAGCAGGCGCGCCACTTGTAAATTTCCGTGCCATGCGTGCGACCATAGGCGTCAATGTCTTCTTGAGAGACGCCAAAGACGACGGCGCCAATTTTCGACCACACGCAGGCACCGGCGCACATGGCGCAAGGCTCGTGCGTGGAATAGAGAACGAAGTCAGGAAGATAACGGCCGTATCCGCTGGAAACATATTTTAGAGTTTCGAGTTCGACGTGCTTGATGCTGGAGCCGGAAGTTTTGACGCGATTGCCAGCGTTGGCGATGACGACTTCCTGTTTGCCCACGATGCGGGTGATGACGGCGCCGATGGGGTAGTCGCCACGATCTCCGGCGCGTTTGGCCTCGGCCACAGCAAGTTGCATAAACTTGATTTTGGGCTTGTAGGATTCGGGAACCATGGTGTGAAAGTATATCTGTTTGGCACGAGTGTCGGGAAGAATTGGTGCGCATGGGTGACGTGCGCGCTCGTCACTTGTCTGGCTTAAATATTCCCTTACATCCGAACGCCGAATCGTGGTTGCCTCGAGTGCTGATTGCACAAAGCCAGGTATTTTTCAGTAGTGGTGTCACAACTCAAGTATGGGACATAGTGGACCATCCCGAAGTCAGTTAGACTTGCGTAGCAAATCGTGTGCAGAGAGTTGAAGAGCGGCTATCAGACCGCTAACCTAAAGTACAGGAATTGTTAGTCCCGCCGTTCCGGACCCTCTCCGGCAGAATTCGATTCCCACTGAGCCCTGTATCCCTCTCGCGAAGACTGATGGCGCACGTGCGGGCTATGGGCAAGGCGGCTCTCGAGACTCTAGAGAAGCAGACATTTGACATCGTTTTGATGGACGTGCAGATGCCGGAGATGGACGGTTTCGCGGCAACCGCAGCCATCCGCGAACGTGAATAAGGGGCAAAAAGCCACATCCCGATAATAGCCATGGCTGCGCACGCCATGGCCGGAGACAAGGACCGCTGCTTGACGACGGGAATGGATAGGTACGTGTCGAAGCCGCTCAATTCCAAGGAATTGTTTGGCGGGATTGGAGATTTCCTCCGAACCAGGGTGTAGTCGCTCCTCCACGAACTAGCGTGGTACTCCAACAAGAGCTGAGCGATTGCACCGGTATCTAGATGGAGCGGACGGGAAGATCGACGATGTCGTCTACGGCCATAGGCTCTTTCTGGAGGAAGGGCTCGCCGTATTTCACGCCGATGAGTTGGCCATGATGGCGAGCGAGGAGTTCCATGCGATTGTCGAGTTCGTCGATGGCGAGGAAGACGCGTTGATTGCGCTCGCTCTTGGCAGGACGGAATTGAGAACCGTAGGCGAGAATGGCTCGATGCCGGGCCGCGTATTGTTTGGTGATGTCGACGACAAAGGTGGTGGGCATGCCTTCAAAGGAGGTGGCGTAGAGAATTTTGAATGGGCGATAGGGTTCGCCAGCGAGAGGAAGTTGTTTGAGGCCTGCGAGGAAGCAGCCCTCGTAGCCAAGGGTAGAGGCATGATAGTGATCGGGATGGCGCGCTTCCCAGTAGGGAAGAATGACCGTGTGGGGACGAAGTTCGCGGACGAGTTGCGCGAGGCGGAGTCTATTTTGACGCGTGGGCTGGACGTCGGAATCGGGAACGCCGAGATTGCCGCGCCAGGAAACTTTGAGGATTCTGGCGGCGAGGGCAGCTTCTTTGCCGCGTGTTTCAGGAGTACCGCGGGTGCCCATTTCACCAGCGGTTAAATCGAGAATACCAGTCTTGTGGCCTTTTTGCGCCATTTTCAGAAGGGTGCCGCCGCAGGTGAGTTCAACGTCGTCGGGATGTGCGGCGATTGCCAGGACATCGAGCTTCATGGTGAGCCTCTTCGTAAAGCGGAGGGATTGTAACACTGGCGCTGACGAAGCGCACAAGTGGGCAGAAATGTAACCACGGTAAGGAGAGCACCAATGTACTGGAGAAATGGCCCTTGAGTTTCATCGCAGGGCAGTGTTCGCGGCTGACGGAAAAATATAATGACAGCGCCGTACATGTCGGGACCCAGTCGGAGTTGTTGTGCTACTCGATCCAGTTCTAAGCATCGAACGCTTCGTTAATTCCCGCCTCCATCCCCTGTCTTGAAGGAATTCCGGGCCGGGGATGT
Source organism: Candidatus Acidiferrales bacterium (assembly GCA_963726725.1). GTDB lineage: Bacteria > Acidobacteriota > Terriglobia > Acidiferrales > UBA7541 > Acidiferrum. The sequence goes on from CAVSDV010000031.1 coordinate 50,237, forward strand.
GTTATTTTGACGCAATGAGCGAAACGAACAGGTTGCAGGGGAGAGTGGCTCTGGTGACAGGAGCAGGGAAACGGCTCGGACGCGCTGTGGCGCTGCGACTGGCGAGTGAGGGCGCGGACGTCGCGGTGCACTATGGGAAGTCGGAGGCTGAGGCGCAGGAGGCTGTGCGTGAGATTGAGAAGATGGGGGGAAGATCAGCGGTATTTTCCGCGGAGTTGCGGGATGTGAAGGCCGTGCGCGCGATGGTGGCGCAAGTGGCGGGGAAATTTGGTGGGCTCGACATACTGATTAACAGCGCTGCCAATTTTCTGGAAACGAAATTTTCGGAGACCACGGAAGAAAGTTGGGACTCGTCGCTGGACACGAATCTGAAGGCACCGTTCTTTTGTACGCAGGCGGGGGCACCGTACCTGGAGAAATCGGGCAAGGGCGTGGTGATTAATTTTGCGGATATCGGCGGATTGCTGGGATGGAAAGAGTTTCTGCCACATTCGGTGTCGAAGGCTGGCGTGATCATGATGACGCGGGTACTGGCGAAGGAACTGGCGCCGCGGGTGCGGGTGAACGCGATTGCTCCGGGGACCATTACCATGCCGGGGGATCCTGCGTTCTGGGAGGAAGATTTCATAAAGCGGGCGCCACTACGGCGTACGGGCAAGCCGGATGACATTGTGGATGCGGTGATGTATCTGGCGACGGCGGAGTTTGTCACGGGGCAGGTTTTGGTGATCGATGGGGGAAGGACGTTGTAGGAGAGATAAGAATAAAGAGAAATTCATGGATTTGAAAAAGTGTTGAATGGGATTGGGATTATTTCTGAATGGCAAGATGCGGGGAAACAGGCAAGGGTGTATTCTTGCTAATTGTGCGAAGTTGCTGAGACTCGCAGCGCGCGTGGCGCACGCCCCAGTTTGCAACCACAGGAGCTAGTCGACGTATGGATCAAGAAACTATTGCAGCGAGGCACGTACAGGACGTGGAGATTCAGGAATGGCTGGAGTCGCTGGATTCTGTGCTGGAATCAAGCGGCACGGACGTGGCGCGCGAAATTCTGGAGCGGTTGAGGGCGCATGCCACAGTCAGCGGCATCGATCTGCCGTTCACGGCGAACACTCCCTATGCCAACACGATCCCGGCGCGGCTGGAGCCGCTGTTTCCAGGAGACCAGCAATTGGAACGGCGCATCAAGTCGTTGATTCGCTGGAACGCGCTGGCGATGGTGGTCCGCGCAAATCGTGGTGAGCACAACATTGGCGGGCACATCTCCACGTTTGCTTCGGCGGCGACATTGTATGAAGTAGGATTCAATCACTTTTTCCGCGCACGCAGCGACAATTTCGAAGGCGATACGATTTATTTTCAGGGACACGCAGCACCGGGTGTGTATTCACGCGCTTTTCTGGAAGGCCGGCTGAGCATTGAACAGTTGGAGAATTTTCGGCGGGAATTAAAACCGGGTGGTGGGCTATCTTCGTACCCTCACCCGTGGCTGATGCCAGACTTCTGGGAGTTTCCGACGGTATCGATGGGGCTGGGCCCACTGATGGCGATATATCAGGCCCGGTTTAACCGGTACCTGGAAAATCGAGGACTGAAACAGGCGACGGACGCGAAGGTCTGGGCCTTCCTGGGCGACGGTGAAACGGATGAGCCGGAATCGCTCGGTGCGATCACGCTGGCTTCGCGGGAAAAACTGGACAACCTGATCTTCGTGATCAACTGCAATTTACAGCGGTTGGATGGGCCGGTACGCGGCAATGGACAGATCATTCAGGAACTGGAATCGGCGTTTCGCGGCGCACGGTGGAACGTCATCAAGGTTCTGTGGGGCAGCGAGTGGGATCCGATTCTGGAGCGCGACACGGAAGGTTTGCTGGTCAAGCGCATGGGCGAGATGGTCGACGGCGAGTACCAAAAGCTGGTGGTCAGTAGCGGCGATTACATCCGGCAATTTTTCTTCGGCAGCGATCCGCGCTTGCTGAAGTTGGTGGAGCCGCTGCCCGACGAGGCCTTGCGGCGGCTGCGGTTGGGCGGGCATGATCCGCGCAAGGTGTATGCAGCCTATAAAGCGGCCGTGGACCATAAGGGCGGCCCGACGGTGATTCTGGCGCGCACGATCAAGGGCTACGGATTGGGCGAAGCGGGCGAGGGGAAGAACGTCACGCATCAGCAGAAGAAGTTGAATGAGGATGAGTTGCGAGAGTTCCGTTCGCGATTTGGAATACCGCTGAGCGATGAAGCGCTTGGGGAAGTGCCGTTTTACCGTCCGCCCGAGGATAGTGAAGAGATTCGCTATCTGCGGAGCAAGCGCGAAGCATTGGGCGGATACACGCCGCAGCGAAAAGTAAGGTCGAAGCCGATTGCGGCAGATCATGATGAACTGTTCCGCGAGTTTCACGATGGCAGCGATGGGCGCGAAGTGTCTACCACGATGGCGTTCGTGGCGATGCTGCGGAAAATGCTGAAGGATTCGGAGATTGGAAAGCTGATTGTGCCGATCGTGCCGGACGAGGCGCGGACGTTTGGCATGGAATCGTTGTTCAGGACGGTGGGAATTTATTCCAGCGTGGGACAGAAGTACGAACCGGTCGATGTGAATACTTTGCTGTATTACAAAGAAGCAAAAGACGGACAGATTTTGGAAGAGGGAATTACGGAAGCGGGATCGGTGGCATCGTTCATTGCGGCGGGATCGGCGTATGCAACGCACGGCATCAATACGATTCCATTCTTCATTTACTACTCGATGTTCGGATTCCAGCGGATTGCGGACTTCATCTGGGCCGCCGCGGATATGCGCACACGCGGATTCCTGTTAGGTGGTACAGCGGGAAGAACTACGCTTTCCGGTGAAGGATTGCAGCATCAGGATGGCAACAGCCATGTGCTGGCATTACCAGTGCCAAATCTGCTGGCGTACGACCCGGCATTTGCGTTCGAGATTTCGGTGATCATTCAGGATGGAATTCGCCGGATGTACAAAGAAGGCGAAAGCATCTTTTACTACATCACAGTGATGAACGAGCCTTACGCCATGCCGGCGATGCCCGCGGGGGTGGAAGAAGGAATCCTGAAGGGGATGTACAAATTCCGGGCGGCGATCAATAAGAAGGCGAAATTGCGGGCGCAGTTGTTTGGCAACGGCGCGATTTTGAACGAAGTGCTTCGCGCGCAGGAAATCCTGGGAAAGCAGTTTGGCGTGGCCGCGGACGTGTGGAGCGTGACGAGTTACAAGTGTTTGTACACGGATGGAATCGAGACCGAGCGGTGGAACCGGTTGCATCCCAGCGAGAAACCGCGCGTGCCCTATGTGATGCAGTGCCTGGATGGGTCGCAGGGTGTACTGGTGGCGGCGACGGACTATCTGAAGACGCTGCCGAACATGATCAGCAAGTGGATGCCGAGGCGATTGGCGTCACTGGGCACAGATGGGTTCGGACGCAGCGAAGGGCGGACATCGTTGCGGGACTTTTTCGAAGTTGACGCGAAGTTCATTACGCTGGCGACACTGCACGAGTTGTATCAGGACGGGCAGATCGCGAAGAGTGTTGTGGAGAAGGCGATTGAGGAATTGGGAATCAATCCGGAGAAGCCGAACCCGGTGATTTCGTAGGGGTGCGCTTTAGTGATTTCTCTGCGCAGTCGGTTCGGGGCTATTGCGCTCTGCGTTCTCCTGTTCTGCGGTGACAGTTCTACTTTTGCTCAGGCCCCAACTCCAACCAACCATCAGCAACCGGAATTCATGCAGCGGTTAGGTGCGGCGGCAAGCGAGCGCACGCACCACACTGTTCGTTACGATCCAGCCTACGTTCGCATTGCATTTCCGGGCGGAGATGTGCACGCTGGTACGGGTATTTGCACAGATGAAGTGATTCGCGCCTATCGCGCGCTAGGAATCGATCTCCAAAAAGAAGTGCATGAAGACCTAGCCGCCAATTTTTCTTTATACCCAAACCATTTGCGCTGGATGCCATTTCATCCGGATTCGAACATGGAGCACCGACGCGTTCCCAATTTGACGATGTTCTTTGACCGGAAGGGAGACACGCTTCCGATTTCCACCCAAGGTAGAGACTATGGACCGGGAGATCTTGTCACCTGGGATCTTGGGGGCGGGGTGCCGCACATCGGGATTGTGGTGGATCGAAAATTGGCTGCGAGTGAAAGGCATATGGTGGTACGCAACATAGGCGAAGGTCCCCAGATGGAAGACGTCCTGTTTAATTGGAAAATTACAGGACATTACAAGTATTTTGGACTGCAGTTCGGACATTAGTCTTTAAAGCGGAACAATTCGGAATGAAAAAGCCCCACCCTCACAAACCGAGAGTGGGGAACCCTCGGTAAAAGCGGATCCCTCGCGTTGCGCGGGATGACATCAACTACGAATCTTGGCTAGAAAACTGTCAGAGGGCCCGCTCTAGGACTTCGATTGGTTTAATTTTGCCGGTGGCTAGGTTGGCTACCAGTTCACGGTTGGCGGCCAGGAAATCGTAATTGGCGAGTTCCTTGGGAAGAGCCCAGGCGACGTGTTCGTAAACGATGGGCGTGATGTCGGGCTCGGCGTATTGGGCGGCGAAGAAATGAATTTCCAGTTGGACGGGAAGATTGGCGTATTGATGAAGAACTTCGGCAATTTCGCGGCTCTTGGTCAGAGTGACGCCGAGTTCTTCGCATAACTCGCGGGCCAGGGCCTGCTCCAGCGTTTCACCGTCGTGGACTTTGCCGCCGGGGAATTCCCATTTAAGCGCGGAAGTGTCGTTGTGGCGACGTTGGCCGATCAGGATGCGTCGGTCGGAGCGTTCAATAACGGCAGCTACGACAATCATGATGTAAGCACTGAGAAAAAGCATAGCAGAGTCGGGATTGGTAGCGCATTTCCGGGAATGACGTTGACGGAAGCGTTTGAACTGTGTTGCACTTCGGATTCTGTTTTGTTTGGAGGAGACTGTGTTGATTCGACGAGTGGCTTTGCTGTGTGCGATCGCGATGTCTGCGGCAGTAGTGCGAGGGCAATCGCCAGGCGGGGAAGATGTAGTGCGATTTAAGGGCACGATGGAGAACGTGAAGGCGACGTTCGGTCCTGCAGAACCTGTCGCGCATGTGAAGCCCGGAGGCGTACTGGAGGCGAATTCACTGGACTGTTTTGGGAATGCGCTGCAGAAGCCCGGCGATCCCTTTTCGCTGATCAAGATCGACAACCCGTTGACCGGACCTTTTTTTATTGATGGAGCGGAGCCGGGCGACACGCTGGTGGTGCAGATTCTGGATTTGCGGGTTGATGGGAAGCAGGGAGTGGGCACGTTTGGGCCGGGATTTGGAGCAGCAAATTCCACGCATTACACGCCGATGTTGGAGAGGGAATCGTTGCCAGAGCGGGCTTGGTATTACCCGATTGATGCGGAAAAGAAATTGATTACGTTTCAGGCGACGGATTCGGATTTCAAAGTGCAATTTCCGTTGAAGCCATTTCTGGGATGTATTGGCGTGGCGCCGGCAAATGGAGAAGCGCGGAGTTCGATCGTGCCGGCAGAGTTCGGGGGAAATATGGATGCGCCGGAGGTGTCGACCGGGAATACGTTATATTTACCCGTGAATGTCGCGGGTGCGTTGTTTTATTTTGGTGATGGGCACGCGGCGATGGGTGATGGAGAAGTGGCGGGGAGCGCGGTGGAAGTGCCGATGAATGCACGGTTCAAGTTCGGGTTGGTGAAAGGGAAGAGCACAGGCTGGCCGCGGTTGGAGAACGAGCACGAATTGATGACGGCGGGGATCTACCGGCCCGTGGACGACGCGGTCAGGATCGCGGTGACAGAAATGGTGCATTGGGTGCATCGCGATTATGGGTTATCGGAACTAGATACATACGAATTGTTTTCCAAGGTGGGGAAACTGCATTTGACGGAGATGGTAGACCCGAATTATGTGGTGATCGCTAGTATCGACAAGAAATATCTGCCCGTGAAAAAGTAATTGGACTATTGCCGCCAGGTAAGCAGGAACGAAATGTTCAGCGAGATACTACTCGACCATTTTCAGAATCCACGGAATGCGGGAGAGCTGGTGGGAGCCACTTCGCGTGTGGAACTGAGTAATCCCGTGTGCGGGGACATTTTGCGATTGGCGGTGAAAGTGGAGGCTGGGCGGATTCGCGAGGTGAAATTTTTGTGCCGTGGGTGTACGACGGCGATTGCGTGTGCATCGATGCTGACAGAGAAGATGCAGGGAGTGGAGGTGGGTTCATTGGGATCGATTACCGCGGAGACTGTGGCGGAAGCGTTGGGCGGATTGCCGGAGGCGTCGTTTCACGGGGCGCAATTGGCGGAGGATGGGGTTAAGGCGATTATTGCGGCGGCGGGAAAAGCAAATTTCTCACTTCGTTCGGAATGACAATTTGGAAAGGCGAGATCCAAACTACACCGATATGTTGGTGACGCGGGCAAAGGTTTTGGGATCGTTCAGATTGAGGACGCAACCTTCTTCGATGGTGTGATGCTCTGAAACTTCTTCCCGATGGGCCCAGACGACGGAGCGAGCACCCACTTCAAGCGGTGCACTTTCCAATTCAGCGTAAAGTTTGGAAGAAAACAGAACAGGGTGACCTCGTTTGCCCTCGAAGACGGGCAAGACAATGAGAGCGTGAGAAGTGTAGAAGCGCCCGATCAGATTGTCGACGAGTTCGGCGCTGATGAGCGGATGATCGATGAGAAAGAGAAGCATGCCCTGGGTGCCAGGGGGCAGGCTGTGCAAAGCGGCATGAATTGAACTGAGCTGGCCTTTTTCCCAGTCGGCGTTGATGACGATTTCATCCGCGGCCAGATCGATTGCCTTGGCGATGGGTTCGGCATGCGCGCCGAGGACTACGCGGCGCACACCAATTTTGGGGTGACGGGAGATTTTGAGAAGATGGTCGAGGAATGCCCGGTCCTGGTAAGGAAGCAGGGCTTTCGGTGAGCCCATGCGGCTGGAAGCGCCGCCGGAAAGAATTACGGCCGCAAGCATAGAACCCTTCTAGCGGGTTTCGATGGCGTCCCGCATTTCGACTTTCAGTTTTTTGTGTGCCGCAGACTGAGCATTGCGGCGAATGGCGACAAGTTCCGAGACAATGCTGATGGCGATTTCTTCGGGTGAAAGAGCGCCGATCTCCAAGCCCATGGGAGCGTAGACGCGCTCGAATTCCTGCCGACGGTAGCCTTCCTTTTCGAGGGCGCTGTAAACGCTGAGGACTTTGCGTCTGCTGCCGATCATGCCGACGTAGCGGGCTTGCGTGCGAACGGCCCAGGCGAGCACCCGCATATCGTCTTTATGGCCACGAGTGACGATAACAAGATAAGAAGAGGGGCCCGGTTGGAGTTTTGCGAAGGCTTCGTCGTAGCCGGTGAAGATTTCCTGAGCCATGGGAAATCGCTGGGCGTTGGCGAAGGCTTCGCGGTCGTCGATTACACCGATGCCGAAACCGACGGCGTGAGCGACTTTAGCGAGGGCGGTGGAAATGTGGCCGGCACCGAAAAGATAGAGTACGGGCTGCGGAAGAATAGGTTCGACGAAAATCTCGACAGTGCCACCACAGATGAGGCCGTTGTCGTAGCTGGCTTCGTTGTTCAGTTGGAAGACAAGTTTCTTCGGCGTTTCCGTGGCCATGACTTGCTTTGCAGCGGCCCAGACGTCGGCTTCGACGCATCCACCGCCGATGGTGCCGAGGAGCGAGCCGTCTTCGCGGACGAGCATGCGCGAACTTTCATAACTGGGAATGGAGCCGTTGGTATGGACGATGGTGGCCAGGGCGCCCCGCTGGCCGGCGCGGCGCATGCGCACGATTTCTTCAAAGAGATCCATGACCCTCAGCGTACGAGGGGAGGCGGTGCGTGTCAATCGGGGGAAAGGGTGGCGATTGGCTACGTGGGGTGCGGCATGTCGTGGAGCCAGTGAAACCGCGATCGTAACCTTGCGTGTCTTTGCGCCTAAGGGTTGCCACGATGCTTCCAACCCGAGCCGCACCGGGCACGGCTCTGCGGTCGGGATGACAGAGCAGAGCGAACCGCCTCAGAAGGCGGTCCCTTCAAAACCATCGATGCTCGCAAAAGAGTGCGAGAGGATGTAAATTCAAACCGCCGAAAAGTGGTGATGGGAGGCGGTCTGTGAAAGCAATTGTGATGGAACGGCACGGTGACCCTGCTGTTTTACAGTACATGGAATATGCAGAGCCGTCGATTGGGGCGAACGAAGTATTGGTGCGAGTAAGAGCGTGTGCCTTGAACCACCTTGACTTGTGGGTACGGCGCGGACTGCCGGGCGTGGCGATTCCGTTGCCGCACATTCCAGGTAGTGACGTTTCGGGCGAAGTGGAGAAAATCGGGACGGAAGTGCGCACGGTGAAAGCTGGGCAAAAGGTTGTGTTGGCGCCAGGAGTGACATGCGGACATTGCCCTGCTTGTATTTCGGGGAAAGATAATCGCTGCCGCGAATTTACGAATTTGGGTTACCGGATTGATGGAGGATGCGCGGAATATGTGCGATGCCCGGAAGTGAATTGCATGCCGTATCCGGAAAATTTGGATTGGGTGAACGCCGCGGCGGTGCCACTGGTTTTCTTGACGGCGTGGCACATGCTGGTGAATCGCGCGGAGCTCCAGCCGGGAGAAGATGTACTGGTGCTGGCGGCAGGGAGTGGGGTCGGAATGGCAGCAGTGCAAATTGCAAAGTTTTTTGGCGCGCGCGTGATTGCAACGGCCGGATCAGACGAAAAATTAGAGAAGGCGAAAGAGTTGGGGGCGGATGATGTGGTGCATCACGGGCAAATGGAAATCGATAAGGAAGTGCGGAGGTTGACAGGAAATCGTGGGGTTGATGTGGTGTTCGAGCACGTTGGCACCGCGACTTGGGAGAAGAGTGTGAAGAGTTTGGCGCCAAGCGGACGTTTGGTAACCTGCGGGGCGACAACGGGATTCGACGCGAAACTCGATTTGCGATTTCTGTTTACGCGACAGCTTTCGCTGCTGGGATCGTATATGGGGACGAAAGACGAATTGAGAATGGTGCTGAAATTGGTGGCGCAGGGGCGATTGAGGCCGATTGTGGACAAAGTATTTCCGTTGCAGGAATGCGCGGCGGCGCATACTTACCTCGAGGCAGGAAAGCAATTTGGAAAAGTTGCGCTGAGCGTATCGTAATAACTGTGCGCCACGGATCAGGGATTATAGGGAGAATAGTCCAGAATGTGTTCCGTAAAATTGACAGGCAGCGAAGTTTCGCGCCATTCCTCGACGTGAAATTCGACGAAGCGATTTGTGCCACCGGTGCGGTGTTGCTCGTCGGCGCTAGACCAGGTGACCTTTGCGGTCCCCGTCAATTGCAGCATTCTTCCGGTCTGAAAATCAGGGATTAGCATCCCGTAGTGCGGATCGACCAGCAGGTTGCCAAGCGTATTGAACATGCTGTTGCCGGAATAATCTGGCATACGGAGGGTGTTGGCGTCGACAACCTCCACGAAACCTGGATTTCCGCCGCGGTGAGAAGCGTCTGCACCGTGTTCAGGATGGCCGGTGGCGAGGAACAACACATCCGAAGCACTTAGATGAGCAATCTGCGACCCTCCGAGTTTAGCGCCGCGCGAGGCTTTTTCTTCTTGCGTGGATTTTTCTTGTGTCTGAATGTTAAGTTCGCGGCGGGTGATGTATTTCGGGCAATTGCCGAAAGATTCCTCCACCGTTATGGTGATCGCGCCTTTGTCTAGGACAGCCTGACCGTTGACACGCAATCTGCGCCTAGTGGCGAGTTCGATGATGAGAACGCCGAGGTGGGCGTCAATTTTCAGATTCTCCCAGAGCGGATCGGTTGGGTCATTCTCGGTGGGCTCGATGGAGATTGCCAGAGTTCTGCGGTCGGTGCTGGGGGAAAGGAATCCCTCGTTGCCGACAAGCAGGGACGCCCAGCGGCGGCCTTGGGAATCGCGGCTGCTGACGATGGTCATCTTCTGCGCACGGATGAAATTCACGGCGCCACTCATGATCTTGTTGCCGATCATGGCGCCGTTCGATTCGCCTTCGCGCACTTCGCCGGCGAGCTTCTGGGCTTTCAGTTCGCCTTCGTGGAATGGACTACTGGAGCTCAAAGTTCCCTCAAATTTCGATGCGCGACGCGTTGACTAAGATCCTTCGCTTCGCTCAAAGGCTGTGACTTTTCGTTCGGCCAAGTGATGCTGAAAACAAGGAGGGCGCGAAATCGCTGGCAATTTAATCACATCCTCTCAGGGTGACACGTTCTCTGATTTATGACACCTACCTATACACCGTGGCCACCTTAAGGTGGCCGCTACAAGATGAGGTCAGTAGGCGGGGTGAAGCCGCCCCTAGGGGAGAACAATCTAGGCGTTTCGGAAAGTTCTGCGGGAGGTTTTTTGCGCGGCTAGGGTTGGGTACGGATATTTTGCCTGGGCGATGGTCAAGCCCAGAACATCGATTTTGGAGAGGTCGGCGGTGCCTACGCCGGATTGTTCCGCTAGAAGCAGGTGGTTGTCGGAAGTCTGGAAGGGGGCGGTGCCGCGAACGGCTCTGGGATTGGGATAGCCCATGACGGAGAGCCCGACGGCATCGGTGGAGATAGGGTTGCGGCCTACGATCAGCACGCCGGGGGTAACGAAGGCTGCCGTAGAGGCCCAGGGACCTTCACCACCGCTCATGGAAGTGATGCCGTCGCTGATGGCGATATCGACGGGTCGAGCCCCGGCGATGTCCGCGACGATGCGTGGAATGCGAGCACCCGCGTTGGATGTGGGCGTAACGTCGGTGCGCGCTCCGGGAGGCGGATTGGAGTTCCAGCCAGCGATGCCTGTGCCGTGAATGCGGCCGCGATAGCCCACAGCATTTTCGCTAACAGCATCGGTTCCATAGAGCGAGTTGGGAGTGGAACCAAACAGACACTTCGTGGAAAGGGTGACACCTGCCGTTAGGTGCTGGTTCAATTTGGCCATGGAAATGAAGACGTCAGTGTCGCTGTAGGAATGGTTCAGTTGAAATGAACTGAAGATGTAGCCGCCGCCGGGGACATTTCGCTGAACGTAGGAAGTACAGTTGCCGAGATTACGCGTGTTTTCGAGTTCAACGTTGCCGAGAGCGAGAAGGATCGGTGACGTCCCATTGCGCCATGGTCAAGACATCGCTGAGTGGGACGAGAAAACCAACGGAATCGATAATGCGCACTTTCTGGGCAGCCATTCTGAAAGAGCAGGGCAGTCAGCGCGATCGCAGTGGTTCCATGAGTGATGAACGATTCTCCGGGGGGCGACCGAAGAAATTTTCAAATTGGCCATCGTTGGTGAGATTAATCTTCACGGTGACGGTCTTGCCGCTCACGAGCGTGCTGATACCGCCGAGAAAGCTGAAGGCCTGAGCGAGAGCTGTCTGCGCGTTGCTGTAATCGGTGCAGGAAACAATAGCGACTTTGGAGAGTGCGGGCGCGGGGGGCGGAGCAGGGGTATTGGAGGAACTGCCGCAACTTTCGGAGAGCAGCATCGGCGTGCTGGCGGCAATGCCTAAACCAAGCCGCAAGAAAGAACGGCGGGTGCACTCGGATGGCTTCTTTATCGGGCGGCTTGCCCTGAAATACTCTTACGCAAGAGAGAGTGGAGGAGCGAAACGGACAGGGAAGCGTACAGCGGGTGAGCGCTAATGCCAGGTGACTGACATCACCACGGGAGTGGTGAATCCATTACATGCGGTTAGCTGAGCAGGGCCTGGAAGCGTGGATCGGTACGAAGGTTGTCGAGATCCGAGTCTTTTGCGGCCCAATTTTTATAGAAGACGCCGTGCTCCATCATTTTTTGCAGACAGGTGAGAGCGTCTTCTGTGCGGCCTAAAAGGGAATACACACAAGCGACATTGTAAAGAATGGAGGCTTCTTCGGGATCGATCGCGAGGGCACGCCGCGCCCAATCATAACCTTTTTCATGATTGCCAAGCCGGACGTTGATACCGGCGCCGAGATAGAGCGCACGGGGATCATCCGGATGGCTATCGACGTGTTTTTCGATTAAGTGAAGCGCACGACGCTCGGTGGCCTCGGCTTCCACGGGACGTCCCAAGCCGTGATAGACGGTGACCAGCAGGCTTACAGCCTGGTAGTCATCCGGATTAAGCTTTGAAGCTTGTTCATAGAGTTCCGCGGCTTTGGCCAGGTTGCCACTCTGAAAAGAAGTGCGCGCGTAGAAATAATAGGCCTCGTAGAGTTTGGGATCGAGGCGGATGGCTGCCTCGAACTCTTTTTGGGCCGCTCCGAAGTTTTTCTTGAGAGCAAAAGCCAAGCCGCTGGCGGCATGGGCTTCCGCCAATTCCGGGTCGAGTTCCAATGCCTTGCGGCTCGCAGCCTCCGCTTCGTTGAGATTGTCTTCGACGCTGTCCCAGTACATGTACAGGAAAGAACAACAATCCGCGACGCCGGCAAACGCGCGCGCGTAATTGGGGTCGATGACGATGGCGCGGGCAAACATCTGACGGGCAAAGTCAAAACCCTTGCGGCGAAACTGGTGGAAGAACTGCCGGCCACGCAAATAATAGTCGTAGGCCTGGGGATTGTCGGTCTGCTTGCGTGCAATCGCTTTTTCCTCTTGCGGAGAAAGCTTGATGCGCAGGGCCTGGCTGATGCTGCGGGCGATTTCGTCCTGTACTTCAAAGACGTCCTTCAGCTCGCGATCGTAGCGTTCGGCCCAAATGGAATGTCCAGTTTGCGTGCCGATGAGTTGCGCTGTGATGCGGAGACGGTTTCCGGCGCGGCGCAGGCTGCCGCTGAGAACGCAGGCGGCATTCAGTTCGCGGCCGACTTGAGGTCCAGTTACGGCTTTGTCTCGATAAGCAAGCACGGCGGCGCGTGGGAAAACCTGAAGTTCCTTGATTTTTGAAAGCTCGGTGATGATGTCTTCGGTCATGCCATCGCGGAAATATTCATCATCTTTGCTGGCGCTGAGATTTTCGAAGTACAAGACGGCTACGGATTTCTCTGAAGCGACCGGCGCTGCTGGCTCGACACTGGAAGAGTGCCTTTTGGAGTCGCTTACACGACCCGAAGAATCGCGATCGCGCTTCAGACGCTTCAGATCGGTTCTGATTTCAGAGGCCGTTTGATAACGAAGATCGCGATCTTTTTCCAAAGCTTTACCGATGACGCGCTCCAGTTCGACGGGTAGAGACGAGTTCAGCGCCACGACCGGCTTTGGTGTGCCATGGAGAATGGAATCGAAAATGACCGCGGAAGTATCTCCGGAAAAAGCGAGTTTCCCCGTGGCCATTTCGTACAGAACAGTGCCAAAAGAAAAAAGATCGGTGCGGGCATCAAGATCCTTGCCGAGCGCCTGTTCTGGGGACATGTAAGCCATGGTGCCGAGGGCCGTGCCAGGACTGGTAAGGAACATTGCATCGGGGGCAACGGTAGCCTGGCCGGAAACTTCCGGGTGGGCTGCGTGGGAGCGTCTGGGTTCCATCTTGGCCAGGCCAAAATCGAGAATCTTGGTCTGACCGCGCTGGGTTATGAAGATGTTCGCGGGCTTGATGTCGCGATGGACGATTCCCCGGGAATGAGCGGCCGTGAGGGCGTCGGCAATTTCGATACCCATGTCGAGGATATCGTCGATTTGCAGTGGCCTGCCATTGATGCGGTGCTTCAGCGTCTGACCTTCGAGAAGTTCCATGACGATGAAGGGACGACGATCGAATTCGCCAACGTCATGGATGGTGCAGATATTCGGGTGATTCAGCGCTGAGGCTGCGCGCGCTTCACGTTGAAAACGTTCGAGGGTTTGCGCATCGGTGGACGTATCTTCGGGAAGGAACTTGAGCGCAACGCTGCGATCGAGGCGGGTGTCCTCGGCGCGGTAAACGACACCCATTCCGCCGCCGCCCAGTTTTTCCTGAATGCAATAGTGAGAAATAGTCTGACCGGTGAGGGACCGAGGCTCTGACATGTTGCGGTAATTCTAGGGGTGATGACGGAGGCAAGTCAATTGGAGGAGACAGAACTAGGAAATGTTTGTCTGTTGTGGGGGGAACTGCCAAATAAAGCTGATAATTCACAGTATTTGTCTCTACTGGGAGGCTATGACAGAATAGAGAAGTAGTACGAGGCGGACATGGAAACAACCCTGGGCAAGAGCATCACCTTGACGAAGCCGGACGATTTCGGCAGGTTGCTGCAGGATGAAGGAATTATCTTCACGCAACTGGATAAGGCCGTGAACTGGGCGCGCCGCAGTTCGATCTGGCCGCTGGGGTTTGGACTGGCCTGCTGCGCGATCGAGATGATGTCCATGGCGGCTTCGCGGTTTGATTTGGCGAGATTTGGCGCGGAAGTGTTTCGACCGTCACCCCGGCAGGCCGATTTAATGATTGTGGCCGGGCGACTTTCGCAGAAGATGGCGCCGGTGATTAAGCAGCTTTACGATCAGATGCCAGAGCCGAAGTGGGTGATTTCGATGGGTGCGTGCGCCACTTCTGGCGGGGTGTTCAACAACTACGCGATTGTGCAAGGATGTAATCAGGTGATTCCGGTGGATGTGTACGTGCCCGGATGCCCGCCGCGACCAGAAGCGGTGTTGTATGCGATTCTGCAATTGCAGAAGAAAATTGATGGGGAAAAGGGTTCGTTCAAGCGGGCTTTGAACCTGGCGTAACTGGTTGCCGATGGCAACGCGTGTCTTTTTCTGGCATGGCTAAAGCCATGCACCTACATTTGGAGTGCAATCCCATGGCAATGACGACGAGCGCACGTGAACTGTTGCGGCATTGTCTGGCGACCATTGCGTATAGGGGCGGGAAAGTTTTGCGCGATGCACCAGAATCGTTCGGCGATTATAAAGCGGATAAAACATCGCGAACTCCGGAGCAAATTGTTGCACATATGGGAGACCTTTTCGATTGGGCGTTGAGTATCGCCAAAGGAAAAGAGGCATGGCACGACGCCAAACCGCTGCCTTGGGGGCAGGAAGTCTCGCGATTCTTCGATTCTCTGAAAAAGTTTGATGATTATTTGTGTGGGGATGAACCGCTGCAGGCATCACCCGAAAAGCTGTTTCAAGGACCGGTGGCTGATGCCGTAAACCACATCGGACAATTGGCGATGCTGCGACGGATGGCAGGAGTTCCGATTCGTGGTGAAAATTACTATGTGGCGGACATCGCGGCAGGACGGGTCGGGAAAGAACAAGCCACGGCAAAGCGTGAGTTCTAACGAGAACTTTTCTGGACTTAGCCAAAACAACTGTTTAAACTCTGCGAACGCTGCAGGCCGAGCAATGAGCGTTACAGAACAACGAAAATACCCACGGTTTAGGCCGCCGAAGAGCGTGGTCGTCGCTTGGCAATCGGGTGTACTGCGAGACGTTTCCTATGTGGAGAGCTTGGGCCTGAGTGGGCTGTTTTTGCGGACGAAGAAGAAAGTGGCCCTGCGTAGTTTGGTGCAGATTCTCTTGGACATGCCTGTGGGACAAGTGCGCGGACGTGCCGTGGTGCGGTGGGTGAAAGAGCAACACGGTATGGGGTTGCAGATTATTGCGATGGACCAGGAAGATCGCGCGAGATTGTTCCGGCAATTACAGGCACTCGAAGCGGCCTAGATTTTAGGCCATGGTAACCGCCGGTGCCGCATAGACAGTAGCCGTTCCCTCTGACAATTCAAGCACCGAACCCGGCGCTGTTTTCTCGCGGCGAACATAGCCCATGCCAATGAAGGCGTTTGCCGCCGGGGAAAATGCCGCGCGAGTGATGTAGCCAAATTCTTTGCCTTCGACGAGCAGCGGCGTGTTTGGTTCAGGCTGCCGCAGTGTATCGAACTTCAGGGAAACGCGGCTGCGATTGACTTGGCCCCGAGAGCGAACGCGTTCGACGATTTCCTGTCCGGTGTAGCAGCCCTTGGTATAGCTGATGTGAGACAGTTGAAGCCCCGCCTCGTGAGGGATTTGTTTTTCACCAAAATCGTAGCTGAACCAGGGGATGGCTTGCTCCAAACGAAGGGAGTTTAGCGCGGTGTAGCCCATCGTACCCCCGCCGTTTTCCGTGGCGGAAGCTAGCAGGAGATTCCAGAGCGGTTCGAGATTTGCGCGGTCGACAAGGAACTCGACGCTGGCAACTCCTCCTGCTGTGCGTTTGCTGACGGAGCAGGGAATTGAGCCCGCCGTGGACTCGCGCATTTCAAGTTCGGCGAGTTTGTCGATTTCCACTCCGGTTAGCTTTGTCGCACATTGCGTCGCTTTCGGACCTTCGAGGGCGAGGATGCCGAACTGTTTAGTGACGTCGGTGAGTGTGACGTCGTCCATGATGATGTATTTCTCGAGGCCTTCGATCAGTCGAGCGCGGATCATCTCGAATGAAACACAAAATATTCGGTCGGGATAGCCGTATGTTTCGATCTCAGCCTGAATGTGGCCCTGCGGATTCAGGAAGAGAGAGACGGTCCCGTGATGATCGGCGAGGCCCTTAATGTTGTTGGTCAGGATGGCGTTCAGATAACGGACCCGGTCGGGTCCGGTGAAGATAAGGTGGGCGCGATAATTTTTGTCGATGAGGGCGACGCTTTCGCGGGCAAAACGATATTCGCTGCGCCAGTCGCCAAAATTGTCTGGGAGGGCGCAGCCGAACCACGCACCTATCTGTGCGCCGCGGTGGCGGTGAAATTCTGTTAGCGGTGCCGAGAGCGGATTGGCGGCGGAGGTGTCCAATAGAATGCCTCACCGGTAAGTTTAGCAAAAGTGTTCAAAGGGTGCGGTGGGATGAATATGGGTGTAAGTGTGCAGGCGGGGATGGCTGTGCCATTTATCCTAAATGATATACTTCGAAAGATGAATGCATCGAATCCATTGCCGGATGCCGCGAACCAGGGAATCATCTACATCAAGATTCCCGTGGGGATGCTGCAGTGCAACTGCTCGATCTTGGGAGATCCCAAGACGCGGGAAGCGATTGTCGTGGACCCCGGAGATGAGGTGGAACGAATACTGGATTTGCTGGGCCGTTACAAGCTGAGAGTGCAAGCCATTGTCAGCACGCACGCGCACATCGATCACGTGGGCGGGCTCGCAAAACTTCATCAATATACGGGCGCGCCGGTGATGATGCATCGCGAAGACTTGGCGCTGTACAACGGAATGGACGTACAGGCGGCGTTTCTGGGAATGCAGACGCCGGAACTAACGGACGTGGACCAATTGCTGAAGGACGGGGATGTGCTGCAGTGGGGTGGGTACCTGGCAAACGTAATACACACTCCGGGACATACGCCGGGCAGCCTGTGTTTGTATTTGCCGAGAGAGTCGGGCAAGGTAACGCTTCCGCAGCCCCAGTTGTATGCCGGTGACACACTATTTGCGGGAAGCATCGGGCGCACGGATTTGTGGGGCGGTTCGATGGACCAGATCATGGAATCGCTGACGCAGAAGCTGATGCAATTACCTGAAGACACCATTGTGTATCCGGGCCACGGAGAGATCACAACCATTGGACGTGAACGCGCCACTAATCCCTTTATCGTAGGGGCTTGAAATCCCCGTGCACTGAGTTCCAGCAGATTACCTGGCAGGTGAACTTATGGGTCAAGAGATTGCGTGCGAGGCAAACTTCGGCGGGAAAAGTGTCCGCGGTAGAGCGCTGCTGGAAACGACAGAAATTCTGTTTCGCGGCGAAGCGCGACTAAAGATCCCATTTACAGCGATCAAAGAAGTAAAAGTATCAAATGGCGAACTGCGGGTGAACACCGCGGACGGCTTGGTGATCTTCGACTTGGGGGACAAGGCCGAGAAGTGGCGCGATAAGATCCTCAATCCGAAATCACTGGTGGAAAAACTGGGCGTGAAACCTGGCGACAGAGTAGTTCTCCACGGCTCCTTTGAGAAGAGTTTCCGTGAAAGTCTAAAAAAACACGGGGCAAAGATTGGCAGCAAGGTGGACTCACCTTGGATTTTTCTGGGGGCGGAAGAACAGGGAGAATTGGCAAATGTAAAGAAGCTTGCCAAGGATTTGCAGGGAGCCGCGGCACTGTGGGTTGCCTACCCGAGGGGCCAGAAAGCTATCACAGAAAACGATGTGCGCCGCGCTGGGCTGAAGGCTGGATTGGTTGACGTGAAAGTAGCGAGCTTCAGCAACACGCATACGGCGTTGAAATTTGTGATCCCTAAAGAAAAGCGTTAGGTCGGATTCGATTTGCTGTTGTTGCCGGGCAACCCAGCCTCTCTTGCGCGGCGAAGTTCTTCCATCACCGACTGCAATAATTCCTTGGCGTGAGCCAATTCCAACGTGATCATGCGAATGTCCATGGCGGGCAGGGTCGGGTTGCGCTGACTGGTGCAATAAACACCGTGCTGGCCAACCAAAACCATGGCATTGGTAATGCGGTCGAGCGAGACAGCCAGGCGACCGCGTTCCAAGCCGTACATTTGTTCAGAGCGCTCCAGATCTTCGCGATAGTCGTTAAATGCTGACATTAGCACGGTCCTCTCGCCTTGGTGATGAAGTAACGCTAAGTGACGGGCGGTACCACATCGGGCACACGCTGCTGCCACTGAACTTTACGCTGCCGCATGGCCATTCCATAATCTCATTGAGCCGCGAGAAATTGCAGCTGCTAGATAGATGAGTCATACCGAACAAACCGTTCGTGAGTACGTTCCCTTCGGTGATGGTGCGAGGGGCAATTGGGAGCATCCGAACATGCGACGTTCCGACCTGGTGCAATATAAAGAAAAAGACAATGGGCGTATTGGACGTACGTCGCAAATCGTGTTTGGCGAACGCCAGCATCTGCTGCGCGTGCTGGATTCGCTGGAAGGCACACATCTTCCGATTGCGAGGATGCAGCAGGAACGGCGGATTCTGGAAGAGTTGATTCATGCGCGTACGCGGGAACTGAACCAGATCAATACCGCATGGGACGAAAAGATCGGACTGGTGCTCAGCGCGGAAGCTAAGCCGGAGATGCTGGAAAAGCTGACCAAGCAGGCGCCGGAAGAAGATTTCTATCTGTTGCGATTGATCAGCGAGCATCCGCGTGCGAATGCCAAGACTCTGAGTCGCTTGGGGAAGCATCCGTATGGGGCGATCCGTGAGAATGTGGCGCGGCACCCGAATTCAGACGCGGCTACGCTGACGTATTTGAGTAAAGACAAGTCGCAACCGCTTTGGTATCTGGTGGCGTTTAAC
The DNA here is from genome assembly GCA_963726725.1 of Candidatus Acidiferrales bacterium. Taxonomy (GTDB): domain Bacteria; phylum Acidobacteriota; class Terriglobia; order Acidiferrales; family UBA7541; genus Acidiferrum. The sequence continues at coordinate 69,409 of CAVSDV010000031.1, forward strand.
CCGAATACGCCAACGCCGCTGCAACGCAAACTGCGGGACAGGTTGAAACGTCTGGGCGACAGTCAAGTCGCGCGGTAAGCTCTGCATTTCAGTTCATGAAATTCTACTTAGCACTGATATTTGACCAGCTAGATCATCGTCCCGATGGATCAGTGTCAGTGTTTCAGCGTCTTCGGAGAGCGACCAATAATCCTTGAAGTGAAAATCGTGGCCCGCGCGTGGCATCCAGGATTCAATTACCGAGTTCGTTTTCTTCCCAGCGCGCGAATGTGCGCACCGGAAGCGAGCCTAGGAGGTTTGTTACCTCTGAACCGATCTGGTGAGTGAAGGTCAATTGCTCTTGAGCGCCGCTCTGGTCCGTTGATTTGATTTGCTGAACCAGTTGTGGCTCCCGGTGTTGGATTTCGATATTGATGAGTTTCGGGATGGGGCCAAGCAACTTACTTCGACTGAGGTTTACTTCCCATCGACCAGTGAAATTCGGCTTTGGAACGCCAGCGGCCATACGCCGGTGATTCTATCCAGAAACCGTTCTGCATTTCAAAAGTAACGCTACAATACGGTTTATGCCCACGAGTCCGTCGGAAGCCGCACCCGAAGAAAAAAGCCAAGATTTGCTCAGACAAAATTCTGTTGCCTATTCCAGGCGGAAATTGGCAAACATCTTGCCTCGCGCGTTAATTTCGTGCGCTTTGTTGGCGCCGTGCTTCTGGCATCGGCATATTCAGGCGGGAGATTTGGGCAGTCACACGTACAACGCCTGGCTTGCTCAATTGATTGAGCAGGGAAAAGCGCCCGGGTTATATCTGGCGGTGCAATGGCAAAACGTGTTGTTCGATTACCTTCTGTTCTATCTCTGTAAAATGTTCGGATTTGCGTTCGGCGAAAAAGTGGGGGTATCGGTATGCGTGCTGGTTTTCTTTTGGGGAGTGTTCACATTGTTTCGCGCCGTCACGCACCGAGCACCGTGGTTCATAGTGCCGCTGATCGCCATGATCAGCTATTGCTATGTGTTTCACGTGGGCTTCATGAACTATTACCTTTCGTTGGGGTTGGCCAGTTTTGGAGTGGCGATGGTGTGGGAAGGGAACTGGCGCGGAATTGTGGCTGCGACACTGCTATCGCCATTTGTGATCCTGGCCCATCCATTGGGAATTTTGTGGCTGATCGGAGTGGGAATGTATCGGATTGCGTGGTTACGCTTGACGGGATGGGCACGGATTGCGTTGCCAGCGCTTGTTATTGGTGGGCTCGCGGCGATTCGCTGGTATCTGCGACACCCTTTGAAATATGAAGCAGATTGGGCCGACCCACCGTTCTACCAATGGAATGGCACAGACCAGTTGCGAATTTTTGGCGCGGCGTATGATCGGCTGGCGTGGGCAGTGGTTTTACTGGGACTGATTTTTGTTGGACTGGAGATTTTTCGCCGTGGCCGAGGAATGCAGTTCTGGAAAGAGCGACGGCTGCTTGTTGAGCTATACTTGATCTCTTTTAGTGCAGTGGTATTTTTGCCCGAAGATTTGCGCCCTCAGCCAGAGGGAAGTTGGATCGGGGCGTTGGCGACGCGGTTGACGTTGATTTGCACGATTTTTGCGGTGGCGTTTCTGGCGTCATTACAACCGCGAATCTGGCACCTGGTAGGATTCGGAGCTTGTGCGAGTATATTTTTCTTCATGTTACACCGCGACACCGGAGTGTTGGACCAGCTGGAGCAGAATGCCGAAGCGATCACGCACGGACTGTCCTATGGCACACGGGTGTCCAGTTCGGTCTTTTCCCCACCGGGATTTCGTCCCCAGTACGAGCATCTGGTGGATCGTGCGTGTATTGAGCACTGCTTCTTATATTCAAACTACGAACCATCGACGGAGAAGTTTCGAGTGCGGGTTGTAAGAGAGGGAAGCCGTCTGGTGGCGTCGCGCGTGGACGAGAGTGAGGATTTGCAGTTTGGAAATTATGATATCGAAGATGGCGACTTGCCTATGAAGCAGATTTACCAGTGCGACGAGAGCGATCTGACGCGGCTCTGCATCCGTGATCTGGAGGCGGGGGAGAAAAACGGGCAGTTGGGCTACCGTCCCTGAACCCACGGTTTGAGAGCCATAATGGCTCTTTCATTAGGCCAATTTCTGGTAGAATTGCCTTAGGGTGAGAGACAATGCTGCCATTGCATCTTCAGCCAGAAAGTCACATCCCGCTCTACATTCAGTTGCGCGATCAGTTGCGCTCTTTAGTCCACGCCGGCGATTTGCGGCCCGGTGATCGTATTCCTGCCAGCCGCGAACTCGCGCAACTTCTCGGAGTGCATCGCACTACCGTCGCCAACGCTTATGCCGAACTGGAATCGGAGGGTCTGATCCAAGGCCACGTGGGTCGCGGCACGTTCATCAAGGGAAATGGAAACGGATTGAAAATCACGCCACCGGCGCCGCCCTCTCTAAATGGCCGCGACGGCTTGCGCTGGGAATTGTTGTTCGCGGATGAGCGCAGCGAAGAGATTTTGAGCCGGCTTACTGCGGAAGCACCGGAAGATGCCTTGTCTTTCCTGATGGCGAGGCCTGCCGAGGAATTCTATCCGGTTGAAGAGCTGCAAACTTGTGCGCATGCGGCATTGCGACGTGAAGGACAAGAGATTCTCAATCTGGGCGCGTCAGATGGTTTTCCCCCTTTGAAAGAGGCACTGCTGGAATTGTTGCGGCAGGACGACATTCCTGCGAAGGACGAGACCCTGCTCGTTACCGACGGCTGCCAGCAGGCTTTGGATTTGATTTCGAAAGCGTTTGTGCGATCAGGCGATACGGTCTTGCTGGAGAATCCCACCTACCCTGGAGCGGCTGCGGTTTTCAATGGAGTTCGAGCGCGCGTTCTTGGCGTGCCGGTGCGGGCAATTGCAGAACCCGGGAATCCCCTGGGAATTGATCTGGAGGCGTTGGAAGCGACGTTGGCCGCCAACCGCGTGAAGTTATTGGTGTTGACTCCTGACTTCCAGAATCCGACGGGAACCTCGATGCCACTTGCTTCGCGGCGGCGTGTTCTGGAGTTGGCCACGCGGTATCAGGTACCCATCGTTGAAGATCATATTTATGCGCGACTGAATGCACGCGAGGAGCGCGTTCCTTCACTGAAACAACTGGATCGTTCGAATCTGGTCATTCACATCGATAGCTTCGCGAAGGTAGCGTTCCCCGGCTTGCGGGTGGGCTGGATTGTTGCCCCTCCTGCAGCAATCGAGCGGTTGCGGCTAGTGAAACAGTTGACAGACCTGCACACGGATCAGTTGGCGCAGGCCACACTGGCGGAATTTTTGAAGCGCGGACTTTTCCAGAAACACCTGACCAAGATGCGCAAGGTGTACGCCAGTAGATTGCAGGCGCTGGACGAAGCGTTGCGTAAACACATGCCGGAAGGCACGCGATGGACCAGTCCGGAAGGCGGCATGTGCCTGTGGCTGGAATTGCCTGCCGGATTTGACGCCAGCGAATTGATGATTCACGCCAAGGAGCGTGGCGTTCTGTTCGCGCCCGGCCGGTATTTCTATGTACAGGCCCCGTTGCCAAACACGCTAAGGTTGGGGTTTGCCAGCTTGAACGAGAAGCAGATTGCCCGCGGGGTGAACATACTTGCTGATCTTTTGCGCATTGAGATGCGCAAGCGGCAACGCGGAACTCGCCGGGCAGAGCGCGCGCACGTGGCACTGGTATAAAGATGGGACGGCGACTCAATCTCGAACCGAAGGCAAGCAACCGCTGCTTTGGTTGCGGTGCGGCAAACGACGCAGGAATGAAACTGCGCTTTGAATTAGACATGGACGAAAAGCGCACGCACGGCCGCTTTGCACTAGGCGCGAATTATGCCGGCGGCGGTGGCTTTGCCCACGGCGGAATTATTGCCGTGGTGCTGGATGAAGCGATGGGCAAGCTTTCAAAATTGACTGATGAGCGAGCGGTGACCGCGGAGATGTCCATCGAATACCGCAAGCCAGTCCCTGTGGATCAAGAAATTGTGGTGCACGGGTGGCAGGTGGAAGAGAAGGGCAGGAACCGGTTTCGTACGGCGGAGATTCACGACACGCAAGGGAATTTGCTGGCGCGGGGCAATGGTCGTTTTGTAGTGGTAGAGCCAAGACATTTTGCACCCGCTGAAGGCAGCTAAATTAAATTCGATTGGGGCGGTTTAAGAGGAGAAAGAATCATGGATACAAAAAAAGTGAATGGCAGCGGAAACGGAAACAAGGGGTCGAATGACTGGCGTGTCAAAGTAGGATTAGCGGAAATGTTAAAAGGTGGCGTGATCATGGACGTCACGAACGCAGACCAGGCTCGCATCGCAGAGAAAGCAGGGGCGTGTGCGGTCATGGCGCTGGAGCGCGTGCCCTCGGACATCCGCAAAGAGGGCGGCGTTGCGCGAATGGCTGCCATCAAGGTGATTCGCGAAATCATGAAGACGGTGACGATCCCGGTGATGGCCAAGGTGCGCATCGGACACTTCAGCGAAGCCGAAGTGCTGCAGGCGCTGGAAGTGGACTTCATCGACGAGAGCGAAGTGTTGACGCCGGCGGACGAAGAGAATCACATCTGGAAACATGATTTCCGGGTGCCTTTTGTTTGCGGAGCACGGAATTTGGGTGAAGCCTTGCGGCGAATCGGAGAAGGAGCAGCCATGATCCGGACCAAGGGAGAGGCCGGCTCGGGAAACGTTGTGGAAGCGGTTCGTCACATGCGGACGATTGTGGCGCAGATGCGCGTGCTGACGACCATGCGCGACGACGAATTGATGCGGCAGGCCAAGGAGTTGGGCGCACCCCTAGACCTGATTCGAGGCGTGGCAGCGAGCGGAAAACTGCCGGTGCCGAATTTTTCGGCTGGCGGAATTGCCACACCAGCAGATGCTGCGTTAGTTCGCAAACTAGGAGCGGAAGCGGTCTTCGTCGGTTCAGGAATTTTCAAGAGCAGCGATCCCGAAGCGCGCGCCAAGGCCATCGTGAAGGCCAACACGCATTTCGAAGATCCAAAGGCAATTCTTGAAGCTTGTGAAGAACTTGGCGAAGCGATGCCGGGGCTGGACGTGCGGCAGATGGAAGAAAAAGACATGCTGTCAACGCGCGGTTGGTAGATTTGGAGGTCAGTGAGCAATGAAGATTGGCATACTGGCGGTGCAGGGCGACTTCGAAGCGCATGCGGCAATGTTGAAAGGCCTCGGCGTGGAAACGATCGAGGTGCGCACGGTTGCCGATCTTCAAGGCTGCGATGGAATCATACTGCCGGGTGGAGAAAGTACTACACAACTGCAATTCCTGCAGGAAGAGGGGTTGTTTGACGCAATCCAGAAGTTTTCCGCGGAGGGCCGCGCGGTGTTTGGTACGTGTGCCGGTGCGATATTGCTGGCGACATCCGTGAAGAATCCTGAGCAGGCGTCTCTCGGCCTGGTGAATATGACCGTTTTAAGGAACGGTTACGGGCGGCAACTGGCCAGCGACGTTTTCTTTGGCTCCTCAAAATTGAAGACGGAGCCGCTGGAAATGGTTTTCATTCGTGGACCGATCATTGAATCGGCTGGGGCCAATGTGCGCGTACTGGCGGAACATGCCGGCAAACCAACGCTAGTGCAGAAAGACAATGTGCTGGCGGCGACATTTCACCCGGAATTGACCGACGACACCACGGTGCATGAGCATTTCCTGGAGATGGCGGCCAATCACAGATCGAAAACAGTGGCAGTACCCTGAGAGCAGCGCCACCCGCAAAGTAAAGATGAACAATCACAAAAAAACGCGTGTCATGTTTGTGTGCATTGGGAATGCCTGCCGCAGCCCGATGGCAGAGGCTATTGCATTGCGCGAAGCGGGCGATATCCTTCAAATTTCCAGTGCGGGACTGTTTCCCATGGGATATGTTCCAGAGATGACGCTGCAGACACTAAATCGGAATGGATACTCGACAGAGGGACTGGCGTCGAAGCCAATTCGCCGTGAAGAATTGCTGGAAACGGACTTGGTGATCAACTTAAGCGGGCAGACCCGAGTACCTGCCTTTGCGGATGCGCCACGTATCGAGGATTGGCCCGTGGCAGATCCCTATGGCGAAGATGCCGCCATCTATCAGACAATTTTGGAAGAGATCGCGCGTCGCGTGAGAGACTTAAGCTCGCGTCTGCGCCAAGTCCAAGCAGGGAATAGTCAATTATAAGGAGATAATTTGCCGCGCCATAACACCAGCGTATCGCGGGAAGATTACCTCAAAGCAATTTGGGAAATGCTGGAGGAGAATCAGGAGCCAATCAGCGCGCGACTAGCGGAGGAATTGCAAGTAACGCCACCCGCGGTGACGGCAGCTCTGAAACGCATGGCCCGCGACGGTCATGTAAAGGTGGAACGCGGCGGACGCATTCTGCTGACCGCGCTGGGACGAAAGGTGGCTCAACATCTAATGTTGCGGCACCAGTTGGCGGAAATGTTGCTGACTGAAGTGATTGGACTTTCCTGGGCCAAGGCGCATGCTGAAGCGGAGCGTATGGAGCACGCGATCTCTCCCGAAGTGGAAGCGCTGCTGATGAAACGATTCGCGGGACACCGCACGTGTCCGCATGGAGTGCCGATGAAGGGCGGGGTGGCGCAATTGCGCAAGGGCGGCGCGGTCCTGCTTTCTGAATTGAAGGCGGAGGACAGCGCGGAGATTCTGTGCGTTTACGAAAAGGATGAAGGGTTCTTGGAGTTTCTGGATGGGCTGCAGTTGCGCCCCGCCGCAAAAATACAAGTGCTGAAGCGCGAGTATGACGAAACGATGACGCTGCGGGCCGCAGGTCAGACCATTCATCTCGGCAAGCCGGCCACCTCACGCATCTGGGTGCGCCGTACGGCGGCCTGATCAGACTTTGTCGTCCAGCAACTTTTTCAGCCGCGCAAAACCAGCGCGACTCACTGGTAATTTTACACCGTTCGACAACACGGCCACTTTGCTGTCTTTTGCGTAAGGTTCGATGCGCACTACGCGTTCGATGTTCACCAAATAAGAGCGGTGAATGCGCACGAAAAGGGCCGGGTCGAGAGCGGCTTCGAGTCCGGAAATAGTCTGCTGCTTGAGTTGTTTCTTTCCTTCGCTGGCTAGTGAAACATAATCATCCAGGGCTTCCGCATAATCGAGCTTCTTCACGGGAATCAGCGTTACTTTCGTGCCGTCCTTCACAACGATGCGTTCCAGATATCGGCCTGCCGGGCGGGCGCTAGCCGCCAATGAAGCCGGTTCTGCCCGCGTTTCGGGGCGCTGAGTTTTTGCGCGTTCCAGCGCACTCTCAAACCGTTCGCGACTGAAAGGCTTCAACAGATAGTCGAGTGCATGAACTTCAAACGCTTTCATGGCGTACTGGTCGTAGGCCGTCACGAAGATGACGGATAGTTTACTGGTGTCAACCAACTCGAGGACATCGAATCCCGTGAGCTTGGGCATTTGCACGTCGAGGAAAAGCAGGTCGGGTGAAAACTCTCCCGCCGCTTTCACGGCTTCCATTCCATTCGCGCATTCCGCCACGATTTCTATCTCCGGATGGGTGGAAAGCATTTCACGCAGAAGTTTGCGCGCCAATTCTTCATCGTCAACGAGCAGTGCTTTCCATTTCTTCGAGCGGTCGCTCATTGCGCCTCCGGAAGTTCGACGGGAAGGTTCACGGTCACGCGGAAGATGTGCTCCTCCGGCTTCACTTCAATTTGGGCTTCATTGCCGTAGCGAGCTTCCAAGCGTCGTTGGACATTTCTTAAGCCGACTCCGTTTTTCTTTCGAGCGGAGACCGCTTCGGGGTCCCAACTGTTTTCCACGACTAACTGGATCCGGTTCCGATTGCGAAGGGCGCTTAGCCGCACGGAACCACCTTTCGGCAACTGTGCAATCCCGTGAACAACTGCATTTTCAAACAGAGGTTGCAGCAACAAGGGAGGGAGCAAGCAAATGGTGGCCTGCTCATCGACGGACTTCTCAATTTGCAGGCGATCGCCGAAGCGGACTTTCTCGATTGCGCAATAGCGGTCCAGCAGATCCAATTCTTCTTGCAGGGGAATCAGAGGTTTTTCTCCCAATCCAAGGGTCATGCGCAAAAAGTCTGCCAACAGAACACACATCTCTCTCGCGCGCGCCGGATCGATGCTGGTGAGTGCGCTGATGGAATTCAGACTGTTGTAGAGAAAATGCGGATTGATTTGCGCCTTGAGAGCGCTCAGTTCAGCGTCGCGGGCGCGAACGCTGGATTCCAGAGCACGTTGTTGCGCTTGCAGGGTGTTCTCTTGCGCGAACAGAGTGTAGTGAAAGGCCACGGCGAGTAAGTAGTAGGCAAATCCGATAGCATAGAGTCGCGACTGCAGCTGCGAATACTGTTGAAATGTTCCGGTCCAGCCCAGTCCTGAATCGAGCCATTTAGCCAGCATGCGGCCAACCGCGACCCATAGAAAACTGAGCACGACTGCCGCCGTGATGTGGGTAAGAAATCCCTGGCTAAAACTAGCTCGTCCCAGCGGATTACTGCGACAGGAATATCGTGCGGACCAGGCAACCCCCTGCGCCAGGACGGACAAGGGCACGGCCAGAGCGATGGCGCTTTGCCAACTCATTCCCCAACTGGAAACGAACACAACTGCAAGAATCGCCGCAAAGAGCAGGCCGGCGATCCACAAGGAAACAAAAACTGTCTTGCGAGAGTTGAATTGGTCCATGGAACGTTCAGTTCTTCACAGTAATGCCACCAAAGACGGCGCGTCCCCGCAGTACCAGCGTCTTGCGAGGTACGGACCCAGTCGGATCCGGCAGTTGCTGACGGGTTTCGTCGGTGAAGCCCGCGAAAATGCTTTGACCCTGAAAGGTGACGTTCCAGCGATCCGGCACGGTGATCTCAATTCCGCCAAAGATCGCCTCGACAAAGACGATGGCTTCCTCGCCCTCGATGTCCGCGCTGCGAAAGTCTACTTCGACGCCGCCGAAAACGGCAGTGATCATGCCACCACGAAAATTGTTGATGCTTACACGGCGCTCAACACCGCCGAACAGCGCATGTTCGTTCAGAGAGTCGCGGCCGTCACTGACAAGGGAACCCTGCATGCCAGGGAGTTTGGGCATTTCAAATCTGCTCAGGATCATAGTTATACCGACAACGATCAAGATGAAGGGCCAAATGGTGTCCCAAGACAGGTTAACGAGTTTGAGTTTATACAATTGCACAAGCGTACCGACGAGAATAAATCCGACGCCGACGGCGCGCTCACCGTCATTGAAGATTTTAAGCAACCCTACTCCAATGATAGCCAGAGGCCAGAATCGCCACAGTTCCTCACCGCGGATGACACCAATGTGGTCGAGAAGAAAAATGGTTCCGACGGCAATCAAAATGACACCGGGAATAAAACCGTTGGCCCTGCGCGGCTGCAAGGCGCGCGCATTTATCTTTTCCGAGGCGCGCTGGTAGATGCGCTCGCGAAGGTGGTCTCGGAATTTCTCACCGTCGAATTTGTCCTGGTCGCTCATAGGGCTCTCCTGGATTCTCCCCTAAATCGTCCATTGGCTGCTTACCCGGTGTCCTATCGACGCCTAAATCCCATGAAACCCCTCATGGAAATAGCTAAGCCGAGAAGTGCAAACGGCAGCGCGACGAGAGGTGTAATTCGAAACGTTGCTTCCAACTCCGCAAAGTTCCAGAAAGCGTCCTCGACTAACTTGAAGGTCGCCAATCCCCACGCCGGCACCGCATCAAGGAATTTCGGCGACAGGTCGGCAAAGCGCGACTCAACATAATTCAGGCCAGCGTTCAATTCCATCATAAACAGGACAACTCCGGTGAACCAAAATGCGGTCATCCACCGCCGATTCCGCATTCTGTCTTGTTGGCCAGTCCGTGCCATGTTGTCCTCCAAGCAGCCACCTCGGCTGCCCAAGGCCACGAGTAGATGGGGACGGGATGGGCGGCACGTGTGAATCGGCGAACGGCGATTGCGGGTCGGTGAATGCCGCCGCGGGCCCGGCAAGCGGGACCCGGTGGTGCGACTTGAAATCCGCACCGAAAGTGAATACCTTAGGGACACAGTAAGAAGTGTTGGCAGCGATTAGGTTGCGACGGCATTCAGATTCAGGAGAGGTGTACATGTCAGGTCGACACGACACAGGTTCTCGTGTAGCTAGTCTTGGTCATCATTGGATAATCTACGTGGCGATTGCATTTTTTGGGGGATTGCTGACCTTTGTCGGGGCCCTTGCGCAGCAGAAAGCCAGCGATGACGCCACTTTCAGGAAACTAACTGACGCTTATTGCGCTGCGTGGAGTTCTGGCAACCCTGCAAATGCGGCGAAGTTTTACGCCCAGAACGATGGGCTGGTGTTTTACGATGTTGCGCCGTTTTCTTACAAGAGTTGGAAAGAATATGAAGCTGGGGTGCAGAAAGAGTTTTTCGATACAGCGGCAAGCGTGAGCCTGACAGCTGGGAAAGAGTTGAAGACAACTCGACGCGGGAATATTGCCTGGACCACCGTGCCGATGCACCTTGCGGAGAAGACGAAGGACGGCAAAGACATTCAGATGAATGTGCGGTACACCGGGATATGGGAAAAGCGCGGCAAAAACTGGCTGCTGGTTCATGAACACATTTCGGCACCATTGGGCCAATAGAATTGTTGACACAGCAGATTTAGGTTTGGCCAAATATGTGGAAAGCATTTCGCTATTATTGGGCTGTAGCACGGGGCTATAGGTTACAGCCTTGGAACAGTCCGTACCTCCAATGGCGCTTCGAGACTTTTCTAGGTAAGGAAGGCGCCAATCTGGATGCGCGAAAGTTCTTTCGTTTGAACTGGAAGTATCGCCATCAACTAAATCGTTTTGCGGACTGGGCCGCAGAACGCCGTCGCGCGCAACATCGCCGCGCCTAAGTCTGAAGCCAGAAGCTGGATTTCCCCGCCATGTTCGCTGCTCGAACACCGCGCTATACTGCACGGTAGGGAGGTAATTCGTGAGCAACCTGAAGATCCTCCAAAAGACCGAGACGCTGCATGAAGCATCGTGGTGGGAAGCCGAGCCCGACGGACGCGTTCACTGCTACCTTTGCCCTCGACACTGCCATATTCATCCGGGCCAGGCCGGGTTCTGTTTTATCCGCGTAAATCAAGAGGGCAAACTTTATAATTTGGGTTACGGTGCGCCCGCCGCTCTACAAGTCGATCCCATCGAAAAGAAACCGTTGAGTCATTTTCTGCCGGGCACCAATGTGTTCAGTATGGGAACCGCCGGCTGCAATATGGGCTGTTTCTTCTGCCAGAACTGGGATATTTCCAAATCACATCAGGATCAAGTGAGCTCGAAAGCTGTCTCGCCAGAGGAAGTTCCGCTGTTGGCGTTGCGCTACGGTTGCGACTCCATTGCTTTTACGTATAACGAGCCGACCATCTGGGGCGAATACGTGATCGATATTTGCAAGGCCGCCAAGCCGCAAGGACTGAAAACAGTCATGGTGACGAACGGATACATAACGTACGAAGCGTTCCATGACATTTATGATCACATCGACGCGGCAAACGTGGATTTAAAGGCCTTCACGGAAGATTTCTATGGAAAAATTACGCTGACTCATCTGGAACCGGTATTGCAGACGCTTCGCTGGTTGAAGAGCGAAACTGCCGTCTGGTTTGAGATAACGAATCTAATGATACCCACTCTGAACGACGATCCCGGAGAAACGCGGAGACTTTGCGATTGGATTCTGGAAAACTTGGGGCCAGACGTACCTCTGCACTTCACGGCGTTTCACCCCGATTTCAAGTTACAGAATAAGCCAAAGACGCCACCTCAAACGCTGCACGAGGCCAGAGGAATAGCGTTAACGGCCGGCCTCCACTTTGTCTATGAAGGAAATATCTTCACTGAAGCGGCAAACACCTACTGCCCATCCTGCAAGACTCTACTGATTGAGCGTTCATGGCACAGCGTACTGAAAAACCGGCTGAAAAAAGGGAACTGCCCGAAGTGTGGTATGGCGATTCCCGGCGTGTGGGACTCCGGAAACAAATTAGCCGAAACATTAATGCGCTAAAGCCGGCCCGTCGTCCCGGTGACGCACCTCAATCATTTCCAGCACGCTCATATAGAGTTCCTCAACTTCGCTTTCGGAGGCGTTGGAAGGTCCTAGAAACTCCTTCAGATCGAAGTCCGGAAAGCCGCGGTTTGCGATTCGGGCGGGAAGAAGTTCGCGTAAGGTCCGCGATGGCACTGGGCCAATGGAGCGGATCTCCTCGTACATGACGCGGTGAACTACATCGGAAAATTGCGAACCATCCAGCAGAGCAACCAACTCCATGCGAGTGGCGGGCTGGATCAGAATCGAGCACAGGAAACGCAGGGTGTCTCGTTCTAACTGTTCATTTCGATCAGTTCTATTCGGTACCATACTATGCTCTGGGTTTATGTTAGCAGCAGTTGCGGCATAACCGGAATTGACCGGTCGAATCCAATTAATAGGCGAGAGGGCGATGACTGAGAAGCATCGGGTGTTGATATTAGGCGGCGGGTTTGGCGGGTTGGTTGCCGCGCAAACTCTGAAACATGCTGATGCACAGATCACTCTGATTGATAAACGCAATTTTCATCTGTTCCAACCGTTGCTCTATCAAGTTGCAACTGGCTCGTTATCTCCCGGCGAGATTGCCGCACCGCTGCGATCGGTCTTGCGCCGACAGAAAAATACGCAAGTATTGCTTGGAGAAGCCGTGGACTTTGATCCGGATGCACAGCAGGTCACGCTGCTGGACGGCGGGGTGTTTCCTTACGATACGCTGATCATCGCTACTGGTTCGCAAACTTCCTATTACGGGAAAGATGTTTGGAGAGAGAAGGCCCCAAGCCTGAAGACAGTGGAAGAGGCCACGGCCATTCGCCACAAGCTACTAAATGCCTTTGAAAAGGCAGAGCGTGCAGAGACGGAAGAGGAGGCGCGTGCGTGGTTGACCTTCGTAATCGTAGGGGCAGGCGCGACGGGCCTTGAACTGGCTGGCGCACTGGCGGAAATTGCACAGGAAACATTACGCCATGATTTCCGCAATATTCATCCGCAGGAATCGCAGATCTACTTGTTGGACGGCGGTTCACGTGTGTTGAGCGCGTATCCGGAGGAGTTATCGGCGAAAGCGGAAAAATTGGTCACGCGGCTGGGCGTGAAGGTGATCAAAGGTGCCCTGGTGAACCAGATTACCAGCGAAGGCGTGGAGTACAAACACGAAGATAAGGAAATCTCACTGAACGCAAAAACCGTGCTATGGGCCGGTGGAGTAACCGCAACTCCATTCGGCAGACGCGTTGCCGAACGAACGAAAGCGGAGGCAGATCGGTCTGGGAAAATTAAGGTGCTCCCGGATCTAACTGTGCCGAATTATCCCAACCTATTTCTCGTGGGCGATCTTGCGTTGGTATTGGACGAGAAAGGGAAGCCGCTGCCGGGCGTGGCGCAGCCGGCCATTCAGGAAGGGCACTTTGCCGGCAAAACGATTGCTGCCCGGTTGAAAGGCGGAAAGGACTTCAAACCATTTCACTATTTCAATAAAGGCGATATGGCGGTGATTGGCCGTGCGGCAGCGGTGGCGAACATTTTCGGGTTTCACGTTTCGGGATTAATTGCCTGGATGATCTGGTTGTTCATCCACTTGATGTACATTGTACAGTTTCAGAGCCGAATCATTGTGTTTATTCAGTGGGGATTTGAGTATTTGACCTTCAGCCGCGGGGCACGGCTGATTACCGGCGGTGAGGCCGTGGAGGCTTCGCTGGAGAAAAGCGGGAGGGCGCCAGGTCATTCCGGTTGATCCTTCGCGTTTCCGTTTTTGAAATCGGCACGAAATCCGGCCACGAACTCTGCGAAGCCGCTGCTAACCTAGAAGTATGGAATGCACGTTTGCTCCGTTACCGCCGTGGAAGCCAATATCCCGATTGGGCGGAAATTCCTGGCTCGTCGCCTACGCGCTATTTCTCATCTATGCGTGGAGTAATTCCACCGGCTTTCTATTCCCGGATTATGTCAATCTGATGATTCATGAGGCGGGGCACCTATTTTTCAGTTGGGGAGGCCACACGATCATGCTTTTGGGTGGCACACTGGGCGAACTAATCGCGCCATTGGCTTGCGCGGCGGGCTTTTTGTATCGACGGGAAATCTACGGCTTTGTCTTTTCAGTTTTCTGGTTCTTCGAGAATTTTCTGTATGTCGGGACGTACATGGCCGACGCACGCACTTCCGCTCTGCCATTGGTCAATTCCGATGAGAGCGATTGGACGCTGCTTTTCGGGCAGTGGAATATTCTTCCGTACGACCAGAAGATCGGTGGCGTTTTTCGGTTGTTTGGCTGGGTCGGGATGCTGGCCGTGGTCGGATGGCTGGCGTATCAGACGTATCGCAGCGAAGAGCCTGAACTTCGTGCATTGAGCAGTTAATGTAGGGATGAGTCCGAGGACAACACTGTGACGGGATAGCGGCTCATTCTGCTTATTTCTGCTTTCTTTCTGCTAAGCTCGCGTAGGGAAAATATGTTGGCTATTTGTCGTCACCACCTCAGGTTTGCGCGCGCGCACATGTGTGGAATTGTTGCGGTCGTAATCCTTATCTTGTCTGTATCGATTGCGACGCCGGCCCAGGTTAAAGAGAACCCGGACGCGCCCACGGTGACCAAGGTCGAGCCGCCCAGTTGGTGGGTAAATCTGACTCCAGACCTGATGATTCTGCTCACCGGTACACACCTGCAGGCCACCCGTGCAAGCTGCAATTTGCAAGACATCACGGTAAGCCGCACGGAATCCGCCGCGAATGGAAACTATCTATTTCTGTGGTTGAAATTTGGGCCAAACCTGAAGTCGGGTACCACCATCTGCCGCGTCACGACGCCAAATGGACAAACTACGTTTGAATTACCGCTAGCGGCGCGTAAACAGATTCTTGGCCGTAATCAGGGATTGACCACCGACGACGTGATGTACCTGATCATGCCGGATCGTTTTGCCAACGGCGATCCCACAAACGACGAACCCGCTGAATTTCCCGGTTCTCACGATCGCTCGAAGGCACGCGCCTATCACGGCGGAGATTTACGCGGTGTGCGAGAGCATCTGCCCTATTTGAAAGATCTCGGCGTTACCACAATCTGGCTAACACCTGTGGTCAAAAATGGTGCTACTGCTGACTATCACGGCTATGGGGCAGTGGATTTGTATGCAGTAGATCCGCACCTGGGAAGTGTTCAGGAGTATCAGGAATTGGTGGAAGCGGCCCACAAGCAGCACATGAAAGTATTCTTTGATGTGGTGCCCAACCACGTTGGGCCGCTGCATCCGTGGGTCAAAAATCCGCCATTGCCGGATTGGTTTCACGGTACCGCTGCGCAGCATATCGATTCGTTCTCCCCGCTGAAGGGCGCGTTTTATGGTCAACCGGAAAAGAAAGAAAACGCCAACGATTTGTTTGAATCTCTGGAAGATCCTCATACGCCGCCGCAATTGCGCAAGAATCTTACGGAGGGCTGGTTCTTCAGTTTGTTACCAGACCTGAACACGGAAAACCCCACGGTAGTGCGCTACCTGATCCAGAACAGCATTTGGTGGGCGGAAACTTCGGGGCTGGATGGCTATCGAATCGATACGTTTCCTTACGTTTCCAGAAATTTCTGGGCGCAGTGGCACACGGGCCTGCGAAGCCTGTACCCGCGACTATCCACGGTCGGAGAAGTATTTCATCCCGATCCAACGGTCACTTCTTTTTTTGTTGGCGGACGCCGCGGCTGGGACGGGATTGATACGCAACTCACGACAGTGTTCGATTTTCCCACTTATTTTACCCTGCGCGATGTTCTTCTGAAAGGCGCGCCCGCGGGTCGAATCCCCAATATTTTGCGGCAGGATTCGCTCTACCCACATCCCGAATTTCTTGTATCGTTTTTTGCTAATCACGACACCACCCGGTTCGCGGGAATGCCCGGTGCCACTTCCGCGAAGCTGAAGCTTGCCTTTGGAATGACCCTGACGCTCCGAGGAATCCCGGAACTGTACTACGGTGATGAGATCGCCATGCCAGGCGGAGGAGATCCGGACAATCGCCGCGATTTTCCGGGTGGTTGGCACGATGATCCAAGAAACGCATTCACCACGGAAGGCCGCACTCCGGAGCAGCAAGACATTTTTGAATTCGTGCACAATTTGCTTCGCTTGCGCCGCGAGCATGACGCACTGCGCAGTGGACAACTGTGGCATCTCGCGGCCGACGACTCTTCCTATGTGTTTGTGCGCGAGTCAGAAGAGGAAAGATTGGCAGTAGCTTTCAACAACGGAACAACTGAGAAGATCCTGAAACTAACCCTGCGCGATACACCTGCGGAAAACTCCACGGCACTCTCTGTATTATTTGGAAACGCCCACGCCGAACTTGCGGGCAGGGAATTGCGGCTAACGCTTCCGGCACAGAGCATTTCCATCATTCAATTGCGTTAACCCGCAGGCTCCTAGGTCTTTTTACGGTTGCATGATCTGCGCCGTCCAATCACCCAAGGCATCCGTAACCGGTAACGTCACTACGTGCTCGGACGCATCGTATTTCCAGCCTTTCACTTCACGCTCGCCGAGCTTCACTTCCTTCGGTTTCGACGAGACTCCATAAATCTTCAAGTCGATAGCGTTCCACCACGGCTTGTACTCGTTCTTTTCGACGTGGCTCGTCACGCGGACTCCCGTCGGTGAGGCCTTGCAGGAATAGGCGACGCGCAGGAATTCGCCTGTTTGGTAATCGTATGTGTGCCCATCATCCTGGTAAAGCGCTCCGCGGCAATCTTCGCCGACGTAGACACGCAGTTCCAGGGAACCCTTCGGAGTTTCGCCGGTATTTTGGATGAGTGGCTGAAGAGGAACAATAGCTCCGGCGCGCACGTACAACGGCATCTCATCGAGTTTGGGATTGAGCGAAAGCTTGTCCTTGTCTGTGTATTGTTTGGAAGTCCAAAAATCAAACCAGCCGCCGGGGGGGAGTTTTACTTCCAGAGGATCGAGCATTTCAGTCACTACCGGTTCCACGAGAAAATCGTGGCCAAACAGAAAGTCGCGCCCATCCTCATAGAAATCGCTTACTTGCGGATATTCGAGAAATAGAGGGCGCATGATGGGCAAGCCGGTGCGCGTGGTTTCCTCAACAGTCGTATACGTGTAAGGCAGCAAGCGATAGCGTAGCTCGATGTACCGCCGTCGGATCGCTTCCTGCTCCGGACCGTTTGCCCACGGCTCCTGGTCCAGGGTGCCTTTCGCGGTGTGATCGCGATAGATGGGATTGAAAGCGCCAACTTCGATCCAGCGAGTCAACAGATCAAATGGAGGCGAGCCCGCGAAACCACCAATATCCGCGCCGACAATGGGATACGCAGAGAGTCCCATGTTGAGCATCTGCGGCGTGCTCATTTTCAGGTGATTCCAGGTGCTGGAATTGTCGCCGGTCCAGGTGGCGGCGTAGCGCTGTGTTCCGGCATAGGCCGCGCGCGTCAAGATGAAGGGTCGCTCGTTGGGCCGCAGCTTGCGTAATCCATCGTAGGTGGCGCGCACGTTTTGCATCCCGAAGACGTTGTGGACGGCACGATGATCGAGGCTGGTGCCATCATCCAGTCGATGCCGATTGTCGAGCGGCATAGTCTTTGTGGGCGTCAGAAAAACGGCCGGCTCGTTCATATCATTCCAAAAGCCCGAAATGCCCATTTGTACGAAGTCTGAATATTGCTCGCCCCACCATGTGCGCGCGCGTGTGAGCGTGAAATCAGGGAATACGCTGGGGCCCGGCCACACCTCTCCGACATACAGCGACCCGTCAGCTTTCTTCACGAAGACGTCGTTCTTGCTGCCTGTTTCGTAAGGCGCATAGCCGCCATTCGGCGCGTACTTGATGTGCAGATCGGTGATCAGCACGGTGTGAAAGCCTTCCGCGCTAAGGTCCTTGACCATTTTTTCAAAGGTCGGGAAATATTCGCGGTTCACTGTGAAAGGGGCGTTGCCCTGTTGATAGTCGATGTCCAGATAGATCGCGTCTGCCGGAATTCTCTTTTTGCGGAACGTTGCCGCCACTTCCTCCACGCGAGCTTCCGGATAATACGAGTACCGGCTCTGTTGGAATCCCAGCGTCCAATACTGAGGCAATTCCGTGTGGCCGGTCATGGCGGCAAACGCCTGCACCACGCGGCGCGGATCGGGCCCCGCAAAATAGTAGTAGTCGATCTCTCCACCTTCGCTACCAAAGGAGTAGAAATCCTGTGACTCCAGCCCAAAATTGAAATTGCTGCGATAAGCGTTGTCGAAAAAGATCCCGTATGCTTTGCCTTGATTCAGGCCGATAAAGAAGGGAATCGTCTTATAGAGTGGTTGGTCGGATTCCTGCCAGCCAAAAAAATCCGTATTCCACATTGTGAAGGAACGATTGCGGCGGTTCAGAGGGCCCTGCTTGTCTCCCAAGCCGTAGTAGTTCTCCAGCAGTGGCATTTTCTTCCAGACCTGAATGCGCTCTCCGCTCCATGCCATAGGCAGGGAAGGTTCGTCTGCCACTACGGTGTTGCCGTGCACATCGGCAAACTGAACGAGTAGGGAAGCCTTGTTGATGCTGACCACCACGTCTCCCGACGAGACCGTGACGTCATCCGTTTCATCCTGTACGGTGACGACGGGTGGCTCTGGGGCCTCGATGATGGCCCAGGAATGGTCGCCCGGAAACATTCCGTTGGGTGCTACTCGAACACGCACGATACCTTCGCGCACAAAGGTGACGCGTACCTTGGCTTTGCCGGAAGCAAGTTCCACGCCATCGTCACGCTTCTGTACGCCCTCAACTCTGCCTACGTGCTCCCAACCCTGGGCAAAGATGGCGCTGGAAAAAGTGCTTACGAAGACTGCAAGCAACAGAAAACGCCTTGCTCGAACGGTCATACGGGTTGGCTCCATGAATTGGGGAACTCTCAGTTCTTCGGCGGGCGAATCAACTCTTATCCTACTACCCTGGAATATTCCAAAACAGAGGAAAATAGCGGGAAAAATGTAACTTCCGCCATGGTGAAAAGAGCGAACGCCCTCATCAACCGGTTGCCAAATCCGGAATTAAGCGTCCCACCTCTCCGGGCCACACTTGGCACTTCCTCTTCCTTTGGCGTCTCTCCTATAATCTCGCCTTCACACGGAGCGCTCGATTGTCCGCAGCCTTGGCTAGCCCAGAACGATTCTCCCTCGCCCTATTTACCGACGACGCGGAACTGTTCCCAGAATTCCGCAGACAGTTGGGAAGTGAGTTTCGGGTATCGCTTGCATCCACTGACGCAGACATCAAAGACACGCTGGAGCGTGCTGAATTGCACGCCGTTTTTTTCGATCTGGACTGTGTAGGGGATGGCGCGGCGGCTGGTCTCGAGGTTCTAACAGAACTGCGCAAGGTTCGCGATGACATGGTCCTGGTTGCCTTCACCCGATCGACCCAACGCGCCATATTGTTGAAGGCCAGCCAGGCCGGAGCGGACGAGTGCTTTCTATTTCCGTTGAATTACGCCGAACTGCAAATTGTTCTTTCGCGAGCAATTGAAAAACGGGCTCTAGAGCTTGAGGGCCGCCGCGTCATTCAACAGGTAGAGAGCCGCTCGTCGTTTTTCGGGCTCCTGGGTGCCAGTGCCTCGATGCAGAAGATCTACCAGGCGATCGAGGCGGTTGCGAGCACAAATGCTTCTGTAGTGTTGCGTGGGGAGAGCGGCGTCGGGAAGGAACTAGTCGCCAATGCCATCGTTCAGTGCGGCAATCGCGCAGAGAATCCCTTCATCTGTCTGAACTGCTCCGCCCTGCCGGAAAGCCTGATGGAGTCAGAGCTGTTTGGTTACGAGAAGGGTGCGTTCACTGGTGCGGACGCCGCCAAACCAGGTCTGATCGAGCTGGCGCAGGGTGGCACACTCTTCCTTGACGAAATCACCACATTGCAGCTTAGCCTGCAGAGCAAGTTGCTGCGCGTGCTTCAGGAACACTCTGTGCAGCGCTTGGGCGGCCGTAGCGCCCGCAAAATCGACTTCCGGCTGATTGCTGCGACTAACGAGGACCTAGAGGATTGTGTGCGGAAGGGCCGCTTCCGCGAGGACCTTTACTTCCGTATCCATGTCGTCCCGATCTTCATTCCCCCTCTGCGGGAACGGAAAGGGGACTTAGCCCTGCTGGTGGACCACTTCCTTAGAATCTACTGCGCAGCCGCCAAGAAGCCGCTCAAATCCCTGAAACCTGATGTCCTCGAGATTCTGGAGGATTACAAATGGCCGGGGAACGTCCGCGAGTTAGAGAACCTGGTTCAACGCTTGGTCATCATCACCGACAGTTCCACGATTACCGCGGAGCACTTGCCTCAAAACCTCCTGTACTCCAGCAGCGCGGGCCAGGAAGCCATCCTGATCCCGGAAGGAGGGGTTGATTTCGACGCGGAAATGCAGCGGATCGAGGTTGCCTATGTGAGCGCCGCACTGCGAAGGACGGGCGGGAAGAAGGCTGCCGCAGCGAAGTTGCTGCAGATGGATCCGCAACGAATGAAGTATCTCTGCCGGAAGCACGGGATCCAGTAACCGTACTCCAAAATATGGTGAGAATTTTACCCATCGACGGTTGATTTTTAACCCATCAATCAATTTTCACCTCCTATCTCCTCATTTCAATCGGGACTTTGGCAGTAAAGGCTGTATTTTCAATGATGCTGCTCGACGGCGACCGATCAGTTCGTTTGGCATCAACATTGCTCTATTCCCAAAGCGTGGGCGGTTGAAAAAATCCAGCGAGAGGTGAGTGAACACAGTGTCCATCGAAAAAAAGAGTTTGATCAGCACCCTAAAAGCTACTAAAAAGGCCAATATTGCCAAGGATGCATTTGGTTCGGCGTCGGTGAGCTCGGTGGCAAAGGCCCCTGTCAGCAAGACCCCAGTGAGCAAGACGCCTGTCAGCAAGACCCCTGTCAGCAAGACCCCAGTGAGCAAGACTCCGGTCAGCAAGACTCCGGTCAGCAAGACTCCGGTCAGCAAGACCCCAGTGAGCAAGACTCCGGTGAGCAAGAACGTGTGAAGATGTGATTGTCTTCTCCGCTTTAGTCGGAGAAGAGTTTGGCAACATCAGGTTTTATCCAAAAGAGGCTGCCGGTGGCAGCCTCTTTTGTTGGTACGCCGGGCATGATCGACAGCTTGCAGGTGTACGTCCTCTTCACATCCTGATAGAGGAGAAGTGATAGCGAAGCGCAAGGGCTGAGCCGCGAGGCGAGGTCTGAAAGAAGCGTGGAGCAAATGCGCGAGCCAATGTACAAGAACCGAATCTGAGGCGTGAGCGTCGGGCGAGCGGGCCAACGATCGCGAAGCCCATATCTATCAAGGACGCAAAACGTAAATTCGGTGGTTGCGCGCAGAAAGCAGTCGAACTTATCGCGGGAGATCTGTTGCACGTCTCGGATTCGTGACTGAGGGTGAAGCAATTCACTCTGACCTTGCAACAGAAGTCAACAGCGGGCGAAGTACTCACGCGAGTGAGGAAGGCCCAAACAGTGAAAGCGAGTAGTAGAACGTCGGACTCACGGGCGGCACTGCGCCAGCCAATCAGCTTCGGCTGAGTTTTGCAGGTTCAGAAGACCGTGAAGCCGGAACGGAAACCTGCAGAGCGGCGAAGCCCTGTTGGCGAACGACGCCTCGAACCTCCGGCCCGTCAGGGCTCAACTCACTGAACCGCCGTATGTGGACCCGCCTGATTGCATAACAATGTCGGCTCCCTCGACCGTACACTGTGGTTGCATGACGACCATAGGTTCGGAAGGAAGGAGCCGAACATGATGATTATAGGGGTAGATTACCACCCGAGCTTTCAGGCGATTGCATTTTTTGTGGAAGAGACCGGTGAGTGCGGTGAACAGGAACTGAACCACAGTGATGGACAAGCAGAGAAATTCTATCGAGACCTGAAACACAGAAGCAACTGTGTGCGGGTGGGCATGGAGGCTACCGGATATTCACGCTGGTTCGAGCGGCTACTGGCTGAATTAGGTTTCGAGCTATGGATCGGCCATCCTGCAGAGATCAAGGCCAAGCGAGTGAAGAAACAGAAGACCGATCGCAAGGATGCCGAGTTGCTACTCAGACTGATGCGGGAAAATAACTTTCCGCAGGTCTGGGTACCTAGTCCGGAGAATCGCGATCTGCGGCAACTGCTATGGCACCGTCATCGGATGGTGCAGATGCGCACGCGGATCATGAATCAGTTGCAGGCGTTGGCGATGAACGAGGGCTATCGCTGGAGGAAAAAACTATTCAGCGAACAAGGGCGAGCGCAGTTAGAAAAATTAGCGTTAGCTCCTTGGGCCAGCCGACGCCGGCAAGAGTTGCTGGAGTTGCTCGACCGCATGAATCCGACGATTGAGGAGTTAACTGCAGCGGTCGAGCGGGAAGCCAGGAAGCGACCTGAAGTTCTGCGGCTGATGACGCATCCTGGCGTAGGCCCGATTACGGCACTCGCTTATGTGTTGATCATCGGAACTCCCACTCGGTTTCAATGCGGCAAGCAGATCGGCACTTACGTGGGGATGATTCCGTGTGAGGACTCCAGTGCTGGCAAGCAGCGACTAGGGCACATCAGCAAGCAAGGCAGTTCGTTGTTGCGCTTCTTGTTGGTGGAAGCAGCTCAGGCAGCAGCGCGCATCCATCCGGACTGGAGACGTCGGTACATTCACCTAGCAATGCGTCGACACAAAAGCATTGCCAAAGTAGCGATGGGACGCAGGCTGGCAGTTCGGTTGTACTGGATGTGGCGGAATGGTTGTGAGTATTCGCAGTCGTTAGAGTTCGGTTCGTACGCGGGACAGCTCGGTACCGGACATGGTGCGAAGTAGAACACCGTCCACTTGGTTGGGCATCCCGCTCCCTGTAAAGGGAGTTTGAACTAATAATCATGGTCGAAGTACGGATCGAAGAGATGTATGGGTCGGACTGAAGCCGGCCGTTAGATTAGGAACGAGCCGTGGTCGTCGATGTAGAGGTCAACAAAAGACGAGGAAGACCACTCTTCGGAGAGGACGGAGAGGTCTACTCAAAAAAGTATTTGACAGGGCCGACATTGTTAGAGATGTCCGGTGGTGTGGGAGGGGCGAGCAGGTGACTGCCCCCTATCCCGATTGACTCACCAGAATTTCCTTGCGGAAAATTGCCTCACACTCTCCCACGTAAGTCCTGCCAAGCTTCGGCGCTCCCCGTAGATTCTGGCCATGCCGATCATGCCGGCTTTCAGTTGGGAGTCAGGATTTGCAATCTGTAGTTCCGCTATATAGAAGACAGGAGGATGAAGACCTGCGAACTTGTCTGCTTGCAACAGCTTAGGATTCATCTGTGTCGCTACCGGGGCCACGCTCGCGACCTTTGAGTCCCACTTTTGCAACAAGCCTTGCACCTCCAACCGTGCTTTCTGACCCTGTTTGATTTTGTATAATTCGTGTTCAGAGACATAGATCCGGGCGCGCATTTGGTGTAAGTCTGCGATCTCCGCGACTTCAGTCCCCGCGGGGAGTTTGGTTCCCAGACGCTCTGTCATTCGGGGGGTCATGACGACCCCTGAAATGGGACTGGTGAGTTCCAACCCCGCAACTACCCCGATGAGTTCGTGCCTTTCCTGCTCGAGATGAGTGCGCTCCTGCAGCGCGTTGCCTAAATCTGCGTAACGTAGCGAAGCGGAATTCGCCTGTATTGCCGCGACTTCATAGTCTGTCTGAGTGCGGTCAAGCCTGGACTCCAAGGCTACGTTTCGAAGCTGCGCCAAGGGAGAACCGGCAGCTACAAACATCCCTTCTTTCGCGTACACCGCGGTCAGCACTCCGGGCGTTGAATTACGAACGACAACCGCGGAGGTAGGTTCGAGGACAAACCGCCCGCTCGTGGATTCATGCCAGAACGGAAGAAACAAGAAGGCCAGAAAAAGTGCCGCCACGGTTGCGGCTTGCCTCGTCCCAAGCCAAGCCCGCAACCGGTCTTTCTTGTCGAGATACACGAATTTCATAAAGTTCACCAAATTTCGGATTCGGGACCGGAAAGATGAGACCTGCTGTTGCGATTTCCGGGATAAAAGACCAATCCGGATTGAAATTGCGAAAGACATTACCAACGAAACGTGCCAAGACGTAAAGCACGGTATAACTATACAGGCCCGACAAAATAGCATACACCGCGAATCCGAACCTGCGACGCCGAGGCACGTAAGGCACCTCGACCGGCAATCTCCAGATATGATGCTTCACCCACCCCGAAACATAGGCGGTGGAGTTTTCTTTCAGGTCTGCGATGCCCAGTGCTTCGCCCAGCATGTAGTACCCGTCAAGCTTCATCAATGGATTGAAATTGATGAGAACGGATGCGATGCCGGTGATCAACATCAGCAAGTAAGCAACTTCGTGCGCGACCGTGTCCGGCGTGGTTCCCCACCAGATAAAAGTGGCGGCTGCACAAATATAAAGTTCTGACCAGGCTCCGGCCAGTGCGATGATAAGCCGTTGATAGCGCGAGGCCCGCACCTGTCCTTCGCCGACGTCGGTGTAAAAGGCAGGCGTTAGGTAAATGAGCAGGAAGCCCATCGAAGGCACTCGGCCGCCATAGTGTTTGCAGGCGTGGCCATGTGCCAACTCGTGCCAGCACATGGCGCCAAGAGCTACTAGGTAGAAAACGCCAACGTCGCCCCAGGTCTTTTCTGAAAAATTGAAAAAATGCAGTGTGTCACGGCTGATTTCCGGCCAGTGGGCAATGGTGATGCCAGTCATTATGGCCAAAACAATTAGGGTTAGCGCCGTGAACCACCACGTGTAAATGAACGAGGTGTACCCATATAACCACGTCAGAAAGCGAT
This sequence comes from Candidatus Acidiferrales bacterium, assembly GCA_963726725.1. Taxonomy (GTDB): domain Bacteria; phylum Acidobacteriota; class Terriglobia; order Acidiferrales; family UBA7541; genus Acidiferrum. The sequence goes on from CAVSDV010000031.1 coordinate 94,300, forward strand.
CGGGGTTGATCGCCGGGAATGTGATTTGGGACAAATCTCCAAAGTTGCTTTTCCTGGATTTCAGAAGCTTTCGGCGCTCCTCGGCGGTTTGCTGCATGAGCATAATGTTTTTTTCTTGCGCGGTTTTATACCAAAAGCCTATGGCCTCCATGGAAGCGGCAAATTCACGCACTTCCTCGACGTCGTAGGCCGTGCCCATTTGCCCCGAATACTGTTCTGAGATCTCTTCGTAAGACCGCCGGCCATCGAACAATTGGACAAGTTCCCAATTTTGCGGGGGAAAGCGGTATGCGGAATCCTGGCTAGGTACCAGGACGCGAACAATTGGTTGGCCGTCTTCGATGTGCTCCTTGAAGACGACATCAGGGGGTATCCGCGGCGGTCGATCGGCAAGGAGGCGCGCCGGCATGTCCGGCAGGGCGACTTTGAGGACGCGGGTAAGATTCATGGTGCGTTTAGTTTCGTGCCAATTAGTTCAAATCCCGTCGAAAAGGTCTTTTCCAACTTCGCTTCTAGTCGTGAACGGCCTTTTCGTCCCGAAAATGATGTCCCCACTAGCGGGATTTCTCTATCTTCAAATTCGCCGTCATACCGGGGTGGAATGCGCCGCGGTCTCCCGTCAGGGCCACAAGCACTTCAAACGTGCCGCTAGAGGGATCAACCACCGGGCTAATCTCCTTCACTTTCGCGATACGTTTTTCGCCCGGAACATCGGGGGACGTAATCTCAAACTGCTCTTCGCGCGACACCCGCCCGAAATATCTTTCCGGCAGGGTGAAGCGCATCAGGAGCGGGCCTTCTGCTGTAACCCAGAACAGGCGATCGCCCTTGGCCACATTTTGCCCTTCGCGAACGTATCGTCGTGCAATAATTCCATCGAATGGTGCGGCGACAATGGTTTTTTCCAGTTCTAATTCCAGCGAACGCTCCTCTTCGCGAGAAGTATTGAGAGTTTCTTCAACCCGCTTGATATCCCACTTGTCCGATTCCGCCTTGTACTTGGCGTGCTGCAATTGCTCTTCGGAGGTCAGCCCCAGGTCCCAAAGCCGCTGCGCCCGGACGTAATCGGCCTGCAGGACCTCGGCCTCCGACTGCCAATTCTTCAGATCTGCTTCGATGCTGCGAGATTTTGCGCGCGCCGCGGCAAGGTTGGAGGCGATCTGGCGATCGTCCAATTTTGCGAGGATCGTTCCCGCCTTCACGCGCGCCGGCGCATCGAAGAAAAGTTTGGCGAGCAGGCCATCGCGCTGCGCTGTCATGTCGACTTGATGTTCCACGATGATCGGCCCAGAGACGATGAGCCCCGGGTCGACTGCTTCGACGGCCGCCGCAACTTTTGGAGCAAAGGTGGTTGGAGGAGGCGCGGCATTGGTGTCCGTTGGTGCCGCGGGTTTCCCGTCTCCGCAACCGGCCGCGACGAAAGCGGTTCCCAAAGCGATCGCCATCATCAGACTTCGCATACTGCTCCTCCGAAACATTTCTACCACCCCAGCCAATACCATACTTTTGAATACAACCACAGATACGGCTTCCGAAAGAAGACATAGGCCGCTGGATACCATTTCACGCGGATTTTCCCTCGGCCTTCCATGCCACTTCGGATAGCACCATCCGCATTTGCCACGCCCACGCGAGCGTAAAAAACAGGGGCATCGTGCAGGAGTTCCGCTTTTGGGCTAACCACGAAAACGTCGCCATGGAAAGTTCGCGTAGGATAACTGTTCAGCTTGACCACGGCAGGCTGCCCCACCTTCAGCAGGCCGACGTCGGCATCCTCTACCGCCACGTCTACCGTCGCTTGCGAAGTGTCGACCACCTCCGCAAACGAGTCGCCTTGCTGCAACTTGCGTCCCGCGAATTCCTCGACATGCGGAGTAGCTACGATCCCATCAATCGGCGAGCGCAACTGTGCTTTTTCAAGCGACTGCCGGGTTCGTTCCACTTCTGCTTTCCAGTAATCTGCCTGCACACGATGGACACCTGCTTCGCTGCCGTCGTTGGCGGCCAGCGCGCGATTCATCTGCAGTAGGGAAGTCTCGTACTTCGATTGCGCTTCAGCCACTGCTGAGCGCATACTCCACGCCTCCATTTCCGCCAGTACCTCACCTTGATGCACGCTCTGGCCTTCGTGCACAAGCACTTTGCCGACGACGCCCTCAACCTCGGGCTGCACTAACGCACGGCGACCGGGCGCAACTACGGCATCGCCGTCGACGCGTAGCGGCAATGGGCAAGCCACCAGGAACAGCAGAGCAGCAGCTCCCAGCGTCAGGTAAACCCGCTGGCGGCTCTTCTTCATCGCCATAAACTTGCGTTTCCGCACCAGCACCGGCTCAATCATGGAGATGAAGGGCACCTCCTTGTACATCTGGGCGTTACGCAACGCGACGGTAGCCTGCCCCGCAAGCAACTCCAGAATCTCGATGTGCGCTGTCCCCAGAAAATCGGGGTCGCTGCTTTCCATTGCGTACATCCCCAGCCGGCCGGTATCGTCGTTCAGCGGGCGCGCATAAAACCCACGCATTCCCGATTCCGCGAAATATTTCTTGAATTTGGCCCGGGTCTCTTCGCGATCGCTATCGATATCTTCTCCATGCTGCCGAATGTGCAAAACTTCTTCAGACAGCGCCGCCCACTGCAGTATTGCATTCAGCGGGGCAATGTCCGGAGCGTCGGCGTTTAACTGGGTAAGACCCGTGACCGCGCTTAGCTTGAAGCGGCCGCTCTGTTCCAAAACAATGGCTGCGCGCTCGTAGGGAATCACCGCCTGCGGTGCGTTCACAATCGTCTGCAACATGCGGTCAAGGTTTAGGGTCGAAGTAATTTCGTGGCTGACCGTGTTCAGCGTCTCGAGGATTTCCACCTTGCGTTCTGCCATCAACAGGCCCGCATTGTGCAGCGCAGTTGAGGCCGTTTCGGCAAGGCTGCTCAATGTGAACAAATCGTCGTCATCAAAGGGAGCGCCGTCAAGTTTGTTAATCGCCTCAACGACTCCCACCAGCGCCGATCTATCCATTATCGCTGCCGCGATCAAGGATGTGACAGGCGAGTCTGGCGCTGCCTGATTGCGCTGTACCAGACGCTCATCATTTTGATTGGAAATGCACACCGCTTCGCCGTTGTCCGAAAGTGTGCCTGCAATCCCTTCATTGGCTTTCAGTACCTGCCCTTTGAAACTGGTTGGATCTTCACCGGCCTGATGCATTATCTCCACCGACTCATCGGGAAGGAGCAACCAGATATTCACCGCCCGGCAGGACAGTATTTCGGAAACTTTCGAGCCGATCAGTGGCAGCAGCTCTTCCATTTCCAGCGTCGAAGAAAAGACCTTTTCCAGATCGTAGAGTTGCGTTAGTCGCGTAATCGAGTTAAACGTGCCGTGCCGTTCCTCTTCGTAGGCTTGCGCGGTGGCAATGGCCGCGGCTACCACTCCGGCGGCAGGTAGCAGAGCTTCGATTGCATCTTCGGAAAGTTCTTCTTCAAACGACAGTATTTCCAATGTGCCGATGAGGTTGCCTTTATGGACCAGGGGGATATAGCAAAGCGAGAGAAGTGTCCGCCTCGTGTCGATATGCGGATAATCCTCACGCTTTATTTCGCTTCCCTTGTGAATAACGGGTGAGGAGTCTTCTTGCAGAGAGGCCAGCAAGCCGGAATCCAGCGGAATCGCCTGCTCGTGGATTGTCGCATCGCCGACGGTTGCTTTTGGTATCCAGTAATTGGTGTTGTCAATGGCCCCAAGGGTATAGACACTGATGGCCGATTCGTCCAAAAGTTTTGCAATAAATTTGGCGAAGATTCGCGCGCGCGGTACCACTTCCTGCTCTCCCAGTAGATGCGTGGAGAGCTCCGAAAGGTCTACAATGGAATCCTGCTCCCGGCTTTCCAAACCATCGACTTTCTGTCCGGCGACTTTCTGTGGGGAGCGCCGCCGAAGGACTGGGGTTCCTTGCTTTTTGGGTCAAGATTAAATAACTTGTGCGCGCACTCTAACAAAGGCTTGTTAGAGTGTCAACGCAGGTTAACCGCGGTCGACGGTTCTGCAGGGAGGGAGTGTTCGAGTGGATATCGAGACGAAGACGCAGGACGGTGTCAAAGTGATTAAGTTGCGAGGGCGCCTTAGCATGGGGCCTCCACTCGACCGATTCAATTCCACGATGACCGAGCTCGTAGGGCAGGGCAATTTCAAACTCATTCTGGATCTTGAAGAGGTTCCTACGATTGATTCCAGCGGCATCGGAATGTTCGTGCGCTACCTGACGAGCTGCAAACAGGGCGGCGGTGCCATCCGGCTGCTCAAGCCCTCGAAATTCACAGTGCAAACTCTGAAAATGGTGGGGCTGTTGAATCTCTTTACCACTTTTGACGATTTAGCTGCCGCGATCGCTTCGTTTCAGTAACTCGATGTTCGACTGCCGGCTTTTGGACATTTGCTGCGACGTGACTCTTATGAGAAATGTCCTGTGGCGCGACGTTCGTAGCTGAGTGCCTCCAAAAGTTTTTCCCCAGAAATTGAATTATCCATCGGAAGGGTGAGCTTGCCCTTGATACGCCCTATTATGGTGCTGGCCATCTGATTGCGAACACCAAATTCAAGCGCCGTTCTGCGACTGAGAAACGATTCAATCAACGCAAACTCTTCGGGAGACAAGCGATCCGCCCCCAACGGCCCACTTGTTGCCATGATTGGTGCGTTGGCACTTGGCGCCGTCTGCCACACCGGTTTCAACTCCAGCAAAGCTGTTTCCCGAACAACCAATGACCCAACCACCAGATCTCCCAAGCGTTTGTTGCCCTTGGTTACAAACGCGCTGACAATTCCTACGCCATAAAGTAAGGGCAGCCAGTCCACAATGCGCATCAGATTGCGCCCAATGGCTTCCGCGGGGGTTAATGGGCGGCCTGAATCCTTAATCACGCGAATTCCAATCTTACGTTTGCCGGGTGTTTGTCCGTTCCAGAGGATTTCAAAAATTGCGTAGTAACCAAAATATAGGAAGAAGTAGAACAGCAGCAAAGCCGCCCCGCCCCAGATAGCCGCTTTCGGGGCTGTGGTCGAAATACCCGCGAGCGCCATGAATCCGCCGATTCCCACAATCAAGCCGACCAAAAACTGAATCACCGCGTCGTAAGCGATGGCCAGGAAGCGGCTGCCGATTCCGGCAACTGCAAAGTCCAGCGCCGTCTGTTCCGGGGTTTCGATGGTAAGCTTGTCGGCGGACGGCTCGAACGGCAAGCTGGTGTTAGGCGGATTCAAGGACATGATTTCCAATCGTTGGCTGGAAAAGCGCAAACCCTTCTGGGCACGTCTCGATGAACTGGTGCAACGTTCCAGTCGCGGTGTTTCCGCCCTCAGCCACAGTGAACTGCAGGAACTTGGCTTATTGTATCGCCAAACCGCTTCCGATCTTGCCGCCGTGCGCGAAGATGTAACCAGCCGGCATTTGGCGACTTATCTCAATCAGCTTCTCGGCCGTTGCCACAATTTGATCTACCTGGGGCATAAGCCAAAAGTCAGCGGCATCGTGCGTTTTTACAGAGATACTTATCCACGAATCTTCCGTGAAACACTTCCGCAAACGTTGTTGACCGTGGTCATTTTCGTCTTCGCCGGGATCATCGCATGGGTCGTTACTCTACATGATCCTGCATTTGCTTACCGCTTGCTTGGCCCGGGCATGATGGAAACTATTGAGCAGCGTCAGATGTGGACGGAGTCGATCGTTACAATCAAGCCGCTGGCCTCCTCGGGGATCATGACTAACAATTTATCGGTTGCCTTTAGTACTTTTGTCATGGGCATCACAGCAGGCATCGGCACTATCTGGATGATCATGTTGAATGGCCTGCTGATGGGGGTTATCGGCGCGGCGACATGGAAAGCCGGAATGGCCATGCAACTGTGGAGCTTTGTTGCTCCTCATGGTGTTTTGGAATTGCCGGCCATTTTCATCGCCGGCGGCGCCGGACTGGAAATCGCTCGCGGAATGCTTTTTCCCGGCATGTTGCCGCGCAAAGTTTCTCTGGCTCGGGCCGGCAGTCGTGCGGCGCAACTATTGCTAGGCACTATTCCCATGCTGATTGTTGCGGGGCTTATTGAGGGATTTTTCTCGCCTAGTCGCGCACCGGTGGCGATGAAATTCGGACTGGCTGCCGTTCTTTTCGCAGCGCTTTTGACTTATTTGTTCAACGCCGGTAAAACGCGGTTGGCTAACCCTAAAGCAAATTCCGCTCCTTGATATCCAGATATTGATTCACAATCGAAGACGCCAACAATCCCGGCACCAACTCGAACGCAAATACTCCACGCTGCCGCAATCCGCGGAGTAGCAGGTCACGCCGGCTGGCAATCTCCAGTGCAGCCGCATGACGGTACATTTCTTCCGTCGTGCGTGGCGTTGTTTCTGCAAGTGCTGTCAAATCCGGTTGATTCATCGCCGTGAATATCACCAGGTGACGCTTGGTCATCTGCATGGCATATTCAATTACTTCCGGCGTGGTTGGAGTCTCGGCAAAATCGGTGATCCACACCACCAGGCTGCGGCGGCTCTGTTCCGTCAGCAGCACACGAGCGGCCCGGGAATGATCGGCTTCGGACGATTCACTGCGCACTTGGGCAAGGCAGTCCACGATGCTCCGCAAATGTGACGGGCCGCGACCGGTGGCAAGGTTTTGCTGGATCGAGCGGCCGTAGGCGAGCAACCCGACGCGATCTCCGCACTGAGTCGCCACTTGGGCCAGAGAGAGTGCCGCATTCACCGCATAGTCCAGCTTCGCCAACCGGATGTCGCTCTTTTCTTGTTGAACTTCGGCTCGCAGCAATCGCCCGGCATCCAGAACGATCCACACTGCCTGGCTCCGTTCAATTTCAAATATGCGTGTTGTTAGCTGGTGACGACGCGCGGTCGCCGTCCAGCAGACATCTCGCATCTCATCGCCCTGACGGTACTCGCGCAGGCTCTCAAACTCGCGACCCTGTCCGCGCTGCCTGCGTCGCCTTTTTTCCATCTCCACTTGGCGGCTTCGGATTAGATACAGCGCTTGTTGCCGGGCTTGTTCCATATCCGGCAGGACACGGACGGTCTGAGGAATGTCAACCGCGGCCCAGCGTTCTGCGAATCCCCAATTGCTCTGGTAACGCAAGAAGAGTCGGCCCAATCGGACATCTCCTCTTTCTCGGGGAAGGATTCTGTATTTGATGCTCGCAAGCTGTCTTCGGGGAACGGCCAGCGAAAGGGAGGGTGGTGCCCTGCGAAACGAGACTGGTGTCTCATCGACAATCGTGCAGCGTGTCGTAACCCTTCCAAAATTGTGCACCGCGAGGGTCACTTCAGAGAGCGTTGCTAGAGATGGCGCGTGCTCCCAGGAGCGGCGCGCTTCCATTTCATGCGTTTTGGGCAATCGTGCCAGATCTAAGCCGAATGCGACGAGTGCCACTCCATCCCACAGGATCATCGCCACGATTAATTTGGGGGCCCACCACGCCGGCACTAGCCACAAAAATCCAAGCAGCAGCACTACAAAAAATCGTGGTCCAAACCCAAATGGCATTCGTCCCAGCGATCTGGCACACGAAGCTACCTCCGGCGGCACTAAGGGTCGTGGCGAGTTCATTGGCAAGTTTTCTGGTTCATGGCTTCACTTTGGCACTTCCACGGCTGCGATCACCTGTGTGATGACCTGATCGGTCGTGAGTCCCTCCAGATCGGCTTCCGGCTTCAGCAGGATGCGGTGTCGCAGAACGGGGAGCGCGGCTGCTTTCACATCGTCTGGCAGCAGGTAATCGCGACCGTCCATTCCCGCAAGGGCACGCGCAACAAAGAACAGTCCCACCGCGGCGCGTGGGCTGCCCCCCAGCGAAATGGCTGGCCAATCGCGTGTCCGCCGCACCAGCGAAATAATGTAGGAGTGCAGTGCGGGCTCAACGCGCACACTCTCAATCTCTTTTCGTGCCGCTGAGAGCAGTGCAGGATCGATTCTGTCCATTACGATCGCGTCCAGGCGCCGTGGATCAAATCCCTTCTCGTATTGCGTCAGGATGTTCGCTTCTTCCGCTGCCGACGGGTAGGTCACTCGAATCTTCAGCAGGAACCGGTCTAGCTGAGCCTCGGGAAGGGGATATGTGCCCTCGAATTCGATGGGGTTCTGCGTGGCCAGGACCGTGAAGTTTTCCGATAGTGGGTAACGAGTTCCGTCAATCGTCACCTGTCGTTCTTCCATCGCTTCCAGCAGCGCCGCCTGCGTCCGTGGAGAAGTTCGGTTGATTTCATCCACCAAGAGCAAATCGGTAAAGATGGGTCCCCGATGAAGACTGAACGTGCTGTCTTTCAGATTGAAAATGTTTGTGCCGGTGACGTCCGCGGGCATCAGATCGGCCGTGCATTGCACACGTTGAAAATTCAAGCCACAGATCCGTGCCAGACATTTCACGGCTAGCGTCTTGGCGAGTCCCGGAACACCCTCGATGACCGCGTGGCCCCCGCAAACAAGCACCAGCACGAGTTGGTCCACCACTTCTTTCTGGCCGATGATGACTTTGGCCAGTCCCGCGCGCGCTTGTGTTCCCAATGCTGATAAATGTTCCACGATTAAGTTTTCCCCCGATTGATTTGCGCACGAATACGCAATTTACCAGCAAACTCCTCCAGCTCTTGAACGAGTTTGAGGGCTTCTCGAGGCGGAAGTTGCTCCACGCGCTTTGCTGCTCCCGCACGGCGCAGCGTATTCGCAAGTCCCAAATCCTTCCAGCCCAGCCGCCGTTCGGCCCCAGCCACAAGTTCGGCATCTTGCGAATTCGCTGGCAAGTTTAATTGCCGCGTCAGCAAGGTACGCAGTTTCATGTAGGAGACCGCAAGCGCCGAGGAAGCTGCCCCAGCGCGCTCGTACAAGCCCCCTAGCGTGTCTACGAACTCCAGCGGAGATAACCGCGAGACTTCCGCTGGCACGTAGGTTGGTCCACTCCGGCGGCTAAATGTGAAGAAAACCGCCAGCGCCAAGAGAGCGATCTGGAAAACGCTCCACGCTAGCGATGTTTTGCCCACGTAGCTCCACAGGGAACTGCGTTGCCCATGGAAATATTCGTCCCAATAGATTCTGTAGCTCTCGTTCGTGGACCAATTGCCCACCGATGCCAGGAAAAATGTCAGATTATCTTCCCGGGTGATGCCCGCATTAGTGAGCGGCGTGGAACCCGCCAACCATAGTATTTGTCCCTTACCTTTCAGCCAACTCACCACGACGGCTGAATCGGTCTTGCCATAAAGTTCGAGCTGCTCCGGTGAAAGCTTTCCCCAATAGGCTTTCGGCTTGACGGAAATGTGTTCGGCATCTCTTGTCAGGCGCGAGGGAATATCCGGGCTGAAAGAAACATACTCCGGATCGGCATGCTCCGAGGAAATCTCCGCCTCAGGAAAATAATCGCGAATATTTGCACCGGTGAATAGTACGTGTCCACCATTGTTAACGAAATCGGCGAGCGCTTTTCTTTCCTTGTCGCTGGGCGGTTGCATTGGCTCCGCGAGCAGCAGAAGAATATGATTCGGTTCGGCGCCCAACTCAGTAGGTGGGTTTTCCCAGCGTCGGACGGGGTAGCGAAGCTTGGTAAGTAACCGGTAAGCGGCTTCAGCCCCGTTTGATTGCGCCGAGTAGGTGGATGGCACCGGCGAATCCAACTGGTCAGCGGGTGGCGAGAGCACCGCGACTGCTGTAAGCAACAGCAGCATTAGCGCACCACCCCAAGTCAGTAACTTGCGATCAGATGCTGCTATTCCAGGGGACATCCCATGGCCTCCAACTGGCGTAGCGCGTCGCGAAAATCTTCTGGACCTGCTCCCCGATTTGCATACCAGATTCGCTCCAGTCGCTTGGTTAAATCGGCAAGCGGTTCACGATACATCGGACAAGGCGCGTGTTCGTGCGGCGAAGGTTCAGACACCAGCCGCAAATACTCACGAGGTGTTTTCGTGCGATCTTTGGGAACAACGCCAAGGTCTTCCAGTCGCGTAATCCCCGCCCAATAGGCGGAATGGACGGCTTCTCGATAATCGTTACGGCTCGCCGCTTCTCGTGCTGCTCTTATCCATTCCTGCCAGGTGCGAGTGGCAAACACGATGTCACCCGGCGGCAAGTAATCGATTCGGTCCCTGCTGACCATGAAACGAAACAGCCAGAGAGAAATGAATCCCACGCAGGCGACTACAACCGACCAGAAAAGAATCTGTCCTCCGATGGGGTATCGCTCCATCCTCCCAAAGATCTTGTCGAGCAACTGCAAAATTCGCCTGGCTATGCGCTCTCGAAGTAATTCCAATTGACTTGGTGGGCGAACCGCTGCGAACTCGCTGCCTGACAAAATCTTGTTCAACTCTCCTCGGGCATTTCCAACGTCAGACGAACGCGGCATAGAATAGCTCCGCAGTTCGGCAAGCACGTGGTCCACCCAGATTTTCGCCACGCGGCTCGCCCCCGCGGCAAGTTCCTTGTCCAGAAAATCAGTGGAGATAGAAAAAGTCCTCTCCGGGGTCTGTATCGTCCATTGCTTCGGAAGAGCATCTCGCAACCCTGTCAGTTGTTGGTGGGATGGATTGCTGCCAAGTAAGTCGGACAATCGATGCAATTCAGTGCTAAACGCTGACAAGCTGTAAGAGCTGTCCGAAGGAGCACGGTCGGGTGTTACTAGGATCGTGGTCTGTGGGAACGCCGACAAAGGTGCTGGTCCGAGGAACAAAACGAAAAGAAGCAACACGGATCGTTTCATCGGCGCCTTTGTAGTTCTCTTGTAGATGTCGTCGGCGGGCTCACGAGAGCATCGATGGAACGATGGAATTCCCCGACGAAATCGTCCCGTCGGGGCCCATCATCATCTGCAAATCGAAAGCTTCTTTCTTTACCCGCAGGTCGTAGTAAAACACCGAGGTGGCGATTAACAAAAATGGTCCTACGAGAATCTCCGCCAGAAACGTCCCAACATGAACCATCATCGCCGACAATCTCAACATCTCCGGGTCATTGGGGGAAACGGCGGTCATGACCGTAAGTGGAATCATGAACAACAAAATGATCGCATACAGCATCGCGATATATAGTCCATAGATTACGAATGAACGGCCGGCATTATCCTTCGTTAATCCCCAGCTCCGCCCCAGTGATTCACGCGCTCCAAGATCTTCCAAGAGCGCAGCGGGAATACAGGTGAGCAAACGGCACGCAACGTAGATCCCGGGAATGATAAAAAAAACTGTCGCCCCCAGGACTGCCAGGGAGTTAAGTACGATCACCTTGAACAGTTTAAAGAGTTTCCCCCACATCTGTCCCAGCGCCGCGCCCACGGTGGTACTCCGTCCTAGGTATATCTTGGAAACAGCGTGTACCGTTGCCCCCTGCGCAAAAAGATAAGCGATGAAATATACGATTGCTCCCACGATCAATCCGATACTTAGCGCCAACAGCGTCCCCGGGGATCCGACTTGAAGTTGGTTCGCTGGTGGCCGGCCGGGTCCCTTCGGCAGTTTCATAAGTGTAGTCTGCGCCAGATTCAAGCCGAGAATCAGCAGTTGCGGGACCGCCGTTATCCCCAGGAAAAGCAAGAAGTGCCGACGATACAATGAAAAAGTCCGATCGAGTATCTCGCCTAGCGATAACGGCCGTAATTCCCATTCCGCCATGTACCCTCCCGCCATGCAAGCGTTTCTTTGTGCCTGACTCTAGCATTGACCGATTAGAAAGACGATTACAGTCTGAAATTGGTGTACGAATGTAGATACCGGTCGCTCTCCGGTTGAGTATCGACCTCAATTTTTTTGAAGTACCACCACGCCCTTCACGTAATCCGTTGCGTTCATCCCACTGCTCAGCGCCCCTTGCACCTGTTCCAGGCTTATATAGCGATGGGTGATGAACGGCGCCACCGCAATTTCGCCCTTCTCGATCATCCGCAGTCCTCGCGTATATACCGATGGCTTTCCGTCCTTTTCGAAACCCCCGGAAGCCCCGATCGGGTTGACTAGCGTCGGTTCCTTGAACATGACGCTGTTCAATACGCTCAAGTCAGTTCCGCCGTGGCCATGCCCATATAGGAGCACTGTGGCTTGCTTGCGGATTAGTTGGGGAATTGATGCAAACACGCGTCCCTGTCCGGAAGCTTCAATCATGTATTCCACCCCACCGCCCTTAGTGTGCTCTCGAACGGCATCGCCGAGGTCGCGGCTGCTCGGATCCAGCACTTCATTTGCGCCAAATCGCTTGGCTAGTTCACGTTTCATTGCATTCGGTTCGGCGACCATCAGCAGTCCATCGTATCCAAGCCCACGCCGCAGATATTGCGTGAACAGTTGGCCTGCGGGACCGCCGCCACAAATCAAAATGTGCCGGATGCGTCGTTCCTTCGCCTCCGCTTTCAGAGAATAGCGGGTGTGTGCGCGAGAAACAGTATCTGACGAGTGGATAATGCAGCTCAGTGGTTCCGCCAACGCTGCTTCCGCCAGATCCAGGTTTGTCAAAAGCTTTACCGCATTGGTCGCAGGCACGGCGATGAATTCCGCCAACCCGCCCTGTAAACCCGTGATGCCATGCTCGCGATAAAATGCGCATTGATGTGAATCGCCCGTCAGGCAATATTCGCAGAGTGGTCGCCGATGGGCGCTCATGCAATTCAAGCCCTGGTCGACCACTACGCGGTCGCCGGGCTTCAGGTCGTGGACCTCGTTACCTATTTCCACAACAACTCCACTGATTTCGTGGCCAAGAATTTGGGGTTCCACAGTTAATGGGATTTTCTTACCGCTTGAATCGGTGTTGTAGTTAGCGTGCCCGCCAAAAATGTGCGTATCGGTGCCGCATATACCTACCGCGGACACTCGCAGCAGTACATCACTCGGCGACACGCGCGGAGTGGCGACGTCACGCACCTCGATACGCCCCACATCCACTAGTACACATGCTTTCATCGCCAATTCCTCCTGGCCGTCGCAAACAGATCGCCCACGCAATCGCGCTTCTTCCGTGAATGCATCAGCCTACAGCACTTCTTAACTGCTCGCCAAGCGTAGCCGGCACCCAACCGCCTACAAGCATTACGAACGAGAATACTACGGTGTGAAGCGAACCATTCGCGGAAGGGGATCCTCGAGTAAAGTGGGAGATTAACAGAGCTCGGAGAGTAGACAATTCACCTGACTGGAGGCCTCTGGCATTGCTTTCTGGACAGGGTCAGAGAGACCAACGCCGGTTTCGATTTTTGCTGGTTCCACGCCAACGAGATAGAGGCGATCTGGGAGTTGATCGATCAACTGGGCCGCGGCGAGCAGTTCTCCTGCATTGCCTTCATGCCCTGACTTTCTTCTACCAGGAGAAACTTCACGCAAATCCGCAAGCGTCAGACGATGGATCGTCCCTGGAGGTGCACCGGTTTTCATCGCGTCAACAATAATCAGCGCTTGGCGCCCGCTAATCTGTCCAAGCAGTGCCAATCCTTGTGTGCCGCCGTCAAGAAACTCCACACGCCCGTTCCAATGTTCGGCGGAATCGGAAAGTTGTTCTACCAATGCCGGTCCTACGCCGTCATCGCTCAACAGCATATTCCCGAGCCCAAGCACGAGAATTGGCGCGGTCTTCGATTCTAAGTCAGGAAAGCCATTCATCGTTTCGAATATCTCCGCGGCGGTAGAATTTGTATCCAGAAATAATCGATGTGATCAAGCCGTTTCCATATTGCGTCGAGTCGTAGGTCACGATGTAAATGTGCAATAACGCGAAAATCGGGAACGACCACGCCACCAGGTGATGAATCATGTGCGTCTGGTAGGAATTGCCGATCAGGGGAATCACCCAGCCAAACAACTTATTTAGTGTTCCACCCGGATTGACTTCGGAATACAGCGCCATTCCGGTGAAAATTTGTACCCAACCAAGGAACACTACAAAGAACGTGTAAGCAGTTCCGCCCAAGGCGTTGTGGCCCAAATGTACGTGGCCGCGTTCAAGCTTCAAGTAATCGCTGGCTTGTTGCAAGAGATCGCGCCACCAACTGAGTTTCCAAACCATCGGAAAGCCGGAACGCGCGTAGTTATTTCCGGCCCAAAACCAAACGATACGAAACAGGAAGCTGACCACAAAAATATTTGCTGCCGCAAAGTGGACCTGGCGAATTCGGCCCATCAGAAAGTGATTTGCAGGTTCACCGCTCGAGGTCAGTATCGGTGATCCGATATACAGTCCCGTGAGAAACAGCACCGTAACGCACAGGGCTGTCGCCCAGTGCGTGATTCGCACCGGTAATTGCCAGATGTACGCACGGCGGAAATAGTTTTCCGGGTGGGCGGCTACATCCTTCGGATCGAATGCTTCAATGGTCTTACCCATAGCCGCCTCCTATGCGCGAATCAGGACCTCGGACAATGTGCGGCCATCCTTGCCCATTACGTGCGAAGCGCACGCGAGGCAGGGGTCGAAGGAATGAATAGTGCGAAGTATTTCCAGCGGCCGCTTGGGATCCGCCATGGGCGTGCCCAGCAGCGCCGATTCGTAGGCCCCGTGCTGTCCCTTGGCATCTTTCGGCGAGGCGTTCCACGTCGACGGCACCACGATCTGGTAATTGAAGATTTTCGTGTCCTTGATGTGAATCCAGTGGCAGAGCGAGCCGCGCGGCGCTTCTGTGAATCCGTAACCCTTGGCTTCCGTTGGCCACGAAGAAGGCTCCCACTTCACGGTATTAGCCGTGCTCGTGTCGCCCCCCTTCAAATTGTCAATCAGCTGGTCGTATTCCTGTTGCAACCAGTGGGCGCACAGCCGCGTTTCCAAACCACGAGCCGCCGTTCGACCCAGAGTCGAGAACAGGGCAGTTGCCGGTACCTTTAGTGCGCCAAGCGCTTCCGTCACCACCTCCTTGTATTCGGTCTTGCCGCTCGCAAATCCAACCAACATGCGAGAGAGCGGCCCAACTTCCATTGCGTTACCTTTCCATCGCGGCGCCTTTAGCCAGGAGTATTGGGCATTCTCATCGAGTTGCGCGAACGGAGGCTTCGGCCCCGTATACTTAGGCTTCGTCTCGCCTTCCCACGGATGGAGCGAATCCTTGCCCGCAGAGTATTCGTACCACGAGTGTGAAATCTGTTCCTGAATCTGACTGGTGTCTGCGGGATCAACGGGTAACACTTCCGCAAGATTCTTATTCAGTATCGCCCCTCGCGGTATTCTAAAACTGGCCACATCAGCGATCTCGTTTTGTGGAATGTCGCCGTAGGCCAGATAGTTTCCGAGCCCGCCGCCGATCTGTGTCCACTCTGGATAGAAAGATGCCACGGCCAACAAATCGGGGATATACATCGTCTCGACGACCTGCTTCGCCTGCGCGATCAGGTCCTTCACCATGTTGAGCCGTTCGATGTTGATCGCGTTGTCGCTCTGCAGCGCGATGGCCGAAGCCATGCCACCCACCAGATAATTCGGATGTGGATTCTTTCCGCCGAAAATGGTGTGAATCTTGATGATTTCTTTTTGCCACTTCAACGCTTCCAGATAGTGGGCGACAGCCAGCAGATTCGCTGCCGGAGGCAGTTTGTATGCGGGATGTCCCCAGTACGCGTTGTCAAACAGCCCAAGCTGGCCAGAGTCCACGTATTTCTTCAGCGTCGTCGCGATGTCACGGAAATAGCCAGGGCTGGCTTTTTCCGCGTTGGGGGAGACCTTTTGAGCTAGGGCGGCGGTCTCCCCGGGATCGGCTTTCAAGGCGGAGACAATGTCGACCCAGTCCAAAGCGTGGAGGTGATAGAAGTGAATGACGTGGTCCTGCACCATCTGCGTCAGAAACAGAATGTTGCGAATGATCTCCGCATTTTTCGGGACAGTAATGCCCAGTGCGTTTTCCACGCTGCGCACCGATGCCAGTGCATGCACCGTTGTGCACACTCCACAGATGCGTTCGCAGAACGCCCAAGCGTCGCGTGGGTCACGTCCCTGGAGTATGACCTCCAGACCGCGCCACATGGTTCCCGAGGACATGGCATCGCCAACATGGCCGCTGTCATTGAGCGTCGCTTCGATACGCAGGTGGCCTTCAATGCGTGTCACTGGATCGACAACCACTCGAGTCGTCATGATGAACTCCTATTCGCTCTTGCCAGTAGTTGGCGGTACATCTTCAACCGGGGCTTTCCGTGCGTTCTTGTTGACGACCGTAGACACCAGATGCGCGCCAACGCCAACGACTGCGACTGCTCCCAGCACCTTGCCAATGGTGTCGGGTGTGGCGTCGATTCCGGGTACCACGACGTTCGAAAGCCGCTGGTAGAACGGCCCGTTGTCCCAGAAGCCCGCTTCGCTGCAGCCGATGCAGCCGTGGCCAGACTGAATTGGGAACGATACACCGCCATTCCATTTCACCGTCGAGCAGGAGTTGTAGGTTGATGGCCCACGGCAACCCATCTTGTATAAGCACCAGCCCTTGCGCGCTCCCTCGTCGTCCCACTCTTCCACGAACTGGCCCGCGTCAAAAAAGGCCCGGCGGTAACACTTATCGTGTATGCGCTGCCCGTAGAACATCTTTGGCCGACCGATCCGATCAAGCTCCGGGATCTTGCCAAACGTCAGGAAATACGTCAGCACGCCAGTCATGACTTCCGCAATTGGCGGACAACCCGGCACATTGATGATGGGTTTGTCGGTAATAATCTGATGAACGGGCTTGGCCCCGGTCGGATTCGGGCGAGCCGCCTGAACGCAACCGTTCGACGCACAGGAACCCCAAGCCACGATGGCTGCAGCATGCTCGGCTGTTTCCTTCAGCACATTGAGAAAAGTGTTGCCGCCCACCGTGCAGTACACGCCCCCGTCGGCTGTAGGCGCGTTGCCTTCCACGGCCAGCAGGTAGCCACCCGGATGATCCTTGATCAACTTCTTGCGGATTTCCTCGACTTGGAACCCGGCTGCGGCCTGCAGCGTGTCGTCGTAATCCAGCGAAATCATGTTCAGGATGATGTCTTGGGCGATCGGGTGGGAGGAGCGGATGAACGACTCGCTGCAGCAAGTGCATTCCAGTCCGTGTAGCCAAATGACTGGAATGCGCGGTTTAGTCTCCATCGCCAACACTATCTTTGGAACCATAGAGGCTTCCAGACCCAGTGCGGCCGCCGTGGTGACGCAGAACTTCAAAAAATCACGCCGAGCGACGCCATGCTGGCGCAGAACATCATAGGTGGTGAGGAACGGGGAAGGAGTTTTCACAAATTTACCCCCAACTTTGGCGATAGGCTAGGAAAGGTCCAACGGTCGGTGCACTATCGGGCGTAAATGAACGCAGTGTCAGTGATGGAGGATACGTGCTGCTGTGATGCGGATGAAATTCCAAGTGACGCGCTAGTTTTCGCCCACCACAGAAACGATGAATCATTCCGGTCCACTTATGACTCGGTGGCGAGGAGCCACATTGTGATGTAAAACGCTTAACGGTGTTTATGACCACGCAAATTAAATATCTGGCCCGTTTTGAATCCGTAGGGGTGCAGCAGTGAAGCACCCCGAGTCCGCCCGATTCACGCGTCCATCGAGTGGCCGATCGGTAGATCGGCGCACCTTCTTGAAGTGATCCTCGCCTGTTCCAATGTGGGGGCGGCTTTACGCTGCCCGCTTCGGTCGGCTTTTGTGACAACCACCTTCCATGTCGGTCGGCCAATCGCACCACTTCCCACGTCCCATCAGTGGACTTGCCGCCTTTCCCTGCATATCATACAGACACGCTCCCGGGCTTCTTTTTTCCGGCTACACCTCGCAGCTCGCCGTCTTTCAGGTCAAATACAGCTGCATTCAGTGCGTGCGATTGCTGTAATCAAACATCGCACCCCAGGCGAACACCTTCATGTGGGATGAGCTTCTTGAAGCTATGAAACAGTCGGTCATTGACGGGGACCCCGATCGCGCTCGGGAACTCTGCCAGCGCGGTCTTTCCGGAGGTCTCAATCCGCTCGACGCCATCAATCGCGGTTTTGTTGTCGGCCTAAACGCCGTCGGCGCTCAATTTGAAGAAGGAGACATGTTCCTTCCTGATCTGGTACTAGCTGGCGAAGCAATGAAGGCAGCCACCGCTATTCTGGAGCCGGAAATTCGCAAATCCGGCAAGTCTCGTGAAACCCTCGGCAAAGTCGTTCTGGGCACGGTGAAAGGTGACATCCACGAAATCGGCAAGACGCTCGTGGGCACCATGCTTTCCGCGAACGGTTTCGAGGTATTCGATCTCGGTGTAGATGTCCCCATCGAAGCATTTGCGCTTAGGGCTAAGGAATTTGACGCGGACATCGTTGGTGTCTCCGCCTTACTGACCACCACGATGACCGGCCAAAAGGGAATTATCGAATCTTTGGAGCGTCATGGCCTGCGTCCCAGAGTAAAAATCATAATCGGTGGAGCACCGGTCACGCAGAGTTGGTCCAGCGAGATTGGTGCAGACGGATTCGGCAAAGATGCACTCGCCGCTGTTGCATTGGCAAAAAGTCTATTGGGGAAGGGTTAAGTCTGTAGCAAAGTCAGGAACTGATCTCCGATGCTGCCGAGTCTTTCACTTCTCGAACCGCCGCTCCTCGATCGCATCCTCTCGGAGGCGTTCACGCTCATTTCACAGCGCGGTGTGACGGTTCAAGCCGAAGTTGCAGTGGAACTTCTCTCCGCGGCCGGTGTGCGCGTTGAAAACGGTACCGCGTACATCCCCGAATCGCTCGCACGTCGTGCAATTGAAACCGTTCCTCCCGAATTCTTTCTCTACAACCGGGTCGGCGAACCTACCGTGAAATACGGCGGCAACCACGTCCAGTTCGACCCGGGCTCGTCTTGTGTGCATATTTTGGATTCGAACACTCTCGAACATCGCATGACTCAGACAGCAGACCTTGTGCGGCTAGTCCAAGTTGCCGAAATGCTTCCGCAATACGCCGCGCAATCCACCGCTGTAGTGTGTAACGATGTGCCAACCGACATCGGCGATCTCTATCGCCTCTTCGTGGTCCTGCAATATTCTAACAAGCCGATTGTTACTGGTGCCTTTTCGCCGCACACCGCGCCTGCCATGATCGATATGCTCGCTATCGACAGCGGCGGTCACGCCGCATTGCGCGCCAAGCCACGTGCCATCTTCGATGTTTGCCCATCACCTCCGCTTCATTGGACAGAATTCGCCGCGCAAAATCTCGTCGATCTGGCACGTGCCTGGATCCCCACCGAAATCATTTCCGTTCCTCTTGCTGGTGCCGCTGCTCCGGTCACCCTTGCCGGAACAGTGGTGCAACACGCCGCCGAATGCCTCAGCGGAATCACGATTCAGCAACTCGCGCAACCCGGCGCTCCCGTTGTCTGGGGAGGCGCTCCGGCCATATTCGACATGCGTACGGGAATAACGCCAATGGGCGCCATCGAAACCTGTATGTTGAATATCGGATGCGCGCAAGTTGCCAAGTCTCTCGGCTTGCCTACCCACGGCTATCTCCTCGGCAGCGATTCCAAAACGATCGACGCACAAGCCGGCCAGGAAAGCGGTATTGCCGCATTGCTTGGTGCCCTTGGTGGGATCAACATGATTTCCGGCGCCGGTATGCTCGACTCACTCGCGTGTCACAGCCCCGAGAAGCTGGTACTCGATGCCGAATCCATCGCCATGGCCCAGCGTCTTCTGCAAGGAGTACAGCCGCGCACAGAAACGCTGGCGCTCGACATGTTCGCGAAAGTCGGCGCTTCCGGCGACTTTCTAAAGCTGCCAGAAACGCGAAGGCTCTTCCGTCAGGAGCAACACATTCCCAGCAAGGTTATCGACCGCGGCTCGCTCCATTCCTGGGAACAATCTGGAAAGCGAAATGCCTTCGACCGCGCTAAAGAGCGCGTCACTGAATTAGTCACAACCTACAAGCGTCCCGAATTGTCCCCAGAAGTTGACCGCGGGCTACGCAGTATCGTGGAGGATCACCCAAGGCAAGCTAGGTCAAATCGCTTGCCGGCTATTTAGGCTTACACGATTGAAGAGACTTCGCGCATGACTACAACGACCTTCACAACCGAACGGACCAAGCTCAGCAGCGACTGGAATTTGATCGTAAACGCGGACATGGTCCTGCAGCGCCAGGGCGCGAATCCAGCTAAAGTGCGCCTACGACAGCCTCGTTTGGTCGCACTAGCGGAAAGAGCAGTAGCGGAAGCAGCCCAGTGGATACGTCCTCAAGTTGCCTACCAAATTCTTAAGATTCAAGATTTGCAGTCAGGGCGTGTGACTCTAACGGGTGGCGCACAGTTGGAAAGCCATGGTCTCGCACATAAACTCGTCGGCGCCGATTTCATGATTGCAGCCATCGCCACCGTTGGGCCGGAGATTGAACGGCACGCTCTGTGTGCCATGAAAAAGGAGCCGGCCTACGCGCTCGCCCTCGACGGTTACGGGACCGCCGCCATCGGCGCACTCACTGTCGCGATGAAGAGTTTCTTCGCCAAACGCGCCGCGGAAGCGCAACTCAGCAGTACATCTCCGCTGTATCCGGGAACGAACGATTGGGAACTTGCTGCTGCTCAAGCGCAACTGTTTTCCATTGTGGATGCCTCAGCCATCGGCGTGAGTCTCAACTCATCCTTTTTGATGACGCCTTGCAAATCCGTCTCAATGGTGATCGGCGTCGGCCCCCAAATGAAGCCCCCCGGCCAGCCCTGCGAAGAATGCGGAGCCTTCGCAACCTGCCGCCACCGTCTCATCGAGACCTAACTCTCGTCTGCGTGCAGCTCGCTTCACGCTGTGGCCCGTGCCATCGCCCGAATAAATTCCGGAGTTGTCCCACAGCAACCGCCAATAAACGTCGCACCCGCCGCAATTAACTCCGCGGCTGACGCAGCAAATTCCTCCGCCGTAGTTTTGTATTTGGCCACGCCACCTACCATTTCCGGCAATCCCGCGTTGGGTTTGATCCAAATCGGCAGGGAAGTGACATTTGCCAAACGTTTACACACGGGAATAGACTCACGAATCCCCAACCCACAATTGGCTCCAATCCCATGCACGCCTTTGCTGGTCAAGGCAATTGCCGCCTGCTCTGGAGTGACCCCCATCATTGTGCGGTCGCGGTTTTTCCCAGAGTCAAATACCATCGAGACGATCACTGGCAATCCTGTCTCTAAAGCAGCCGCAGCGGCAATTCGCGCTTCCACAAGGTCGGTCATCGTCTCGATCAACAGGGCATCTGGCCCTTCTGCGGCCAGCGCTTGAGCCTGTTCGGAAAATGTCTTTTTCAACTGTGCTGCGGTCACCTCTTTGGTCAGCAGTAGTTTGCCGCTCGGCCCGATCGAGGCAAACACCAGCACCGAATTTCCGGCCGCCTCTTGCGAGATCTTCACCCCCGCTCGATTGATCTCCGAAACTCGATCCTGTAATCCGTACGACAGCAACGCAATGGAGTTAGCGCGAAAAGTATTTGTCAAGACCACCCGGCTTCCCGCCCGTACATAACTTTCTGCAACCTGGCGCACCAATTCTGGCTTCGTCAAATTCCATTCGTCGCTGCATGCGCCAAGTGCTGCTCCCAGTTTCTGGAATTCCGTCCCCCACGCGCCATCCGTTAACGACGTTGTGCCGCGCACGCAATCTGCGAACCGCATTCCGTTTTCTCCAATACGAATTCTGGTTTGGAGCAGCTATAAACAATAGTCCATTTCTCAATCGGCCACGACTGGAATCCCAATTCTAATATCGAGATGAAATCAGAAGCGGAACACGTAGCCACTGGTTATGTAGGGGCTGCCCTTAAAGGAATAATACTGCGTGGAGATAACACTGGTGGGAGGCTGCTTGGGGTCGGTATAGCCCTGAAGGTAGTGAATCAAAGTTGTTCCCGCACTGAAGCGAAAGCTGGAATTGCGGGAAGCATAAAAGTCGACGGTGCCGCCAAGATCGATGGCATAGCGCCAGGTACTTTCATACGAAGTAGGACTGCCCGGGACAAGCGCCTTGTCGTAATGGATGAACCCGTTCCGGAGATTGCAAAATAAGCCAAATCTTTCTTTCGCTCGGCCCAGCTTGACCCCAACGAGTCCTTCTTGCGCACCACCGTGTTGGCCGTAAGAACTGGAACCCGGGAACACATTCATGACTGAATCGAAGTAGGCGTACTTGGCGAAACGGTAGTTGAAATCAAAGCCATAGCCGGGAATAAACTTTTTGCAGTCAGAACACGTTTCGCTGTCCAGCGGGAAGTTCGTAGAGATGAATTGCGCGCCGAGACTGAACCGAGGCTCGTCCTTCCAAGCCGGACGAACGACATTTTGAAGCGGGCCCCCGAAGGTCTGGATGAACGATTCTGTTTCGGGGTACCGGAACCAGGGGGCTTTGCCGGCAAACAGATTGGCGAATGTATGGCTGGGAGCGAGGGAGCCGCGAAGTATTTTGTACTTTAGGGCGGGGCTCTCTTTGGCAATACGGTCGACGAACTCACGCTCGATGGCGTCCTCCATAATTATCCATCCCGTGCCAACGAGCGGAGTGATGACGAAATCAACCCAGCCGGTGTTGTTCGTCGGAGGCTTGAAGTGCTTGCCGGGGTATTTGTCGCACGGATACAGGCCGCATCCGGGCACATAGGTGTACCCGCCCTCGTTGCCAATCGCGGCTTCGCTGAGCACGGGCCCGATTTCGAAATAGGTCGAGAAAGCGGTGGCCCAAGCCATGGCTTTGAGACGGCTATACCAGTAATTGGATGATTTGCCGAAACGGGCGGAACGGCCTTTGGGATCGTTGTTCAAGAAGATGTCACCGAACACGGCCCCTTCCATTGGATGACCAATGTAGTTGACAATGAAACTGTCTCCATCGCCCCATTTGGACATGTGGAAGTGGTCGGCGGAAGCCCAGTAGTCATGCCACAAGGGCTTGTGAATCAGGAGATACCGAGCTCCCGGATCATTGGCGATGCGGAAGGCATGCTCCACGACGAGGAACCCGAAGGATTGCCAGAATGCCGATTTCCAGCGGAATCGTTCAGAAGCATGTGGAGCGGGTTGGATCGGCTTTATGGGATAGAGGCCGAATTCGGTTGCCGAGACTACAAATTTTGAGGGCGGAAGAGTGAGACAAGCGTAGAGCAAACCGATTTGAGATGGAGATGGACAAGAATTAATAGGGAGGAGCAGCGTGTTCTTGTATGAAGTGTCGAGAGGGATGTCGAAGGGCTCCTGCAGCGATAGTGCTGCAGAGCCAGCAGAGGAACCGGAATGGGACACGAGATTCAACGCAACCAAGGAAGTTGTGACTCGAAAGTCGGCCGGAGAATTGAATTGACTCGCCTGCCAGGAAACCAGATCGACAGGCCGGGTGGGATTCTCCGTATGTTCCTGAGCGAGGATGGGCAATATTGGCAGACAGAAGGACAGTATTGTGGTGATCAGTTTTAGGGCCGGCTTCACAGCATCCATTCCAGAAAGAACTTCTCGCACCAGTGATAGCAGTACGCTTGAATTCTCTCCAAGACCCTGAGTTTTCGTCACCTAGGAGTTTCCCTAGTTTGGGGCGGAAGCAGGTGGGGTTACCAATGACGAAAGATTAGCAGGCTTCCTTGATGAAAGTTTCAGCGGTTGCCAAATTTGTAGGTTATGCCGCTGCTGGTGCCATAGTCGCTGCCAGAGAATCCTGGAGGTGGCTGATTGTCCCAGTTGCCATAGAACGATATATTCCAGGTGAATTTGCTCCACAGCTTAACATAGTAAGCCACGTTGAGATTGGTGTGGATGCGGCCTGGATTGGAAAGGGCCGGCAATATGGTACCAGTAACGTTGAGGTTGGTCTTATCGAAACGAAAGAGTTTCATCTCACCTACGATCAGGGCAGATGTTACTTGTTGGTCGGTGGCGGGTACGATTTGTTGCTTATAGGCGATGTTTTCCCATGCTAAACCCCCATAGACGCTGATCAAGGTGTTGTTGGTGTTTTTTAAATAGCGCCCGACGCCACCACCGATCGTGGATTGAACTTGGATGCCTTGCTCGGAGCTTTGCAGGAAGTCCAGTAGGCCCGCGCAGTACCAATTGTTCCAACGCAGCAGGCGCTGGGCAGTTAACTGCGTCTCGTTGCGGGTGACTGCAGAGGTGCCATTAGTCGACGAGAAAGAGGAACTGTAGGAGACAGCTGCGGACCAGCGCTCGCGGGGATAAACGGCATCGGTGCTGAGATTGTATTGGGCTGACTGGTTGCCTTTGTTGTAGATGGAGTTGAGGCCGATCTGACCATTAAACCGTCGCCAGAAACCGAGATCGGTCTCTTCCATATGGATAACGTGAGCACGGTCAAGTGTCACCTTACTGGTTGATTCCTCGATGACTTCGATCTTGGTGGGACGTGCGCCCGGATTGGACGGTGTAGCGAGGCTGCCAGAATACACAAGACCGTCCTGGGTCTTCACGAGAAAGAGTTGTTTGCTTTCAACGTGGTCTACTTTGCCCCAATTGATCGAGATGGTGCCCGCGGCGTAATCGAGACTTACGGACAAAGTGTCGGAGTCGAGACTCTAGATTTCGCACGTCAACCGGTCGCCATTTCGCATGACGAGGACATCTGACTTTTCGCGGGCTGAAACGGGCACAACAAAGAGTAAGAGAAGACAAAACTTGAGTAGTTTCGGGCTCATGACAGTACGGTGCTCCCATTGCGCCTTAGAATTCAAGCACAACTGTTAAGGGAAGATTAGAATCGCCCGTACCTAACGCCGTCGGGCACCGCTTCCGCTACTGGGGCTTCGAGTGCGGCTGCTGCTCCCGGTCGACCGCTGGTAATTGCTCGTCTGCGTCGATCCTCTCTGCCGATTCTGCATTTCCGAATTTAGATTCTCTGTGGACGCAGTGCTCGATGGACGCGTTTGGCTGCTACTCTGCGGATGCGGCTGGGCGGTTGTCGATGAAGGTTTTGGACTTGAGGGTCGTTGCTGTTGACTCGTCTGCTTTTGCTGCTGAGCCTGTTGCGCGTTGGCTTGGCTATTGGGATTATGCTGTTGGTACGACTGCTTTTGTTGTTGCGCTTGCTGCTGGTTCTGAGGCTTGTCCACGGTGTTCCATGAGCCGGAACTGTTATCGTATTTCTGCCAGCCGTCGCCCGTGTTTTTGTAGACGTTGCCGTCGTGTCCGGCGTACATGTCTCCGCTAGAAGTTTTGCCGACCGCTGTATTGCCGTAAGCGGTGGAAGCTCCCGCCGCCTTTCCGCCCTGTGATCCTTGCAGCGATCCGACAGTCCCTTGCGCGGTCGAGTAGTGCTGTGCGTAGGCAGATTTATTGCCATTCGAAACGTAGGATTGTCCCCATTGCGCCGTTGGACTGGATCCCTGTCGAGTTGCCGCGTAAGTTCCAGTATATGGATTGTATGCTTGGCCCGCGCTGCGACTGCCATACGGCGTGGAAACGGAAGCGCCCGATTTATACGTGCCGGTGTAGGGATTGTACGAAGCCGCCCTGGTTGCAGAACCGTACGGACCGTAAGCCGTCGCGTAACGACCGTACGAACCGTTGGCGGTGTTGTAATAACCGCCGTAAGCGTAGCCTCCGTACGGCATCGGGTACGGATGATAAATGGGATAGCCATAGGGTGGGTAATACATATAAGGCGGATAGTAATAGCCTGTCCCACTGCAGACGACGACTCCGACGCTGACCCCCACAACAAAAGCACCGAGATATCCGGATGTGTAGCTGGACTCGACAGTTCCACTGGGGGTGGTGGTCTGCGTCACGTAGGTTACGTTGTAAACCGGCGAACTTGGCGGAATCGTATAGATCTCTTTCGGTATCGAACTGGCGGTGGTCCAAGGACCCTGTGCGTTTGGCGACATGAACCACACGCCCTGCAAGCACAAATAGTAGACATCGCCTACTTTGACTACTTTATCTGCGGTGTTCGTGGCGTAATAGAGCGAGGTGCCCTCAATGGGCGCGAACTTCGGATCGCCGCTATAGCTCACCTTGGCTTGCGCTGCGGCAGACTTGGGATCTATCTCCATCACGGTGGGAATCTGTGCGATCAAGACCGCGTCTTTTGCTTCCTCGGTACCCGGCACAGAGGACAAGATGCCGCTTGCGGGGCTGGATTCCGGAATGTTGGCAAAGTCCGACGGCAAATCCGTGGACGCGAAAGTCCAATTGCCCTGCATGTCCTTGGAACGGAACCATCGCCCGGCGGCCAAATAGTAGTATTCGTTCGTTGGTGAATAGAGAAAGAACGCACTATCCGTGTTGGTGGCGTAGAGAAGTTGTGTTTGTGGAATCTTTGCGTACACCGGTTTTCCGTCGAACAAAATAACTTCGGCTGGTACTGTACTGTAAAAAACCTTCGGAATTGGGGCGGCAGATTGCGTGGCTAGCGGAATCACTTTCTTCAGATCGGCCCACTGCGGATCCTTGGGTAGTTTCTCCATGTCCTTCGGGAGTTTTGTTGCCGCGGACCAAGGGCCGTGAAGATCGGCTGCTGTGAGCCACCGCGGACCCGCCAGCAAGTAGTAGTGCGAATTACCGGTGTCCAAAAACACGGCCCACTGCGTGTTGACGATGAATTTCAGTTTGGTGTCCTTGATTGCCGCGAGCACAGGTTCGCCATCCACAGCTAGCAGGACCGCCGGGCTATAATTCACGAAAATAAACGGCGCATCGTTCTTCATGTTCACTGCCTGCACGTCTTGCGGTTTGGGTAGGTAGGCGACGATCCGTTCAAGAGAGATGTTGACCATTTCCGGAACAAAGGTTTTGAACAGCTGCTCCATCTTTGCGGAAGTAGCTTCCTCAAGCGACGGAAAGAAAGTATCGGATACCTTGATCCCGTATATGACGACCATGTGCTTTTCTTTATCGACATTTGTGTTCCCCGTCATCGTCGCAGCACCAATCACCTGATTGCCGCCGGTGGGCGTCAATTGAAACGCGACACGCATAGTGATCGTGGAATGGTCCTTCCACTCGTCGACCTGTGGTTGATAGACGATTGCCGTGCCGCCGGGTCTTTCGAGTTTGCGCGGCCATCCGGGATCGTTCTGAGCGAACGCCGCGAACGTCGGCAGCAATCCCAACAGTGCAATGACCCTAAAGTATTTTGAATATTTCATCGTTCCCCCTTGGGATGGAGAGAGGAACACAGTGTTCATCTCTGCTACTTCACAATTGGTCGCTTTCGAGGGACTAGTGAATGGATACGTGTTAACGCCGACCCGAATCAATTCCCCAGGCCATCACTCTAACCGGTGGAAGATATTCCCGTTACCTATTCGTGGGTGCCGGCCTTGTTCCAGTCGATTATGTTCACTAGCTTCCAGGGATTCTGGTTGAGTTGAATCTCCAGTTGGCCTTCTTTGTTGATCACCAATTGCGCAGCAGGATAAAGAACTCCACCGCTCTTGTTCTTGTCAGAATCATTTATTTCTATTTCGCCTCCGGTCAAGTTGTAGGCAATGGTCTGAGAGTTGGCGTATGCTTCGCCAAACCTGATCTGACGGTTGGTGACGAATCGAATCTTGCGACCCGTTGCCGTGGGGATCAGGCGAATGTAACTCAGGTCATATCCAATCGTGCCGGTAATGGCTATGCGGCCAACCGCTTTCATCTTTGTCAGCGCGTTGACCAGCCCTTGATTCTGTCCCTTTTTGAAGGCATCCACCAGGACTTGTCGATCTTCCGGGCTAGAGTATTCGTAGATAATTATCTTCACGTTGACGTCTTTTCCCAACTGCGTGCTGGTGCCCATGGCCGTTGCGTCAATCGTCTCGTTCTTTCGGTCATCAGCGGAAATAGCGATGGTGACCGCAGAGATGATCAGGGCAGAGAGCAACAAACTGCCGTAACCAAATTTGCGAATTGTAGATTTGAAATAATTCGTCGATTTCATTTCATTGTCCTTTCGTAGCAAACCCGTTTGATCGACCAGGCCTTCCGTCACTCCACTTGAGCCTGACCACCGTGGGAACTCAAAACCTGAAGTCACGCTTTCCTACTATCGTCGTCACTACTGTCAGACCACTACTACAGCGGCTGCGCAATGAATCACTGACAAACGATAACAGCCCGTATCAATATGTCTGATTTACGTAAACACCCAGACACTTTTCTAGCAACCCTGATTCCTGTTTCTCGACAACCCGATGAGGGGTAAGTTTCTTGCCTCCAATATAGCCTGTTTTGCTCGTTGTCCCAGGGAATGTAGATATCTCGCAAGCCTGATACATTTGGTAGAGCATTATGGATGCTCGAACTGACATCCGCTGTCTCTATCCCAGTCCCATTCCATTGAGCTAGCGCATGATGTCGGCCTTGGCCTGCTCGAACGATTGGACGAACTAGGGGTTTCCCTAGTTGTCCAGACATCGATTCGAAACTAAAGTTCTCCTCATGAACAAGCTTTGGCCAGGGTGAGGGAATTGCTTTGCCAGCGCCTCCTCGCTAATTTACGCCTAGGCATCAACAATCCAGCCGGTCATTTGCCATGCGCTGCTCCGAAGGAGTGTTCCCGATGTCTAAAGAGAGCAAGAACGACAAGAAAGAAAAGAAGGGAATGAAACGCAAGGAGTACGAATCGGAGTTGCGCGAGCTCCAGGCTCAGCTATGTAAGCTTCAAGATTGGGTCAAATTTAAAGGGCTTCGAGTCATTGTTATCTTTGAAGGTCGCGACGCCGCAGGCAAGGGCGGCACAATCCGCGCAATCACCGAGCGCGTCAGCCCTCGCGTTTTCCAGCTCGTGGCACTTCCAGCCCCTTCCGACCGTGAAAAAAGTCAGATGTATCTCCAGCGTTACATGCAACATTTCCCCGCGGCAGGTGAAATCCTCATTTTCGATCGCAGTTGGTATAACCGTGCAGGTGTTGAGCACGTAATGGGCTTCTGCTCTGAAACTCAGTATGAGAAATTCCTGGAGCTGTGTCCGACGATCGAAAAGTACATCGTGGATGCCGGGATCATCCTTATCAAGTATTGGCTGGAAGTTGGAAAGAAAGAGCAGCAGCGCCGTTTCGAAGCGCGTATTAATGACCCGGTGCGGCAATGGAAGCTCAGCCCTATGGATTTGGAATCCTTCCGCCGCTGGTATGAATATTCCCGCGCGCGAGATCGCATGTTGGAAGCTACGGATACTAAACACGCCCCCTGGTACATCATCCGGTCTGACGATAAGAAAAAGGCGAGACTCAACTGTATCCGCCATTTCTTGACCCTGATTCCTTATCGCAAAGCCCCGCGAGAAAAAGTGAAATTGCCTGATCGCAAGAATAAGGGCAGTTATGACGATCAGGCCTCACTCAAGGGCAGACATTTTATCCCCGAGAAGTACTGACCTTCTTAATTACACCATGCACGCTTTACCAGCATGCGCCCACCGGACGGTTGACGGTCAAACCGCTGACTGGACTAGGAGGGCAGGTTCTCCTCCGCCCACGGTTTATTCAAGCAGAGTACGGCGACACCCGTGCGGCGGGCCGTGTTAATGGGAGAAGGCAAGCCATGGCGATTCAGTCAGTCTTTAGCATAGTGGTTGTGATCTTTACTATGGGGAATCTGGCGGCCATGGGCTTGGAACTCAGTGTGCCCGAAGCCATAAAGGCCTTGCGCAACGCCAAGTTTGTGACGCTGATTTTCGTTTGGAGTTGGGTGGTCGGACCAGTTCTTGCCTATCTGATCACCAGAATCCTTCCACTCGCTGAGCCTTACGCAATTGGACTACTGTTGGCCAGTCCCGCACCGTGCGCCCCCTTTTACCCTCTGGTGGTTAGAAAAGCTCGCGGAGACGTAGCCTCTGCGGCAGCCTTACTATTGTTGACAGCCGTCGGAACAGTGGTGCTGATGCCCTTGATGTTGCCTCTAATGATCAAGGGCCTGACTGTGAGCGCGTGGGCCATCGCGAAACCGCTCCTCACTCTGGTGTTGACACCGCTGATGATCGGCATTGCCATCCGGGTTTACGCTGTTCCAGTGGCAGCAAAGCTTTTCCCTGTCGTCAAGCGGATCGCTCATCTCTTCACATTACTGACGCTCATTCTCGTCCTCGTGCTCTATGGCAAGGCCATGCTCAACGCCACGGGCAGCTTTGCCATCGGCGCGCAGTTTCTGTTTCTGTGCGGAATGGCACTAATGTCGTATTACGTCGGCATGGGCCTAAAACAGGAACAGAGAAGCATCATGGCCTTAGGAGTGGGCACCCGTAATATCGCTGCTGTATTCGCGGTGCTTATGGCTATCCCGAACCCGGACTCTCGATTGGTCGTGATGATCGTCTTAGTTGTCCCGCTTTCGGCGATCATGGCGTTCGTCGCGGCACACCTGTTCGCCTTCGGCGCGACGAGCGCGGCAAGCGAACAGCGTACGTTGATACGAAACTACTGCAGATTGGTACGGGGAACAAATTCCGCAGAAGGGGAACAATGGGCTGGTGAAAGAAAAAATCGATCTGTATGGAACTAGATCCGAAGAACTGAAACTAACCTGCAAACTTGCAGTCGATCCGGCTGTTTTGCTGCGGACCAAACTATTATTGCCGGAATGTGCAAGCCGTTATCATTCATCGGTTTTGGATTCACGAACCACAGCATGCTGCGGTACTCGCAAGAACATGCTCCAACGTTACAAGCGAGCCCTCAGAGGCCAGGGAATTTGACCTGTTCATGCTTGTCGTGGGGCTGTTCCCACACTTGGCATGATGATTCAGTATCGCCGGATACTGAATCGGATGGGTTCAAATAAGAGCAGCTAGAAGTCAAAATCGCCGTCGATTCGCCAGAGACGCCCGACGGAGTTGTAAAACGTGCCGTAATTGGGAGAGCCGAGGTACTGCTGAACGTCTCGTGGCTGGAAGTGATTCAGGATGTTGGAGACTTTTAGTCCGCCGAGGAACTGAATGCGGTGTCCGTGGAATTTGAAGTCGAAGGGATATTGGATCTTGGCGTCGACCCCGACAAACGTAGGGAATCGACCTGCCTGGTCGCGTTTGCCGACGTACTCCCAATTGGCGCCGACATTCGAGTAAGGGAAGCCGGAGTGGACGTCAACGATCGGAACGAACTGAAACTTCTTGGGCAGTTGGATGATTCCCCAGAACAGCACTCGGTTGGGAGCATCGTGCGGCAGCGGCCCGTACTGATTCCTGCGGATCAGCGGGTAGGAAATGTTACCGAAAAACTGGTTGTAATCGTTGAGCTCGCCCCACGCGCGCGATCGCACGTAACTGGCGATCATGGTTGTATTCTCCGCGGGTTGCCAGCGGAACATGACTAGGAATTCGCGGTAGTTCTGACGGCCAGAATTGTAGAGACCTAGCTGAGCCGAATTGTTTGCGCTCTCGCTTGGATTAACGAAAAATTCGCGGAAACCATTGCGCAGCTCGCCGCCAAAACGGAAAAGCAGATTCTTCCGCAACTCTCGGTCAAATTGCAAAGTGGCTCCCACGCTGTAAGGCACCTTGAGACCGCCATCGCCGGTGGCGATGACATGCGTGAATGTCGTTGGCCCGCCGGAAACGGTAGTGCCATCGGCGGCGAATTGCGTGATGGTCTGCGCGGGAATATTCCGGAAAATCGCAACATTGATTGGGATCTTGTCGTAGAACAGGCCGACACCACCGCGGATGGCAGTACGGTTGTCGGATGAGGGAGCATAAACGAAGCCCAAGCGCGGCGCCGCGTTGACGGATTCGGAAGAGATGCTGTCGTGATCGACACGGATGCCGAAATCAAGGATGAGCCGCGGATGAATCTGCCAGTTGTCCTGCACAAACAGCGTGACATCGGTTTTATTCGCTGCGGACGGCAGAAATTCATCCGCATAGGTAATTCTGCTACTCAGTGTAGAATCCTCGCGCAAAACATTAATCGGCAAATTGGCAGAGAAGCCCTGGTATGTGGCGCGCGTGAAGGAATAACCCAGGGTAAGCAGGTGACGTCCGTGATACGCAAGCGGGCGGAGATGAAGATTCTGCGACCACTGATAGAGCCACGTGTGACGGCCTTGCGTGTTGAAGTAGGAACCGGAATCTTGTTCGGGCAATAGCGTCATTTCGGCGGGAAGGGAATCTGCAGGAAAAATCTCTGTATTCAGTCTCTTCACGGAAAAGAGGGAAGCAAGATAGCCGCCGCTGGGAAGAATCCAGCGTTCTGTGGCGGAGGCGAAGAAGCCCCGCTGGCGAGAGTCGGCGGTGACCGGCTCAGGATTAAACGTATCAATGTTTGCGTAATCCGTATTTTGCGGATCGACCGTGAGCATCGTAGTGAGGTGATGATTTGTGTTGAAGTTCCAATCGATCTGCGTGTGGGTGTTGGCGCGCTCGGTGACACGAACGTTATTCGGATTTGGAAGTGAAGGTACTCGGGTAACGTCGTAGCCGAAGTACAGTGATTGGAAGATGAAAAGCCTGTCCTTCGCAATGGGGCCGGAAAAAGTCAGATGCGGTGTGGCGCTCTCAATGCCATGCGGCCTGTAATCGATCCAACGGAGACGCGGGATCGGATCTTCGAAAAGGAATTTCCATTCGTCGGTCCCACCGCGGGTATTCACTTCAATCACTCCACTGCTAAACCCTCCATACTCCGCGGAAAACGGATTCGAAAGCACGCGCATCGATTCCACGGCAGCTGTGGGAAGTTTGAGGGCGGGTTGTCCCGTCACCGGATCGGCGATGCTGGCATTGTTGACCAATGCGCTGGTCTGGTTCGCCTGCCCTCCTTTGATGTGAATCAACCCGTCGGGTCCACGAACGACACTCGGCAGGAGCGGAAGCGCGTCCTGGAAATCGCTGTTGAGGCGCACCACCGATTTGAGGACTTTTGTAGTGAGCGTCGGGCTGGCGGTTGTGCTTGAACTTACATCAACGCCGTTTTCCTGCGCGGTGACCGTGACGCTCTCCGTCTGTTTTTCCGGTGTTAGTTGGAAATCAACTCGACCTGGCTTTTCGGAATCGAGTTCAATCCGCCTGGTCAGCCTTGCGAATCCGGCTAAAGTGACAGTGATTTCATACTCCCCGCTCAGTACGCCCACGAAAAAGTATTGGCCCAGTTCATTGGACACCGTGGCGATCACTTCGTTCGTGGCAAGATTCTTGAGCGTAAGCTTCGCGTTGGGCCAAACCGTTTGGATCTGATCTGCACCACCGGTAAAGACAATCCCAGAGAGCTTCGCTGTTTTGGGCAAGGGAGTAGCACCGGCAATCGAAGAAAGTGCGAGAAAGAACACACACAGATGGGGTACACGAAAACATGAACTCGCGGGTGAGGTGCCACTTCGATTGCACATTGCATGCCCAGGCGCTGGTCTGACTGCGCAACTAAAATTAAGATGATATTGCTCACGTTGTCGTTGCTTGCTTCTGACCGACGGTCAGCAGGGTCGTCTGCCGGCGCAACTCTTCAGGTGTCAAAAAGCAGGCGAGGAGAGTTTGCCGGTGTCAGATGAACGAACTTCCAGGTTCAATCACTTGAGATTTGCGAGGAAAGTAAGGCAAGAATGGTGCCGGGGGCTGGTTTCGCACGGAAGGTAGTTTTGTCGTTTCCTCTTAAAATCACGGTCTTAAAACGCCTCGCTGCCTGAGCAGACGGGGCTTTTTTTGTGCCGTGGTGCGGGTAAAAACCCCGCTGGGAATTGCACATGCCGCGGCACGGGAACCCACAAGAGCCTGACTTATAAAAAACGGCACGCTGGTCACTAGGCTGCACAATTTGTTTACCGAAGAATGCCCTCAGCCTGCAAATTCCGATCAGCAATTTCCAAACGCGAAAGGTTTGCCTCAAGTGTCTGGCCAAATTGCTGAAGCAGCACCGCACGCGAGCCAGCGTTATATACCTCTTAGGTACTGTGAAAACGCTCAAGCCCCGCAAACGAAGATTAAAATTTAAAGATCCACACCCCTCCGGCATCACGCCCGGGTATGCCCTGCCCGAGAATTCTTGGCGATTTCGCAAAAACGGCAGCCTCATCGAGCGGTGGATTTGGTTTGGCGATTTAGAGCTTGTCACTAAAGTCATTTGCACGTTCTGGGGTGCGCTCGCTATAGCGGTCAATGCTGGGACTATTCGGAGCAGTTGCATAAACATGGTAGATCGGAATTCGGCGAGTCTGTCAGCCTTCCTCGACCCTGCCCTTATAAGAGGGCATGTCTTCGATAGAACCAAGACTTTACAGCCTGTACAAGAAAGAGATAGGTCACCGCTAGGATTGTGATCGTGGCCAGCAACGAGATGGGCAACGGTGTGAAGCGTAATAATCTGCCAAGTGGCGTGTACGGGAGTACAAGCGCGACAGCAACGACGCTCAACACGCTGATCAACAATGGCCGACTGGGCCGACTTTTCAGCGGGTTGGCTGCCGTCCGGATCACAAATACAACCAAGGTCTGTGTCGCCAGGGATTCCACAAACCATCCGGTGTGGAAAAGCGATTCATTTTTAGAGGCATGGAACGCCCAGAGCAAAACGCCGAAGGTCAGGAAATCATAAATAGAGCTGATCGGGCCAATGATCATCATGAACTGTCGGATAAATCCAATCTGCCATCGCTTAGGCCGCTGCTCCATCGCAGGGTCCACGTTGTCCGTAGGTATGCTGACCTGCGAGACATCGTAGAGAAAATTGTTGAGAAGGATTTGGCTCGGAAGCATCGGCAGGAATGGAAGAAAAAGTGAAGCCGCGGCCATGCTAAACATATTGCCGAAGTTCGAACTCGTGCCCATGATGATGTACTTCATGATGTTGGCAAAGGAACGGCGGCCCTCGAGGACACCGTCGTTTACAACCGCAAGATCCTTTTCCAACAGGATGATCTTGGCCGCATCCTTGGCCACATTTACTCCGTTCATCACCGAGATTCCGACATCCGCAGTGTGCAGCGAGGGAGCATCGTTGATCCCATCACCCAAATAGCCAACGACGTGCCCGCGGGCTTTGAGTGCGAGGATTACGCGATTCTTTTGTTCAGGGGAGACACGAGCAAAGATGGCACCGTTCTGGGCTTGAATGGCGACTGCGGCGTCGTCCATGGTATCGAGTTGGGTCCCGATGAGGATGCGGTCTACGTCCAATCCGACGTCGCGGGCGATTTTCTGCGTCACGTACTGGTTGTCGCCGGTCATGACGACAACAGAAATACCATTCTGTTTCAGTGCTTTCAGGACGGGAAGAACTCCTTCTTTTGGCGGGTCGAGGAAGGCCGCAAAGCCGACCAGGGTCATGCCGCGTTCTTCTGCCACAGTGAATACGTCCTGCTTTTCCACTTTGCGCACGGCGACACCGAGTGTTCGGTATCCGTCCGCGCTCAGCTTTTTGAGAGTGTCTTCTGCCTCGGCGCGCAGGCGATCGTCAAACGGTTGAGGAACTCCATCGATGGTCACATTTTCACAAATGGAAAAGACACTCTCCGCTTCGCCCTTGGTAATTAGAAGATGATCGTTGCCTTTTCGCACGGCAACGGAAAGGCGCTTCCGGCTGAAATCGAATGGGATTTCATCCACCTTGTCATACTCCACAATGGATGGGGCGTCGTGCTTCAGGACTGCATCGTCAAGGGGGCTTTTGATACCCGCCTCGAAGTGGCTGTTGAGATAAATAAGCTGCAGGACGTTCTCGTCATCCTTTCCGTGGAGGTCCACGTGCCGGTCAAGGACGATCTCGCCTTCGGTGAGTGTGCCGGTCTTGTCGGTGCAGAGAATGTCAATGCTGCCGAAATCCTCGATCGCCGAAAGTTGTTTGACCAGAACTTTCTTCTTGATCATGCGCTTCGCGCCTTGTGCCAGCGTCACGGTAATGATCATGGGCATCATTTCAGGCGTCATCCCGACAGCAAGCGCCACGGAGAACAGGAAAGACTCCAAGATGGGACGATGGAATACGATGTTGACCAGCAGGACGAACAAAACGAGCAACATGGTTACCCACGTGAGCATCATCCCGAAGCGACGTACACCTCGGCCGAATTCCGTTTCCGGCGGCCGCATCGCAAGACGATGCGCAATTTCGCCACAGGCGGTATCTTTTCCAGTGCAAACGACGATTGCAGTAGCAATGCCAGTCTGAACAGCGGTCCCCAGGAACACACTGTTGCTCGCATCCGCGACCCCGTGCTTCTCCTTGGAAAGGTCCGCGACTGTTTTCTCAACTGGCAGAGACTCGCCCGTGAGCACGGATTCGCGGACGTGCAAATCTTTTACCTCTAGCAAGCGGGCATCCGCTGGAACGAGGTCACCGGCGTTGAGTCGGATAATGTCTCCCGGAACCAGCTCAACTATGGGCAGTTCCTGTTCGCGTCCATCCCGCACAACGGCAGCAGTGATGGCGATCTGTTTCTGGATGTCTTCCACCGCGTGCCGAGCTTGGAATTCCATCAGGAAATTCAAGAACACGCTAAAAAGCACGATGGCAATAATAATCAGGCCGCCGACGTGCTCACCGAGTGCGAGTGATATGCCGCTGGCGATGACGAGAATAATTACGAGGGGATTAGTGAAGAAACCGAAAAAACTGAGCAGTCCGGCGAAGCGCGATTCGCGGACCATGCTGTTGGGGCCATAAACACGCAACCTCCGGTTAGCGTCCTCGGTCGTTAATCCTGCTGGAGTTCCTTGTAGCTGTTGGAAGAGAACCTGCAGCGGCTGATCCCAAAAGTCTTTGAGAGCGGTAGTCTTCGCACCCATGCTCGGCCTCTCCAATCGCAGCCCCAATGTGCTACCAAAACCTTTACCAGGCGTGCTCTTACAGTGGTGAGACGAAAAGAAGGTCGTCGGATGCCGGGCTAAGTGCCTATAGAAGTATTCCCACACTGCCTCGGAAGTAAGGAATTGCCCGCCCAACGATAGTTTCGCCGTATCGCACCCAACGTGGAACCCTACGAGGGGTCAGCGCCAACATGTTAGAGAAGTGGTACAGGGACGGATGCAAGTCCACGATCAGTTTGACCAGTGCAGTGAGCGGTACAGCCAGCAGTAGGCCCATTACACCCCACAGCCAGCCCCAGAAAAGAATGCCAACCGTGGCGGCAACCGGGCCGATACTGACGCGGGTAGCAATAAACTTTGGAATTAGAAAATTTGCGGAAACAATGTGCAAGAACAAGACGGTCAGAACGATGATGACAAACGGCTCTGGGGTGTTGAACTGCAGTATGGCACCGGCAAGGGGAAGGGCGAGGGAAAAGATCAGACCGAGGAACGGTACAAGATTCAAAACCCCGCTAGCGATCCCAAGTGGGATGGCTCCATGCATTCCAAGACCCAAGAAAACCAGAGTTGTAAGTAGAGCCATGACGGAGCCAATGATCAGATTGCCCGCTACGAAGCCGCGAACCATCTGATTCAGACTCGTGATGAATCGGTCCGATTCCAGCTTGGAGTCAAAGAA
This sequence comes from Candidatus Acidiferrales bacterium, assembly GCA_963726725.1. Lineage (GTDB taxonomy): Bacteria > Acidobacteriota > Terriglobia > Acidiferrales > UBA7541 > Acidiferrum. The sequence goes on from CAVSDV010000031.1 coordinate 131,628, forward strand.
AGCATTCATGCGTGTGGACATATGCTCCTTAGAAGAGAGCATGAAGAAGGTCAGAAACGGGACCACGCCGGCGATGATCAGCACACCCCATACCGATCCGGCACCGCGCACCAGATACGCAGGCCAGCTGGGGGATTCCCGGACGCGGACCTCGGTGACCTTCTTGCTTGGCTGGACGTCGTTGGTTAGGTTACCGGCACTTTGCTGAACTTTTTCAATCCGTTGGCTGATCGGCAGGATGGCCTGCTGAATCTTCGATGTATAGGCGGGAAGTTCCTCCGCAAATGCAGCGGCTTTTCCGTAAAGCTCATATCCCAGCAGACCCAGTAGGCCCATGCCGGCAAGCACAACGATTGCCGCGGCTAAGCCTCGCGGCAGATGCACTTTCTCCAACAGGACTACCAGGGGGTCAAACAGAATCGCAAGAAATGCCGCCAGGATAACCGTGATGCAAATCGAACTTGCATAGTAACCGAACACCGTGAGCAATCCCGCGACCAGGACAAAGAGCAGCGTCGCAATTCGGCGTAGATGTCTATCGCAAAGCGAAGCACGCGATGACCGAGCGATCTCCCCCTGGGCTGAGTTACTTAGCTCGACTGGAGCACTCTGAGTTGCCGCTAGATTAGACATAGTGCTCCCGGTTCAAGGTCAAGTGGTGCATGGATGAAGATGATGGTGGACATTCCTTCGTTGCACTCTCGGGTAGATCGTGTATCGGCGCATCACCGACCAAGTAAGTCAAGATGGCAGGGCAAGTGTGTCTACAACGATTTCAGGTAGGGACGGGCCCACCGTTTCGTCATTGTGACGAACTGGCTTTTTGATTTTTTACCTGCAGATCATTCACGACCTGCTTCACGTTGGGAACTCTGATGGCAACCTGTTCGGCGTGGTCGCGTTTATTTTGCGAGTTTACCTCACCACTCAAAGTAACTACGCCACTTTTCACGTCGTACTTCACATGATCGTGCATCTTGTTCTGGATCAATGCCGCGTCGAGATTTTTTTCGATGCCCTGGTCTAAATCGGAATTCATTGCCTTTGCTTCTTTTTCCACGCCCACGGGAACCACGGCAATCTGATTCGCTACCACCTGGTTACCTGCTAAGGACTTGGCAATCGCTTCCGCTTGCGATTTGTCGTAATCGCTGGCCACCTGACCATTCAGGGTCACAATGCCCTTATCGCGATCCTGAGTGACGGAGACGTCTTTGATGCCAGCTTGATCGAGCGATTGACGGATGTTGTCGGACACTGCAGGAGACTTCGTAGTGGTACCGAAGCATCCGGCGAGTGTAGCGAAGCCGAGCAGCGTAAGCATGGCTGCGTACAATCTGAGGTTCTTCATAGGTCTTTCTCCTTTACAGAATTCACGATCGGATTTCAGGCAACGGTGAAGAGGCATGATGCGTTTCGCCTTTACATCCAGCGTGTCCACAATGGCAATCGATGTTCGGCGTTTTTTTCATCGTCTCGCACTCGATACTGCAAAACGTACCTGACGTTGTCAGGCACGAACAAACTGGATGTGCACACTTCTCAGCTTTAGCAGGGGTCATTAGTGCTCCTTCATGGTCTCTGTTTATTTTCGACAGCGTCGGATCAACAAAACTTGGTCTAGGGGCCTATGTTAGGTAGTAAAGCACAAGGAATCTGTGCAATATGAAACATCCCTGGAATGAGGACGCCGAGTGGAAGGAAGTTCCGCGCTCGCTTTGGAAGCAAGCAAATCGTGTGAGCACTCTCTTTTGGACCTCGGAAATGCCCTGATTCATAGGGCAGCGGTCTCTAGAATCATGTTTCTCGGGTCAGATCTGGCGAAATTGTTCGCCCGGGCGCCGCTTTCGGCGATTCTTTTGCGAAACCGCAAATTTTAGCTGGAGTTGTTCCGGAGTGAACAGTTTTGCCTACCGCTCTATGCCACAGTTCCTCTATGGCCATAAAGAAAACCAAGAAAGCACTCGACAGAGAGGCCATTTCCCTCCTGAAGAAGGAAATGGCGAAGCCTCGCATGGCCAACTCCGTCCGCGTGGCGGCAGCGAAACAAAGCGCGCGCGCAGCCCACCTAGAAGATCGTTGAAGGCTCGGCTTCAGTGACGCTTGCTTCTTCTAGTTCGCGTGTGGGCGTCCGTGCATTCTTAACGTTCAAGGACAGAGCGAAGCGAGTACCTCTTATTGAGCAGCAATTAAAGTCAAAGGACGCTAAGTTGCTGCCGCAATTTCTGAAGCAGGACATCATGCGCAACGAATCGAATCAAAGAGCCGCAGAATTTCACGAACTTGCCGCACATGCACACCGGGCTGCCGCTGCGCATCACGCCAAGGAAGATCACCAGACCGGCCACGAGCATTCCAAGCAAGCCCTTGGGCATGCAAACAAAGGGCTTGCCTGTCCGCAAGAGGCTGAACTGAGATCCTCTAAATCTGCAGGGAGTTCCTAACGTGCCTCGCCGCAATTCAGGAATACGGCAGCAAAAAAAAACCAAGAATCCGAAGTGCGCCCACCTTACCACTTTTTCTTCCGGGAACAGCCTGGGCGGTACCATTTCGCAGTTCCGAAATAAACAGAGCATCTACAGGCAAGGGATGCCTGCATTAACCCTGTTCTATATTCAATCAGGAGGCGTACGGCTAATCACGCGCTCGAAAAATCATGCTCCAACTGTGACTGCCATTCTGGGGGTAGGTGATTTCTTCGGTGAACTCTGCCTTGCTGGCAATCCCCTTCGCATCTCGACCGCTGTGGCCTTAACGGCGAGTTCTATACGAACTATCGAGAAGGCAAACATGTTGAGAATGCTTCGCAAACAGAACAAAATGTCCAATGCTTTGCTAGCCTATCTGCTCTCCAGCCTGAAACACTCCCGCCAACACGTTGAAGACCTGTTGACCTCTTCCGCGGAACAGCGGCTCGCGCGCATACTCCTGCGGCTGGCCCACCTTGATAGAAGGAGTCCACCAGTCGCTGAGATACCTGTCCTGAGTCACCAAGTTCTTGCGGAAATGGTGGGTACTACGCGCCCCAGAGTGAACTTTTTTATGAATCGATTCCGGAAGTTGGGCTACATCGATTACGATGAGGGGCTGGAAGTGCGGCAGTCGTTGAAGAAAGCACTCTAGTTCCTTTAGGAATAAGCACTTACTACGAGAATCAAAAGGGCTAAGCAAAGCTTGGGGCCCGCGCCAGGTTTTGTGCAGGTGTTCAATATTGAACACCTCAGGGACGGAGGAGGCGTATAATCCATTTACACGCATGACGCTCACCGCCCCAAGACATAGGAGTGTGTCCCTCCGCCGTTCCCCACTGAAAGCGGACTCAAAATCCTTTGACTTCAATGTGAAGTCCTTTCTCAAAACAACCGGCTTGGGCAGAAAGATTCTCGAGTTCAAACCAAAAGAGACGCTGTTCGCGCAAGGCGATCCCGCCAGGAATGTCATGTACGTCCAGGAAGGTGGCGTAAAGCTTTGCGTGGTGAATGAGTACGGAAAAGAAGGTGTCGTGGCAATTCTCGGGCCAGGCGATTTTCTGGGAGAAGGCTGCCTGGCAGGCCAGGCGAAATATATGGTGACGGCGGTTGCGATTGCGCCTACCGCGGTGTTGATCATCGAGAAAGACGAAATGACCCGCGTGCTCCACGGGGAGCATGAATTTTCAGATCGCTTTATCGCGCATATGCTCTCGAGGAACCTTCGCGTCGAGGAAGACTTGATCGACCAGCTCTTCAATTCCAGCGAGAAACGATTGGCGCGTACATTATTGCTGCTGGCACGTTATGGCGTGCCCGGACTGTCCCTAAAGAGGCTTCCCAAGGTCTCGCAAGAGACCCTCGCAGAGATGGTTGGTACAACGCGACCTCGGATTAATTTTTTCATGAACAAATTCAGGAAGTTGGGCTATATCGAATACAATGGCGAGATCCGCGTAAACGATTCCCTCCTCAGTGTGGTTCTGCACAGCTAAACAGCCATGACCAGGATTCTGCGGATCATCCGATTCTGCGTGGACGTGTTGCATGGCTTCCCCAATGGGAATAGCGGGCGGATCAAACAGCCTTTATCAATGAGTTGTCGCCGTTCGTGAGGAATTTGCATGCGATGCGAAGATCAAACGGTAGAATCGGGAATCACATACTTCGCAACGAAAAGGACGGACGAAGAACATGGCCAGGAATTTCTTTTCGATGATTCCCTTGCGTCTAGACTGATGAAGTCGTTGACTGCCACAGTTTGGACAACTCGTCATTTCCATTCTCCAGATCCCGGCTGGACACCCAATGAGGGAATGATTCTTGGTCACAAAGGCAGCTTTGTCTGTCTCCTTTTGAACAGTGTGGGTTCGCTCCCGATTGACGGAACGTCTTTGCCCATGCCAGCCGCTGGCTGCATAGCGTTGCCGTTCACGGAATAGGCCAACCATGGCTATTGTGCAATAGAGAACAGACACCACCTTCCTAGTACCTTAGACTCTGCATGTGGCACGCTCCCCCGCCCGCCCACATAAAGATTCTAGAAGTCCGTCGATGTCTCCAGGTGTAGTATCCAATGGCAATACTGGCGCAGAACGAATTCCGATCTGATCTGTGGAAGCTGGATGCAGAGCGCCCGCCGGCACACAGACACCGGTCCATTCGCGTCCTTTTCCTGCACTGTCAGGCCGAATCAATCCGCGCTTATCTGGAAGAGCTGGAAAAAGGGCAATTCGAAACTGTTTCCGATACTGTTTCCGATTTGGACGCCTGCAAAGAGCTACTCTTAACCCATCCCTATGATGTGATTCTCGCCGAATATCCAAGCCCCTTATTTGAAAAATCGCAACTCTGGCAATTGCTCCATCAGGCTCAGCGTGACATCCCGATCGTATTGCTGACGGACTCCGTAGTCACAGAATCGGTTGAGGATTTGAATGTGCGGGGCACAATTGAGTACGTTGCGCGCGAAAATATCGCCCAGCTTCCAATGACCGTCCGGCGTGCCTTGAACGAGAGGAATCTGCGGACGGAACTGGAAGAGGCGGAAAGAGCCTTACGCCATTCGCAGTCACTGTACCGCGCACTGGCCGACAATCCGGTACACGGAATCTGCCGGTCCGATGCCTCCGGAATATTGATCGACGTCAACCAGACGTTGGTGAAGATGCTGGGATATGACGATAAAGAAGAGCTACTTGCAGCGAGCGGCGCTTTGAAGATTGTCCTGGATTTGGGAAACGGAGGGCCATTGCCCGAAAGCTCGGATCTGAGCACCCGAATCGAGCCTGTTGAGACGGAATGGAAGCGAAAAGATGGAACGCTCCTGAAGGTACGATTGAGCGGACTCGATGCCTTTGACGAACAAGGGCATTTCAACGGGTGTGAAATTATCGTCGACGACATCACCGACCAGCGGGCGTTGGAAGAACTCTTACGTCATCAAGCCTCGAGCGATCCGTTGACCGGTTTGGCAAATCATCGTCATCTGTTCGAGGTCCTGCAAAACGAACTCTACCGCTCCAAGCGCACTGGACGTGAATTTTCAATTTTGCTGCTGGATCTCGACGGCCTGAAAAAGATTAATGACCAATTTGGTCACCTCGCAGGAAACCGGGCGCTTTGCCGTTTGGGTCAGATTCTTCGAGACTGCTGCCGCTCCATTGATACTGCGGCACGGCACGGCGGAGACGAGTTTGCCGTGGTACTGCCAGAGACGGGAATTGCCGCAGCTACCCTGGTCGCACGGCGGATCTGCGAAATACTGGAAAAAGAGGCCGAAGAACCAGCACTTTCAGTGAGTCTAGGGATTGCCGGTTATCCGCGCGAAGCGGACAGCATTGGGACTCTTCTTTACGCGGCCGACAGAGCTCTGTATGCGATGAAATCCCTGAAGCCACGTCTGGTAAGGTTGAATGAAGGTTCAGATTCCCTGTTCACGGATTCGATCACTGAAATTGGCGAGAATCGGGATTGGAAAGAAAACGCCTTGATTAAGCGGAACCACGCATGAATAAGCGACGTTTGAACGAGCGCGATGATTGGCAAAGCCTGAAACCACCGTCTCATTTGGATGGGCGTAGCGGGTATTTGATGAGACAGGAAGAATATATCCTGCAATCAATTTCCTTGCGGGCGCCGCTTCACGATGTCTTGAACGGGATATGCAGTGCTCTCGATTGCCAGATCGGTAGTGTGTTTTCGTTCATGTTCCCTACCTGGGACGACGAACGCGAACTCTCAGAAATCGCCGTGTAGGCGGCTAGTTTGGGACTGTCAAATTTCTGTACTCAACTCCTTCTTTCCGAGGCAAACGAACGTTTGGGATCCTTAGAGATGTACAGTTACCCGCGAAGGAATCCTTCTGCCAGGGAGTTTCAATTAATTGAGCGCGCAATATGCCTGGCAGCGATTGCGATCCAACTTGAATGCGAAATAAAACGTCGGTCCGATTTTTGTGTGCTGAACGCATACAACCTTGCCCGAGAATGTTTCCGCGGTGACTGACTACGTAAATTAAGTTGTTAGTAACCTCCAGAGCGGTACTCTCCTGCCTGACGGAATCTCTGTGCAATGCGAACTCTCTGTCGATTCGACGATGAACGATACTGGCGATGTGGTGACTGTTCGTTTCTGTACAGCGGTGTGCGGAAGAACTTGCTAAGTTCAGGTTGACCGCATGTCCTCAGAACATTTGACCTAACTAAGGGACCAGGCTCAAAGGAGCACGTCCATGATTCAACAAAAAGTTACATATCAAAATGGCGGACAAACAAGGATCAATGGCTTACCCCTTCTGGGGGCAGAGGGTGTGTCTGACTGCGAGAAGAAGGAGATCAATCGATTATGCCGTTACTTCAAATTCTTATTGTTCTGGTCGTGGTAGGTGTTCTGCTTTGGCTGGTCAACACTTATCTACCAATGCAGGGAACGATTAAGTCCATCCTGAATGCAGTGGTAGTGATTTGCGTCGTTCTATGGCTCCTGAGCGTTTTTGGCGTATTTCATTCGTTCCCCCATATGCATTTGGGAACGTAAGCCTTGGGGATCAACGGTTCAGCCGAGGGCTGCGATTCGGAATTCAAAACTAGTGGTCGGCAAACGAACCGCCTTAGATATTCACAAAGATGAGGCCACGAATAAGGAGTAATGGAGATGACAAGATGAGATTAATTGGAGTTTTTAGTACAGCAACAGTGCTTCTGTTTCTGGGGTTAACTGCTTCGGCAAACGCATGGCAGAAACCAGAAGAGAAACCGCAGAAACAGGAGCAGCCGGCCAAACCTGAACAGCAACAGGCAAAGCCTGAGCAACAACAGCATGCGCAGCAACAAGCAAAGGGTCAGCAGGACCAACAACAGAAACAACAGCAGCAACAACATGCGCAGCAAGCCCAGGCCGACAAACAGCAACAACAGCATGCGCAACAACAAGCAAAGGGTCAGCAGGACCAACAACAGAAACAACAGCAGCAACAACATGCGCAGCAAACCCAGGCCGACAAACAGCAACAACAGCATGCGCAACAACAAGCAAAGGGTCAGCAGGACCAACAACAGAAACAACAGCAGCAGCAACATGCGCAGCAAACCCAGGCCGACAAACAACAACAACAACAGCATGCGCAACAGCAACAACAGAATCTGAATAAGCAGCAGCAGTACCGCCCGCAGCAAGTCAAAATGCAGACTCCGCAGGCGCAACGCCAGCAGCAGGTTGAACAGCGGAGTGTTTGGCAGGAGCGTCGCGCAACGAACTGGCAGTCCGAGCATCGTGACTGGCAGCAACGCGGTGGCTACAACGGCGAGCGAATCCCTCCGGACCACTACAGCAGCTATTTTGGGCCGTCCCACGCATTCCGTATGTACAGCTACCCGGTGATGGTGGTTGGCGGATACCCGCGCTTCCAGTACGGTGGGTATTATTTCAATGTGGTTGACCCATGGCCGCAATACTGGTCAAACGACTGGTACGCGAACGACGACGTGTATGTCGACTACTTCGCCGGTGGCTATTATCTGCACAACCGCAGATATCCGCGGGATCGCATCGCGATCAGTGTCAACGTAGGCGGCGGGGAAAATGGTGAATGGGGAGTGGCATGGCAGCAGCACCGCGCGCACAACTGGCAGAATGAGCATCGCGACTGGCAGCAACGCGGCGGCTACAACGGCTACCAGATTCCCGAGAACAGTTATCGTGGGTACTTTGGTCCAGCTCACGGGTTCCGGATGAGCAGCTATCCGGTGTCGATGGTCGGCGGATATCCACGCTTCCAATATAGTGGCTTTTCCTTCAGCGTGGTAGACCCGTGGCCGGAATACTGGTCAGACAACTGGTACGACAACGATGACATGTACATCGACAACACTGGTCACGGCTACTACCTGTACAACCGCCGTTATCCCCAGGATCGCATTGCCTTAAACGTCTACGCGAACTAGCGAGTCATAGATCACTACTGCATTCAAGCAGCCCAGCGGTGGACAAATCACACCAGCCTATCCGGCAAGTGGAGGATGTTCGGGTCGGAAGAATGGATCTGTGGAAGAATTCCTGTCAGTCGCATTCGACGCGAAGGCCGCTACTCTGACAAACTGAAAACTTGTATACAACTGAACAGACACAATCTCTAACCCAGGCTAGGATTGTATTGCCGTAAAAGGACTGTTTTGTTAGACAGTCCATCCCGGGAGCTTGATCCCCTCGGCGTTCACAAGCCTCAAGGAATGCGACATCCATTTGGTAGATATAAATCAGGCACTCCTTGCGCGCGGTGTTGGCGTGAAGTCGTAAAGATTTTTGTATGGAATGAATGGAATGGAGGTCAACGAAATGAATGTGAATATTACTCCTCTACATGACCGCGTCCTCGTACGCAGGCTTGAAGAGAAAGAGACGGCAAAAGGCGGCATCATTATCCCCGACACGGCGAAGGAAAAGCCGCAAGAGGGAGAAGTTGTCGCAGTTGGTGCTGGCAAGATGGAAAAGGGCCATCGCGTCCCACTCGACGTGAAGGTCGGTGACCGCATTTTGTTCGGCAAATATACCGGCAACGAAATCAAGGTCGACGACCAGGAATACCTTATATTCCGTGAGGAAGACATTCTGGTCAAAGTCAAAGAAGCTGCAAAAGCAGCAGGCGGCAAGAAGTAGGTTTCATCCCAACCGAAGATTTCGGGCGGGACAATACATCACCGTGGAGGGTGAAGTCTCATGGCAAAACAAATTGTAACTGGTGCGGATTCTCGTCAAGCCATTTTGCGCGGTGTCAACATTCTGGCTGATGCTGTCAAAATCACGCTCGGCCCGAAAGGCCGCAATGCAGTCATCGAAAAGAAGTTCGGTTCTCCCATCATCACCAAAGACGGCGTAACCGTCGCAAAAGAGATCGAGTTGCAGGATCCTCTCGAAAACATGGGAGCGCAGATGGTGCGAGAAGTTGCGTCCAAGACCTCGGATGTGGCTGGCGATGGGACCACGACAGCGACTGTGCTGGCCCAGGCAATCTTCCGCGAGGGTGTGCGAACGGTTGCTGCAGGTGCTAATCCAATGGCGCTCAAGCGCGGGATCTACAGAGCCGTCGAAGTCGCCGTGGCGGAGATCAAAAGACTCTCCCGCGAAGTGAAGGGCGACATGATTGCACAGGTTGGCACCATCAGTGCTAACACTGACAAACAGGTTGGCGACATAATTGCCGAGGCCATGAAGAAGGTCGGCAAAGACGGTGTCATTACCGTAGAGGAATCCAAAACGATGGAGACAACCCTTGAGATTGTCGAGGGTATGCAATTCGACCGGGGCTATCTTTCACCCTATTTCGTTACCGATCCAGAGCGCATGGAGTGCGTACTTGACGACGTCCGCATCCTCATCCACGAAAAGAAAATCAGTTCGATGAAAGATCTTCTCCCCCTTCTCGAGCAAACCGCCAAATTAAGCAAGCCTCTGCTCATCATTTCTGAAGATCTCGAGGGCGAAGCCTTGGCCACACTTGTCGTCAACAAACTTCGCGGCACCATCCAATGCGCTGCCGTGAAAGCTCCCGGCTTCGGCGACCGCCGCAAAGCCATGCTCGAAGACATAGCCATCCTCACGGGGGGCAAGGCCATCACCGAGGACCTCGGCCTCAAGCTCGAAAACGTGAAACTCGAAGAGCTCGGCACCGCCAAGAAGGTAACCATCGATAAAGACAACACCACGATCATCGCGGGCGCTGGCAAACCCAGTGAAATCGAAGGCCGAATCAAGCAGCTTCGTATGCAGATCGAGGAGACTACCTCGGACTACGACCGCGAAAAACTGCAGGAGCGTCTTGCCAAACTCGTTGGCGGGGTCGCTATAATCAAAGTGGGTGCAGCAACAGAAACTGAGTTGAAAGAGAAGAAGGCTCGCGTGGAAGACGCTATGCATGCTACTCGAGCGGCAGTTGAAGAAGGCATCGTTGCAGGCGGCGGTATCGCTCTTCTTCGCTGCTTGCCGGCCTTGGAGAAACTCAAGCTCCACGATGATGAAGCCATCGGGGTGAACATCGTAAAGCGTGCACTCGAAGAACCATTGCGCCAGATCGCTCTGAACGCCGGGCATGAAGGTGCACTGATTGTGGGACGAGTGCGCGAATCCAAGGACGAGAACTTCGGCTTTAACGCGGAAACTGGCGAGTTCGGCGACCTGGTAAAGGCAGGGGTAATTGATCCAGCCAAAGTAACTCGTCTTGCACTTCAGAACGCAGCGTCCATTGTCTCATTGATGCTCACTACAGAAGTCCTGATAGCTGACGAAAAGTCGGGTGTTAAGGCAGCAGCCGTTACCGCCGGTTATGGCGGCATGGGCGGCCAGTACTAAACACGGTTTCAGAACTGGGTTAACAACATACTTTGAGATGCGCGGCATCTGCTTGCGAACGCAGCTCTCGCAGCAGTTCGCTGCGCATCTCGTTTTTCAGAGGCGTTAATGAGTGGACAGAGAAAATTAGCGGGTCCTTAGTACTACTGTGTTATAAAATAAAGCACATTTCTTGCAAAAATTAGTAGCGATTGCACCCGTTCTGCCTACACTCTGTCGGCATGAGCGCTAATGCTTCGGCGCCAGGCGCACAACAGCAACGCTTCGCGGCGTATCTCAACAGCCTGGCGCAAGCCGCAGAGCACGCCGATCGCGTGGAACCGCTGAAATCGTATTGTAAAGGTCTGCTTCTGCCCGGGGAACGCAAGAGCGTCGAACCCATGGCGGCACGGCTGGCTCCGGACAATGTGCGGCAGACGCATCAATCGCTCCATCATTTGGTAGCGGATGCTCCGTGGAGTGACGAAGCTTTGCTCGAGCAGGTGCGCCACGCAGTCCTACCGGCCATGAAGCGCAACGGACCAGTGATAGCTTGGATTGTGGACGACACCGGCTTCCCCAAGAAAGGAACGCACTCCGTCGGAGTGACGCACCAGTACTGCGGACAGTTAGGGAAGCAGGAAAATTGTCGCGTGGCGGTAAGCCTGTCGATTGCGACCGAACACGCCAGCCTGCCCATCGCGTACCGTTTGTATTTACCGGAAACTTGGGCCCAGGAGCAGAAGCGTCGCAAGAAGGCTGGTGTTCCGGAACAGATCTCGTTTGCAACCAAGCCGGTGATTGCCCTCGGACAGATTCGCCAAGCGCTGGCAGATAAAGTTACCGCTGCGCCGGTGTTGGCCGATGCAGCGTATGGCGATGAAACTAAGTTTCGGGAACAGCTTAGCGAATTGGGCCTACCGTATGTTGTTGGCGTGCGCGGGCACACGACGGTTTGGCGACCTGGAGAAACTCCACTCCCGGCAAAACCAGGAAGCGGGCTGGGGCGCCCACCGAAATTGTTGCGCCGGGATAGAAAACATCAACCGGTTTCTGTCCAACAAGTGGCTCTTTCCTTGCCGGCCAAGGATTGGAGAGTGGTCTCCTGGCGTCAGGGCACCAAGCAGAAATTGCGCTCCCGTTTTGCGGCACTGCGAGTACGACCTGCTCATCGGGACTATTGGCGAAGCGAACCTCGTGACGAAGAATGGTTGTTGATCGAATGGCCGGAGCGGGAGAGCGAACCGACCAAGTACTGGCTTTCTACTTTCGCGGCCCGTACCACACTGAGAGAGTTGGTGAAACGAGCGAAACATCGTTGGATTATCGAACGCGACTACCAAGAGCTGAAGCAAGAGTTGGGACTGGGACATTACGAAGGTCGGGGCTGGCGAGGTTTTCATCACCACGCCACGTTATGCATCGCCGCTTACGGCTTCCTCGTCGCGGGAAAAAGTCGTTTTTCCCCCTCTGCAAGCGCCGGTCGACTGGACTTACGCGCCACGAAACTTCCGTCTGAGTTCCACCCCCGCGGCTCACCGCGTGCGTGTTGAACGTCACAATCCTCTTTCCATCGCGACCCCACGAATTCAGATTGCCAGACATCTTATCGAGCAACTCCCCTCCTGCCCGTTTTGTCACCGAAGGCGATTATGATTGTTTATAACACAGTAGTATTAGGAAAGCGCTGCAAGTACCAGTTGCCTAGGGATTGGCCAACGTCTGAGTAACGCTCAATAACGGGGCATCTTTTTCAATTGCAGTGAACTGTACAATTGTAGACAGACAGATGCTACTCGCGAGCACTATCCTATCTAATAGTTGCAACCTGTTTGGCGGGATTTGACGGAATTCTGACTTTACAATCGGGCGGCTCTAAAGAGGGCCGCCCTTTCCATTTACCAGACCCGCTAAAAGCCGTGGAGAGTCATCTGCTTACTCGACTCCTTCAGTAACCCACATTCCTGAGCCGGAGTGCTGATATTGCGCTTGGAAACCATCTGGAATGATTCTCGCAAATAATCTAATGCCGTTGGGTCTGTAAACACCCGTGAGTCAGGATGAAGGTACTGGTAATCTGAGTTCTTCTTAGTGCATGGCAGTGTCTGCTTTCGTTGCGAGCCGAATTTCAATGGTGTAGTGAATGGGGCCATCATTCGCAGCAGCAAAACTCCGAACAAGCGCATCACACCGTCTCCAAATGGGCGTGGCCGGAATCAGAAATCCATCCATAGGCCCAGCGGGATTTGAATGTGAAGTCGTGAACTCTATTTCATAGAGTCTCTCAACCTCTGGCCCATGCTTGGGCGAAGAAATGTCTGGCAAATGTCGAGGATAGCGTCCGCCGGGATCAGCTTTTGTCCTCCAGACGCTCCTCCGTCGGCTTATACTCTCAAACTAATCGGTAGGTAGGAACTAAACACATCTCTCCGAGGCGGTTCGAAACTCCTGTAACCCCCGGGCATTCAGTAAGAGCGGTGTCTCCCGTTTTGGGTATGTGTGGTTACCGTAATCTTCGGTGACTGCTAAAGAACTGACGGCCTGCTAAACTCTTCTCGCCTTCACCGGATTCGCCATAGCCCTTTTGCTGATCATGGATTGAACAAGGTGTTAGGCACATGATTATTGTGAAAGCATTTTGTTTTGGGCGTTGGGGGGTGCCGACTTTTGGGCTTGGCCTCATCATTGAGGCGAGGACTAGACTTCGACGGGGACCTCTCTGGTGAGTTCTTTAATGGTTACTTCTTTTGGAGAGGCCCTTTGCCACAAAAGAGTCAGAGCACCTGCAGCGAAATAGGTTCCGGCAGCAAATCCCAATGTTGCATTAAGCCCGAAATGTAGAGCAAGTACGATGGCCAACACCGAGCCGAGCACACTCGAGGCCGCATTCATTGCCCAGGCCCACTCGATGGTACTGTCGTGTGTCGCAGCGGACTCCCTTGAGAGTGCACAATACTGTCCCGCGATCTCTCGCAGGCCGGCAGGAAATGGCATTCCCATGAGGAAACCCAGGGGTACCAAAAGCATCGTGCTAAGCAAAAGTTTTTCCGGGAAATGTAGGCCGACCAGCGCGCCCAATACATTCTGCAATATAAGACTGTAAAGAGTCACTATGCCAATAATTGCGCCGAGCACCACTCGAACTCTCCGGGTTTCGTTCAGACAGTATTTTGAAGCAAAGCTGCCCACGCCGCCCGAGAGGAGCATGAGGAATACCACGACAGTCATTGCGTACGTAGGATGGCCGAGAAACAGCACGAACCGTTGGATCAGTGCTATCTCGATGACGATGAATCCGAGGCCTATGGCCACAAAGTACAGCAGTGGCGTAATCGCTGGTTTGTGCGCTGCTTTGTGCAAGGCCAACGGCACCACCAGAAAGCCAGCGATAGCGACGATGGAGATGACGAGCATGGCTCCGAGAACCACCAGGCCGAGGTTATTCTTCCAGTCCATGCTGGTTTGATGGTTGCGAGTGAAGAACGCGCGTAAAACGCTGCTGCTTCTCAAAGTGAAGAAGAAATACGGGGCATTGTCGGTGGCGGATGTGATATCAAAAGGATAATCGCGAATGAACTTGGCACGGGGACTGACGTCTACTCCCTCCACGATCTTATGCCATGGCAGGTTGATCAGTTGTTGAAAGGGCTCTGTTGTCTTGGCGGGCAGGATTCGTGTTTCAGCCAGTTGAACCAGGACTTGCTCGATGCAATTCCCTGGAGTCTCGGGCAATGGTGATGCACCGCAGTTTGAGTTTTTATCCGGGCGACCATAAACAATGGGGGTATACACAGGATACAAATTGGGGATGCTTTGCACTTTCTTTAAGACGGTTCGTTCTTCCTCTATGGTGAAAGAGGATTTCTTTGTCAGGACCGTTACCCGCCTGCCAACTTCGTCCAGCCGACCATTGGAAATTATAATGAAGTGCCCACGGACGTCCTCAATTCCCGACCCGCGCAGCATCTCAATGGCTTCCGAGACGACTCTCAGTGCTTCTCGCGGCTGCTGGAACTCCCATCGCGTGATGGCCAGGAGACCATCCGGTTCCAAATGATCGAAATATTCGCGAAAAGATTCCACGGTATACAGATTGTTTTCGCTTAACGCAAATGCACCGGCTGAAGTGGACGCCCACGTGTCTACCAGGGTCATCTGGATAACGTCGAATTTCTCCTGGCTGCTTCGAATCCAGGAACGTCCTTCGCTGACATGAATATGAACCTGAGGTAATTGATACAAGTGGTGCGTGTAATCCGCATAGCGCTCGCGAACGATGGTATTTGCAATGAGCGGATTGATTTCGATCCCAGTGACGCTCTTACTTCCACTGACTACTGCTCCCAGCACATCAACTCCACCACCCGGGCCAATAATTGCGTATTTGCCTGTGGGGCGAAGCACGTCAAGCATAGTTGAGGATGGCGCCCACTTTTCCACGTAGGAGATTGACTTTGGATCTCCTGGGTCTGCACTTGGGATTAGAGTCGAAGCATCGGCGTCGATGTCAGCCCACTTCTCACGGTCGTCCCAACCGCCGCGAACTTCTACCCGTGAAATCGCGTTCCACTTGGCGAATTCACCGAAGAGGTATCTATCCTTGGTGCCCTTCTCGAATACAACGTCAATAAATGTCTGCGAATGATTCGCTGCGAGGAGCGACATGAGCAGCACAACCATTGCCATGGAGACTGTAAGATGCACTTTTGTGTCCGCCCAAATTACCGCTGCCAATGCTGTTGCCAGCGCCGCACAAAGCACGGCGTTCGGTCCCCCCAGCTTGTTCAAGAAAGGCACTACCGCCAGGCAGGCCAACGAACCACCAATAAGGTCCGCGCTATACAGGAACGGGACGTGTTTGGATTCACGGGCAAACACCAGGGAGAGAAGAAGTCCGGTAAAAAAAAAAGGAATGCCCGCACTGAAGTAGATGGCCGAAAGCCTGAGCATATTGCCAAATTCAAATTTAAGGAGGACGGGTGTGGACAGTGCGGTCCAGAGTGAAAATAACACCGCAAGAGAATTCAGAGCACAGATTACACTGGCTAATTTTCGGAGATTCCATTGAGCCAGCCGATCTCGACGGAGGTAGGAGAATACACCTCCTGCACCCAACCCGAGCATTGCTAGAGAGATCGCGAGAAAGGCAAAATTGTAATAGAGAACAACCGAGAACAATCGAGTTAGAGCCACCTCCAGGAGCAGGCTGCCAAAACTGGCCAGCGCGGTGCCTGCGAGAAATACACTCCGATTGGTCTCCTGCCGGGCGGCTGGCGGTGCCGTGATATGAGATTTTTCCACGGCGATGCGCCGGAGCCGGCTTAGGGCAGAATTGGCGAGTTGAGCCTTTTCACCCACACGGTTAAACATTGGTGGGCTTTCCAGCGAACTCCACCGACACCCCATTTGGCCAAGACTCTTGCAAAAGTCCAAATCGTGAGTTCATTCCCATGCTGCTCCAATACAGAGTGATCTCCGTATTCGGATTATCCAACCTTTTTCAGTCCCAATGTATAGCTTGTAGTTAACGGCGTATTAGCAGGCAGCGCAATTCGGGCTGGTTAGGCAAAGGCGAACTTCAACTGACCAGGGGGAATTCGCTGCGGTCGCTCTCAAGTGACTGATTAACCCTTACCGGACATCAAGTGCAGGCTAGCCTTTCGTGAGCCGTTCGAACTAAATGAACACTCTCACGCAGAATTTGAGGGTGCACGTGGATTCAAGACAGGGAAATACACATACATCTTCCGGCAGGAGTTAAATGAGAAATGCTGTGAGCCTCCCTTGCCGGAAATGCGTCTGCACGGTGGCAGTTCCACGGAGCTGCTGAATCTGCCAGGCTAGCCCTCGCCACCCTCATCGCCCGGCTCGAGGACACAATCGTGCCACAGTTCGTTCTCGGCGTGGAACGCGCAGAACCATTTCCCGCAAACACCGCACTGGTAGCTGGCCAAAGCGTCGCAAGGCCCATCCATCGGAAACTCCGCTTGACAGGTCCACTCGAGATTTCGGGATTCTGTCTGATTCGTTTCTTGCAACATGGTCCCTCCTCGCAGAGGTGATTCTACGCGGCTTTTGCGAAGTAAGGGTACGGAAAAATTCGCGAAGGAAGGATGAGCGCTCTAACCAATGTTTAGGTCCGAACGGGATAACCGGAGGCCAGTATTACTACGTTAGGTATTTAGGGACTTCGTGGCCGTTTGCTTTCGCCCCGCCGTAGGCCCAGCAGCCTGTCCAGGTGAAGAGCAGATATTGAATTTCACGACGTGTCCGTGGCAGGGTCCAGCCAGAAGTTTTTTTTTACTGCGGAGCATTTCCAGAGTTAGAAATGCATGAGCCAACATCACCAGCGTGGTGTGGTGGTGCCAGCCGATCCAACTTCGCCCTTCGTAATGATCCAGTCCCAGTTCCTCCTTCAGTTGCTGGTAATCTTGCTCGATCTTCCAGCGACACTTCGCCAGCCGTACTAAGCGTCGCAGTGTGTAGGTGGCTGGCAGATCGCAAAGGAAATACTTGGTCGGTTCCTTTTCCGACTCCGGCCATTCGCTCAGTAACCAGACTTCCTTGTGCGGTGGTTGACCACGGACGAAGCCATGCCAGGGCTGTACTCGTAAGGCCACGAATCGCGATTCCAGCCACCCCTTTCTGCCTTGCCGCCAGCGGATCCTCTTCCAACCCTTCGCTTGGACTGCCGTGTCCTGCGCGCGGGTCGGCCGCTGTTTCCCATAGGCGTAGCGCGTCGCCGGAGCGCCTCGTCCGTGGTAGCGTGGAACTTTTGTTTGTGGTGGTTTGCTCCATACTCCCGTTGTTGAGGAAATACCTACGACATAGGGAAGTTGACGAGCTTCCAGTGCCTCGCGAAACTCCGTGGTATCTCCGTAACCAGCATCCGCCACGACAATGCGATTCGCTAAGCCCCATGCGCGCACCTGATCAATCATGTCCAGGCTGAGTTGCCACTTCGTTTTGAAAACGACTTCTTCCGGAATGCCCGCTTCCGCACGACGCTTACCGTCCTTCGTCCAGCTTTCCGGCAGATACAGACGCCAGCCGAGTACCGTGCTGCCCTGTTCTCCCACATGGTGTAGGCTGACGGCCACCTGGCAATTCCCAACCTTGCCGAGCGTTCCCGAATATTGTCTTTCCACTCCCACCGAGTGCTTCCCTTGTTTGGGGAAGCCCGTATCATCGACAACCCAAACAGGGTCCGGCTCCAATTCCGCAGTCATGCGTTTCGCCAGACGTTCCCACAAAGGCATGCAATCCCACCGGCTTTGTCCCACGAACTGCTGGAGAGCTTGTACGTTTCCTTCCTCCGAGCGATCGGCAAGCGGTTCGATGGACTTGCGTTCGCCATTCAGCAGAAGTCCACGAACGTAAACCGCACCCCAGTGTCTTCGCTCGCTCCTGCCCAGGGGCTCCAGCAAATTCTTCAGGAATTGCTCCAGGCGTTTTCGGCATCTTTCGACTTGGGCATCCGTCATACTCGCGACGGTAACGCCGGCAAAACCAAATGTCGATCACTTAACGTAGTAATACTAGCACCAATTCATTCCCGATTCCTGACGCACTAATCGGAAAAGTGATTCCAACTGCCCGGCAGCATGCCTGAGTCGTCAGGAGAACCGCGGAAGGGACCACGCTTGTCATTGGACCGCGGTTAGCGCGATTCGAGCTTGACACCTGTAACCGAGGGGCCGTATCGTTTGCGCAATTCAGATTTGAAATTGGGTTTCCAACCAGAAGGGCGCATTCATGAGCCGGCGAATGCAGCTTCGCGAACCGATCGGCGTGGCGTTGGAGACCTTGCGCGCGCACAAAATGCGCTCCTTTCTCACTTTGCTCGGCATCATCCTCTCAGTGTCCACGCTCATTGTCGTCATCGCGCTGATTTCTGGCGTGGACCACTATATCGCCGATCGCGTCGCCAATCTCGGCTCCAATGTATTTCTGTTGACTCGATTTCCCATCATCACCGACGTGGACGAGTACGTGAAGGCCAATCGCAGGAACAAAAAGGTGACTTGGGACGATTATGAATCTTTGCAGCAGAATTTAAAACTCCCTTTACGCCTTGGTGTTGAGCAGCGAACTTCCGGAAAAGTTCGCGCGAACTCGCAAAGCTTGGAAGACTGCAGCATCCGTGGTGTCACGGCCAATATGGGTGATATTGATATCGTGACGCCCGCATACGGCCGCTACATATCCAGTGGCGATGACGAGAGCCGCGCGTTGGTTACCATGATCGGCAGTGACCTGGCCACAAAGCTGTTTCCCAACGTCGATCCCATCGGCCATGAAGTACTCATCGACGGCCGGCCATTCCAGATCGTTGGTGTCGCCAAAGCGATTGGCTCAGTTCTCGGCCAGTCGCAGGATAATTTCGCTTACATCCCCATTCAAACCTATTTCAAGATCTACGGCGCCTACGACGGAATTTGGATCAACGTCCAAGCACGCGGGGCAGAATGGATGGAACGGACCCAGGACGAAGCGCGTGCGTTGATGCGCGCCCGGCGCCACCTGTCTCCCAATGAAACCGACAACTTCGGCATTTTCGATTCAGCGACGCTGATGGATCTCTGGAAGAATCTCACCGGCGTCATCGCCACGGCCATGATTGGAGTAGTTTCCGTCTTCCTGGTGATTGGTGGCGTGGTGATCATGAACGTCATGCTCGCCGCCGTCACCGAACGCACTCGCGAAATTGGCATCCGCAAGGCCCTGGGTGCTCGCCGCCGTGACATCATGATGCAATTCCTGGTCGAAGCCGCTGTGATGGCCGCTGTTGGCGGCGCAATTGGTGTTGCTCTTTCCTACGCCATCTCCATCTTGACCACTGCGACCACCTCTGTTCCCATGTCCGTGCCACTCTCAGCAGTCCTTATTGCCGAAGCGATTTCCGCCGCCGTTGGTCTATTTTTTGGGGTGTACCCCGCAAGAAAGGCGGCTAACTTGCAGCCCATTGAGGCCTTGCGGCAGGAGGTCTGATTCCGCCGGAGATCACCATGAGCATGAACATCAGCGAAAACGCACGGATGGCACTCTCCACTCTACGAGAGAACAAGATGCGCTCGTTTCTGACCGTGTTGGGCGTGGTCATCGGTATTACTGCTTTGCTCTCCGTCGTCTCCATTCTTGTGGGTGTCTATGGCAATGTGAATGCCTACTTGAGCGACTACGGCCCAGAGACGTTGTTCATCTTTCGGTTCGATCCCGGCATCCATACAGGGCGGCTTTCACCCGAGGAGCGCGACCGCAAACCTCTTAGCTTTGAGGATGCCGAGGCCATCAAGGAGTTTTGTCCGGCTGTACGCACCGTTACCGCCAGCCTATATCCGCGTTTTGTCGAGGATGGACCGCAGCGCGGACCCGTTACTGCACGTTATTTGAGCAAAGAAGTTTCCGGCGTGGACTACAACGGTACACTCCCGTCCACCGAAGAAGTTTTTAATTCTCGGCCACGGCGTGGGCGCTTCTTCAGCGATGCCGAAAACATGCATCGCGCGGATGTCGCCGTGATTGGTGCGGA
This sequence comes from Candidatus Acidiferrales bacterium, assembly GCA_963726725.1. Taxonomy (GTDB): domain Bacteria; phylum Acidobacteriota; class Terriglobia; order Acidiferrales; family UBA7541; genus Acidiferrum. The sequence goes on from CAVSDV010000031.1 coordinate 151,953, forward strand.
TATTTCCAAGACTCTGTATCCAGGTATGGATCCGCTTGGGAAGCCCATCATGGTCGATGGCGTATCTTACGAGGTAATCGGAGTTCTCGAACCGCGCAAGGGCGGCTTCGTCAAGGATCAATCTGCCGACAAAGCCATCATGGTGCCGTATCGCTCGTATCGAAAACACAACCCGGAGGACGACGAGAACTTCGTCGGAGCCAAAGCTTATCCTGGGCAGATGGCTGAAGCCGAAGACCAGATCCGCGCCGTGTTGCGCCGTCGAAGGAACGTGCCGTACAACAAGCCTGATAATTTCGGCGTCTCCAGTGCCCAACAGATTGCCGATCAGTTTCGACAGATCACCGCCTCGGTGGCTCTTTTGATTTCTGTCATCAGCTCCATCGGTCTTCTGGTTGGCGGTGTGGGAGTCATGAATATCATGCTCATGTCCGTCACTCAGCGCACCCGCGAAATCGGCGTGCGCAAGGCCATCGGTGCGCGCCGACGCGATGTCATCTGGCAATTCCTGACCGAGGCAATTGTGCTTACTGGCGCGGGAGGCGTGATTGGTGTGTTATTGGGCGGTGCCATCAGTCTGCTGATCAACCTTGCAGTACCCAGCTTGCCCTCGTCTATTCCCCTGTGGTCCATCGTTCTGGCAGTGGCTGTTTCCATGAGCGTCGGTCTCTTCTTTGGCATGTATCCCGCTATCAAAGCGGCACGCCTCGATCCCGTTGATGCCTTGCGCTACGAGTAAGCGACCCGTGATTGAGCTACCATTGAAATGCTCATCGAGTTTCCAGATGCGAGACGATTCCGGCAAATCCCTGCTGCGCGAGCTCTCGCAGCCGCCACTGAGTCTCCCCCAACAAGGAGCCCAAGTCCCGATAGCGCTTAATCGGAGGCGCGTTTTTACAACGGACCAAGCAGAGGCACGTTGCTCTGCGCGCGTTCAAACCCGTTTACCGGGAACTAGTAGCCACTTGATTCATCAAGTCCGTACAAAAGTGAACAGCGCACATCCCGGAAAGTCTCTAAGATTTTTCATCGGACGACGGGAAAGCACAATATTGACCTCAGAGTTGGGCCAGTCAAATCGACGGGATCAACTTCTCGCAGGTCTTCTCTTTCGCCCCCGGTTAGCACCACGATTATCGGACAGGTCCTTTTCAATTTTCCAGAGACCGCACTAACCAGTGAGATGTAAATTTTCTGCGTGAAACAGGTCAAAAAACTCGATTTGGTCGGCGTGTGGAGTGGGTGTCAGAAATTCACATTAATCTCGTAAAACATGTGGCGCTAATGTTCGGACAGAGAACATTCCGAGTTCGAGGTCTTACAACTCGTGCCGTCAGTTTTTTTGCAAGCCTCGCTCTTCTGGTGGCTACATTATCCACCACGGCGGAGGAGTATCCATGGGTAAATGTCTCTTTGCCCACCCAGCACCCAAGCACAAGCAAGTCCAGGCACAAAAACCTGCCAAACTTCGGCGAGGCGTCTACGACCCTTTACCACGGCGGTCAGCCATCGAAAACCGGGTTTCACATGCTGGCAAAGATGGGTGTGAACATCGTGGTGGACTTGCGCGGGAACCGCGATGATGAGCGTAAGATCGTGACCCATCTCGGCATGCAGTACGTAGCAATACCGTGGCAATGCTCCTTTCCGAGCGATAGAATCTTCGCGGAATTCCTTACCTTGTTGCGGAGGAATCCTGGTAAAAAGATCTTTGTCCATTGTCGCTTGGGCGACGACCGCACGGCAATGATGATTGCATCCTACCGCATGGCCGAAGAGGGCTGGTCCGCACAAAGAGCCGAAAATGAAATGGAGAAGTTTGGCTTTTCCTTCGCGCATAAACGTCTGATTTGCCCGGGCCTGTCTTCCTACGAAGAGGCATTTCCCCACCACTTCAAGACCAGTGACGCGTTTAGGAATCTGCGTTAGAGCAATTCGATGCCGAAATCGGAAATTCCGGTCAGGATCTGCTAGAGGTGCAATATTGCAATACGTAAGGAACTTGGTCTCGTTCCACATATCTATACCGCTTCTGATATCTCGGGCTCTGTTCGTTCTCCTTTGCGCTGCGTTGCCGGAAATCGTCGTCAGCCAAAATCCCTCGACCAACGATAAACAGGGTGCCACGGTCCAGACGCAGATGAGCAATGTGATGTTTCATCTTTCGGAAACCGTGGCGGTGGAAATAAAATCACTAAACGGTGTGCTCGTGCCCCTCGGCAAAAATGAATTCCCCGTCTTCGACGACAAAGAGTCGTTTAGCCTGCGCATAAGCACGGCGGAGATCGTTATTGATTCGTCAAATTTGGCGAACGTTCTAAATTCTGATGTTTTCGCGCGTCCGCATTCGCCCTTGACAGAGCTATCCATCAGCGTTGAGAAGGGGCACCTGAGAGTGAAGGGAAAGCTCCATGACAAGGGGGACATTCCATTTGAGACCGAGGGGATTCTCATTCCCACCGCTGACGGAAAACTTCGCCTGCACAACGAGAAGATCAAGGCTATGCATGTCCAAGTAAAAGGTTTGATGGATCTTTTCGGTGTCGATTTAGGCGAGTTGATGAAGGAGGGCAAAGTTCCGGGCGTGCGGGCTCAAGAAGACGATCTGATCATTGATCTTGAACAGATCTTGCCGCCTCCCCATTTTGAAGGCAAGGTAGTCTCCGTACGAATTGAAGGCGACAAAATTATTCAGGTCTTTGGCGGTTCGGATGCCAAGCCTGTGAAAAATATTCGCGCCAGAAATTACATGGCCTACAAGAACAATCGTCTTTGCTTCGGCAAGCTAGTCATGAACGATGCGGATTTGATCGTCATCGACATGGACCCAGACGATCCACTCGATTTCTATCTAGAACATTACAGAGAACAGCTTTCGGCGGGCTATGCAAAAATTACGCTGGATTCCGGCTTGCGCATGTTCATAAAAGACTATAACAAGCTTCATCCCGCAAAAGCATTTCCCGGCAATGGCAAGACGAGGTGAAGTTGAAGTGCGGAACGTCTCGGCTCGTTGTGCGGCCCGACCGTCGTTGTGTCTTTAGTTATCGCCGGCCCGGGCTTAGGGTTGTCCGTAGCTACGTTAAAATGGAGAGTCGGGCTAAGTTTTGACAGCCAGTCTTTTCGTAGTGCACACCCTGGGCTTTTGGGGCTCAGGGTAAGGGGTTGAGGGGTGTTGAAGTGAAGGGTACTGAATTGTCTGGCAGCATACCCCCTGCGGACTGACGTGTCTGTGCAGAATTGCACAGATCGTATCCACACGGGACTATCTACTCGTGCAAAACCACTGTCAGCAACGACTTATTCACCTTGATTTTGCCGTTGTATTCGATAAATCCTAATTTCCTGAATTTGTTCATAAATACATTTACCCTTGAACGAGTGGTCCCGACCAGGCCTGCCAGTGTCTCCTGCGAAACCAACGGAAGTATCCCGTCAGGTTGTTCCTGCTTCCCGTAGCGGGCCAGCAAGAGGAGGGTACGTGCCAGGCGCTTCTCACTCGAGTTGAAGAGTTGATCGACCAGATCCTCTTCGATGCGGATATTACGACTAAGCATGTACTCAATGAAGAGGTCTGATAATTCGTGCTGATCGTGGAGGGCACGCAGCAGCTCCTTTTTCTGAATAACAAGAAGGGTCGTCCGCGTAAGGGCTGTCGCCGTGCCCATCCGAATTAGTTGGCCCGCCATGCATCCCTCTCCAAAAAATTCACCTGGGCCGAACATCGCAACTACGGCTTCCTTCCCCGATTCATTCACAACCGAGAATTTGACGCCGCCCTTCTGGATATACATGACAGTTTCGGCGGCATCACCCTGGGAGAAGATGGGTTCGTTTCTCCGATACTCAGTCACTTTTCTCGACACTCCTGCGGTGTCAAGAAAGGCATGTACGTCGAAAGTGTTCCCATTCCCATTGTTCTGACGGTTTTTGGGTCTCATATTCACTCCGCCTCAGCAACTGAAGATGGGCCTTGCGAGGATATTTTACTCCAGTGCAAGCACCTAGCGACAGAGAGTTCAAAAGTGAACAGCGGACCTTTATCAATGTGGATAGGATGCGTGTCTTGACGGCGAGAAAGAGCGGCATTGGCCACCAGCCTCTGGGCGGGAATGATGGACCAAGCTAGCTTTCTCGCCGTTACTAATTTGTACCACTAATCTCGCGGTGTCCTAGTCAAGAGCGTTGATCGTCACAAAATGAAGACGATTCCGAAAGACTGCCCACGTCCACCATTGACGGTGTAAACCGTGAAGAGGCATCAGATGCAAGCATGACTGATCTGCAGTCTTTTATTTGTGAAGAAACTGCCCCACCAGCCGTCATAAGGAGAAGTCATGCCATACAGAGGGTTGAGTGAAACCGAGGGTGTAGAGAGACTGTTGATTCTCTTGCTCCTTAAAATGGGAACACCTTCCAAAGAAATCGGAATGGCTCTGGAAATCCACCCGTCGATCATCCGGCGCATGTTTCCAGGCAAAGAAATACGAAAAATCAAAAACCTCGAGTGAATAGTCGCCTAATCCGTGCACAAGTGCAACGCAGTTTCCAAGTGCATTGACGCGGTTACCGGACTCATACACCTTAGGCCATCTCCCAGCCGTGATTTTCCATCGTCTCAGGCCGCTCGAATCGCATCGGCTTCCTCTAGGCCTAACTCCCTTAACTCTTCTTCAGTAAATGCCAGTTCAGCGTCACTTCCGGCGACGCTCACGATACCTTGCTGATTGAGCACATTCTCGATTTGTCGCCAGCGAACTGCGTCAGAGCAAAGCATGGGTCCAAGTCGATTCATGAATTCATCAATATTAGACCAGAAAGCGCGGAAACCCTTATCGCCACCTATTTGCTCTGCCTGCACCTCAACCGCAATATGGGCAGCCCCACCGGGGTCCTTGGGAATCGCGGCTGGGATGATGTAAAGCGTGTAGAGTTCCGAAATGTCGTCAGTCATGGCTTGCCCATCTTCCGCTTTCTCTATACACACGCTAATCACTTCGCCTTTACCTGTCCATTGGACCTATGGACAGATTAAGAACAGGTATCGAAGCTTAACTTCTGAACTCATTGAATTCGGTACAACTAGGGAGATATGCTTCCAGTGATCTGGCAGCCAGAATCGGCCGTAACTCCGAACAGCCGTCCGCTGGCGGAGTGAGAAGCCCAGTTCTGGGCTTGCGAGTGCTAGTTGGCTCGGAATTCGGGCTAGGGGTGAGACAGACCTTCCAAGAATTTGCGCAATTCTCGTAGAACATCCGCTTCATTGGAGAGGAAGAGATGGTGATCTGCCCCAGGCATCTCGATCACTCGCGCACCGGGCACTTCACTCTGAAGCCTCAGCTCGTCTCGCTTGATATAGCCCACAACGGATTTGAACGACTCCTCTATCGCGGCGCGTTCTTGCTCGTTTTTCGGTTGATAATTTCCCCCCATCAGATTGCCCGCTGAGGCGGGAAACGTCACGAACGCCAGTACGGGAACTCTTATCCCGGAGTAGTCCCTCTTACGTACGCCCGCATCGATTGCTTCAAAGATGCTCCCGGCAGTCTTGTAATCGCCCCCATGCTTCCGTCGGCATTGGCCTGATAGCAATTACGAAACTCCGACTCAGGGAACACCGTGTTGCCGATCCGTTTCTGCCAATCCCGGTAGGCTTGAAAGGTTTTCACGTCTTCATCGGTGGGTTCTGGCCCGTGAAGCATCGACGCGGGTAGTTTTTCTCGGATCAACGCATAGTCAGCATCATCGCGCACGTGGTCAAGGACCGCGTCCAGTAAACAAGACCAGCCAACTGATCGGAATGTTGGCTACCCATCGTGGTCAACTCCGCCCCCGCCATCGAATGACCCACCAGTACCGGAGCAACAATTCGGAGGGAGTGCATGACCTGAAGGATGTCATCGGCCAGACGCTGGTCGGTGTAACCGAAATTGGCGTGAGTGGAGGCGCCGAATCCGCGCCGAGTGATGCCGTAAACGTGGTAGGAACAAGCGAGTTTTTCGGCAAAGTCATCGAAGACGTGTGCGGTATTGCCAGACCCCGCGAGCAGAACAATCGGCCGCCCAGATCCTCCCCAATCCAGTACCTCTAGCTTGACGTTATCCTCCACAGTGACGAATTGCACTTGATGGTTGGATGGATCATGCCAGGATGCCGTGCTGCGATTGACATGCGACACTCCCAACTAGCAAAATCGCGCCGAGAAGAACCAGAGGGAAGGTTGCGAAAACTCGGTTCATTGCAGTATTAGACATCTATTCGGCCCGTGTTTCCAAGGGCTTATCGGCTCGCCGATGGCTAGCTTCTGAGTTGCTTTCTAAGGTTGCTTATTAATGGACTTCTTTGTTTTGCGTGCTGAAAGTTCGTCAACTGATGTCGGCTTGCCAAGAGTTAGCCGCAAAGACGAACTACCGGGTGTATACTTCAAGCGTCTAGTCTCACACCTTCCGCCGTGCCCGTCCTGGGCGGAGGCTCCGGTGCTACAAGACATACATGCATCCCGCTCATCTTTTTCTTTGCGTTGCCGTTCGGAAAAACGAATCTGATTTGAGGGCTATATGCCACGCAGAAGAGGCTATCGTGAGAGCTTCGGAGAGCAGACATCTCGGATCATGGTTCGCAGCAGCATGCTTGCTTTATTACTTGTCGCAGGGGCGGGGTTTGCAATGAAGCCTTACCTGGTGCAGGAGACTCTTGTGGTGCTGCTCCTACTTGCCGTTTCTACGGTAGCAATTCTTGTTTTTTCCATTGCCTTAATTCTGTCGCAGGAAGGGATTCGTTGGGCCGTTCTTCGGGCAAAAACCAGTGTCGTACGCCTTGCTGGTCTTGCTGGCTTGAGCAGCGAGGCTCCGCACCCCACACAAGATATGAGCCATGCAGACCAGTGATCGTCACAAAACAGATCTTAGCTTTAGTGGCTTGCGGCGAAGTGGCCGGTCAGTGGAGGACTAGGGTAACGGATGTCCAGCAACTCAGGCCCTAGCCGTCGCTACCGAATGACTGAAAGACATCACTGCCGCTGCCTCGTCATTTAGGATGTCGAAGACGGTGAAAAGCTTTGTAGTCTGCATTAGGTTAGCGACCTTCTCTGGGAGGTTGAGAAGTTTCAGTTCTCCACACTGTTTCCGCACAGTCACGAAGGCACCGACCAGAGAACCCAGGCCCATGGTGTCGATATAATCGACAGCCCCAAGATTGAGCAAAATCTGTTTATGTCCCTTACTCAACAGGTCATGAATCAGGTCGCGCACTGATGCGCTCTCTTTGCCAAGTACAATCCGTCCGCTGATGTCCACAACCGTGACGGCACCGACCTGCCGAGTGCTTGTCGTCATGTTCATCGGCAACCTCCTTGGCCAATCTAAGCCCCGAAGACTCTACACCTGCAGCCCGGTCCGTAATCCCAGCAACTCTTGTCCCTTGAGGCCAGGACTCGGGGAGGTGTTCGGGGTGGTAGGGATTCCCCGAGTCCTGTTGTGTGTTCGCGATCGGAGGGGTTGCACCGACCCTGTTGGGCCTGTGCTTAACTTTTTAGACTCGGCCCCGTTCCCAAACAACTAGGGGAATCCCTAGTTCCCATGAGGGTATCTGCGAACTAAGCTTCGAGTATGGCCCCGCCTAAAGCAAGAAATTGCCCCACACTAACCTTCATGCGCTTCCTAGGAGGTAATCGAGGAATTTCCAGTGTAGCTGTTGAACTCAACGGAAGCAGTGGACCAGAAGGCTTCAGATGCTCAGTTGATCGCGTTGGTGCGTACAGCGCAGGAAGAGCTGGAGGCGCAGGGCGAATTGAATCAAGTGCATCTCCTCTTGCGTGACTTTGCGAGGGAACTACTGAAACAGCGTTTGTTACTAATAGTGAAGTTCATACGGATGATCGAGTTAAGTCGGCCCGAGAAGAAAGCACCCAGATAATCAAGTAGTTGGTACAGGTTATGCGACAAAATGCGACCATCGCTAGCCGAGGACGTACACATTCGGGCTTGCTCTTTGCTCTCACGACTCACAGACATAGGAGATGTCCTTATTGTCACGGAACCGTGTTCAGGGAGAAGCGCAAAGGGCTCGCAAAGTTGACTCTCATATTGGCCGTTCGACTATATCGCTGCGTTGATTGTGACAGGCTGCACTACGGCTTCTGTTTTTAGTGAGGGGCTGTCATTTCGTGGCCTTTGCCAGGGATTTGATTGGATAGTCGCAGCTCGGTTGCGGGCACTTTTTGGCAAGGCGTGGTCGACTACTCCTTGATCCGGTTTCTATCGGCTCGGTCAGTTTAAACACAGTAGGCAAATCAGCGGGAAATGTTTGTTGGATTCAATGGAGGAGAACAAAACATGAAGTCAAGCAACAATTGGATGAGAAGCAGACTCATGCTCGCTACGGGGACATTTTGTATTGGTTTTGCTTTGAGCGCCGGAGCACAAGTACAGACGCAAACGAGTATACGAGAGGGCCAAAGTAGCGAAGTTGTTAAGGTTGATCGCGGCGAGGTTCTCACGGTGGAAGGCAACGATTTGATCGTGAGGATGGCGGATGGCTCGATCAGACATTTTGCGAACATCCCGGAAAGGGCCAAGGTTACAGTTGATGGAAAACAGCTCGGGATTCACGACTTGAAACCAGGCATGAAGCTTCAGCGCACCATCACCACCACAACCACTCCTCAGATCGTTACCACCGTCGAGACGGTGACGGGAAAGGTCTGGCATGTCACTCCGCCACTCTCCGTGATCCTGACCCTGGAAAATGGAACGAATCAGTCGTTCAAGATTCCGAAGGATCAGAAATTCAAAGTGAATGGAGAGATGGTTGACGCATTTGGCTTGAGGAAAGGGATGGTGGTCACGGCAACAAAAATCGTAGAGGTTCCGGCGTCGGTTACATCACAGCAAAAAAGTGTAAGCGGCACAATGCCGACACTCCCGGAAGCTACGCAGGTTCCCGCGTCGGCCACATTACAGGAGAAGAGTGCAAGCGGGACGGTGTCGGTTACATCGCAGGAGAAGAGTGTAAGCGGCACGACGCCGACACCTCCGCCAGCTCCGCCAGCCGACACTCCGTTGCTGATTGCCGAGGGAGCACCCACGGCTGCTCCGCCGGAGACTTCGGAAGCGCCTGCTGCCCCTGAGAAATCGAATCCGGCCACGGGAAGCTATCTCCCCTTCATCGGTCTAGGAATAGTGCTGCTGATTGTTGTTTTGGTCGCGGCAAAATTCGGTCGCGGGAAGTCCCGAGCTTAGCAAGGTTCAAAGAGATGGAGCCCAGTCGCTCTGATGATTTCAACTTGAAGTTATTTTGCCGGAGTGAAGACGGCTACCGAGTTAGGCACTTTGGCTCGTTGTAACTACTTCAGGTTGACGGGAGGACCGCTGATACGCTTTCCATTGAGGTCGACGCTGACCTCCACACGGTCCGCAATTTTAATGAAGGGGATGCCACTGTTCATGCCGTATTGCTTGCGGTCGAAGGCCATAGTCCCGGCAATCGTGCCCGAACCAGTCCCCTTGCCGGTAATCGTGAAGTTTAACTTCTCCTGTTTCGTTACGCCGCGGATCGTAAAGTCACCGTCGAACTCAATGTTGTTGGGGCCGGTCTGCACAGCCTTGTTTGAGTGAAATGTAATCAACGGATTTTTCTCGACATCGAAGAAATCTTTGCCTTTCAGCTTACCGTTCTTCATGCCACTCCCGGTATCCACGCTCGCAGCCTGAATCTTGATGTCCAGAACGGCAGTCGAAAGTTCTGGCGACGCGAATGTCAGGGTAGCGTCCCATTTATCGAACCTGCCAACGATGGCCACCGACGCCTCGACGTCGAACTTCATCGTACTTTCTGCTGGCGTAATTTTGAAAACAGGAGCTTGTGCAGGGCTTGCTGCTTGGAAGACGGTGGCAGCTAAGAGACATAGAATAGCAAATCGCATGGATTCCTTTCTGAAGTTCAGACGGCGCGAAAAGGTCGCGTACGCCCGAGTTTTTGTTCGCAGTGGCCACATCAGCGACATTGGTATTGCTTTCTAAAAATGACATGCGACCGATTCAACGAAGTTGCTCTGAAGAACCTTGACTGGCTCTGTCGTCAGAGAATCTCCATTCGAGCGACTAAACGACGTGCCGGAAACTGGTCAAATCTGAATCGGGTCGATTCAATTGGACAGTTCCGGCACGATCGCTTGCCTTATTACCAGGTCAAGAGGCCACTGAATACCCGCCGGTCCACAGTGCAGGTCCTAAAATCCGTTCTGAGTCGGATTTTCCTAACCCGCGCTATTCGTTTGCCCTTTTCGAGCCGTTCGGTGACCGTCTTACAATGGAAATTTAGATTTCCGACGGCGTCCATTATAACTAGGGATTCCCCTAGCAGCCTGTGGTGAAAGTGGGTATTTGATCGGTAACCTGAAGTAACTTGTTTCCGTTTGTGTTTCTCGTAGAATGCCATTGAATTCTGGGAGAAGTGCCGATGGGGATGGGAACACGAAGGCGGCGACAACGGCAAGAGCGGTTGTGGATCAGTCATAGTGAGCTGGTGAATGGGCCGGCGCATCCTTTTTACAAGCGGGTGAATGAACTGTTGGAAGCAGGACGGTTCGACGAGTTCGCGGAGAAAGAGTGCGCGAGATTTTATGCCGAGAACAATGGGCGACCATCGGTGGCGCCGGGGATCTATTTCCGATTACTGCTGGTGGGATATTTTGAAGGGATTGATTCCGAGCGAGGGATCGCCTGGCGAGCGGCCGATTCCATCGGGCTGCGGAAGTTTCTGGGAGTGGGGTTAGACGAGCAGACGCCGGATCATTCGACGATCTCGCGGACGCGACGGCTGATTGATGTGGAGACGCATCAGAAAGTATTTTTCTGGATTTTGGAATTGCTGAGAGATCAAGGGCTGCTGAAGGGCAAGACCGTGGGAATCGACGCGACCACGCTGGAGGCCAACGCGGCGATGCGATCGATCGTGCGGCGAGACAATGGAGAGAGTTACGAGGAATTTCTGAAAGGGTTGGCGAAGGAATCGGGAATCGACCCGCCGACACGCGAAGATCTGGCTCGGTTCGATCGCACGCGGAAGAACAAAGCCAGCAACGAGGATTGGGTCAATCCGCATGATGGAGACGCGCGGATTACGAAGATGAAAGATGGTCGGACGCATCTGGCGCACAAAGCGGAGCATGCGGTGGATTTGAAGACGGGCGCAGTTTTGGCAGTAACACTGCAGGAAGCCGACCAGGGAGATACCACGACGTTTGTCGAAACGCTGGCGCAAGCGGGTGAAAACGGCGCGGAGTTGATCAGGACTGAAGAACCGAGTGGGAAACTAAAAATGCATCTGCAGGGCATCGAAGAAGTAGTCACCGACAAGGGCTATCATAGCGGCGAGACGCTGGTGATGCTGAAGGATGCGGAAGTTCGGACTTACATTCCGGAGAAACATCAGAAGGGGCAGCGGCATTGGGACGGCAAGGGCGAGCAACAACAGGCGGTCTATGCGAACCGGCGGCGCGTGAACGGTGCGTATGGAAAGCGGCTGCTACGGAAGCGCGGTGAACTGATCGAGCGAAGCTTCGCGCATTGCTACGATACCGGCGGAATGAGAAGGACCCATCTACGAGGGCACCAGAACATTCTCAAGCGACTGTTGATTCACGTCGGCGCGTTCAATCTGAGCCTGATCTTCCGCTCTCTGCTGGGCTCCGGCACTCCGCGAGAGTGGAAAAACCGACAGTCATCGCTGTTTTTTGTGCTTCTGCTACTGTTCCATCGCTACTCAGCGCTCAAGAGTCGCACAAATCTTTTCTTTTTGCGGCCCCAACTTGGCCGGCCTCAAAATGAACGCTATCTCAAATACAAACTCCGCCACTCAGGAAAGTGTGGTTCCGCCACGGGCTGCTAGGCCCTCGAACTATTTTTGTTGCTCACAACGTACGCCGATCTAGTCTTATTTGCGTTGAAGGAAGGATTGGTCTCGATTACTCCCTCGATTTCCCGCTTCAACACTGAGCATAGATTGGTTAAGAGTTCGGCTGCTCCCTTGCACATCCGGTATCCGGACATCATGCTCCTAGGTCGATGAGTACAAGGTGTACACAAACTAGGGATTTGCCTAGTAGCAAGAGTTCCCTGCAAAGGCTATAAGCTAGGCCATTCAATTGGCTACGAGTGGACAAATTGGTCTGAGTCTTCTTTGCGCCGTTGCTCCGGTCAAGTGCTCGGGTATCCGGTAAGCGTTAATCACGCACAGTCAGGCACGTGTCAATCAGTTGATGAGAAACCCATGCTATCACCAGTTCAGATGCTGACTTGCCGTCGATTCAAGTCGTTCTCCCTATCTGTGCCTGTTATTGTCGGACTGATATTTGGGACATTCTGTGCCCCCAGTTGTTTGGGTTATTCAGTCCTGACGCACGAGGCGATTATCGACGCCGCGTGGAAAGATAGCATCGTGCCAGTTCTCTTGAAGCGCTTTCCCAACGCGACGCCGGAGCAATTGCTTCAGGCCCACGCCTATGCGTACGGGGGCGCAATTATTCAGGACATGGGCTACTATCCTTTCGGCAACGCGTTCTTCAGTGATCTAACGCACTATGTGCGAAGTGGAGATTTCGTTCTTGCCTTGATTGAAGAATCCAGAGATCTGAACGAATACGCATTTGCACTAGGTGCACTCGCACACTTTGCTGCTGACGCTTCCGGTCATCCAATTGCCACTAATCGCGCAGTGGCAATGATGTATCCCAAACTCGCAAAGAAATATGGGCCGGTCGTTACCTATGAGGACAAGCCCTCCGCGCATGCGAAAGTGGAGTTTGGCTTCGATGTGGACCAGGTTGCCGAGGGAAACTACGCACCGAAGGCCTACCACGACTTTATCGGTTTTGAAGTTTCCGAGCCGGTTTTGGAAAGAGCGTTCGCAAGAACATACTCAGTCGAGGTGTCGAGCGTTTTTGTTGGAGTGGATCTGGCCATTGGCAGTTATCGCCACGCCGTTTCAATTATTATTCCGCGGACAACCAAAGTAGCATGGCATCTCAAGAGTCGAGAGATCCAAAACAGCGACCCCAGCGAGACCAAATCAAAATTCATATACAACATTTCAAATTCTGGCTACCGCAAAGAATGGGGCGGCGATTATGAGAAGCCGGGCTTCTTCGCACGCTTCAAGGCGTTCATTTCGCACCTAGTCCCCAAAATCGGCCCGTTCAGCACCCTCGCGTTTCATCCACCCACACCGGCCGTAGAACAGATATATATGCACAGTTTCAACGAGACTCTCGACCATTATCGATTGTTGCTCATCGCGCAGGGGGAGGGCAGGCTCCAATTGCCCAACGACAACCTCGACACCGGTGGATTAACTGGACCTGCTGCCTACCGACTCACAGATGAAACCTACGCGAACCTGCTGCGCACGACGAACGGAAAACCTATTTCGGCGGCGTTGCGTGAGGACTTTCTCGCCTACTACGCGGACCTCGAAAGGGGGTTTGCAACCAAGAAAGATCCGAAAGCTTGGCAAGAAGTACTCAGTGAATTGGATAGGTTGAAGGCTATGTCAACCACTGGTGTGCCTGAGCATTGATTTACGTTTCAGAAGACTGTTTGAGACTTCAACCATTGCAGAGCACAACGGACGGTAGGCCGTTTCGTAAGCGAGACATCGGTGACGACGCCTAACCAGTATCAGGGACGTCTCTCTCAGCAAGCACCTCTAACTCGTCTTTGGGAACCGCAAATTCCGTTTTCCCTCAAAAAGAGCATTTCCATAAATGATATAGCTTTACGGGAATGAAATTATGTGGCAGAGTGTGGGCTATGACACCCATACCTGTCCCCGTGCGTCGACGCATTCTCCAACTCTACGAACGCGGCAAGAGCAGTCGTGAGATTGCCCAATTCTTCGGTTTTTGCGTGGCCGCGGTGCGACGCGTGCGCCAGCAGTTTCGGCAGCGCGGCACGCTGCAGCCGCGGACTCATTACAGTGGGCGGCGCACGCTACTGACCAAGGAACGGAAACAGCGGCTGCAAGAGTTGCTGTCCGAGCAGCCCGACGCCACGCTGGCCGAGTTGGGCGCCCACATGGACCGGCCCTTCCGAACTTCCACGATGGATTTATGGATTCGGCAGCTGGGCTGGAAGTATGAAAAAAACTCTGGTCGCCGCCGAACAAAACCGGCCGGAGGTGGCCGAAAAAAGAGCTCGATGGCATGAACAGTTGGCGCGCGAGCCAGTCACCGGGCTGGTGTTCGTGGTGAAAGCGGGGCGAATACGCAAATGACGCGCTGGCGCGGACGGGCTCTCGGAGGCCGAAGACTGGTGGCCCACGTCCCGCACGGAAGCTATCAGACCAGCACGCTGATCTCCGGCATACGCTGGGAAGGTCCTTGCGCCCCTTGGCTGTTTGAAGGTCCCATGAACGGCGAAATGTTTTTGGCTTGGGTGGAACAAGGACTGGCGCCCACCTGGCGAGCAGGCGACCTGGTGATCCTGGACAATCTGGCCACGCACAAGATCCGGGGAGTTCGCGAAGCTCTCGCAGTCCAGGGGCGCGCGACTGCTCTATCTGCCGCCCTATTCTCCCGATTTCAATCCCATCGAACCGATGTGGAGCAAGATCAAGCAAATCCTCCGCAGTCATGCCGCGCGGACGGAAACCGACTTACTCATGGCTGCCAAGGCGGCGTTCCAAGCCATCTCCCTCACCGACTGCAAGGGCTTCATTTTTAGCGTCAAATACGCTACATAATTTATGGAAATACTCTAAAGCACACCAAAAGTTCAGGAAAGACCATGACGGGCAGTTTGTGTGCATTTCTCAATCCTTGAAAATGGATGCTGACCTCTGGTAAAAACTTCCCTTGAGTTGCTGCTCCACAGTACTTGCAGGCCGTGGCTTTCCCCCCCCGCTGACGGAAAATTCATTTGTCTCTGCAGACCCAACATGCGCAGAGTCGCTCACAAGCATAGTCGCGGACAGAGTGACGAAACCGAGCTTACTTGAGTGCGTAGTATTCGGCATCTGCCTCAGTGGCAGCGATTATGAGCGCCGTTGCGCCTCCTTCGAGTCTCTGTCCCACAACAGAGAAAAGTCTGTGTTCCTGTTTGCTAGGCTGTGCCGGGGTGAGTTGCTCTGCCAAAACGCTTCTCCTTGCCCGTGGGATGCGATACGCTCCCAATGTTCGACGTGCTCGAAGCACAATGAAAAGGAGACCGGCAATGCACAAGATTAGCACTTGGTCGTTCGGCATTCTTGCCGAACGGAAACGACATGTTACTTTTGACAATTTCATTGCTTGATCTCCGCTGATACACTGGCACACCACTGAAATAAGGCTGGGATTCCGGTTGCGAAAAAACAGGAGGATATTTGTGAAGTGGCCTGGCAGAATAGGCCTCGCTTTGTCGACTGTTGCCACACTGTTCGGAGCGCCTGACGCGAAGGCACAAACTAAGAAACCCAACATCCTCGTCATTTGGGGCGACGAGATTGGTTACGACAATATCAGCGCCTATAACCACGGAATTATGGGTTATCGCACGCCGAATATTGACCGACTCGCCAAGCAAGGGACGCTCTTCACTGACGCCTACGCACAGCGAAGCTGCACAGCGGGTCGTGCATCCTTACTCACAGGTGAACATCCCTTCCGCACCGGGCTGCTCACCATCGGCATGGCCGGTTCGCCGCACGGCAGCCCGGACTGGCCTCCAACCATTGGCGACCTGCTAAAGAATCAGGGATATGCGACTGGACAGTTTGGCAAGAATCACCTCGGCGACCGTGACAAGCAATTGCCTACGGTTCACGGCTTTGATGAGTTCTATGGCGTTCTGTGTCACTTAAATTCTATGGAAGAGCCGGAACCCTATTACTATCCAAAAGACCCCGGGTTCAGAAAGCAATTTGGCCCTCGTGGCGTGATACATTCGTGGTCTGACGGTAAAGGCGGACAGAAGGTGGAGGATACCGGTCAACTCACGGTCGCCCGGATGCCGACTATTGACGAGGAGATTTACGATTACGCTGCCAAATTCATCGATAAATCGGTGAGCGACAAGAAGTCCTTCTTCGTCTGGTTCAACACAGCGCGAATGCATGCCTGGACCCATTTGAAGAAGGAGTCGCAAGGCGTTACGGGAATCGGACTCTATCCCGACGGCATGGTGGAACACGACAAGATGGTTGGCGAGATTCTGAAAAAGCTGGACGACCTCGGAATCGCTGACAATACCGTCGTCTATGGCACCGACAACGGCGCCGAAACCTTTTCTTGGCCGGACGGCGGCATCACCCCGTTCCAGGGTGAGAAAGGATCCACCTACGAAGGTGGCTTCCGCGTGCCCATGATTGTGCGCTGGCCGGGTGTTCTCGAACCGGGGTCGGACCACAACGAAATCTTCTCCCAAGAGGACTGGTTGCCCACTTTTCTGGCCGCCGCGGGCGAACCTGACGTTGTGTCAAAACTGGAGAGCAAGAATGGCTACCAAGCGAACGGCAAGACGTTCCGAGTTCATCCTGACGGCTATAGTTTTCTGCTATATTGGAAAGGTGAAGTAAAGAAAGCGCCCCGCGAAGAAATTTTCTATTTTGACCCGAACGGCAACCTTAACGCTCTGCGCTGGAACAACTGGAAGGTAAACTTTGCCAGCATCGATGCGGACATCGTGTTCGGACAGCGCAAGGTTACTGGTTGGCCGATCATCGTCAACCTCAAAGCAGATCCCTACGAGATCATGCCGTATGACTCCAAGTTGTATACCGGGTGGATGGGAGACAACATGTGGCTCTTCGTGCCTATCGGGGGACAGGTCAAACGCTTCTTCTCTACGATTCAGGAGTATCCCTTCCAGGAGGGGGCAGCATGAACCCGTCCGGACTCAATTACCAGGCGCTGAAAGCTGCTGAGGCGATGAAACGTCTGCAAGAGCTCGAACGCATGAACAATCCAGGCAACTGACCGTATCGCTCGACCTGCTGGTGACCGAAAGGAAAATCAAATGCATTGTCTCTGCAAAATAGCCAAAACTGTTGTATTGGCTTTTACCATTGGAGCCTGCTTTTTCTCGCCCCACGCCTTCGCGCAAACGACTTCAAGCCCCGACACGCCGCAAGCAAAGCAAGCCAACCCGAATGACGGATGGCATGTGGAGATTACGCCTTATCTCTGGTTCGCCGGTGTGCATGGCACCACCGGAGCTCTCGGCCGTGAGGCCTCCGTGGATGCCAGTTTCAGCGACATCTTCAAATACTTCAATATCGGTGCCATGGGTGTCGTGGAAGCTCGTTACAACCGCATCATCATGCCTTTCGATTTTATGTGGATGAAACTCTCGGATGACAAGGGGCTTCCCCTCAATGAGGTAGACGTGCAGTCGATCAAAGTCAAAATGACCGAGACCATGTTGACCCCAAAAATCGGCTATCGCGTCGCCGATGGCAAAAGAGTCAAAGTCGACGCCCTGTTCGGCATCCGCTACTGGCATGTATCAACTGACTTCACTTTGGAGCCCCAAGTCGCCAACGGCTTCTCGCAGTCCGCGAATTGGGTCGACGCGGTCGCCGGCGGAAGAGTTCAAGTAGCTCTCAGCCCCAAAGCGTTTATCGCGGTCGCAGGTGATGCGGGTGGCGGCTCCGCCCGACACGATTATCAGGCTGGGGCATTTCTTGGTTACAAGATTAGCCGCAGATGGATTTTGCTCGGTGGCTACCGCTATCTCAGTGTGAACTACAGGCCAACTGGCAAGGATCAATTCGTCTACGACGTCGACATGCCGGGCTTGATGTTCGGTGCTACTTTTCAAGTTAAGTAAACAGGGCTTGCTAATCACTCGCAGGCCCGCGAACGCGGCTAAGTCCCGATTAATCGGGCAAAGCGGTAACTTGGGTACCGGAACTGGAATGAGATCCATTGAGCTCGCACCCATGGGGCATCATCTCCAAATTTGGAGTCAGGGGGAGGGCTCAATCCCTAGCTGGTCATTCACCGCCTCTCGAAGTCGTTGCTTGCACCCCAAGTATTTTTCTGTCGTTTGCACGGAAACATGGCCGAGCAAGAATTGGATCTGCTCGAGTTCACCTCGTGAATCTATGACAGAGCCTGGCACACGATCTCCTCAGCTCGTGTGGCGCGAGTTTAGATACTTCCAGCCGCTCCGCGTATTCCTTCACAACGTGCCAGACCACTTTCTCCGTAATCTCTGTTCCCCAGACAACACCCCTGCGGCAAACGCATCGGAATATCTTGCCGTGCGTTATCCCCGCCACAGCTTGCCAGTCATCGATCGTTTGCTTCACCCAAGCCGGCATTGGAACTGTGCGAATGTGCTCTCCTTTTCCGACGAGGTCAACGATGGCCCAGTGGTCTTCTCGGCGCTGAATGTGGTCAAAGCTCAAGTCAATGAGTTCTTTTCGACAGAGCCCACACCCCAAGGGAACCGCCAGGATGGCTCGATCTCTTTTACCCTTCACGCTGTGCATGTTTGGAAGCTGCCACAGGGAGCAAGCTTCCTCCACAGTCAGCCAATTTCCCAGCCGCATAACGAGCTTTTTGCCCCCTTTACGCGACGAATGCCAGCGGCCAAATCAGGATTCAGCAGTCCCGTGTTTGCCGCTTCGTAAGCGAGTCGCCTGACTGCTGCAAGCCTCACGTTGATGGTGCCCGGCGCAAGCAACTTATCCTCCAGATGGATCCTGTAGCGGGGCACCACTGTTTTGTTGAAGGAAAGCCGAGGCTCGGAGCAATACCAGTAGACGAAATCGTCGATGGAGCGCCGATGATTGCGTTGCGATTCTGGTGACCGAAGACTCACAAGTACTGCCGATTTGACATGTTCCAGATCAGGGAGGCCCAGCTTGGTCCTCTGTCGATTTTGTTTTCTCGTTCCAGTTTTTCTTTTCATGGATGCCACCTCCAGACGGGGAGAGCTGGGAATGGCATGATTCGCTGTCACATGCAATCCCTGGACAGAGTCGCCGTATGGGAGTAAGAAGTCCCCAACAGAGAGGCCCAACAGGAGTGAGATTGTTGGCCTGCGAGCGTTGAGGTGAGGTATGGATATTGATGGGGGCAAATTGGAACAAACCGTTCTCGCACTCCTTTACTTGAACTCGTTTCAGGAAGGCGAGGGGAGACGTGCTTGGAAAGGATTCCCCTGGACGGTCATGGACGCACTTCATGAGAAGGGCTACATCTCGAATCCGGCAACAAAAAACAAGTCCGTGTGGCTATCAGACGAGGGGGCTAAGCTGTCGGAAGAATTGTTCGAGAAGCTTTTTGCCGCAAAATAGGCACATCCGTGCTCCACTCGGCAAGACTAGGCCCATAGCAGGGCATAGTCCGAACTTATCAGAAGTCAATAAGAGATTTAGCTTCGCCTGCACGATGATTGAATCTATAAAACAATGCAAAATTGCGATAAGTAATTTGGAGAGATGGGATATGTCTCACTAACTCCGGAGGCGGAGATGAGGCTGTCCGCCACACTAATTGCGGTTATTTCTTTGCTCGGGGCGGGGAATACGTTGACGTAATCAGCAAGCCCACCAGCCTCGAATGCAACCCAGATTGCACAACCACAAGACTCGCAAACAATCAAAATTACGCGAAGTGGCTCGCGTCCTTCATCTCACGGTACATCCGAACATTTTACTGGCTCTGTTCGTATTGAACCTCTCTTCAGCGAAAATCTCCCGGCGCACATGTCTGGTTCCAGCATCACCTCCAGTCGGGCGCTCGCACCGCCTGGCACAAGCACACCTTGGGTCAAATGTTAATTGTTAAGGCGGGCAAAGGCTGGGTTCAGCAGTGGAGCGGTGAAGTTCAGGAAATTCGCCCAGGTGATGTTGTGTGGATTCCGCCGGGCGTAAAACATTGGCACGGAGCTACTGCATCCACGAGCATGACTCACATCGCCGTTCAGCAAAGTCTGAACGGCAAGACCGTCGAGCGGATGCAAAAGGTGACCTACTAACAATACAGGGGCTCTTCGTCCCCATCGGAGGGAGTGACAGCGAATCGCAAAGAGGCTTCGACGGCGCAGAAACTGATGGGCGACTTCGACCCCAAGCTGGCTGAACTAACAGACCAGGTCTTGTACGGGGATGTCTGGCAGCGTCCGGAATTCTCCCAGCGCGACCGCAATCTCATTACCGTCGCCGCTTTAATTGCTCTGAGTTGTCCTGAACAACTGCGCGCTCACCTTGAACGCGCACGCGCCAATGGCGTAACTAAGGATGAGGTCGTAGAGGTAATCACGCATCTGGCCTTTTACGCTGGTTGGCCGAACGCGGTGAATGCCGTCGCAATCGCCAGAGAGGTGTATCACTGACTGAGCCATTAGCTCAATCACCACAAAATCTATCCGGAGAATGGGACTCTCATCAGTAATAACATCGCAGGAAAAATAGTTGTCATCACTGGCGCGAGCAGCGGCCTCGGAGAAGCTACCGCCCGCCTACTTTCTGCACAGGGCGCAAGTCTCGTGCTGGGTGCGAGGCGTGTCGACCGCCTGAAATTTGTCGCAGACGAATCAAATAAAGGTGACGGCAAAACACTCACGGTCGCAACAGACGTCGCCAGCTCCGAGCAGGTGAAACAGTTAGTCGACGCAGCCGCACAGAAGTTCGGGCGCATCGACGTTATTATCAACTATGCTGGACTGATGCCTCGGTCCCCCCTGGAACGTCTCAAGATCGACGATTGGGACCGCATGATCGACGTCAACATCAAGGGTGTGCTGTACGATATTGCGGCCGTACTGCCCTACATGAAGCAGCAAAAAGCCGGACACATCATCTTTGTTTCTTCTGTCGCCGGGCACAAGATTAAGCCCGGCGGCGTGGTTTATTCAGCGACTAAGCATGCTGTGCGAGTAATTTCCGAAGGTTTGCGCCAGGACGTAAAGCTCTACGATATCCGCACGACGGTAATCTCACCTGGTGCGGTGGTGACCGAACTACCGAACAGCGTAACCGAACCGGACGTCGCCGAAGGCGTTAAGAACTTCTATAAAGACGTCGCGATCCCCGCCGAATCTTTCGCCCAGGCTGTCGCCTAGGCAATGAGCCAACCTGAAGCGGTGGACATCAACGAAATTCTTTTCCGTCCTACACGCCAGGAATAGTAAGAATTGTTCCAGATAGCGGATTCAAGTCCCGGTAAGCGGAAAAATCAAGTACTGTTTGCCGACTTACCACTAGAACCTGAGTCGTTGCCTGCGTACCTCAGCTCGGCCGACGAGAAGATCATGCGTACTAGTCTGCTTTCTCTCAATTTGGTGCCATAGAAGGCCACGAGAAAAAGCCCACGGAACACGTCCTTAAACAATGCCCGCTGCTGGTCGACGCTAATCAAGCCGCGCCAGCCAAGTTTCCTGAGAAGAGCAAGCCGCAAGCGTGCAAGGTGGAAAGCCATCTTCGACAAAGATGCCGCAATGTCCTCCTCACGGTGATACTCGTAGTACGGGAAGTTCATCGACGCGCAGGATTGCACCTTGATGAAGTTCTCGACCGTGCGGTTCTTCGGATTCGCAGCAACCTCGCGAATAAGCTCTTGGATCTTCGTGGAATCAGCCTCAAGTGATTCGAGGCTGGAAAACCAGTTCACCAGTTTTACTCCCACCGGATCCCAGAGATAGTCGTTCATGACCAACGGGAGCGCGAGGTGAAAAAGCTTGGTCACCGCCAAATGGACGCGCAGATGGCATTGGTAAGCGTCACCCATACATTCATACAGTCGCGTCGTATCCCGCGTCACGCTGCGTTGAAACGCGGCCAGAACTGTATCGAGATCCTTCGTGAACTCCGTGGTGTCTAAGCCCTTCAACTCCCTTTGGATGATGGCCGCGATTTGCCGTATCTGAAGCGACGACAGGGCCAGCCCCACACTGTAAAGCGGATCAACCGTATCGCCCGCATCGCCGATGATGTACCAGCGATCGGGTGAATAGCGTTGGCGGCACTCCCACATGTATGACCCGTAGTAATTCGTGTCCACTATCGTGCCGCTTCGCACTAGTTCCACGATCACCGGGTGCTCCCGCCCGACGCACTCGAGAAACTGCTCCATCGTGCGCACCTCGCCATTGGGATAGACGTCCTTACGATAGGTAATGCCGATGCTGATGAGCGGTACGTTTTCCGGCGAGCGCATCGGGATGCACCAGATCCAGTTGCCCTTTCCAAAAAAATGATGAGTTGCGAAGTAAGGAACGTAGGCCCGGTTTTGCTTTTTGAGAGCCCGGATGTGGCTCAGAGTTTCAGGGTCGAAATTCGTCAGCCGGAACCAGAAAACATTTTTCTGTTCCTTGACCGTTTCCTGGAGCTGCAACCGTTTCGCGAGCACCCGGTTCCGGCCGGTCGCGTCGACAAGCCATCGCGCGCTCAGCGTCTGTTCTCCCCCTCCAGGGTCCTGCACTGTCACCGTCTGTAGCCCGTCACTGCCGTTGATATCCACTCTTGTGACGGTGCCGTCAATCAACTCCACGCCGTTCTCCACGTTGCGGTCCCGCACCTCACGATCGAATGTGAATCGGTTGATCTGGAAGGAGAGTATCTGCGGCGCTGTCGGAATCTCGTCGACAACGTAGGTGCGGTCCGCGGGATTGTCGATATCGGGCTTGAAATAGTAGGTCAGGCCGTACTTCGGATAGTGCTTTTCTACAAGGTACGCGCCGAGCCCGAGCTCCAACATGAAATCGACACTGACCTCGACCAGCGATTCCCCGACGATCGGACGATTCTCGCGTCGGCCCTCAACCACCGCCACCTTCAAGTTCGGGAAGCGCTTCCGCAGGTACGCGGCCGCAAGCTGGCCCGTTACGCCGCCTCCCATAACTAACACATCGCTCCTCATGGGCCTCCGGGTTTAAAATCTGCGAGCTTGTTGCTTCAAAATGCCATGGAAAACTACGCGAGACGGGGGATGAGGAATCGTAGCATACCAAAAGGAAATGTACCGAACGCACTCGTTGCCCCATTCCGGATCGAATTGACTTGACCGAAGTGCTTGGTAAACGCGCAAACCGGTAAGGTCGGGACTAGATCGAATACGTCCGGTTAGGGGGATCCCTAGTTACGCGCGAGCGAAGCGCCGCCGTAAATTGCCCGTATCGGGGAGGTGCGACATGAATTACAGGAAGCGTACTGCATTTTGGTGTAGGACGATGTTAGCCGTAGTCTATCTTTCCTTCGTAGCACAAGCTCAAACAAATCCGTTTTCGAAGGCGCAGGTAGGCGACCGTATCCGCAGAGTGGAAGACGGCGTAGACCAATTCCAAAAATATCTCGAAACCCGTGGAGATAACGCCAAGAGCCGGGCCGACTCGGCACAAAGCAGCGGAGCGACGACGCGCCGCCAGAAGTCGGATTCGGCGAACACAGACGCTCGGACAAACCAAGCCAAGCAAACAAAAGACGATCTCGAAGATGCCATGGACGATTTGAACCGCACGACAAACCGTCTTCGGCGGCAAGTTCGACCCGACGTCCAATTATCTCGAAACAAAAGCACAAATGGAGCAAGTCATGGACAGCGCGCGCCGTGTCAATCAGGTGATGACCAAGGGGAACTACGGTAGTCAGGCAGAAAAATACTGGGCCGCTTTGCGCGCGAATATCAATGACCTTTCGCGATGCTATAACTTGACCCCCATGGGCACGTAGGGTTCGCCGACAGTCCTGATAAACGCGGCACGGGTAACCGGACATCTCTAACAATGTCGGCCCTGTCAAATCCTTTTTGAGCGTACTGGTCCATCCACTCCGAAGAGTGGTCTTCCTTGTTCTTCTTCGACCTGTGCATCGGCGACCACGGCTCGTTTCGTAATCTCTCGGCCGGTTTCGGTCCGACCTAAACATCTCTTCGATCAATACTGCGACCACGATTACTTCTTCGGACTCCCTTCTTCAGGGAGCGGGATGCCCAATCAAGTGGACGGCGCCCTACTGCACACCATGTCCGGTACCGGGCTGTCCCACGTACGAACCGAACTCCAACGACGGCGAATACACACTGCCATTCCGCCACATCCAGTACAAGCGGACCGCCAGACGCCGTCCCATCGCTACCTTGGCAATGCTCCTGTGCCGACGCATCGCCAGGTGAATGTAGCGGCGTCTCCACTCCGGGTTGCTGCGGGCTGCCGCCTGGGCCGCCTCCACCAGCAGGAATCGCAACAACGAATTCCCCTGTTTGCTGATGTGTCCCAGCCGTTGCTTGCCGGCACTGGAGTTCTCACTCGGAACCATGCCCACATACGTGCCGATCTGCTTGCCACAGTGAAACCGTGCCGGCGTTCCGATGATCAACACGTACGCCAGTGCCGTCAGCGGACCCACGCCAGGATGCGTCATCAGTCGCAAAACCTCGGGACGTTTCCTGGCGTCCTGCTCGGCAGCTCTTGTTAGTTCTTCGATGGTCGGATTCATCCCGTCCAGCAACTCCAACAACTCTTGCCGTCGACGGCTGGCCCAAGGAGCTAGCGACAGTTTTTCTAACTGCGCTCGCCCCAGTTCGCTGAACAGTTTTTTCTTCCAGCGATAGCCCTCGTTCATGGCCAACGCCTGAAGCTGGTTCATGATCCGCGTGCGCATCTGCACCAGCCGATGCCGATGCCACAGCAGTTGCCGCAGATCCCGGTTCTCTGGGCCCGGCACCCAGATCTGCGGAAAGTTATCCTCTCGCATCAACCGGAGCAGGAGTTGCGCATCCTTACGGTCGGTCTTCTGCTTCTTGACTCGCTTGGACTTGATCCCAGCGGGATCGCCGATCCAAAGTTCGAAACCAAGTTCTGCCAGCAGTCGCTCGAACCAGCGTGAATACCCGGTAGCCTCCATTCCTACACGTACGCAGATTCCTCGCTGCCGCAGGTCCCGATAGAATTTCTCCGCTTGTCCATCACTGTGGTTCAGTTCTTGTTCACCATACTCACCTGTCTCTTCCATGAAAAATGCAATCGTCTGAAAGCTCGGGTGGTAATCTACGCCTATCAGTAACATGTTCGGCTCCTTTCTCCCGAGCCTTTGGTCGTTACGCAACCACAGTCTACTCGGGTCGAGGAGTCGACATTGTTATGCAATCATGTGGGTACTGGGAGTCACTTCTCCGGTTAACCGAGAAGAGAAGCTGGTCTTTCAAGTGAGATCTGGCCTGCGAGGGAAGCAGGTTTTTCTTTGGCTGTGGTACGTTGTGTGTGCACGAGATTCTTATTTGCTCCAAGAGCGGACCGCTTGACACACGTGTGCAAAAGCACCGTGTAACCGACAACATTGGGTAGGATTCGCGTATGGATCAGGATAATCTGCTGAATAACTGAAAGGCAGGAGGATTTCATGCGGACTGCACTTCCCCGTACCAATTTATTCGCTTACACAATTCTTCTCTTTGTTATCGCTCTCGTCATACCATTCCTTGGTTCCGCGCAAAATAGCCCGGCGCCTGACGATGAGAAGGCAGTGCGGCAGCGCGTTGATGCTCTGTTAAAGAAAATGACGCTTGAGGAGAAAATCGGGCAACTTTCGCAGTTATTCGATTTCCCCGAGTCCAAAGCGATGATCGACGACGCGGTGGTCAAGTACGGAATTGGTTCCGTGCTCTTCGTCACCGATCCGACCGAAATCAATCGACTACAGCACCTCGCCGTTGAGAAGACGCGTCTCCACATCCCGCTGATTTTCGGTTTCGACGTGATCCACGGCCTCCGCACGATTTTTCCCGTTCCGATTGCCATGGCGGCATCGTGGGATCCCGCTGGAAGTACGAAAACGCAGTCGATTGCTGCTCAAGAAGCCCGTTCGGTTGGCATCGATTGGACATTTGCGCCGATGGTGGACATCGCCCGCGATCCACGATGGGGGCGCATCGTGGAGGGCGCAGGCGAAGACCCCTTCCTGGGTTCCGCGATGGCGGCTGCTCAGGTGCGCGGATTTCAAGGGGAATTCATTGGCGCGCCCGACCACGTTCTTGCTTGCGTAAAACATTTTGCTGG
Source organism: Candidatus Acidiferrales bacterium (assembly GCA_963726725.1). Classification (GTDB taxonomy): domain Bacteria; phylum Acidobacteriota; class Terriglobia; order Acidiferrales; family UBA7541; genus Acidiferrum. The sequence goes on from CAVSDV010000031.1 coordinate 177,932, forward strand.
TTATGGAGCTGCGGAAGGTGGACGCGACTATGACGCGTCCTACATTCCTCGAGTCACAAATGTACAACGTCTATCTGCCCCCGTTCCATGCGGCTGTGGATGCCGGTGTCGGTTCGGTGATGAGCGCGTATATGGATTTGAACGATGTGCCCGCGACAGGGAATCGCACGCTGTTGCACGACGTGCTTCGCGAGCAATGGCATTTCAACGGCTTCGTGGTGAGCGACGCGAACACTATCGAAAAGCCTCCAAACCCATCATTACGCGAAGAATCTTTCGGACGCCGCACTGCTGGCCTTCAATGCCGGCGTCAACATGGAAATGGCAGCCGAATTCAACGCCTATCAGAAAAGCCTGGTCGCTCTAGTGAATAGCGGAAAGATTACCGAGCAACAGATCGAAGCCGCCGACTGGCCCATTCTTGAGGCGAAGATTCGGCTCGGCTTGTTTGAGCATCCGTACAATGACGAAAGCCTTGCTCAACAAATTCTGGCCATGCCCGAACATCGAGAAGCGGCTCGGCTCGCGGCGCAGCGCTCGGCTGTGCTCTTGCGGAATGAAGGCAATCTCTTGCCCCTCCACAAGTCTGGCTACGCGAATATCGCGATGATCGGCCCCCTTGCCGATTCGGCGGCACTCTCGGTCCCTGGGTATTTCAATATGATTTGAAAGAAACCGTGTCGGTACTCAACGGCCTGCAGAATAAACTCGGCGCGCAAACCAAACTAAGCTACGCGCCAGGAGTGCAGATCAAGCGCGAGTTTCCATCCTTCTTCGATAAGGTGATGCATCTGAAACCGGAAGAGCCCTGGAGTCCGGAACAAGCCGCGCAAGAAATGTCGAAGGCCGTCGCCTTGGCAAGCTCCTCTGACCTCTCGATTCTTGTCTTGGGAGAAGCGCAGAATATGAGCGGGGAAGCGGCTTCTAGGAAATCACTCGATTTACCGGGACAAGAAGAACAGCTTCTTCAAGCGGTCGTGGCAACCGGGAAACCCGTTGTGCTGGTGCTCCTGAACGGCCGGCCGCTGAACATCACTTGGGCTGCGGAACACGTACCGGCGATTCTGGAGGCCTGGTATCCAGGCACGCAAGGCGGAAATGCAATCGCCGATCTGCTCTTCGGAGATGCGGTACCCGGCGGAAAACTTCCGATCGCGTGGCCGCGAGACGTCGGCCAGATTCCGATCAACTACGCTCACAATACGACCCAAGCCCCGAAAATCAGGCTAAGCGCTATTGGGACGAACAGAGCACGCCCCTTTATCCCTTCGGATATGGTCTCAGTTATTCCACCTTTGGCTATTCAAACCTTAAACTGAGCCGCACACAGATCAAACCAGGGGAAACCGTTGAAGTCAGCTTTAATGTGGCAAATACCGGAGCCACCACCGCTGACGAGGTGGCGCAGCTCTACATTCACCAGCAATCGGGTAGCGCTTCGCGGCCTGTGCGCGAACTCAAAGGCTTCCAGCGCATCACGCTGCAGCCTCACGTTAAGACGACAGTTCGCATGGCGCTCAGTAGAGACGAATTGGCCTACTGGAGTACCGCAAACAAATCGTGGGTGACAGAGTCCAGCTACCTTCGATGTTTGGGTTGGTGGTAATTCCAATGCGTCACTGCACGCTAATTTTATTGTGAGCCTCCACGGCATTGACCCTGGGCGGATCTCGCAGCTGAAATAACTGGCGACGATCGGAATGCCGTCAATTTGATATGTGGCCTGTTATGGGTGTGGGACGCGAAACTTATAGGAACGCATTGACCCGATGTCTCACTTTGTCTATGTCGCGCATGTCACGTGGAATGGCTCACGAGAAGTTCTTTACTGAATCGGCGGAGTTGAGCCAACTGCTTCACTGCTGACCAAGCTATGCGATGACTATGTAACTCGGTCATTTGCTTTTCGCTGTGGCGGTGTGACGCGTGGGATCACGTTTCAATTTACTTCCGGCAAGCAACTTGAGGACCTGCCAAAATTCTCGAGTTTTCCTGTGTCTAATGCAAGGTCCTGGTAAACGCGCTAACCGTCCATGTGGGTACTGGGATGAACTTTTCCGGTTACCCGACTTCTATGATAGGTCCTTGTCAAGAGGCAAAAAGCTCTCCTGACGTGCTCAGGAGGAGCGCGGGTGTAAGATCTTGGGTTTCGTCAGCGCGTCGTGTTCGCCTCTCGGCCGCGGTTTCTATCTAGGATAGAACCAGACTTCCATTTGCTGGTGCAGCTCGTCGGCTGCCCAGAAGATTGAGTTTGTGTTTTCCTGCCAGTCTCGAAACTAATCAACGGGAGCAGCAGGTGCTCACGCCCCGCGCCCAGTCGGTTTAACGGCAAGACCTGGCAGGCCTCGCGCTGAAAAAACTTTATTTTCGCCGTGCGGTCTCAGGCAGCCGTACGGGTCTCCTGGTCGATCGCCAGAATGGCATTGCCCACGATCCACGGCCATCAAGTAGGCCACCAGTTTTCTGGCCACCGCCAGCGTGGCGCGATTGGCGTTGCCCTTTTGCTTTTCCCGGTCATAGAGCAGTGCCAGCGTTGGGCTGTAGCGTGGGGCCATCTTGGCCGCTTCGATCAGCGTGGTCTGCAGATGTTTGTTGCGCTGTTCGACAACGGCGTACGTTGCACGGTGTTCGCTGAACGTTGCTCATCGCCGCACAGGCCGCAGTAGCTGATGGCTTTCTTAATCGACGAAATCCGCTGCACCTCACCGATTTCCAATGCCCACGTCAGCGCCGTGATCGGCCCAATCGCCGGAATGCTCATCAGGCGCTCGACACGTTCTACCAGCAGGCCGTCTTGCTGCAGGGAGTGGATCAGAGCACTTTCCATTTTGCCTAGCCGCACCACCATTTCCCGGCACTGACCGAGCAGCGAGCGCAAGCTTTCGTCGATGTCCGGGTTGCTGGCCAATAGTTCGCGGAAGTAGCCGGCTTTGTGGAGCTTCTGCTTGTTGTAGCTCACTCCCGCTTCCACCAGCAGCGTGCTGATCTTGATTTTCATCTGCACCATCTGACGCACCAGTAAGTTGCGATAGCGCAGGGTGCGTCGCCGTTCGCGAATCGCCGTCGGAGCCATGTAGCATTCCGGCAGAAAATCACAGCGCAAACAGTCGCAAATCTTGTTGGCGTCGATGCGATCGTTTTTCTTTTTCGCGGCGGCGATGACCGCAGCATCAAGGGATGGGCTCCTTTCAACTCAGCAGCGTGTGGCTTTAGGTGATCGTAGATCCAGCCGGAGAACATCGTGGCTTCCAACGCTGCGCTCCACGGCTGTGGCAGCGTCTTCATCCAGCGATCTAAATCAAAACGTGTGGCGGGAATCCATCCTTCGGCATAGATCTTGCCACTGCTGTCCTTCACGCAGTAGCTGATCTTCTGCTTGTGAACATCTAGGCCGATGTAATACATAGGTTGCATGAGGAGCCTCCTTGGTGTTTCTGAATCAGCGTGGCGCTGAGTTCAGCTTTTCTACACCAAGCGCTCCTCCTTGACCTATTCGTTCAAACTAACCAGGAATTGCGGAAGCTCAGGGGAAAATTAGAGCTAAGAATTCGGAGTTTTCTTTAGTTGCCGAGCTGGCTGAGGGCTGCCCGAAGGGGTGCACTCGAAACTTGGATTATTCCTCCATAGGGCGAGCCAACTCCAGCATTAAGAAGATGGCCCCGGAAGCAGATAGAGCGGCGACAGACAGACTGGCGATGACAGTGGCGTTGCGAGGCGCAAATAACCCAAAGCTGAAAAAAAGAGCCGCCAGCCATCCAACGAGTACCGTAAAATGGAGCGGGAACTGAGTTACTCAGTTGCGCATACTGGAGCCAGCGAGTTTCACCCACGGCGAACGCAATCGTCAAAGCTTGTGACTTGAGCGCCCGCTGAGTGTCGTCTTTTGGCGCCAGTCCTTGAATCAGGTCAACCAAGTGTTCGTTTCGCCGGGACGGAGATTCCA
>CAVSDV010000032.1:0-126336 GCA_963726725.1 Candidatus Acidiferrales bacterium
GCCAACTCGCGGTTAGTCGTGCGGGCAAATCAAGTATTAGGCGGAACATGTCCGGTTTCCGCGTTGAACCAGGAGTTGGTGTCCGAAAATGGCTAGTGTGGTACAACGAGGGTGTTTTCCAAGTTCGGTCCTATACCAATGATTAAGAGCCTAATTTTTCTATTTGCAACCTTGATTCCAAATCTTCAAATGGCCGCCGACAATGCTGCTCGCAACCTCTGTACAAAAGCAAACTTTTCAAGGCGCAGAAGATTGTTGCCTGGTCTGACCCGTCCTTCGCAGGAGTATTTTTCTACGAGTCTCAGCTTTGTATCAGATGCGGATGGCTCTCCCCGAGCCTATCATCCCACCGACCGAATCGGACTGGATTCACTGTCGCATGCGGGTCATCCAGGAAATTGGTGGGCGCTGGTCACAGACAACGAAAAGACAAGCGGAACTCCGGTGATTCAAGGTACGACAGACCCCCAGCTCCAGGATATTTTGTATCTACCACGGCTTTGTATGACCGTACCAATACCAATCCCCGAGACCCTCGCCGATATGTCGACGCAGAGAACATTCCGTATGTTGTGCTCCACCCCAAGGCGCTTCATTACGCAAACCTCGGCGACTTTGCAATCGTGGTAAATGTCAAAACCGAAAAGTCTCTGCGGCTATTGTGGCGGATGTAAGTGCACCTAATCTCCCAGTCGGTGAAGGGTCAATTGCCCTTGCAGAGTCATTGGCCATTGATTCAAGTCCTCGCCACGGCGGACAGGATGAAAAGGTCGTCTTTGTTATTTATCCTGGTTCTGGAAATGGTAAGCCAAGGAAACTCCAGGACATTCTCGCCAGCTCGAAGCGATTATTTGAGGCATGGGGCGGAATTACTAGACTCGATGCGTGTTTGGTTTCAGGCACCCGGTAGCCACTGATTTGTGCTTGGCTTAGACGGTCTGGTTCAGCTTACGGTTTGATCCGAGAATTGACCGCGAGATTCCGTCAACTCATGCAGTATCGGGGTGGTCACCAGGGTGGTGACTATGGCCATGAACACGAACATCGTAAATAGCGCCGGTGAAAGCACGCCCAGGTTCAACCCAATATTGAGGACGATAAGCTCAATCAAGCCGCGTGTGTTCATCAAGACGCCGAGCGATGTAGCTTCAAGCCATTCCGAACCTGTCCACCGAGCAGCGAAATAACTGCCTCCCGAATTTACCGACCGACGCCACGCCGATAATCAAAATACAGGCCAACCAATCACGAGTTCCATGGAGCAGACCGATCTGAGTTCGCATGCCGGTGAAGACGAAAAACACCGGCAACAGGAGCACGACGACCAGGTCTTCACACTTCACGCGAATATCACGCGCTAACACGGAATCGGGCGGAATCACGGTACCGAGAAGGAAAGCGCCGAAAATCGCATGATACCCGATTCGTTCTGCCGCCAATGCCGACAGAAGCACGGCAGCGCAGACGACAGCGAACATGTCCTGAGTTGTCCACCCTGTGGCAGTCTGACGGCGCACGAGCCACAAAGCGCCGCGCTTGGCAATCAGCAAGACAAAGACGATGAAGCCAATTGTCGCGATCAACGTGAAGAAGAGACTTCCGGCCTGCGCGTGTGCGACGCTGATAACGAAAGCGAGCAGGCACCATGCGGTGACGTCATCGATGGCAGCGCACGTTAGTGCAAGCGTTCCCAGGCGGGTCTTGTGCATACCGCGATCCGTGAGAATGCGTGCTAACACCGGAAATGCGGTGATGGACATAGCTACACCGATGAAAAGAGCGAATGTAGTGAAAGGGACTGCACCGGTCGAATACCGAGGATATAGCCAGAGCGCAAATGCAGCGCCCAGCAAGAAAGGGGCTACGATGCTGGCGTGAGAGATGGCAATGGAAGCTTGGGTACGCTTTTGCAGTAGAGTAATATCCAGATCAAGACCGACGAGAAACATGTAGAGTACTACGCCAACCTGAGAGATCACCGCAAGATAAGGCGCGATGTTCTCGGGAAGGACCTGAAAAGCAAGCTCCGGAGCCAACCAACCAAGAAAGGATGGTCCAAGAAGAATCCCGGCGACCACCTCTCCCATAACCTGTGGCTGATGCATCTTGCGAAAGATAGCGCCAAGAATGCGAGCCACCACAAGAATGACAACAAGCGCGAGCAAAACATGAAGCAAGATCCCGGGCGCTTCGGAAGTCGTTGGCCTGACAGGTCCTTGCGGTCCAGGTGCTGCGGTGGCTACGAGCGAGTGACCGAAATACCGAATCAAGAGGAAAATACCGATACTTGCTCCGAGGCTGGCGGCGTAGATCAGTGCGCTGCGTGATCTTCGGATCATGTTTAAGTTTTCTCGAAAGAATGACGCGGGCGGTGGGACTCGAATTTGCCGCCTCTGCCGTGACCGTTAGTTGGACAGTTGTATTTGCGAGCACGGAGAAGAGCGTCGGCGGCACTGCATGTGCTTGGAAGTGTATCGTAGACCATGCTCTTGTGTGTCGCCATGTCTATCACAGTGCCCCTTCAACCAGTCCATGCCGCGATACGAATAGGTGTCTCTCGGTGGCCACTACTCTAGTTCAGACACACCCGCTTCGCTACGAGCAATGGACTCTAGTAAAACAGCTCTGCATTCCCTTCGGGTCCATCGCCACGCTGGACGAAAAGCTCTCCACTGGGATAGCCGAGCCTCACTGAATACAATGGGCGATTTCATCGTTTCCCAACAGATGGCCTTATCGTGGAATACCAAGCCGATGCCGGAACGATGGGACTGCCCAATAGCGAACTGGACTCAATGCCGTAACCGCCGAAGTCCCGGTACCCAAGTTTCCGATTTGCCGATTTGCTCGACATCCGACAAGAGTCCGCTCAAACTGCGGTTGTGGGCGCTATTGCCTGTGAACGTCTTTCTGTCGGCCTGGCATCTATACTTGTGAATTGAGTCGGACGGATCTTCCTCCCCTAATTTTTGGGTAAGTTGTGATTAGTGTTGGGGTTGAGTCCTTTTCCCCCTTCGTGTGGTAGTCATGTAATATTAATATTTGCCTTTACATTATAATTATTCGTTGTATTGGTCGGCATGTACATCGCCACCGTCCCCAACCGCAACTCGCCGCCCGCTATTCTCATTCGTGAATCCTACCGCGAGAACGGCAAGGTCAAGAATCGCACCCTGGCCAATCTCTCCGACTGGCATCCGGCGCGCATCGAGGCTCTCCGCCGCGCCCTGCGGGGGAGTTCGATCACTCCGCCGTTCCGATCCCACCCTCGGTCGCGTCTTTGGTCTGCTGTATGCCTGCACCAAATCGCCGATGCTCTCGGCATCACTGCGGCTCTCGGCAACACCGACTCTCGGCAAGCTGGCCTTGTTCGTCGTCTTGGCGCGTCTGGCCCATCAGGGCTCTCGCTTGTCGGCGGTACGCTGGGCCGAGGATCACGCAGTCGCGAAGTGCTCGGATTTAGCCCGTTCGACGAAGACGATCTCTACGCGGCGCTGGACGATCTGTGCGCTCGCCAGGAAAAGATCGAGCGGGCCCTGTACCGCCGTTACAGACGCCGCCGGGTGCAGCCCCGCCCTGTTTCTCTACGACGTCACCAGCAGCTATTTGGAGGGCGAGTACAACGAACTGGGAGAGTTTGGCTACAACCGCGACGGCAAGCGCGGCAAGCTGCAAATCGTCATCGGCCTGCTGACCGACGCTGAAGGCGAGCCGCTGGCGGTGCGGGTGTTTGACGGCAATACGTGCGATCCGACGACGGTGGCCGATCAGATCAAGATCGTCAAAGAACAATTTCAGGTTGAGGAATTGGTTTTGTCGGCGACCGGGGCATGGTCAAGAGCAAGGGGAAGCAGGCGCTGCCGCAGGCGGGGTTGCGCTACATCACGGCGCTGACGGATCCGCAGATTCGGGGGCTGCTGAGACGGGGACTTTGCAACTGGGGTTGTTCCACGAACAGGTCTGCGAAGTGGAGGCCGACGGGGTGCGCTATCTGCTGCGCAAGAACGATTCAGAAGCGGCGCGAGAGCACCATCGCCTGGAGGACAAACTGGCGAAGCTGAAAGAAAAGATCGCGCGCGCAATGAGCGAAGGACCAGCCGCGCTGCCAGCCGGAAGCGGGCCAGCGAAAGCTGGAAGTGGGCCGCGCGGCACAAGCTGACGGGCCTGGTGGACCTCCAGCTAGAGGAACGGGCTGGTGCTGGACTCCAGGAAGCGGCGATCGGAACGGGCGATGGAATTGGCCGGCTGCTATGTGGTGACCAGCGACGTTTGCCCAGAACATGAGCGCGCAGGAGGTGCACGACAGCTACGTCGGCTTACAGAAGGTGGAGCGTGACTTTCGCGCCATGAAGACCGGCTTGCTGGAAGTGCGACCGGTGTTCGTGCGCAAGGAGAGTCGAACGCGGGGCCACTGTGCTGCCTGCATGCTGGCCCTAAAAATGAGCCGGGAGATCGAGCGGCGGCTTAGAGCCGCATTTGGTACAACAGACTCGAATCGGCATGCCATCACCCTGCCGGACGCACTGGCCTCGCTCGCCCGTCTGTGTCTGCTGCAGTACAAGGTCGATGAAAAAACACACGTGACGAAACTACCGCAGCCGAGAGCCAACCAGACCAAGATCCTAACGGCCCTGGGCGTGATCCTGCCGGCAACGGAATGATGTAGACAGGTTCTTGCGCCGCGCAAAAGACAACAACCGCAATCAAATCAAATTGCTAACAGTAAATTTCGCCGGGCTCAAAAGGAAGATACGTCGGAATTCGCCGAAGCGTTCAAAATGCGCTTAGACCCTAGCTGATTGAAGTTGCTTGCCAGTAGGCTTAGACTCAATCGTGAAACGACTTGGTCACAAGATTCGAGGAGGTGGCGGATGGCTACTGAATTCTGCCAAAAATGCAAAAAGGCCCACCCCGGTCGAGAATGCGATTACGACGACACAGGCGAGTGCGCCGAGACAGGTGACGCCAATGCGGCTGTAAAGCCACCCGACGAGGCGTCAGGAGAAGAGGAGGATTAGCAAGAACCGACGCTCCAACGGAAGCGACCAGTCGAGGTTCTGAACGCCTCGCAGCTGACCCGAAGTGCCGGAAGTAAATACTGCAATCGCGGCTCGCCATCGCGGTTGAGTTGTCCGGCACGAAGACAAGGAATCACGAGGACACCTCCAAGCCCCGCGCACTTTTTATTTTTTTTCATATTTGTAGCGCGACTAAATCCACGACGTTCCTCCCAACAGATTTCCACCACTAATACGCGATCCGGTTGGCGCATCTCTCATCCGAGGTGACGGCTGTTAGCCATCAGGCAAAATACTTCACAAGCCGCGTGAAAATCATGGGGGATCGAATTTGTGGGGTACCAGTGGCCTGTACCAACTGATTGTGTACCGAGATGACGTGATGGATCGGCATATTTCCACTTCACCGTACGGGGCGATTTGTTGTAATGCCGGATGTAGCGCAAGAGCTTTCGCTTCAGGTCAGAGACGGAACTGAACACCCCTCGTGCGATGACGTCGCGATCGATTTTGCTGAACCATAACTCGACTTGATTCAGCCAGGAAGAGTAAGTCGGAGTGAAGTGCAAGTGAACTTTGGGATGCACCGCCAGGAAGTCTGTGACCGGCCTGCTCTTGTGTGCAGATTGGTTGTCAGCGATCACATGGATCTCTTTGCCGCTAGGTTGATCGATCACAATGTCGGTAAGGAAGGCGACGAATTCGGCCGAGGTGTGCCGTTCCGTCGTTTTGCCGAGAACCTCGCCGGTCTTGGTGTTGAAGGCGGCATACAGCGACAAGGTGCCGTGACGAAAGTATTCAAAACCGTGCCGTTCGGCGCGTCCCGGGGACAGCGGCAGAACCGGATCCTTGCGATCTAGGGCCTGGATAGAAGTCTTTTCATCCACGCTGAATACCGCCGCATGCGCTGGCGGGTTTAGATACAACCCAATAATGTCAGCAGCTTTCTTCTCAAAATCCGGATCGTTCGAGGCCATATAGCGTTCTATGCGATGTGGCTGAAGTCCGTGTTTACGCCACACTCTCGCCACCATCATGTGGCTGACCTCTAAATGCGCTCCGAGTTTGCGCGTGCTCCAGTGGGTGGCTCCACCCGGCGGCACATGTCGTGTTGCCTCCAGAATCCGTGCTTCCAGTTTCGGGGTGAGCACGGTGGCCACTTGCCCCAAATGCCGACTGTAGAGTCCCGCAATGCGTTGCTCCGTAAATCGTCTGCTCCAACTGGCCACAAAACCCCGGCTGCAGTCGATGTGCTCAGACACTTCATCCCAGGTATGGCCCTCGGCCAGCAACAAGATCAGCCGCGCCCGCCGAGCATCTTCGGCCCGACCCGTCCGGCTCGTGGCTCGCCGTGTCAATTCCTTAAGCTCCGAATTCGTCAGGGTAATCGCGTCTCTCATGGACACGATTATGGTCTATAAATGATTGTTACAGTCAACTAGCAGCGACTTGATTGCATAACAATGTCGGCTCCTCGGTCCGAGTAAACTGTGGTTTATCGACGACCGCAGGCTCGGGAGAAAGGAGCCGAACATGATGATTATAGGCGTAGATTACCACCCGAGCTTTCAGGCGATTGCATTCTTTGTGGAAGAGACCTGTGAGTATGGTGAGCAGGAACTGAACCACAGTGATGGACAAGCCGAGAAATTCTATCGAGAGCTAAAGCAGCGAGGGATCCGCGTGCGGGTAGGCATGGAAGCTACCGGTTATTCACGTTGGTTCGAGCGACTACTTGCCGAATTGGGTTTCGAGCTGTGGATGGGTGATCCTGCGGAGATCAAAGCCAAACGAGTGAAGAAGCAGAAGACCGACCGTAAGGATGCTGAGTTGCTACTAAGGCTGATGCGGGAAAACAATTTTCCGCAAATCTGGATACCAGATCCGGAGAATCGGAATCTGCGACAACTGCTGTGGCACCGGCACCGGTTGGTGCAGATGCGCACACGGATGATGAATGAGTTGCAGGCATTGGCGATGAACGAGGGTTACCGGACATCTTGTTCCTAGTGTGCTGTCCCGTAAATAACGGACACGTGCGGCAGATGGGATTGCATTGAAGTTGCCCAACTTAGCGTCTAGAACTTAGCGAACTTATTTCCGGGAGACAACACTAGTACCGACACTGGGCTTGGACCCGATCAGCCGCCAACCACAGATCATCTGGCACACCGCATCGGCTATGTGTTGAAGCCTTTTCCTGCGCATCGTATTTGGGATTATGTCACGGGAATCCAGGCAAGTCCCGATTTGTTTTTCTTGTTGCACTGGCGTTCTTGATTTCAGGAATCGTCACGGCTTCACCCAATCCAAGCACACAACAAGACCATTTGATTTCACCAAGACCGCAAGACGGGCATCTTATTCCACCGCGAACATTCCAACCGCATGCGACCGCTCTGCAAGTGCTAAGTTCCACTGAAGGCGTAGACTTTAGAACTTATTTGAACATCGTCTACTTCTCTATCAGGCGTAACTTTCTTGCAAAAACACCTGAATCAGCGGCGGGAGGGGAAAAAGGAATCGTGGTGGTTAGATTCCAGATACAAAAGGACGGAACATTGCCTGAGAAGTCCGTGACAATCTTGTCTAGCTCGGGAAAGAAGGACATGGATGCTGCTGCCCTTAGCGCGATTCGCACGGCTGCCCCGTTTGCGCGTCTCCCTGAAGGGTATGCCGCCACTACTCTTGACCTGAAATTCAGCTTCTTCTACAAGAGCGAGCCGCAACTGCCTGCGCAGAAACCAAAGGTCGTTCCCGTAGGAACTGGAACTGCGGCTAATCACATCCGCGAGTCCATCATAATCGAGCGACCATAGTCCGGTTGTCGAATTCCACTGGATGGTTTGCTGCGTACTCGGAAACTTGAAATCCACATGGACGGGTATGGCGTTTAACGGAACCTAGTGGCGATTCTGGGCCGCTCAAGATATTTGACAAGCAACACATCGTTGCCCTTTTCGTCGTAGATCAGTTCATCGACGAGCTTTTTCGCCAGCAGTATGCCGAAGCCGCCTGGTCGCAAGCCCTGTTCTTCACGAACCGCCATATGGCTAAGCAAATCCTCCGGCGAGCTGCCGATGGCTGCGTGGCGAAGTTCTTCGAGCGAGAAACCTTTACCGGGATCCCTAACGCGGCAGGTTATCGCGCGATGAGAACGGATGAACGAGATTTCCACATACTGATTGGGATTAAAATTTGCACCGTGCTCCATGGCATTGATTAAGATCTCCCTGAAGGCGTTAATCACTTGGTCTTTGTCAGCCTGCGGAATGTCTCCGACTCCGTGCAGGAATTGCACCAGGCGATCTGCGGTAGGTAGGTCACATCTGGCCGTTAAGCGAACCCAGGTGGGGGTGGCGGAAAGGATTTCGATGCCGTCATCCCAGTAGGGCTCGGCCATGGCAGCGCGCACCATTTCGGCAAGCGCAGAAGCCTCGAACGGAGCCGAGAAATAACTGAACGTGCCTTCGCGCATGGCAGCGATAACGTCTCCTGGAGTCCATTCATCGGTCAGAATAATCAGGCGAACGTGAGGGCGAGCGCTCCGGATTTTGCGAAGAAGCTCAATATCCTCGGAGCCGCAGGTTTTCCGTCCAGTGATGATCATGTCGAACGGTTTCTCTCTTGAAAGGGAGAGCGCATCTTGATTATCAACAACGCGTTGAATGTTCCAACCTTCCGTGATCAAGACGCTCATGAGCAGTTTATCGATATCGCCGCCGGAAGAAACTACGAGCGCGGACTTTTGCGGAGTAGGAGCACCTGCACTGGTAGAGGCGTTTATCATAGGGCCCCGACGAAGAAGAGTTGCCCAATGCGGACAGCCTTTAGACTAATGCGAACCATGACCCGAATACAACGCCGATATCACCGTGCGCCTTTAAGTGGTTAGTCGTGCAAACCGGTAAAGTAGATCCCAGTACCCTCCTACGCCGAAAGCCGGGGCACTGATACGTATTTGGACGGTTAGGGCACTTGACGCAGTGTCAGCGTTCGGCAAATTGAGTTTGCCGGAGAAATTGACAGAACGGGCTCCCCTATCGGGAGATACTGTAGCTGTAGAACATCAACAGCGTCGCTATGGCAACAAATCCAAATACCAAAAGTGAGATCTTGATTTGTACATCCGAAACTCGCGGGTGTCTTTCTATCCAGTGGCCCATTTTAGCCTCTTTTCATGTGCCATAAGACCTTACTCATCTGGTCGGGCGATACCGTACCGTGAGATCTTCGGGAAGTGTGCTAAACCAGCGTCTCAAGTTTGCCGGCTGTGTGACCTTCAGGGAGATTTCAACGCCGGTCTTTCGAGAGTAGATCAGATATTCGCCCGGCAGAGACGCACCGAGTTGTCGTACTCGCGCCGTCGCATCGTGCATGGTCATGGCCGTTTCTTGCCAAATGCGCTTACGTATGCTGTCCACACGGAAAATGTCAAACCCCGCCATCACTGAACGAGAATCAGTCATTGTGATCAATCTTAAGCATTCTTGAGAACGTGCGCTGTTCACTTCTGTACAGTTGCGTGGCGATATTCTTGCTGCGTTTCTGGCATCTCCATATCGCCACCTTCCGAGCCGACAATCCGCACGAGAGCGTCATGTAACGACTCTGACGATGTTTCGAGGCTGGTGGTAGAGTCGTCCATGAAACACGAGAGGATGATATGCGTCTCAAAACGCTAGCCCCGATCGTCTTGTTTGTCTTATTGACCTTGACCTGTGACGCGCGTGCGCAACAGTCTGGGAAATCCGTGGCTCCCTCCCCTGCATGGAATGACAATTCTCTAATCACCGTTCAGAAAACGGGAGGAGACCCTACTCGACCAGGCGATGTCAAGATCGAGTTCTATGGACACGATGCATTCAAGATCACATCGCCGGTCGGTTTGACGGTTCTGACCGATCCTTGGCGGAATGACTCAACAGGCCTTTACCCAAAGTGGTTCCTGAACGAGTTTCCCGCCATCCGGGTCGATATAGTTCTTTCCACTCACACTCATTTCGACCACGATGCGGTCGAGCGCCCGAAAGGGCTAATGGTTCTCGAACGTTTGGTTGGGCAGTTTAAGCTCGGCGACATCGAAATAACGGGCCTCGCCGACAAGCACAACTGTGAACCGACGCCTGCTGATGAGCCGGGTAGAGCCTCTGCGAACCTACCTGTAGAGACCTGCCCGCCAAACAACGTGATCGCGTTCGATAACGCGATTCAGATCATCGAGACCGGGGGATTGCGGATTGCCATCTGGGGCGACAATCGTGCAGTGCCAAGTCACTTAGGACACTACCTCTGCGCTACCCTCTAAAGCCGGGAAGAATGTGCCGGTCAAGATTTTCGGACAGAGGAAATCGTCCAAAGTCCAATGCGCATGGAAAGACATCTGAAGAAAAGTGCGCGGGGCCTTTCCCTCGGGAAGCGAACCCATTCTACGGTAAACAAAGAGCCTCGAAGTCAGACATTCCTCTAAAGCCAAGTTGAGAGACTGCTGTAACGAAGGCAGCGGCCTGGTACGTCTAACAAGCATATCTTCCAGGATGCGCTGCAATTCTGTGGAAGCGAATGCGTTTACCATGTAAGGGAACTCTGGAAGCGGTGCGTGAGAAGAGTGAATGGGGGCGGGTGTGAAATGAAAAGCGGTGCAGGGATGCTTGTGGCAATTGCGGTAGGAGTCGCGGTTTGTACAGCGTGGCTGCAGCCAACGGTGGGATTGGCGCAAGCGGCGGGACAAACGGGAACTGCGGTTGCGAAGACGCCTCCTGTGGTGGGAACAATCGAGAGCATTGGCGCTGGCGCGATTCTATTGACGAACGAAGCGGGTGTCGAGATTAAGGTGCAGGTGGGGACGGAGGTGAAATTTTTGCGCGTTCCACCAGGTTCAAAAGATTTGAAAGAGGCGACGCCGATACAGTTGAGTGATCTGCAGCCGGGCGACCGGATTCTGGTAAGAGGAAAACAGGGAGACGATGCGGGAACGTTTGTGGCGAGCACAATTATCAGCATGAAGAAAGAAGACCTGGCCGCGAAGCAGGCGCACGAGCGAGAAGAATGGCAACGGAAGGGCATTGGTGGGTTGGTGAAGAGTGTGGACGCGGGGGCCGGCGTGGTGACGGTGGGTACGATGACGGCAGCGGGAAAGAAAGATGTGGAAGTGCACGCGGGCAAGACGACGATTGTGCGAAGGTATGCGGTGGGGTCGGTGAAATTTGACGATGCGAAGCCAAGTTCGTTGGCGGAGATTCATACCGGTGACCAATTGCGTGCGAGGGGGACGAAAAGCGAAGACGGCGACAGTTTGACAGCGGATGAAATTGTTGCAGGAACGTTCCGGAATATCGCGGGGACGGTGGTAGGAGTCGATGCTTCCAGCGGAACGATAACGGTGACGGATTTGGTGAACAACAAAGCAGTGGAAGTGAAGATAACGGCAGAGTCGCAAGTGAGAAAATTACCGGCACCGATGGCGCAACGGATTGCCATGCGATTGAAAGAAACTCCTGCGGAGGGCACGGCAACAAACGGAGTGACAGGAAAACCCGACGCGGCGCCAATTGGGAATGCGAGCGCGGGTTCTGGCGCAGGCGCGGGCAATTCGATGGGGAATGCCGGCGGCGGTCAAGGTAGAAATTTCGGTGGCGGCGGAAACGGTGGTGGCGATCTGCAGCAGATGCTGGGCAGGTTGCCTGCAACACCGTTGAGCGAATTTCAGAAAGGGGATGCGGTGGTGATTGTCGCCACATCCGGCGAGAGCGCTGCAAGAGTTGTAGCCATCACGTTGTTGGGCGGAGTCGAGCCGATCCTGCAAGCCTCTTCACAAGGGCAAGCAGCAACGATTCTGTCGCCATGGAGCCTGAGTAACGGCGGTGGTGGAGATGCCGGAACGCCGTGAGGCACGACGCGCGATAGAAGCCAATCCAATTGAAAGAACCGGTAAACCTGAATGATTAAGAGGAATTGCAGAGAAATTGCCAGCCGATGGTGTATCGCGGCAATCGTGATGTTGTGCGTGGTTGGCATGGTGAAGGGACAAGGGCCGACGGGAAATTTGCGCGGACTGGTGACCGATCCGTCGGGTGCGGGAATTGTGGGAGCGACGGTGTTGGCGACGAACATCGCGGGTGATGCAAAAGGGGCGACGACTGGTAAAGACGGGATGTACGAATTTAAAGAATTGCCTCCGGGGACGTATGAGATTCAAGCGACTGCGCCGGGGTTTGCGTTGTATACGAAGCCGGGAGTGTTGGTGACAGCGGGGCAGACGGCACGGGCAGACGTGCAGATGAGCATTCAAGTGCAGCAGGAAAAGGTGATGGTAAACGATTCGAGCACGCAAGTGAATATGGATCCATCGAACAATGCGAACACCATTGTGCTGCAAGGGAAGGACCTCGATGCGCTGTCGGATGATCCGGATGAGTTGCAGAGCGAGTTGCAGGCGCTGGCGGGGCCGTCGGCCGGACCAAATGGCGGACAAATTTATATTGATGGATTTACGGGCGGACAACTGCCGCCAAAGGCTTCGATCCGGGAAATCCGAGTGAATCAGAATCCGTTTTCGTCGGAGTACGACAAGCTAGGGTACGGGCGCGTAGAGATTTTGACAAAACCGGGGACAGATAAGTTGCACGGGCAGTTGTCGGTGAACGGCAATTCGTCGGCGTTCAATGCGAGAAATCCATTTGAAGTGGTGCCGGAGGGGAGTTCGCCACCCAGTTACCATTCAGAGTTGTACAGCGGGAATATCGGCGGGGCGATCAACAAGAAGGCATCGTTTTTTTTCAATATTGACCGGCGACAAATCCAGAACCTGGGGATTGTGAGTGCGACGGTGCTGGACACGAATAACGAGATTGTGCCGTACAGCGCTTCGATTGCGAATCCACAGACGCGCACGAACCTGAGCCCGCGGATCGATTATCAAATCACACCGAATAATACCTTGACGGCGCGATATCAATACTTCCGAAACACCGAGCAGAACGACAATGTAGGACAGTTTAACCTGGCGGCGACGGGCGTGAATGATTTGAGCACGGAGCAGACGTTTCAGCTGACGGATACGCAGATTTTTGGCGCGCACAGGATCAATGAGGTACGGTTCCAGTTTATTCGCGAGAATTCGCAGACGACCCCGGTCAATCCAGCCACGACAGTGAGGGTGGACGGGGCGTTCACGGGGAACGGGAGCGGCGGCGGGGGTGAAAAGGATATTCAGAACCGGTATGAGCTGCAAGACACGCTGTTTGAGAATTACGGAAAGCACGCGATGAAGTTTGGAGGGCGGCTACGAGTGACAAACGATACGAACTCGACGCTGGCAAATTTCACGGGGCAGTTTTCGTTCAACAGCATTGACCAGTATCAACTTTTCCAGGAAGGGCTGGCTTTGCCGACGTATTACACGGAGACGGCGGGAACTCCCACGTCCGCAGTGACTTGGGTGGATGGGGGATTGTTTGCGCAGGACGACTGGAAGGTGCGCCCAAATGTGACGGTGAGTTATGGGATGCGATTTGAAACGCAGAACAACTTCAGCGACAAGGCGAGCTTTGCACCGCGATTGGGAGTGGCTTGGGGAATCGGCGGCAACGCGAAAACCCCGCCCAAGATGGTGTTGCGGGCAGGTTTCGGAATTTTCTACGATCGGTTTCTGTACAACGAGGTTTTGCAACAGGAACGATTTAACGGCGTCACGCAGTTGAGTTACCAGGTGCAGAATCCGACTTTTTATTTGAATAATATTCCGCCGGTCGACCAATTGCCGCTAGGAACGGCGCAGACTATCTATCAAACGAACTCAAATCTGCGCGCGCCGTACACGATGCAAACCGGGATTACGCTGGAAAGACAGCTCACGAAGAGCGCAAATATTGCGGTTACGTATTTAACTTCGCGCGGCGTGCACCAGTTTTACACCAACAACTTGAATCCAGCTGACCCGGTGACCGGAATTCGGCCAGATGGCGATAACAATATTTTCCAATATCAGTCTGAGGGGACATTCAAGCAGAACCAGTTGATCGTGAATGGCAGCATACGGGCGGGGACGAGGGTCTCGCTTTTCGGCTACTACACGCTGAACTACTACAACAGTAACACTTCGGGTGCGGGTAGTTTTCCTTCGAATCCGTACGATTTAAGTCAGGACTATGGAAGAGCAAGCCAAGACATACGGAACCGTGTGTTTATGGGCGGATCGATTCTGGTGACGCGGGGAATTCGAGTCAGTCCGTTCCTGATTGCGAGTTCGGGAGTTCCATTCAATATCACGACGGGTACGGATCCATATCAGGATTCACAATTTAATTTGCGGCCTGTGTTTGCGCCGTCGTGTTCGACAGCGACTTATGTGACCGCGTTTGGCTGCTTCAATGTGGCCACGCCGGGGACGGGTTACGTTCCAATTCCAATTAATTATGGTGAAGGGCCAGGACGATTCTCGCTGAATTTGCGATTCAGCAAGACGTTTGGATTTGGACCCGTGATTGAAGGCGCGAACACTGGTGCAGGCGGCGGGCCGATGGGAGGCGGAACCTTTGGGCGCGGTCCCGGAGGCCCAGGACGCGGTGGACCTGGCGGTGGGCCGGGCGGGCCGCCAGTCGCTTCGAATCGACGTTATAGTTTGACGCTGGGAGTGAACGTCAGAAACATTTTCAACAATGTGAACTTGGCGACACCGATTGGCACTCTGACCTCGCCACAGTTTGGTGAATCGAATGGATTGGCAGGACGGCCATTCAGTGATTCGACGTCGAACCGAAGAATCGACCTGCAATTAACGTTTAGCTTTTGAGCGAACATCAACGGACAGCTAACGAAGGCCTGAAGCAGGGAGTGCGGCTATCTGTAGGCGAAGTTTGCTGACTGCGTCCAACACCAATCGACGAATGCGAGGATCGCGCGTGATGGAGAGGTGCGAAGCATCTTTCACGAGAACATCGGCGATGAGTTTAGTTTGGGACGGATCTTCCATGTGTATGTGTTTCGTGGTCATGAACATTAGTGCGTCCCAGGCATGAAAAATGGCGCCCGTAGAGACGTTTTTGGGAATGGTGTAGTCGGTGAAGCCGACGCTGTCGATCTGTACGGTTAACTCGACAGGGATGCCTTTGTCGCGAAGGTCTCTCGCAACGCTAAGCATGGCCCAACCGCCGGTGGAGTGGCCTACCAGAATGATGCGTGGAGCGCGTTCGAGCTCAGAGTCGGTGAGAACTCCGGCGTGCGAGGGGAAGTGGGTGAGAATCCAGTCGCGGCCGGAAGTCCATGAAATGGGCATGAATGAGTCTGCGCAGACGTCAGGAAAATCGGCACCGCGGAGTGTGTCGCGAATCTGGACGACGCCCGAGTGTTTGTGATTGGAAGTTTCCATCGCGCCCACAAAACCAGCGTAGATAATTTTGCAGTCTGGCGTGGAAGAAACCGGTTCAGAAGCGGGCGAGGCGGTAGGCGAAACTTTGGGGGCGGCACGCAATTCGGGAGAGAAAGATGTTGGGAGAAAGAGTGCCGCTAGAAAGGAAACGGCTACGACCAGGATCGAACAGATCGTGTGCCGAAGATAGGGAGGTCGGCTGAGCAAAATGCTTGCATTCGGCACTTGAACCAAGTTACGTGGGTGTGCGGAATAGGTCAAGTTGTGGGTGGGTTTCAGTTTCGGAGACGGGTCGCAGAGATTTTGAGCGGGTAGGGAAGTAAGCTAAGATTTTTTCGGCGAGGATCGCATCGTGAATAAAGAGCTGGGCAACGACAAAAAAAATGAAATAAGGACAAAAAAGCGTAATCAGGAGCTGGGGATGGACCGACAGATTACACGACGCGATTTTCTGAACGGCGTCAGCGTGACAGTTGGAGCGGCGCTAGTGGCTCCCGGCGCCTTGTCGAGCGAGCTGCTATCGGTTGCGGAGGAAACTCATGCGCCGGAGAAGCAGCCCGGATATTACCCACCAACAAAAACAGGGATGCGAGGAGACCACGATGGATCGTGGGAGGTTGCGCACGAAGCGCGAGATGGTAAGAGATGGGCCAGTGCGGTAAACGAGGAGCAGACATACGATTTGATCGTTGTGGGTGCAGGCATCAGTGGGTTATCGGCGGCTTATTTTTACCGTCAAACTGCGGGACCGACGGCCAAGATCCTGGTGTTGGACAATCACGATGATTTTGGGGGACACGCGAAGAGGAATGAGTTTCACACTTCCAGCCGCGTATTGATTGGCTACGGCGGGACACAGACGATTACATCGCCGAACCTATACAGTCCTGTGGGTAAGCAATTGTTCAAGAAATTGGGAATTGAGGTACAGAGATTCGATAAATATTACGACCAGAATTATTATTCTTCGCGTGGCCTGACGGAGGGAGTGTTTTTTGATAAGGAAACTTTCGGCGAAGACCGGCTGGTAATCGGCCTGTCGGGAAAGCTCTCAGCGGATGCGCTGGCGAAGACGCCACTATCGGCCGCTGCGCAGCAAGATCTCCTCAGGATTCACACGGGGAAAGTGGATTACCTCGCCGGCATGAGCGTTGCTGAGAAAAAAGCGTATCTGGCGAAAACGAGTTACAAGGATTATTTGTTGAAGAACGCGAAGGTGGACCCGGGAGTGATTACGTACATGCAGACGTCCATGTACGGACTGTATGGCGTGGGGATCGATGCAATTCCCGCGGGCGATATGGCGGGATTTGGTTCTATGCCCGGATTTGGCGGATTGGGGTTCACGGATACAGATGGGCCGGGGATCGGGTTTGAGGTTACGCGCAGGGATGATGAGCCGTACATCTATCATTTTCCGGACGGAATTGGATCCGTGCCCCGTTTACTGGTGCGCGCTCTGATTCCCGGCATTGCGCCGGGGAATACGATGGAAGATGGAGTAACCGCCAGATTTGATTACGCGAAACTGGATGAAAGTATGTCTGCGACGCGGATACGACTGAATTCGACTGTAGTACACGTGAAGAATATTGGCAGCGCAGAGAACGCGAGCGGAGCAGAAGTGACCTACGTGCGCGGTGGAAAGGCGCATGCGGTGCAGGGAAGACATTGCATTCTGGGCTGCTGGAATATGGTGATTCCGTACATGTGTCCGGAAATGCCAGACGCGCAGAAAGAGGGATTGGCTTACAACGTGAAAGTGCCCTTGGCATACACAAATGTGCAACTGAGGAACTGGACGGCGTTTGAGAAGTTGAAGATTCGCGGGGCACGGTGCCCAGGGAGTTTTTTCGGGGCGGTCGATCTGGATTTTCCAGTCAGCTTGGGAGAATACAAGTTTCCGCAGTCTTCTGATGAGCCGTGTTTGGTGCATTTGCAGTACGTGCCAGTTGGACCCGGGAGGACGGCACGAGAAAAGCAACGCAGTGGCCGGGCGATATTGCTAGGGTTGGACTTTTCGACGTTTGAGCGAAATATTCGGGAGCAGATGACGCGTATTCTTGGGCCGGGAGGATTTGACGCAGCGCGAGATATCGAAGCGATCACAGTAAATCGCTGGCCGCACGGATATTCGTACGAATATAATTCTCTGTACGATCCCGTTTGGCCCGCGGGCCAAGCTCCGCACGAGATCGGACGCAAGCCGTTTGGGCGAATTCACGTCGCGAACTCGGATGCGGGAGTATTTGCGTACACGAACGAAGCGATTGATCAGGGACACCGCGCGGTTCAAGAGATCGTGACGAACAAGAGATAAGTGCCATGGCACGAACCCAAAAGAAGAAATTAGATAGGGCGACAGAAGCACGAAGACTGGCGCGGAAGATAGGGATTGCGCCGGCGACGACGCGCGTCATTCCGGACAAGCGGAAAAAGCCGGAGAAGCATAAGGGCAAAGAGTTGATTGTTGAAGAATAGTTTTGTGTCGCCCGACCGTTCAATCGAAGCAGGTCGTGATGTCTCGAAACAGATTCCTCAGGGGCTAAAGCCCAAGTCCACATTGAGGAATTGTCGTCGGGGCTGAAGCTCCGACCCCGCAAAAACATCAGATCCGTAAGTGTTTGCTTACCAAAGAATTCCATTCTGCAGATGGAACAAGGCGAGAGCATTTAAGGTTTGCGAGAGACCCGACCGGGTCTAGTTTTTGCTGCCTCAACCGGGCTTATAGGCGGGCACGATTTCGTCTGGACGGAATAAAGGTGATGGAGCGATTTTATTGCGTTCCGCCAAATTCACCGCGATATTTTCGAAATCGGATTTACTAAAGCCCATGCAGATGGTGGTGATCGTCCTGTCGGGTTCAATTAGAAAAATAGTGGGCACGTTGGTGAGGCCGTAGGCATTTGAGACGGTATACGGATGAGCATCGAGAAGAGTAAGGAATTTCACACCGTGATCGTCGTTAAAGTGACGCGTGGGGCGCGAATCGTCCTGGGAGATTCCGACGAAGGTGACGTCGGATTCATTGAAACGCTCGTGGAGTCGCTGCAAAAAAGGAAAGGTAAACTGACAAACGGGGCAGGATATTTTGAAGAAGACAACGACCGCCGGTCCTCGAGCCAGCAATTCAGATAAAGAATGGTCTTTGCCACCCAGGGCTTTCAGAGAAAAGTCAGGCGCAGCTTGTCCAGTCACAAGAGTGGTCATCTGTTTTTTCCGGTCAACCCATTCTACAACTCTTCGAAAGAGGTTCATTGTGATTAGGATAAGGCATGCAGACAAGAGTGAGGAAGGGGTGAATGCGGGGAGTGTTCGATCGATCTAACGGAAGTTTTCGGCAGTCGTGGAGGTGGACTAAACAAACAACCGAAACGGTCGATTCAGGCGAATTCAGGCGTGCCCCTTCTGTTTGAGATGGAGATTAGTTGGCGGACCACATTAGAAACTGTTTCCCGGAAAGCCGAAAAGCAAATCCCCCGGGTGCACTGGCCCGAGGGATTTGAAAGGTCCATGATTTGTGTGAGATTACTTTGCCGAAGTTGCGGAGGCCTGCTTGTCGGCAATCTCTAGCTCATACTTCTTCCCCGCCGGGTAAATGGCGAAGAGCGAGCGAGAGCCGTCGGCTTCCTTCCTTGCTCCATAGCCACCGCCAAGATTTGCCGCTTCCTTGGTTACCAGAGTCGCAGGCACAGTAACGACGTTGTTCTTGCCCTGGCGGATGTTGACCTGAACGGTGGGGCCAGAGCCAGTCCACTCGACGTTATACCTCCCAGCCTTGAGCTCGGTGCCTTGAACATTGATCTTATCTGTGAGATTCAATGTACCCTTTTCCTGGGCGAAAGCCCCGACGGCGAACAAGAGTGAAGCACCAAATAGAGTTGTAACGATCCTCGACGTTTTCATATACATCTCCTTTAAAATTCCTCGTGGCTGACGGCCGATGCGTACGCCGCCAATCTGCGGAGGTTTTTCTTGTTTCAATTATTTGACGTTTTTACTGTGCAAAATGTTGCTGAAAAAACGATTTTGGAGCACGGAAAAAAGAAATGGAGGGAAGAAAATATTTTGATGTAACAATTTACATCTGTTAACAGTGCGGGAATAAACGTCAATCGCAGGTAATTGGCGTCACTATTGCATGAAAGTGCTGCTGTGAAGAATCGGGATTTCAGTTAGTGGATGGTTCGAGTCTTTCGTTGCATGTAATCCATTAAGAGATACTGGCCCAAATTGTAGGGAGTAGTGAAATACGCCTTGCCTTTGCACATCTCGGTAATTTTCTGAACAAAATTAACGAGGCTGTAATCGGTGGCGAGCATGAACGTGTTGATGAGAATGCCGGCGCGCTTGCACTTATTTACCTCCTGCAGAGTTTCGCCAACGACAAAGGGGTCCAGACCGAATGCATTTTTGTAGATTCTGCCGTCATCGAGAGTGAGAGCGGAGGGCTTGCCGTCGGTGATCATGACGATCTGGCGCATGTCTTTGCGCTGGCGAAGAAGTATGCGTTGGGCCATCCGCAGTCCCTCGCGCGTGTTGGTGTAATAGGGGCCAACCTGGACGCGGGCGAGTTGGCTGAGCGGAACTTCTTCGGCGGAATCGTGGAAGAGCACGAGGTTGAGGGTGTCGCCCGGATATTGCGTGCGAATTAAATGAGAGAGCGCGAGAGCGACTCGTTTCGCAGGAGTGAAGCGATCCTCGCCATAAAGGATCATGCTGTGACTGCAGTCGAGAAGGAGAACCGTGGCGCAGGAACTTTGATATTCGCACTGGTGGACCATCAAGTCGCGATACTGCATGTCGAGAGGGACTTTGGCTCCCTCGCGGCGAATGGCGTTGGAAAGAGTCTGGCTGATGTCGAGATTCATCGTGTCGCCAAATTCATAGGGGCGAGCGACGCCGCCGGATTCGACGCCAGTAGAAAGATCGCGTGTGCTGTGGCGTCCAAAGTTGCTGCGGCCTAGAGAGCCGAGGAGATCTTTCAACGTTTTGAATCCAAGGAAATCGATGGCCTTGTCGGTAATTTCAAATCGCGCTTCGGGATTTTCCTGGGGTTGGCCCAACTGGCCGCCGGGAGTTCTCTGGGGAGGTGGCGTAATTTGCGGTGGTTGCTGAGGATTAATGAAGCCTTCCTGGGAAAGGCGATCGACCAATTTCTGAATCAGGTCGCGCACATCTTTATTGTTGAGGGCGCCGGGATCCTGAAGCATCTTGTGCATTTCATCGGTAATGGCGTCATCGGGAAGAAGATCGCCCTCCTGGAGAGCGCGGAGGATGGCTTCGCGGAGAGCTTCCATCGAATTGGCGGAATCGAATTCGGATAGGCCGTAGTATTGGGACTCGAAGCCACTCTGCAGAAAGAAATCACCTAGACGCTTCATCAGTTCGTCCAGATCGACAACGTCGGCTGGCTCTCCCGTATATTTTCCGTACTTGATGACTTTCATCGATGGGCCTCACTGCAAAAGCACATTTCGGGTGACTGAACGCGCGTCAGTTGTAGCCTCGACGTTGGCGAATTGGCGATTCCCGTGGTTCCTGCGGGCGTTGCTGCTTTTCGGCGAAGAAACCGCGTTCTTCGCTACGACCAATACGGCGATGAGCCCAAAGACCTTCGAGGATGAGTTCAGCGGCAGCAGCGGCGTGAGGTTCGTCCTTTCGATTCGCGACGCCAAGTTTGCCGATGTGCTCGAAGATGTCCTGAATTTTGGCAAGCTGTTGGAAGCGCTGAGAGGTAGAGATTACGTCGGGGATCTTCAGTTCGCCGCCAAGTTCGAACCATTGGATGAGGGGCTGAAAATTGACGTTGGAGAAATGCTTGCTGAAGACGCGGCCGATGGCAGCGCGGATAAGCTCGCGAGCGATGGTTTCGGCGCCCTTTAGCTCGCCTTCGTATTCGAGTTCGAGTTTGCCGGTGATGGAAGGAAGTGAGGCGTAGAGATCGGTGACGCGGGCGACGGCAAGCTTTTCACCGGTACGGGCAGCGCGCTGCTCGGCGCTGCTAACGATATTTTCGAGAGTGGAAATTGGGAGACGCTGGCTGACGCCGGAGCGCTTATCGACGCGCTTATCATCGCGCGCCTGGAATGCGGTTTCTTCGACGATTTCGCGGAGATAGTCCGGAACTTCGACTTTGATGGAATCAGCCCGGTCGACCCAGGCTTCTTGCGCGGTGATGGTGATGCCTTCCTGAACAGTGGCGGGATAGTGAGTACGAATTTCGGCCCCAATGCGGTCTTTGAGCGGCGTGATGATTTTGCCGCGGGCGGTGTAGTCTTCAGGATTGGCAGTGAATACGAGAAGGACGTCGAGCGGCAGGCGCAATGGGTAACCCTTAATCTGGATATCTCCCTCCTGCATAATGTTGAAGAGACCGACCTGGATCTTTCCAGCGAGATCGGGAAGTTCGTTGATAGCAAAGATGCCGCGATTGGCGCGAGGGAGAAGGCCGTAGTGGATGGTGAGCTCGTCCGAGAGGTCACGGCCACCGCGAGCGGCGCGAATGGGATCGACGTCGCCGATGATATCGGCGATGGTGACGTCGGGAGTGGCGAGCTTTTCGACGTAACGCTGATCGCGAGGCATCCAGGCGATGGGAGTGTTATCATCTTCCGCGGCAATGTGTTCGCGGCAAGAGCGGCAAATGGGGCGAAGCGGATGATCGTTAATTTCACAACCGGCGATGACAGGAATTTCGGGATCGAGAAGCTGGATGAGGCCGCGGAGGATGCGGCTCTTGGCCTGCCCACGGAGGCCGAGAAGAATGAAATTGTGGCGAGAGAGAAGAGCATTGACAATTTGAGGGATGACGCTGTCTTCGTAGCCGTGGACGCCAGGGAAGAGGGGTTCGTTACGTTCAATACGGCGCAGAAGATTGCGGCGAATTTCGTTTTTGACGGAGATGGAGGTGGAACGCGCGTCGAAATCGGGAATACGCTTCCATTCGCCAATTGTCTTGGGGCGGGGAGGTCCCGATGAAGGATAGAGAGATGTGGGTGGTGCCATGGGCCCTCAATTCGTGAGACCAACGGTCTCACAACTATTTGATGCAGTTTTCCACGAATGGTGAACAAAACTAATTCAAACCGGGACCGTTGCCGTTGGCGCGCTGACGCAACCCTTCTTCCTTCTGTAGATGCGGGGCCCAGTCGCGAAGGTACGCGACGAGGCGTTCCTGGCGCTCAGCCTCGGAATGAAGCTCGAGGATTTGCTGCTTCCAGAGTAGGTCGAGGGGCAGAGCGGATGCGATTGAGTAAGAGAGTTCATTGGAGAGGGGCGACTCCAGCTCTTTGGGAAGGCTGGAAAAGAGAATCGTATGACAGGTTTCATAGAGTTCGATGAGTTGCTTGCGCTGCGCAAGTTCGGGGAGAGACTCGCGGTCTTCAAGATAGTCGACATCACCGCGCAAGAGAGAGTCGTCGGTCTGAATATCGATCACCTGAAAGAGGTCGCGGCCGACGGTGATGATGTCCATGCGGCCATCTTCGTAGGTTTTGAGTACTTCAAGGATCTCGGCGGTACAGCCGATGTGGACTACGCCATTGGGCATGGCCAGGAGCAGGCCGAAGTGGGATTTATTGTCGAGACACTCGCGAACCATGCGGCGGTAACGGGGCTCGAAGATGTGCAGGGGAAGTTGCTCGCCGGGAAAGAGAACGACGTTGAGAGGAAAGAGTGGGATCCGATCCGACGCCATAAGAGTAACCCGAATGATACCAAAAGCGGGTGGAGGTGGAATCAGAGAGTTATTTTAGGCCGGTTGCGGAGGAGCGGTGGCGACAAGGAGGCCGTAGACGAAATTGCCGGAAGCGAAACCAGCGCGCATAGCCTGGAAGGCTCTCAGGTAGCTGAGGAATTGCGGGCCATGTTGCATAGCGAGATCCCAGAAAGACTCGTGTTTGATGATGTCGAGAGAGATGTCCCACGTTTTGGCGCACTGCTTGTTGAGGATCTGGCGATGGATGACTTGGAGGCCGCTGGAGACGAGGGAGGATTCGTAGTCGTCCATGGTCTGAAGTTCGACAAACATGCCGTGCTCGATCGGTTCAATGAATTTGTGGGTTTGCGCAGGAGTCAGGCCTTCTTTCTTAAACCAATCCGTAAGAGCAAACTTGCCACCGGGTTTGAGCGATTTCGCGGCGGAGGCGAAAAATTTCCTGCAATCGTGATAGTGGGAGATAGACTCGGTGGACCAGAGAAGATCAAATTGCTTGTCGAAAGTCATGGCTTCGGCATCCATCAAATGGAAGGTAGAATTCGCGTGGGATTCTGCAGCGGCCTTGGTGGCCATTTCTATTTGCACGGGAGAAATGCTGATGCCCACAGTGGAAGCGCGAAATTGCTTGGCGAGATACAGGCTCGTGGCGCCCATGCCGCAGCCGATGTCAAGAATATCAGAACCGTATTGGACGTTGGCGAGGTTGGCGAGATGCTCGATTAATTGAATTTGAGCGGTCTCCTTTGATTCGTCGCCAGTGATCCAGAAGCCGTGGTGAAGATGTTCTCCCCAAAGCGCACGGTAGTAGGGGCTCACGACATCATAGTGCTCAACGATTTTCAGTTTATCGTTTGGACGTGAAAGAGTATGCACTCTGGTTCCATGATTAAGTGTTTTACCTAAGGCGCGATTCATTGTATCCAAGCAGGGTTGTAAAGCAAGAGGGAGAAACAAATAACAAGAGGATGTGGCTTCGAGCTAAGAGTACCAGGAGGTTAACCGAGGTCGGCCAGGTGAGATTCCATCTCAGAGCGGGCGTGCTGGTTCCCCTGACGGATGGCAGATTCGATGCCCTTGTTAAGGACGGACTTGGCTTCGTTGACACGATCGTTTTGGGCCAGCATTTGTGCGTACATCTGATAGGCGGGAACATAATCGGGATTCTCTACAAGAAGTGATTTAAAGTGAGCGTCGGCAGCGTCGAGTTCGCCCTGGCGGAAGCAGTCGAGCGCGATGCCGTAGCGCGCAAAGGCGTCATTGGGGTTCTGGGCGAGAAACTCTTCGAGTTTTTGGCGGCGGACATTACTTGGGTCGGTCATGATGGTCTTGAGTATTATACGTGTAGGACGCAGGTTGTCGAATTCACTGAACAGAGCGGCGGGACATGTTGTAGCCAGGGTATGCGAGGAGAGCGATGAAGAATGCAGATTCTAAGAAGGTGGGAGCAGGACTGAAAGGGAAGCCTGTGAGCGCTTCGGCATCGGCGATGGCAGAAGTGGTGCTGCCGGCAGAGACAAATGCGCTGGGAAAATTGCTTGGCGGACATGTGATGCACATGGTGGACATCGTGGCGGCGATGGCGGCAAGCCGGCACTCGAATAGCTATGTGGTAACGGCGTCAGTAGACTACATCGATTTCAGGAACGCAGTGAACCTGGGCGAGATAGTGATGCTGAAGTCGCACGTGAACCGCGTGTTCCACACGTCATTGGAAGTCGGCGTGGAGGTGTTTTCGGAGAATTTGCTGACTGGGGAAAGGAAGCAGACGACCACAGCGTACGTGACGTTTGTGGCGATTGACGAGCATACGAAACAGCCGAAGCCAGTGCCGCCATTGATCTTGAAGACCGCCGAGGAGAAGAGGCGATGGAGAGAGGCGGCGCTGAGAAGGAAGATTCGGTTGGCGCACCGGCACGGGAAGAGGAGTTAGGGCGGAGTTGTGGCAGATTATTGGTTGAGATCCTTCGGGTCGCCCACGGCACTCCCCTCACGATGACATCACTTTATACTCATGCCCTTATTCAGTTGGCGAAGCTGATGCGGATTTCTTTGGCTACTTGCGTGGCTTGTTCGACGCAGGTGCCTATTGCTGGGCCATTTAGGTAATTGCCGGAGAAGTAGAGGCCGGGGAATTTTAGTCGGGTGGTGTTGAGGGCGGCGAGACGCGCGGTGTGCCCCAGATTGTATTGCGGGATGGCACGCTCCCAAATCGTGACATTGGTGAAGACAGGTTCTTGTTTGATGCCGAGGATTTGTGTTAGCTCCGCGTGAACTTTAGCCACGTGCATCGTAGGTGACTGGCGGAGTGCGGCCGGATTCGTTGCGCCACCGACAAAACTGGTGAGAAGGGCCTGACCAGAAGGAGCACGACCCGGGAACAACGAAGAGTTCCAGACGGTGCCCAGCACAGACAATCCCGACGAGCGGGGAACTAGGAAACCGAAGCCCGAGAGGGGGTCCGCGACGTCTTCGTCGCGATAGCCGAGAGAAACAACGGCGACGCCGGAATATTCCACGGGAGAAAGTTGGGTTTCGAAGGCGGGATCGAGGGGAGCGAGAAGCTTCGCGCTTACATTTGTCGGCGTGGCGAGGACCAGACGTTCAGCTTCGATGATTTCCTGGCCCTTTGGTGTGCGGAGAGTGATGCGGAATCGTGGAGATTGCGGCTCGCGTCCGGGATCGAGAGCTTCGATGCTTAGGACTTCGACGCCGCAAGTCAGTTGGTCGCCCAGTGCCTGAGCAAGTGCACGGATTAGGCTTTCGTTTCCATCCTTGAAAGTTTGCAGAACCTGTTTTTCGGGTGGACCGACATCGTTATCGCTCTTGCCTTTTCTGGCTTTCAAGACCTTGAAGACACCGCGAATGATGCTGCCCGAGGCCTGCTCTGCTTCATAGAGAATTGGGAATGCGGCGCGCAGGCTGAGCTTTTCGGGGTCGCCAGCGTAGATTCCCGATACGAAGGGGCCGACCAGACGATCGAGGAGAG
The DNA here is from genome assembly GCA_963726725.1 of Candidatus Acidiferrales bacterium. Lineage (GTDB taxonomy): Bacteria > Acidobacteriota > Terriglobia > Acidiferrales > UBA7541 > Acidiferrum. The sequence continues at coordinate 26,094 of CAVSDV010000032.1, forward strand.
TGTTGGAGAATTTGCGGCGAGTAAAGCTTGCAACCGACTCGTCGGGTTCAGGGCCACGAGCAGTGCCGAAAATGTCGCGCACGATCGAACTGCGCGTGCCGCCGCTAAAAAAGGACGAAGTGAGAATGGCAGGACTCATGGGAACGGCTTTAAGCGTGCCGTCGGTCAGGACGTAGCGAGAAGCTTTTGGATCGGCAAGAAGGCGAGCGGGAAGCAGGCCCAAGTCCGTGCAAAGGGAAGTAATGTGGGCATTGCCGCTGAAGCTTTGCGGACCGCATTCCAGCAGGTAGCCGTCACGTTTCACGGATTGGATGACGCCGCCTGGGCGCGAAGCAGAATCGACAATGAGTACAGAGATGCCCGCTTTCTGGAGCGCGTAAGCGGTGGCGAGGCCGGAGACGCCTGCACCGATGACAAATGCCTGGATTTGCGTGGCCATGAATACCGTTTGTTGCGTCAGAGTGTTTTCGAGAACAGCGGTTTGGAGTCAAGCTGCTGTTTTTCGAGATAGGGATCGAATACCATGGCGAGGTTGCGAATGAAAATGCGGCCCAGCCATGCGGTTCGAATTTCCTTGTCGGTCAAGACGACAAGGCCATCCGCCTGCGGAATTTTGAGTCGTTCCAGTTCTGGAGCGAAATATTCGTCGAAGTTGATGCCAAATTGCTTCGAAATTTCGTCTTTGACGATCACGGTGTGGCAGAGCAGGCGGCTGATGACTTCGCGACGAAGGATGTCGTCGGCCGAGAGGCGATAGCCGCGCATGGTGGCAATGCCATTCTCGTTCACAGCCTTTTCCCAGGAAGGGATATCGCGATAGTTTTGCGCGTAGGTATCCTGGATGCCGCTGATGGCGGTGATGCCCATGCCGTAGAGATCAGCGCCAGCCTTGGTGGTATAGCCCTGAAAATTGCGATGCAGGGTTCGATTGCGCTGCGAGACGGCGAGCTCGTCGTTTTCCTTGGCGAAATGATCCATGCCGATGTAGAGGTAGCCCGCTTCGAGAAACTTTAGGAGGCCGCTGCGGAAGATATCGAATTTCGCCATGCCTTCAGGAAGAAACTTGACGAAGGAACCTTGCTGCTTCTTCAGCCAGGGAACGTGGGCGTAGCTGAACATGGCGATGCGATCTGGAGAGAGGCCGACGATTTGCTCGACGGTGTGCGCGAAACTGTCGGCTGTTTGATAGGGAAGGCCGTAAATGAGGTCGACGTTGATGCTGTCAAACCCGAGTTGGCGGGCGGCGGCAATGAGATCGCGGGTGACTTCGTAGGGCTGAATGCGATGGACAGCCTTCTGGACTTCCGGCTTGAAGTCTTGAATGCCCATGCTGAGGCGATTGAATCCCATCTTGCGAATGGATTTCATGTGAGCCGGGGTGGTGACCCGCGGATCGACTTCGATACCGATTTCGGCGTCGGGCGCGAAGGTGAAGCGCTCTTTGGTGTAGGTAAAGAGGTCTTCGATCTGTTCCGGTGAAAGATAGGTGGGAGTTCCGCCGCCCCAGTGGAATTGGGCTACGTGACGATCGCGAGAGACGCCGCGGGCGATGCGATCGACTTCTTTTTTCAAAATGGCGAGATAGGGTGGTGTGACACCTTTGTTTCTCTGGATGACTACGTTGCATGCGCAGAAAAGACAGAGGCTTTCGCAAAAGGGCAGGTGCATGTAAAGCGAAACAAAAGAGCGTTTCTTGTCGGCGGCAGCAATGGCGTCTTCAAAGTCCTTGGGACCGAAGGCGTCGGTCCAAACGGGAGCGGTGGGATAACTGGTGTAGCGCGGGCCGGGGCGATTGTATCGAGTCACGAACTGTTCGCCGACGGAGAGTTCCTGGCGCATTTCCAGGATGCTTGGATTCATTAATGACAAGACGCAAACCTCCTCGAGCGCTCAGGGGCGCGATGATACGGGCGAAGTGGCATCGCTGAAAACAGCTTGCTGGCCCGTGCGAATAAAGAGCTGAGCGTTTTCTACCGGCGTGTGCTGAAGAATTCCATGGCCCAAGTTGAGAATGTGGCCGTGACCTGAAAGTTCAGCAACGATGTCCAGAGTCGTGTTGCGAATTTTCTCGTGAGAAGCGAAAAGGATGGCCGGGTCGAGATTTCCCTGAAGGGCCACGTTCGGCCCGGCAAGTTCGCGAACTTCGGAAAGTGGAATCCGCCAGTCCACACTAAGGACGTTGGCGCCGACACGCACAATTGCAGGCAGAAGATGATGCGAAGCCTTGGTGTAGTAGATGATCGGCACTGAGGTGCCCAGGCCAGCGATGATCTCCTGAACGGCAGGCACGACGAATTCGGTGTAGTCCTGGAGGTTGAGCTCGCCGCACCAGGTGTCGAAGAGTTGCACGGCACTCACACCAGCAGCGATCTGCGCTCTGAGATAGAAAATGGTGGCCTGCGCGATTTTGTGAAGCAGTTCGCGGAAAACTTTCGGTTCACTGTACAGGAAATTCTTTACCGTAGCGAAGCCTTCTTTAGTGCGGCCTTCGACCATGTAGCAAGCCAGTGTCCAAGGGGAAGCAGCAAATCCGAGCACGGGGACATCGGGTCCCGCAAGCTTTGTGGTACGCCGCAGGGCCTCCATAAGAAAGCCCGTCTCCACTTCCGGATCGAAAATACGAAGTTTTTGCACGTCTGCTGAGGTGCGCACGGGTTCGGGCAGGTTAGGACCGGCGTCACCCAATTCCAAAGAAAGTCCCATAGCTTCGGCGGGAATCAAAATGTCCGAAAAGATGATAATGGCGTCCACATCGAGCCGGCGAAAGGGTTGAATAGAGACTTCGACGGCCAGATCAGGCGTTTTGCAGACATCGAGGAAAGAGTGGTTGGAGCGAATTTCGCGATATTCGGGAAGATATCGGCCGGCCTGGCGCATCATCCAGACAGGTAGCCGAGGCACAGGTTGGCAACGGCAAGCACGCAAGAACAGGTCTTTGCGGGTCAAAGAAAGGGCCTGATGGCTCATATGGTAAGGAAAGAATAGCAAAAACGAGATGAACTTGCCTGTGATGCGGGGCATTGACGGATTCTGGCGAAATCGGACGTGTTGGTAGATGCTTTGAAGAGAACGAGAGAGGGCCATGACACGTGTCATTGACGGAGAGAGGGACTTATCTCATAAGTGCATGATGAATTCAGCGCAGTTGAAAGAGGCAGTGGAGTTCCCTGCGAGGAGCAGGGGTTTAAGCTATACTGAAAATATCCTATGAAACGCGCAAACTGGGCAGAAGCGCGCTCCCGCACTAACCCAGATCGGCGTGGACCGAGCCGATGACTCACACTTTTGTATTGATCACCGTATTGGCATACCTGTTTAGCCTGGGCTTGTACACAAGGTATTTGTATACCGGGCAGGAAGTAACCGGGAAACTGGCCACATTGTTGATGTTTCTGGGGTTAGCGGCGCATTACGTATCGTTGTTGTTGAGGGCGAGGGGCACGCACACGGTCCCATACCACGATTTGCAGGGATCAATGTCGCTGTTCGGATGGCTGCTGGCTGTGACGTATTTGTGCCTGGAGATCTACCACCGGCAGAGGACTGTGGGCGCGTTTGTAGTGCCGATCATCCTGGTGTTTTTCTTTGCGGCATACCTGGTGCCCAATCACCCGGGGGCGCCAATTCCGGCGAAGGGCGTGGTGTTCGCGCTGCATGTGACGTTGAGCATCTTGTCGTACTCGGCGTTTGCGCTGTCGTGCGTGTTGAGCCTGATGTATTTGGCGGAAGAGCGACTGTTGCGCACGCGAAAAGTGAGTGATGTGGTATGGCGCTTTCCGGCGTTGGATTTGCTGGAGCGCATGAGTCACACGAGCGTGCTGGTGGGATTGGTGACAATTGCGGTGGGAACGGCATTGGGATATGTGGCGTTGGGACGCCAAGAGAGTGGTCCCACGTTTGATCCGAAGTATCTGGTGACGCTGCTGGTGCTGCTGCTGTACGTGATTTATTTCCGGCTGGCGCGAACAACGGCGTGGCGAGGGGCCCGTGCTTCCCGATTGTGCGTGTTTAATTTTGTGCTGGTGGTGCTGAGCTTTACGGTTGTGAATCTGTTTCTGTCGCCTCATCACCGTTTCCTATAGGAGTGCGCGAATTAGCAGCATGGAAATCGTCCTAGTCGGCCTGAATTTTCGCACAGCGCCCGTGGAGGTGCGGGAAAAAGTGTCTTTTTCCGCGGAGCAGGCCCAGAAGGCGGCCGAGGAACTACGTGCGCTGGGAATCCTAGAAGAGACGCTGGTGCTTTCCACCTGCAATCGCAGCGAAGTGTATGGAGTGCATGCCACGGCAAATCGTGAGTCTGCCGGAGCGCTGTGTAATTTTCTGAGCTCGTTTCATTCCGTACGGCCGGACTTGTTGAACCCTTCCATGTATCACCACTACGACCACGATGCGGTGCGCCATCTGTTCCGAGTGTCTGCGGGACTAGAGTCGATGCTTCTAGGTGAGGCGGAGATTCTGGGGCAGGTGCGCGAAGCGTATTTGCGCGCGCATGAAGGGCATGTGACCGGACCGGTGCTGAACCGGTTGTTCCAGGCGGCACTAGAGATTGGAAAGCGGGTCCGCGCGGAGACGGAACTGGGTACCCGGCCGATGGGAGTGGCGTCGGCGGGGATCAAGTTAGCTGAGCGGATTTTTGGAAAGTTGAATGAACACACCGCGCTGGTGCTGGGCGCGGGAACGATCAGCGAACAAGTTGTGTCTCAATTGCGCGACAGGAATATCGGGAATCTGTATTTGAGCAACCGGTCGAAAGAAAAGGCCGAAGAGTTCGCGCAACAGTACAAAGGGAAAGTGATCGAATGGGGGCAGTGGGATACCGCGTTGCGGTTGCCGGATGTGATTGTGTCGGCAGTGGGTGTCCAGGAAGCTTTATTGACGCGGCCAATGATTGAGAAAGCGATGGCGGCGCGCGGAAACCGGGCATTGTTTCTGATGGATTTGGGATTGCCGCGCAATATCGAACCCACTGTGGCAGACCTTTACAACGCATATTTGTACACGATGGATGATTTGACGGAAATCGTGCAGCAGAATCGCAGCGCGCGGCAGAGTGAAGTGCCGAAGGCAGAATCGCTGGTGGAGGAGCATGTAGGAAAGTTCATCTCCTGGCAGGCAAGCGTGGAATTGATTGGTGTGCTGGATACGCTGAGAGACAGCCTGAAGAAAAGGCGCGCCGCTTATCTGCAGGAAAAATTGAGTGGAATGAATCATTTTACGGCCGAGGATCGGGATAATATCGGGAAGATGATGGATGAACTGATCGAGAAGTTGTTGTTTGTGCCGGCAGAACGATTGCGGTCGGAGAAAGAATTGCGCAAGAAGATTCAAAGCGTGGAAGCGATACGAGAATTATATCTTTCCGACCGGGAGAAACCGTGAGGCCGCTCCGAATAGGGACAAGAGGAAGTATCCTGGCACGTTGGCAGGCAGAGTTTATCCGCAAGCAATTGTTTCAGGTGGCCGGTGTTGAGACAGAGATTGTGATTATCAAGACGTCTGGTGACAAAATGCATCAATCAGCGCTTTCGCAAATTGGCGGCAAAGGTATTTTCATCAAGGAGTTGGAAGAGGCGCTTCTGGAAGAGAGTGTCGATCTGGCGGTGCATAGCGTGAAAGATATTCCCACGGAAACGCCCGGGCGGTTGTTTTTTCCTGCGGTGTGCCGCCGGGATGACGTAAGGGATTGCCTGATTTCGAATACTGGGACGCCATTGGCAAGTTTGAAAAAAGGGGCGCGAGTCGGAACGGGTAGCTTGCGGCGGCAAGCGCAACTTCGACACTTCCGGCCGGATCTGGATATTCGTGAACTGCGCGGGAATGTGGATACGCGACTGCGCAAGGTGGAGAGCGGCGAGTACGATGCCATCGTACTGTCGAAGGCGGGGCTTGATCGGCTGGGATGGAGCCAAAAGATTACAGAGGCACTGCCAACAGATCTTTCGCTTCCGGCCGTGGGACAGGGAGCCATTGCGATTGAATCTCGCGTGAAGGACGAAGAGACCGGCAAGATCTTAGGGCGACTGGATGATCTGGAGACGCGGACAGCGATTATCGCGGAGCGGGCGTTGCTTGCGGCATTGCACGGCGGTTGCCAGGTGCCGCTTGGAGCCTGGGCACGCATTGAGCGCGGGGAATTGGTGATGGAAGCGGTGGTATGTTCTGTGGACGGCGCGCGGTATGTGAGGCATCGTGCGGTGGCGCCGCCGGAGCAGGCTGCGGAGCTTGGCGAACACATGGCGCGACTCTTGGTGGAAGGTGGAGCGCGGGCGATTCTGGATGAGGTAAATAAAGCGCGTGGATGAAATGGGCAAAATACTGGACGGCAAGCGGATCGTGATTACGCGTGCGGTGGAGCAGAGCGAATCCATGGTGCAAGCGCTGCGGGAGAACGGGGCGATTCCGGTTCTGCTGCCAATGGTGGCTTTTGCGCCACCGGATGACCCGTCGGAGTTCGATCAGTCGCTGAGGAATCTAAGAGCGTTTTGATTGGGTGTTTTTGACCAGCCAGAATGCGCTGAGAGCGATGCAAGACCGTTGCGCTGTGATTGACTTGCCGTTGGTCGGGGCGATGAAGGGAGTTCAGATCGCCGCTGTGGGACCAGCCACAGCGGAGGCGGCGCAGAACGCCGGACTGGAAGTTGCGTATATTGCGAAAAAGCATCAGGGAGTTGCACTTGCGCAGGAGTTGTCTGCCAGTGTGAAAGGGAAGAAGGTTTTGCTGCCGCGGAGCGATCGTGCAAATCACGATTTAGTAGAAGCGCTGGACAGGCATGGTGCCGAGATAACGGAAGTAGTGGCGTACAGGACACTCCGTCCAACCAAGGATGAGAGTGAAAAGCATCTGGCGGAAATCGATAAGGGAGCGGACGCGATTTTGTTCTTCAGCCCTTCCGCCGTGCATCATATGCAGGATCTGTTGGGTGCCGCACGATTTGTGATCCTGTCTAATAGTGTGGCGTTCACCGCAGTTGGCCCGGTGACAGCAAAGGCGCTGCGCGAAGCCGCGGTCCAGAAGATCGTTCCTTCCCCTGATGTGCATGCGGGAGCGGTGGTGAACGCACTTGCGGAACATTTCTCAGGCGCCCGGCAAGGGTTGCCAGCAGGAGCGAAATAAGAATGAGTTTCCCCATTGATCGGCCCAGGCGTTTGCGGCGCACGGAAGCGCTTCGCGGGATTGTTCGCGAGACGCGGCTGAGTACGGCGGGCTTCATATATCCGATGTTCGTGTGCCCGGGAGCGAAGGTGCGCAAGGAAGTCAGTTCGATGCCGGGGATCTACCAACAATCGGCGGATCAGATTGTGGAAGAGTGCCGGGAAGTTGAGGCGCTGGGCATACCGGGAGTTATTTTGTTTGGCTTGCCGGAGACGAAAGACGCGCGGGGAACAAGTTCTTTAACGGCCGACGGAGTTGTACCGAGGGCAATCGAAGCGATTCGGAAAACGAAATTGAAGTTGATCGTGATCACGGATGTTTGCCTCTGCGAATACACGGATCACGGGCATTGCGGAGTGATTGAAGGTGGGGAGATTGCGAACGATCCAACACTGCAGATTCTGGCGGAACAGGCGTTAACACATGCACGAGCGGGTGCAGACATCGTCGCTCCTTCGGACATGATGGACGGCCGCGTGGCTGCAATTCGCTGCAAGCTGGATGGGAACAAGTTCGAGAGCATTCCGATAATTTCCTACGCGGCCAAATACTGCTCTGGGTTCTACGGACCGTTCCGCGAGGCTGCTCAATCAGCTCCGCAGTTTGGTGACCGGCGCAGTTACCAGATGGACCCGGGAAACGCGAGGGAAGCGCTGAAGGAAGTGGCACAGGACTTGGAAGAAGGCGCAGACATGGTAATGGTCAAGCCAGCGCTGCCGTACTTGGATATTATTCGGATGGTGCGAGATCGGTTCGACGTGCCGGTCGCGGCCTACAACGTGAGCGGAGAGTTTTCGATGGTGAAGGCGGCGGCTCGCAACAATTGGATCGAAGAGAAGCGAGTCGCGCTGGAGATTTTGACAGGAATTCAGCGGGCGGGTGCGGGAATTATATTGACGTACCACGCGAAAGATGCGGCCCGCTGGTTAAAGGAATAGGGTAAAGGTGCCGGGATGAGTGCGACACAGACAGGGAAGAAAATCGAGCGACGCCGTTCGCGCGAAATATTTGAAAAAGCCGAGAAGGTGCTTGTCGGCGGAGTGAATAGCCCGGTTCGCGCGTTTCGGTCTGTGGGCGGAGAACCGCTGATTGTGGAGCGTGGAAGTGGGCAATATTTGTATGACGCGGACGGGAATGAGTTGTTGGACTACGTTTGTTCGTGGGGGGCGATGCTGCTGGGTCACGCGCATCCTGGTGTGGCAGCGGCGATTGCGGATCAGGCGCAACGGGGCACAAGTTTTGGCGTGACCACCGAATTGGAAGTGGAACTTGCGACGCTGATAACGAAAGCGATTCCGTTTCTTGAAAAGGTGCGGTTTGTATCGAGCGGAACAGAAGCGACGATGAGCGCGGTGCGATTGGCACGCGGAGTGACCAAGAGAGATTTCATCCTTAAGTTTGCCGGGTGCTACCACGGGCACGCGGACAGCTTCTTGTCTCAAGCCGGTTCGGGACTGGCGACGCTAGGGATCGCAGAGTGTCCGGGAGTGCCGCAAGCTCTGGCGGAATTGACGCTGAACGTGCCATACAACAATCTGGACGGTGTTGAACAGGCATTCGCGAAGTACAAAGATAGAATTGCGTGCGTAATTGTGGAACCGATTGCGGCCAACATGGGCGTAGTGCTGCCGCGCGAGGGATTCTTGAAGGGGTTACGAGAAATTACCCGGGAAAACGGCGCGCTGCTGATTATGGATGAAGTGATCACAGGATTCCGTGTGATGAATGGATCGGCGCAGGACGTTCTCGGAGTACGCGGCGATTTGACCACAATGGGAAAGATCATCGGCGGGGGGGTGCCGGTGGCGGCTTACGGGGGAAGCGCGGAATTGATGAACAATGTGGCGCCACTGGGTCCGGTGTATCAAGCGGGAACGCTTGCTGGGAATCCATTGGCGATGAGGGCTGGCATTGCAACGCTACATGAACTGCGTAAACCAGGCTTGTACGAAGGGATTGAGGCACTGTCCAAAAAAATGGGTGTGGGGCTGCGCGCGGCGCTGAGTGAAGTGGGGATTAAGGCGCAGATCAACACCATCGGATCGTTGTCGACGCTCTTCTTTACGCCCAGCCCCGTGACGAACTACGACGAAGCGAAGTCGTCGAATACAAAGATGTATGGGGCATTCTTTCGAGAGATGCTGAATCGAGGGGTCTTTCTGGCACCTTCTCAATTTGAAGCAGCATTTGTTTCGGCATGCCACACGGAAGCAGACATTGACCGAACGATTGTGGCCGCGAAAGACGCACTGAAAGCGATTTCCAGCCAAGCGACAAACTAAACTACTTCGGGGGAAGAAGATGCACGACGTTTTGGAAGGCCATGAGGGCCACGGGGATAATCCATTCACGATGCCGGTGACGGTCACCCTCTCAATCCTGGCGGTACTGCTGGCGCTGGTCACGCTACTGGGCCACAGAGCTTCGAAGGAGGAGCTGCTTCTGCAAACACAGGAAGCCGACCAGTGGGCTTTTTTTCAGGCAAAGAATAGCGGATTGCATGGAATGCAGACTGGCGCGGACATGCTTTCAACGTTAATGCCAGTAGACAAAGAAAAAGCGGCGGCGCTTCATGAAAAGTATGTGAAGGAAGCCGAGCGGTACTTGGAAGAAAAGGCAGAAGCAAAGAAAGAGGCGGAGAGCCTGAAGGGCGAAAGATTGTTGGTCGAAAAACGCGGCGACGGATATGAGGCGGGCGAGGTCGTCCTGGAGATAGCGCTGATCATTTGTTCTTTTACACTGCTGACGAAGAAGAAGGCATTCTGGTATGGAGGAATGTTCCTGGGAGTCGTGGGCATCCTCATCGCATTCGGTGGTTTCCTGCGGCTCTAACAGCAGCGTAAGTGACGATTCTAGCTCGCTCCGGAATTCTTGGGTCGAGTGTACCTGTTCTTCGGGACAGTACGGATGTAGCAATCGAGTCGAACCTCAGTATTTACCGTAGGGCCAAAGTTCACTAATGTAATAGCCGAAGTGGGTTTACTCGAACAACCAAAAGTATTGCGATAAAAGATGTCTATTCATCGGAGGCTTCCGCCCGATCCGCCGGTTGGATATGGTTCGCACAACCTGGCGTGTGAAGCATCATCCATGGCACAGAAACTGGTCAGCGAGCCGGGTATTCAGCTAGGGGCTCAACAACTTGCAACTCTGCTAGATTCCACCCGCGAATGGATTTCTATTCTGGGAGCGGATGGAACCATTCACTTTGCAAATTCCTCCACGAAAACTTTGTTGGGGTACCGTCCCGAAGAACTTCTTGGCCGGAGTCTGCACGCCATTGTTCATTCTCTAGAGGTAGAGCAAATGCGGGAGCGACTAAGGGAAGTTGCGTCAAATGTGAACGGCTCGATTACGGAACGATGCCGGCTGCGCTGCAAAGATGGCTCCTGGCGATGGTTCGAACTTACTTGCCGGAATCGCATGGAAGAACGGGGCCTGGAAGGGATATTGCTGAATGGGCTTGACATAACTCATCAACAACGGATAGAGGAAGAGCGGCAAGTAATCGCTGACGTCGTGCACGCGTTGAACGAAACGTCAAATCTAGATCAGTTGCTGGTACGAATCCACGCGGCGTTAAAGCGCATTGTGCCTGCCGAAAATTGCTTTGTGGCGTTGCATCGGCCGGAAGAGGACACGTTTGAGTTTCCATTTTTTGCCGACGAATTCGACACTGCCCCTCCGCCCCAGCGAGTTGGACGAAGTTGCACGGCGTACGTATTTCGTACAGGAAAAGCCAAACTTATTCCGCAATCGGAATTTGATCTGCTGTTCGAGGCAAAGGAAGTAGAGTTAGTTGGATCACCGTCTCCTGCATGGCTGGGCGTGCCGCTAAAAACGCCGACTGCAACGATCGGGGTCTTGGTTGTTCAGCACTATCGCAATGCCAATGCCTATGATGTGCGCGATCTAGAGTTTCTGGATTCCGTTGGAGGTCACATTGCCTTGGCGATTGAAAGGCGCCAGGCTGAGGAGGAACTCCGCCGGAACGAGTCGATGTTACGACTGCTATTTGAGCACAATCCGCTTCCGACATGGTTATACGACACGGAATCGCTGAAATTCCTGCGTGTGAATGACGCCGCAGTTCAGCTGTACGGGTACGAGCATGAAGAATTCGAGAGTATGACTATCCTGGGTATCCGCCCTGAGAGCGAGCGTGAAAAGGCCCTCTCCTATGCTCGAGCTATGGAGTCTGACGCGGAAGAGTACGGCATCTGGATGCACCAGAGTCGCGACGGCAGGATTTTCGAAGCTGAAATAATTTCGCATGAACTGGTTTATGCGGGGAGACGGGTGCGACTGGTAGTGGCTCAGGATGTGGGCGAGCGGAAACAATTGGAGAGCCAGTTGCGACAGTCGCAGAAGATGGAAGCAGTGGGAAGGCTGGCCGGCGGAGTGGCGCACGATTTCAATAACATGCTAATGGTGATTAAGGGGCATACGGAACTGCTGCTGAACGTATTGCCCCCCACAGAACAGATTGCACGAAAAATTCAGCAGATCGATCGTTCGGCGGACAGAGCGGCAGCGCTGACGCGACAACTGCTGGCGTTCAGTCGCATGCAGGTGCTGCAACCACAGGTAATCAGCCTAAACTCTGTTGTCGACGAAATGGCCAAATTGTTGCCACGGTTGATTGGCGAAGACATTGAACTGGCGGTAAGGACTACCGTTGATTTGGGGGCAATCCGCGCGGATGCCAGCCAGATGGAACAGGTGATCATGAACCTGGCGGTCAACGCACGGGACGCGATGCCAAATGGTGGGAAACTTTTGATTGAAACAGCGAATGCGGACCTCGATCACTCATACACAATCAGCCATCCACTGATGAAACCGGGTGCGTACGTTCAACTATCCGTCTCTGACAGCGGTACCGGAATGGATGCGGAGACTCAGGCCCACATTTTTGAGCCGTTCTTTACCACGAAGGAAAAAGGTAAAGGCACGGGATTGGGATTGGCCACCGTGTACGGAATTGTGAAACAGAGCGGCGGCTTTATCTGGGTTTACAGTGAGGTTGGAAAGGGGACGAGTTTCAAGATTTACCTCCCACGAGTAGATAAGGCAGAGGAACAAGTAAGCGTTCCTCGAGTGACGACAGAGGCACCGCACGGCACGGAGACTATATTGCTGACGGAAGATGAGACGGATGTGCGGGAAATTGCGAGGCAATTTCTGGAATCCGGCGGATATCAAGTGATTGAAGCGAAGGATGGGATCGAAGCGCTGCAATTGGCGCGCGAGAACCGTGGAAAGATTGACCTGCTGGTTACCGATATGGTGATGCCTGGAATGACCGGGCGGGAATTGGCGGTTCGATTAGAACAGGAACATCCCGAAATTGGCGTGGTGTTTATGTCGGGCTACAGCGAACACGCTGCCACAGAAATGGCAGATGCTGATCCTTCGGTTAGGTTGTTGACGAAGCCGTTCAGCCGGACAGCACTTTTGAGAACTGTTCGAGAAATGCTTGGCAGAACCGCAAAATTCTGAGCCCGAGTCTTTATACCCTTCACAACATATCTGGAGCACACCGCCCGAATATCTAAGCAATGCTTGGATGTTTACGGTGCCAGTCGGTGGCCTGTTGGAAGTTGCGCCCGGTTTGTAGCACCGCCGCGTCATCTCCCGCCCTGGCGACAAATTGAAGTCCAACGGGAAGGTGTTTGTCGGTGAAACCACAGGGGACCGAGAGCGCAGGCAGGCCGCACAGGTTGCCAATGCCTCCCAGCGGATCAGGGAACGACAAGCCGGTAAAGAGATTCAGAGAAAGCGGCGTGGCGGGCACAGGTTGCGAGGCCGTGACCAGAATATCGTAGGAATCGAAGAGGTTTCGCATATTTTGCTGGAGAATTTCGCGTACACGTAAGGCGGTCGTGTAATCTGCGCCGGAGACTGTCTGGTTCACATAACCGCCGATGCGCCCCAAGGGATCGGTCAATTCGCTGACGTGGCCGGAGTCGATCAGAGATGAGAAAGCAGAAGCGACTTCGGATTGCATGATCACGTTCGCGGTGTCTTCCCAAGGGCCAGTCGGAAGAGCGACCTCGCGCATGCCAGGAAAGCGTTTCTGCAGAACTCTGCGAGCGACATCGATGGCCTTGGCAACCGATACGTCGTAGTCTTTCTGAGTCCAGGCGTTGCTCAGCCAACCAACTTTTAGCAGGCGGCCTTTCAGATCAGCAGATGGAGAATAGGTAAACGCGGCTTTGTCGATGGGGAGTGTGTCGCGATCCAGAGGGTCGTGGCCGGCGATTGCGGCAAAAATGCGCGTGCAGTCTTCGACAGATCGTGCCATAGGGCCAATTTTATCCATTGAATAAGCCAAAGCCATTGCGCCGTAACGGCTGACGCGCCCAAATGTGGGACGCAGGCCACTTATTCCGCAGAATGCTGCAGGGCAAATGATGGATCCCCAAGTCTCCGTGCCGATAGCGAAGCCTGCAAGACCGGCAGCGACGATGCCGCCTGAACCGGAGGATGAGCCACACGTCCAGCAGTTGGTGTCCCAAGGATTTTTGCCTTCGCCCTGCAGAGAAGCAGAAGCGAACATGTAGCCCATACCTCCGGCGAGTTCGACCATGGAGGCTTTGCCAAGCATTACAGCACCAGCGTGGTTCAGATGCTCGATCACCGTAGCGTTGTAGTCGAAGAGCTGATCGGCAAATGGTTTGGCGCCCCACGTGGTGGGAATTCCTTTTACGGCCAGAAGGTCTTTTGCAGCGTAGGGAATGCCGTGAAGTGGTCCACGGTAATGGCCGCGGTGAATTTCTTTTTCGGCCGCACGTGCCTGATCGAGAGCGAGTTCGGGGGTGAGACGGGCAAAGGCATTGAGTTTAGGACCGAGTTTCTCGCTTCGATCCAGATAGCTTTCCGTCAATTCGACAGGAGAAATCTGCTTTGACTCGATCTTCTTTGCCAGTTCACCGACGGATTCATAGAGAACGGATGGTCCGAGCATTAACGCTCCTTCAAGTGTGTTTTGGTGTGGTAACCGCAGCCGTTGAAGGGCGATTCGATTGGAGAGACTTCTCGCGTTCGACAATTGGCTTCAGGAAAAGGGCGGGCACGTCGCTATTTTTGAGGGAAAAGGAGCGCAAGCGATCGAGACCGGGCTGGGAAAAATAACAAAGCATCTTGATGTTGCGCTTGTCTTCTTCGTTTAGGTGCGAGCCATGACGGCTGATGACGAGTTGGAATCGGGCCTCCGCTTCGGCCTGACTTTCAGGGGAGAGTTTTGGAAGTTCAATAGGAAATTGAGCGAAGGATTCTGCTCGCACGTTTGATGGGAGAAGTGTGCCATCCGTGATGAGAGCTGCCGAAGCGGAGAACAGCGCAGCGCGGCGAGCAAAGGAGCGGCGAGAGAGGAGTTTCTGCTTGTTGTCGTTCATGCGACCTCGCGAACGTCCTGAGGGAAAGGATTCAGCGCAAGGTGAGGCTATCCAATTTGAGTAGGGTCGTCAACTGCGGACGAATGGCCAACGAGCTAGAGAGCTGTTGGCCCTGGAAAATCAGTCGAGCTGAAGAAGGCTGCGCACATGAAGCTCCAATGCCTGGTTGTACTGCCGCTCAATTTGAAGCTCTGTTTGCAACTTTTTGATTAGTAGATCGAGTCTGCCAATCTCCGCGCGCAATTTCAGGGCTTCGGAGTTCGCTGCCGGAGCGCGTCCGGGCATCTGCGCATTGGCTTGCGGAGGCTGTTGATGCGCGGCCTGATTCTGTTGCAAAAAAGCTTCTGCCAAGGCACGTGGCCAGACGGACTCCGTTGATTTCGTTTCTATCGAAGGCGGTGGCGCGGCATGCTGCGGCGGGGGCACTATCCTGGGATGCGTTTGCGGAGGCGCGGATGGAGCGGCGAATAGGCTGTTGAGCGATGGAACAGCCGGCGGATGATCTTCTTGGGAAGCCGCTTGAGGCGCCGGCTGCGATTGACCTAGCAAGTTTTTCACCCTTCCAATGAGTTCCTGCGGTTGGAACGGCTTGCGCACCAATTCGTCTGCCTGCACGGCGACGGCACGATCAGCGACGCTTTTGTTGACCACACCCGACATTAGAATTACCGGCGTCTTTCCAAACTGCGGACTCTGTTTGATATGACTGCAGACGGAATAGCCATCCTGGTCTGGCATGATGACATCGGTGATCACCACGTCGGGAGGATGCTCTTCAAATTGTGAAAGGGCGGAAGACGCGTCGGCGCATGTGATGACGTTAATACTCTCTCGGCGAAAGGCGATTTTGATGACTTCGCGCATGGTGGCGCTGTCATCGATGAAATAAACAGTAGGCACACGTCGGGTTTCGACATTGCTCAGGGGTGGCATCGCGATGGTTTCGCTCATTGAGCCTCCTTATCCGCTAACTCTTCTGAAGTGGCGCGAACGGTTTCGTCATACTCGCGCATGGCATCGAGCATCAGGTCGGTTGCGGAACGAAGAACGCTGCGCTGACCCGAGGTTGCACCATAAACAAATTTGTAAACCCCGTTGCCGCACTGGACGCAGTTCTTGAGGATGTGAAGAACAGCCTCATCACCAAACAGCGAGCCGCATTCTGCGTGAGTCACTTGTCCCGCATCGAAGAAAAGAACAGCATCGGTTTCGCCCGCGTTGATGGTTAACGCGCCGGTCTGATGGGCTTGTTGCAGCATTTGCATGACACCGGTAAGGTCGTGATGGGTGAGATTGCCGCTGAGGCTTGTGTCGGCCTGGCCTAACATCTGGGTAGGTTGGAAGCCATCAACCTTGCTGATGATGATGTTTTTGATGTGGTTGGCAATGGTGGCCAGCGCAAGATGACGGTCGATGTAATCTTCACATCCGGCCTGGAAGGCTTCCATCAGGGCACGTTGACTGCCGTCGCCCATGGCGATGATGGGCAGAGTGGCATTCTTTGCGTCGGCGTGCACAATTTTTGCCAGTTCCAAAGCACCCATTTCGCGCATGTTGCTGGCACAGACGATCGCAGAAGGAGTGTCATACTCCAGAGTCGTAAGGGCATAAGTTGGCTGCGTGGTGGAAATGACCTCAAAGCCTTCGCGTTTCAGTGCATCGCCAAGGCGTTTGGCGAAAAGAACATTGCTGTCGATTAACAAGATCTTCGCGGGCTTGCCCGGGAACATCATGTGCGCACTTCCAGAACCGACTCCGAAGTGACAAGAGGCTTCGCGGCATTAATCACTGGTGTCAGTGCATTGAGATTGAGAACTTCAACCACTTCTCCATTATGTGATAGCCACGCAGCAACGTGAGGCGAGTCTGTCGGTCCCGCGGGTGTCAGATCGGTCTTGATCAGCTCGCACTCGCCGCTGACTGGAAGAGCGACAGTCTCGCGGGATGCAGCCTGCTGGCGCCATGCGATCAAATAGAAACGGCGCAAAGTCAGACGCTTGCCGGTAAGCTTTTCTGCCAGATCGCAAACTGGGACCACGCGTCCGCGGCGAAGAATTACACCATCCAGTTCCTTGGTGTTATTAGGGAAGCGATAAATGCGACTCGGGGCTACGAGTTCCGCGACCTGATCAGCGGCCAGCGCAAACGTGCGTTCCGCGATGCGGAGGAGCACACAAGAATGTGAATCGATTTGGTCGGTCCAGGTCATGGTGCCAATCCGATTTCGGGCGTGACGGGTGGAGGCGCGGGTTCGCGGTGCGCCTTTTCGGCGGCCAAGTCGAGGAGAAACAGTTCGTCAGAGGAGAGGAAACCCTCAGGGTTTACGACAGGCAGAACGTTTTGATCGAGCACCGTCAAACCGCGATACCAACGTCGTTCTTCGTGACAGAACGCCGCAGGCAATGCCTGGAGGCGGGTCATAGTGGTCATTTTCTCGATGCCATCCAGCAGCAGGGCGACGCGCGATTTTCGAAGTAGGAAGATGAGGGCCGCCGGGGACGGTTTCAATCCAAAATGGAGCGCGACGTTTACTACGTAAATGCAGCGCTCGCCGCGGCGAAGAGCATGACGCACGGTGCGAACGCGGGGTTCGTTTAGTTCACTGGCGACTCCAGCGAGGCTATCTACACTGCGGACTTCCTGAACGGAGGAAGAGGAAATCGCAAACAATTGAGTGCTGCTGCGAAAAAGTATGATCTGTTCGCTTCGCACAAGGGCGGGTTTGTGCGTGGATTCAAAGCGCATCAGCGGAGGACTCCCGCGGGCGAAAGTTTGCTGAGACTGAGAACGCGCTTCTCGATTGCTGGATAAACGTCGTCGATGGCCAATACTTGTTCAACCGCGCCGGTCTTAATGGCTTCGGCTGGCATACCGAAGATTACGGAAGTGGCTTCATCCTGGGCAAATACGACGCCACCTGCGGCCTTGATTTGTTTTGCGCCACGTGCGCCGTCGCCTCCCATGCCAGTAAGGATGACTCCAATGCTCATGGGCCCGGCAAAGGCGGCTACGGATTCCATGGTCACGTCAATATTCGGGAGGTAGCCCTCGATGCGGCCAGAAGTAGCGTCGAGTTGGATGCGGCCTGTTTGCGTGACGCGTAGGTGTTGTCCACCGGGACAAATGTAAAGTGTACCTGGCTGAACAGCTTCACCATGTTCTGCTTCTTTAACGCGAATGTTGGTGAACTCTGCGAGTTGCACAGCGTATTGCGTGGTAAACGAAGCAGGCATGTGCTGAACAAGGAAAACGGCTGCGGGAAAATCGCGCGTGAAACCGGGAGCCATGCGCATGATGGTCGCCGGGCCACCTGTGGATGCCGCGAGTACAACAACAGGGAAGCGAAAGTCCGAACCGACAGCAGACGGAATTGTCTGAGAAACAGCAGTCTGCAAGGGGTTTGGTTTGTTGGGCACGACTGTTGTTGATTGAACGACAGTGGCCTGACGAGAAGCTGTCCTGACCACCCGAACTTTAGCAGCCATACGAACTTTGCGCACTAGATCGTCGCGGACACTCTGCATGTCGAGATCAATGCCGCTGGAAGGTTTGGTAACGAACTCGATTGCCCCAAGTTCGAGAGCCTTTAACGTGCTAGTCGCGCCCTCTTTCGTCTCTGAGCTAACGACAACAATGGGGCGCGGATTCGTGGTCATGATATGCGCGGTGGCTTGAAGCCCGTCGACGTGGGGCATATTGATGTCCATTGTGATGACGTCGGGCTTGAGCGATTCAGAGAGTGCAATCGCTTCTCGACCGTCCTTGGCATGGCCGACGACTTGAAGGTGTTCGTCGGAATTGAAAATAGATTCCAGGACCTTGCGCATGAAGGTGGAATCGTCTACGACGAGCACGCGGAACTTTTTTTGTGTGGCGGTGACCATGGCTCGTCTATCCAACCGGCACGACAGGCCGTGCCGCCTCCGTTCCGATAAGTTGCTCCACGGCAAAGAGGAGTTGATCTTCCTGAACCGGCTTGGTGAGGAAGGATGTGGCGCCTTCTTTCAATGCACGGTCGCGATGCTTTGCTCCGGCTCGCGAAGTAACAACCATGACAGGTATTCGGCGTGTTGTCGGGCCTTGCCGCAGTTGCGCCATTAATTCGTAGCCAGTCATGCGTGGCATCTCAAGGTCGGTGATGACCAAGTGACAGCCGTGTTGCGCGACTAGTTCGGCGGCTTCCAGACCGTCGGCGGCAAGTTTTACGCGATAACCGTTCTTTTCAAGCATGCGGCCAACAAATTTGCGAACGCTGATGGAGTCGTCGGCGATTACGATTACGCGTTCCTGATCGATGCGATCGATAGCGTCAGAAGGAATTGAGCCTTGGGCGATTGCGGCAGAGCCGGGAGCAAACACACGGGCAGCGCTGACGCTTGCCTGGATCGCACGACGTTCGTTTGGCTCGGAGGCGACCATGCGATTCAAATCGAGGAGGAGAATTAAACTGCCGTCGGGGGCAATCGTGGTGCCAGGGAAAAGCTTTACCCGGCGCAGATATTCACCGAGGTTCTTGATGACGATTTCGTCCTTACCGAGGACTTCCTCGACGACGACGCCCACCTGACGGGTGCCGGCATTGGCGACCACCATACGAAAATAGCCGTTGATTGGCTCCAGTGGAGGCAGACCGAGATAGGAATCCAGACGCACGACTTCTGTAACGACATCCCGGACTTTGGTCAGAAGTTTGCCACCAACATCCTCGATTTCATCGGCACGAATACGGCGAATCTCTTCAACGACGGCCAGCGGAATTGCAAAGTGGCTCGAACCACAACGGACGAAAAGTGCCGGTGAAATAATGAGGGTCAGCGGAACCTTAAGCGTGAATTTGGTTCCCAGGTTGGCGGTACTTTGGACTTCTATTTCGCCATTCAGCGTATTCAAGTTTGAGCGAACCACATCAAGTCCGACGCCACGTCCTGCAAGTTCTGTTTTTGTCGATGCAGTTGAAAATCCCGGATGAAAGAGCATTTCGCGCAGGTCACGTTCAGTAAGGCGGCTGGCGGTTTCCTGCGAAACGAGGCCGGATTCTATTGCGCTCTGTTTCACACGTTCGTAATCGATTCCGCGCCCATCGTCTTCCACTTCGATGTAGATGTGATTGCCGCGATGGTAGGCGCGGAGTATGATCTTGCCCTGTTCTGGCTTGCCGGCGATTACACGATCTTCTGAACGTTCTATTCCGTGAGCGACAGAATTGCGAACAAGGTGCACCAACGGATCCGAAATCTGCTGGATGATGTTGTTGTCGAGTTCAGTTTCGCTACCGGAAAGATCGAGTTCTACAAGCTTTTTGGCAGACTGAGCGGCGTCGCGAACGGTGCGGGAAAGCAGAGAATAGAGAGTACCGATGGGCACCATGCGTGCGGCGGTGATTTCATCCTGCAAGTGGTGTGCGAGCTTGGTGAATTCGTCGATGTCGCCTTCCACGCGGCCAATGAAACCTTCCAGTTGAGAAAGAACTTCATTCACGTCGGCGGAAATTTCTGTCATGGACCTGGAGAGGATGTTGAAATCATCGTAACGATCCATCTCCAGTTCGCCGAAGTCGTTAAATAAACCACCATCACCGGCTGCGGCACTGGTCAACATTTGCTGGGTTTGCCGGTTGGCCCAAGAAGTGCCTGGTTGAATCGGCTTGATGCGATTGAATTCGTACTTGTCCTGAAATTCGCTTACTTTACCTTGTAAGCGTTCCTTCGAAAAACTGAGCGTATCGATAAGTTTTTCAAGCTCGGCAACACGGCCTACCATTTTTGTGCGGTTGATGACCAGTTCGCCGACGGTATTCATCATGCGGTCAAGACGGCCGAGGGCGATGCGAACGGATTTGGATGCGACTGCCTGCTTCTGCGTCTGTGAAACAACTGTCTTCACCGCGGGACGATCGAGAGCAGTCAGCACAACCTGATCGGCAGCGGCATTTTCCTCCGTCGTAGGCGTCAGTTGCTCCTCGTCGATTTCTGGTGGTGCAAAAATTGCAATCCGTCCAAGCAGGGAATCGACACCAGAGCGCATTTCAGATTCGTCGGACCATTCTCGATGCAACGTCTTTTTCAACACGTCGACAGAAGCGAGGCAGAGATCCACGATCGCGGGTGAGGGTTGAATGACACCATCGCGGAGTCCGCCGATCAGATCTTCCACACGATGAGCAATCGCGCCCAGTCGGCGCAATCCGACTTGAGCAGCAGATCCTTTAACAGTGTGGATCGCACGGAACAACCGGTTGATGTCTTCGGGATTGTTATTACCTTCCAGAGAGAGTAGACAATCACCTACGACCTGCAGGTGTTCCTCGGCTTCCGGCTGAAAAAATTCATGAATTTCGTCAGGCACTTCGTCGTCAGCAGGCAGTGCATCGAAATAGGAGCCAGTTAGGCCAGTGTGCGCGGGTCCGGCTAAGTCAGAGAAGGGTTGCCGTTCTGCCCGAGGAAGTTCGGATTGGGTCTCAGCGAGATTGAGAGGTGGCGGTTCGACCGGGAAAGCAAACCTGTAGCGCTCTTTGAAGGCAGCAACGTCTTCCACATTTTCTTCACCGGTATCACTGATTTCGATCAGGCTGGTTTCCAATAGCGAAATCCCGTCGGAAAGGAACTCGGTCAGTGGACCGTGAAGATCGTCGCCTAGAGGAGCATTCAGCGCATATTGAAAAACATGAGCGAGTTTCCCAGCAACTTCAGAGAAACGCGGGAACCCATAACTTGCGGAAGTACCCTTCAGGGTGTGCGCTGCAATGTAAAGCCGTTCCATATCCTCGTGGCGGGGTGAAACGTCCTGAAGCACACTGACGTATTCCCGCAGATATTGCAGGTGCTCCGAGGCCTCCTGGAGGAATAGCTCGACGGCTTCGCGATCGGGAGTACTCACGCGCGACCCTCCACTACGAGTTCGGGCTTTTGCATCTCTTCTGCAAGCGGCTTGCGGTAAAGAATGCAATCGCCTAGAACGATTGCCTGAAACTTTACGGTCATCTTGGAAATCGATTCGGAATGGCCTAGAAAAAGGTAACCACCCGGCTCCAATGCTTCGTAGAAGCGTTGGACGAGAGCCGCGCGGCGTTCTTCCGTGAAATAGATCAACACGTTCATGCAGAAAATCAGGTCCATGCGGCCAACATAGACGGGTGAAGCCAGATTCATTTGGGCAAAGCTAACCATTTTGCGCAGCCGAGGTTTAACCTGATGGCCATCCTTGACCGGAGAAAAATGAGCCGCGAGCCGAGTTTCCTTGACACTGGAAATGCTACGGCCCGAGTAGATACCTCGCTCAGCATGCTTCAATGCGTGCCGACCGACATCCGTGGCGAGTATTTCGACGTTCCAGGCATCGGCTAGAGAGAGGGTGTCAACGATGGTGATAGCGATGGAATAGGGCTCTTCACCGGTTGAGCAACCGGCGCTCCACACGCGAAGGGTGCGCGGATTTTTCCAGAATTTCTTGACATGGAGTTCAGGCAAAACTCTTTTTTCAAAGGCTTCAAACACCGCGGGGTAGCGAAAGAACGAGGTCTCCTGCGTCAGCAACCTTTCGAGGAGCGATTCGTATTCTACATTCGACTTGCGGATGCACCGGACTAATTCGCTGCCATGACGGAGACCCTTGGCGAGCAAGTGTTCGCGAACTCGCGTGGAGAAGAACCTCTCTCGCGATTCGTCGAAATGAATGCCTGTCCGCTCTTCGATCATAGTGCGGATCTCGCTTAATTCATGTTCACTCAAACTCTGTACCGCCCCGTGGCTCATAACCGTCCCGCTCTGGCCCCGGCCTTCTCACCGAGGCAACTTTTCGTACTACCGCAATGCGCCCGCTGGGACGGGATGTTGCGAATCTTCAAGCGCTGATGCGCTGTTTTGTTTGGACTGAGCGCGGAACTGGGCGAGGGCCTCGTTGAGTTGGTCAGACAACTTCACCAATTGACTGACGGTGGCCACGGTACCGCGGGTTCCCTGCGAAGTCTGCCGTGTAATGTTGGAAATAATCTGCATGGCGTGCGCTACACCTTCTGTACCGCGCACCTGCTGTTTCGAAGCGAGGGAGATTTCCTGAACGAGCTCAGCCGACTGTCGAACCACACTGGAGATGGCGTCGAGGGCGCGTCCGGCCTGATCCGCGAGGGTTGCACCAGATTCGACTTCCTTAGTGCCTTCTTCCATGACGACCACTGCTTCGTTTGTCTCAGCCTGAATGGCCTTGATGAGCGCCGCGATGTCCTTCGTCGCACTGCGCGAGTGTTCCGCGAGTTTGCGAACCTCATCGGCAACGACCGCGAATCCCCGTCCAGCTTCGCCCGCGCGCGCGGCCTCAATTGCGGCGTTCAGTGCGAGAAGGTTGGTTTGTTCGGTGATGTCGTTAATCACGTTGATGATTTCCGAGATTTCCAGTGAACGATCGCCCAACGACTTGATCTTCTTTGCGGTGGCCTGTACGGAAGAGCGGATGCGCTGCATCCCATCCAGAGTGTCGCGCACAGCGCGGTTGCCCTGTTCAGCGGCGTCTAGTGCGCGGCGAGCAGCTTCGGCGCTGGCTTCTGCGTTGTTAGACACCTGTTTCATGGAGACGGTAAGTTCTTCCACGGCGCTCGACGTGTTGGTGATTTCTTGGTCCTGTTGCGTTGCGCCGGCTTGCATTTCGTCGGCGGCAACCAGAATGTTGTTGGAGCAAGCGGTAACTTCCATGGCGGCCTTGCGGACGCGTTCCAAAACCTTGGTGAAGTTTTCGAGCATGTAGTTGATGGAGTCGGAAACGTTGCCAAGCGCGTCGTTAGTGACCTTACCGCGCAGAGTCAAATCGCCGCGGGCAACCTGGTTGATGACCGCTAAAAGGTCCGTGATGCTGCGCTGTAGCGATTCCGTGGCTTCCTGATTGTTGGCGGCCTTAGAGACGCGAGCTACGGCGCGATTCAGGTTCTCCGCGATGTAGCCAAATTCGTCGTTCGAGCCAACATCGGCGCGAGCCTTGGAGTCGCCCGCAGCGAGGCGTTCCGAGAAGGCAGCCAGTTCGCTGACCGGCGATAGGATGGCACTGCCCAGCCTCCACGCCAACAGGATCGTGACGGCGAAGGCGACGACGATGGCTCCAGCCCCCGCTGGAGTGGCAATCGCATCAAACAGACCGCCGTCCTTGGCGGTGCGCCCCGCGCTGACGGCGAGTCCCACCACCAGGAAAAAACCTGCGCCAGTGAGGAGCGCCAAAGTCCAGATTTGACTACTGAGTCGCGATTTCATTCCTACCTCCCAAACTCTCTTCGAAACTTCTTAAACACTCGGACCTGGATAGACTTCCAACAAGCGGCGCAGATCGATGACCAACGCTAACCTGTCCTCGTGACGCAACATGCCAATGCAATGCGGAACGTTTTCCGGTGCCTGCTCCAACAAATCCTCTGCATCGATGACGGAATAGGTGCCAACCACTTCATCGGCGGCAATGCCAACTCGTATTTCATCTCGATGTCCCTCGGCCCGAAGGGAAGCGACGACAACATGTTTCGGCAACAATCCTGTGCGACGTCCCTCGGTCAACGCGATGTCGATCAGTGGAACGATTGCTCCACGCAGATTGAAAATACCCAGTACGTATGCTGGTGACAGTGGTAGCCGCGTAATCAGCGGCCATTCCACGACTTCCTCCACGTCGAGTACGGGAAGGCAGAAACGCTCCCGTCCACTTCGGAAAACGCAATACTGCGATTCAGGCGGACGCTCGGCGATCGGCCCGAGAGCCTCCAGCAGTTCGCCCATCTCCGCATCAGCGGGCAGCGGCGCAAGATGAAATTCTTCGCTCATGTCTTTTCTTTCTGCTACCTATGCAAAACGCCGTACCGCACGCAATAAATCTTCGCGGGTAAATGGCTTGGTTACGTAGCCATCGGCCCCTTGTTGCTGGCCCCAGTAGCGATCGCTGGCCGTATCTTTCGATGTGACCAGGATGACGGGAATAGAACTGAAGTCATCGCTGGCTTTCAACTCGCGGCAAACCTGAAAACCATTTCTTTCTGGCATCACGACGTCGAGCAGAATTAGGCTCGGGCGCTCGATGGCAATCATTTCCTCCACGCGCTTGGGGTCGTTCAAGCCGACCGGCCAATAACCTTCCGGTTCAAGTAAGCCCTGAATCAGCTTCACTTGTGCCGGTGAATCGTCGACGATAAGTACTTTTTTCTGCACCAAGATCTGCTCCGCGTAGTTCTCCAAAGAAGAAAAAAGCACGTTAACGGCCAGCTTTTTGGAAGATTCTCAGGAGTTGTCGAATTCTTCTAAGTGTTTGAAGATGCGACGTTTATTTGGCCGACCGTGTTGTTCAACGCGGTGTAAATTGAGGAAGCCGCCGTTCTCCCGTCTCAGCTTGAGAAGGTGTCTCAGCGTCCCGCATCTCGGTTGCCAGCGATGAGAATCTCTGCACTATCTCATTGATGCGCAACGCCATGGTGTGAATGGTTTTGATTTGCGCTAGGGATTGCGCAGAAAGTTGCCCAGGCTCCAAAAGAAGAAGCTCTGCATTGCCCAGGAGAGAGGTGAGGGCGTTGTTGACATTGTGCTTCATGTCGATCATGTAGCGACCAAGTACGGCTTGATTGGCATTCATTGCTGCGTTGCGCTCTGCCTGCTTCGCGATTTTCAGAGCTTCCGTGCGCCGGAGTGACTCGCCCGCAAGCAACAAAACCATCTGCGTCCAATCTTCTCGTAGGGGAACCTGAAGCAGCCGTGGATAACGTTTGCGCAGAACGGCAAAATCTTTATTTTCAGAAGTGGCACAAATAATGATGGCCGTTCCTGATTCAATATTTTGCAGCACGCGGGAAAGCTTTTCGTCATTTAACGGGCCAATGACGATTAAGTCTGGTGTAAAACTATCGCCGGCTTTCCACAGGTCAGTCGTCAGCACGGAAATGCCGGGTAACTGCCGTTCGGTTAGCCAGCAGGCGGTTAGGAGCCGGGCGAATTCACTGTCATCGGTAAGAATCAGAACACTTGTATTTCTCAAAAGCATGGCTCCCGTGGTGCATCCCTGGAGATGATGATCTTGTCAGGGATTTAAAGTTTTTCGGCTTCGTCCAACGCAGAAAGCAATCGCTTGGTACTGATGCCTAGATTCACCGCTGCTTCCGTGTCTTTCGCCTGTTTGGCAACTTCGACGCGTTCCTGCAAGCGGGAAACTTCGACGCGGGCAGTGGGAAGCACTCGGGCGAGGTTCGTGGAATTTGGAGAAGACTTAAATTGTTCCGTGGCCGCGGTCACCATGGCACGCGCTACAACGGCGCGGCGAAGGTCTTCGGCCGCAGAGCCGTCCTCACTGACGAACGCCGTGACCTCCCATGAGGACATCAGTAATCTCGCTCCGCCAACTTTAACGGTGGTCATGGAGCGACCACGGGAAGGAGGGGCAGAAATCAGTTGCTCCCAGATTTGCTCCATGCAAGTCTCGAAATCCAATTCCGGAACGATCTCCTCCGGTCTGCTGGCCAGGGCAGGCTGAGCACGATCTGTCACGGGGCCTGGTTTTGCCGCAGCCGTTTCTGATTTTGAGGGAATGGATTTGTTTGCGCCTGAGTCAATGGGTTTTCCCAGGACCTTTTCGACGGCGCGCTCAATATCGGAGCGCAAGGAAAGGAGCTTGTCGAATGCCTGGTTTACCGAGCGCTCCGTGTATTCCTTCTGGAACGGCTGTTTCCAATCGTCAGCAAATTGCCGAACTTTGGCGATGGGTTCAGATGGGGTTAGCCCGAAAGACTGGCAATCGATGGTTCTGGCTCCTGCGGATTCGAGATGGTTGATGCCAGACCGAATGTAAATTAGGTCCGCATGCATCAATTCAATCAAAGTTCGGCGGAGAAGAAAATTGAAGCGCACGAAGGCGAGCAACGCCGTCGGATCGTAGAACATGTTGCCTGCGGTTTCCTTAACCTTGCGTCCCTGCTCGATGAAGTTGGTCTTCAGGATGTCGCGCAGGCCCCTGAAGCCACGAAGTGCAATGATCATTTTTTCCAGAGGTTCGCACCATGAAAGAGGTTCCGCGCTCAGTTCGCCGAATACTGGTTTCATGACCAAGGCCACGTCGGAGAGTTCAATCTGCTTGTGGAAGATCTTGGGTGGGGCGCAGAGGGCAAAATACTGAACAAGAAGGAAATCGATCTTGTCGCGATCGGTGAGAGTTTTGCCGGGTTTCTTGAGGTGACGCATTATCAGTGCACGAAGGCCACTCTCGCTGGCATTCAGCGTGGTCATCTGTAGAAGGTGACGCAACTGATGAACCATTACTTGTTGGTCCATCGCGTTCAACCAGGTGTGGACCTGGGTAAAAAGTTCGAGATCGGCCTTTTCAGGTAGCACGCGCTTGTTTTGCGCAAAGGGAATCTCGATCTGCAGGTGTTTTGCCAAAGCAATATAGATTGGAAAAACAGATCGATTCTCTTCCCATTGAACGTTCCTGGGACTGTCGGCCTTGGGGGGTGCTGGGAGATTCAACGTTGTAATCATTTTGTTCACGGCTGCATCATCCAGTCGCAGGTGCCATGTGTAAAGCGCACGGCCACTGCTTTAAGTCCTTCGTGGTACTGCAAGGCGATTACTGAGGCTGTCAGTGACCGCGCATTGTTACTCCTGACAAGTTGAATGCTCTCCTCAAACTCCAAGGGCAAGGCAGTCATAAATATCGCGTACTGAGTCGAGCCAAATTCCAAAACTGTCGATTCTCTCAGCTTCTCCCGCCCCGGCCGTAGAGATTGCACGCGGACCATGATGCGCGTTGCCGGGAGCCCCGGAAAGAACTTGGCTAACTGCTCGGCACATCCCCGTTCATCAACAATTAGTGACATCCCCGTGGTTTACCCCATCGCCAGGAAAACATGCATCGACCGCGGTCGCCGTAAATGTCGATATCGAGGTAAGACACACCCGACGGCGAACGAAGGCAAATCGCCCCACCGAGGAAATTGCACGCTGAGCGCCAAATACTTCTTCGGTCTTTGAGCAAGTGAAGTGTAAGAAATGAAGAGGCTTAGGAAATCCCCCTACAAACGGTTTTTGAGGGGAATCTCAGACTGAAACGGTTACGTCTCAAGTGCAGTTGCGAATCCTGACTCAGATTGTTCTTGGCTGAGACACTTCTACCGCTCTATCGTGTGTGTCTCAGTCCCTTCACTGACGTCCAGGGTGGTGCCGCGCGGGGGAATGTTGTATCGCTTCAGTTTGCGATAGAGAGTGGCGCGGCTGATGCCCAGCATCTTACCAGTAAGGGCTTTATCTCCATGCGCTTGCTCGAAAACTCGAAGAATCGTCATTTTCTCCATCTCAGCAAGAGCGGTCGTGGAAAGAGAAGCCGCATCTTCAGGGGCCATTCCGTAGCTAATTGGCTGTTCAGTCCGGATGGCTGGCGGAAGGTCCTGTACATCAATTATTTGTTGGTCGCCAAGGGTTAAAGCTCTCGCAATGCAATTTTCGAGTTCCCGAACGTTGCCTGGCCAATCATATTGGAGCAGGCTTTTCATGGCTGCCGGGGTGACCTGAACGTGTGCCGTCGGTGCATAGCGATTCAAGAAATAATGAACGAGCACGGGGATGTCGGAGCGACGGTCTCGCAGTGGTGGCAGGTGGACAGTGACCACGTTTAGACGGAAATAGAGATCTTTGCGAAATGTCCCGGCGCGGTAAGCCGCTTCGAGGTCTCGATTGGTGGCGGCGATCACGCGCACATCGATGCTAATCCGGTCGTTGCTACCAACAGGGCGGACTTCTTTCTCCTGGAGGACGCGCAGCAGTTTAGCCTGCATTTCAAGGGGAATTTCTCCAATTTCGTCCAGGAAAATGGTTCCACCATTGGCGGCGTGGAATAATCCGGACTTGGATTTGGTAGCCCCAGTAAATGCGCCCTTCTCGTAGCCGAATAGTTCGCTCTCCATCAGTGTAGGAACAAGGGAGCCGCAGTCCACAGCGACAAATGGTGTTTGTGCCAGGGCACCACGGAAATGAATGGCGCGAGCGACGAGTTCCTTGCCCGTTCCGCTCTCGCCGGATACCAAAACCGGAGTGCGGGTGTCTTTTAATCGCGAAATCATTCGCAGGACGTCTTGCATGCCCACAGAACTGCCGATTATTCCATCCAGGTTTTCATCGGCGGTGACACGCTCGCGAAGAAAAGCGTTCTCGTTGACGAGTCGGACTTTTTCGGCCATGCGTTGAAGAAGGAGGCGCAGTTTCTCGACGCGGAAGGGTTTTTCGATGTAGTCGTAGGCGCCTAGTTTCATGGCATCCACGGCCGACTCGATGGAGCCATGGCCGGTCATAATAGCGATTTCTGTCCGCGGCAAAACGGTGCGAATCTGCTTGAGGAGCTCCACGCCCGACTGGTTTGGAAGCTTCAGGTCGCTAAGCACCAGATCCGGAGGTTCGGTCTCAAGGCGCGCGACCGCCGCTTCCGCGCTCTCTGCTTCATTGCACGAGAAGCCCAGCGATGTGCCGATGGTCATGCACAATCTGCGGATGCTCTGTTCGTCATCTACAACGAGAAGTTTTATTTTCAGATCGTCGCTCATGGTTTTCCGAACGTTTTCTCCACTATGGAAATCAGTTGCTGAACTCGAAAGGGCTTCTCGATGCAGGGTGTCGTCGCTGCCTTTTAGCAGGGACTGTGTTTCGCTGTTGGCCGTGTCACCGCTGATCAGGATGATACGATTGGCCAATTCCGGGCGGTTCTTTTGAATCCATTGATGAATATCCGCACCGTTAATTGTTCCCGGCATACGGATGTCGGATATCACGCCGGAATATTGCGCCGATGCAAGATGTTCGACTCCTTCGGCACCGGAAGAAGCTTGAACAACGGCGTAGCCCTTGCGCTCCAGTGCGGCACGCACAAAAGCGCGTACGGAAGCTTCGTCCTCAATCAAGAGGATGGGAGCTATAACGCGTGTTTCAATCGCTGCGGTCATCGAGCAGCCTCTTTCGCTGCCGCGGCAGCCAGTGCTGATTCGGAAGTCTGGGGTAGGCGCACAACGAAAGTGCTGCCAGGTTCTTGCGTGTTGTTCCAGCAGAGAATTTCTCCACCGTGAGCGCGGACGATACCGTAGCAGATGCTGAGGCCGAGGCCTGTGCCTTTACCGACCTGCTTTGTGGTGAAAAACGGATCGAAAATTCGTTCGGGGTCACTCACCCCGATGCCGTTGTCTATGAAGGCGACTTCGACGGAGTCTTTTGTGCGACGTGTACGGATGCGGATTTGCCCATGATTTCCGGATTCCTGGATGGCGTCATAGGCATTGTTGAGAATATTCAGGAAAACCTGCTGAAGTTGCTGGCCGTCACCCAAGGTCGGCGCGATGCTCTCATCGAACTCTTCAACCACCTCCACGCCGTGGCTGGAGAAGTCGTAGCTGCGCAATTTGATGGTCTGGCGAAGAATTGCATTCACCTGTACGGCTTCGCGTTGGGCCGGACGCTGCCTGGCGAAACTCAACAAATCCTGGACGATTTCCTTGGTGCGCTGGGTTTCTTGTAGAATGATGCGCAAATCTTCCCGCGCAGTCTCTGGCACATCCGGATTCTCAAGCAATAGATCAGTGAAGCCTAGTATTGCCGCCAGCGGATTATTTACCTCATGAGCGACACCGGAGACCAGTTGCCCGATCGTGGCCATCTTTTCGGAGTGGGCCAATTTCGCCTGCAAGAAGTGCCGCGTCCGTGATATCGGTCATGACAACGACGACGCTGTTTACCTGTCCAGATTCGTCGCGCATGGGGCTGAGGCTGATCGAAAAGTGACCCATGCTACCGTCGCTTCTGCCGACTCGCAATTCGAGGTTTTCTACCTGTTGACCCATGGCGGTGGTCTGCAGCGCGGCTTCGAAATCCGTTCGGTGCGACGGCTCGATCCAGTTATCCAAGCGATGGCCGATCAACTCTTCTTCCTTGTACCCGGCCTCATAGCAACGACGGTTTACATAGCTGATGAGCCCCGCCGTGTCCAAAACAAGGATCATACTTTGCGTGGTATTCAAGATTTTCTGGTTAAAATCGCGCTCGCGCTCCAATTGCGACTGGAACATTTTTTGATCCGTCACATCAAGCATTAACCCGCGTGTCTGAATCACTTTTCCCTGGGCGTCGTGAACCGCGCTGATGTTCT
Source organism: Candidatus Acidiferrales bacterium (assembly GCA_963726725.1). GTDB lineage: Bacteria > Acidobacteriota > Terriglobia > Acidiferrales > UBA7541 > Acidiferrum. Next base: position 56,775 of record CAVSDV010000032.1, read on the forward strand.
GCATGGTATGAAGCAAACTGCCATCTTTACGTCGCAGGGTTTCCTCGTAATTGCGAAGGGCGCCTCGTTCTGCAATGGCTCGGACGAAGCGCTCCTTTGCGGCCGGAGTGGGATAAAGATGCGGGCTTACATCAGCACGCAACAGCTCTTCGCGCGATTCATAGCCAAGCATGCGTACCATGGCGTCGTTGACATCCAAAAACTGTCCGTCTGGCGTGGCAAAGAACAATCCTTCCTGAATGCTATCGAACAGTTCACGGTAGCGTCGTTCAGCTTCGCGCCGATCGGTAATGTCTTTCAAGACGTGGATGGTGCGAGTTTCTTCTTCCACGGCACCCGGCGCGCGGGAAGTAGAAACCAGAAAGGTGCGACCCTCTGCGGTGGCAGTGTATTCTTCGCGTATTTGCTTCGTGTTTTGACAGAAGGGGCAGGGAAGCGCGCTGCCCGTTTCGGCGATGTGTTTTAGATTGTTCATCGGCTCGCCAACGAGAGCCGCCGGGGGCTTGCCCAGGAGCGTCGCGAGAGTTCGATTAGTGCGAACGATATTCCAACTCTGATCATGCACGACTATGTAGTCGCTGATGGCATCAATGTCCTCCACCCATTGTTTTTTGGAGCGCTCGAGTTGGGAAAACCGCCGGACCTTCTCCATCGAGAGTGCTGCATGGCTGGCCAGGGCGGTGAGGAGTTTTTCTTGTTTCGTTGAAAATTGGGATTTATCGCGAATCAGGCACAGCGTTCCCATTAATTCGCCGTCACTGGCGTAAATCGGGAAAAACGCGCAGTACGCCGAGCGTCCGGGCAGAGGCAAAACCTGAAGCCCATCCCGTTTGCAGGAGATATTAGTCAACAACCAATCCCAAGCCACTTTGCCAGCGGGGAATTCCTGGATGGGTGAATAGAGTTCGACGCGATTTCCGATGATTTCGCCAACTCCGCCCCACTCTGCGCCCAGCATCTCCGCTGCCCGCGAGGCAAATCCCGCCAGAAAAGCTGGCAATTCGCGAGAGTTGGCCGCCGCAACAGCCAGATTCATTAGTTCCTGAGAGTAGTCAGAGGCGGCCTGTCCCGGCAGAAGCCGGGCGCGAACCGCAGTTTTGCGGCGAGCAGGAGTGATCTTCCTTCCACGCATAGAGGGTAAAGGCTCTGCGTGCTGTCTCAACTTAAGAAGCCACGCACTTCAAAGCTACTGAGCAATCTCAATGTGAGTCAATCGCTCATCCTTCTTGTGATGCGCATTCGTTACCTGAGGCTACTGCCGTCTTACGAAGAATGTCTCAGCCTGAGACCAGGGCCAAAACTTCAGGTCCAGTTGAGACATCTCCTGCACTGAAGTGATCACGGTAATGGGTTTTGCAATCAAGTATCTTCAATGACTGTAATCAGTTACAGGCTCCCTGAAACGTTTCCAAGCGATATCTAAATCTGCTGAACCGATGGCACCCCACTTGCCTTTTCCTCGTTGGGATAGTTTTCCTTGCCCAGGAGGATGAAGTGGGGACTCGCGTTGAGTGGGGAAAGAAACTGCTGGCTAGCGCTGGACTTCTGGTTCTGGCGGGGGCGCTGGCGAGTGGTCAACAAATGTTAGTGGAGGAAGGTAAACGCAAGGCGAAATCCAGAGTTAATCCGAGCTACCCAGAACTTGCGCGTCGAATGAACATCGGGGGCAAGGTAAAAGTCGAGGTGGTGATTGCTCCGGACGGTCACGTGAAAGCTGCTCGCGCACTTGGGGGACACCCCGTTCTAGTTCAGCCGTGCCTCGATGCTGTGAAAGAGTGGCGGTTTGATACGGCTCCGGAAGAATCGACGCAGGTGATTGAGTTTACTTTCAAAGACCAGTGAGTGGGGACTGCCGCGCTTTGTCAGCAAAGTGCGACTGAAATTGTTTCGAGGCATTGGGGAGTGGAGGAAGTGACGCAATGACGATCGGAAAGCAGCTTTATAGGAGTTTTGGGACGATTCTGGCGATTCTCGCCGTTCTATTGATCGTGGATCTTGTCACGATTTACAAAGCGAGGTCTGCCAGTTCGGAAGCGGCTGCAACACTGGAGAGCGTACGAACGGCAGAAGCTACTCGTTATCAAATCATGCTGAATCGGCTGAACTTGAATAACTTCCTTTTGAGCGGCGATCCGCGAGACGAGGAAAAGGTTAACCGTGGATTTTCGGAACTCAGCGACCTGGTCAAGCGTGGGCAGTCTCAGACCAACAACGAGTTTTTGCGTACCGCACTGATTCAGGTGGAAAGCACAGAAGCAAGTTGGGCGGACAACTTTGCCAAGCCGTTGTTGGCCAAACGCCACCAGGTTGACTCGGGCGATGCAACAGTTTCGGACCTGCAAATTTTCTACTTGCAGAAAGACCCATCGTCGTGGCTCACGAAGTCTTCCATGGTTCTCGATCAGGCCAACTCTGATATGAGTAAGGCCCTTGGCGAGTCGCAAGCTACCGCTTCGCGAGCGAGCGCAATCAGCTTCGGCATTATCGTCATAGGAACAATTGGAGCAATGGTCTTCATCGGGGTTAACGCTGTGCGGACTGCAAAATCCATTACAGAGCCACTGCAGCATTTGATAGCCGTAGCCCGAGAGATCGGCGACTCCGGAGATTTGGATCAAAACATCGATATTCACCGCAACGACGAAATTGGTGCGTTGGCAACCACCTTTAACAACATGGTGGCTTACCTGAAAGAAATGGCCACCGTGTCCATGGCCGTTGCGGAAGGCGATTTGACCGTCGAGGTTACGCCGCGTTCCAAGCGGGATACGCTCGGAAATGCATTCCTGCGCATGTCGCACGGACTGCAGCAAATCGTTCGGTCGACTCGCGACGGTGCTTCGCAAGTCTCGGCGGGATCGAATCAGGTTGCCGGTGCTGCGGATGAATCGGCCAAGGTCAGTGTCCAGGCATCCTCAGCAATTGAAGAAGTGACTAGCACGATGCACGAGATGAGCGTGAACGTGCAGAACGTGGTGAAAAACACCCAGGTACAGGCATCCAGCGTCGCGGAGACTTCTGCTTCCATCGATCAAATGGTGACGTCGATCCAGCGCGTTGCAGACACAGCAAAGGTTCTGCTGGATATCGCCAATCGGTCGCGAGAAGAAGTGGTGACTGGTATTGCCACGATGGAAAAGACCACCGATGGGTTGAATCGGACGAACAGGTCGATTCAATCGTCAGCGGAAATCATCAACATTCTCGGGCACCGCGCTGATGACATCGGCAAAATTATTGAAGTTATCGATGATCTTGCGGAACAGACCAACTTGTTGGCGTTGAACGCTGCCATCGAGGCAGCACGCGCTGGAGAGCACGGATTGGGCTTTGCGGTTGTGGCAGACGAAGTCCGTAAATTGGCGGAAAAATCCACGCAATCCACAAAGGAAATTGCCGACCTGATTCAGAGCATTCAACGCGAAGCGCGACAGGCTGTTGAAAATATGGAGCACAGTACACGCATCGTTGAAGAAGGGCTGAGTTTCGGGAACGATCTCGGGACCGCGCTCCACAAGATCTCGGACGTTGTAACAGAAGTCTACAAGTTCTCTCAGGAAATTGGCGCGGCCACCAACGAGCAGTCAGTTGGCTCCTCGCAGATTGCCAAGGCCACCAACCGGCTGACGGAAATTACTCAGGAAATCAGTTCTGCAGTCGAAGAACAGGCGTCCGGGGCCCAGGCTGTGGTGCGAGCCATGGACAAGATGCGCGAGTTGGTACAGCAATCGGCATCGAGTTCCACCGAACTGTCGGCTGCGGCAGAACAAATGCTTAAGCTTTCTCGAAATCTGCTCGATAACATGGATCAATTCGTGGTTGATCGGGCGGGTCAGGTCCGCCATCGCCGCGATTCACAGGGGCCAAGCCCAAGCCCGCGACGCGCTCCCGCGAGCGAGCCAAACGAATACGAGTATGCCGAAGTGAGCCGGTCCTGACGCGAGTGCGACACATGGAGAAGGACTATCAAGTTGTCGGGTTTCGAATCGGGAATGAAACGTACGGCGTGCGTATCGCCTCGGTGCGAGAAATCGTTCGCGTACCGGAAATAACCTCGGTGCCGAACGCGCCGGACGCGATCGAGGGGGTCATCAACCTGCGAGGGAAGATCATTCCGGTGATGGATCTGCGAAAGCGTTTTGGAGAAAAGACGGTTCAGAGCGACAAGAGAAACCGCATCCTTGTGGTGGAATTGGAGAGCAAGCTCCTCGGCTTGATCGTCAGTTCGGCCTCGGAAGTCTTGAAAATTCCGCCTTCGGAAATCGAGGCTCCAGGAACCGTGTTTGCCGAGGGGGAGTCCAGTTACGTTACCGGTGTGGGTAAACTGAAAGGCCGCTTGATCATTCTTCTGGATATTGCGCGCCTGCTTCGCCAACCGGAATTCAAGAAACTTGAGGAGGCCGCGGAGCCTGTCGCGCTGTCAAGGTAGTCTTCCTGGCGATGAACAGGGAGGGACCTTAAGAGTGGGCTTCACGCACCCCGTATGGGAACGATCACCGCTCAAGTTCAGCTTACCGAAGCAGAACTGAAACTTTTGCAGACTCTCGTCTATCAGGAGTGCGGCATGTATTTCGATGAGCGCCGCTCGCACTTTCTGAAAGACCGGTTGCAGCGCCGTTTGAAAGCCTGCCAACTGGATTCTTTCTACAGCTATTACAGGTTGTTGACCAGCCGCGAAGGAAAAGCCGAGCTTGCGCTGCTTCTTGAGAATTTAACCGTCAACGAGACGAGTTTCTTTCGCAACCGGCCACAACTCGATCTGCTCCAAAAGAATGTTCTGGAAGAAATCCTGCACCACAAACAAGAGCGACGCGACTGGACCTTGAGAGTGTGGAGCGCAGGATGTTCAGCGGGGCAGGAACCCTATTCAGTCGCCATCCTGGTGTGTGATGCGCTGGCGTACTACTATCTGCGCAATCCATTGCCGTTTGACATGCCTTCGCCCAAGCCGCTGATTCCTCCGCCCTGGAAACTGGAGATCGTTGCTTCGGATATCAGTTACGCCAGTCTGCGCACCGGCCAAGAAGGTTTGTATACCGAAATCCAGATGGAGCCGGTGGACTACACTACACGACTTCGCTATTTCGAAAAGTCTAGCGATAAATATTCCGTGAAGAAACAACTCAAGGATTTGGTTCAGTTCGACTTCCACAATCTAAAAACGGAATTCCTGCCACGCCGCAACGACATCATTCTCTGTCGCAACGTCATGATCTATTTTGACGAAGCGGAACAAAAGCGTCTGATCGAAAAGTTCTGGCATTGTCTGAATCCCGGCGGATACTTGTTCGTGGGCCATGCCGAAAGCCTTTTTGGTTTGACTCAGAAATTCAAGATGGTTCACGAGAATAACGGCACTGCTTACAAGCGGCTCGAGGTGAATTCTTGAGCTTTCTGCCCGATGAACGCAATTCCGAACTACGCACTCTCTTCTTTGAGAGTGCATCGGAACTTTTGCAGGCCATTAATGACGCTGGCTTGAAATTGGAAAAGCATCCTGCGGATGAAGAACTCCTGCGCGGCTTGCGGCGAGCCATCCATACGTTGAAGGGCGATTCAGCGGCCTGCGGTTTTCAATTGCTGAGCGAAGTTGCCCACGAGCTTGAAGACGTTCTCTCTCTGCAGATTGGACAAACGCGAGGGGCAAGGCTTGCCGAAGTAGTCCTATCTGCCGTTGACACCTTCGAAAGTATGTTGAGCGCGTACCAGCGCGAGCTCGAGCCGCCTTCGCCGGCCCCACTGCGTGCGTTGATCCACAACCTCCTTGAATCTCCCAGTGTCAAAAATGCAGCCACAGAATCTTCGGCCGTTGTGGTGCCCGCTACCTTTCACTGGAGCGAATATGAGCGCCTGATGATTTCCGAGGCGCTGCTCAATGGCGGGAATGTTTATAACATCGCCTTGCGCATCGATCCTCACAGCGCTATGCGCGCTGCTGCTTTTCAGCTTGTCCGCAATGTTCTGCACGCTTGTGGGACTGTGATCGCACTGAGGCCGGAGGATAACTTGGCAGCTGCGACCGTGGATATTGTGGAAGCAGCTGTGGCCAGCACGCATCCCATCGACCATGTTTCACATCGCTGCCGGATACCTTCTGTAGTTTCAGATGTTCGTATCGAAAATGCAGCTCAGGCGGAAATTGCTGAGCACGAGCTGTTAGGCGAAATTCTTGAGGCCCAAGCCGCCGAGTATGCCGCTCATCCTGAAACCATGGATGTTGGAAACGCTAAAGGACAGGCAAGTTCGTCAGCTGTCGCTGCAGTCGCGGAGAGCACAGTGCGGGTCGATGCTTCACGAATCGACGCCGTGATGAACCTTGTTGGCGAGTTGATCATCGGGAAGTCAATGCTCAATCGCACGCTGGCAGAATTTGACGTCAATCATGCCCGTGACCCTATTCGTGGGAAATTGGCAGAAGCACTGGCCTTTCAGTCGCGTGTTCTGGACGAGTTACACAAGTGTGTGTTGAAAATCCGTATGGTGCCCGTCGAACAACTGTTCCGCCGTTTTCCTCGTGTTGTGCGGGATATCGCCAAGGTATGCAACAAGGATATTGCACTGGAAGTCGCGGGCGAGCACACGGATCTTGACAAAAGCATTCTTGACGCGCTTGCTGAACCGCTCACCCACCTTGTACGCAATGCAGTTGATCATGGCATTGAGCCGGCGGAAGAGCGGCTGGGCATCGGCAAGCCTGCTCGCGGCACTGTATATCTGAATGCGTACCACCAGGGCACGCAGGTTGTGATTGAAGTGCGCGATGACGGCCGCGGCATCGATTTAGAATTGATTCGTCAGCAAGCTGTACGCAGTGGTCTGTTGAAGTCGGGCGATGCAGAGCGCTTGACGGAGCAGGATGTGCTGAATCTGATTTTTGAACCTGGTTTCAGCACAGCCAGCGAAGTGACGGAAGTGTCCGGTCGCGGGGTTGGCATGGACGTCGTTCGCACTGTTCTTGATCGGTTGAAGGGCACGGTGCACGTTTCCAGTTCAAAAAATCAAGGGACAACTATCCTGCTTCGCGTGCCTCTCACACTCGCCAGCATCCAAACTCTGCTGTTCAGGGTGGGCGGCCGCTTGTTCGCGGTGCCACTCTCATCGGTGGTTGAAATCACCAGAATCTCCGAACAAGAAATTCAGCGTGTTGATCAGCGGGAAGTGCTGCGCCTCCGTGAGCAGATCCTGACGCTTGTGCGTCTGAATTCCATTCGTGGGATTCATTCCGTAGAGCCACCGGACCCAAAGAAGAAAAAGAGTTTTGTAATCGTGATCGGAGTTGCCGAGAAGCGGTTTGGATTGCTGGTTGACTCCATGGTTGGCGAAGAAGAATTAGTCATCAAGGCTTTGCCTGGAGAAATTGTATCCAGTGACCTGGTCAGCGGAGCGTCCATTCTAGGTGACGGCACGGTCGTCTTAATTCTCAATGTTCCTGCAATACTTTCGCGGTTGTCTCGGTCTGTACCGCTCGGAGCCATAGCATGAAGGAACGAGTTCGAGTATTGGTCGTAGATGATTCCGCTCTGATGCGGAAGCTGATCCCATTGATACTGGAACGAGATCCGGACGTGGAAGTGGTGGGCACAGCCATGGATGGGGCATTCGCCCTGCGTAAGATCGCGGAGTTGAAGCCCGACGTCGTCACTCTCGACCTGGAAATGCCGCGGATGGATGGGATCGAAACATTGCGCATGATTATGCGCAGCGCGCCGCTCCCCGTGATCGTTTTCAGCACGCATTCCAAAGAGGGCGCGTACTCCACATTTAAGGCACTGGCACTTGGCGCTATTGACTTTGTGGCCAAACCGAAGGATGCAGCGGGCGGTCACCTTGAAACGGTTGCCAACCAACTCATCGAGAAGATCAAAGTGGCCAAGCGAGCAGGCGGTTCACGTCCTGCGCCAAGGCCTGACATGGAATTGCCGCGACCCCGTAAAAAGCGCGAACGCGCGGCTGTCCCCCCAAACCGAATTATCGCTATTGGCATTTCCACTGGGGGGCCTAACGCGCTTCAGTACATGCTCTCTCAAATTCCGCCGGAATTCCCGGCATCGTTTGTTGTCATTCAACACATGCCCGAAGGGTTCACGGAAATGTTTGCCCGGCGTCTGGACGAATGCTGCGCGTTGGATGTTCAGGAAGCGAAGTCAGGCGATCTTCTAGTTGCTGGCCGTGTGCTGATTTGCCCGGGCAATCGTCACATGATGGTTCGGCGCATGCCGCGTGGCGAAATGGCCATACTTTCAGATGGTCCGCCGATCAATGGCCATCGACCATCGGTTGATGTGCTTTTTCATTCCGTTGCACAAGATTTTGGACTCACCGCGGTGGGAATCCTGATGACCGGAATGGGGGAAGACGGCGCGGAGGGTTTGGGCGCGATCCGGTCTGCAGGTGGCGTAACCATCGCGCAGAGCGAAGAAACTTGCGTGGTACCCGGCATGCCGCGCGCGGCGATTTCAAAAGGATACGCCTCCAGGATTATTCCGCTCGACGGTCTCAGCCAGTTTTTGATCAGTCACTACGGCTCGGAGCGCGGCAGCTCTGAAAAAGTGGATGCACAAGAGAAAGCGGACAAGAACGAAAGACCAACAGTTTCGACTCCCCGCGTCTAAGGGCGCGAGGAGCCAAAGGAGAAGGTTATGCAACAGTTTGCACCTCTACTTCGGAGCGACAACCAGGCGGTCCGTTATCTGGTCGTGGACGACTCTGTCTTCGCGCGGAAAAATCTGATCAAAATGATCGAACTATTCGGAGGGGAAGTTGCCGGTGAAGCCGGCGATGGCCTGACCGCTATTGCGGAATACAACCGCACAAAAGCCGATATTGTCCTGATGGATATCACCATGCCACAAATGGAAGGCATCGAAGCGGTGGAGCGGATCGTGCGCCAGCACGCGGACGCGCGCATCGTGATGGTCTCTTCCGTAGGCTATCAGGAAAATATTCTGGCGGCGCTACAAAAGGGCGCAAAACACTTCGTGCAGAAACCAGTAAAGCCCGAAGTCCTGTATGAAATTCTGCGATATGTTTTGGGAGATGACCCGAATGCAACTAGCGGGCCGGTCGCGCTCGCGGGAGAACACCATACATGAGAATGGAACTGATTCAGCCGTTCATCAATGCTGCGGATGCTGTCTTTGCGGAATCACTGCAAGCACCCACGAAGATAGTTGATCTTTCCATGGAAGAAGAAACCTATAGGCGCAAGGGGGTAGCTGCGCTCATCGCCATTAAAGGTGACATAGAGGGGCGAGTAATTCTCGATCTGGCTCCGGAAGTAGCCATTCGCGTGGCTAGCGCACTTGCTGGCTCTCCCGTTACCGCCAGCGAACAGGTGGTGCGAGAGACGGTTTGCGAGCTCGCCAACATGGTCATTGGGAATTCCGTTACGTTGTTGAACGACGCGGGTTTTCGATTCAAAGTGTTTCCGCCGGAAATCCACATGAGCGATGCAGGTCTTTCGGGGAATGTAGAAACGGAAGCGATGGTCATTTGCATCGAAACCCCATGCGGTCAGGTCTACTTGAATATCTCCATGCACTACTTGCATCGTCGCCGCCGTGAACGCGACACAGTTGCCGCCCTGGACTGATTGATTTCACTTTTGGAACAGGAGAAGGCATCGCCACTGTGGCTGTAGTACACTCCCTTCGCCATCAGATTTTGAGGGCGGAGGCGCATGTTGAATCGGCTGGTTCTCAGCTGTTTTTTTACCGTTTTTAGCTCGGTCATCCTTGCTGCACAGGCTCCAGTTTCACCGGACACTGCCGAACCGGGCTCCATCGAGGACATCGCAAAGGCAACAACGGAGACGCGTTTCCTCTCCCCTTGGGTTTCCTACCTCCCAGTGTCAGCAACAGTTCCCTCGCCGCGGGCCTTTCTTGGCCGCATTCCCGGTGCGCCAGGTGAGTTGGTAAATTCCGCTAAAGCCTACGCTTATTGTCGAGCACTGGCTGCTGCGTCTCCTCGCGTGCGAGTTTTCAACATCGGGCGTTCCGAAGAAGGCCGCGACATCATTCTGGTTGCCATCGCCGATGAAAAGGGAATTCAGTCATTAGAGCGACTGAAACAGGCAAACGCCGCACTGGCCGACCCGCGCAAGACCGATCCAGCCGCAGCCGATAAGCTTTTCGAAACGTCGCGCCCTTTCTATTATTTTAATGCCGCGCTTCATTCCGACGAGACGGGTTCGACGGAATCGGTACTGGAATTGGCCTACCGCCTCGTGGTCTCCGATCAACCGATGATTCGACGCATTCGAGAAAACTTGGTGGTGCTGATCAATCCGGTTTCCAATCCCGACGGACGCGACAAACAGGTTGAATGGTTCTACAGGTTTTTAAAAGGAAAGACAGATCGAAATGCGTTTCCTCGTCAATCACCACCCTATTGGTCCAAATATGCATTTGTAGATATCAATCGAGACACTCACCAGCAAACCCACGAGACTACTAAGGCCGTGCATCGGATGTTCCACGAGTGGCATCCGGTCGTCGTTCACGATCTTCACGAAAGTGTGCCTTTGTTGATGTCGTGGAATGGTACTGGCCCTTACAACCCCAATATTGATCCCATCACCTACAGCGAATTCCTTGCTTTGAGCTTTCACGAAGTGCAGACCATGACGGGACTGGGCATGCCAGGTGTGTCCACGTGGAACTTTGGCGAAGCATTTGCCCACCTCTATCTGGATTCGGTGGCGATGAATCACAATGCGGTCGGCCGCGGTTATGAAACGTTTGGCAACGGAACTGCCGAAACCTTGTCACTGGCACTCTCGCCAGAGGAAACTTCCCGCGAATGGTACAGGCTTCTGCCAGCGCCGTCCGGCAGGTTTTCCTGGTCGGCACGCGACAATGTAAATTACAACGAGACAGGCGCCCTCGCCGCTTTGGACTATGCCGCCGTAAATTCCCGCACTTTGTTGCAGAATTTTTATACGAAGGGCCTGCACAGTTGGCGTAAGGGCCTGGACGAACCACCGTATGCGTTCCTCATTCCGGAAGATCAAGGCGATCCGGAGCGCGTTGCCCAGCTTGTCAGTCGGTTACAGGCGCAACATATCGAAGTCAGTCGAGCGCAGACTCCTATAAAACTGAAGGAAGGGAATTATCCGGCAGGCACATTTGTTGTGAGACTTGATCAGCCCTATCGCAACTATGCTGTAGATCTCCTGGCTCCACAGAACTATCCCAAAGACGGGAGTGAGCCTTACGATGATGTCTCCTGGGAACTCCCTGCCCATTATCACTTGCAGGCGATCCCTACGGCTGACGCTGCGATCCGCGAGGCGAATCTGTCTTTGTTGACTGAAGTGCCTCACCCTCAGGGAAAACTGCAAGGCTCTGGTTCATTCTTCCTGACTGAAAGATGCCGGCCAAGAGGGAATGCTGGAAGCGCGCTACCGGCTGGCGAAATTCGAAATCAACATTGCGGAACATCCTTTTACAGTCGGTGCAACGGAGTTTCCGGCTGGTTCATGGATTGTTGCTGTTTCGCAATCCGGTCTGACTGATGCCCTTCGAGAGAGCTCGGCACTACTTGGACTCGACTTTGTAGGCACCCCGTCCATACCCAATGTCCCAATGCATACGGCGAAGGCACCAAGGTTGGGCGTATGGGTCCCGTGGGCAGACACGGATTCGATAGGCTGGGTCCGCTATTCCCTGGACCAGCGAAAGATTCCGTACATCTACCTGAGGGACGAAGACATCCGTGCCAGCAATCTCCACGAAAAAATCGACGTACTGCTCTATGGGCATGTCGATCTGGAGCTTGCCGAACAGATCCAGGGCATCCCCAAATCCTGGGGACCGATGCCATTTAAGAAAACTGCACAGACGCAAAGTCACGGTGCTCCGGCCGAATCCGACGACATTACAGGTGGTATCGGATGGCAAGGCCTGGCGCAATTGCAGGCGTTTGTCGAACAAGGTGGGTTGATGATTACGCTTGGAAGTGGCTCAATGCTCCCAATCGAAGGTGGAATTATTCGTGGCGTACGTCGGGATTCAGGAGGTGTACCGCGCAGCACGCAGGGTGGAGGGGCGGATTCATCCGCCGCAGCGCAGCAGGCCATCACGCGCACTCCCGGCGTTCACGTCCGCGTTACCTTTGATCGGCCACAACATCCGATTGCGTATGGCTATCCAACGGAGACCCACGTCTTCCGCCAAAATTTTCCACTATACTCAGTTCCGCGGCGATGGTTGCGAATGGCTTACTGCACAACGTGTCTGGATGGCCCCGTCGATAAAACAAACGTTGTGCTGGAATGGGGTGCTCGAGACGGCGCTCCATTCCTTGTCAGTGGGCAAGTGTGGGGCGAGGCAAACCTGATTGGGCGCCCCGCGATCCTTGATATGCCGGTAGGACAAGGGCATGTTGTTACGTTCAACTTCAATCCGTTACATAGAGACCTTAACCGCGGCGATCAGCGCATGTTATGGAACGCGATCATTAACTGGCAGGCAATTATTGCAGGAAGTTCGACTTCAACTGCGAAGTGATTGCGGTTGTGGCGAATTGAAAACATGTCGGTTAATCTGGCGGTCGAACATATGCTGCTCCGTGCCGGAATAGACCCGCAGCGGCGATGGCCTGAGAAAATACGATGCGAATAGGCACAAAGATCGCTCCCGCTCCTGGGGTGTAAGGAACCGCAACTTCCAGCCGAGTACCGTCCGGATATTTGTTCCGGCTGCGAAAACTGATTCCACCTTTGGACAAGTCTTCGCAAACTGCAACTTCTTCCTGAAAACCTCGTCGCCGGATACACGCCAGCACCCGCGCTTTTACCCGCGTGCGATTGCGCCGTGGGATAACCCTCTCTTCCACTGCGGAGCGCGAGGGCAGAACCTCATCGAACTTGGGTTCGGAATGCGCTTCGATCCAAATCGAGGGAGAGTCGCAATGTTTACAGAGTCGCGCTACGCATCGCCGGATTTCGAATGACTTCAACTCCATCTCATTTAGGTACACGACTTCCCGCCGCTGGCAGAAGCTGCACTCCATCAGCATTCTGGCAAGGGCTTCCTCGGCTTTATGTGGAGAAGGAAATTCGATCTCCCAGAAATCCATTCGCGGGTCCAGAATGGCGACAGCATAAATGAAGCCATCTGGTTCGCGGTCGATCTCCGCCATGATTCGGGCTCTTGCGGACTTGGTCTGGTCGCCGTCGAGTTTGCGGTGCAGCACGATCTCCTGCCCTGGAAAAATCTTCTCTGCCAGGCGAATGACCCCGCCGTTACGGCTGATCAATAGCGTCTGAGCAGTTTGTTTCATCGCTGTGCCGTGGTCGTCATTCCACGACGCTTCGACTTGTAACTGCATTGTGACCCTGTCGCTTTGACGTATCCGCTCTGGGCGCATGGAATTTCTTCTCTGAGTTTCGCCTTTATAACTCAGCCTACCACGCCTATTTAGCCCCTCCCCCGCTCCCTGTTCCTCATTTGTCTTTCCCACTAATAGCATCGTCAATGACATGCACCAGGAGTGAGTGGACGTTACCTTTTAGCGCCCCCGGGTGACGAGTTGGTTCTCAAATTAGGTTGGCTCAGCCAAACTGGTTTACACACAACCCTTACGCCCAAGGGAGATACACAGGCATGTCTCACTCCGAGGGTATTTCTTGAGCAAAGTCATCTCCATGCCAGATCGCATCACTTCAATCTCGCCGCGTCTCACGGGAGTGCGGGACCGTCGCTATACCATTCGTTATCCATTTGCCGCCGATGCAGAGCTCATTGACCTTGAAACGGGGAGACAGGTTGACGGGGTAACGTCGGACCTTTCCCTGGGTGGCTGCTTTGTATGTACCAGTAAACCGCTATCGTTAAATGCCCGCGCGCGGATGAAATTAACGCGCAAGACACAAGTCTTCGAAGCCCTTGTGGTCGTTCGCATCGTGAAACCTAGAGTGGGAATGGGGATCGAGTTTTTTGACCTGGAGTCTCCGAACAACGAACTTCTTGTCAACTGGATTGAGTCGCTTCGACGCCTTCGTTAGAGCAGGCCTAGTGTGGTGCATCCAAAGGATGTTCACTTTTCTCGTAAAATTCTTTCTGCAATTTTAGACTCTCCTCATCGGCCTTGATTGCCTTGATCGCTCGTACGACTGTGTTTATCCACGCCTGCATGTCTTCCGCTCCCTGTTCTTTTGTAGCGGTTGACCCGTCGCCTGAATAATGGTTCGGGAAGCGGGCATACCACCAAATGCCGGTGTATACGCTGTCCGGTAACATGACACGTTTTTGGTCGCGCCCAGATTCCGCACCTGCACGATCCATGTGTACCAAGTTTGGATGTGTTACCAGGACGTTGGACGTTTCCGTTTCGCCGGCATGCCAGTCGGGGCCATTTTTGTCTCCGCCAGCCTTCTTTGTCGCTTCATGTCCCCACTGTACATAAACGACGTAATCGTGGGGCTTTGCTAATTCCGCCTGAGCAAAGTAGGGAAGCAGATGCTCGTTTCCCCCGTGACCGTTTATGATGACCACTTTCTTGCAGCCGTTGCGCGCCATCTCGTCCGTGGTTTCCTGCAAGAGTTGTAGTTGTAGTTCGGCGCTGTAGGCAATTGTCCCCGGCTCGTGTCTGGCTTCGAAGATCTGTCCGGCGAAATACTGTGGAAAGATAATCGCATACTCTTCCTGCGCTGCATGCTCGGCCACATAGCGCACGTTCAGTAGATCAGTGCCTAATGGAAGATGTGGCCCGTGTTTCTCGAGGATTCCAAACGGCAGCAGGCAGGTGCCTTGGGATTTGGCGATTGCCTCGCGAAATTCTCCGGCAGTTAGTTCTTCCCATTTCGTCGAGAGTTTGGTTTGTGCTTGCAGGTGCCCTATAAATACCCAAGCAACCAAAATGCTTAAAAGAGTGAAACGCCGAGTCATATGAACTCCTTGGTTTTCAAGCTGATTCTACTCTACCGTGTGGTGCATCAAATATTTGCCCGCAGTTGCCGTGAATTTTCAAATAGCAATTAGTGCCGTGGTGTTGCGCCGTTGTCCAGAGCGCAGGCAGGGGAGGGACTTGGCTTTCCGGTCAAGAGCGCGACCGCTGCGCAGGCCCAACCCGCGGCAAGTTGCGAGCTTGCTGAATTGGTTTCGTGGTAATGCGTAGTGACTCCACTTGCGGCGCAGGCATCTGCAGTTTCCACTAAGCCTTTATTGGGGTCAAAAATTGGTGGGCGAAAATCGTATCCCGGAACCAGATACCCAAATTCATCGGGGGACAGCCCAAAAATGAGGCGATACCGTGCCGTCATTGCCTCTCGCACGGACGGTTCGCCTGGTCGCCCGGTATCCGCCTGAGGACAATCCTCACGCCCGTGCTTCTTCACTCCGTAAAAAACCTCAGGAAATAGTTCTCCCGGCACTGTCACAATTTGGGCATCGCCAATTCGGACAGAGTAGATTGTGCTTGTGAGGTGAGGATGCTTCTTGTCTTCACTTCCTGGCAAAGCTGACAGCACATTCTTTTGCATCAAAAACTGATATCCCACATTGTCCATTGGAACGGTGAACTCTGCCTTCTTGATTTCCAGCTTGCTTACCGCACTCCATTCCCCGCGTTTGATAGCTTCCTCTGCGGCGAGTGCCACATCATGGCCAATCGCCTGCATGCGGTCGAAAGTAAAGGTGGCATCTTTCTTACCAACCACTATGGGGAATTCGCGTCCGTCAAACTTCGTGCGCGTGCTACGGTTATTGTCCCCGACAATTTCCGCAGCACCCAGATCGCCTGAAACGTAAATTGTTTTGTCGCCGTATTTCCGCTCGAGGGCTTCCCGCACTGCGCCTGGGAAATCGGAAGTCAATAGAGTGTTTTCATCTTCAAGCGATTCCGGATGGGTGTTCCAGTTGACCAGGATCGCCACGGTTTTATCTTTGGCGGGACCTTCAGCGCCTACAAATTGCATCACGCGGAGTTCTTCATCAAAGAACTTTGGCGGCCGTCCGTCTGTGCGTGTTTGCGTGTCCACCAGGGATATGGATTGCGCGGGGTTTGTTGATCCCAGTTTCATTCGGACTGGCGTGAGGGAATTGGCAGCCCGCGTCACAGCTTTGGTGATTTCGCTGTCCACGAATTGTAAATACTGGGGAAATTTTCCGTCCGTCTCCTGATTTGGGCCCCAAAGTCCAATCGTGTCAGGGCCTTCATGATTGTGCGCACTGGTCACGATAATGTTACTGATGCCCAACGAGGAATCGATTTGTTTGCGAGCTTCGTCTAGACCGTAGTAGCCCGCCTTTGTGTAATAGCCAATAAGATCGAGCGCTACGATGGCGAGACGAACTGAACCGCACTCCAATACGAGGGCCCGTGCCCACAAATCATCGTGCTTGCCTGTAGCCATGCGATCATCGCCGAAGCCGGCCATGTAAATACCGTTGTATCCTCCAGAAGAATGCGGATCGATTTTTCCAGCAACCTTGTCGATATCGAACAGTTCACCCGCATCCCATCGTCCATTGTGATTTGTGTCCGTAAAAGTGCCTCCCCAAACTCCCGATGCTGTTATGGGTCCCTTCCAATCTAGATTTGGGCCGAATGGTGTGACGGGCACCGCAGCGATGCCCACACGCAACGGGCATTGCTGCTCTGCGCTGAAGGCAATGGGAGTTGGAATCAGAATCGATACGGTTGCTATGTAAGCAGTCTTCATAGGTCAGCCTTGAGGCAATGGATGAATTCTACCAGGCTGCTGTTGTAATCGATCGAGCCGGAAGTTTTACCTGAAGCGTTCGCCCTTTTGAAACCAGGCTTACTTCCTGATCTTCTTTCAGGCTATTCATCAATTGGGCGATGTAGCCGCCTTCGGGCGTCTGAAACGTCATCACACGCACGCCTTTAGTTTTGCCGTTCGTTTCCACACGAACCGCGCCCGGGCGCACAAACTTGCTGAAGTGTGCGAGGTAATAGTAAGTGCCAGTGTAAGTAATTTCGTGCGTTTCTTTATTGATGATCACCACGGGATGCTGCGCGTTGGGATCGGGATTCCCGTGAACTGGCGACACTGCCCACGGACCACCGGTTTCGTCGAGGATCGCGTTCCAGTAAAGCCAAGCGGATGTACCCGCTTCAAGGTCGTTGAAAATCATATTGCCCCATAAATCGCCATCGTCGAATTCGTAGATAGGCAGTTTTTTGCTCAGGGGATAGCCAGCCTCGTACGCGTAGCACACCTCGTCCATCCAGAAGGGGATGTCCGGATACTTTGCTTTTAGCTCGGCGATCTTGTCGAAGTTTTTTTGGAAATCATTGTAGGGGTAGCCGTGATACGCCACTACAGAGACAAACTTCCGAGCCGCCGGATCGTCCAGCACCACGGGGTACCGTTTGTATGCCACCTTCCGTTCCGGGGCTTCACTCATCATCAGTTTCGTCGACAATCGCGACTGCTGCAGCGCAGGGCCCACGAAGTCGCGCAAAAGCACTTTGATCTCTGGATATTTGATCTTCGTATAAACCTGTTCCGGTTCATTGAACAGGCTTAAATAATCCACCACAATGCCTCGTTTCTTGTACTCCTCCAGATACCGCATGAAATATTTTGCCAGCACGGGATAATATTTCGGTTGCACATCCTGGTGCTTCTTCACGTCGTACAACATCCAATCAGGCGGATAGTCAATTGGCGCTTGCAAGGCGAAGTTGCCATATTTACGGGCCCGAAAAATATAGGTGCCCACGCCGTTCGGCGCAAAATCGCGTTCCACTGAAAAATTCTTCAGTTCAACATCCCCAGGCGTGTCGTCATAGGTGAACCATGGGCCAGCGGACTGAAAATCGGTACCGGCAAGTGGAGTCTTCATTGCTGTATAGCCTGCTCCTTCTTTTGGGTCAAACAGGGCGCGCAGCACCGCTTCCTGCTTCTCGGCTGGCAGGGTGTTCAAAGTCATGATGCCGGCCTCCATAATAGAGGCGCCAAAGCCGTCAATTTTCTGATACTTCTTCGTGTCGTCTACCTCAAAAGTTATTCCGGATGGCTTAGAATCCCCGAATTGTGCATCCGGCTTGGCGGACAAACGATCCCCCGCTTTGGAAGATACGTGCAACTTCACAGTTTGTGCGTCCAAAATGGAAGGGCAAAGAAAAATAGACATTCCACAGATAAAGGACAAAAGCCGAATTAACTTGAACACGATCATTCTCCTCAAATGCGAGACACCGGAATGCGGAGTTTCTTAGAACGTATACTTAAGCGCAAATTCGATCTGCCTGTTGTCTGTAGATGTGCTGGTGATGCTGTTTCCGCCGGGCACATCGGGATTCGTTCCAGGGAGTCCAAAATTGGGGTGGTTGAAAAGGTTGAAGAATTCCGCGCGGAATTCCAGGGCTTGCGATTCGTGAATGTGAAACGTCTTTTGCAGAACAAAGTCAGAATCGATCAGGTCCGGCCCGCGCAGATTTCCTATACGTGAATTACCGAACTGGTGGGCTGAATTCTGGCCAGGTGCTAAGTCGGGAATAGCGAACGCGAAAGGATTGTACCAGCACTGCAAGGTCTGCTTGTTGGGCGTGCACCCGTATACGTCCGTAAATGTGGACATATCGGGAATGTACGAGAAGTCGTACGGGTTGTGAACTTGGTTGGGTCTGGGGCTAAAGCTGCCGGTGTTGGTCACGTCTCCCGAGAGAGTTGCCGTAATTGCCTCGCCACTTTGCAGCGTGAAAATTCCACCGATTTGCCAACCGCCCAAGATCGCCTCGGTAATCGCATTGGCGCTGCTCAAGAAGGCGCGATCGCGGCCAAACGGGAGTTCGTAGAGATAGCTGATCGACAAACGGTGCCGCAGGTCAGGAGCTACTGGTCCGTACTCGTTGTTCGGATTGTGCGAATCCTGAATGTAGCCACCCACGTTTCCGTCTGCATTTCCAAGATTCTTCGCAAATGTGTAGGCGGTCAGCAGGTTGAATCCGTTCGCGAACCTTCTGTTGAGAGAAGCCTGGAAGGCGTTGTAACGCAGGTGCAATTGAGCGTAGTCGAGTGGCAGAATTGCTGTCAGGTTGGGATGTTGTTCGAAGTAGGGCCGTCCATAATTGGCGAACTCGCAATTCGATGGGTCAGGGCCGCAGAAGTTCGTGTCTAATGGCTGCAGCGGTTGATTCAAATCGCTGGCTTCGTGGTTCCAGAGGCGATAGGCATGCGTTCCCACATACCCGACTTGTGCCACCCAGTTCTGTCCAAACTGATGCTGTACTGTCAGATTCCATTCCAGAATCTTGGGAATCGTGCGTGTGGCGCCCGTCGTCTTGACCGGCCCCTGCAGGTTGTTTGGGTCGTAGGTTGGAAAGGTGTCGGGAAAACCTGTGCTGATCAATTGTGAGGGATCCACCGCCGCACCAGGGTTAAACGTGCTCTGTAGGAAAGTGAGTTGCGGTGGATTTAACCCCAAATCGTCGAAAATATTGGCTTCTGCCGAATAGAAGATTCCAAAAGCGCTGCGTACAACCGTGTGTCTGGGAAGTGACCAGGCAAACCCGATGCGTGGTGCTAGGTTCGATTTGTCGAAATTTACGCCGGCATGGGCGATGCGGGTTGAACCATACGCGCTATTCAGTATTCCCGTACCGAGATCAAAATTGCTCACACGCCCTGCCGCGGGGGAAGTCGTCTCGTATCGCAAGCCCAAGTTAATCGTGAAGTTTGATCGAATGCGGTAATCGTCTTGCACAAATTCCGCAAGATCCCAATAACGAGTGGGATATAGGCCCGGCAGGAAATCCTGTTCCGTGGCTTGCGCGATCCCCATGATCATGTCCGCGAATCCAACTCCACCCGAAAAGCTAGTTGGATCGGCGGAGTACAGGCCCGAGAAATTAAAATATCCGCGCGGCGCGGTGACTTGATAGAAGTTTCGCTGCTGCCTTCGGAAATCCATGCCAAACTTTATGGAGTGTTTGCCTCTTACGACAGTAACGGTATCCGCGATCTGGTAGATATTCTCGAACGCATGCTCAGGCAGGTACAGCGAATCGCCCAGCGAAGTGCCTCCGGAAACGTCGATGTTCGTCAGCCCAGAGGAGTTCAAATCGCCACGGTTTGCATTCGGAATTCCCAATTGACTGCCTAAGTTTTTTCCATAATTGAAAGGGAGCGCGTTGACCGCATAACGGAAATATCCTCCGTGCAGATCATTCACTACTTGAGGGGTGAACACGTGCGTGTATCCTAGCCCAACATGTTGTGCCCGACTATTGCTCTGGCTGGGACAGCAAGAAGAACCTCCAAGGTCGCCAAGCGATGCAGGTCGGGAACTGCTAATGTCCCCAAAGCTGTAAGCGGCAAAAATCTGATCCACCTCGCTAAACCGGTGATCAAACTTGATGTCAAACGCGTTCTGGCCATTGGTATGCTTCTGTGATGCAAGATAGTTGTTGACGGCCGTCGTGTTATCAGTGGGAACCGGGTAGAAATTTACGACATTCTTGCCGACTGTATCGATCATGTCAGTCGGGATAATGTTAGCCTGGCCAGGAATCGGCAGGCCAGTAACGGGATCGAAGCCGAATCCATCGCGAACCAAAGCCCCACCGGCAACTGTCCTCAGCGAGGTAGGATCGTAAACCTCGTTGATGTACACTGGCCGACCGAGCGCGTCAGTGATTGGCGCCCCGGTTGAATCAGTGGCTTGCGGCCCCAGCACCTGGCTGAAATCGCCGTTTCGCTCTTCCAGCGTGGGCACCGTCGAGAAAAAGGGTGCGCTTTCGCTCAAGCGCGAACCGGAGTAGTCCACGAAAAGAAAAGTCTTGTCCTTCTTGATTGGAAAGCCAACGAAACCGCCAAACTGATTGCGTTTGAACGGAAGTTGTGTGTCGCTATTGAAGTAGTTTTTGGCGTCGAGTTTATCGTTGCGTATGAATTCGTAAACTCCGCCGTGTAACTGATTGGTGCCGGATTTTGTTACCACGTTCACGGCTGCGCCGCCTCGGCCAAATTCAGCACTCATGCCATTCTCTTCTGTGCGAAATTCCTGGATTGCATCGGGTGGAGGGAGAACGATTATTCCGCCAAGGCCGAACTCATTGTTGTCGACACCGTTGAGCAAGAAATTGTTGTTGGAAACACGTAGTCCGTTTACCGATATCGCTTCATTAGCTCTTTCGTTTTCAAAGACCCCGCCGCTTACGTTCGAGCCAGTCTGACCGCTGTTTGCTCCCGGGCCAAGATAGGCAAGTTGAATAAAGTTTCGGCCATTCAATGGTAGATCTGTGATTCGCCGCGTAGTCTCAATGGTTCCCAAGGAAGATGTCTCAGTCTGGAGTAGAGGTGCAGCCGTCGTCACTTCGACGGTTTCCGACGATGCACCAATCTTTAGCGTCATGTCGACCCGGACAACCTGATTGACGCTAACCTCAATATTTGACTCAATCGCGCTTTGAAAGCCGGATTTTTCGACACGTACGGAATATCGTCCAATTTTCAGGAGGAGTGCAGAGTAATTTCCTTCTTCGTCGGTACTGAATTGCATCGCCTGATTCGTCTCCGTGTTGGTGATCGTCACCTGCGCGTCTGCCACACGAGATGCGGATGCGTCACTCACCGTGCCGACAATGGCGCCGCGATCGACCTGCGCATGCGCGACAGGCGACATAACACACACACAGAAACATATAAACGTGAGAACCTGAAAAAATTGCCGAACTCTAGCGAGCATCACGCATCCTCCATCGAACTGTGCAAAGTTCACAGTTGAACCGAGTTAATATTGCATGTACTGTTCACTGTCAAGCGGGAACTGCGACATTCATAACAGTTACTTCGTCTCATTCAGGTGAGTGATTCGATAACAAAGATTCAAATTCTGTTTTTCCGGAGGTTTGTATGAAGTGGTTTACAGTTGTCTTCCTGGCGGCGCCACTTCTTTTTGGCCTTTCCTCGCAAGATTCTTCTAGGCAACCTACAAAAAGGTTGGAAAATCTCACGGGGAAAACAATTTTACTGTTTACTCCACATCCGGATGACGACGTTTTCGGTGCAGGCGGCACCATCGCGCTGCTCAATCGTAATCACAACAAGGTTTACATCGTTGTCTACACCAACGACGACAAAGGCTCGTACGACCCGGATATGAATTCGCAACGACTCGCCCACATTCGTCGCACGGAGCAGGAAGCCTCGGAAGGAATGCTCGGCACGCCAAAGGGAAATATTATTTGGATGGGTTATGACGACGGAATGCTCGAATACGCGCCCCAACCAAAACTCACTGAAGAGGCAACCGCAATCATTCGCCGGATTCGTCCCGATGTACTGATGAGCGTCGATCCGGGTGAATGGTACGAACGTTGGCACAAGAGCGATCATCGCATGGCTGCATTCAACACGATTGACGCGGTCCGTGCTGCTGAATTCTGGTTGTATTTCCGCAATCAAAAACTCCAGCAGGGCCTTGAACCATATAAAGTGCCGGAACTCTATTTCTTCTATCCATCACCGCAGGAAGCAAATTATTTTGTGAACATCGACAGCGTCGCAAATCTGAAATTCGAAGCGGGACTCGTCCAGGTCAGCCAGTTTGAACCGTCCGTTAACAAATACCGTCCAGACTGGGATGCCAAGGACAAGGCCAAAGTCATGGAAGAAATGCGCAGCGAACAGCCTCAAAAAGATGGTCACTATGTTGAAGCGTTTCGGTACACCACGGGGTTCAACCAGTATTGATATTTAGTCAGGAGACTCAGCATGGGCGAACTCGCCATAAGTGGCGGTAAGAAAACCAAGCAAAAACCATTTCCCATCTGGCCGCAGTACGATGACCGGGAACGTCAGGCACTTCAGGAAGTGTTGGATAGCCGCGTCTGGTGGCGTACTTCCGGAACGAGGACTCTGGCCTTCGAGCAGGAGTTTGCCAAGTTTCACGGCGCCAAACACGGTATTGCCGTAACGAACGGTACAGCCGCTCTGGAAGTCACCATGGCTGCCTTGGGCATTGGACACGGCGATGAAGTGATTGTCCCTGATTACACGTTCGTTGCCACGGCCAGTGCCGTTCTTTACGCGGGAGCGCTTCCAGTCACCGTTGATGTTTCTCCCGAAACGTATTGCCTCGACCCGCAACTTACGGAAGCCGCGATCACCCCGCGTACGAAGGCCATTATCGCTGTTCATATGGGTGGCGCCCCGGCGGATCTCGATGCGTTCCAGTCCATCGCACAGCGAAAGGGAATTGCTCTTGTGGAAGACAGCTCCCACGCGCACGCCACTGAATGGAAAGGCCGGCGCATTGGTTCACACGGCATTGGTGGAACATTCAGCTTTCAATCAAGCAAGCTGATGACTGCAGGCGAGGGAGGCATCATCGTAACCAATGACGACAACTTCGAGCGACAGGCTCGCAGCGTGCACGATTGCGGGCGCATGCCAGGCGAGTGGTTTTACAGCCACTACATCAATGGTTCAAATTACCGGCTCAGCGAGTGGCAGGGAGCGGTACTTAGCGCACAACTGACTCGTTTGGACGAGCAAACAAAACTACGGCACAAGAATTCACGCTTGTTGGACGAGCTTCTATCGCAAATCGACGGCATAACTCCGCAGAAGATAGATGATCGCTGCACGCGCAACGGTCAGTACGCTTATATCTTTCATGTTGATTCAAAGGAATTTGCCAACGCGAAAGTGAACCGTTTGATTGAAGCTATGATCGCCGAAGGCGTTCCCAATCAAGCCAGCTACCCGCCAATTCATGCCATGGACGTTTTTCAAAATGGCGAATATCGGAAACGTCTATGCGGTACGCAGTCCATCGAAAAACATACATTTCTTCAAGCAACGTACCCGCACACGCATCGCGCAGCCTACGAAACTGTCTGGATTCCGCAACCAGCGCTCTTGGGCGACGACGAAGATATGCATGAAATTGCGACCGCTTGGAATAAAATTCAAAGGTCTGCTAAAGAACTGGCGTGATACGAATTGAAAAACGCGAATACCGCGGCTGGAAGAACGCATATTCCCTCAGTAATAATGTAGCCGAACTGATGGTATTGGCCGATATTGGACCGAGAATTATCCGCTACGGTTTCTGCGGTGGTGAAAATCAATTTCACGAATTTGCAGATCAATCCGGCTCAGTAGGTGGCCAGGAATTCCGACTCTGCGGTGGCCATCGGTTGTGGGCTTGGCCTGAAGTAGAAAGCACATATTATCCCGACAATGTCGCCGTCGAAGTAGTCGAAGTGGAAGGTGGACTGCTCTTTAACGCGCCCATCGAGCGCAATCCCCCTGGGATCGGCCTCCGCAAACAAATGGAAGTGCGTCTCGTGGACAACGGCACGCGGGTAAGCGTGTCTCATACAATCACCAACCGCGGCAAGACTGCGACTCGCATCGCACCGTGGACTCCCACAATCCTTAGGCCTGGTGGGCGTGCCATACTGCCTTTTCCACCTCGCGTTGCCATGGATAAGGATCATTACCAATCCGTTGGCACTCTTACGCTTTGGTCCTTCACGGATTTTTCCGACTCACGCTGGAAATTTGGTAGGGAATTTCTGCAATTGGAGCAGCAGCAAGGTCCATCGGGCTGCTTTCCAGAACAAATGACCGGTCTTTTCAATCCTGCGGAGTGGGGCGCCTACTACCGCTGCGGAGTATTATTTTTGAAACGGGCGAGTTTCATTTCCGGTGCCACGTATCCGGACTTTGGCTGCAATTTCGAAGTTTTCACCAACCCGGAGTTTCTTGAACTCGAAACGTTAGGGCCGATCGTCGAACTCGTGCCGGGAGAATCCACCAAACACACGGAGCAATGGTGGCTCTTCCAGAATGTACCTTCGGGTGAAGACGATTCCTGGATACGTTCTGCTATTGTCCCGCTAGTAAAGCAAACGGCACAAAAACAGGCTCAGTAACTGGAAGCCATCTCATAAATGGTTGGGCCCTATCTAAACGGCCGCTTTTTCAAGGACTCTGGCGACCCCAAAGCATTTATGACATAAGTTGGCTCTGTTGACATCCTCGCAACCACATTGAAATTCGAGCCGGCCTTTGGATGCATTTGTGGTCTGCTATGAAAGCAGGAGGTGCCATGGCCGAAGTTGGACTCCTGCCTTTTGCCCGCATCACTCTGCAAGTTTCCCGGGCGGTGCTCCCTCGCTACCGAAGCCGTTTCAGCAAGCATCAATTCACCCAGCCGCAGTTGCTGGCCATTCTCTGCCTGATGCGTTACGAAGACTGGACCTTTCGTGAAGCCGAGGTGCGTTTGGGCGAGCATCGCGAATTGCGCCAGGTGCTGGGCCTTGTGAGTGTGCCTGATTTCACGACATTGTATCGTTTTTTGCAGCGTCTCGACGACCAAACCATCGACCGCGGTGGGCGAAGCCGTGCGCCGGCTGCGCGGTTCGCTGCGCCAAAAACGGAAGCGTGCTCGCGTCGCCGTGGACGCCAGCGGTTTGGCGCAAGGCGCGGTGAGCACGTTCTTTGTTCGGCGCATGCATCATCACGGGCAGAAACCGCTGCCGTGGCGGCACTGGCTGAAGTGGGTGGTGGCCGTGGATTTGGATCAGCAGTTCGTGTTGTCGCAACTCGCGCGGCGCGGTCCGTGGAACGACTGCGCGAATTTGTCTGCCGTCGTTGAAGCGGCTTCCCAGCAAACCCGCATCGGGCTGGTGCTGGCCGACGCGGAGTTCGACAGTGAGCGCAATCATACCTACATCCGCCAACACCTCGGAGCGCAGAGCGTGATTCCCGCCAAGCGCGGAAAGAAAACCTGGCGGGTCCATGGAGTGCGCGCCGAGATGCGGCGTGCATTCCCACAACGGATTTACCGCCGCCGCGCCTCCTGGCTAATCGGGAGCATGTTCTCTTCCGTGAAACGCAAACTCTCGGGGCGTGCTGCCCCCGGGCCACTCGAGGCGGCACGCCGATGCGCCAAGCTCTACTGCTCGGACTTGAGGTTCAAAACTGTATCGGACGAAATCCTCGCCGCGTTATCCTGCGGATGTAAGCAGCAGCCAGATAAGGCTCTAGTCAGTTCGTTCGTTTGGCTTTTCGGGAATAGTAAAATTCAGAGAGCAAAGCCTTTGCCCCGGCGAACGGTGTCATCCTCCCATCTCGAACTTCCTTCTCTAGGTGTTTGAGCTTCTTGGCCACAGAGGGATCGTGCCGAAACGCAGTTTCCAATTCAGTGGAAACCATTTGCCTCATGGCCGAGAGGGACTGCTCGCGGCGTATTCCTTCTCGCAAGCCATTTTCCTTCTGAAACTGCTCGTGCTTCAGAATGCACTCCCAAATCTCCGCGATTCCAGTGCCAGTATTCGCGCTGCAAAGCATCACCGGTGGATTCCAGCCTCCGGCACTCGGCGCAAAGAGATGCAACGCGCTTTCATAATCGATCTTGGCCATTCGCGCCCGTTCAAGTTGTTCACCATCCGCCTTGTTGATGGCGATGGCATCGACCAATTCTAGAATTCCGCGCTTGATTCCCTGTAGTTCGTCACCTGCACCCGGCAGCAGGAGCAGCAGCACAAAATCCGTCATAGTGCGAACGGTGATTTCCGATTGCCCTACGCCAACAGTTTCGATCCAGATGTTGTTGAAGCCCGCCGCTTCGCAAATCAGTATGGTTTCGCGCGTACGACCTGCCACTCCGCCCAATGAACCTCGCGATGGCGAGGGCCGGATGAAAGCATTTGGTTCCGCAGAAAGTGTTTCCATCCGGGTTTTATCGCCAAGTATGCTGCCACCGGTGATCGGACTCGATGGGTCCACACTAAGCACCGCGAGCTTTTCGCCACGTTCGCCAATGATGTGCATGCCAATCTTATCGAGGAAGGTGCTCTTTCCAACTCCAGGAACGCCCGTGATTCCGATGCGACGTGATTTTCCGGTGTGAGGCAGGAGAGAATCCAGAATCTGCGCAGCAAGTTCGCCGTCGGAAGGCAGATCACTTTCGATGACCGTGATGGTCCTGGCCACGGTGGCGAGGTCGCCTGTCAGAACTCCCGAGACGTATTGTTCAGCGGCCAGTCGGCGCGTCCGCAATCGCTACTCCAGCAATGTTTGCAGTATCTCCTGTGCGGAGAGCGGAATGCGCGTTCCTGGTCCGAAGACCCCAGCAGCGCCAGCTTCCCGAAGCGCTGCAAAATCCTGCGGAGGAATCACGCCGCCCACGACAACGAGGATATCCTGACGGCCCAGTCTCTTCAATTCCTGAATCACTTCCGGCACCAGCGTCATGTGGCCACCGGCCAGCGTCGAAACGCCCAGGATGTGCACGTCATTTTCCACCGCCATGCGCGCAACCTCTTCGGGCGTCTGAAAAAGGGGTCCTAGGTCCACATCGAATCCCAAGTCCGCAAATGCCGTGGCAATAACCTTCGCACCGCGATCATGCCCATCTTGGCCCATTTTCGCCACAAGAATCCGCGGACGTCGTCCTTCTGCTTGTGCAAACTTTTCGGTCAGCGCGCGCGCCTTCTTGAACTCCGGATCTTGCCGGCTTTCTGAAGAATAGACGCCGGATATGGTGTGGTTCACCGCTTGATACCTTCCGAATACCTTCTCGAGTGCGTACGAGATTTCGCCCAGTGTAGCGCGTTTGCGTGCCGCGTTCACCGCAAGTTCTAGTAGGTTTCCTTCCCCGGTCTCTGCGCACTTCGTCAGTGCATCGAGCGTGGCCTCCACTTCATTCTGGTTGCGCCGTTCTTTCACCTTCTTCAACTGCGCCAGTTGCGTTTCGCGTACTGCGGCGTTGTCCACGATACGCACTTCCAGTGGCTTTTCATCTTCAACGATATACTTGTTCACGCCAACGATGGTTTCCCGGCCAGAGTCAATGCGCGCTTGCCGCCGTGCGGCCGCCTCTTCGATTCGCATCTTGGGCAAGCCCGTTTCAATGGCACGGGTCATGCCGCCAAGTTTTTCCACTTCCTGAATCAGCGTCCACGCCTTCTTTGCCAAGTCGGCGGTCAACGATTCGACGTAGTAGCTGCCGCCCCAGGGGTCAACCACGCGGCAAATGCCCGTTTCTTCCTGAAGATAAATCTGGGTATTGCGTGCAATGCGCGCCGAATACTCCGTTGGCAACGCCAGGGCTTCATCTAGCGCATTCGTGTGCAGGGATTGAGTTCCGCCCATTGCCGCTGCTATCGCTTCGACAGTGGTCCGGATCACGTTGTTGTAGACGTCCTGCGCGCTTAAACTCCAGCCCGATGTTTGCGAGTGCGTCCGCAATGCCATCGATTTCGGATTCTTCGGATTGAACTGCTTCACAATTTTCGCCCATAGAAGACGGGCCGCCCGCATCTTGGCAATTTCCATGAAGTGATTCATGCCAATCGCCCAGAAGAAACTCAACCGTGGGGCAAAATTGTCGATGTCGAGCCCAGCGTGGAGCCCAGTTCGCAAATATTCCAGACCGTCGGCTAATGTGTATGCGAGCTCGATGTCCGCCGTCGCCCCTGCTTCCTGCATGTGGTATCCCGAAATCGAAATGCAATTAAACTTCGGCATTTTCATCAGAACTGTAGCGGAATATTTCGCCCACAATCCGCATCGAGTGGCCCGGTGGGTAAATGTATGTGTTCCGAACCATGAATTCTTTCAGTATGTCGTTCTGAATCGTTCCGGTCAGTTTCTGAGTGGGCACGCCTTGCTCTTCTGCGGCTACGATGTAAAACGCAAGCACGGGAAGTACCGCGCCGTTCATGGTCATGGAAACGGACATTTGGTCCAGCGGAATCCGGTCGAAAAGGATTTTCATGTCTTCAACACTGTCAATCGCGACTCCGGCTTTGCCAACGTCGCCTTTTACTCGCGGATGATCGGAGTCGTACCCCCGGTGGGTAGCGAGATCAAACGCTACGCTCAGTCCCTTTTGTCCCGCCGCAAGATTTGCGCGGTAAAACGCGTTCGAGTCTTCCGCTGTTGAAAATCCGGCGTATTGGCGAATAGTCCATGGCTGCATCGCGTACATGGAACTGTAGGGACCGCGCAAGAAGGGAGGTAGCCCGGCACCAAAATCCAGATGTTCTATCCCCGCGAGGTCGGCGGCTGTGTACAGCGGCTTGACATCGATTCCTTCTTGCGTCTTCCAGGTTTGACGGCTCATGCCAGGTCCTCTTGCCACTTTGAAAGTACTTCGACGGCGTTTACTCCCGCATAAACGAAATCCCTCACACCCGCCGCACGCAGCGCATCGGTTTGGTCCCTCGGATTTCCTGCCACCAGCACCGGAGCCTTTACTTGAGGAATAACTTCTTTGGCAATCGCCAAGTATTCTGTGTCAGAACTGCACAGCACAACCATGTCCGCTGCTTCCAATTTGTCGGACGAACGCACCTCGAACCCCGCACAACCAAAAAAGTTCAGGCAGAAGTTTGCCCGAGCCATTCGCATCTTTAAATCGCCGCATTGCAGCAGAAGTATTCTCGGGCGCTTGCCAGATTTCTCAACTTTGCGCCGAATCTTTTCGAATGGCTCGGCCATTCGCCACGTTGAATCTGGGAGCTTAGCCCCTTCAGGAAGAGTTTCAGTCAAGTCAGGGTAGTTGTTCACTCCGACCAGCGTTCGCTTTCTCTGCGCAACAGCTTTTTCTTTGGCTGCACGCGCAGTAGCGATGGCCGCCTCTTGGCTTGCCGATCCGGATTCATAGACCCTCCACGCTTCGGAAGCGATCGACGCAGTCAGCGCTTCAACGTAAAACGATCCGCCTCCTGGATCCGAAACTTGATCGAATCGAGACTCTTCGCGCAGTACGCGCGGCAGACTCTCCGCCAGATGGGCCGGAAACCGAGCCGCTTCGACTACCAGCACGTCGGATCCGCCGAAAACCGCGCTCATGGCTTCCGTCGTGCACCGCATCAGATTGGCCGATGGATCGTACATACTCTTGTTTGCAAGGGAAGTGCGCGACCAGATGACCATGGGGTCCTTAGAAATCCTTGCCCACAATTGTCTCGCCGCACGAAGCTTTGCTATCTCAAAAAAGTAGTTCCCGCCGATGGCAAATACAAAGTTGTGGGTCATTCCTGAGGATGCGGCCAGCGCGTATCCAATTTCCTGTACCGCTGTCGCTCCCTGCTCATGTAGTAGATCACCGCGAACTGCGTCCTTGGGAATGTCCCCCAGACTAGCCACCCGCCATTCGCCCGTGAATCGTGCCTGACCAGTGGTGCCTGGCAAATCCTCTCGCCTGTAGTAAGGGCGAACCGCAATTCCTTCTTCCGTTTGCCAGACGAGTTTCTTGTCGTAGTCGGCGCCCTTGAGATCAGCTCGAATAGCGGCTTCCCATTCGGCCGTAGAGTTTGGCGGGAAATCCTCCCACATGGTGTCAACCCTCCTGCACTACCTCGATCAGATAACCGAGCGCCGCCGTTTCCGTAGTCTTCGGGTGCACAAAAAATACCGTTGTGCCACGCGAACCTGGCCTCGGAGCAGCATCGATGATCTGAAACCCTTTTTGCTTCAGATCAATAAACGCTTTTTGGATGTCTTTTACGCGTAGCGCAATATGAGCGAATCCGCCCCGTCCGCCATTCTTTTCAATCTGCTTGCTTACAGGTGATTCCGGAGAAAGGGGTTCCAGCAACTGAATCAGGTTTGGCCCCTCGCCGATCCGAAGCAGCACTTCCCGGACTTGGTCCTTACCCAGCACATTCTCGCGGTGAATTTCCGTGAAGCCCATCAACTCATAGGCCGCCACCTGCTTCTCCAGGTCGCCTTGCTTCACGGAAACCGCAACGTGGTCAAAGAAAAGAAATCCGGGGATCTCTTTCGCATCTATGCCCATACCATCACCACCTGACCACTCTTTACGCTGTCGCCCAAATTAACCTTCACTTCCGCCACCTTGCCGCCAATCGACGTGGTTATCTCCGTTTCCATTTTCATCGCCTCGAGGACGAAAAGGAGATCGCCACTCTCGATGATTTCTCCGGCACGGACATTGGACTTCACCACGATCCCTGAAATTGGACTACGGCACACTTTACTTTCGTCAACTGCCGCGCCGTCGCCAGCCGCATCGTTCGACGCGCTCGGCGCAGCCCCTATGGGAATTGTGGCCGCGGCACCCTGCACCATAAAGGTTGGCAGTACCTGGGGAGGCTCTGGCGCCACCTCAACTTCCACTTCAAACACTCTTCCGTCTACCGTTACCTTGAGTTTCATGCGTCACTCACCTTGATTTCTAACGATACCCTCGAACGATGCCATGTGAAGCTTGTACAGTTGCGCGCCCTTGCATCGCCCAAGCGGTTGTACCTGTCAGGCGTATCTGATGAATCGTGGCCCGTTTGCCTAGGAATGCTGCAACCGCCGCGGAAATTGCCAGCAGGATTTCGGGCGCAATCTCCCACAGTGGAGCAGGCGGTGCGGCCGGCTCTTGCTTTTCCTTTTGTGTCGATCCGGCAAGAAGTGCCTCTAGCTTTTCAATCCGCAGCCGGAGTTCCTTTACCTCTGCTTCCAAATCGGTCTTGACTTGTTTTGACATGAGTTTCCCTGAAATTTCAGAGCGGAATCAGTCCGTGCTTCTTCGGCGGTCGCAATTCGCGCTTAGTGTGCAGAAATTCCAATGCCTGCGCCAGAATTCTGCGCGTAAACTCCGGTTCGATGATGTCGTCCACCAACCGCCGCCCCGCCACGACATACGGATTCGCAAAGGCTTCTCGGTATTTCTCGATCATCTCTTTTCGTTTCGCCGGTTTGTCGGTCGCGGAATCGATTTCCCTTTTGAACACGATTTCTGCCGCACCCTCAGCTCCCATCACGGCCACTTCGGCCGTTGGCCACGCGTAGACCCGGTCAGCTCCCATGTCTCGTCCACACATCGCCAGGTACGCACCCCCAAAGGCTTTGCGCAGAATAATGGTCACCTTTGGTACCGTCGCTGCAGAGTAGGCGAATAACATTTTTGCCCCGTGGCGAATAATTCCCCCATATTCCTGATCGACCCCCGGCAAGAAGCCAGGCACGTCGACGAATGTGACCAGGGGAATATTGAAAGCGTTGCAAAATCTTATGAATTTCGATGCTTTATCAGATGCGTTAATGTCCAGGACTCCCGACACTACCGAAGGCTGGTTAGCTACGATCCCGATGGTCCGGCCAATTAGGCGCGCGAAACCGACGACAATGTTCGGGGCATATCCGGCCTGTACTTCCAGAAAATCTTTTGCATCGATCACATTCGCGATCACTTCCCGCACGTCGTAGGCCTGCTTCGAATCCGCTGGCACCAAGGTGTTCAGGACGGGATTCGGCTCTACATTCCCATCACTTGGCAGTTCCGGTGGGTCTTCCGCGTTATTTGCCGGCAGGAAACTCAACAACTTCTTGCAGAGAAGCAAGGCATGTGCATCATCCTCGGCGATGAAGTGAATGACGCCAGAGCGTACCATGTGAGTGTCCGCACCGCCCAACTGCTCCGCGGTTACATCTTCACCGGTCACTTGTTTGATCACGTTTGGCCCGGTAATGAACATCTGCGCCTTGCGTGTCTGAATGATGAAGTCCGTCAACGCGGGAGAGTACGCGGCGCCCCCTGCGCATGGCCCGCAGATAAGGGATACTTGTGGTACGACTCCACTTAACATCACATTTTGAAAAAACACCCGCCCATAGCCCGACAGGGAATCAATGCCTTCTTGCACTCGAGCACCACCTGAGTCGTTTATGAACACAAACGGGGTGCCGGTCTTCATCGATTGCTGCATGGAATCAGCAACCTTTTTGGAATGTACTTCCCCTGCAGATCCCCCTGCCACGGTGAAGTCCTGGCTAGCCAGATGCACGCGTCGTCCCAGGACTGTGCCGGCACCGGTAATCACTCCATCGGCAGGAAATGCCTTGCCTTCCATGCCGAATAGAGTGGCACGGTGCTCTGCGAACAATCCTGATTCCTGGAAACTATTGGGATCACAAAGGTGGGTAATACGGTCGCGCGCGGTGAGCTTTCCTGACTTGCGGTGTTTCTCCACTCGTTCTGCACCGCCGCCTCCTTCAACCTCGGCGCGGCGGCGCCGCAACTCTTCGATCCGTTGCTCCATGCTTTTCATGAGTTCGGCCCTCTATACCGGAGACACCGTTACTTGATGTGTCTTTCCATCCAATTTCACTTCGTACTTAATCGTCTCGCGCACGGGACCCGCACCAGGGGTGGAAGAGTCTCCAGCAGTCTCACTCGTCGCGGCGCTGGGGTCTTTGGCAACGCTCTTCGGTCCCTGCCTTCGTTCCGCAAAGAATTTTGGTGCCACCTTGGGGAACATCGCGGCGGTCAGAATGTCCTCGTCCGATCCGTCGCAACCATCCAGGGCAATCGCAGCCGTTCGCAAGGCCTCCCATTCCGGTTTCAGCAGATCGGCGGGCCGCATCATAATCGGCGTTTTCTTAGTCTGCTTTTCGCATTGCGCCACAACATCGAAATCTCGTTCGCCCAGAGTTTTTCCGTAATAGCCCAGCATCAAGTCAGCAAACTCCGCCGTGATTACTTTGTATCTGCCCATCAACACGTTGAACACGGCTTGCGTTCCAACGATTTGGCTCGAGGGAGTGACTAAGGGCGGATAGCCGGCGACCTTTCGTACCAGCGGGACCTCTTCGAGCACTTCTTTAACTCGATCAGCAGCGCCTTGTTGCTTCAGTTGGCTCTCCATATTGGAAATCATGCCGCCCGGAATCTGGCTGTTGAAGATTTCCGTGTCTACCCCGGTAATATTGGACAGAAATTCCGTGTACTTCGGCCGAACCATCTCAAAGTGCTCTTTGATCTTCAGCAATCGGCTCTTGTCCAACTCCGTGAAGTATTCCGTTCCCTCAAGCATCTCCACAAGGCTTTCCGTCGGGTTATGACCCGGCCCGAGACTCAGTGAGCTGATGGCTGTATCCACGGCGTCAGCGCCGGCTTCAATCGCTTTCATCAACGACACGAGTGTCACCCCGGTCGTTGCATGCACATGCACATGCACGCACACGTGGTCTCCCAGCTTTTCTTTGATTGCTCTTACGATGTCGTAGGCTGGTTTTGGCTTCAACAGAGCAGCCATATCTTTGATGCAGAGCGAGTCGCAGCCCAGATCGACCAGATCCTTCGCGAGTTTTACGTACCCTTCCACAGTATGCAGCGGGCTGACCGTATAACAGATCGTTCCTTGGGCGTGCTTGCCGGCCTTCTTCACAGCGGCGATTGAGCGTTTTACATTTCGGACGTCGTTTAAGGCATCGAACACCCGAAACACGTCCATCCCATTTTCCGCAGCTTTACTTACGAACCGATCGACCACGCTGTCTTCGTAGTGCCGGTACCCCAGCAAGTTCTGACCTCGCAGCAACATTTGCAGGCGAGAGTTCGGCATCAACTTGCGGAATGTGCGTAAACGCTCCCAGGGATCCTCGTTCAAGAAACGGATGCAGGCATCAAAAGTTGCTCCACCCCAGCACTCCACGCTCCAAAATCCTGCTTTGTCGATGTCTTCACAGGCGGGCACCATGTCTTCCAGGGCCATGCGGGTCGCAAGAAGGCTCTGGTGTGCATCACGCAAAATCAACTCTGTGACTTCAATCTTTCGAGGCATACTTTTGTCCTTTTGTAGGTAACCTGATCGGAGCGGAAGAGGGGGGCCCGTAGATATACATTAAATAGTTTATCACTGCACAGCGACTTGCGTCCCAAAAAAATCGCCGGGAATTCTAAGAAGAAACTATTGTTCCTTCTGAAGTTTTCGACTGCTCCGAAACACTTTCAGCCACTTGAAATATCACAGCAATCGTGGAGGCCCAGTTGACCGTCGTGCGATCCATTTTGGTTTGACAGCAATCTCTTCAATTTGCGGGCCACGGTCCTCGATCCGATCCAACAGTGTTTGCGCAGCGATCCTTCCCATTTCCTCCAACGGTTGGCGAACGGTGGTCAGCGGAGGGATTGAAAACGAGGCGATGGATATATCATCGAAGCCCACGATCGAAATATCCTCGGGCACGCGCAATCCGGCTTCTTGAAATGCGCGCATGGCGCCAATCGCGGATATGTCGTTATAGGCCACCAGCGCAGTGAACGGGATGTTACGCGCGATCAACGCTTTTCCGTAGGGGTAACCAAGCTCTGGAGTCGATTCCATCCCTTCGATTTGCAGGACAAGTTCCGGATGAATCTGAATGTCATACTCACGCGCAACCTCCTGCAACGCTTCCCATCGCGACGAGGAGTCCGAGCTCTTCGGTTGGCCACGCAGAAACGCAATTCGCTTGTGTCCCAACTCCTTCAAGTGTGAAAGCGATAGTTCTGCTGCGCGCCGGTGGTCCAACACAATATTGGTTACGTTCTCCACCTTCTTGTGACCTGCCACTGCGATCGTGGGGACTGATGGAACTTCATTAACGGAAGTATCAATCGTGATCAGCCCTTCGACCCCTCTGGATGTCAGAAGCTGTGCATACGTGTGCTGCAATTTCAGGTCGTGCCGGTGGGCCACTACCAGCAGGAAATAATCATTCGCTCGCAAGTGTGTCTCAATCCCACTCAGTACATTGCCACCAAACGCATCGCCGAATTCTTCCGCAATCACGCCAATCGTAAAGGTTCGGCTGACACGCAGCGAACGGGCCAAGAAATTTGGTTGATAGTTGAGCTCACGAGCTGCCTCAAAAATCCTATTGCGGGTGTGCTCGGGGATCGATTTTGCGCTCTTTGAGTTGTTCAGCACTACTGAAACGGTCCCAGCGGTCAATCCTAAATGCTGGGCCACTGCTTTGAGCGTGACTGCAGCGTTTTTACGTGCAGGGGGCGTTTTTTTCGATTTCATGCCTGCGGCGATTCCTCGACTGAATCAAGTTCTGGATTCCAGAAAATCCACTGGAGAAATATGCGCTACCCCAACGCACGATTTCACCTTCGATACTGGATTGTAGCCCAAAACTGTCCCCCATTGCTGTGTTTCTTTGTGATTTCTTGGAATTATCCTACGAATCGAGTCGCGGCCATTTGGGGCAACAAGCCACTTGCAGGGCGAACTTCTGGCGGTAGCAAAGACTAAGCGTATTGGAAGCCGGCCTTCAACATAGCAGATTCAGCTTCCGGATTCTGCATAAAGGTTTGCCAGGCCAACGCTGTCCGGTAGTTCTCGATCATAACCATCGTGATGCCCACATCAATTCCCAGCACGTCGCTGTCATACCATCCAGTGGTTGGATTAAAGGCATCGACATAGCCGTACAGGCCCCAGGCTTTTTGCGAGTACTTTCCACGGATCGTCCTGAGCACCTGCATGCAATCTTCGTACAGGAATGGTACTGATCCCCCCGCCGCGCACGGCACGATGCTGCCATCGATGTGCCCAATCACAGGAGGCCCGCCCCATGCCGTATATCCCTTCACAGAATCGGATGCCGTAATACCCCAGAGATCATCGCAGCAATTCCCAAATTTGTTTTTTAAAGAGAGGCAGAATTGTTTGTGCGCTTTAGTTGCTAAAATCGAGTTCTCAAAATAGTTCGTGTATGCATCTTCCTTGTTTCTGAAGTCGAACCAAGCGTGGGAATACTGGTGCGTGAACAGCGGATCTTTTCCCGCAATGTAGGTGATCCCGTCGTAAGTTACTTTTGGCCGGCTGAATGATTTCCAGGTTTCCGGCGAAACTGGATTGGTCGGAGAGCCGATCCCCAGCAGATAAATCATCATCATCTCGCCGTAGTGATCCCATCTCGAACGAATAAAGCCAGACTCCGGCCTCCAGCCCATCGAGAATGCGTATCCCTTGTTCAGCATCCAGGGCCAGTCCACCCGGTTGTAAATTTTGGTGGCCAGATCGTTAATCTCGCCTTCTGCAAAATATTGCCGCGCGGTCAACACTCCGCAAAGCAACAGTGACGTGTCCACGGAAGAAAGTTCACACTTTCTCCACCGCTGCCCACTGCTCATGTCCACAAAGTGATAGTAGAACCCGTGTTCACCCTGCAGTTCGTTGTATATGAAACGTAACGTCGTGCGCACTCGATTCGTTATATCCGCCGTTCGTGCATACCCTCGCGTGTCTCCGATGCAGAGAGACGTCAGCCCAAATCCGGTGGCCGCGATGCTGGACATCGTCCGCGTATCAGTGCCATTCAGCAGGGCGCGATCTTTAATCTGGCCGGTTCGAGGGTCCGTTTCGTTCCAGAAAAACCGGAATGCCGCTTGCTGAATCTCATCCAGCAGTTCCTCATCTGTTCTCTCGTAAGAGGTTCCAGACGAGGTTATTCCTCGGCCCAGCGCCATGCTCCCGGCAAGAGGTGCAATGGCCAGACCCATGCCCGCCCATTTGAGCAGTTCTCGACGGGAAGGCTTGCCTTGGACTGGGCTCGTCACAGCAGTCTTTCTCTGTCCCCTATATTTCAAGTTAACGGTGCAAGTTACATTTTGATGCAGTATGGGGAGCCTTGGCAGCCCCCGTTGGTACCCATTTTGAAGGTACCTTTAAGCTAGTCCTTCTTTCTAAGAAACTCTTCTAATACCTTTTATTCGTGTAGGTTAGCATCCACTGGTACTCGATTCGAGTCGCAACCTGACTACCACTCCACTCCGTCTCAGTCTACTATTTCAAGCGAGATACCTTCCTTCACGGCAGAGTCTGGACCCACCCAGATTGTGACTTTCGCGGGTTCCACAACCAAAGTGTTGCTCTGACTCCAAAGCGCAAACGCTTCTGGCCCCAGCTGAAACACAACCTTCTTCGTTTCCCCAGGTTTAACGGAAACGCGTTGAAACGCTTTCAGAGCTTTCACTGGCTCTGCCACGCTGGTGCCTCTCAAACCGACATACAACTGCGCTGTTTCGTCCGCTGCCAACTTGCCACTGTTGGTTATCTCCGCCGTGACGGTAATCACGGATGTTTGCTCGGAGCTTCTTCTGCGCAATGTCTCGTTCAGAGATTTCGCGCTTAGTGTAGATTCGCTGATTTTGGCCTTCGAATACTGAAACGTCGTATACGACAATCCGTACCCAAAAGGGAATTGCGGACTGTTTTGTTCATCCACATACCGTGAAACATATTTTTCATCAGCAGCTTTCGGCGGATGGCTCAGATCCACCCTACCTGCGGGGCGGCCCGTGCTCAGAGCATTGTAATAAAGTGGAAGTTGCCCGACTGCCCGCGGCCAGCTCACTACCAGTCGCCCACTCGGCACCGTTTCTCCAAACAAAACGCTTACTAAGGCTGGACCAGCTTGTACGCCCGGGAACCACGCTTCCAATACCGCCGGCACGTGCTCGAATGCCCACGGCAGCGTCAATGGTCTTCCGCTGAACAGTATCAACACCACGGGTGTTCCCGTGGCGGCTACTTTTTCCATCAACTCTTCCTGCCGACCAGGTAACCCAAGATGCACACGCGATCCTGCTTCCCCGGTCATCTCTGGAGCATCCTCGCCCAATGCCAGTATGGCAACTTTGGCACTCTTCGCTGCAGCAACCGCCTCAGCCATTTCCGGATCGCTTGCCGCGCGGATCGTGCCGCCTTTCGCATACTTCACGTGCTCGTCACCCAAAGCCTTGCTCAGCGCCACCTTTAGCGTTACCACGTCTATTGGCTGCCCTCGACCGGCCCAGGATCCCAACATGTTTCCTGCGTCATCCGCCAGAGGCCCGATCAACGCCACTTTGTCGATTCTCTTCAGCGGCAACAAGGCCTGCCCGTCGTTGCCATTCGCATTCTTCAAGAGCACGATCGAAAGCTGCGCAGCAGTCTTGGCCAATTGCACACTCTCGGCGGAGAGTGGGCCTTCTTTCTTCAGAGTCTCGTCTGTATAGGGGTGCTCAAAAAGTCCTAATGCAAATTTAACTCGCAGCACGCGCCTAACCGCCTCATCTAACCGTGCCTCGCTCACTTTTCCAGATTTCACCAACTCCGCGAGATTTTCGTGGTAGAGATCGCTTTGCATGTCCATGTCCACGCCTGCGTTAATTGCTTTACTAGCGGCCGTTGCGCCGTCGTTCGCGATTCCGTGATTCATCAACTCGGAAATCGACGTCCAATCGCTTACGACCACGCCTTGGAATTGCCACTCTTTACGAAGCACCTGGGTTAAGGTGAAGGGATTCGCGCTTGCCGGCGTTGCGTTTAAGGAGTTAAACGCGCTCATGATGGTCGCACCGCCCTCGTCCAGCGCGGCATAAAACGGCGGCAGGTAGAATTCTCGCAATGTATGCTCGGATAGCTCCACCGTGTTGTAATCCCGACCGCCCTCCGCCGCACCGTAGCCCACATAGTGCTTTGCGCAGGCCGCGATGCTGTCCACTGCATCCAACCTCTTTCCCTGGTAACCACGCACGTAGGCGCGCGCCATTTCGCTGCCCAGAAAAGGATCTTCGCCGGCGCCTTCCGTCATTCTTCCCCAGCGCGCGTCTCGTGCGATGTCCACCATCGGCGAAAAAGTCCAGCGAACTCCGTCGGCGCTTGCTTCCTGCGCGGCTAAGCGAGCGGCCCTTTCTAAGACAGGTGGATCCCAAGTGGAAGCCATGGCGAGCGGCACAGGGAACACCGTTCGATAGCCGTGAATCACATCGAGTCCATTCACCAGTGGGATATGGAGGCGCGATTTTTCGACCGCCAGATGCTGATAATAATTGGTCTGTTTGGCATCCACCAGATTGTATAAAGATCCAACTTGGCCTTTCGCGGCCATTTCCGCGTAGTCGTTGCGGCTCGTTTCCGGCCCGGTCGGCGCTCCGATGGAATATTGCGCCAGTTGCCCGACCTTCTCTTCAATCGTCATCTGCTTCAGCAAATCGTCCACACGGCGCTCGATCGAAAGCGTGGCGAGATCAGATCGGGCAGGGAAGCCGACAAACGATGTTTGATCAGGAGGAGTTTGTGCACGGCCAATACAATTCAACACGCTTGTGCAAAAAAGAACGACAACAGCGTAACGTATGGATTTCATTTCCAGGTTCATTCTGTTCCTATCCTTGCCTGGAGCGGGCCTTTGTTTATTTTTTGACTTGATCGAGTGCCAGTGATTTAGTCCCACCCTCGTTCTGCATTTGCACTCTAGGACCACTATCCAGCGAAAAATCGATTTAGTAAACCACCTATTTCCCAATTTCTTCCACAATTGAACCTGTCTATGGAAGTGCAGATATATTCTTCGCTGCCGCCCGCAAATAATATAGCCCGTTCATTTCAAGGACTTGTCCTTGAATCTGGAGTGGCTGCGCGACACGGACCAGATAGTGTTTCTTCGCCATTGGTCTGCCGTCCTCATCCATTAACATCAGAATCTTCGACGTTGCGTCAAGATCACTAGTCTCCTGAGTTATTGATTTCTTGCATATTGTTTGTGCCATGTACGGCAAGCTTGCGGGAAGCGAACCGGCCAATGCTGTTGAGGATGGCCTCGGCACTTTTCGTCCACACAAAAGGCTTGGGCCGCTCGTTGTGAATGGTGATGAACTCCAAGATGGCGGATTCCAATTCACGCACGCTGTAGTGCGAACCTCGTTTGATCTGTCGTTGTGACAGTAAGGCGAACCAGCGCTCCACCTGGTTCAGCCACGAACTGTGCGTGGGTGTGAAGTGCAGTTGATAGCGGGGATGCCGCAGAAACCACGCCCGAATTTCCTTGGTCTTGTGGGTGGCATAGTTGTCCAACACCAGATGGACGGTAAGATCGGCAGGAACGGCGCGATCGATCTGATTCAAGAATTTGCGGAACTCGATGGCCCGATGGCGTGGCCAGCACTTGCCGATCACCGATCCGGTGGCGATGTCCAAGGCCGCGAAAAGGCTGGTGGGGCCATGGCGTTTGTAATCGTGGGTTCGACGCTCGGCTTGGCCGGGCAGCATCGGGAGGATCGGTTGGCTGCGGCTCAGCGCCTGAATCTGGCTCTTC
The DNA here is from genome assembly GCA_963726725.1 of Candidatus Acidiferrales bacterium. Lineage (GTDB taxonomy): Bacteria > Acidobacteriota > Terriglobia > Acidiferrales > UBA7541 > Acidiferrum. Next base: position 97,585 of record CAVSDV010000032.1, read on the forward strand.
TCATCCACACACAGCACCAGAGCGTGATGCGGAGGGTTCAGATACAAGCCTACGATGTCCCGCACCTTGTCGACCAACAGCGGATCGTTGGACAGTTGGAACGTTTCGCTGCGGTGAGGACGCAATCCGAACGCCCGCCAGATGCGGCTGACCGTCGATTGACTCAGTCCGGTCCTCGCTGCCAATGCGCGACTACTCCAATGCGTTGCTCCTTTGGGGGCCTCTTCCAAGGTGAGCCGTACGGCCCGTTCGACGCGGTCATCGCCGATCTGTCGTGGCGCTCCCGGTCGTACTTCATCCCCTAAAGCCGCAATTCCACCGGTGATAAACCGATTCCGCCACAACCCCACGGTAAAGCCAGTGATATGCAGCTTGGCGGCAACGGCAGCGTTATTCTGTCCACCGGCACACTCCAAAATGATGCGTGCGCGAAAGGCCAGGGATCGCGAACTGCGCGGTTGCTGTAACAGTTGTCGCAAGGTTAGCTTCTGCTCTGGACTGACTACCAGATCCTGCTTCTTCGGACGCCCTCGTGGATTCGACATGATCCACGATAAACCCAATACTCTATTTATGAAAGCTATTTATGACTCATAAGACCAGTAAAGTCCCGATTCGAGGTAAGCAAACTGACAAGAGGATCTTTATCGCCCAGTGCATGAAACTGAAAAATACCAAACGCGCCGTGGCAAATTCCAAGGAGAAATGTGGCCACTCCCAAATGCCTGCGGTTGTACAGCAATGGTAGAAATCGGCTGTCCAGCCGACACAGTGGCCCAATGCACGGAACGATGGTCAAAAGTACGAAAGCGCACGAGCCGTAACCTCGAATTATCAGGGTCTCCGCAGTTGCCGTCGGATTCAGCAAAGCACTGGCGCCGATGAATACGAACAGGTATAACGTAATCCCGAATGCCAACGCCACATCGTATGCGCGTTTCTGCGGATTCCAACCAATCGCTCCATACTGCACGCTCATTAGCCAACTCCACGTTCAGCAGTTTGCGTGTCGTGCTTCTCCTGCGTGCCGTGTGTTTCGATGAATTTTGAAGTGGTTACATGCTTTCTTACTGACCACACGTGTCGTTCCAGGAGCCCCGCAACAAACAGAATAGGAAGCAGAAAACTCAGCGAGAGGATTATTCTGCGATGCCATGTCCGCAACGGTTGGATCATCGGTGAGGATTCCTCTCTTCCGGAACTTCTCCCTTCGCACGCATCCACCGCTTTGCGAATAATGGCAAGAAAGCAACGCAGCCGGGAAAAATGAGTACGCGGAATCCCAGTCCGCTCCCTTTCGCTTGGTGATCTACCCTCTCCACACGAAGGGCACGGCGAACAAAACGCCTGCCACCGCATAGCCATAAAACGCGTAGACAATATAGGTTGCGATCTGTTCAGCCATGTTTTCCTTCGATGGGGATTGCCATACCATTCACATGGCCCGCGTTTACGTCTGCCAACCACAGCACCAGCTCAGCGACATCCTGCAACTGCACCCAATTTGAAAAATCTTCCTTGGGCATGCCTTTGCGGTTTGCCTCCGTGTCCATCGTTCCCGGCAAGACCACATTCGCAGTCATTCCAACATCCGTGTTTTCCATGGCGACGGTTTGCACCAGGCTGGTGAGGGCCGACTTGAACACTACATACGCGCCGAGATTTGCGTGTGGTTCCTTTGCCGTCAAACTGCCGATCGCAACGATCCTTGCGTTATTCGATTTTCGAAGGTGAGGTACGCATTCCCGAAGCACATGAAAGGCCGAAGTCAGATTCATGTCCCTCATTTGATTCCACGTCTCGTCACTCGTCGTCGTAATGGATTGCCCCCCGGCGAATCCCCCCACCACATGCACGAGTACATCAATCCGGCCGTGTCTTGAAGCGATTTTCGTGACCGCCTCTCGGACTTGGTCGGCATCCGTGAAATCGATCGTCACAGCCTCAAAGTTTGGCACCGGGAAGTCAGTTGAGGAGATGTGCCGCGAAGCTCCGACAACCCGCGCACCTTGTTTAAGAAACGTTTGCGTAAGGACGGATCCCAGTCCGCCCTTTGCGCCGGTAATAAAGACGATTTGGTCTTTCATTTCAGTGAACCTTTCGCGGCGAGTATCTCGCTAAATGGGACTTCCGTGAAGGAAAAAAGTTTCAGAAAGGTAGGTCCTAGCGGGACACTGGTGAGATTGATTCGAAGGGGATACTCATCGTGATAGCCGTAGCTCCGGGTGTGCACGGGTTTCCGGGAATATAAGTCATTTTGATCCCAGACTTTTCGCACTGCACCTCGGTATAGCTCACTGTGGAAGCATCATCACGATGCACGCATACCGAGAAGGCCCCGGCTTCCGGCAGGTGGCTGGCGTGCAGTTTTCGCAGCCACACTTCCGGGTGCTGCAATCCTTCTCGCCACAGCATTTTGTAGGCTCCACTTCGTACCTTTTCTGCTCGAACGTCCGAGCGGCTTGAAGAAAACCAGTGATTTCGCTCCCACTCATGCAAATGCGAACTTACCTTCACCCCATCCCATTTCCACTGCCGAATCTCTCGTTCGTGTGGGAAAATGCCCACAAGTCGAGATGGATTCACGTCTCTCAACTCAGTGTGACTCAATGTCTGTTCGGTTTCTTCAGATGTATCTTCTTTCAGTAGCGAGGGTATGATCTCTCCGCGAGATCTTTCTTTAGGTTCTAATCTTTCCTCACCGGTTTGATTCCAATTTAGGAGAGCCAGCAGATTCCCGCGGGACGTGGCTGCAATCCAACTCCCACCGGTTGATTCCTGCGCAAAGATCGCCTTAGCCAGCCCCATCCGATGAACGGCTGGGCCGCCTGCCGCCGCTCGACTCTTAAGTTCATCGCAGTTCATCCCCACGATGTAGCCTTCGCTCTCCGGCAGGAAACTCAGTGTGCACATTATTTATTGGGCGGTTTGACTGTTTTGATGACTGATCGTCGAAGGCGCGCATATCCAAAGCGGGCTGGCACACTCACTCCCACCTGCCTACACACCAATTGGATGATGGCGTAGTGATGAATGGTGTGTCCGATGCAGTAGGCTAGCGGTGCCGATGGCGGTTCCCGAATTGAAGGTTTCCGCGTAGTTTTGAACTAAGGAGTTTAGGGGCGTAGCTCAGTGGTAGAGCAGCGGCCTTTTAAACCGTTTTAATAAAAACGTCCCAGTACGACAACACGCGTCAAGGCATGCCATTTCAATCAGATGCGAAAAATTCCAAACGACAGCCCAAGTCTCATTCTGCCCAGAATTGACAATCCAAGTGACACCAGAAGTGACACCAGGAATTTCAACTTCTACCAGTTGATGGCCGAGTTTCGAATAATTGGAAAGTCTGTTTTGTGCCTTGCGCTGAAATGCTTTGGACACCGAATTGAGTCTATTCTGGGCCCCTAGAAGATCTTAGGAATTCACCTCATGCGACAATCGCGGCTTGATTTAACATTAATGGTCATAGAGCTTAGTATTTTCGATTCTTATTGGTATCCACTTCATCCACTTCGGCCCAATTGGGGCCCCCACTGGCGGTCAAAATTTCGAGGAGGAATTGGCTGTGTAGACGAGTATCTAAAAGTGTGTTCGTATTGTGTGTTCTTGCTATTGCGCTGCTTTTGGCAGATAGGGCTTGGACGCAAACTGCCAGCGAAGAAAAGCTGCCTCTTTACACCTATGTCTCCGAGTGGGCCGTTCCTCGTGCCATGTGGGCCGATTATCAGAAGATGGAAGCCAATAGCGACGCAACCATGAACAATCTCATCGCCGATGGCACGATCAGCTCTTACGGTTCTTATTACATTCTCAATCACCAGGAAGGCTTGCCAACGCATGGCACTTGGTTTTCCGCGCTCAGTGGCGAATCTAATGAAGGTTCTCGAAGCCGAGCCCTCCGCCCCCGAGTCAACGGGTCCCATACTTGCCGCCTCAAAACACTGGGACTACATCTTCGAGAGCCGTGACTACAACGCTCATACCGAAAGCTTTAAGAACGGCTACTTGCGTGTCAGCAATTGGAAATACAAGGCGGGGTCGATTGATCCAGACGGGAAGATCATGAAAGCAACCATGGTGGCCCTACTTGAAAAGCTAGTTGCCGATGGCGCGCTTCACTCTAACCAGATTTATCAACAAACGGTCCACTCTCAAAACTCCGACAACCTTCTTTGTTGCTATTGTGGCGAATGGTGCGGAAGGCATCGACAAGTTCAATGTCGCCATTGAAGAAAATGTCAAGAAGAACCCCGCAGTGTGGGCTGGATTCGGTTCTTTGTTGGACACCGAAGGCCATCGCGACTTCCTTGCACACGTCGACACCACGACCAACAAGTAGCTTTGATACTGCTGTGCTACGCTGCACCCTGTTTGCAGTCGAGTGGAGGTGCAGCGGCAGAGTCCAACCCCGCATATCTTTCCACCGCTTACCGGTAACTTGGGTACCGGAAGCAACAATTCCAGCAAGCTTGTTTATAAGGAGCTCTCTTCCCGAATGACAAAGGTGACGTCGCTCGGTGTTTTTCTGCGGTTTTTGAGATATGCTTTGCGCGTTATGGAGACTCAAACCCGGACTTCACCCATGGACTTTGGAAACAGGGCAACGGATCACCACTGTGAGTAACGCCGCAGCCGCCTCAGTGCTACCGGCTACTCCTGCGCGCAACGTAGCCATCGATGCGTATCGCGGACTCGTGATGCTTTTGATGATGGCCGAAGTGTTGCGTTTCTCGGAGGTGGCACAGTCGTTCCACGGGAATTGGTTCTGGAATCTCTTGAGTTACAACCAAAGCCACGTGCAGTGGGCGGGGTGCTCTCTTCATGACACGATCCAGCCCTCTTTTTCTTTTCTGGTTGGGGTCGCGCTGCCGTATTCCATCGCGAGTCGAACGGCCAAAGGCCGAAGCTTCGGGAATCAACTGGGCCACGCCATCTGGCGCGCGTTCATTCTTGTTATTTTGGGAATTTTCCTGCGGTCCATTCACCAGCCGCAAACGTACTTCACGTTTGAAGACACGCTCACGCAAATCGGACTCGGTTACGTTTTTCTTTTCCTGCTCGGCTACGTAAAAGAAAAGTGGCTTTGGATTACCTTGGCCGCAATTCTTTTCGGTTATTGGCTGGCATGGGCTGTGTATCCGGTCGCGGGCCCCGGTTTCGACTGGCAAGCCGTGGGTGTTCCCGCCAATTGGTCGCACAACTATGCGGGCTTCATGGCGCATTGGAACAAGAATGCGAATCTCGGCAATGCTTTCGACCAATGGTTCCTGAATCTTTTCCCACGGACCGCGCCGTTTGTTGCGAATGAGGGTGGCTATCTGACGCTCAGTTTCATTCCCACACTCGGCACCATGATTTTAGGTTTAATTGCGGGGCGATGGCTGCGTTCTGCGGCTCCGCGAATCCCGTTCAAAAAACTTCTGCTGGCGGGCGCGGGCGGACTTGCGGCAGGCTTGCTGCTTCACGCCGCGGGAATCTGCCCGGTTGTAAAACGCATCTGGACTCCAAGCTGGACGCTGTTTAGCGGCGGACTATGTTTTCTGTTTCTAGCTGCGTTCTGCTTGATCATCGAAGATCGCGGCTACAAGAAATGGGCGTTCCCGCTGGTGGTGATTGGGGTGAACTCCATTGCTGCGTATCTCATCGCTCATCTTATGCCCGAATTTCTAATTTCCACCTTCAATATCCACCTGGGTCCCCATGCCTTCGCGATCGCTGGCGTCACTGTGCAGCCGTTGCTCGAAGGACTGGCGGTGCTTGCCGTTTGTTGGTTGATCCTCTACTGGATGTATCGGAAGAAGCTCTTGCTTCGCATATAGACGGCGGAGGCTCCCAGTGTTCCCAGTCCAGAAATCCGGTTCTGGGAGGTTGCGGCATTGCCGCGTCGGCCGGATTACCGCGTCGGTTCCTGCCATATGCTCTGTTGTGGAGATAGCAGTTTCCGAATCGGTGACCATCCGACCCGAACCCAGCGCGAGAGTAATAAAAGCCGCCGCATTGGTAGAATGTTAGCCACCATTACCAACCCATTTGGCCCATGCGCTTAAGGATAATCGCGCTGTAGTTATTCATGCGCTCGGGTCGTCGCTTCAGGGGAGCCGGCAGAATTGCAGCGAGCCGTGCCGCCTGTTGCCGGCCGATATTCCGGGCTGCGGTTTCGTCGTAGTAACGACACGCCGACTCTGCACCATAAATACCAGGGCCCCATTCGACCACGTTGAGGTATATCTCCAGAATGCGCTGTTTGCCGAGGACGAATTCGGCCACCGGTACCAGTGTGACCTCTGCGCCCTTGCGGAGGATAGAGCGGCCCGTTCCGAAGAATAGGTTTTTTACGAGTTGCTGCGTAATGGTGGAAGCTCCGCGAGTGCGATCGCCTTCCAAATCGTCTTCGGCAGCGATTTGGATCTCGTGCCAATCGAATCCATGGTGCTGGTAGAAGCGCGCGTCCTCTGCGGCGATTACAGCGTGCTGGAGATCGGGCGAGATTTGGCTGAGCGGAATGAATTTGTAGCGTTCGCGATACGGCGTGTGGTGAATCCAGGCCTGCAAGCGGCGCTGGATGTGCACCGCGGTTGTCGGTGGGTCGATCCACCGGGCGGCCACAAGGATCAGCGCGGCAAGCGACCAAAGAAGCACCACGCCGATGACAAGCCATCGAATAAAGGATCGGAGGAAGCCCGTCCGAAGCGGGGTCTTGGTGTGTGTGTTCGGCATTGCAGTCACATTTCAGAATAATAGCCTGGGCTGGGTTTTGCCGCTGATGTATGATCTTGTACGCGCGAACACAGAGTGCTGCGTTCTACTCAGGCCACTCGGGACAAAGCCCTTGGTCCTCAATGACATTGAACCCCGGCACAAAGATAAAGTGGGATAAGTCCCCAGAAGTCGGCTTGTGGAACGTGATTGGGCGATTCGCGATGTCAATTGTCGGATTATGTGCAATTCGGAGGTTACTCCGGGCCCGCTAGAGGAAGCTGCTGCCATTGCCCTCCAATCTAAGAAAGTGCATCTGAGGCGCCGTAAGAAGCCACAGAATTTGCTAAGCGGGACTCGCATGTAACTCTCGTCCGGATCGGGAGTAGAATCGGTTTGCCATGGTCACTGAAGTGAAGCTTGACGTAATCATTGAGGCACTCGAAATGGCCGATGATTCTATCTCGTCCTATCTGGATGTAGAAACAGGCGAAGTGCACTCGATCACGGAAGAAGAGTTCGATTTTGCAGAAGATCCGAAGACAGCCGTCGAGGAATTGCCAGACTGGCAGCGTGAGGCAGTTCAACTCGCGCGGAGCATCCAGCAACAGGAGGGTAAGCGATACCTGGCTTTACCTAGCAAGTTCGATGTCCACGAATGGGCCATCATGGACCGCTTCTCAATGACACTGAGAGACGCGCAGGTACGGAATGATTTCCATGGTAGTATTCGCGGCGCAGGCGCCTTCCGCCTATTCAAACACCTACTCACCGAATACAACTTGTGGGACGCTTGGAATCTGTTCAAGCAAGCCGAACTTCAGCAAATGGCCATCCAGTGGTGCAAAGAGAACAGCATTACCTTCCGCCAGGCTTGACTGAGATGGAAGAGTGTCGATAGACGTCGGGTGAGACGTACCCGAACGCCGTTTCTGGCCTGTGACGGCCAGTTGCACGATTACGCGAAGGCACTAACATCATTTGTGTGCACGCTTTCGCAGGGAAGTACTGCAAATTCGCGTAATCTGCCCTGCCTTGCTTGAGAATGGAATGTCAAGGTTGGCGCCATTCCAGAGCGTGAGGAAATCCTGACAGAGAGCCTTCGTCTTGGCTGTCTCACTCGACATTACTTAGGGGCGACCCAGTTGAGAATACGCAGGTGCGCCAATAATCTCGTATCGAGCGGAGAGCGGGTGGTCAAGAATCTTCTGAAACTCTATGGCAGCGGGCGACGCCTTGATGCGTTGCCAGATATGCTTGCCCTCACATAAACGTGATCGCAGGAGAAGATCAGAACCCAGTAGGGTTTTTCCCAGTTCGTAAGGCGCAGCCACCTCCAGCCCCTGTATCGCCTTGCCTGTATCTTGAGTGTGAAGCGCGGCTGCTGCACCCCGAACTTTAGTCATGAGACGAGTTCTATTGATAGCGCTACGTTATTTCTTTGGTAGCGGATTCCCTTCCACGTCGAGGAGAACGATTTCTCCCAGGTTGAGTTCGCGAATGCCGGTTTCAATTTTGGAGAGGTCGCCGACGAGCAGCAAAGTTGCCTCGCTGGGCTTCGCGTAGTTCTGAGCGGCGGCGTTGACCGAGGCGAGGGTGGCCTTCTCGAGTTCGTCCGGTTCGTGCTGCAACTCGGTCATGGGAAGACCAAAGGTCCAAAGTTCCTCGATTTGTCCTGCGACCCGGTTCATGGATTCGAACTGTTGCGCGTAGCCTCGTACACGATTGTGCTTGGCATCCGTGAGTTCCGTGTCTGTAATAGGTTTTTCACCGGCAATGAACTTCAGCTCTTTTTCGAATTCGACGACCGATTCCTTGGTCTTATTGGTTTGCACACCCCCCGAGGCTCGCCACATGCCATATTTTTCGTGTGGAGCGGGGAAGGAAAAGACACCGTAGGAGTATCCCTTATCCTCGCGAATGTTCATACCGAGTCGCGCGCCCACCGCGCCGCCCCAGACGGCGTTGGCCAAACTGAGCGAATAGTAGTCTGGGCTGTTGCGCGCCGGTCCGGGCAGAATCTCAGCCACGACAGTCTGTGCGGCATCCGGGCGACTCACCATAAACACTTTGCCTGGTCCCGCAGGTTGCGGTGGCGGAACGTTAATCGTCGGAGGCACGCTACCTTTCCAGGTAGCGAAGCTGTGCTTTGCAAGTTCGGTAGCTTCGGCTAGAGAAATGTCTCCCACGAGAATGAGCGCCGATCCGCCTGGTTTCCAATACGTGTCGTGGAAGCGGACGAGGTCCTCTTTGGTGATTTTCTCAACCGTGGAAGGATAGCCGGCCGTGGGGCGGCCGTAGGGATGATTACGGCCGTAAGCCAGCATCGAACTCACGCGCGAGGAGATGCTGCCGGGCTGGTTTTCTGCCTGAGAGAGTTCCGCGAGGCGGATCTTTCGCTCGCGCTCGAGTTCGTCGGAAGGAAAGCTAGGATTGGTGGCGACATCGGCCATGACGGCGAGCGCTGGTGCGAGATTTCTCTTGAGGACTTCGAAATTGAGAGTAGCGGTTTCGCGGTCCGCGCGACCATCGAGCGATGTGCCGAGATCACCGAGGGCATCGTCGATCTCGAGTGCCTTCTCGGTGGCGGTGCCCCGCTTCATCACTTGGGTTTCAAGACTCGCGAGACCTTCTTTTCCTTGGGGATCACCCATGCTACCCGCTCGGGTGGTGAGGCGCACCGCGACTTTCGGGAGGTCTTTCCGTTCGACGATATAAAGTTGCAGGCCGTTTTCGAGCTTCGCGGATTCCACCTCGGGCGCCAGGAATGGCCGGTCAGCACCGAGTTCCGGCTGTTTCGTGCGGTCAACCTGAGCCTGCGTGTCCGCCTGGAAACTCTCGGGGTGGAAGCGGACTACGACACAGTTGGGGGTATCCAGCCATCTCGACGTGGCTAGGCGGAGACTCTCGGCGGTGACGGCGCGGTGGCGCTCCACGTCTGCGGCAAACCTGTCCGGGTCGCCAAGAAAAACGTTGTAGGTGTTCAGGAGGTCGGCTTTGCCGCCAAACCCGCCGATGCGCTCGAGGCCTGTAACGTATTGAAATTCCCATTTGGTCTTTGCGCGGTTCAACTCCGCGGCGGTAGGACCTTCTTTGGCCAGGCGAGTGATTTCCTCAGCCGTGACCCGCTCGGCTTCCGCGAGCGAAGCCCCGGGACGCACCGTTACCCAGATGATAAAACTGCCGGCCATTTCGGCGGAGTTTTGGAACGAAACCACGTCGGAGCAAATCTGTTTGTCGTAAACGAGAGATTTGTTGAGGCGGGAGGAGAGTCCATCCGTCAGGACGAGGGAGACCAGGTCCAGGTTCGCATCATCAGGATCAAAAAATGCCGGGGAGGGCCAGGCGAAGTAGGTGCGCTCCTGGGGGACGTGATCCTTCACTTCGATGACTTTTTCCGCATTGAGCTTAGGTACCCAATGCTTGGGGCGATCGAGAGCAGGTCCCGGGGGAACGGGACCGTAATACTTTGCGACCAGGCGTTTCGCTTCGGCTACGTCAAAATCTCCCGTGATCGCCAGAGAGAGATTATTGGGCGTGTAGTAGGTGTGGAAGAAGTCCTTAACGTCGTCGACGCTGGCAGCGGTGAGGTCTTCATGGCTTCCGATCACGGTGTGGGCGTAAGGGTGGCCGCTGGGAAAAACGTTTTCAGTGATGAGCATGAAGGCCCGGCCGTAGGGTTGGTTTTCGAGCCCCTGGCGGCGTTCGTTTTTGACGATGTCGCGTTCGTTATCCAGTTTTTCTTTAGTCAAAACGTCGGTGAGAGTGGCGAGTCTGTCGGACTCGAGCCAGATCACATATTCAAGGTTTCCCGAGGGGACGGATTCGAAGTAATTGGTGCGGTCCTCGTTGGTTGTGCCGTTTACACCGCCTTCGAAGAGATTGGCGCCTGCTTTCTCGATGAAGCCAAAATACTTAGCATTGGCATCTTTCGAACCTTCGAACATCATGTGTTCGAAAAGGTGAGCGAAGCCGGTGCGTCCCAGGCGCTCGTTTTTCGAGCCGACGTGATACCAGTTGTTGACGTGGACCATGGGCAGCTTGCGGTCGACATGCAAAATCACTTGCAAACCGTTCGGCAGAGTGTATTTTTCAAAATCGATTTTCGGAATGTCGCTTGCGGCAGTTGCTTTCGCGGCGGAATTCTTGGACGGCTCCTGCGATCTTCCAGCGTGGGCTGCGAAAGCCAGCACGATTGCTACCAGTGCGAGCGCCCACAGTTTTGTTTGGCGTATCACGGGGCAAGTCCTCCCTTGAAAAAGTTTCGCTGCTTCCGGAATTAGTCGCCGCCCAGGTCCACAGGGCGCCGCACAGGCATGGATTGCCAAGTGAAGTACAGAGTTGCAATCCCAAGCGCCTGAAAAGGCGGCTGGAACTCGTAGGGCCCGAGTGATGTGCCTGGAGCCGGGGACATGGTCGGCGCGATTATACCCCAGGAAAAGTCTATCCAGGTGACATCGCCCGCCCAATTCCTAACGCCGTGTCTCTAACGGCGACGTAGATGTGAATCTGACCAAACGAGCGCGAAGTCCCGATCTGGGAAGCGAGGTCTCGGCGGGGATCGTTTGCGCTCTCATCTCCGCGAACACCGTTTCTGACCAACTTCCGAGTAGCCGACCAACCTATCAGAATCTCGGATATCGGTCTATGTGCGCTATATTGGACCACGATTCGTCTGGCCGATTCTTGAACCGTGTTACTAGGACTGGAGTGGAAATGAAGCTCTCGACAATTCTCCTTTTGCTGGCAATTGCATGTGAGACCTCTTCGCTTTCTGCACAAACGTCTGCGGTGCCCGAAATTCAATATCGCTCGGTGCTCGATTTCTTGCGCCTGCCGGCCGACCTCTGTTTTGGCGAAGTTACCGGCGTCGCGGTGAATTCGAAAGGCCACATCTTCGTGTTCTCTCGCGGCAATACAACTGGTCCCGCGTATGGTGCGGCCGCGGCGCAGTTGCTGGAATTTGGCTCTGACGGCAAATTTCTGCGCGAAATTGGCCACAACCTCTATGCATGGTCCTATGCACACACGGTCAAGATTGATCCGCAGGACAACATCTGGGTCACCGACAAGGGTTCGGATGTCATCGTCAAGTTCACTCCCGAGGGACGAGTCTCCATGGTTTTCGGTCGCAAGCAGGAGGCGTCGGATGATGGGACTGGGCCACTGAAAGAAGTCCAACCTCCTCTGCCACCCGAAGACGGATTATTCAGACAGGTGACGGATGTAGCTTGGGATTCCGCGGGCAACACTTATATTAGTGACGGCTATGTCAATTCACGAATTGCCAAAGTCGATAAAGATGGCAATTGGTTGAAGTCATGGGGCGAACCAGGGGACAAGCCAGGTCAATTTGACACTCCGCACAGCATTGCCGTTGACGCGCTGGACAATATTTATGTAGCGGACCGCGGAAATCATCGCATTCAAGTATTCGACAGAAATGGTAAATTTCTCCGCCAGATCGTTATCGACGTTCCCGTCCCGTCCGATGCAAGACCCGCGATTGGCAACAAAACAGACCATCCATCTGGTTCGAGAACGCCAGGTTCGCCTTGGGCAATTTGCATTACCCCGCCGCCACATCAAGTGCTGTTCAGCTCTGATGCATTTCCCGGGAGAATATACAAGCTCGACTTGGATGGAAAGGTTCTTGGAATGTTCGGCAAATCAGGAAAACAGTTAGGCCAATTCGGTTGGATTCACGAGATTGCTTGTCCGTCCGAGAATGAACTGTACGTCGCCGAACTCTTGAACTGGCGTGCACAAAAGATCGTCTTAGAAGCAGCACATTGATCCTGTGCTGCGGATCCGTGAACCGCAATTTGTGGACAGTTGACGGGCTAACGGGAAGTTATACCGGGCCAAAAGTCCGGTTCGAGGAAGTGAGCTGTAATCGACGGTCGCTTGAGTTCTCATCTCCGCGAACGCCGTTTCGGGCCCGTGACCGGCACTTTTCCGAGTACGCGACTTGTCGGGCACGACGCAAGTATCAGGAAGCAAACCTAGACTCGTCGTCGTGGAATCGGGTTAAGAGGGCTTCTTCTGGAGTGATTCCTTGGCTTTGTCGCTCTGCTCCTTCTGCACAGCGATGAGCTTGTACGCGACATAATATTTGTAAATGTTCGAGACGTAGTTCACTGTCTCCGCGCCAATGCGCGCTGCCGCAATCATCTCCACGTTGTTTATCCAGACGTTGGGGTCGAGGCCCGTGGCGGCAGCTTCTTTGCGCAACTTCCTCACGCGATTCGGGCCGCAGTTGTAGGACGCGAAGGTGAAAAGGATTTTGTTCAGAGTGTCCATGGGCTCATTCCCGTAGCGCTCTTGCATCATGGTGTAGAAATATTTGATACCTGCATGAATGTTGGGTTCTTCCTGGTGAATATCGCCCACTTTCATTTCGGCCCCAGTTTCGGGCATGAGTTGCATCACACCAATTGCGCCTACTGGACTTTTGGCTTCTTGATTCAAGCCGGACTCCTGAAAACCTTTGGCCATCATAAGAAGATAATCAGTGTCGTATTTCGCCGCATACTTGCGAAAGATTTTGGCGGTGTCCTCGAATCGTTTCATTGCCGATTCTGAAACTGCTCGCTTGAGCATGTACGTCGATCCGGTATACCTGTTTAGGATCTCGTTGCCAAACGCTGTGCCCTGACGGTGCGTTTTCAAAAAGTCGTTGATGGCATCCAAAAACTTGGGCGAGTCTTTGCGCACAGCCCATCCAAATGCCGCACCCGTGGCAACCGTGATGTCCGAGTGGACCTTTTCCTTGGTCAACAATTTACTCCACAGGTTTGCGGTCCACTCGTTCACGACAATTGTTGGCAACAAGCCCGCATTGACCATTTCCAATAGGTCTTCGTCGCCCAAATCTTCCGGAACAACACGCAGGATGACAGGAGCCTTATTCTCCTTCTGAAACCGTGCGTTCAATTCTTCCAGATGCTCCCAATAGCTCGATGTCTTCCGGGCGAACACTTCCTTCCCTGCCAAATCGTCAATGGTCACAAGTTCCGGGGAATCTGGTCCGGTGACCACCACCTCGTTTACGTTCTGTAGTGTGGGACTAGAGAAATCCACAACCTTTTGACGCTCCGGAGTTATTGTCAGGCCGGCAAGTAGAAGATCAAGCGTCCCCTCATTTAGTCTTTCCACCACTTTTTCGCGGGGCGCCACGAAATACATCAAATGAATCTTGAGGTTCTTATTACCCTGGGGATATTTCCGATTCAAATACTTCTCAAACGCCTGGCCGCCTTCGTAAGCCACGCCCCACTGTACTCCCTTAACGGTGTAGTAGAGCGTTTTGGAATAAGGGACGCCCACACGGATCACTCGGTGCTTCAAAAGAGTGTCGAGGTCACCCGTCCACTTCTTTGTCTCTGTGGGCGCATTCACGAGGGGTACCTTAGATTGTGGGGGTGTGGATTGCGCGAGAACCGCAGGGGCCATAATTGCGCCGGCAACCGCGCAAACAAATACCAAAAGCGAACAAGTTTTGGGCGCACGCATAGTACGCCGAATATATTGAAACGACTTACCGAACTGCAATGTCAATTTGCCGCACTCTGTTGACAGTTTGACAACGCAGAGTAACCCCATTCCTAGCATGATAGTAACTCGCCCCCATCGCATGTCTTCACCTAAGGAGACCGGCAATGAAGAAGATTAGCACTGTGCAGACATTTGAGAATGAAATTTTCAAGGAGCAAAAGCCAGACGATCGGTTTGGATCTGGGAGATCGCTGGTCGTTCGACTGTGTTTTGGATGAAACAGGGAAAAAACCCAGGACATCGCCAAGTACGCCAAGCAAATCGAGGATATCGGTGACCAGTCAAGCTTTGTCATCCTTGGGCAGGTGCTCAAGGACGAACGCGAGCACTATCAGGCACTCAATAACCTGATCCGCAATCGCCGTCCGCTCTCCCCGTTTTTCTCCCGGCCAGGCGAGAAAAGCGCTCGACGAACTTCTCGCTGCAAGGCAACAGGTCGCAACAAAGCGGCTCGCTGGATCGGGGACGCCATCTACGATATCACCGACGGGCTCGGTGCCATCTTCGGCATCGTCTCGGGAGTTTCCGGCGCCACCTTGGGAAACAGCAAAGTCGTTGTGCTCGCAGGCATGGTTGGCATGATTGCGAGCGCACTCTCCATGGGTTCTGGCGCATATCTCGCCGCTACTTAGCAGACTAGGGACCCGAAACCCTTTATGGCCAACTTCCGAGCCGACAATCCGCACGAGAGCGTCATGTAACGACTCTGACGACGTTTCGAGGCTGGTGGTAGAGTCGTCCATGAAACACGAGAGGATGATATGCGTCTCAAAACGCTAGCCCCGATCGTCTTGTTTGTCTTATTGACCTTGACCTGTGACGCGCGTGCGCAACAGTCTGGGAAGTCCGTGGCTCCCTCCCCTGCATGGAATGACAATTCTCTAATCACCGTTCAGAAAACGGGAGGAGACCTTACTCGACCAGGCGATGTCAAGATCGAGTTCTATGGACACGATGCATTCAAGATCACATCGCCGGTCGGTTTGACGGTTCTGACCGATCCTTGGCGGAATGACTCAACAGGCCTTTACCCAAAGTGGTTCCTGAACGAGTTTCCCGCCATCCGGGTCGATATGGTTCTTTCCACTCACACTCATTTCGACCACGATGCGGTCGAGCGCCCCAAAGGGCTAATGGTTCTCGAACGATTGGTTGGGCAGTTTAAGCTCGGCGACATCGAAATAACGGGCCTCGCCGACAAGCACAAGTGCGAACCGGCACCTGCTGATGAGCAGGGTAGTGCCTCTGCACACCTCCATGTAGAGACCTGTCCGCCGAACAACGTGATTGCGTTCGATAACGCGATTCAGATCATTGAGACCGGGGGATTGCGGATTGCCATCTGGGGCGACAATCGTGCAGTGCCAAATCCCTCTCTCGATCATTACTTGAATAAAGTTGATGTGCTCATCCTGCTCATCGAGTCAATACTCACGCGCGTTGAGGTCGATGCAATCGTCGGGAAGTATGATCCTAAGACCGTGATTCCAGCCCACTATTCTCTCAATGGTTTGACGACCGAGGTCTCCGGTCTGGAGTCGGCCGATGAATGGGTGAATGACCAAGAGGAGGTTCATCATGCAGATGTTCGTGGCCTCGATAGTGCGGATTTGACGCTTAATGCAGCCGAGCTGAAAGGATCTCATCACAGGGTCTATTACTTCGGGAACCACTTTGAGAAAAAATAGAGATTTGAAGAGCAAAGCCGAGTTCCATCGCGATCTGACTGTCACCTTCCCATCAATTTCTCGGTGATGGGCTAACCGGAAGCTATTCGGGGAGCTATTCCGGGCCCGATGTGGGAAGCGAGGTCCCGGCGGAGGTCGCTGGCGTTTCCGTCTCCTCGAACGCCGTTTTACGGTCAGGATGTATCTGTTGCTTAGCGATTCGTCTTCGCTACAGAGTGCGAGATGATCTCTTAAACCGGCAGAACTTCTTTGATGAAGGCTTCGTAACTGCGCGGCGCGTGGCCGAACATGGCCGTCAGTTCGTCGATCTCCGCCAGTGTTGCGAGCAGGCCATTTGGCGATGATTTTCATGACACGTCATCTTGGCCTGGACAAGATCCTGGGAGATTCTTTTTATGAACGTGGAAGATCAATCTTCCACGCAAAGGCACTTTTCACTCTGTGCTTTTTGAACCATACGGGCAACTGTTTACCGCAAGCGGGAGAACAAGACTGGCTGTTCTCTCGCCATCTCCGCTGAATATAGGTCGAGCAGACGAAATCGGGTTGCCTCCAAACGCTGGCCAAGAATTTCAACGGACCGCTTGAGAAGCGCGTAGCCCAGGTCGGAGTTCTTTTCGCATTTCGCGCGCAGACACTTGCCATTCACCGCGATGGCACTGACGGGTTCGACCGCGCGTGCACCGAAACGCCAGCGATGGGGGGGAACTAACCAAGACCATCCCAAGACTTCACCTGCCTCTACATATTCCACGCTGACACACGGAGATTGCGGCGCGGGACTCTCCAGCGAAATCTTGCCTTCACGGATCAGATAGAACTGATTGGCTTCTGTCCCCTCCCGGAAAAGATGGTGTCCCGGAAGGAGCCGGACATTCGAGGAACAATTAGTCAGCAAATCAACGGCGTGGGCCTCAAGGCCCTTACAGAAAGGATGTTCCGAGATGACCCGACCCAGGTTCTCCACGGAGGCCTCTCGCGGCGAGAAGGGGTGACGGCGAAGCGCTGGTGCGGGACAGGTGTGTTCTTGCACTACGCTCAGCGCGCCCTGCTGGTCCGCGTAAACAGTCACATATTGAGGAGACCACGGCTGTGTCCGGGGTCACAGCTCTCACAGCCCCTTGTGACCTTGGTCACATCACGGCTGCCTGAACACTTGCAAGAGTTCCTCGCGGCGGAGTACTCGCAAAGCTCCTTCTGTAAGCGCCTGCAGTTCATCTTCCCCCGGATACACCACCAACGGTGCGATCCAACTTACCCGTTCCTGAATTGCCGAAACCAACCGCTCGGAATGGGCCATGCCGCCCGTTAGGAGTATCGCATCCACGTTCCCGTTCAACACCGTCGCCAAGGCACCCAGTTCTTTGGCGATCTGGTAAATCATGGCTTCATAGACTACACACGCCTCGGCGTCGCCCGACGCCATGCGCCGTTCCACTTCCTGCAGGTCTTTCGTGCCCAGATAGGAGTACAGGCCACCGTCACGGAACAACAGCTCTTCAATTTGTTTTCGCGTGTACTTGCCGCCGAAACAAAGTTCGACCAGTTGCATCGCCGGTACGCCCCCCGCACGTTCCGTGGAGAATGCTCCCTCCTCTCGCGAATTCGTCACGTCCGTCATGCGGCCCTCCCTGTGGGCCGAAACCGAAATTCCGCTGCCCAAATGGGCCACAAGTAATCGCATCAATGGGTAAAGCCGGCTTTGCTCGCGGGCATAACGCTTCGCGACGGCCTTGGAATTCAGCGCATGCGATAAACATTGCCGTTCCAGCAACGCCGACCCCGACAGCCGGGCGCAGGGCGGCCACTCGTCTACGCTCACAGGGTCGACGATAAAAGCTTGTACTCCAGTCTTGTTAGCCAACTCCTGCGCCAGGAAAGCGCCAAGGTTTGACGCGTGTTCACCGCGTTTGGCCAGGCGCAGCTCGTCGAGCATGGCGTCGTTTACCAGGTATGTGCCGCTGGCTAACGGAGGCAAAAGTCCGCCTCGTCCCACAACGGCATGCAGCTCGCGGATCTTGTGCCCTGCGTCCACCAGGGCAGATTCGATTTGCGCACAGCGAAATTGCTGTTGCTCAACGATGGACCGGCCCCGGAACTGCGCTATCTCCTCTTCAGAATGACGGATCGTTTTTGTGAACTTTGCACTCTCGTCCACGTACAGTCCGAACTTCGTCGAGGTGGACCCAGGGTTAATGGCGAGAATCCTAAAGCTGGCGGCTGGCAAAGACCACCCCCAAGGCGATCGAGTTGAGCTTGTCGTCAACGCTCTCCACGCGTGAGGGAATCAGGATCGGCACTTTCGCGCCGGCCACGACGTGGGCGCATTGCGACCCGCCCAGATACTTCACGGATTTGCCCAACAGATTGCCCGACTCAATATTGGGAACCACCAGGCAATCCGCATGACCGGCGACCGGGTGCACAATGCTCTTGGCCTGAGCCGCCGAACGCAACAACGCGCAGTCCAGCGCCAGGGGACCGAAGATTTCTGCGTTCACGAACTCACCGGCAGCACCCATCTCTGTGAGTGCCTTGGCATCGACAGTCGAAGGCACTCCTTCACTGACCACTTCGGTGGCGCTCATAATGGCAATCTTCGGACACCGCATTCCTAAGGAATGCATCACTTCGATGGCGTTCTGCACGATTTGCTTTTTTTGTTCCCGATTCGGCAAGACGTTCAGCCCGCCATCAGTGATTCCCACCAGCCTGAGCGCACTTCCCAATTTGTCTTCATAAAGGAGAATGTCGCTCAGCAGCCGCCCGGTGCGCAGTTCCGCCTTATGGTCGAGTATGGCATGCAAAAGCTGGTCGGTACGCAGATGCCCCTTGAGTAAAAGGTCCACGCGCTTGTCCCGTGCCATTGCGACAGCGACTTGGGCGGCGTCCTCTGTGTCGACGAACTCCGCGCCGGCGATCAGCTTCGAAAGCCCCAACGCTTGCGCCGCCGTGCGGATCTTGCGTTCATCGCCAATCAGCACTGGAAGAGCGATGCCCAGTTGCATCGCCGCATCCGCGGCGGTCAGGGCAACCTCATCCTCAGCCGCAACAACACCGACGCGCTGCGGACCCAGCTCCCGCGCGCGACTGCGCAACTCACTGAAATTCCTCAGTTCTCTCCTGTCGTGGGAAGCCGCGCACATCGTTGTGTCTAGCATGGTTACTCGGCTCAGAGATGCGTTACAGTGAGGCAAATCACATGAAACCAGAATTTGCTCGGTTCGCCACGAAATTCGCTCTCACCAATTTGCCGTCTACTCGGCAGTCTACAACATCCGGCAGGCCAAACTATTTTCACTTGGACGTGTAGTCGTTGAAGTGACTGCCTAAAATGCTAGGCAGGAATCCGTGTGTTCTCTCCGGATAAAGGTCCAGAAGTCCGGTTTGGGGAGGTAAGTTCTCAGTCAGACGTCTTCCAGTCCCAGATTGTCATTCACCGCGTGTCGTAGTTTCTGTTTGCATCCCAGATAATGCTCGGTCGTCTGAACTGATGCGTGACCAAGCAAGAACTGAATCTGTTCAAGTTCTCCGCCAGCCAAGTGGCATAGTCGTGCGCAGGTGCGGCGCAAATCATGCGGAGCGAGATTCTTTATGTCGGCACGTTTCGCAGCCGCTTTGACGATGTGCCAGATGGCTTTCGGCGTGAGCCCTGCGCCCCATATCTTTCCTAGTCTGCCTACTCGCCTGAAGAGTGCACCTGCACTTATCTTGGCTGCATCGGTCCACTCATCAACGGCGCGCTTCGTCCACACCGGAACTGGAACTGTACGGATGTGCTTTCCTTTACCAATTAGGTCGGCGATCACCCAGTGCTGCTCGCGGACCTGAAAATCTTCCAGTCCGAGTCCGACCAGTTCGGCGCGTCGCAGGCCGCATCCAATGAGCAACGCTAGAATCGCTCGATCACGTTTGCCTCGCAGGCCATCTCCGCCCGATTCTGCGAGCAAGGTTCTGGACTGTTCGACGGTCAGCCAGTTTCCGATCCGAACACCCAGGCGTTTTGCGCCTTTAACGCGACCAATTCCGGCTGCCAATTCGGGACTGAGGAGGCCTGTATCAGCTGCCTCGAATGCGAGTCGCCTCACAGCCGCTAAGCGCACGTTGATTGTCGAAGGCGCCAGGTTCTTCTGTTCGAGAAAGAATCGATAACGAAGGACAACACTACGGTTGAAGGCCAGGCGTGGCTCGGAACAGTACCACCCGATGAATTCATCGATGGCATGCGCATACGATTCTTGCGAACTCGCGGCTGCGAGCGAGTTCAGAACTGCGTTCTTCGACTGTTCCAGGTCGGGTAGCCGAAGTATTGATTTAGCCCGAGAGCGCTTGTTTGTCTTTTTCCGACGTCCCATACTGGCGGCCTCCTGCGCCGCGTTCAGTATGGTCGTCCACGTAGCAGGCTACGGACCTGAACCCCGTTTCCGGCTAGTTTCCGAGTACGCGACGAGTTGCTTACCGTCACGCGTCCAAGAAAAGCTGAGGATGCGTCCCGAAGTGAAGTTGATTTCAGTTTGAAGGGAGTTCTTTCCGTCCTGGATAGAGCGAACGAATCGCCCCGCCTGCCATTCGCGCTGCCGCGCGCATTTTGTCTCCAAGCGTGAAGGATTGCGCGGCGCCGTTCGCGCGTACAATCAGCAGTGTGACGTCATCGTTCGACAGATTCTCCGGATATCTCTCGGCGATTTCGCCAAGCAACGCGTCAATCAGTTTCTCCGGCTTGACGTCGCCCAGCAATTTCAGAATCCGCAACACGCCTTCCTCGCCCAGCATTTCCCCATCGGCGTCGCTCGATTCGATCAGCGCGTCGGTATACGTCAGCACGCAATCGCCCGGCTCAAGCTCAACATCGAAATGTTCATACTCCGTGATGCTCATGAGCCCGAGTGGCAAATTCAACGGCCCGGGCAAGTGGGGCGGACCCTCATGCCCCATCAGGCTCCATTCTTTTTGGGAAACCCGATAGAGAATCGGGCGGGGATGTCCCGCGTTGCAAAGTACCAGCCTTCGGGTAGGAGCGAAAAACGTGCTGACGATCGCTGAGGCGTACGTACCCTTCGTAGACAGCGCCGAGAATTGCTCATTCAACAAGCGCACGAACTCTTTCTGATCCCAACGATTGACAAATCGCCTCATCAGCAAGCGGAGATCGGCGGCGATGGCCGCAACCGAGGTTCCGTGCCCGGAGACGTCGGCCAGCAACAAGCGGCTGATTCGGCCTGCCGCACAGCTCGAGGCATAGTAAACGATCACCCCCGCGCTGCGCCTTGCCATGGGGTTTGCTGTGACCCAGGCGTCCAGCCCGCCGAAGACGACGCCCCGGGCCGTCAACTGACTTCCACCCCATACTTCCATGCACTGCATATGTGGTGTGGGCGAATCGCTCATAAGGATTGATTATAGGAGCTTTCAGGGCTAGGGCACAATCCGCGGAGCGAGCAGTTTCGTTTCTCGCGCCGTGATCTTGATGGCGGAGCGCCTGCACCCGCGGCAGACGCTCTATCCAACTGAGCTACGGGCGCGTCGTTCGACTGCGTGGGGATCACGCGCGAGTTCTTCGGGAAGGAACTTCAATCCCACGAGCCTGCCAAGTTCCATGTCCTCAGCTTTGTAGACCACACCCATTCCACCACCGCCGAGCTTTCCGAGGACGCGGTAGTGCGAGAAGGTCTGGCCGATGAGCGAGTCGGAATTCGCCATGGTGCTGTCACCTTAGGTTGATGGCAGAAGCTAAGTCAACGAAGTCAAGTCCGGACTTAAGTCCCGTTGGAGGAAATGTGGTGCTACGAGAACTCTCAATCTCCTCGAACGCCGTTTCTGGCCAGTGACGGCCATTTGCCTAGTGACCCAGGAATCTGGTTTCAAATTCCAACCCTGTGTTCAGAAAATCCTAGAGTGCTACAATTTGGAAGTGATTGAATTTTCAAGCTGAATCAGACGACACTTCAACATTTGAAATATATGCGTTTGTTGAACAATTGCGTCCTGGCCGGGCCGCCACATACAGAGGATTCCCTTGGATTCGGTCCCCGTATTAGGTACACTCAGCGCCACGACGGCCGAAGGCCCCTCCCGTTTAGGAGTGAAAATTGGGCGATCCCAGCGTTGCGGCCCTGCAGGAAGGGATTCGCTCGTCGAATGGGTCTGCGGCATGGGAAGACTTCTTGAGGCAGTACAGCCCGGTCCTCTACCAGACTGCCCTCGCATATAGTTCTGGTGAAGATGACGCTGCCGATTGCTTCCTCCACATTTGTGAGCAACTCTCGCGGAACAACTTCCGTCGGCTACTGAAATTCAAGCAAGACGGAAGTGCCAGCTTTACTACCTGGCTGCGGATCGTCGCTCGCAACCTCTGCTTTGACTGGCATCGCAGCCACACCGGGCGCCGCCGGCCTTTTAAATCGCTTCAGTTTCTGCCGCCATTGGGACTTGAGGTTTACGATTGCCGGTTCGAGCGGGGACTCTCCGAAGAAGAGACGCTCCGACATCTTCGCCCGACATTTCCTGGCCTGAGTTCTCCCCAACTAGCCGAGGTTGAGCGCCGGATCGAGCACTCTTTAAGTTCGCGCCAGCGCTGGATCTTAAGTACGCGCCGGAAACATACATCCAACGCAAACTTGGCCCTCTTGAACGAGGAGGGTGAGGACAGCGTCGCCCAAGTTGCCGATACACGTTTGGATCAGGAAAGTCTGATACTCGCCCAGGAACAGCAGACACAACTCAAGAAGTGCGTGGCGTCGCTTCCCAAGGACGAGCGCCTGATCTTGCAGCTCAGGTTTGAGGAGGATCTCTCATTGGATGAGATTGCACGTCTGACCGGACTCGGCGATGCCCAGCGGGTTCACCGGCGCATTGGAGCGATGCTAGTAAAGCTTCGTGCCGGAATGGAGTAAGCAAAACGGAAAATCGGGGATCATGTCCGTGCAATATATCAGGAGTGGAAAATGTCGGACGCTCGATCCCCCAAGGTGACCATGGCTGACGAGGATTTGAGATCCAAATATCCGCACGACAGCGAAATCAGGGGACTAGGCTCCCGTGGATGGAAGTGTCCCCCTGATGGAGTAATCGCCGCTTATCTGGATGGTGTCGCGGACGGCCCTGCCAAGAGACGGATGGAATCTCATTTGGCAGATTGCGAGTATTGCCGCAGCCTAGTCGTGGATGTAGTCAGACTGCAAAGATTCGACGCGCCGGCTTTGCCCCCCGGCCTGACACAAAGGGCAATTGCATTGGCGGCGCCAAAATCGGGACGGGCGCGTTGGATTTTGTGGCCGGCGGCTGCGGTGGCAGGAACTGCTTTCGTGGTGATCGCCACCTTCGTGCTTCGCAGCCCGCAGCAACTGATTGTGCGTTCTCCGTCTGCACCTGCTGCGCCTGTGATCGCCAAATCCGAACCAGCACCAACCGTCAGTCGGCCAGATCGTGACATTGTGAGAAAGCTCGCTCCTACCGGCCTCTTGCCTACACTCATCTCTCCGAAGCAAGACAACGTTGTCGCGCGCGAGCAGCTGGAGTTCAAGTGGAAGCTGGTGCCGCGCTCTCGCTATTACGAGATTCATCTGGTCACTTCCGAGGGCGACCTAGTCTGGGCAGGTCAGTCGGACCGAGTTGCTCTAAAGCTCCCTGGTGACCTGACACTGAAGGACGGCCCTTATTTTGTCTGGATCTCGGCATATTTGGACGATGGCCGAGTTCAAAAATCAGCCCCTGTACGATTCTTGGTCACCGCTTCGCGCTAACTTGAATATGCCTACGATAGCCAAATGCCTTTTATGTCTGGTTCTGCTTGTAAGTACATCCTGGGCGCAAAGCATCACATCGCGATCGCCAGCACAGGAATTGCTCACAAAAGGAAAGCAGATCTACACCCAGGAAGGCCCTAAAGCGGCACTCCCACCGTTCGAGGAAGCACTGAAGCAATTCCGTTCGAGTAATGACCGGCATGGCGAAGCCGTTGCTCTCGGCTACATTGCGAACTGCCAGCGCAAGTTGGGAAATCTCGATGAAGCTTTGGAATTCGCCCAACAAGCCTTACGCATGAAGGAAGACCTTGGCGACCGCGGGGAGGCAGGAAACACAAACAACCAGCTTGGCCTGATCTACTGGGAGCGTGCTGACTATGCCGTAGCAATTCAGCATTTTCAGCAAGCTATCGAGATCGCTTCGAGTGTTGACGACAAGGAATTGGAGGGCACGGCCCGCAACAATCTCGGCTTGGTGTTTGACGAGCGTGGCGACTACAAACACTCGCTCGAGCAATACCAGCAGGCCCTTGCCTTACATCGCGCAACGCACTTTGAACGAGGCGAGGGCGACACGCTGGGCAACATAGGGGGAGTTTATTTGCTGTTGGGGAAGTTCCGCGAGGCACTGCCTTACTACGAGCAAGCGTTGCAGATTAGTGAACGCCTCGGCCTAAAGCCGGCATCCAGCGACGATCTTGGAAATATCGGGCTCTGCCTCGCTGGCTTAGGGGATGTCGACGGCGCGCTAGCGAGCTTTGATCGCGCCCTGCGGGTTGCACGAGAAACAGGACTAGCGAAAGAAGAAGCCGATTGGCACAAGGGGAAAGGCACAACTCTGGTCGGACTTGGCCGATATGACGCCGCATTACGCGAGTACGCTGCAGCGGAACAGGTCTACGAACATTCGGGCCTGCAGAGGGAACTTGTCGAGGCACTGAATGACACGGGTGTCGTTTATGAGCTCCTAGGCGATGGGGTATCGGCGGAGATGCGTTTTCAGCGGGCCCTGCACTTGGCACAGAAGATTGGCAATAGCGGCGGGCGAGAGTGCCAGCCTGCTTGCTTTGGGCGACCTCGAACGCCGTCGCAAGAGAAACGACGCTGCGGATGCGTACTTCGGACGGGCTCTGGAGCGCGCGCGAGTCGGCTGGAGACGAAGGTAACACGATCGCCGCTTTGGACCAACTTGCCCGAAATGAAATCGCCCGCAACCACTACGAATCGGCTTTGCAGAGGGCCTTGGAAGCTAGCCAAGTTGCGGAGCAGTCCGGAAACCGACCTGCCAAGGCTCAGGCTCAGTATGTGCTCGGCGAAGTGCGAAGGTCGCGAACTGAACTTCAGAAGGCGCTGGAAGCGTATGTCGGCCGCCGATGCTCTGCAGAAGCAACTTCGAGATCCCGAGCTGGGGTGGAGAGTCCAATACGGTCGCGGCCAAACACTGGAAGCACTTGGAAAAACCGATGACGCAATCGGCGCGTACAAAGACGCAATACACATCATCGAAGAGACTCGGTCAGAAATTTCTGAGGAACGTTATCGAGCTGGCTACATTGAAGACCGCTATCAGGTCTATGTCTCTCTGGTTGAACTCCTCCTAAAACTCGGCAAACCAGCTGATGCGTTCTTGTACTCTGAAAAGCTCCGCGCACGGGCATATTTTGATCAATTAGGCGCCAATGCTCCTGTTGTGAACGGCTCCGGGGCGCAGCAGCACATTGAGGAACTCGATGAACAGATTCGGAGTCTGCGCCATTCCATTCAGAAAGAATATTCTCTGCCGGAAAAGGAAAGGCGTGGGCAGGCTCTGGAGTTATATTCAGCCGAGTTAGACCGCGCAGAAAGGGAATATCAGAAACTTTTGGACGACTCTCGAAGCTTGGTGGCGGATTCCGGAGCGTCCCCACAGATAATTCCTACGGCAGCAGAAATCCGGCATCTATTACCACCTGACACCGCGCTGATCGAATATGTGGTTGGGAAGCAGACGGTCAGCATTTTCTTGATGACCGACGCGTCGGTCGTGGGCATGCCCGTCTCCGTCACGTCCCAAAGCTTATCCTCTCGCACCGAACTACTTCGTGATCTGATCACGGAGCGAAACCCCGAATGGATCCAACCGGCCAAAGGGCTCTCGACGTTGTTGGTGGATCCGCTGCGAAGTGCAGGCTATCTTGGCAAAATCCATCGGTTGTTTATCGTCCCTGATGGTGTTCTGAACTATGTGCCTTTCGCCGCGCTACCAACCGGTCGCGCCCGGTTTCTCGGAGATGAATTCACGCTTGCTTATCTTCCATCCGCGGCGGCGTTGGTGAGACAGCCCGCTGGAACAACTGGGGGAAGGACGTTGCTTGCCATGGCACCGTCCAAGGCACACTTGCCGAACACGACCGCGGAGGTCCGCAGCATCGGCAACATTTTCCCGCGCACGTCCCGGGTGGTTACCGGTACAGCGGCCACGAAAACTCTCTTCAAGCAGGTGGCGGGCAATTATGACTACCTGCATCTTGCTACTCATGGCAGCCTCAATCGGAATGCTCCTTCACTCTCCGCACTAGAACTCGAACCCGATGATCAGAACGACGGTCGCCTTGAACTGCACGAGATCATTACCATGAAGTTGCACGCGCGCCTGGTTACGCTGAGCGCTTGCGAAACCGCCTTGGGCAAGGGTTATTTCACACAGACACCGGCCGGGGACGAGTTCGTTGGCATGACACGAGCGTTTCTGAGTGCGGGCGGCGACAATGTGCTGGCCAGTCTGTGGGCGGTCAACGATGAATCCACCCGAGTTCTGATGGTGCGGTTTTACCGGCATCTGCTTGAGAGCGGACCGGCGGAGGCCCTGGCTCAGGCGCAGCGGGAACTACGCCAGAGCGAGCCACGGTACCGTGATCCGTACTATTGGGCCGCGTTCGTGATGGTCGGGCCAACAAATTAGTTGCGGAAAATTATGACGGCGGTCCGTGTAATGTAAACGAAGAGGAAATTGGCCGAGGCGTAGGGGTTAGAAACGATTTCTTTGCTGAGGGTGCACATGAAAAGCCAGCGCTACTCGTCAGTATTGATCCCTGCCATCCTTACGTGGATATTCGCCTTAACGGCGGCGCGGCCTTTAGCGGCTCAGATCCAGGTCAATTCTGCCAACCCCAGCGCCGCTCCTCAGGGCACCATCAACCTGAATGTGACCATTTCGGGCAATGGATTTAAGAAGGGCGCCAAGGCCCAGTGGTTCGTCACGGGAACAACGAATCCGGGCGGCGTTACCGTGAACTCCACTACTTTCGGGGGCTCTTCTTCGCTGACTGCGAATATCACTGTGGCGGCTGACGCCGTGATCTCCGGTTTTGACATCGTTGTAGCCAATGCTGACGGGCGCACCGGCAAAGGAACAGACAAGTTTGCAGTCACCGTCAAAGGAACACCATTGGCTTGCTCGACCGTCGGGACGCCAAGCGGCTTCACTCTCGTCACGGAGCTCAACCCAGTGCAGCCGAATGGAGCTGCGTTGATTACGACCGGGAAATTAGGAAATGCCATTCGCGTCCGGTCCCTGGATTTGAACAAGGATGGCATCGTCGACACACTGGTGACCTTCGTTACATCCTTCGTTACATCGGCCAGCGGGGCAACCTATGTCTTCTTGCTGGATCCCGCAACCGGTAGGATGCAGAGCACGAATCCACTTACTAACGCAACTTGGCAAAACCCGATGCTACTGTTGACCGGAGTTCCTGGAGTGATAGCTGAGGCGGGAGACGTGAACGGAGACGGAGTGCCCGATTTTGTCATGGCTTACGCTGGCTCGGTGGCCTATTTGTTCGTCGGCAGCGTCACTCCGGGCTCCTATACGCTGAACTATACTGCGTTTCAGATCGCGCATCCCACCGGAGCGCCAGGTTATTGGGCAATAGGTCTAGCCATGGGTGATTTGGACGGTGATGGCTTGGACGAAATTGCGATTGGCGCACGCCCGGGCAAGGGAGAGAAAATCTTGCCGGGCGTCTACCTATACAAGTTCACTGCTGGAGCGCCCACTTACGTCAGGAAAATCGAAGACCCGAGTGGTGCCTTGAGTTCACTCTTCGGCAACGGAATTGCCATCGGAAATGTCGACGGTAACCCTGGCAATGAGCTCGTCGTAGGAGCGATGGCGGCCAATAGTAACAACGGCATCGCTTATGTCTTTCCCTATCCTGCTCAACAGTCCACATATTTTTCGATTTCCGGACCAGGTCCAAACTTCGGTCAGACATTGGATGTGGCAGACGTCACCGGGGACGGCGTTCCAGACCTAGTGATTTTCAATGGTAATCAAGCCTTCTTTTATCCCGGAACAGTTCAATCGGGCGAAAGCTACACTAATCAGCTATTACCCGCTCCGGGACTGGATGCCCAATGGGCGATGCGCGACGGTGATACTGGCTTCATCTTTACAACCGGCGCAATTGCTGTAGCGGCTCCAGTCGCGAGCACTGACCAATCCTGTATGTCGTCAAATGGAGGAGTTGGCGCCGTCCACCTGTTCACTTCTCCCTTTGCCCCCTCCCAGTCTCCGAACTACTTGTTCCAGCCGCCGGACCTTGTTGGTTCGACCCAATTCCAGTTCGGTTCCGGAGTGGGGCTTGCGTCCGGGTATCCGTTTCTCATCATCGGCGAACACCTTCGCGACGTGGGAACGACGGTGGGGGCAGGGCAGGTTTACGTTTACAGGAAAAACTAAGTCACCAAATGGCGGAAATGAGCAATCAGAACTTGCATTCGACCTTGGCGCGAGACCGACAGGAAAATCGGACGGATTCTTTCATTCACCCAACATGGCTGCGGCTGATGCGGTTCTGTGCAGCGCTTGGTCATGGGGAGATCGAGAAACTCAAGATCCAAGACGGATTGCCGATGGCCGCGGAGGTTACGACTAGGAAAGTAAAGTTCAGTCCGTAGCTGAACAGGGAAATTACCAAACTCGTTGCGCGCGAGTTCTGACGTAACGGGCAAGATTGGGCTGACCGTATCGACGGAGGCCGTCACACAGGCGCAAGCCGGTGTGGCGGCCTTTGTCGTTTTGC
>CAVSDV010000033.1:0-188411 GCA_963726725.1 Candidatus Acidiferrales bacterium
GCGGACGCGATCGACAATCGGAGAACAATAACGATGACGACTCGCTGCACTTGGTGGAATCTGCACGAAGAAGTCGGTGCAAGCGCCGCCCTGCCAGCGGATGTGAACGGAGAGCTGTCTTTGCTCGACCAATTTGTTGACCGTAATGTCTTTGATGAGTAGCCGCAACATCCTCTTGCGGTCCTTGGCTTGCGTGCTGGATGCATGCCACAGACGCGGGAAATCCCTAGCCAATGCGAGCACCTTCGCTTTTTGCTCAGGTGTAAAGACTCGTGCTTCTTTTCGTTGAAATTCCTCAGCTTGCTTTTTCAGATCCTGCAGTTGAAGCAATGTTTCATTCCAACGACGTTCCAGCGTGTTGGCTACAAGCCGATTGGATGGATCTACCTCCTGATAACGCCGTTCGGCAAGAGCAACTTCGTATTCAGCACGCTCGAGTCGCATCTGCCATTGACGCAGAATGGCTTGATCGCGCACTTCGAGTTCCCGTAGAGCGGCGAGTGCGAGCTCCACGTCGGCTGGTTGTAGCGCTTTCCAGCACTTCCTCCGAAACGGCGGCATCGAGCAGGCCGCAACGAAAGCTCATGCAATCCTTGGTCGCCAGTCCTTCGCGATGCTGTCGGTTGCAAAGGTAGGTCGGATAAATGCCGCCGTTGCCGGTGTAGCGAACGGTGATTGCGTGGCCACAGTTACCGCACACGAGCAGCCCCTGAAGCAAGGCCAAGCCTTCACGAGCCGGGCCGCTTAGCATCGTCGCTTCCCCATTCGTGCGATTCTTTTCCAAGCGCTTGCCATTTTCGACGAATTCGTCCCAGCTGATGTATCCGTCGTGATGCTGTTTCAATTGGACGCGCCAATCGGGCATAGCGACGGCATGCTGTTTTTTCTGAATCTCGCCGGTCGTGCTGATTTTCTGATGATACTGGTAGCGACCAAAGACATACACGCCGGCGTAAGATGGATTTTTGAGAATGCACAACACCCGCGTGTGAGTAAGACGACCCCATATCAGCTTGCCGTTCCAAGCCCCGCCATAAGCGCGTTTGGGAAAACGCAATGCGCGCTTGACGAAGTTCTGCACTACGGCGAAGGCACTGCCTGTTTCTCGAAACAAGCGAAACACCAAGGATACGGCGCCGCGCACTTCTTCGTCAGGGTCAAGAACGATGTGACCATCCTCGTCGTGACAGAATCCAACGGGTAGGGGAAACCGCAATTCCCCTTTCTTCGCTTTGTTGAGTTTACCGCCCAGGAGGCGCGCGCGTAGAAAGTGCAACTCCGCTTGCGCCATCGTGCCCTTGAGTCCCAACAATAAACCATCGTTGAAGTCCTCCGGATCGTAGCAGCCATCCTCGTCGATCACGAGCGTCCGAGTCAGCGCACATAGCTCCAGGAGTCGGTGCCAATCGGCATTCGAGCGCGCCAGTCGGGAAGCTTCCAAGGCAAACACCGCGCCCACCTGGCCCATCGAAACATCCGCTACCAGGGTCTTGAAGTCCGTGCGCCCCGTCGTATGGGCACCGGATATTCCCAAATCCCGATCGAGGATGCGGATCGACGATTCGCTCCAGCCCAGTTCCGCAGCTTTCTGCCGCAGCGCATACTGACGCTCGGTACTCTCTTGATGGTGGCGCACTTGGGCAAGCGTCGACTGACGCACATAAATGTACGCCGGCTTGCTCTGTTGCTGTTCCGAGATTTTCGAGTTCATCGGTCACCTCCGCAGTTGTCCAAATATTGGATGGAAAGTCCAGCCAGTTCTCGAGCATGTTGGCGACGATCATGCTTGCTAATTGGAAATCCGTGGGCACGATGAGCGAGGAAGAAGCGGTGCCCATCGTGCGCTTTCAAAGCGCCTCTCGGCGGCGCAGCAACTCGCGGTTGATCTCGCAGATCTGCTCTAAGACTTCGCGAGCGCGCTGATAATTGGCGAGGTATTTCTTGGTCTGCGCAAGACGGTTCTGCGGAACATAGTCCATTTGCGGCCGCAATTTCGGGAAGCTCACGGACAAGTAGTACTTGGGGCCATGACCGCGGCCCTTGGCGCATTTGCAGCCAGGCTTGCCACAGGGCTTGTAGCGTTCGATGAGAGAGCCGCGAAGGATGACAGAGAGGGGCGGCAGCTTGCCTAATAGGGTCTGACGGCGCTTTCGCATGGCGGCGGAGGATTTCTTCTTCATAACTAGCAGACCATCTAAAAGACTGGTCTGAAAGTATTCCAAATGAATTCATAAATCAACCCTTTTCTGTAGATCGCTGGGTTAGCGAATCAAGGAGGGTAACCAACGCAAGCAGGGAGTCGGCATCGAGTCGCCGCAGAGGCAGCTGCAACGAGTCTCCCGGGGACGGATCGGCCCAATCGGTCCACTCCCGCGCAACGCTGAAGGTGCCACAATCCAGTCCACGGAGAATGAGAGTGTCTTTGCCAGCGATACGTCGCTTCTTGAGTACGGGGAAACGTTGACCGCGCAGCGGATGGTATGGGTGGCGAATCTCCGCCCATCCCAAATGCTCGCTGTGCTCAAGTGCAGTTTGCGTTAACCGTCGGGATGCCCAGCTTTCGCACCCCCTGTCCAGCTTCGGGATTTCCACCCGTCGCACCGGTTGTGGCTTGTAGGTCCCGCTCAACAGTTGTTCCCGTATCGTGGGCCAGTGCTGCTTGAGGTAGCCCGAGAGCTCTCCGACTTTCCTGCCGTCGATTCCCGGACTTGTTTTGTTCGCTGTGACTCGCTTGTAAGCCTGCCAACAGTTTTCCCGCTCGCAGACTTCTTCCATTAACTGCTCGTGATTGGCTGGACGTTCGGTTTCGCATTTCGCCGTGAGCGATTCGATCCCTTCCTGAGAAGCCTTCGGAGCTTCACTCCTCCCCTCCTCAGTAAAGGCCAGCACTAGCTGGTTCTTCTGCCGCTTGTCGCTCATCGAGTCCTGCGTCCTACTTGTCGCTCCCTGCTGTTTGGGCCTTCCTCACTCGCCTGAGTGTCGGGTCGGAGGAGGCGCGCTTGCGCGCTAGCCTCCGTCCGCCGCTCAAACTGCACGTGCGGTTTTCCCGCATGCAGCTTTCACGAAGACACAGGAGCTGAGAGGTAAGGAAAGGCAAACACCAAGTGGACCTTGTCTTACATCCGTCAGGTTGAGGCCGGCCGCCAGTATCCTCGGACGATGATGTACGGGTTTTTCGCTAAGCGAACTGATCCACCTTCATCATCCTTACTCTTCTGACTGCCTGCCTCTTCCTGCCTGCCTTCGCCTGCCACCTTCCCCGACCCACTCTGGTCGCCGATTCGCTCGGTCACGGACTTTCATCACGCTTCAGGTACCACTTGGCAGTCCGACTACTGACAGAGCTTCACTCACCCCTTCGCTTTCGCTTATAGGTCCGTTTACTCCGAGTGTCTCCGGAGACTCTGTCAGTCCTCCTGAGGTCACGTGTTGTTCTTCCCTACCGTGCCGTCCGCAAACACCTTGGTGCGGTGGGTGAATGAGAGCGCCTTCGTCTCCATACTGCAGACTCGACCTTGCCCCACCTTCGGCCGACCGGTTCATCTTCGGGGTAGCCCCCATCGATTACGGCCCGGTAGTTCTCCTCATGCCTTTCGGATTCCATCTCGCGATGGACACCCTGCCCTCCGAAGAACTAACTTCATTCTTCAGCCAGCGAGGCATTACCCCCGCTTTTGGATATGGCCCTCCTCATCCGAGTGCCAGAAGGACTTCAACCTTCCTGAACAACGCGCTGCTCAGCACACATTACGCCCGCTGCTGACTTCTGCCGCACGGTCAGAGTGAATCGCTCCACCCTCAGTCACGATTCCGTGACATGCAACAGATCTCCCGAGGTAGGTTCGATCGCTTTCCACGCACAACCGCTGGATTTACCACCTGTGCCTTTGATGGAGGTGGGCTTCGCGATCAGTTGCTCGCTCGCCCGACACCGTAGGCCTCATATCCAGTTCTTGTCCATCGGCTCGCGTGTTTGCTCCGCGCTTCTTTCAGACCTCGCCTCGCGGCTCAGCCCTTGCGCTTCGCGATCACTTCACCTCCATCAGGTTGTGCAGGTCGCGGTAGGGATACCAGTTACCTGGTACCCCCCGCACGGATCCGTACGAGCGCTCCTTAGCGCATACGGCTCTTATCGCGGATGGCTGGCCGCAAAACGACGCTCGGGATAGGGGTGAAGGGGCCGCGGTTTGGGAACCCATCGTTCAGCCAGCCGATGCATGCGGGTCCAGATGAGTCGATGCTTCTGGCTTCGACGGAGTAATGTCCGCCGCCAGAGTCGAATTACCCGCACCCGATATACTCGCAGGCTGTCGATGTTTCCCGGAACCGCGTGATAGTTGAAGTAGCCTCTGACGACGGACTTGAGCCATGCTCCGGTCTGCTCCACCGGATCATGCATGCGCTGATAGAGTTGCTGCTTGATGCCCTGCAGCTTCGCCCTCATGCGCTTGCGGATCGTCCTGCGTTTTACGGTGAAGTTCCCGTTCCGGTCTTTCCCGCTGATGTGCGTGAACCCCAGAAAGTCGAACGTCTCGGGCTTCCCTACTCCTCTTCGTTTCCGGTTTTGTTCGGCTGTTCGTCCGAACTCGATCCGACGCGTTTTATCTGGATGCAGTTCCAAACCAAACTTCCTCAGCCGTCCACGTAGATCTTCCAGAAAACGGTCTGCTTCGGCTTGGTGTTGGAAACCTAGAACGGTATCGTCCGCATATCGCACGACGATCACGTCGCCTTGCGCACACTTCTTGCGCCAGTTGTCCACCCAGAGGTCGAAAACGTAGTGTAGGTAGATATTGGCAAGCGTCGGCGAAATCACCGACCCTTGCGGTGTACCCGTCTTCGTTTCCGACCACTCGCCTTCCTCCATCACCCCAGCGTTCAACCATTTCTGGATCAGCCGCAGGATTCGGGGGTCGGCTACGCGATGCTCGACGAACTTGATCAGCCAACTTTTGTCGAGGTTATCGAAAAATCCTCGAATGTCGGCGTCAAGAACGTAGTTCACCTTCTTTCCTAGAAGCGCATACGACAACGCGTCCAGCGCTTGATGCTGGCTGCGTCCAGGGCGAAATCCGTACGAGAAGCCGAGAAAGTCTTCCTCGTAGATCTGGTCGAGGATGGTGACTACGGCCTGTTGGACTGTCTTGTCCTCCACTGCCGCGACTCCTAACGGACGTTTCCGCCCGTCTTCCTTCTCTATGTACACTCTCCTCGATGGCATCGCTCGGTACGCCCCACGATGGATCCGGCTGTGCAGATCAATAAGTCGATCTTCCAGCCCGGTCTCATACTCCTGCCACGTTACCCCGTCCACTCCGGGTGCGGCTTTTCGCTTCAATGAGTGAAAGCTTTCCCGCAGCAGATCGATCGTCAGATGGTGGAGCAAGGCGGTAAACTTCATCTCCTTATTTTCCCTTGCTGCTTTCCGCACACCCGCCAGCCCTTGTGACACGCGCTTCTCGCTCTGTGTCGGGTACGTGCTAGGTTGGCAAGTGTTCTCCTTGATCAGCGGCCTTCCCTCCTCATTCTCCGCCAACAGTTTCCCGTCTTTGTTCGAATGATTCATAGGTGTCGGGTCGGAGGAGGCGCGCTTGCGCGCTAGCCTCCGTCCGCCGCTCAAACTGCACGTGCGGTTTTCCCGCATGCAGCTTTCACGAAGACACAGGAGCTGAGAGGTAAGGAAAGGCAAACACCAAGTGGACCTTGTCTTACATCCGTCAGGTTGAGGCCGGCCGCCAGTATCCTCGGACGATGATGTACGGGTTTTTCGCTAAGCGAACTGATCCACCTTCATCATCCTTACTCTTCTGACTGCCTGCCTCTTCCTGCCTGCCTTCGCCTGCCACCTTCCCCGACCCACTCTGGTCGCCGATTCGCTCGGTCACGGACTTTCATCACGCTTCAGGTACCACTTGGCAGTCCGACTACTGACAGAGCTTCACTCACCCCTTCGCTTTCGCTTATAGGTCCGTTTACTCCGAGTGTCTCCGGAGACTCTGTCAGTCCTCCTGAGGTCACGTGTTGTTCTTCCCTACCGTGCCGTCCGCAAACACCTTGGTGCGGTGGGTGAATGAGAGCGCCTTCGTCTCCATACTGCAGACTCGACCTTGCCCCACCTTCGGCCGACCGGTTCATCTTCGGGGTAGCCCCCATCGATTACGGCCCGGTAGTTCTCCTCATGCCTTTCGGATTCCATCTCGCGATGGACACCCTGCCCTCCGAAGAACTAACTTCATTCTTCAGCCAGCGAGGCATTACCCCCGCTTTTGGATATGGCCCTCCTCATCCGAGTGCCAGAAGGACTTCAACCTTCCTGAACAACGCGCTGCTCAGCACACAGTATTCCGCTGTCCGACTCCTCAGAGACGTGTAAGCGGGCCGTGCGGCCATAGCCTTCACCCGCCGTCCTGCCGCGCTTCCGCGCCGCAGGCATCTCCGAGGTCTCCCGGTTCTCGTGCATGAAGTTTCTAGGCGTGTCCGGGGTCTACGACTACGCAGGACTGATCGTGGGCTCGCGCTATCGCTCACGGTCATATTGCCTTCCGCCAGTCCTATGACGTCGGCGTCCTGATTGGGTGTTTTCGCAGCTCAATACCCAGCCCACCTATCCCCTGTTTACGCTTCGCTGAGCGCTTCGCAGCGCCTAGCGCAAAACTCGGGGCCGAGCAGGTCGCTAATCCTTTCTCGTGAGACTCTTGCATTCTCTAGTTGGGTCGAGGACTGGCGCGATACTCCGAAGGTGCAGCCTATCAGTTGCTCCCCGTTTCCTCTGGGAGTGCCTCACTAGCTGAACCGTAAGCTCGTTTCCAGCCCCCGCCTCATCAAACCCATCGTGCCGATTTCCAGCAATGGGCTTACCTGCTCGCTTCTAGTCAAGGGTTATGAGACCGCTCCAGCAGGAGAGGCTTTCGGCAGTGGTGCTAGTCGGTGGAGCCGGTAACCGTTATAAAGTCCCAGCCCCTCGTAGAACCACGTCTTACTCCACCTTTTCCAGCCGAACCCTGGACGTTTCCGGGATCGCATCAGGTGCCGTCGAATCTTCTTCTCTACCCAGTCTTTGACGAACGCGAAGCACCGGCTTGAGTGCCCCACTGCAAAGTAGTTCACCCATCCCCGCAAGATCGGGTTGATCAACTCGATCACTCGCTCCACGGGTTGGCTCATAAATCGTCGGAAGATCTCTCGGAGCTTTACGAATAGCGCCTTACGCTTCTTCAACCTGGGCGTGTACTGCGGTCGCCACATCTGGTTGCGACTTAAGATGAGACGATATTCGAAGCCCAGGAAACTGAAGCTTCCTCCCTTCGATAAATTCACCGTCCGACTCTTCTCTTCATTGATCGTCACGTTGAGTTTGGCTAGCTCCTCTCGCAATCGTTTTTCTACCGCTTTCACGAGCCATCCATGCCGCGGATGGGAGTCCAGCAATATCACCAGGTCATCCGCAAAACGTGCGTATTGAACGTGGGTGTATTTTCCGCGTCGCGTGGTAGCGATCGCCTTCTCTAGCATCCGATCCACCTCGTTGAGGTAGAGGTTGCTGAGCAAAGGCGATATCACCCCACCTTGCGGAACTCCCTTCTTCCCCGTCGCTTTCACCATCATCTTGAGAAGATGCATCACCTCTCCATCCTTTATCCTTTGCGCTACCTTCTCCAACAGCAGCGAGTGCTGAACATTGTCAAAGTAAGCGCTGAGATCGATGTCGATGATTCGTGTCTTCTCCTCGACGATTGCGTGTGCCACGCGGTTCACCGCTTCATGTGCAGTTCGTTTGGGTCGATATCCATACGATCCCGATTGAAAGTCCGCTTCGAAGATCGGTTCCAGAATGAGCTTAAGAGCTCCCTGGACCACACGGTCACGAATGGACGGAATCGAAAGAATGCGGACTTTGCCGCCGTCCTTCGGTATCTCCTTCTTCCGTAACCCCATGGGCCGATACGTGTTTGAGACTAATTCGTCTTTAATCTGCCGAAGAAAACTTTCCACTCCACCCTCTTCGATGGCATCGAACGTGACACCGTCAATTCCCGGTGCTCCATCGTTCTTCTTTGCCGCCTGGTAGGCTTCGTGTAGCGTTTCCATCTTGCAGACATGAACGTACAGTCCCCAGAAACGCCAAGTTGGTTCAGCCTTCGCCTTGACGTATAGACTCCTCCTCAGGTCTTGCAAACAAATGGGTGCCTTTGTCATCTCACCCTTGCCTTCCTTTTTGTTGGAGTCATTGCAAACAGCAGGGTCTCTTCGCTCCACGGGAATTACCCCGCTTCACCGCTACTACAGACCCCTCCGCCACCCTCTCGCCGTTCCACCGACTTCCCGGTGTCTCCGGTTATACGGTTTCCTTTTCTCCACCAATTTCTCAGCGGGACGAGGAGGGCTTCTCCAGTTGCTTTGCGCATCCTTGTCATCGTGCTGTCGCTATAACCCCGCCAGAGTGTCTCGCCGCTTCAGTCAGTCTGCGACGATCCATGTTGCCTTCGCCTCATGAAGGAAGGCTCGGCCTCTGGGGCTCCCGTTTCGAGGCCATTTCTGCGTTCACTTTCGTTACGGCCCGATGACTCGCTCACCATCCGAAAGATGGCTTTGTCGATAGGCTTTCAGGATTCAGTTTCCTTCCTCCTTGCTATCCAAGCTACAGGGCTCTGGCTTTTGTCCTGGTGAGACTCTTCCCCACTGAATACGCCAGCCTTCTTTGGACACACCTTCATGCCGGTTTATCCCGGCGCACAGGACTTACACCTCCAAGCTATCGAACATGCTCGGCACACAACAAAACGGCGCCCCGGAACTTCCGGAGCGCCATTCTTCTTCTTGCAAACTTTTTTATCTTCGAACGCTATCGTGCCAGCGGACGTTGAAACGCCGGCAATCCCGATCTCCGCAGCGTATATCCCTGCGGTTGACCCTGGGCGTGCGCGGGCACTAGCCCATTCGAATGGCTGGCGTGGCCGATATGCCCGTGTTGTCCGTTACCATTCGTTGGCGCGGGCTGCGGCAGCCGTGCCGGGTTACCGATAGGGCGGAGGGTGATCGGTGCTGCATTCACGTGATCGCTTATGGCCTGCAAGCGCTTCAATATCGATTGCCACTGTTCCCAATCCAATTGGCGAAGGAACGGCCGCAATCCCTGGATGAACGGATCCTCGAGGAGCGCCTCTCCATCCGATTCCGGGATGAAGAAACGGTTCAGTCCAACATTCAATGCTTCCGAAATCTTTTCCAGTGTGCCAAGACTCGGAGTCATCTGTCCGCTCTCGATGCGCGACAAATAAGAGCGGCTCACCTTCGACCTCGCCTGCAACTGGCTCTGCGTCATGCTCCGCGACTCACGCAGTTGGCGAATCCGTTGGCCGATGTTCTCGACCGTCTCCTGATTCGCAAACTTTGATGTCATCGCTTCCGCTGGCGCCTGCTCTTCCTGCACCGCCTCTTCCGCCGGTATCAGGTATTCCATTCTCTGCGGCAGGGCGTGCACACAGCGACGGCAGTTGCCGGTTCGCGTCCGGTATTGGACAAGTCCGCACGTCTTGCAACGGATCACTTCACGATCGATTTCCAATGTGTTCATAGCAGTTTCTTTATCCATATTTGCCGACACCGGGACTCCTCGCTGACTGGTTTTTTCCGGCGTGCGGATAGGTGAGGAACGTCGGAGCGTTCTTTGGGGGAAGGATGTGTTACTGGCGCGAATGGAGTCTCGCTTGATTCCACACTTTCTGTCAAGAGCATTTTTACAAATTCTTTACGTCAAACGCCCGCAGTAGCCCCTGTTTACGCCCTGTTTTCGCCTGTACTACCGAACGGCTGTCAAGCATTTCCTCAGCCCATTGCGTTTCTCTCTCGACAACACAACTACATATTGTGTTTTTGTTCTGTTCGCTCCACTTTCCCAAATGGGCACATTCGCCACTTTTCGGTACATCCGCCCAACCGTTTTCCTCTGCTATTCAACAACCATTCCAAATTCTTCACAGTTTCTTGCCGAGCGCCCCCAATTTGTCATCCCGAGCAAAGCGAGGGATCTGCTTTCGTGGCACGGTCACTCTTAACTGTGCTGTTTTGCAGCTCTTCATGACGGCACGCCGTGGACAGTGGACCACTACCCTAACCTTTCGCATCTTAGGTTATCCTTCCAACTCATCCTTATTAGGAGCCCAATCAATGCCTTCTCGTGAAGACGCCTGGAAACTGCTCTGCGAATACACCCAATCCGAAAGCCTCCGCAAACACATGCTTGCCGTCGAAGCCTGCGTCCGCGCTTACGCCAAGAAATCCAGCGCCGATGAGGAACTCTGGGGGATCACCGCACTGCTCCACGATTTCGATTACGAGCGCTGGCCCAACGACGCCCACTCCCCCGATCGCGAGCACCCCGCCGAAGGCGTCAAGATACTCCGTGAACACGGGTATCCTGAAGAGATGCTCCGCGCCATTCTCTCTCACGCCGATTATTCCGGCGTCCCCCGACAATCTAAGTTGGAGCACACGCTCTTCGCCTGCGACGAACTCGCCGGTTTTCTCACTGCCTGCACCTACGTGCGCCCCTCAAAGAGTATTCTTGACCTGGAAGTCAGCTCCGTGAAAAAGCGCATGAAAGACAAAGCCTTCGCCCGCGGAGTCAGCCGCGAAGACGTCATCAATGGCGCCTCTGAACTGGGCGTTCCTCTCGAAGATCACATCACCTTCTGCATCGCCGCCATGCGTGAACAAGCCGATGCCCTCGGCCTCCGTGGCACCCTTTAATTCTGCGTGTTTTGGGAACGCTATGGCTTCGCTTTTGCCGGCGTCGCTTTCGCAGCGAACAGCCGTATATAAAGGACCATATTCCAGATCTCTTCAGGCTTCATCTGATCCGCGCCCGCGGGCATCTGCCCTTTGCCTTTGGCGATGATGTAATACAATTCTCCATCCGTCACATCCTTCAACGACGCCGGTTCGCGCCAATCCTTCAACTTTAGTTTCATCTGATCTGCCAGGTCACCTTGTCCATCGCCATCTTTCCCGTGGCACATCGCGCAGTTGTAGCCGAATACTTTCTTCGCATGAGCCAATCCGGCAGGTGTGGCCTTCACCGGATTCACCCGTTTCATATCTTCCTCGGGAATTTTCAGTTCCGCGCTTTGCGTTCCACCAACTGCCGCGTCTTGCCCAACCGTAGGCGCGGGCTTTGCCAACTCCTGTTGCCATGCAAGCGCTGTTCCCAACAGCACGAAACTCGAGAGCACACTCGCTAGTTTCCACATATTGACACTCCATTTCTCAGGCAGGCTTTGCTCGCATTCTACGCCCCCGCTCTACGCAGAAGTAACATTTCTTCCGTACCGTTCTCCCGCGTGCCCGTGCGGCAAGCTGTGCCCAACTACCAACCGCACAACACAGCACACTGCATTGACGATGCTCTCGCTGCGCGTCTACGCTTCTACAATGTCCCCAAGTCCCTCTCGTAGCGGAAGACTTTTTGGCATCCTCATCTGCTTCTTCCTTTCGGGCGCCGCAGGACTCATCTATCAAGTGGCTTGGGGAAAAGAGCTCGGCCTCATCTTTGGCCACACCGTCTATGCCATCGCCACAGTACTCGCTGTCTTCATGGCTGGACTCGCGGCGGGCAGCGCTTACCTTGGCACATGGAACGAGCGTTACGCTCGCCCCATTTCTCTCTACGCCTGTATTGAACTCGCCGTCGCCACCACGGGAGCCTTTTCTCTCATCGGCCTCGCCGGTGTTCGCCTTCTCTACTTGGCCACTTACCCCGCCATCGGCGCCGCGACGCCGATTCTTCTCGTGCTTCGCTTTCTCGGCATCGCTCTTGTTCTCTTTATCCCCACTTTTCTCATGGGCGGCACGCTTCCCATCCTCGTTCGCGGCCTCACCCGCGAAGCCGACGAACTCGGTGCGCGCGTCAGTCGTCTCTACTGGGTCAACACCCTCGGCGCGGTCACTGGCACGCTCGTCGCCGGTTTTGTTCTGCTTCCCATTTTAGGCCTCCGCCTGACCATCGCCTGCGCGGTTCTTCTCAACGTCCTCGCCGGTCTGATCGCCTTACAAATTTTCCGCGCCTCGATCTCTACCGAGCCTTCCAGTTCCGCGCAACCCTCTCCTGAAAACGATTCCTCTACCTCTGACATTCCGAATCCCTCGCGCACGTTCTTGTTCTTGGCCTTCGGCATCGTCGGTGCCACCGCCATCGCCTACGAAATTGCCTGGACCCGCCTGCTCGCCACCACACTCGGCAGCTCCACCTATGCCTTTACTCTCATGCTGGCCACATTCCTGGCAGGCATCGTCATCGGCAGCTTCAGCTTCGAACGTTGGATCTCTCGCGGCAGCCGCACCGTCTCCTTTGCCACCTTCGCACGCACGCAAACCTTCACCGGTCTCGCCGGGCTTCTCTTCCTCGTGATTTTTCAATACATCCCCGCGGTCGTTCCGCCAATTCTTCGCGCAACCCACGAATCCTTCGGCGGGCTCATCCTCGCCCAGTTCGTCACCAGCGCGCTGGCTATGCTGCCCGCCGCCATCATATTTGGTTTCAATTTTCCCGCCGTAGTTCTTCTCTTCACGGGAGGCGCTCCGTCCGAGTCCGGCTACTCCGCTGTAGTCGGCCGCGCCTACGCCGCCAACACTCTCGGCGCCATTGCCGGGGCCATCATCACCGGATTTTGGCTGGTCCCCACGCTTGGCAGCTTTCGGGTAGTCGCGCTGATCGCCGCGATCAATATTCTTCTCGCTTTGGCAATTGAGCTTTCCGCCGCGCCGCGCCGCATTCCTGTGCTAGTATTCAACGCCGCACTGCTGCTCCTCGTCGCCTTCGCAGGATTCTCCACTGTCTTCTACGATCGCGCGCTCACTTCTTTTTCCACCGTGCTCTACTTCAATCTTCACAGTGAACATCTCACCCTCGCCGAAACCGCCGCCACTTTCGATCTTCCCTTCGTCGCCGACGGCCTCAACGCCTCCATCGCCGTCAGCCGCACCGACAACTATTTTGCACTGACCACCAACGGTAAAGTCGACGCCTCCAACGGCGACACGCCGACGCAACTTCTCCTCGGCCATCTCGGCGCCGTCATCGATCAGGCCCCGCGTCATGTACTCATCGTCGGCTTCGGCAGCGGCATGACCGCTTCCGCCGTTGCCCGTTATCCCGATGTCCAGCGCATCGATTGTGTCGAAATCGAGCCCGCCGTCATCCAGGCCGCGCCGTATCTAGAAAAGCTAAATCGCGGCGTGCTCCGCGATCCACGCCTGCATCTCGTTCTCGACGACGCTCGCAATTTTCTGCTCACTTCTCGCGATCAATACGATCTCATCATTTCCGAGCCTTCCAATCCATGGATCGCCGGCGTCGCTACACTCTTCACAGACGAATATTACGCCGCTGCCCGCGCCCATCTCGCACCCGGCGGCCGTTTCGTTCAGTGGATTCAGGCCTATTCGCTCGACCCTGCCGACCTCCGCATGATCCTCGCTACGCTCTCCAAACACTTTCCTGAAACAACGCTCTGGCGCATTCATGGGGGAGACCTCATGGCTCTCAGCCGCACCGTCACCACCCCGATGAATTTCGATCGCCTTCGCGCTCTCTGGCTAACGCCCGAACTGCGCGAAGATTACGAAACACTGGAACTCCGCCATCCCGAAGGCCTCATTGCCTATTACGCGCTCAACGATTCCGCCGTTCGTCGAATCGCCGCCGGCAGCGTGCTCAATACTGACGACCGCACCCTGCTCGAATACCACGCCCCTCGCGCGTTACTGAATCGTTCGCTCTTCGACAGCAACGCAAAGCTCATCTTCGAAAATCGCGATGGTCTTCTCCCGGCCAATCTTGATTCCACGGAAACTCGCCGCGCCCTCGAAGCGGCTGCGGAAACCAACTATCGTCTGGCGAATATTTCCAGTGCCGTCGCTTATCTCAAAGCCCTTGAAAAAGAGCCGCCCACTTCCAACCTCGAAATCATTCGTGGACTCGTGCAACTTTCCGACGGCCACACCGATAACGCGCAAACTCATTTTGAAAACGCTGCGCGCCTCGATCCCGATTCTCTCTACGCCCAGCACTGGCTTGCCGTTGTCGCTCACGAAAAAAAGGATGAAGTCGCAGCCAATGCGCGCCTTTCGCAAATCCTTCAGCACGATCCCAATTTCCAGCCTGCCCTCGCCGATCGCGTAAAATTCGCCAGCGACATCCAGGACTGGCCCACCGCGGTCGAAGGGCAGAAAGTAGTCCTCAAATCCTCCAAGAATCCCGCTGCCCTCGAATTCTGCCGCCTCGGTGAATTTCTCCTGCACACGCAAAGCCTCGCCGAAGCCGAAAAAGCCTTCCTCACCGGCAATCTCGTCGATCCGTACAGCTACTCGTGCAATCGCAGTCTTGCTGAACTCTATCGCCAGACCGGATTCCCGGATCGTGCCCGCCAGCGCCTCGACTTCATCGTGCGCTTTTTCCCAGATGCCGATCCTACTGTCTACACTTCACTATTCAGCGTCGACAACTCTCTCGGCGATCACGCCGCCGCCCAAGCCGCCCTGAAAAAGGGGCGCCGGCTTTTCCCTCTGGACGAACCACTGCAACGACTTAGCCTCCCCTCTCCCTAGTTGGAAATTTGCTCTTATTATTCAATGTTCATCCGTCACAACGTGCTACACTCAATGCAGTTGTAGCCCTACCTCCATTTACACTTTGCTGAAAATGGATAGTGAGGTCTGGCCCGCCCGGTTCAGACACGCGAAAGCATTGGTGTAACTGGAGGAATACGCATGCGAATTTTGTTGTACAACCCCGACAACGGGGTCACACGTAATTTCATGCCTCATCTCTGGATGTTTCTTCTCCAGTCGCTCACCCCTTCAGAACATGAAGTAGTTCTCATCGACGGCAACGCGCAGCCCATGGATGAAGCGGGCATCGCCCAGTATGTGCTCGATAACGACATTGCCCTTGTTGGGATTGGCGCTATGACCCGCATGATTGCCAAGGCCTATCGGATGGCCGACGCGGTCCGCGCCGTTGGAGTGCCCGTCGTCATGGGTGGACCGCACGTTACCGAAATGGCCGATGAAGCATTGGGCCGAAATGGTGGACCGCGTCACGCTGACGCTGTTGCTCTCGGCGAAGCGGATGAAACCTGGCCAAAAATTGTCGCGGATGCGGCGCACGGCCAACTGAAAGATATCTATGCTCCCGTCGACGATTTCGGGCAGGAACGCAAGCCTTCGCTCCAAGACTATCCCGCAATCCCCTGGGACAAAATCGACCTGAAACAATTTAATCTCGTCCCGAAAATGTGGACTAGCCTGCTGCAGAAAGTCGGCACCGGCTGGGGCACGTTTCGCATCGTCCCCGTCGAATCCGGGCGTGGTTGCCCGTATGGCTGCGAGTTCTGCACCGTCACCGGATTTTTCGGTGATTCCATTCGCTTCCGCACCAACGAGAGTGTGGTCAACGAACTTCTGCTCTTGAAAGCTCGCGCAAAAAGTGAAGGCGGGCAAATCGCTGTCTTTTTCATTGACGACAATTTCGCCATCAATCCCAAACGCACTAAATCCCTGCTTCGCGACATCATCGCTGCCGGCGCGCAGGTCCACTGGGTTGCGCAGATCAGCGCCAATCTTCTTCGCGATCAGGAGCTTATCGATCTCATCGCCGCTTCCGGTGGCAAGTGGGTTTTCATTGGCATGGAGTCCATCGATCCCGCCAATCTTGCCAGTGTCAACAAAGGCTTCAACAAGCCCGGCGAGTATGCCGCCGTCCTCCGGCGCCTGGCCTCGCGAAACGTCTATGCCATTACCTCTTTCATCTTCGGAATGGACAACGACACCACGGGAGTTGCGGATCGCACTCTCAATGAAGTGAACACCTGGCCGCCCGGTCTCCCCATTTTCGGCTTGCTTACACCGTTGCCAGCCACGCCGCTCTACAAACGTCTTGAACTCGCAGGGCGCCTCACACGTCCCAAACACTGGCAGGAGTTTATTCCGTTTGAAATGGCCCATACACCGCTGAAAATGACAATCGCCGAAGCGCACGCCGAAGTGAAAGCTGGCTGGGCCGCTTCCTACAGCGCCGAGGCCATCGCCAAGGCTGTC
Source organism: Candidatus Acidiferrales bacterium (assembly GCA_963726725.1). Classification (GTDB taxonomy): domain Bacteria; phylum Acidobacteriota; class Terriglobia; order Acidiferrales; family UBA7541; genus Acidiferrum. The sequence continues at coordinate 16,096 of CAVSDV010000033.1, forward strand.
GATTCCATCAAGGATCAGCCTGTCGGCTATCGCATCAATATTTTTCTCGCGCGCATCTGTTTCCGCGGAATCTACTTCCCGCAAATGGGCCTGATGGCCTGGCTTAAGGTAATCCGGGAAAATCGCCGCACCATCTTCAGCCTCGTCATCGAAGCCCTCTCCGCCTGGCGCAATCGTCCAGTCGCCGAGCTTCCCTCAACCACCACCCCCGAATCCGCAGCGTAACGTCAGACAATATTCACAGGGATGTAGCGGCCACCTTCAGGTGGCCAGCTTCTGAACTGATCGATGAGACTCCGGCCTCGATTGCAAGCTATTAATCAACGCCAGTGGCACTACAGAAATTAGCCCACGGCGTAAGCCGTGGGTACACAAACAGAAAATCAACAGCGCCGTAGGCGCGACAGAACCCCTTCTCTTTTCTCGCGCTAAAGACAATGATATTTTCCCCATTCGAATGACAATACCATTACAATAGCTATTGACATAGTAACTATTCCCTGTTACCATCGGTCGTGAATCGCCGAAACTACCTCCCTCGCACCTCTCAGTTCCACACTGGCTCGCATTCCCCGCACACTTTAGCTTTTTTCTCGTCTAATACGCCGCTAACCTTAACTGTTCCCGCACATGCGCGACATCCCCTCGTAAGTTTAATCATTCCCGCATATACGAGACACCCCGGGGTGGGGGAGTAATTTTCTTGCTAACCCCCTCGGGACCAAACATCGCCATTGCTGAATCTCACACGGAGGTACCGCCACAGGACAGAAACGCAGCGACGCTGCTAAAATACATAGATATGTTGAACCAGATATCCGGATTTGATGCGGCGGCACTGCTGCACCCGCGTAACAAAACGTATGGCGTGAAAGTTGGCAACGTCCAGGTGGGCGGCGGCGCACCCATCGTGGTGCAATCCATGACCAACACGGATACCGCCGATGTGGAAACCACGCTGCAACAAACGCTCGAACTGGCGGAAGCCGGAAGCGAGATCGTTCGCTGGACGGTGAATGTTCCGGAGGCTGCCGAAGCGGTCCCGGTCATCAAGAAGCGCCTGCTCGACAAGGGCTGTCGCGTCCCCATCATCGGCGACTTCCATTACAACGGCCACGTACTGCTGACCAAATATCCCGAATGCGCGAAAGCTCTCGATAAGTATCGCATCAATCCCGGCAACGTTGGTGCGGGACAGCGGCGCGACGAACAATTCTCTACCATTTGCAAAATCGCCGTCGATAACGGCAAACCCGTGCGCATCGGCGTAAATGGAGGCTCCTTAAACCAGGAACTGGTCATGCAGAAGATGCAGGAAAACACCGACCGCAACCTGGGCAAAGAATCCGAAGAGATCATCAACGACTGCATGGTGCTTTCCGCGCTGCAATCGGCGGAACTGGCGCTGGAATCCGGCTTGCGCCACGATCAGATTATTATTTCCTGCAAGACTTCGCGTCCTCGCGATTTGATCACCGTGTACCGCGACCTCGCCTCGAAAACCCAGCAACCGCTGCATCTCGGTCTGACCGAAGCGGGCATGGGCATGAAGGGCTTGGTTTGGTCTTCCGCTTCCCTCGGCGTGCTGCTCTATCAGGGCATTGGCGACACCATTCGCGTTTCGTTAACGCCGCGTCCCGGCGGCGATCGCCGCGAAGAAGTGTATGCCTGCTGCGAACTGCTGCAAGCGTTGGGACTACGCTCGTTTTCGCCCAGCGTTACAGCGTGCCCCGGTTGTGGGCGCACCACCAGTACCACTTTCCAGGAATTGGCTGAGCGCACGCAGGATTACATCCGTGAGATGATGCCCACTTGGAAGAAACAGTATGACGGCGTGGAAACCATGACGCTGGCGGTGATGGGCTGCATCGTAAACGGCCCGGGTGAATCGAAGGCTGCTAATATCGGCATCAGCCTTCCTGGAACCGGCGAAGCGCCGCGTTGCCCTGTCTACATCGACGGTCAAAAAGATGTCACACTCGAAGGCACCTACGACGAACTTGCCGTAGCCTTCAAGAATCTGGTCGACAACTACATCACGACAAAGTATCCAAGGAAGACAACCGAGGTTTCGGCAAGCAAATGAAAATCTCCCGTGAAGATGTTTTGCGCGTCGCCGAGCTTTCCTACCTCGATCTGAGCGAGGCGGAACTGGAAACCTATCGCGCGCAGATTGACGAGATCCTGGAATATATCGGTAAACTGAACGAACTGGACACCACAAATGTCGCGCCGATGGCGCAGGTATTAAGCGACGATCAAGTCGCGGACGCGACGCTGCGCGAAGATATCGTGGTTCCTTGCGCGGTTGCCGACGACGTTCTGCTGCATGCTCCAGATCCGGAACCACCGTATTTCCGCGTTCCGAAAGTAATCGGGAGATAGCGACCAATAGATGACCACGAACTGGACCATTGATTCGGTAAGAGATGCGATTGCGGCCAAGAAGACTTCGGCGCGCGAGATTGCAGAGGAGTACTACAAGCGGATTGCCGCGAAGAATCCGGAATTGAATACGTATCTGACTCTATGCGAGGAACGCGCTTATGCGCAGGCGAAACGCATGGATGCCATGGTCGCTGCGGGGAAACCATTACCGGCTCTCGCCGGAGTCCCGGTGGCGATCAAGGACACCATTAGCACGCGCGGAGTTCGGACCACCTGCAGCTCAAAGATCCTGGAGAACTATATTCCGCCGTACGACGCCACGGCCGTAACGCGGCTGGAAGCGGCTGGCGCGATCATCCTGGGCAAGACGAATTGCGATGAGTTTGCGATGGGAAGCTCCAACGAGAATTCCGCGTTTGGGCCGGTACAGAATCCAGCGGCGCCAGGAAGAGTTCCAGGCGGTTCAAGCGGGGGATCAGCGGCAGCGGTCGCGGCGGATCTTGCTGTTGCTGCCCTTGGAACAGACACAGGCGGATCGATTCGGCAGCCCGGTTCCTTCTGTGGAATCCCAGCAATGATGGGAAGTTACGGGCGAGTGTCGCGATACGGATTAATCGCGTTCGCCAGTTCGTTGGATCGCATTGGACCACTGGCGCGAAACGTTGCGGACGCAGCGAAGATTTTGCAGACGATTGCGGGGCGCGATCATAACGATTCGACCTCTACAACTGTGCCGGTGGAAGATTACGCTGCGACACTGAATAAGCCAGTCAAGGGATTGAAGATTGGGATTCCCAAGGAGTATTACGCCGAAGGAATGGACGTTGCTGTTCGAGAGAAGATCAACGCGGGAATTGAGATATTCCGCAAACTGGGCTGCGAGATGGTGGAGATTCGCATGCCACACACGGATTATGCGATCGCAACGTACTACATCATCGCGACGGCGGAAGCCAGTTCCAACCTGGCAAGGTACGACGGCGTGCGGTTTGGGCCACGCGTGGAAAGCGACTCGCTGATTTCCATGTACCGCAAGACGCGCGGAGCCGGGTTTGGCGCGGAAGTGAAGCGGCGGATTGTGTTAGGAACGTACGTGCTCTCCGCGGGGTATTACGACGCGTATTACTTGAAGGGACAGAAGGTACGTGCGCTGATTGCGGAAGATTTTCGGAAGGCGTTTACGCAGGTGGATACCATTGTCACGCCGACATCTCCTGTGCCTCCATTCAAACTAGGCGAGCGGACCAGTGACCCCTTGCAGATGTATCTGGCGGACATTTATACGGTGACAGGATCGCTGGCCGGCTTGCCGGGAATTTCGGTGCCGTGCGGAAAGATCGGCGGCGAATTGCCGGTAGGATTACAGATATTCGGGTCGGCGTTCGGCGAGGCAAAGGTTTTGCAATTGGCGCAGGCGTTTGAGGCAGCAGGCGGAGCAGCGGTTTAGGTCGCAAAGCGGGTTGCAATTGTGAGGGATTAAAGCTCGGCACCTACGTGGGGTGATTGGTGGGGACACTGGAACCCATCCTCGAGAAACTGGAAGGGGCACAGGCCGCGTTTTTTCGGGCGGCCGACGCAATCCACACCACGCAATGGAATGAGAAGCCGCGAGCGGAACAATGGTCGGCGGGTGAGTTGGTGGCGCACCTTGTGATGGTGGAACGAGCGGTGGTGGGTGGAGCAGACCGAATTTCCCAGAAAGCTCCGAAGCACATTCCTTACGTGAAACGGCTGCACTTTCCATTGTGGCTGGTGCAAAGCCGAATCATTCGACGCAAAACTCCGATTCCCCTCGATGCAGGACTGATAGCAGACAAAGAAGAGATGATGGCAGAACTACGGGCGGTCCGAGAACGGACGCTGGCATTTCTGGAAGAAACTAAAGATAGGGATTTGAGTGTATATCGGTGGCCCCACGCATTTCTGGGGATGCTGAATCTCTATGAATGGTTTGAAATGGTCGCAGCGCACGAAAAAAGACATACGAAACAGATGAAAGAGATTGCCGAACATCTACCGAAAGCTGTAGGTATTTCTTAAAAGCGATACGTTTTTGCATACCCACCTGTATGTTTTGACAGGTACCCAAAAAGTTCCCCTTCCACCCAGAATAGGCAAAAAGACTTGAATTTCGGGCTTGGCAGAAAAGTACTAGAGAATTGGTTTAAGGCCCGATGAAACGGAATGACTATTGCTCAGTAAATTGGCATCTTCTATCCTGCACCCGTGCATCACAAATGGTGAGGGATAAGTGGATACACAGAAGAGGCCCCAAGTGGTTACGGTAAAGTCGAGCCAAAAGATCTTCACGGATTCCGAAGTAGCCAGCCTGACGGGTATTTGCGTTGACCATCTGCATAATTTCGCGCGTAGCCGCCATCTGGGAATGATTGCTCGGGCTGCGGAAGCGGCTGGTGCGCAAGCGGAGCAGTGGCTATTCACGTTGTCGGACCTGATGGTATTGGTTACGCTGTTCCCGCGCTGCACACACTAAGCGACAGCGGAACAGTACGTCCCCCACGGAAAGCATCAACCAATTCCGTTCTTCAATTCCCCGCCCGATTGAAATAAGAAATGGTTTGCCAACTTGCGGAGTTCTGTTTCACAGGGCTATTCTGGAAGAAGGCTGCGGAGGCGTTGATTGCACGCCCGAAACGCTGCCCGGGACACTATGGTTGCTTCAAGATTAGCGACTCGCGTCTGCCTGGGGATTCTACTTGGGCTAGTTTTGACGGCAACCGGCAGCACGATCCATTCCCTTGAAAGACGCGCACAGGAACCTGCTTCAAGCCAAAAAGACAAACCGGTGCCCGTGGTACCGCGCGGAAAGAAACTGATATTAACGGACGGCACGTATCAGGTGATCCGGGAATACCAGCGGAATGGCGAGCGTGTGCGGTATTACAGCCTGGAACGGGGCGATTGGGAAGAAGTGCCGGCTTCGATGGTGGATTGGGCGGCAACGGCGAAGGCCGAAGGCGATGACGAGAAGTCCAATGCGGCGCAAGTAGAGAAGATTCATAAGCAGGAAGAAGCGAAGAGGATGGATAACGTGGCGGACATTGCCGCCAGCCTGCCGGTAGGAAGAGGAGCGTTCTTACCCGACGCGGAGGGAATGTATGTAGTAGAGGGGGAGAAGGTCCGAGTGATGGATCAGGTTGGCTCGCAGCTTAAGACGGACAAGATGCGAACTTTGGCGCAGATCCTCTCTCCAGTCCCATTGGTACCTGGAAAGAAAACCGTCGAGTTGCCGGGAACGCATGCAACATTGCGCATCAAGACGCAAAACCCTGAGTTCTATCTGCGGGAGCCACCACCGGATCCGGAGAAAGAATCGATGATACAGAGGAGCAAGCGGGCGAGCGATGCGGGACCGGATGTGGAGCTAATCCGTGCGAAGTTGACTAGGAATGGCAGGCAATTGGAATCGATCAGCTTGTTGTTTGGGCAGGAGATATCAAATCAGAAGAATTCAATTTCGATACAGAGATGGGAAGTAGCACCATCGGTGTACCGGTTCACATTGAGCCAACCGCTGCCGCCGGGGGAATACATCCTGGCGCAAGTAATGGAGGAAGGGCTGGACCTGTTTGTGTGGGAGTTTGGGGTAGATGGCCCGGCGGCGCCGACGAAGAAATAGAGGGGGAGTCTGAGGACGAAGCGAGTACAAACGAACTAACTGATGTTGGATTCTTCCCACGATCCCTCCACTTCATACCGACCAAACACGTCGGCAATTCGGTCGGGATGACAAACAAGGAAAAGTCGAACTTGGGGGATTGCAGCTTGCGCTGAGATTCAAAGTCAAGTTCCTTCGCTTCGCTCAGAGCCTGTGACTAAATTGTTGCTGGCGGGAGTGCGTGGTGCGCATGAAGGCAACTTCCGGTTCCGGTTGTCGGCGTAACTTTTCCAGCGCACTGGCCACAGCGCTGGAGTCGATGACCACCTCGTCTTGTTCATCGCTCTGTTCCAACTGTTCCAGGTAGCTTTTCAGGGCCTCGCGCTCCCGCACACTTTTCGCGCTGCTGACCGCTTGGAACTGCGAGCCGTCAATGGCCACCCACTCGCCCTTCACCAAGCCTACCGAGCGCGCCAACCGCACCAACTCGGCGCCCGCTGCGGTTACCCCATCGCGATGCATGCGCCGGAACTCGGCAATCGTCTTGTGGTCCGGCGCCAGCCGTCCCAGCAACCACATCAACTCGAGGTTCCGTCGGCACTCCGACTCCAGCCGCCGCGAGGAACGGATCTGCTGCAAATAGCCGTAGAGTTTCAACAAATCGCGCGGATCCTAACCAGGCCGCCCAGTCTCGGCGGCTTCAGCGCGCTCAAATCCCAAGCCCTCCATGTCCAGCCGAGCGACAAAGGCATCCATGACCCGGCACAGGTGATCGGCCGGAATCAGCTCTCCCAAGGTAACGGCAAACAGTGTTCCTTGCGTACGGCTTTCGCCCTGCACAAAGCCCATAAAAAATGCCCCCGCTTTCGCGAGGGCATCTTCTCATTTAGGCTTGGAAGGTCAACAGAGTTTCGCAACAGCCTGTGAAGCCGCCCCTACACAACCCGCTAACGGTGGGGGGTTAGCGCTTGGAAGAGTTGGCGGGGACGCGGGCGAAGACTTCCAGAAGAATATTGAGAACGTCGGAAATACGGAAAGGCTTTTGGAGTTTATGGCCCGAGGTGGGGCCGGATTGGGCTTCGTCGCCCAAAACATCGCCAGACATGAAGATCACTTCAGGTTTGTAGGCACCGGAGGCAATTCTTAGGCGCTCGGCCACGTTGTGCCCGTCAGAATTAGGCCCACCACCCGACAATTTCAAATCGCATAACAGGACGTCGTATCTGCGGCCGAGGACAAGGCTCAGAGCCTGCTCGGCAGTACCGGCACAGTCCACGGCGAGGCCGTGCGCGGAGAGCCCCTCTGCCAGGAGCATGCGGATAGATTCCTCGTCGTCGAGGACGAGGATAGCGCGATTGTTCAGGTTCTCGGAAGAAGGAGCGAGACGTTCGCCGGAACCAGAATCGGTTTCGTGAGCCACGAGACGTTTCTGAGAGACGGGAATGGGAAGATAGACGGTGAAGGAGACCCCACCTTCGGGTATGGTCTCCACCTCGATGTTGCCGCCATGTTCGCGAACGATAGACATGCAGATACTAAGACCAAGGCCGGTACCGCCGCCGGGACGCTTGGTGGTGAAAAAGGGATCAAAGAGTTTGGGGAGAGCTTCGGGCTTGATGCCCGGGCCGTCATCGCGAACGGTGACGAAGACGCGATCGGCAAACTTGCCGAGGCGGATTTTGACGTGGCCGGAAGTGCGTACTTCGCGGATGGCTTGTTCGGCATTACTGATGAGATTTAGAAAGACTTGGATGAGCTGATTGGCATCGCCGACGACGACAGGTAAGTCAGGAAGTGGCCGGAAATCGGTTTCGATGTTGTTGCGGCGAAGAGAATGATCGTGCAACTGGAGTGTGCGGTCGATAATTCCATTCAGATCGAGAGCTTTCTTCTGAGGTGAAGCGGGCCGCGAGAATTCTAGAAGATTTTGGACGATGCGAGCAGCGCGGCGCGCCTGGCGGTGAGTCATTTCAAGCTGGCGCTTGGTGCTGTCGTCAACGCCGGGACGATCACGAAGGAGTTCGCTGACGCCAAGGATCGCGGTCAGAGGATTGTTGAGTTCGTGGGCGACGCCGGCGAGCATCTGGCCCATGGCGGCAAGTTTTTCAGCCTGGATGAGTTGCTCTTCGAGCCGCTTGACCTCGGTAACGTCACGGCCGGAGATGACGACACCTTCGATTTTCTCTTCTTCGTTGAAGAGCGGGCTGAAGTGGCATTTCAATCGGCGCCATTCTCCGTTTTTGTGGCGCACCTGAATTTCGATAGAACCGAAATTCTTGCGGCCGCTGAGGAGGTCTTGCAAGAGAGAAAGGAGGGAACCGCGCTCGTCAGGATGAGTGCGATCACCAAAAATCTGACCGATGGATTCGCTGATCTCATAGCCTAAAACGGGGGTGACATTGGGGCTTACGAAGGTATAGCGGCGGTCTGTGTCGACCACGAAAATAAGATCGGGAAAACTGTCGACGAGGCGACGCGCAAATTCCTGCTCCTTGTGAAGGCGTTTTTCGACTTCGCGTTGAGCGGTGATATCGACGAGCGCACCCTGAAAGCGGACCACATTGCCACTGGTATCGCGAACGGCGGTGGCAGTGTGCAGACAGATGAGGGGAAGACCATCTTTGCGGCGGAGAGTGATTTCGCGGCTTTCCGGAGTAGGCTGGCGTTTTACCTCGCGAATGACACTGGTGCGCTGCTGTTCATCGACGAAGATTTCAGAGACACGCTTGGCGAGTAACTCTTCCTTGGAATCGTAGCCGAGCATACGAACCAGGGCGGGATTGACTTCGAGAACCCGATCTTCGGGAGTAGCGATGTAAATGCCTTCCTGCAGAGTCTCGAAAAGCTCAGTGAAGCGGGCTTCATTGCGGCGAGCGGAAGTGACGTCGCGAGCCAGGACGGTGAGGCCATGAACTTTCTCATCACGGAGCATCGCGTGAGCCACACATTCAAAGTAATAGGTGGTGTGACGGGTTTTGAGGCGGACCGCGACAACGCCAGTCCACTGACGGCGTTCAAGAAATTTGGCCATACCGCGAGAAAAATCGTCCGGCGGCGCGCCACTGACGTCTTCGACAAAATCAGATAAAGGGCGGCCAATAATTTTCTGGAACGGGATGCCGAGCAGATCGGCAAAACTGCGGTTGGCGGCACGAATGTCGCCATCGAGGCTGAGGGCGAGAAGATGGTCGTCGAAGGAATCGATGAGATCGCGAAAACCCTGCTGCGATTTCGAGATCATGTCGAAAAGCTGGTCGAGTTGACGATCGCTGGGCAGACCTGCGTCTTTTTGGTCGAGACCGCGGAGCAGCCCCTTCAGCTCAGAGAGTTCCGTGGTCTTCTTCCAGGCGTAGGTGCCAAAGAGAAGGACCAAGGCAACCAGACCAATGGGCAACGCGAGAAGATGCGGCTTGTCCTGGCGAAGCCAATTCCAGGAGAGCCATGCAAATACGGCAGTAAGGACGAAAAGGAGAAAAAAAGTTAGGCGCCAGAGCTCAGCCTGGCGCTTATCGAAGCTTTGCAGGCGCGTTTCCGCGGTGCCGGGGGCATCTTTTTGAGGAGAGCCGGTAGGAACGGGGACAGAGTTTGTGTCCGCAGGCATAGGGACTTTCAAATTGCGCAAAAATACTAAAAATAAGCCTGAATCTCTCTCCATCATAGAGCAGGACAAGAGAGGGGCAAGGTCGAGTGGGAGGGTGTGAAGCGTGAACCTTACCGGTACGAAAGTACTACGGAGGAGAGGGCGATGCGAGAGGAAAAGTGGCCACCTGAAGGTGGGAGTTACAAGGTTCAAGAGTGCAGGCATGAGAGCCAGCGCTCCAAGATGAAGCAGGAGGGCGACGTAATCCCGGCCCTACACGAGCAGGAGAATACGGATCCAGATCAAAAGAAAACGGCGTCCCGGTGGATTGGGACGCCGTGATTCTCGATGGGCCTAAAGTGCCCGGTTGATGTTAGTCCTGACCTTCTGGAAGGATATCGGCATCGATGTCGCCGTCCTTATTGCCAAGGAAGTCGAGTCCAGCAGCTTCGTCTGCGGCGGCGAATTCGGCGGAGTCGGGGAGTTCCTCGACGGGAGCCGGAGCCGGCATTTCGGTGAGCAACTGGAGACTGCGGTAGTGTTCGAGACCGGTTCCTGCCGGAATCAAACGACCCATAATGACGTTTTCCTTCAAGCCGCGAAGGTAATCGACCTTTCCAGCGACGGCCGCTTCGGTGAGGACGCGGGTGGTCTCCTGGAAGCTTGCGGCGGAGATGAAGGAATCGGTTGAGAGAGACGCCTTGGTGATGCCGAGGAGGAGCGGACGGCCCGTAGCGGGGCGGCCGCCTTCGGCGATAACACGATCGTTCTCTTCACGGAAGCGGAACTTGTCGACCTGCTCCTCGAGAAGGAAGGTGGTGTCGCCGACGTCTTCGACCTTGACCCAGCGCATCATCTGCCGAGAAATGGTTTCGATGTGCTTGTCGTTGATGTTGACACCCTGCAGGCGGTAGACCTCTTGAATGGCGTTAACGAGGTAAGCCTGGGTGTACTTTTCGCCGAGAACGGCGAGCAAGTCGTGGAGGTTGAGCGGGCCATCGATGAGCGCTTCACCAGCGCGAACGTGCTCGGCTTCCTGAACGTTAATGTGTACGCCGCGTGGGATGGCATATTCCTTAGAGGTCTTGCCATCGGCGGATTCGACGTAGATCTTGCGCATGCCCTTGGCGATTTCGCCGTAACGAACTGTGCCGTCGATTTCGGAAATGACGGCGGGATCCTTGGGTTTGCGGGTTTCGAAGAGTTCGACAACGCGTGGGAGACCACCGGTGATGTCTTTCGTCTTGGTGGTTTCGCGCGGGATCTTCGCGAGAACGTCACCGGCTTGTACTTCATCGCCATCCTGCACCATCAAGTGGGCGCGTGAAGGCATGAGGTACTTCTTGCGTACCTTGCCGGAAGCGTCGCGGATGAGAATGGCAGGCTGATGCTTCTCATCACCCGGGGGCAGAGTCACGACCAACTGCGAGAGGCCAGTGACTTCGTCAACTTGTTCCTCGATGGTGAGTCCGGGACGGAGGTCGTCGAACTTCACGGAGCCAGCCGTTTCGGTGAGGATGGAGAAGGTGAACGGATCCCATTCGGCAAGAATCTGGCCGTGGGTGACCGCATCGCCGTCCTTGACGCGGAGACGCGCGCCGTAGACGACATGGTAGCGTTCTTTCTCGCGGTTCTTTTCGTCGACGATGACGAGGAGACCGGAGCGGTTCATGGCGATGCTCGCGCCGGCGCGGCCTTCGACGTGACGGAGATCGACGAATTTGACGACGCCACTGTTCTTGGCTTCGAGAGTGGAGCGCTCGCTGACGCGGGTAGCCGCACCACCGATGTGGAAGGTGCGCATGGTGAGCTGCGTGCCGGGTTCGCCAATGGACTGAGCAGCGATGACGCCGACGGCTTCGCCGAGTTCGACCATGCGGCCCGAAGCGAGGTTGCGGCCGTAGCAAAGGGCGCAAACACCGCGGCGGGATTCGCAGGTGAGCACGGAACGAATGCGGACACGCTCGATCCCAGCTTCCTGAATTTCATTGGCGAGTTCTTCAGTAATTTCCTGGTTGACGTCGACGATGATGTTGCCCTCAAAGTCGCGGATTTTTTCGAGAGAGACGCGGCCAACAACGCGGTCGCGCAAGGGCTCGACTTCCACACCGGCTTCGATGATGGGTTCGACGTAGATGCCGTCCGAGGTGCCGCAATCGGGCTCGTTGATGATGACGTCTTGCGCCACATCGACAAGACGGCGAGTGAGGTAACCGGAATCGGCAGTCTTCAAAGCGGTATCCGCGAGACCCTTACGGGCGCCGTGGGTAGAGATGAAGTACTGCAACACGGTGAGGCCTTCACGGAAGTTGGAAGTGATCGGAGTTTCGATAACTTCGCCGGAAGGCTTGGCCATTAATCCGCGCATACCAGAAAGCTGGCGAATCTGCTGTTTTGAACCGCGAGCGCCAGAGTCCGCCATGATGTAAACGGGGTTGAGGTTGCCATCGCGGTCCTGAGTTTCGAGGGCCTTGAACATCTCGTCGGCAACTTTTTCGGTGACATCGCCCCAGATAGCGATGACCTTGTTGTAGCGTTCGCCGTTGGTGATGGCGCCGTCGAGATATTGCTGCTGAACCTTGACGACCTCCTTTTCGGCGTTTTCGACCAGCTTGTATTTGTCGCTGGGGATGAGCATGTCGTCGATGCCGATAGAGATGCCGGACTTGGTGGCGTAGGTGAAGCCAAGGGCTTTCAAGTGATCCAGCAAAGCGACAGTGCCTTCGAGGCCAAAGCGCAAGTAGGCGTAATAGACGAGCTGCTGAACGCCCTTCTTCTTGAGCAAGCCGTTAACGTACGGCATGTGCTTGGGCAGATGCGAATTGAAGATAACGCGACCGACGGTGGTGTTAATGAATTGCCGCTCCATGCGGACGACTTCCGTGTGCGTGACGTCCTGGTTGTCGTAAGCGGTGAGCAGATCGATGACTTCGCCGGTGTAGCGGAGGCGGATCGGAGTCAAAAGTTCGACTTCACCGGCTTCGAGCGCCAGCGAAACGTCTTCGGGAGTGCCGAACACGCGGCCTTCGCCCTTGGCGCCGGGCTTGGACTTGGTCAGGTAATAGATACCGAGAACCATGTCTTGCGAAGGAACGGCCAGAGGCAAACCGTGCGCGGGAGAGAGAATGTTGCGCGAGCTGAGCATGAGCACAGAGGCTTCGACCTGGGATTCAGGAGAAAGTGGAATGTGCACGGCCATCTGGTCGCCGTCAAAGTCTGCGTTGAACGCGGTGCAGACAAGAGGGTGAATGCGGATGGCTTTACCTTCGACGAGGGTGGGCTCAAAAGCCTGAATGCCCAAGCGGTGAAGGGTCGGAGCACGGTTGAGCAGAACGGGATGCTCACGAATGACGTCTTCGAGAATGTCCCAAACGACGGGATCCTGCTGCTCGACCATTTCCTTGGCTTGCTTGATGGTGGTGCAGTGACCCTGGGCTTCGAGCTTGTGATAGATGAATGGCTTGAAGAGTTCGAGAGCCATCTTCTTGGGCAGGCCGCACTGATTGAGCTTGAGTTCCGGGCCAACGACGATGACGGAACGGCCGGAATAGTCAACGCGCTTACCGAGCAGGTTCTGACGGAAACGGCCCTGCTTGCCCTTGAGGGTGTCGCTCAAAGACTTCAGCGGGCGGTTGTTTGTGCCACGGAGAACGCGGCCACGGCGACCGTTGTCGAACAGAGCGTCAACGGCTTCTTGAAGCATGCGCTTTTCGTTGCGCACGATGACGTCAGGCGCGCGAAGCTCCATGAGCTTCTTCAAGCGGTTGTTGCGGTTGATGACGCGGCGATAGAGATCGTTAAGATCCGAAGTGGCAAAGCGGCCGCCATCGAGAGGCACGAGGGGGCGCAACTCCGGCGGAAGAACCGGGATCACGTCGAGAATCATCCACTCGGGCTTGTTACCGCTCTTGCGGAACGCTTCGAGAACCTTGAGGCGCTTGGCGAACTTGATGCGCTTCTGGAGCGAAGGATCGGCCTTCATCTTTTCGCGAAGTTCGTCGGCAAGCTTGTCGACTTCCACGCGGCGGAGAAGTTCCTTGATGGCTTCGGCGCCCATCTTGGCAACAAACTGGCCGGGATATTCGGTTTGCAGCTTACGGTATTCCTCTTCCTGAAGAACCTGACGTTCTTTCAGGACGGCAACTTCGCCGTGGTCAACGACGACGAAGGCTTCAAAGTAGAGAATGCGCTCGAGGTCGCGCATGGAGATGTCGAGCAAATAGCCGATGCGGCTGGGCAGTCCCTTGAAGAACCAGACGTGCGAGCAGGGGGACGCGAGTTCGATGTGGCCCAAACGCTCACGACGAACTTTGCTGAGGGTAACTTCAACGCCGCACTTGTCGCAGATGACTCCGCGATGCTTCATGCGCTTGTATTTTCCGCACAAACATTCCCAGTCCGTAACGGGACCGAAAATTTTGGCGCAGAAAAGACCATCACGCTCGGGCTTGAAGGTACGGTAGTTGATGGTCTCCGGCTTGGTGACTTCGCCGTGGGACCAGGAACGAATTTTTTCCGGACTAGCCAAGGAGATGCGGATGGAATCGAAATCCGCGATCAGACTGGCGCGATCATAAGGGCTGCTGCGATACAAGGTTGTTTCCTCCCTCCCGAGCCTTGCGGCGCGGGACGCGGTCGATAGTTAGGCGACCGGCTGAGAACCCAAAAACTGGTTACTGCAAAAACTGGCCAACTTGCCGAGATGGGGCGCAGAGTGCTGCGCCCCAACCGGCATTAATCTGCTGCCTTTTCCACTGTCGGCTTCTGGCGCTTCATCAACTCGACGTCGAGGCAGAGAGACTGCAACTCGCGAACGAGAACGTTGAACGACTCAGGCACGCCAGGCTCGATGCCGGGCTCGCCCTTCACGATGGCCTCGTAAATTTTCGCGCGGCCATACACGTCGTCGGATTTGGCGGTCAGCAATTCCTGCAAAATGTGCGCGGCGCCGTAAGCTTCGAGGGCCCACACTTCCATTTCACCGAAGCGCTGTCCACCGAACTGCGCCTTACCACCGAGCGGCTGCTGGGTGATGAGGGAGTAGGGACCGATGGAACGTGCATGGATCTTGTCGTCAACCAAGTGAGAGAGCTTGAGCATGTATATGTAGCCGACGGTAACAGGCTGATCGAACTGCTCACCGGTCATGCCGTCATAGAGGTTGATTTTCCCGGCGTGCGGCAAACCCGCAACTTCGAGAAGGTGACGAATTTCCGGTTCGCGCGCACCGTCGAATACCGGCGTTGCGAAGGGGATGCCGTCCTTGAAGCCTTCGGCGTAGTCCAGCAATTCTTCGTCGCTGAGCTTGGAGAGGGTCTTCCAGATAACGGTGTCCGAGAAAACTTCGCGGTACCAGCGGCGAAGCGCTTCAGCCTTAACTTCCTTGCTGAGGAGGCGCTTCAAGCTGTTGCCAAGTTCCTTGGCGGCCCAGCCCAAGTGGGTTTCGAGAATCTGACCGACGTTCATACGGGAAGGAACGCCGAGTGGATTCAAGACGATTTCCACGGGAGTGCCATCGGGTAAAGTCGGCATGTCCTCATCCGGAACGATGCGAGCGATGACGCCCTTGTTACCGTGACGGCCGGCCATTTTATCGCCGATGGAAAGCTTGCGCTTCATGGCGATGTAAACCTTGGCCAGCTTGATAACGCCCGGAGGAAGCTCGTCGCCCTTCTTGAGCTTTTCCTTGCGCTCTTCGGTAATTTTGCGAAGGACGTCGATCTGACGCGAAGTCATCTCTTCGATTTCTTCGATCTTCTCGATCAGGAGCGGATCCTTCTCATTGAGCTTCAAACGCTTGAGGTTGCGCGTGGAGATCTTTTCGATCAATTCACGCGTGAGTTCAACGCCCTTGGTAAGCAAACGCTTGTTGGTCTTTTCGTCGTGCAAGTCTGCCTGGAGAATTTTGCCGCCGAGCAGATCGCCTAGGCGCTTGAGGCGCTCGTCGGTCAAGATGCGGATTTCATCGGCAAGGTTCTTTTCGAGCTTGAAGACTTGCGAGGCTTCGATAGCCTTGTGGCGCTCGTCCTTTTCTCCACCCTTGCGAGTGAAGATTTTGACATCGACGATGGTGCCTTCGATGCCTGGCGGGCAATAGAGAGAAGCGTCGCGAACGTCTCCGGCTTTTTCACCGAAGATGGCGCGAAGCAGCTTTTCTTCCGGGGTCAGCGTGGTTTCGCCCTTGGGGGTAACCTTGCCGACCAGGATGTCGCCGGGCTTCACGACCGCGCCGATGCGGATGACGCCGCTCTCGTCGAGGTTGCGAAGGAAGGATTCGGAGATGTTGGGGATGTCGCGAGTAACTTCTTCAGGGCCGAGCTTGGTATCGCGCGCTTCGATTTCGTACTCCTCAATGTGGATCGAGGTGTAGTAGTCGTCCTTGACGAGCTTTTCGCTGACAAGGATGGCGTCTTCGAAGTTATAACCGCGCCAGGGCACGAAGGCCACGAGAACGTTACGGCCAAGACCAAGTTCGCCGCGATCGGTGCAAGGACCATCGGCAAGAACCTGTCCGGTCTTGACGCGATCGCCTACGCGGGCGAGCGGCTTCTGGTTGATGCAAGTGTTCTGGTTGGAACGCTTGAACTTGGTCAGCGTGTAGATGTCGGCGCCCACCTCGCGGCTGAGTACGCCGGAGTGATCGCTTTCCACACGGACGATGATGCGCTCCGAGTCGACCTGATCGACGATACCGTCGCGCTTGCAGAGCACGACTGCGCCGGAATCACGAGCGGTGACGCGTTCCATGCCGGTGCCGACAAGAGGAGCTTCGCCACGGATGAGAGGAACGGCCTGGCGTTGCATGTTGGAACCCATCAAAGCGCGATTGGCGTCGTCATTTTCCAAGAAAGGAATCAAGCTGGCAGCGACGGAAACAAGCTGCTTGGGCGAAACGTCGACGTAATCGACTTCATCGCGATGCTTGAGGACGAAGTTACCGGCTTGACGGCAGTTGACTAACTCGGTGGTGATGCGCAGCTTGTCGTCGAGAGCCACGTTGGCTTGAGCAATGACGTACTTGTCTTCTTCCCAAGCGGACAGGTAGAAGCAGTAAGGTTCATCGGTGACCTTGCGGCGCTTGAGTTCTTCGTTGAGTTCTTCAACGCGATCGCTTTCGACGATATCGCCGGCTTTGAACTCGCTGTCGCCCGCATTCATGATCTGAACGTAATCAATGATTCGCCCGCCCTTCACACGGCGATAGGGCGATTCGATGAAGCCGTAATCATTGATGCGCGCAAAGCAAGATAGCGAACTGATGAGGCCGATGTTCGGGCCTTCCGGAGTTTCAATCGGGCAAATGCGGCCGTAGTGAGTGGGGTGGACGTCGCGGACTTCGAATCCAGCGCGTTCACGCGAAAGACCACCAGGTCCAAGCGCAGAGAGACGGCGCTTGTGAGTAATTTCGCTCAAGGGGTTGGTCTGGTCCATGAACTGGCTCAACTGCGAAGAGCCAAAGAATTCGCGGATGGCAGCCATGACGGGCTTGGCGTTGACCAGGTCGTGCGGCATCGCCGTGGACATTTCCTGATACACGCTCATCTTTTCCTTGATGGCGCGTTCCATGCGGACGAGGCCGATGCGGAACTGGTTTTCGAGCAACTCGCCAACCGCGCGAACGCGGCGGTTACCGAGATGGTCGATGTCGTCGACAACACCGATGTTCTTGCGCAGCTTGAAGAGATACTTGATGGCGGAAACGAAGTCCGTGGCATCAAGCGTGCGATTTTCCAGCGGCGTGTCGAGGCCCATCTTGATGTTGAACTTCAGGCGGCCGACCTTGGAGAAGTCGTATTTACGCGGATCGAAGAACATGCCGCGGAACAGGTTCGTGGCGGTTTCCAGAGTCGGAGGATCGCCCGGACGCAGCTTGCGGTAGATTTCGATTAGCGCTTCCTTGGAAGAACGGATGGAGTCCTTATCGAGAGTGCGTGACAGGACCAGACCGATGTCGTCCTTTTCAGGGAAGAAAATGTCGACTTCCGTGATTCCGGATTCGGCGAAGGCCTGCCAGAGATCAGCGCTGAGCGGCTTGTTGGCTTCGAGAAGAACTTCACCAGTCTGACGATTGACCACGTCGGCGACACTGTAAGCGCCTTCGAGGTCTGCCAATGCAGCGCGAACCTGGGAGATTTTGGCCTTGATGAGTTCCTTGAAGAGGTTTTCGGTGATGCGCTTGTGCGCGCCGACAATCACTTCTTCGGACTTGGGGTTGCGAATTTCGTGGATGAGCTTGCGATCCACGATACCAGGAGAAAGATTCCAGTGCAGTTCCTTGTCGCGCAGAGAGATGCGTTCGACCTGATAGAAGGTGCGCAGGATATCTTCGTTGGACTTCATGCCCAGGGCCCGAAGAAAGATCGAGCCTAGGAATTTGCGCTTACGGTCGATGCGGACGTACAGAATGTTTTTGGTGTCGTACTCGAACTCAACCCAGGAACCGCGATAC
Source organism: Candidatus Acidiferrales bacterium (assembly GCA_963726725.1). GTDB lineage: Bacteria > Acidobacteriota > Terriglobia > Acidiferrales > UBA7541 > Acidiferrum. The sequence continues at coordinate 34,132 of CAVSDV010000033.1, forward strand.
GGAATAATCTTGCCAAGGAAATAAGAACGGTTGTTAGCGGACTCGAAAAAGACACCCGGCGAACGGTGCAACTGGCTGACGATGACGCGCTCGGTACCGTTGATGATGAAGGTACCGTTTTCGGTCATCAGAGGAATATCACCGTAGAAAACTTCCTGTTCCTTGATGTCGCGAATGGTTTTTGCGCCCGTATCGGGATCTTTATCGTAAATAGTGAGTCTTATGGTGACCTTGAGCGGGGCGGAGTACGTCATGCCGCGTTCCTGGCATTCGTTTACGTCGTACTTGAGTTGCATGGCGACAGGGTCGCCGCACTTGTTGCAGAAGGTCGGAGTGTTCTTGTTAAAAGTGCCGCACTTGGTACAGATGACGTCGCCGGTCTGGTAAGGATTGGTGACAACGGAAGCACCGCAATTGCGACAAGTAGCGCGGAGGTGGTGCAGGCCCTTCAGGTTTCCGCACTTGCACTCCCAGTTGCCGATGGAATAGTCCACGAATTCGAGTTGCGACATTTCGCGGAAATCCTTAATCGGAAAGACGGAAGTGAAAACAGACTGAAGGCCGCCATCCTCGCGCTCGCTAGGCAGCAAATCCATCTGCAAAAAGCGCTGATACGATTTCTTCTGAACTTCAATCAGGTTGGGAATCTGAATCGCACCCTGAATTTTTGCGAAGTCCAGACGCTGGCGTTCCCGAACGTGCCGGTTGCTATTGGACATACCTGCTTTACCTCATTCCCTTTCGGGCAGCATGACAAACACATCGTAAAGACACTAAACCGTGCCGCATGGCGGCTTGCCCGGAGCCGCCCCGCACACGGTAAGTGAAGGTCCAAAAAGGACCCGGATAGTTGTAGATAATGCCGGTCGTAGCTTGCGTACGAAGTTCCCCTGGCGCGGGAAACACCTACCGGAAACGCCGCGCCAAATGTGAAGCCTGACCAAAACCGAGCCAGCCGAAAATCGGCCGGCGCAACATTACTTGATTTCGACCTTGGCGCCCGCTTCCTCGAACTTCTTCTTGATGGTAGCGGCTTCGTCCTTGGAAACGCCTTCCTTGACGGTCTTGGGCGCGCCATCGACGAGGTCCTTAGCTTCTTTCAAGCCGAGGCTGGTGACTTCGCGAACAGCCTTAATGACGTTGATCTTGTTGCCGCCAACATCGGTGAGGACGACGTTGAATTCCGTCTTCTCTTCCGCCGGTGCTGCCGCAGCCGCCGCACCGCCGCCACCCGCAACTACCGTGGCTGCCGCTGCGGAGACGCCAAAGGCTTCTTCGAGCTTCTTGACAAGATCCGACGCTTCGAGAAGCGTCAGGCCCTTGATTTCTTCCAAAATGGTTTCAACTTTCGACATGACTGCTAGTTCTCCTCTCAATTTTCTGAATCAAATTTTTTAGAACCGAAACGGGCGGGACCCGCACAGCTCCAAACTCTTACTCACTAAACTTGTTGGCCTTGACAGCTTCGTTGACAACGACAGCGGCGTTGCGCGGAACAGCGTTGATGACCGAAGCAAGGCGCTGCGCCGGTGCGTTCAGGAGGAACATGAGCTTGCTGATCAGTTCTTCCTTGGACGGCATGGTGGCAAGCTGCTGAATTTCAGCGATGGAAATAACCCGGCCTTCGACAACGCCCGACTTGAACTTGAAAGACGGAACGTCCTTGGCGATTTTGGTCAAAGCCTTGGCAAGGGCGACGGGATCGGTGTTTGTGTACGCGATCGAGTTAGTCCCCTTCAGATCTTTCAGAACGCCGCTGGCGGGAGTTCCGGAACCGGCAAGCTCTGCAAGGGTATTCTTGACGACCTGATACTTGCCACCGGCAGCCTGCACGGCGCGGCGGAGCTTCGTGTCGTCCTGGACAGTGATGCCCTGGAAGGTGGTGAGAATGACGGTGGACACCTTCGCAAGGTCAGTTTTGAGTTGATCGAGATCCTGCTGCTTTTCGTTTTTCTTCTTCATAAATTCGTCCTGTAACGCGGCCCGTATTGCTTAGGCGGCGGTTGCCAGAGTCTCCGCTTCTGCCAGGTCAATGGAGATGCCCGGGCCCATGGTTGAAGTCAGCGTAATTTTTTTGACGTACTTGCCCTTTGCCGCGGCGGGCTTGGCCTTCACAACGGCATTGATGACGGAGTGGGCGTTGGCCGCAAGATTCTTTGAGTCAAACTGGATTTTGCCGATGGGGCAGTGAACGATACCGGCTTTATCGACGCGGAATTCCACTTTGCCGGCCTTGGTTTCGCGGATGGCTTTGGCAACGTCCATGGTGACCGTTCCAGTTTTCGGGTTGGGCATCAAGCCGCGAGGGCCGAGGACCTTACCGAGTTTACCGGCAGAGCGCATCATGTCTGGGGTGGCGATGACGGCGTCGTAATCCGTCCAGCCTTCCATGATCTTGGCAACGAGTTCATCGCCGCCGACATGCTCAGCACCAGCTTCCTGCGCTTCACGAATTTTGTCGCCGCCGGCGAGGACGAGGACGCGAACCGCATTGCCCAACCCGTGAGGGAGGACGACGGTGCCGCGCACAACCTGGTCGGAGTGCTTGGGATCCACACCAAGGTTGATGGCGAGTTCAACGGTTTCGTTGAACTTGGTGTGATGCGTCTTCTTGATGAGCTCGGTGGCTTCCTCGAGCTTATAAGGGCGCGCTTCGACTTTCTTGCGCGCGTTCTCTACGTGTTTTCCAGCTTTCTTGGTCATAGCTTCCTCGGCGATCCCCAGCGCCTCTAATTCCTAGGCTTCCACGACTTCCAAGCCCATGTTGCGCGCCGTACCCATCACGGTCTTCACAGCGGACTCGAGTTTAGTGGTGTTGAGATCGACCAACTTAATCTTGGCAATTTCTTCGACCTGCTTTTTAGTGACTTTGCCAGGACTTTGCCGACTTTGTTGCGGTTCGGCTCTGGCGAACCCTTGGCAATTCCCGCGGCGCGGAGCAAAAGAATGGAGGCCGGTGGAGTCTTGAGAATGAAAGTGAAGGTGCGGTCGGTGTAGATGCTGACGAGGACCGGGAAAATCATCCCGTCGGCTTCTTTTTGCGTCTTGGCGTTGAACTGCTTGCAGAAATCCATAATGTTCACGCCATGAGGACCGAGCGCGGTACCCACGGGAGGAGCCGGAGTGGCCTTGCCTGCGGGCAATTGCAGCTTGACAGTAGTTTGAAGTTTCTTTGGCGCCATGATTCCTTTACCTCAATCTCTATAGTTGCGGCCGGAGAGTGCACCGCAGATTTTTATCCCAGCTTTTCAACGCTGGCAAAATCCAATTCGACGGGCGTTGAACGCCCGAAAATCGTAACGGAAACTTTCAAGCGGCTGTGATCGTTGTCGATCTCTTCGACCGTACCGTTGAAATTGGCGAACGGGCCATCGACGATGCGCACCTGTTCGTTGCGCTCGTAGACCACCTTGGGCTTCGGGCGATCCTGCGGGGTGTGCACGCGATTGATGATGCCGTCGACTTCCGCTTCGGTAAGCGGAGAAGGCGAAGTGGCGGAACCGACGAAACCGGTGACGCGCGGCGTGTTGCGCACGATGTGCCAGGTGTCTTCATCGAGATCCATTTCGACAAGGACGTAGCCGGGATAGGACATGCGCGAAGCCACAACTTTCTTGCCGCCGCGAACTTCGACGACCTCCTCGGTGGGAATGAGAACCCGACCGATCTTGTCTTGAAGAGTGAAAGCGGCCACCCGGCTCTCCAGGCTTTCTTTGACTTTCTTTTCAAAGCCCGAATAGGTGTGAATGATGTACCACTGCATCGACATGGTGTCGTTTCGCCTTTAAACGTGAAAATACTTTAAAAGTCTGTCCAGGCCGAGTTGTGCAAGCTTTTCGACGATGGCCAGGAAAACGCCGAAGAAAGCGACTGTCGCGATGACGACGGTGGTTGTAGAGATGACGTCTTCGCGATTAGGCCAGGTGACCTGCTTCATCTCGACACGAACATCATGAAGAAATTCGCGAGTACCTTCGATCGAGCCAGCAACCTTCTGACCGACGGAGGAAGCCGCCCCGGTGATTGCGTTAGTGCCTTGCTCTTCGTTCTTCACTTTGACCGCCTGCGTTGCCATGAATCCTCTTAACCTGCACGAACCGTGGCTCGCGCCAATCTAAAAATTCTGGCAGGGGAGGAGGGATTCGAACCCCCATACCTGGTTTTGGAGACCAGAGTCCTAACCGTTGGACGACTCCCCTAACACCAAACTCTTTCCCCCGGCTCCAAACCTTACTTCCCTGCTACTGCACCGCCTGAGATCCTTCGGCTACGGTCTGCAAATGCGGCTGACCTTCGCTCAGGACGACAATCCTTAGATTGTCACTTTGCTTCTTTGTGGGCGGTGTGCTTCCGGCAGGAACGACAAAACTTCTTGGTTTCCAAGCGCTCGGAATGCTTCTTCTTATTTTTCGTTGTGGTGTAGTTCCGGTTCTTACAGTCACCACACTGCAAAGTAATGATTTCCCGCATTTGATGAATTCCTTTTGAAAGAGTCCGGGCCAGACAAGCTGGCCCGGGCTTTCTGAATTACTCGATGATTTCCGTGACCGCGCCGGCGCCAACGGTGTGGCCGCCTTCGCGAATCGCAAACCGCAAGCCCTTCTCCAGAGCCACCGGCGTGATCAACGTTACTTCACAGCTCACGTTATCGCCGGGCATCACCATTTCCACGCCCTGCGGCAACTTCATGTCGCCGGTTACGTCCGTGGTGCGGAAGTAGAACTGCGGACGATAGCCCGAGAAAAACGGGGTGTGCCGCCCACCTTCTTCCTTCGTCAACACGTACGCTTCGGCCTTAAACTTTGTGTGTGGCGTGATCGAACCCGGTTTGCAAACTACCTGACCGCGCTCCACGTCTTCTTTTTCCGTGCCGCGGAGCAAGAGTCCAACGTTGTCGCCGGCCAGTCCCTCATCCAACAACTTCTTGAACATCTCGACGCCGGTAACGACTTTCTTCTGCGTCGCGCGGAAACCAACGATTTCGACTTCTTCGGCGGTTTTTACCTTGCCGCGTTCGATTCTTCCGGTCACGACGGTGCCGCGGCCAGAGATCGAGAAAATGTCTTCAATCGGCATGGCGAACGGTTTATCAACGTCGCGCACCGGGAGAGGAATGTTGGCATCGACCGCAGCCATCAGTTCGTCGATCTTCTTTTCCCAGGAGGCATCGCCATTGAGCGCTTGCAGCGCGGAACCGCGGATGACGGCAATTGTGTCGCCGGGGAATTGATAGGTCTTCAAGAGTTCACGAACTTCGAGTTCCACCAGTTCGAGAAGTTCTGCGTCTTCCACCATGTCGCATTTGTTCAGAAACACGACGATAGCGGGCACGCCAACCTGGCGAGCAAGCAATATGTGCTCGCGGGTTTGTGGCATCGGTCCATCAGTTGCAGCCACGACAAGAATCGCGCCGTCCATTTGGGCCGCGCCAGTGATCATGTTCTTGATGTAGTCCGCGTGACCCGGGCAGTCCATGTGTGCGTAGTGGCGATTCGGCGTTTCGTACTCTACGTGCGAAACGGCAATCGTAATACCACGCTCGCGTTCTTCCGGTGCGTTGTCGATCGAATCGAACGCGCGGAAAGCAACCTTCGGATTATGCTTCGACAGCACCTTGGTGATCGCCGCCGTCAGCGTGGTCTTGCCATGGTCAATGTGGCCGATCGTGCCAATGTTGACGTGTGGCTTTGTTCGCTCAAACTTTTCCTTCGCCATTTGTCTTCATCCTTTGCGCAAGCGGCATTTGCACCTTGCTGCTTGAGCCAAACTTTGGAGCGGGGGACGGGATTTGAACCCGCAACCATCACCTTGGAAGAGTGAGACTCTACCGTTGAGTTACCCCCGCCCAATTAGAAAACTAAACCCGTGCCCCTGACCGAAGAAACAAGAACTGGAGCCTGAGACCGGGATTGAACCGGTGACCTCGTCCTTACCAAGGACGCGCTCTACCAGCTGAGCTACCCAGGCCGAACCCGATACAGCAAAAGCCAACTTACACGGCGCACCATTTCTAAACGGCTCGGCGCCGAGTTCCGTACCGCTTTCGAACATCGCGTTTGCGATTTCCTGCGGTGTTGCTGCTACGCCGAACGCCTTTGCCCGATCGGCGGTACTGCACTCCGGGACTTCCATCGCGGAGGTTGAATCCTGGTGGACGGGGAAGGATTCGAACCTTCGTAGCCCGCAAGGAGCGGCAGATTTACAGTCTGCTGGTTTTAGCCACTCACCCACCCGTCCGCGAAAAACGCAAGGACACAAAAAGCGTGTCCAAATTGTTTGCCAGCGGTGAAGAAACCGGGAGTGCGGTAAACGAAAACACAAAATGGACTCGTGTCAAGAGACACCAGCCCTTTCATGTTAGCATGACGGGAATCGCTCCGCCTCACTCCCCTACAAATGGTGGAGCTGGCGGAGGGAATTGAACCCCCGACCCTCTGATTACAAATCAGATGCTCTACCAGCTGAGCTACGCCAGCGCTGCTCAAACCGCACAAGAATAGCAGATTGGACACAGTTATTGCAATAGGCGGGGGCAGGATACGGAGCAAGTAATAAGCCAAAGCTGTGGAAATTGATGCCAGCGCTGTGAATATGGTATCCCTCTCTAACATTTTTACAATGAATGACTTACCCATTCGAGCGAGGGGTAAACTGTAGATACTATCCACAAGGGCTGGAGCAGGATCTTGCTTGGTTCAGAGGGTCCCCTCAATTTTGCCAGGTTTCGCCAAGAGAATGCGACAATGAGGCGAATGTCGCGCGATAGCAGGTTTCAGTTCATGCGAGGCAAGAATTTATGAAACCGCGTCAATGGTTACTTGCATTTCCAGGATTTGTCCTGCTGGTGGTGGCTGGGTTTTTGGCCTATCGGCATTGGGAGCCTGCGGACCGACCGGGCGCGCGCGAAGAAATGTTGTCGCTGATGCCGGCGGATCCTTCGGTGGTGGTGTTTCTGGATCTGGAACAATTTCGAAAGTCGACTTTCTTGCCGCGGTTGCTCGCGTGGCTGCCACACGATTCCGTGGAAGAAGACTACGCGCAGTTTGTGAAAGCCACGGGATTCAATTACGAGCGTGATTTGGACCGCGCCGCGATCGCTTTTACACGGCAGGGAACGCGATCGACGATGTACGCAATTGCGGAAGGACGTTTTGACCGGAAGAAACTGGAAGAGTACGCAAAGCAATCGGGACACAGCTTCAACGAAAAAGGATTGCAGGTATTTTCGCTGAATCTGAAAAATTCTCCACGGCCATCGTATTTTGCATTTTTGCAGGACGATCGAATCGTCTTGACCGATGATCCAGGTTACGCCTTGCTGTTTCTGCAGAAAGCCGGTTACGAGGGGAAGAAGGATTGGCAGGAACATTTTTCTCGGCTGGCGGGGAGCGCGGTGTTCGCGGTGATGCGAGAAGACGCGACGACGGCGGCGGCAATGGAGCAAGCGCCGGGAGGTTTTCGTTCGCCGCAGTTGGTAACGTTGTTGAGCCAACTGCAGTGGGTGACGTTCGGGGGAAAGCCAGAAGAAAATAATCTGCGCGTGGTAATTGAAGGAGAAAGCACAGCAGAAAGTACATTGAATCAGTTGAAGGAGTTTCTGCAAGGGATGCTGATCATGGCGCAGGCGGGATTGAATAGCGCGCAGAACCGAAAGCAGATGGATCCGCAATTGCGACAAGCGTATCTGGAGTTGTTGAAGTCGGCGGATGTGGAGAAAGTGGATAGAGGAACGGGGAAATCGGTGAGAGTGGTGTTTGAGGTGACATCGGGATTTTTGGAGGCGGTGAAGCAGGCGAGCGGGCCGAGTGTTGTCGGCGGGCATTGAGAAAGCGCACGGAAAAAATGAGGCGTAAAGCCGCTGTACACGCGAAAGAGAAAGAACCGGTCTGAGAACCGGCAACTGCGCAGAAAAGCAAAGGCGCCCGCCTCCCCCACGGGGGCAAGTAGAAGGCGGCCGTTACAAGAGACTTCCATTACAAAAATCGGATAGCGGATGTACACTGATGCGCGCGTTCGCGTGATGAGTAATTTTCTGCGCGAACACAATTCCCTCGCGGAGACATGCTTACCGCTCCGGATAGATCCTTGTGAGGCTTATGAATCGCAAGTTGATTGCGTTCCTTCCCTTAATGATGCTGTTTGCGCCAGCAAAACCGTGTGTCGCACAAGAAACGGCGACTCCCGCTTACAAAAATACGAAGCTATCATTCGAGGAGCGGGCGCGCGACCTGGAACGGCGAATGACATTGGAAGAAAAAGTTTCGCAACTGGGGCACACGGCCGATGCCGTGCCACGATTGGGGATTCCGGAATACAACTGGTGGAACGAAGGATTGCACGGAGTGGCGCGCGCAGGCGTGGCGACGGTATTTCCGCAGGCGATTGGATTGGCGGCCACATTCGATGATGCCCTTTTGCTGAAAGATGCCACGGCAATCAGCACGGAGTTTCGCGCGAAGTACAACTCGGAAAAGAGCAAAGATGAGTCCACGGCCTGGTACAAAGGGCTGACGGTGTGGTCGCCAAACATCAATATTTTTCGCGATCCGCGCTGGGGACGTGGGCAGGAGACGTACGGAGAGGATCCGTATCTGACGTCGCGCATGGGATTGGCGTTCGTCAAGGGATTGCAGGGTGATGACGCGAAGTATCTGAAGACTGTGGCGACGCCAAAACATTTCGCAGTTCATAGCGGGCCAGAAGCTACGCGCCACGAGGTTGATGTGACAGTTTCGCGGCACGATATGCAGGACACGTACCTCCCGGCATTTCGGGCGACGGTGATGGAGGGAAACGCGCAATCGGTAATGTGCGCGTATAACTCCGTGAACGGAGAGCCGGCTTGTGCCAGCAAGGCGCTACTGCATGACTACCTGCGTGAGGCGTGGAAGTTCAAGGGGTATGTGGTTTCCGATTGCGCGGCGATTGAGGACATCAGCGCGCACCACAAGTTCAAGCCAACGCAGGAAGAAGGCCTGACAAGCGCGCTCGAGGTTGGAACGGACCTGATCTGCGGGTCGCCGCAGAAGCGTGTGGAACTGGAGAGAACTGCTGCGCTGAATGCGGTGCGCCAGGGAATTCTGCCAGAGTCCGTGATCGATACTGTTGTTACCCGGACATTGAAGGCACGTTTTGAGCTGGGGATGTTTGATCCACCGAGCATGGTGCCGTGGTCGAAGTTGAGTGCGGCCGATAACAATACAGGGGCGAATCGAGAACTAGCGCTGCGAACGGCGCGTGAGTCGCTGGTACTGCTGAAGAACGAAAATCACTTTCTGCCGTTGAAGAAAAGATACACGCGGATCGCGGTAATCGGAGCGAATGCCGACAGCCTGGACGCGCTGGAAGGAAATTACAACGGGACGCCTTCGGCTCCCGTCACGATTCTGGCAGGGCTGCAGAAAAGATTTCCGCAATCGAAGATTCATTTTGTGCAAGGGACTGGACTGATCGGGCCTGTCGTGAAACCGGTTCCAAGCACGGCGCTGTACACGGATGCGACGCGTAAGCTGCATGGGTTGAAAGCAGAATATTTTACCAATATCAAACTGGAAGGCGAACCGGCGATGCGCCGCACGGACGCGGCGGTAAACTTCGTGTGGGGATTCACGGGAGTGTCTCCCAAGCTGGCAACGAATTATTCGGTCCGGTGGACGGGAGTGCTGTATCCAGCGAAAACAGACGACTACATTGTGGGATTTACGGGACAGGACGGATATCGCGTGTGGATTGAAGGCGAGCCATTGGTGGACGACTGGACGGAGCACCGGCCATCGACGACACAGACCAAGGCGATTCACTTGGAGCAAGGCAAAGCGTACGCGATCAAGATCGAATATTTCCAGACGGTGCGTTCGGCCGAGGCAAGACTGATTTGGGGCGTGCCGGGACGCGAAGAAGAGGAAGCAGTGCGAGCGGCGCGTGAGTCGGATCTAGCGGTGGTGGTGCTGGGGCTCTCCGCGCGAGTGGAAGGCGAAGAGATGAAGGTGAAGGCTGAGGGCTTTACGGGTGGTGACCGAACGAGGCTTGATCTGCCTGCACCGCAAGAAAAATTATTAGAGAGGGTGCAGGCAACGGGGAAGCCAGTGGTGCTGGTGTTGATGAGTGGAAGCGCGCTGTCAGTAAACTGGGCGAACGGGCATGTGGGAGCAATCCTGGAAGCGTGGTACCCGGGTGAGGCAGGGGGCACAGCGGTGGCGCAGGCGTTGGCGGGCGATTTCAGTCCAGCGGGACGGCTACCCGTGACGTTCTACAAGAGCGTTGAACAGTTGCCTGCGTTTGAGGATTACTCCATGGCGAACCGAACGTATCGGTATTTTAGAGGGGAGCCGCTGTACCCGTTTGGCTATGGATTGAGCTACACGGAATTTGCGTATAGCAAGCCTAGTGTGGATAGCCATTCTGTTGAGTTCGATGGTTCGTTGACCATTTCCGCGGATGTGACGAACAAGGGAACGATGGATAGCGATGAAGTGGTGCAGCTGTACTTGACACACGAGGGGATTGCGGGCGCGGCGCTGAAAGAGCTACGCGGATTCCAACGCGTGCATCTGGCGCGAGGACAGACAAAGACTGTGACGTTTAAACTGCGCGACCGAGATTTGAGCATAGTGGATGCAGAGGGATCCCGCCGCATTGTTCAAGGAAATGTGAAGGCATGGATTGGCGGCGGCCAACCTAAGGTTGCCGGCGAGAAATTAGCAAGCGCGGGAATAGGCACGGAGTTCGATATTTATTGGGAAAAGAGACTGCCAGATTAGAAATAGAGATTCTGCGAAATCCTGACAGGAGATCCTTTCCCTGCAGGAGGAGAAACACAGGACGTAAGAACTGGGCGGGTTGCGCCTTAGGTTCCGCCCGGATTTCTTCATTCCGTAAGGAAGGCGAACAGAACAACTGAGACAAGCGGGCATTAGGAAAAGCTCCGGCTTCGTGAACTCCCATGCATCCAGTCATACAAGTTTCGAAAGTGCGCAAGACTTACGGCCAACTGGTGGCTGTCGATGAAGTGTCGTTCGAGGTGAACGAAGGAGAAATCTTTGGGTTAATCGGGCCGAACGGGGCGGGAAAGACGACCACGATGGAGTGCATCGAAGGTCTGCGGTCGCCGGACCGGGGCGCCATTTCCGTGCTGGGGCTTGATCCAATTCGCGACGTGTACAATCTGCAAGACCGCATTGGAGTTCAGTTGCAGCAGGCGCAACTGCAGAAGCGGATCAAAGTGTGGGAGGCCGTAAACCTCTGGGCTTCACTCTACAAGAAGAAAGCTCTCGATGGCGAACGATTGCTGGAGCAATTGGGCCTAACGGAAAAACGGAACACATGGTTCATGAATCTCTCCGGCGGGCAGAAGCAGCGTCTGTTTATTGCGCTGGCGTTAATCAACGATCCAGAGGTGGTTTTTCTCGACGAGCTGACCACCGGCCTGGACCCGCAGTCGAGGCACGCGATTTGGGAACTTGTACAAAGTATTCGCGAGCGCGGCAAAACTGTCTTCCTGACCACTCACCTGATGGAAGAAGCAGAACGACTATGCGACCGAGTGGCCATCATCGAACGCGGCCGCGTTATCGATATGGAGACGCCGGCACGGCTGGTCGCGCGGCACTGTCCGGAGCGAACAGTGATCTTGGCCACCGATGAACCAACTGCCGAGGAGCGGCTTCGCGCGATTCGACGAGTGACGGCGGTAACCTGTGCGGACCTACGATTTACGATACGAGGCAGTGGCGACAATTTTGTAACCGACGTGATCCAGTGTTTGTCCGAGAATCGAATTCGGGTGACGGACTTCCGCACAATCCTTCCAAACCTCGAAGACGTTTTTCTGAAAATTACCGGGCATTCGATTCGCGATTAGACCCTCTTATGATGATGCGCGGACTCTGGAAACTGACCTGGGTTGAGATCAAGATATTTCTGCGCGAGCCGCTGGGCGCGTTCGGGACAATTTTTGCCCCCGTACTGATTTTCCTAGTGGTAGGCCGCGTCGTGAGCCGCCGCATGTCGCCATCCGAGCTGGCAACCAACAATTTTATCCACGTAGGTTTGCCGGTGATTGCGTCGCTGCTGATCGCCGTGAGCACGGTCCTGTCACTAATCACCATCGTTTCGATCTACCGTGAGGGTGGGATATTGAAAAGACTGCGGGCGACGCCGTTGCGTCCTCAGACCATATTGACGGCACACGTGGTGGTGAAGTTGCTGCTGACCGGGGCCACGCTCGCCTTGATGGTGCTGGCAGGCAAGCGGTACTACCCGGCTGGCATACATGCACCTCTGTTCTCGTTTACGGTCGCGCTTTTGATCGGCACTTTGAGCATTCTGTCGATCGGTTTTCTGATCGCCAGCATGGTGCCTACGGCTCGGTTTGCCCAGCCCATCGGCGGCCTAATTCTTTACAGCATGCTTGGTATATCGGGGCTGTTCACGCCGGTGTCATCGTTCCCGCCAGGGCTTCGGGCAGTGGCGCGGGTATTGCCGACGACGTATGCAGTGTCATTGCTGGAGGGGATCTGGAGAGGCGACGGATGGCTGGCGCATTTGGGGGACGTGGTGGCATTGATTGTGGCGTTTCTGTTTTTCACGGCGGTGTCTGCGAAGGTTTTTCGTTGGGAGTAGAGAGATGAGTTCAGTGGAAAAGAACCGACCTGAAAGTCGGCCACTACATAGGCAAAAGCAGGGGCAAACCCAAGAGGGCACGATTTATCGTGCAAAAAAAACAAGACGCCCAACTCAGAAGACGGCCGTTAGACACAACCGCGGTGCGAATACCAAAAGTTGCATGCAGTTGGGAGAGAGCTTAGTCGCCGGAGGGATTGGACTTCATGTAGCGCCAAGGATTGACGGGCGCGTTGTTCATGCGGACTTCGTAGTGAACGTGAGGGCCAGTGGCGCGGCCGCTGATTCCGGTGTAGCCGATCACTTCGCCGCGCTTGACGCGCGTGCCAGCAACTACGGCATAAGAAGACAAGTGCGCGTACCATGTAGTCAGACCAAATCCGTGTTCGACGATGACCACGCGGCCGTAGCCGGTGTGGGTGTCGACAGTAACGACGATTCCGTCGGCAGTAACGTGTACGGGCGCCCCATAATCTGCGCTGACATCTACGCCGGTGTGGAATGCACCCTCACCCGAGAAAGGATCCAGGCGCTCGCCAAAGCCGTCGGTGATGTGGCCGAGAACCGGCCAGATCGCGGGAGTGTAGTTGGAGTCCGCAAAAGCCATGGCGGGCATCATGCGCAGTCCGCCAGAGGAAACCGCGATGGCAGCGGCGTTACGTTTTAAGAAGGAGTATTGCTCAAGAGAACGGTCGAAAGAATCCTGCGGGCTTGCGGAATCGTCAGTCAATTCGAAGGCAGCCGGGTGGTAGCGCAGCACACCGTACGTCATGGCGACTTCAGTGGCGAGGGACTGCAAGGAGTCGAGGCGCTGATTGGTATCCTTAACGGTGGATTGCAGGTCGCGATACTGCTTCTTCAAGTTTTCCTGATCGTGGCGAAGGGCGTTGTAATTGCCAACCTTCCACAACATGCGGCTATAGGAGCCTACCGCGGCGACAACAGTGATGGTTCCAATGAGGGCGAGGGCTGCGACGCCATGCAAAAGATAGGCGGGCACGACAAGCTTGCGAAGCTTACCGGGCGTGGACGCAATATAAAATGTGTAATTCTTGCCGCTAATCACGGATTGGCCCCCTCAGGCCTTCGTTCGATACTTTAGAAGTGCGGGCTTACATTCCCAGGTACCCGCTAGCAGTCCAACTACGGCGTTTGCCCTGAACCGTGAGCCTTGGTTCGCGATGAACGTATATTAAATTTTGTAGACGACTCCCGTCAACCCTGTATTTTCGGAAAAAAGTGCAGCCTCTGGAAAACTGTCCACTGGTCGGAAGGACAGGTTGGAGTAGGATTAACACGGAATCTTGGAAGGAAGCGTTTCTTGGTGAACGAAAACGAGCTGGTGAAGGGGATTGAGAAGGCGTTTGGGAATGCGCGAAGGAGCGCTCTGGGATTAGGGGTGGGCGATGATGCGGCGCTTTATAGGCCGAAGCTCGGACGCGAAGTGGTGCTGACGTGTGACTGGTTCCTGGAAGGATCGCACTTTCTGCGGGACAAGCATCCGGCGGATGCGGTGGGATGGAAGTGCTTGGCGCGGGCGGTGAGCGACATTGCAGCGATGGGAGGAGTGCCGCGGTGCTTTTTGCTGAGTTTGGCGTTGCCAGAGAGCGCGACAAGGGAGTGGCTGACCGGATTTCTGAGAGGGTTGCGGCTGGCAGCTAAGGAACTCGGTTGCGAGTTGGCGGGAGGGGATACAACTCGGCGCGAGGAGATTCTGATCAACGCGATGGTCATCGGAGAGGTTCAGAGCGGACGGGCGGTGAGGCGCAATGGTGCGCGGCCGGGAGATCAGTTGTTTGTTACGGGAACGCTAGGAGAAGCGGAGCTAGGTTTACGGATGCTGCGCGAAGAAAAAGGAATTGCGCGGGCAAAGAATTCTGCGTTGCGGAAGCACTTATACCCGGTGCCGCGGCTGGCGATGGGACAGTGGCTGGCAGAAAAGAAGATAGCGAGCGCGATGATGGATTTGTCGGACGGATTGTCGACGGATCTGGAGCGGCTTTGCACCGCGAGTGGAGTGGGCGCACGAATTGCGGCCGAGAAGTTGCCGATTTGTGTGCCGATTGCGCACGAGGAAGGTGTGAAGTTGGCGTTGCATGGCGGGGATGACTACGAATTGTTGTTCGCGGTTCGGCCAGGATTAGCTGGGAAGGTTCCATCGGCGTATCGCGGGCTGAAGATTACTAGGGTAGGAGAGATTGTGAAGGGAAAAATGATTTGCGTGGAAGAAGCGGGTGAGAAGCGGGTGTTGGTTAGTGGTGGATGGGACCCGTTTGGGAAAGGGTAGGACTAGGCGAAAAAAACAAAGCCTAACGCTGAGACACAGAGTACGCAAAGAAATACAGATAGGAAATTGGAACCCGAGAACACCGCAGGTATAAGTCTGGCAGTGGAGTTAGCGGTGGCCACCTGAAGGTGGCCGCTACAGGGGTTAGTTGGGAGGGGATGTGGAGATGGTCGTTGCTTTGGGCTTGGGGGCCGTGGGGACTTCTTCCTCGGGGAGAGTGTCAGGTACGTCGGTGTGAACGTGATGTTCCTCGGCTTGTTGTTCCAGAGTGATTACGTTAGTGAAGTCCATGACCGGCATTCCGGCCATGCCTCGATCAATGAATTCTATCCAGATAGGAAGAGCGGCTTGCGCGCCGCTTTCTTTTTTGCCTAATGAGATTTGTTTGTCGTCGTAACCGACCCACACGCCTGCAGTGATTTGCGGGGTGAACCCGAGGAACCAGGCGTCGGTGAAATCCTGCGTCGTGCCGGTCTTGCCGGCCGCGGGGCGCCCAATGGATTTAGCTTTCATGGCGGTGCCGAACTGGACGACTTCTTCAAGCATCGCGGTCATGGTGCGCGCAACATCGGGCGAAATTACATCGTGAACTTCGGGGTGAGCGTCTTCCAGCAGAGCGCCGTCATAGCTGGTGACGCGGCGAATCATGTGCGGATCGATGCGAATGCCATCGTTCGGAAAAACGCTGAAAGCGGAAACGTGTTCGATGAGGCGCATATCGGCAGCGCCTAGAGCCAGCGGCAAGTAGGGCGGCAGCGGCGCAGTGATACCGAAGCGGCGGGTCATGTCGACGACGGAATTGATTCCAATTCGTTCGGCGAGCTTGACAGCGGGAACGTTGCGGGAACCCGCGAGCGCGCGGCGCAGCGTGATGGTGCCTTCAAATTTTTCGTCGTAGTTGTGGGGAGAGTAGGGTTGGCCACCGCTGATGGTGGTAAAGGGAGCGTCAACGATAGTGTCGAAGGGCGAGGAACCTTTTTCGACGGCAGTGGCATATACGTAGGGTTTGAAGGAACTGCCGACCTGGCGATAGGCCTGTGTGGCGCGGTTGAACTTGGAATCTTCAAAACTGTAGCCGCCGACCATGGCTTTGATTTCGCCGGTGGCGTTGTCGATGGCGATCAAGGCGGCCTGGGGAGCGGGTTGCTGCTCGAGTTGCAGGCGTGCGGTGGTTTCGCGAAGTTCCTGGACAGAAAACTGCGCGAGATCGCCGACGGAAAGAATCTCGCTGGGCTTTTTGTGGCCGGTCCAGGCGATATCAGCGGGAGCGAGCAGGGCGCGATAAGAACCAATCTTGACAGTAGCGCTTTTGTCGTCGACGGCGAGGATCAGACCAGTAGTGTAACTTCCCTTTTCAATCGCGTGGCGCCAGTCGTCGTCTTCGTAGGTGTCGAGTTTGCCGAGATTGTCCTTGATCACGTTGGGGAGTTTGTCGCGCCAACCGTGGCGGCGGTCGTAGGTATGCAGGCCGTCGCGAATGGCCTGGTTGGCGGCTTTCTGCATCTGGATGTTGAGCGTGGTATAGACGCGCAGACCACGTTCGTGCACGGCTTCGGTGCCGTATGTGGATTCGAGATATTTGCGAATGTCTTCAAAGAAATAAGGAGCGAGGTCGTTACGCGGATATTGGATATGCAGGCCAAGCGGCGTTTTCTTTGCGGCAGCTTCATCGGCGGGGGTGATTTTGCCTTCTTCCATCATTTGATGGATGACGAGGTTGCGGCGAGTTAATGCGCCGGAAGGATTGTTGAGCGGCGAGTATTTAGGGCCGTTGACCATGCCGGCAAGAAGAGCGGCTTCCTGAAGATTCAGGTCGGTGACAGATTTGCCGAAATAAAATTCAGAGGCAGCGGCGAAACCATAATTGCCGTGAGCGAGATAGACCTGATTGGCATACATGGTGAAGATCTGCGGCTTGGTGTAACGGCGTTCGATCTGGAGGCCGAGGAGAATTTCCTGGGCTTTGCGGCGGAAGCTGCGGTCGCTGCGATCGAGGAAGAGATTGCCGGCGAGTTGCATGGTGATGGTGCTGGCACCTTCGGCTTTGCGGCGCTTGAGAATGTTGCGATAAGCCGCGCCGGCGACACGGGGAAAATCGACGCCCCAGTGGTCCTCGAAGTGCTGGTCTTCAATGGCGGTGACGGCGTTGTAGAGGACTTTGGGAATTTGCTCCCAGGTCATGAGGATGCGGCGTTGCAGAGCAAAGCTGCCGATGAGTTGACCATCATCAGCGTAGATTTCGGTGACGACGTTGGGACGATAGGTTTCGAGCGCGTGAATTTCGGGAAGGTCGCTTTCGTAAACGAAGAGCAGGCCGGTAGCGGCGCCGAGAGTGATGGAGCAAAGGAGAAGGAAGGCGAGAGCGACGCGGTCAATGAGTTTCCAGCCGCGAAGGCGCAAGGTGATGGGGGGGAGAGAGAACATGAACGAATAATTCTAGCGCATAAGTAAAGAGAGCAAGATGTCGCCTAGGGGATGGCGTACTGATTTAGAAACGGGTGAGGACGAAGATTGAATGGATGGTTGAGGTCCTTCGCTTTGCTCAGGATCACAACTGTGACGGGCGAGATTTCAGTTACGCGGAAGGCTCGGGGGCGGATGCGGTCCAGGGATGGGGCTTGCGAGCTTCCTGGAATACGAAAACGGTCGTGAGAATGGCGAGAAGGAGGAGAGCGCCATCGCGGATGACCGTGACGATGGTAAGCGGTTCGGGTTTGGCGAAACAGCCGCAGTTGATTTGCAGACCCATAGAATAGGCGCGAACGACGCTGGCAAAGAAGCCCGCGATAATCAGAGTGACAAGCGTGGCCCAGATACGAAGTTGCCAGCCGATCAGGAGCAAGAGACCAAGAGCGATTTCCGCGAAGGGCAGCGTGCGGGCGACGAAAAGGACCGCTTGTGGAGGAAGAATCTGATAGGAGTCGATCTGCAGGGCGAAAAGTGAGATAGCGATGGGCATCTGCGGACGCGGCGTCATGTCGGGGCGGAAGAGTTTGGCGTAACCGGCGTAGATGAAGATGGCGGCGAGGACGATGCGGCCAATCCAGATGATAATGCGGCGGTAGTTGAACGGGGCGGATTGCATCATGGGGAATCAGTCCTAAGTTTAAGTAATCGCTTTTAAGTATAAAACCCGTTCAAATCGTGAGTACTTGCTTGGGAGCAAAAAAGCAGATTCCTCGCTTCGCTCGGAAGGACAAGTACCTGGAAAACGATTCATCGAGAAACCTAGCGCTGGAGCGAGCGACCGAACCGCATACACTCTACTTCTGGGCGACGAGTTGGTCCAGAAACGTCTTCAGGACGTCGTATTGGACGAAGCCCACAACTGGAAATGACTGGCCGCCCTTGGTGTGCAACCAACTAGTGGGCGTCTGGTTCACGGAATAGCCCAAGCCCAACTGCTTATCCTTTTCGATGAGAGGTTCAAGGGTTTTGGCGTCCACTAGAGCCTGGACCTTTTTCATTTCTGCAGGAGTGAGAACGGCGGCGACGACCGAAACGATGTCGCCGGTGGTCTCCCATTTTTCTTGATTCTGGAATAGGGCGGTTTCGACGACGTCGTTCTTGCCGATGTGCGCAGCGGCTCGTGAATAGCTGGCGGCAACGCGGGAATAGGCGTGCATGGGAAGCGGAAAATCGCGATGGACCATGTAGATCTTGCCGGTATTGACGTAATCGTTGATCACTTTCTGCGAGGTGGTGGTGAAAAGCTGTTTGCAGGCCGGGCACTGGAAGTCGCTGAAAATCTCCATCGTGACGGGAGCATTCTTGGAACCAAGCGCCTTGGTGGGATCAATCTCGTTAACACCATTGACGGAGATCAAGGTGACCATTGCGGCGGCAGGCTCCGTCGTGGCCTTCGCGGGAGCGGTGGTTTTGGCTGCAAGGGTGGCCTTCTTGGGGGTTTGGGCATTTTGGCCGGGAGGGGTGGCGAACAGCTCGGCAGCGAAGAGAGCAGAGACGGCAAGGGTGAAGGCAGGGGCGAGCAGCGGCCGACGGTTCAAGGAGTCCTCCGAAGCTAGGTTAAAACCGCAAATAGAAGCAGGAGCAGAGTAACACAAGTTTAGACGCGGGAAGAGGTTGCGAGGATGGACGGGAGGGGGGTAGCCGGGCGGTGAAAGAAGTACAAAGCGGTCAGGAGAGCGGGAGGCGGAGGGCAAAAATGAACAGAAGTTCGGGAAAGTGGAGAGCAGCGAAAGTGAGTCCACAGCGGGCTGGCCCATAATATAAGACATTTATAATGAACAATTTACAGATACTATCAAACAACTTGACAAGAGGGCACTCAACTTGTATAGTTGGCGAGGTTTCGCGCAGCGGCTAGCTGGCCGACTGAAGGTGGCCGCTACAACGGGAGCTCGGTTGAGCGCCTTTTGGTTGAGTTTGCGAGAAACGGATTTTGAAAGATTTTCAGGGGAAAGGAACAGAGGATATGAGTAAGACAATTGGTATAGACCTGGGAACAACAAACTCGGTGGTTGCGGTGATGCAGGGTGGAGAGCCTGTGGTGATTCCGAACCAGGAGGGCGGCAGGACAACGCCTTCGGTAGTGGCGATCACAAAGACTGGGGAGCGCCTGGTGGGCCAGGTGGCGAAGCGCCAAGCAGTGACAAATCCCGAGAACACAGTTTATTCGATCAAGAGGTTTATGGGACGGCGCTATGACGAAATTGCCGAGGAGATGAAGCGGGTGCCCTACAAAGTGGTGAAGGGCAACCACGATGATGCTCGGGTGGAAGTTGCCGGTAAGGTGTACAGCCCACCGGAGATTTCGGCGATGATTCTGACGAAACTAAAGACGGCGGCGGAAGATTTTCTTGGCGAGAAGGTGACCAAGGCGGTCATCACCGTTCCGGCGTATTTCAACGACGCGCAACGTCAAGCGACCAAGCAGGCGGGAGAGATCGCAGGCCTGGAAGTGCTGCGCATCATCAACGAGCCGACGGCAGCGGCGCTAGCGTACGGGCTGGAGAAGAAGAGCGACGAAACGATCGCGGTGTATGACCTTGGCGGCGGCACGTTCGACATTTCGGTGCTGGAAGTTGGCGCCGGCGTGGTGGAAGTGAAGTCGACCAACGGCGACACTCACTTGGGCGGCGACGACGTCGACCAGAAGATCGTGGACTGGCTAATCGATGAATTCAAGAAGGAACACAGCATCGACCTGGGCAAAGACAAGATGGCGCTGCAACGCCTGAAGGAAGCTGCGGAAAAGTCGAAGATCGAGCTTTCGCAGATGATGGAGACGGAGATTAATTTGCCGTTCATCACGGCGGGTGCGAGCGGGCCAATTCACATGCAACAGAAGCTGACGCGTACACGGTTGGAAGACCTCATGCGCGATTTATTGGACCGTTCGATGAAACCGGTCAAGCAGGCCTTGGAAGATGCCAAGATGACGCCGAATGACATTCAGGAAGTTGTGCTGGTGGGCGGCTCGACGCGTATTCCGAAGGTGCAGCAACTGGTGAGCACGTTCTTTGGCGGGAAGGAATTGCACAAGGGCGTGAACCCGGACGAAGTGGTAGCGGTCGGCGCGGCGATTCAGGGCGCAGTGCTTGCGGGAGAAGTGAAGGACATTCTCTTGCTGGACGTGACGCCACTTTCGCTGGGCGTGGAGACGCTGGGCGGAGTAATGACTGTGCAGATTCCGCGAAACACGACGATCCCGACGCGCAAGGTGGAGACCTACTCGACGGCTTCGGACAACCAGCCGGGCGTGGAAATCCACGTGATGCAGGGCGAACGGAAGTTTGCGAAGGATAACCGGTCGCTGGGCACATTCAAGCTGGATGGAATTCCACCAGCCCCGCGGGGAACTCCGCAGATCGAAGTGACGTTCGACATCGACGCGAACGGCATTTTGAACGTTAGCGCGAAGGACAAGGCCACCAACAAGGAACAGAAAATTACGATTACCGCTTCGACCGGATTGAGCAAAGAAGAAGCGGAGAAAATGCGGACGGAAGCGGAATCGCATGCCGAAGACGACCGCAAGCGGATGGAAGAAGTGGAAGCACGCAATGCCCTGGACGGCATTGTGTACCAGGCAGAAAAAACCATTCGCGAGAACCGCGACAAGCTGGCCGAGGGCGATGTGAAACAGGCCGAAGAGGCTCTGGAAGACGCGAAGAAGGCCATGACTGAAGGCAATGTGGCGCGGTTGCGTTCGGCAAGAGAGAACGTGGAGAAGACGCTGCACAAGATGGCAGAAGAGCTGTACAAGAAGGCGCAAGCGGCGGGCGGCGCAGAGCAGGCGGGCGCGGCCGGAGCGGGTGCGGCTTCGGGAGCATCGGCAGGCGGCGGAGCGGCGCAAGGCGGAAAGCCAGGCGACGTGATCGACGCGGAATATGTTGATGTGGACGACAGCAAGAAGCCGAATTAGTAAAGTTGGAAGCAAGAAGGACTCAGTTCTAAGTAAAGCGAAGTCAGGAACCGGTTTGTGACTGGGACCGGTTTCTGGAGAAGTCGGGATGTGGCAATTGGGGTTCGGCACGTAGCTCGTCAGGGTTTACGTTGCTGAACCCATTTGCACGAAAAAACGGGCAGGTGGTGCTGTCCTGAAGCAGGACACTGCATAACGGACCTTATGGCGACTGGAATGAAAAAGGATTATTACGATTTGTTGGGCGTGGGGCGAAAAGCAACTGCTAAGGATATTCGTACGGCATTTCGAAAGCTGGCGCGGAAGTATCATCCGGATTTGAATCCCGGCGATAAAGCGGCCGAGGAAAAGTTCAAGGAATTGCAGGAAGCGTACGACGTACTTTCAGATACGAAGAAGCGCGGCATTTACGACACACACGGATTCTACAGCGACAACATGCCGCCGAGTGGTTACGGACCTGGTCCAGATTCAGGCGGCGGTGGCGACGTAAATTTTGATTTTGGCGGATTCGATTTTGGCGGTGGTGCGCCAGGGCAAGGTAGCGCATCTAGTTTCCGCGATTTGTTTGGACAGTTTTTTGGTGGGCGAGGCGGCGCGGCAATGGAGCCGGAGCACGAAGCCGGCGGCGACCTGGAATACCAGATCGAAATTGATTTTTGGGATGCGGTGCGTGGCGCAGTGAAGAAGCTGCAGATCACGCGGATGGATTCCTGCGAGACGTGCCACGGGACGGGCGCGATTGGAACTCCGCAAACATGCCCGACGTGCAATGGAACGGGATCGATCCAGCAGACAGCTGGGAAGATGCGGTTCAATGTACCGTGCAATCGCTGCGGGGGTACGGGGAAATTGCGTAGCGCGTGCAAGACGTGTGGCGGCGAAGGGCGCGTGCGGCGGACGGAAACGATTGATGTGCGCATACCGGTGGGCGTGGCGAACGGTGGAAGAGTGAGAGTGCCGGGCAAAGGAAATGCGGGAACGATGGGCGCGCATTCGGGGGATTTGTACCTGCGCGTGGTGGTGAGACCGCACGAATTTTTCGAACGCCGCGGGAATGATTTGTATACGAAGGTGCCGGTGACGGTGCCAGAGGCTTCGCTGGGCGCAAAGATTGAAGTGCCAACGATCGATGGACGGTCGCTGGTGCGGATTCCTCCGGGAACGAACAGCGGGCGGACGCTGCGGTTGAAAGAAAAAGGCGTGCCGAGTGCACGGAAAGATGGCGCGCGGGGCGATCAGTATGTGGAGATCCAGGTGATTGTGCCGGAGCCGACGGATGAACGGGTGCGCAATTTGATGAAGGAGCTGGAAGAAGTTGCGCCAGCGGATCCGCGGATAGATTTGTTTGCGAAAGCGGGAGTGTAGGCAATGCCCGTAAAAGTGAAGAAGCCGAGAGCGAAGGCCGGGTACATGATCAGCGCCGTCGCGGAGTTGTATAAGCTGCATCCACAGACGTTGCGATTGTATGAGCGCGTGGGATTGCTGAAGCCGTCGCGGTCACAGGGAAATACGCGGCTGTATACGGATTCGGACTTGGATAGGTTGGATGTGATTTTGACGCTGGCTCGGGATATGGGCGTGAATTTGGCGGGGATTGAGATCATTTTGAATATGCGTGAGAAAATGATCGAGATGGAACGGCAGATGCGGGAATTTGCCCAGGTGGTGCAGCAGGAATTGTCGCGGATGGCGCGGACGGGGGAGAAGGTACCGAATACGGCGATTGTGAGGACAACGCCGCGGGTGGCGAAGTAGAGATTGCAGCGGCCAGCTGGTAGCCGGCGGTACAAAGAGAAGTGCTTGAAGGCTCCGAGAGATCGGGGCTTTTTTGTTTTGTGCACAGATTTCCGCTGAGAACGAGATTGTCGCGACATACAAGCGGTCGTATGATGGCGAGGGGTCCGGTGATGCGGGTACGGTAGCGGAAAGAATGCTAACGCAGAGGCGCAGAAGAGGCTGAGAAACAAAGAAGGAAAGAACGACCTAAGCGCACAGACTAGCATGTCTGTGCCACAGAGAGCTTAATGGCCAAAGAGAATTGCGGGTTGTGCAAAGGGACCGGATGGAAGCTGGTGGCGCGGAAGGATGGTGCCGCGGGCAGCATGGCGGTGGCTTGCGAGTGCGGTATAGAGGAGCGGGCGGGGAAGGTGATGGAGCGGGCGCGGATTCCGAAGCGGTATGAGCATTGCGATTTTGAGAGTTATGTGACGGATCTGGCGGATGGGAAGACGTGGACCGCGCAGCATGAAAAATCTTTGAAGAACGCCAAGATGGTGGTGCAGGGATTTTTGCGGGATTATCCGGCGGCGGAAAAGGGATTGCTGCTGATTGGATCGTCGGGCGCGGGGAAAACGCATCTGGCAGTAGCGGCGTTGAAAGAATTGATCCGGCGGGGACACGGCGGATTATTTTGCGATTACCGGGAATTGTTGAAAGAGATTCAGGCGAGCTACAACCCGGCGAGCGAGTCGACTGAGATGGCGATACTCGAGCCGATACGAACGGTGGAAGTGCTGGTACTGGACGATCTGGGGGCGAGTAAGCCGTCGGATTGGGTGCGGGATATTGTGGGGATCGTGCTGAACGCACGGTACAACGAGAACCGGACGACGATTATCACCACGAATTATCACGATGAGACGGCGACGCCGGAGGCTGGGGCGCGATTGCCTGGCGGGCGGCAACTCGTGGTGAAGGAAGATACTTTGGCGGATCGGATTGGGACGCGGATGCGGTCACGGTTGTATGAGATGTGTCGGACGGTCCAAGTGGACGCGCCGGATTTCCGGAAAGAGATGGGCCACGCGCGAGGCGCGCGGGTTTAACGGAGTTGGGCTATTCAGTTTATACGGCAAAATCACAATTGGAACGCTGAGCCAAATGCACCAGAGCCATCGCTGTCCGTTGAGTTAACTGATCTAGTTCTCAAATTCTTCTTGAATTACCAGCTGTTTCGAATTTTTATGGAAGAAGAGCGAGGGGTACTTGGATTTCGTAACATCGCCCGTTACCGACTCGGCTCCACAAACGATGAGGGCTGGTATACGGGGCAATGCTGATATAGCAAAATCGCGCCGGCCTGGGGAGAGTTCTAGGAGGTAGTTGGCGAAGATCCGAACGTGAACGGACCTACGGACTGGATTGCCGTGCACGGATCTCGAAAAGAAGAAAGACACTTCTTGTTCTAGTTCCGCGACAACACTTTTGAGTGCTTTGCAGATGAATGGATGTTTGAGGACTCGCTCAATAATGCCCTGCTCCGCGTAACGTAATGAGAGCGGATTTCATAGCGACGGGACGGCCTGTTGATTGACAGGGGCTGGGGTGGCTTGTATCCTTTGATGGGTGTTAGGGTGCGGCGAACCCCCAATGAATTCGCGGCATCCAAGTGACAGCTAACGAGTTGCATCGACGCAGTGAAGTGGAATGTCCTGTACTGCCCCGTTGTAACCCTCCTTGCATTACCCCGGTAGGGATTCCGCAAGGATTGACTCGACAAAAAACAGGGATAGAAATCCCGGAGGCGTGATTCACATGTACTTTGACCAGGAAAACCCCGTATCGTCCGCACCCGCCGCAACAGAACAAGATCCTGACCACAACACTAAGAGTGAGGCGACACCGAGCGCGGAAGCAACGCCTGCGGTAGAAGCGGCCCGCGAAGCTCCCGCAGCGGCGGAGCACGTGCGCGCTGACGAGGCCCACGCCAAGGCGGAGACGCACGCGGCGAACGCCGTTGTCGATGCGGAAGCAGCCGCAGCCGCGGAAGAAGCAGCCGGCGCGGAAGAGATGAGCAAGCTGATCGATCAGTACAGCGAGCCGCAGGCGGAGACAACGAACAACGAAGTTATCGAGGTGAAGGTGGTTGCCTACACCGAACATGGTGTAGTCGTGGACCTCGGCGGAAAGACCGAGGGCCTGATCCCCGCAGCGGAATTTGCGGAGACGGAGATTCCACGGCCAGAGCCGAACGCGACAATTGAGGTACAGCGCACGGGTGAGTCGAAGGATGGCTTCGCGATCGTGTCGTACCAAAAGGTGTACCGCCGCCGAACCTGGGAAAAGATTGAAGCGCAGTACAAGGCCAAGGAAACGATCACGGCGAAGGTTGTGGACCGGATCAAGGGCGGGCTGGTGGTAGACGTTGGCGGAGTGCGCGCATTCCTGCCGGGTTCACAGTATGACCTGCGGCCAACACAGAACCTGGATGGCCTGCTGGGCACGGAAGTGCAGGTGCGGATTACCAAACTGAACCGCCGCCGCGGAAACATCGTGGTGAGCCGCCGGGCGCTGCTGGAAGAAGAGCTGCACGCAAAGCGCGCGGAGTTGATGGAGAATCTGAAGGAAGGCCAGATTGTACACGGGACGGTAAAGAACGTGACGGATTACGGCGCGTTCGTCGACCTGGGCGGCATCGATGGTTTGCTGCACTTGACGGACCTAAGCTGGGGCCGCGTGCGGCATCCGAACGATGTGGTGAAGCCGGAGCAGGAGTTGGACCTGATCATCCTAAAGTTCGACAAGGACAAGCAGCGGGTATCGCTGGGCCTGAAGCAGTTGACGAAAGATCCGTGGGTTGACGCGGCGGAGCGGTATCCGGCAGGCGGCAAGTACAAGGGCAAGGTTGTAGGCGTGGTGGATTACGGCGCGTTCGTCGAGCTGGAACAAGGGATTGAAGGGCTCGTACACGTGACGGAGATGAGCTGGCAAAAGAAGGCCGCGCACCCGTCGAAGGTTGTGAAGGCCGGCGAAGAAGTAGACGTCGTGGTGCTAGACATCAAGCCGAGCGACCGCCGCGTTTCGCTGGGTATGAAGCAGGCACAGCCGGATCCATGGCTGCTGGTGGCGGAAAAGTATCCGGTGGGCACAGTTGTTACGGGCAAGGTCCGCAACATCGCGGAGTTTGGCGCGTTCATTGAAATCGAAGAAGGATTTGATGGACTGGTGCACGTGGGCGATGTGAGCTGGACCGGCCGGGTAAAGAATCCGCACGAGGTATTCAAGAAGGGTGAGCCGATAACTGCGAAGGTGCTGCGGATTGATCCGGAGAACCGCAGGGTGTCGTTGGGCATCAAGCAGGTAAACGACATCTGGGGCGACTGGTTCAAGACGCACAAGGTGGGCGACGTGGTGCGTGGCAAAGTGTCGCGTATTGCCATGTTCGGCGCATTCGTGGAACTGGGCGACAACATCGAAGGACTGTGCCACAACACGGAAATTGAAGAGCGCAAGCGTCGTGATGATAGCGGGGCGGGATTCCGTCCAACCACTGGGCCGCTGAAGAGCGCGGGACCACTGGAACCGGGCAAGGAGTATGACTTCAAGATTATAAAGATCAGCTCGGAAACGCGGCGGATCGGATTGAGCTACCGCGCGGCGGTTCGTCAGATCGAACGCAAGGAGATCGACCAGTATAAGTCGACGACGAAGTCCTCGGCGACGGCAACCATTGGCGACGCGATGAAGCAGAAACTGGCGGGCCGGTAATCCCGGGGGACCGGATTCGTTTGGCAGCACGGGGCCCAGCAGAAAATTCATTTACCTGAAGGCCAATTTAATGATACGAAGAAGGGGCACCCGGACAGGCGTGTCCCCCGTAACCCGCCTTGCGCCAGCAGGTTGTAGGGAGTACACAGAGGATCAGCGAAGAGGCAAAGGGACGATGACAAAGCAACCGACATTGACGAAGGCGGACCTGATCGAGGAAGTGCTGAAGGTAGCGGAGCTTCCCCGGAAAGAATCCGAGACGATCGTCGAGACGATTTTTGAAAGCATCATCGACGCCCTGCAGAAGGGCGACAAGATTGAGATCCGCGGATTCGGCAGTTTCCGGACGCGGCAGAGGCGCGGGCGGATTGGACGGAACCCGAAGACCGGCGAGAAGGTGGACGTGCCTGCGAAGAAGATTCCGTTCTTCAAGCCGAGCAAGGAACTGAAGGATTTCGTGAACACGACAGGAGAGCGGCTGGGAGAAGCGACGGCTTCCTGAAAAGAGTCGGTTCTAAATCAAAGAGGACGCCTTGAGATGATCAGGGCGTTTTTTTTGTGTGGTGCGATATGCTGAGAACAGAAGTGAAAAGCGAAGGCGGTTGAACGATGGATTATTTGTGGAGTCCATGGCGGTATAAATATGTGAGCCAGCTTGCAGCCGGAAAAGAGTCAGATTGTTTTCTGTGCGATGCGGTAGCAAGCAATAAAGATGAGGAATCGCTGCTGGTGTACCGCGGGAAGAAAATGTTCCTGATCTTGAATCGGTACCCATACACGTCTGGGCACATTCTGGTGGCGCCCTATGCGCATGTGGCCGAATTGAATCTTTGTGATTCAGAGGCGTTGTCGGAAATGATGGACCTGGCGCAGAAGATGGAGAAAATATTCAAGACTTTATATAGCGCCAACGGAATGAATCTGGGAATGAATTTGGGCAAGGCTGCGGGAGCGGGAGTGGAGGCACACTTACACCTTCATGCGCTGCCACGGTGGCTTGGCGACTCTAATTTCATGACAGTGACCGGAGAAACGCGAGTGCACGCGGAAGAATTGAAAACGACCTACGAGAGGCTGAAGCGGGCGCTTGCGATTTGAGATTGATATTGTGAAGGTGGGAGAGTTGCCGTGAACCTGGAATTGAATGAAGAACAGAAGATGCTGCAGAAGAGTGTGCGGGAGTTCGCGGAGTCTGAGGTGCGACCTCTGGCGAAGGAATTAGATGAGGCCGGGCACTTTCCGCGGGAGCTGTTCAAGAAGGCTGCGGAACTGGGATTGACGGGAGTGGCGTTTCCGGAAGCAGAAGGCGGCGCGGGATTCGACCACATCGCGTACACAATTGTGATTGAAGAGATTTCGAGGTATTGCGCTTCCACGGGTGTAATTCTGAGCGTGCAGAATTCCCTGTTCTGCGATCCGATGTATCGTTACGGGACGGACGCGCAGAAGAAGAAATTCCTTTTGCCATTTACTCGGGGCGAAAAGATTGGCTGTTACGCGCTGACAGAGCCACAGGCGGGATCGAATGCATCGGCGTTGCAAACCAAAGCGGTGAAGAGGGGCGACACGTACGTGATCAATGGAACGAAGGCGTGGATCACGAACGGCGGAGTGGCGGACGCAGCGATTGTGTATGTGAACACGGATCCGGCGAAGGGCGAAAAAGGGATAACGGCGCTGGTGGTGGAAAAGGGTACGCCCGGATTCAAGGTAGGCAAGGAAGAAAAGAAGCTTGGGATTAATGCCACTGCTTGCAGCGAACTGGTGTTTACGGATTGCGAAGTGCCGGAAGGTAATCGCATTGGGAACGAAGGCGAAGGGTACAAGGTGGCGCTTTCCACACTGGATGGCGGACGTATCGGAATTGCTGCACAAGCCACGGGTATTGCGCAAGGGGCGTTTGAGGCGGCCCTCAAATGGTCGCAGGAGCGAATGGCATTCGGGCATCCCATTGCGCAGTTCCAAGCGATTCAATTCATGCTGGCGGACATGGCAACGGAGATTGATGCGGCACGATTGCTGGTGCGAAAAGCGGCATGGAAGCAGGATAGCGGTGCGCGGTTCAGCCTGGAAGCTTCGGTGGCGAAATTATTTGCCAGCGAAATGTCGACACGCGTGGCGCACAAAGCGATACAGATCCACGGCGGGTACGGTTACAGCAAGGAGTATCCAGTGGAGCGGGCCTACCGGGATTCGCGAATTACGGAGATTTACGAGGGAACCAGCGAAATTCAGCGGCTGGTGATCGCGGCCTGGGTGCTGAAGGGCTAAGAGCCCCCCGGGACAATTCTACCGCATATTGAAAAATAGATAATAGTACTCTGCGCTTATCTCAAACAAGCGCCCCCACCCGTCTGGTTCCAGAGGCTTTGCAGGTTTCGAGAAAACAAGAGAAATGTTTTGCAGTGTTACCGAACGTTCGATTACGCATTGTGCGCAGGGCCCCGGCAAACTCAGAGGGGACTGCCCCAACCTGCCGAATACTGGAACCAACCAGAAATCATTGGGAATCGGAGGGATCGCG
Source organism: Candidatus Acidiferrales bacterium (assembly GCA_963726725.1). Lineage (GTDB taxonomy): Bacteria > Acidobacteriota > Terriglobia > Acidiferrales > UBA7541 > Acidiferrum. The sequence continues at coordinate 63,442 of CAVSDV010000033.1, forward strand.
TCACCCCAGCGATTAACACGCATGCTCGACAATTTTTGGTGGAACGCAGCAGCAGTCATCGGAGTCTTGCACGTTGCAGGACCGGTGGCTCTTCATAGCACATTTCGGTATGCCCGGAAGATTACGCTTTCACGCCTGTCAACCAAAGAATTACCTAAGGAAGTGGCTAAGCGCATGGAGCCGCGCATAGCGGAGATGGAGAGCCTGCGATTTGCGCTTGTTGGATGCTACGACTGCGGAGAGTTGACGCTGCAGACCAGGACGTATGTGGCGTATTTCTGCAATCGGACGACAAATGACTTTGCGAATGTGACGGCGGTGGTCACTCCGAGGGGAGTGGGAAGCTATTTTGAGTTTTCGACGCGATTTTCCAGTGGAATGGTGCTGGAGACAAATACGAATAAGACCCTGCCACTGACCCCGGGGAATCCGGGCGTGCGTGTGTTCCGGTTTGCGGATGTTGCGGTGCCAGAGACGTTGTATGCGATGCACCGGCAATTGCTGGAGAAGTACGCCGCTGGAATGTGGCCAGCAGAAGAGCCCAAGGGCCAGGAAATTCAGCGACTGGTGCGCGTGCTGGAGAATTATGGGCCGCGGCACGAGAAGATTGGCTACATGGCGCTGGCGGAAGATGGGGAGTCTTACCGTTTGACGTGGAAGGGCGCCTTCTTGATGGCCTGGCGCGGGCTGTGGCCTGCTTCCTTACTGCGTAGGATGACAGAGCGGCACGCCATGAAAGTGGAGCGGCATGAGTTGGAAGTAAGCGGAGTGGCGGCGCTGCAGAAGGCGTAGTTCAGATCACTTTATCGTTTGAGTCTATTCGATACGTCGTCCAACCAGCCGAAAAGGGGTTTTGATCGCCGATCAAAATCACCTATGCCATCGCAATAATCGCATTTGCCAGTTCCAAAACACACGACGCATCTCGCGGTCACGTCTTGGCCAGGTCCTTCACAGCGTGGACATCGACCAGTTCCGGAACACTCAATACCTTCTTGGGAGTGCGCCGTCGAAGCTCCTGAGGGTAGGATACGAGCGATTCGAAAAAGAGACTCGGAATACGAATGGATCTCTTCTAGGTAATCAGGGGGCAATGATGAGGCTAGGCAGAATCCTGACGTTCGCGATCGGTAATTTGGTCTTTGGGAGCTGTCGCCAGCGCAGGGAAGATTTACGATGCAAAGACGCTGGTAACTGCAATGCATGCGCAGTACGAGAAATCCTGGTACGACACTATGACATTCACGCAGAAAAGCACGAGGCATAACCCAGATGGCACGACGAAGGTTGAGACGTGGTATGAGGCTGCGATATTGCCGGGAAGACTGCGGATCGACTTTGGCCCGCCAGGCGAGGGTAACGGAGCGATCCTAGCGGATGGGAAGGGATACTCTTTTGAAAAAGGAAAGCAGACGAAGGCCCAGCCATTCATAAACCTGCTTTTGGTGCTGGGGTTCGACGTTTATGGGCAGGCGCCGGACACTACGCTTACACAATTAAAGGGTGAAGGAATCGATGTGTCGAAATTTCACGAAGACGAGTGGAAGGGCCAGCCAGTATACGTTGTTGGGGCTGAGAAGGGCGATTTGAAGTCGACACAATTTTGGATTGAGAAAAAGCGGCTATTGTTCGTGCGCCTGATTCAGCCTGACAGGCGCGACGAGAAGAACAAAGATGATATTCGATTCACGGATTATCGCCAGTTGCAGAAGGGATATATCGCAGCGCGCGTGGAAGTATACAACGGCGAAAGATTGGTTTTCAGCGAGGAATATTCGGATATCCAGACAGACGTAAAGCTGGATCCGGGAGTGTTCGATCCTGCACAATTCGGCACAGTGCATTGGAAGAAATAAAGAGTTAGGGCGATTCAGCAAATATGAGGGGAGTTTAGTATCCTGACGGTGTGCTGGAACTGGACTCATGGCTGGAATTTAGTGCGAACGAGGATGCGGACTTCTTTAAGCTGCTGCCGAGAAATCCCGTGGTTTGCTTAATCGAACCTCGAGAAATAACAGCCGAGCCCCATCTGATTCGGACCGGCGATTTGCAGCGGCGAATGCAGCGCCTGTTAGGTCCGGCTGACCCTGCGAGCAAGCGGCTGAACTTGAGAGAGTTTGCGCGGGGGATACGTTACCGGGAGACCGGTTCGAAATTCGAGCAGAATTTGTTGTATTACCAGCAGGCGCGCAAAATCTTTCCACAGAAATATCAGAAGTTGACGCGGTTTCGTCCGCCCGCGGTGCTGAAAGTGAATTTGCGGCACGCGTATCCACGGTGCTTCGCAACTCGCAGGATCGTTGTGGATGAGCAGGGCTTACCATCGGGCGGGGCCTACTACGGGCCGTTTGCTTCACGGCGGGCAGCGGACGCGTTTGCGGAACGAGTGCTGGAATTTTTCAAGGTGCGGAGATGCCAGATCAAAATTCGGCGTGACCCGGCGTTTCCCGGGTGTATCTACTCCGAGATGAAAATGTGCCTGGCGCCATGCTTTGCAGGCTGCACGAAGGAAGCGTATGACGTGGAGGTGCAGCGACTGGTGGCGTTTCTGGACTCAAGCGGCGGATCGCTGCGTGGAACGTATGAGCAGGAACGGGACAAGGCCAGCGAGGACCTAGATTTCGAGAAGGCTGCGGCGATGCATAAGAAACTGGAGAAACTGGACGATGCGCTACGAGGGCGTTCTGAATTGGCACGAAGGATTCAGGATGTTGACGCGGTGATTTTGCAGCGAACGACGGAAGAGCATACGGTGGGGATGTACGCAGTCCGCGGGGGAAGACTGGCAGAGCCGTCGTGCCTGCGATTTGGCGATACCAGCGAGCCAAAATCAGCGGAGGAAGCGGCGCGGGACTACTTGGAAAGCGTGATGGACCAGGAAGTGAACGCGCCAGGAAATACGCGGCAGAGCGCGGAAGAGCTATCGGAGCATTTGTGGCTACTGTCGCGCTGGTTCTACAGCCAGCCGCGCGAAGGCGAAATATTTTTTCGAGAGAAGGATTGGCCGTACCGGAGAATCCTGCGGGCGTGTACGCGGCTGTTGGCTCCGAAAAGGGAAGAGGCGGCGGAAGCTGGAAAATCGGACGAACAAACGAAGAGTGAGGAAACGAAATGAGCCACGCAGCGACAAAGGAAGGAACAACACGATACGCGGAAAAATTCCAGGGAGTGGCCGGAGACGGACATTTCCGGGTGGCGCAGGACCTGGTGCTCTCTTCGGTGGGAATTGGAACGTATCTGGGACAGCCAAACGACACGACGGATGCCAGTTACACCGCGGCGATAGTGGCGGCGGTGCAGGCGGGGATCAACGTGATCGATTCGGCGATCAATTACCGGTTGCAGAGAAGCGAGCGAAATATTGGCGCGGCGCTGAGGGTGGTGGCGAACAAGGGTTTTTCGCGTGATGAGATTGTGGTGTGTACAAAAGGCGGATACCTGACGCCGGACGGAACGATGCCTGCAGATCCGAACCGATATTTTTTTGAGGAGTATATCCAGCGAGGGGTATTCACAGCTAAGGATATCGCGGCCGGAAGCCACTGCATGACTCCACGCTATCTGCAAAATCAATTGGGAAGAAGCCTGAAAAATCTCAGCGTGGATTGTATTGACGTGTATTACCTACACAATCCTGAAACGCAGCTGGTTGAGGTGTCGAGGGCGGAGTTTGCAAAGCGAGTGCGAGAGGCATTCACATTTCTGGAACAGGCTGCGACGCAAGGAAGGATTCAGTATTACGGGATGGCTACGTGGAATGGATTCCGGCAAGAAAGTAAAATGGCAGATGCGATGCAATTGGGAGAGTTGGCTGAAATTGCGCGCGAAGTGGCGGGAGAAAAACATCGATTCCGGTTTGTGCAATTGCCTTTCAACCTGGCGATGACAGAGGCGTTGACGCTGGGTAACCAGAACTTGAAGAATGGCGTGAAGACGGTCATGGAGGCGGCCAGCGAACTGGGAATCACGCTGGTAGGAAGCGCCTCGCTGTTGCAGGGGCAGGTGGCGCAGAATCTGCCGGCATTCGTGGCGGAGGCGTTGGGATTGTCGAACGATCGGGAACGCGCACTGCAGTTTGCGCGGTCGGCGCCAGGGATTACGACGGCGCTGGTGGGAATGTCTCGCGCGGCGCACGTAGAAGCCAACAGCAGCGTGGTGGCCACGGCTCCCGCGGGGATTGATGAATTCGGAAGGTTGTTTCAGAGAGGCGAAGGGACGTAACACCACCTAGGTGATTCCTCTCTGAACTTGCGTGGTGCAGCAGTTGAGATCATTTGAGCCAATCAGAATCGTCTCTCAGGATGACGACGTTTGTTTTTTGCGGAGCAGAGAGTAGGGATCCTTAGTTCGATTTTGGATCACGATAAGGCAAGTTCGGGGTGGCGATCGATCAGCCAGGTGGTGATGGCACGATCGAATTCGGGAAGATGACCGGCGAAGAAATGGTCTGCATCGTCAATTAAGGCTAATCGGTTTTCACCGGGAATTGCGGCGACGAGTTCTTCGACTTTGGTGCGCGCACCGAATTCGTCGTTTGCGCCATGAATGAATAATTTGGGTTTTGGACAATCCCAGAGGTAGGTAAAATCGGAATCGTTGACCGGGACCCCGAGGGCGATGAGTTCGGAAATGCGCTGGTCTGAGCAGCCAACGCGCAGGCCCACCCAACTGCCAAAACTGAATCCGCCGAGGAGCAGCGGCGTGTTGGGAAATTTCGAAGCTAAGAAATCGACGGCCGCTTGCACGTCACCCTGTTCGCCGAGGCCCTTGTCGTGAACGCCTTCACTAAGGCCAGCTCCCCGAAAATTAAAACGAAGCACAGCGATTCCGAGGGAATCAAGTGATTTGGTAGCTTGATAGACGACTTTATTGTGAATCGTGCCACCAAAAAGCGGATGTGGGTGGCAAAGCACTGCAGCAAGGGGCGGTTTGGAAAAACGGTTGGAAGTCCAGAGCATGGCTTCGAGCGGACCGATAGGACCGTCAAGGAAGAGCTTGCTTGAATCGTGAGTAAATGGCATGGGGAATTCGCCAGCAGATTGTACTCGAAATTGGGCAAAACCGTTCAAGCCGTGAGACTAGTCCAACAAAAGAGCCCGAGTACCTTAACAGCAACGTCAATAATCATGGGCGAACAGGTTTTAGTACGACGTGGGGAATACGGGGCGTACTAGAGCTAAAATGTGGGAGTTTCGCATTGAAGTTTAGTGCTGCGGGTGATAACTTCCACTCGGGTCGATGGCCGCCCGGGGGACCCCCATGAGTGATTTGTCTGACCGTCGAGAAGCACGCCGCTTTGTGATGACCCTTCCAGTGCGCGTGCTGGCGCGCGATGCGAACGGACATGAACTGAAAGCGCACACACGGGACGTCAGCTACCGCGGATTGTACTTCCTGACCGAATCCAAATTCGAGTATGGAAACGAAATTGATTTTATCATCACGCTGCCACAACAGATGATTACAGCGGGAGATGTGAATATCCGGTGTCATGGACAGGTGGTTCGCGTGGAGAACAACGACGGCGGCAAAACCGGGATTGCCGCAAAGATCGATCGCTACGAGTTCGTGCCAATACGCGCTTCTGCCGCGTAACTTTGCGGCAGACAATTCCCTTCCCTCCGATTTGAGCAGTGCCCTTCCGGCTAATTTGCGTAGAATAGAGAATGGGGTTGTACGGATCGCCGAGCGACTCCCAGGAGAAGGTACATGTATCATTACGATCCAAAACAAGCGCTGGAAGAACTGCAGGAAGAGGCGCTGCTTCCTCATCCGGTAAAACTGCGCGACATGATTTTGCGGAATCAATTGGGACCGGAAGACGCGCAAACGTTGAATCACGAGTTTCAGGAATATTTGACGAAGTTTGGCGAATTGCAGAAGATTGCGCGTGGGATTTTGCAGCAACTGGCGACCGGGCGACGGAAAACGGCATAAGCGCGCGGAATTCAAACGACAACCATGAGACGGAATACCCTGCTGATCGATGCGGACGACACACTCTGGGAAAACAACGTATTTTTTGAAAAAGTTATCGACGATTTCATAAGTTTGGTGGAACCGTGCGGGTATAGCCGCGCTTATATCCGACATATTCTGAATGAAACAGAGAGGAAAAATATCCGGCAATACGGATATGGAGTACGCAGCTTTGGGCGTTCGCTGGAAGAGACATACTTGAAACTGGCAGACCAGATGGCGAAGCGCGAAGTTCTGGCACAGGTCCACGGGAAGGTAGTGGACCTGGAAAAAACTCCACCGAAGATTCTGGATGGCGTGCCGGAAACGCTGGCATATTTGACAACGCGTCACCGGCTGATTCTGTTTACGAAAGGTGAACCGGCGGAGCAGGCAGCTAAAGTGGAACGTTCAGGCTTGCAGGGATTTTTCGAAGCGATTGAGATCGTAGGGGAAAAAGACGCAAAGACCTATAGCGCGCTAGTGAACAAACACAAAATCGTTAAGACCTACGGATGGATGATCGGAAACAGTCCGCGAAGTGACATCAACCCGGCAATGCAGGCAGGACTGAACGCGGTTTACATTCCGCACGTGAACACCTGGCACCTGGAGCACGAACCAGTGATGGCGGGGTCGGGAAAATTGGTGATCGTACCGGCGTTTCGAGAATTGCGAAATCATTTCTGAACTAGAGACTCCGAAAGAGATTCAAGGAGAATTCGATGGGCAGGGAAACAAACTGGCCGAGAGTTGCTGTTGTTGGCGCGGGAGCGGTGGGCGGCTATTTTGGCGGGATGCTGGCACGGGCGGGCGCGCCCGTTATCATGATCGGGCGGGGAGCTTTCGTCGAGGCAGTGAAAAAATCCGGATTGTTTCTGGACACCGTACATTTTCAAGAGAGAGTCAGGGTGGAGGCTTCCACAGAAATCGCCGATGCGAAAGGCGCGGACTTGGTATTGTTTTGCGTTAAGACGACAGACACAGCGGGAGCCGCGAAGGAACTGGCGAAGTACGTGACCCCTGCGACGATCATTGCGAGTTTACAGAACGGTGTGAACAACGAAGAGGAGATTTGGAAGGCATCAGGCATAGAAGCTTTGCCAACCGTGGTGTATGTAGCGGCAGCCATGGCTGCACCCGGACACATCAAACATCTGGGGAGAGGCGATCTGGTGGTCGGGCCAAAAAACGAACGCACAGAAAAGTTTGCAGAGCTTTGCGAAAAGGCCAAGGTGCCGTGCCGGATCTCGGAGAATATCCACGGAGAGTTGTGGACCAAACTAGTTTGGAACTGCGCGCTGAATGCTGTTTCGGGACTGGGAAAAGTGACATACGGAGAGATTATCGCCAGTGAAGATGCCAAGCGAGTGGTGGAAGCAGCGGTGTACGAGGTTCTTGCCGTAGCGCATGCGAAGAAGATTCTGCCGCCGGGGTTGGAAGATCCGAAGGCAGCATTGGCGGGTGCGTTCAAGATTGCAGAACAGATGAGTGGGACGCGGTCGTCGACAGCCCAGGATATGGCGCGCGGCAAGCGTACGGAGATTGATTCGTTGAATGGGTATATCGCGCGCGTGGGAACAAATTTGGGAGTGCCGACGCCGGTGAATCACACGCTATACACGTTGGTGAAGTTGCAGGAAGCTGGATTCTAAGAAAAGCAAGCGTTTCTCCGCCACGCGATGTAGGAAAAACAAAACGCAGAACTTTTGAGTTCGTGCGCACATGGGGCGCAGGAATTCTGTGCCCGCTACACCTAGCTTAGCGGCGCTCGGGAGCTTTGAAGGGGATGTGCACGATTGCTTCGACTTCGACGGGTTCGCCATCGTGCGTGGCAGGTTGAAATTTCCACTGCGCGAAGGCTTCGATGGAGTTGGCATCGAGTTGCTCATCGATTCCCCGAACCTTTTGGATACTCTCAACGGTGCCGTCTTTGCGAATCACACCGTAGAGAATTACTTCTCCTTCGACATGCTCGAGAGCAAGATCCTGAGGATATTTCGGGTCGACTTTGTGAATTGGAACTGGCGAAGTGAGATTGGTGGAACGGTGTGCGGGATCGGCTAGATGCAGTTCCGAGAAATGAATGATCCAGCTGCCTGTTGCACTATTCAGATTTGGCATATTTACGTTCATTGAATACACGTGTTTCATGGCAAAAATCTGCTCTGGTTTCGCACCGGGGCTAAGAATGGAGAAATCGGGAGGTCCGTTCCGCTCTGGAGGATCTTCTATGGAACTGCTTGGATCCGGACGCTTCAGCGCCGACTGTGCTCTGGGAATCGTGAATTTGCCCGGAGCGCCGAGGCCAGAAGAATTGGTGTTCGGTTTTGGATTTCCACCGCTGATCGAAACGCCGACGGAACTGTTGCCAGCACCTGTGCCGGAACCGCCTGTTCTAGAACCCGCGCCAGATGCGGAGTTCGGTGTCGTGCCGGCCGCGCCCGGCTTGCCTTCTGGTGAGATTGCCACGCGGGCTGCGAGATTTCCTTGGGGTGCGGGAACTACGGGTGCGGGTGGACTGGGAGCCGCGGATAGCGCAATGATGGTCGAAGGAGCGGAAGAACCGGATGCACCCATGGGAACTTCCGGCGCGGCCGAATTATCTCCGGTTTGTTTCCGCTCAGCGATGCGAGGGGCGGACGCAGGATTGATCTCCAATTTTGGTTTGGCGGGGCCGACTGTGGAAGTGGCGATGCTGAGAGCCGCAGTTTGTTGCGCAAGATTTGTTAATTCTGGAGTTGGCGCGTCGGTCGTGGTGACCCGCTTCGCGGTTTTGGGGTGAAGTTTGGCGAGTGTGGCCTCGTCAATTTCCACGCGCGGCCGAGCTGGGACTTGGGAAGCGGAGAGCTGGACGACGTTGGGCATTTGGGGGAGCAGCTTGGGGGCTTCCTGAGGTGCAGCCGGATTGATGAGCGTCTGCCGCGGATGCGTGGGATGCACTGGATCGGTATAGATACGCTGGCGAGGATGAAAGGCTTCGTTGGGCGCCTCGGGGGTTGATGGAGCAGCGGCCTGCTTAGGCGATGATTTTGGCTTGCTCTTAGGGATGTGAAGCAGTGGCAAATCGTTGATGGGGCCCGACCATACGAGTTGCGTGTTGTCGAAAGCATGACTGGGCGGCGGAGAGAACGCGAAATCAGACCAGGGAAGCATGAAGAAAGCCACGTGCAGCAATCCAGCAGCCAGTATGGCGCGAGACGGGAAGCATCGCTCAATGGTGACTTGGGGAAACTCACGGGACGGTGGAGTGTCTAAATCGAGTCTGGCGCGCTTGAAGAAAACGGGAATGCCGCTGAAGAAATTGCTGTGAAAACTGTCCCATGCAATATCAAGCTTTGGCTGCATGCTGCCGGAGAGGTGCACGGGATACACGTACATCTCCGTCTGGCCAAGCAGGTCAAAAGGATTGGGATGAAAGGCGCTCGACATGAATCCTTAAATTGTATCGCGGGTGGCTGAGCCAAGGATGACAGACCTGGTGCCCGAAATAGTATAGATGAGGAGAAGCGTGGAGAGGTTTGCCCGGGTTCGAAATTACCCTGACGAAATGGCGTAACGAAAAAAGCTGAGTGTGGCATCACCCTGGCGGAGAAGACGAACACGCGCCAAATGGCCGACTTGCTCTAGAAGGTCAAAGTTGCGGCGGTGTTCAGCGATAACGAGGCTGCCCTCCGCAAGACAGGGAGCTTCACCGAGAAATTCGAGGACTCGACTATAGTCCTCGAATGCGGCGTACGGCGGATCGAGAAAAACGATGTCGTAGGGCGGCGCGCCTAGTTTGTGCATTGAAGAAAGCCGTTGAAGTCCGCGCAGAGCATCGAGAGGAAGAACCTTTGCGCCGGAGTGAATCGCCAAGGAATCGAGATTTTTCTGAATGAGGGTGGCGGCTGGCGGATGGTTTTCGATGAAGACGACTTCACTGGCGCCGCGGCTGATGGCTTCAATGCCGACTGCGCCGGTTCCCGCAAACACATCGATGAAACGAGAATTGGGAATGCGATCGGCGAGAATATTGAACAGCGTTTCGCGCAAGCGGTCGCTGGTGGGGCGGAGTGCAAGGCCCTTGAGACTCTTTAGTTGACGGCTGCGAAACGTTCCGGAGATGACGCGCATAGATTCTGGCTGGAATCAGCCAACATGAGCGAGATGATACCGCCGCTGCCATTGCGGTGGCAGAAGACGAAGCATTCGCTGCAGATTCTCCTTTTGTGACAGTTCTTCGGCAATGGAAAAAGCTTCCTTGCGGGCCAGTTCAAGCAGTTCCTTGTCGCGCAAAGGATTGGCGACGTGGAAACCGAGTTCGCCGGATTGGCGCGTGCCGAAGAATTCGCCAGGTCCGCGAATCAGCAAATCCGTTTCGGCGATTTCGAAACCATTGTTGGTGCGAACCATGGTCTCCAGGCGGGCGCGAGCTTCTTCAGTCATTCGTGACGGCGAAACAAGAATGCAGTGTGACTTTTGCGGACCGCGACCAATGCGGCCACGGAGTTGGTGCAACTGAGAGAGACCAAAGCGTTCGGCGTGTTCAATGACCATGATCGTGGCATTGGGAACGTCGACGCCGACTTCAACGACCGTGGTAGCAACGAGGATTTGAATTTCGTTGCTGCGAAAACGCTGCATGACGTCTTCTTTTTCTTCACTGGACAGGCGGCCGTGAAGCAAACCAACTTTCAGCTTAGGGAAAACAGTCTTGGAGAGCCGATCAAACTCCTCGATGGCGGCTTTCAACTCGAGTTTTGATTCCTCGATGACCGGGTAGATGATGTAGGCCTGGCGGCCGGCCTCCGCTTCGCGACGGAGCGATTCCCAAACGCCAGGAAGATTTTTGTCGCTGGTCATGCGCGTTTCGATGGGAGTGCGACCGGGAGGAAGTTCGTCGATGACAGAAACCTCCAGATCGCCATAGAGTGTAAGCGCAAGTGTGCGTGGGATCGGCGTGGCCGTGAGGACGAGAACGTGCGGGGCGTGACCATGGGTCGCGGCCTTGTCCATCAAGCGTTTGCGTTGCAGAACTCCAAAACGATGCTGCTCGTCGATGGAAACGAAGCCAAGACGGGCGAATTCGAGGTTATCTTCAATGAGAGCGTGCGTGCCTACTACCAAGTTTGCTTCGCCAGAGCGGATGCGTTCGAGGGCCGTAGTTTTTTCGGCGGGCTTCAAACCGCTGATGAGTAGTTCAACGTGATAACCGCCGGGCGCAAAAATGCGGCGAGCGGATAGATAGTGTTGAACTGCAAGGATTTCGGTGGGAGCCATGAGCGCGGCCTGACAGCCATTTTCGATGGCGATGGCAGCAGCTTGCAGAGCGACGATCGTTTTTCCACTGCCCACGTCTCCCTGGAGTAGCCGATTCATGGGGACGTGCTTTTCAAGGTCTGCGGCGATTTCGGCGAGGACACGTTTCTGCGCGGCGGTGGGCTTGAATGGAAGAATGCGTTTTAGAGCCTCGCGCACTTTATCTTCGCGAACGCGAAAAGCGATAGCATTTTCCTTGCACGTGACACGGCGGCCTAGAGCCAGGCTAAGTTGATAAAGGAAAAATTCCTCGAAAATCAGGCGCTGTTGCGCGGGAGAGCGGAAGAGATTTAAGGCTTCGACCGATTCATCTGGAGACGGGAAATGAGTGTGGATGAGGGCGTCGCGTCGGCTGGGAAATTTCAGTTTCTCTCGCAGAGTAACAGGAAGTATGTCGGGAATGTTTTGATCGAGATCCTGTAGGGTGGCATAAATGGCGCGCCGAATCATGCGCGAACCGAAAGTGCCTACCGATTCGTAGATGGGCACGATGCGGCCCGCTTCTGTGGAGTCAACCTCCGTGGTGCTGATAATTTCGAGGTGCGGATTCACCATTTCTCGACGCGCGGGGCGCAATTTATCAATCTCTACTTTGCCGTGAAGAATAAGTTGTTGGCCGGGTTTGAGGCGGCCTTCGAGATAGCCACCGTGAAAAAATTTGCAGGGTAAGGAACCGGAATCGTCCTGAACGAGGAGATGGTAGATGGCATCGCGGCCGTACATGCCGCGGACGGCCTGGCCGCTCATGACTTGCGCGCGCAATGTGTAAGTGTTGTTGGGCTGAACGTCTTTGATCTTGGCAAAATGGAGGCGATCTTCGTAGCGAAATGGCAGATGGCTGAGAAGATCTTCAAGGGTGAAGATGCCGCGCTTGGCAAGAAGTTCAGCGCGTTGCGGACCAACGCCTCTGACCATACGTACTTCGGTTTGTAGCGAGATAGGCATCTATTATCTTTATATCATTCTCCTGTAAGGCGCGCTGTTCGTGAAACTTGCACAGCGGGTATGCGTATGACTAGAGTGGGAAGCGCATGCAGCAGAGATAAGCGGAAACAGGGAGGCAAAGTTGTCGGAAGAACGATTGACGGGACCTGATAAGCGCGCGTTGATCTTGTGGATTGCGCTCGGGGTTGTTGGGGTGTGGTTCGCACATCGCTATTTTTTCCAGGCGTTTCCCGAAGCTTCGGTGGACTTCAAAATTCCGCGTGCCGAAGCGCAGGCTAGAGCAAAGCAGTTTGTGGAGGGCATGGGAGAAAACCTGCAGGGATATCAGTCTGCGATTACGTTTGAAATGGACGATGGCGCGAAGACTTACATGGAACGTGAGTTGGGATTGAAACAAGCGAACCAGTTAATGTCAAGCGAGCTGAACATCTGGTATTGGGAAGTGCGATTTTTCCGGCCACTGCAGGAACAGGAATATCAGGTACGAGTGAACCCGGCAGGCAAGGTTGTTGCCTACGAGCACAAGATTGAAGAGGCTCGTGCAGGCTCATCGTTAAAACGCGAGGAGGCGTTGGCAGAGGCTGAAGGATATTTGCAGCAGAAGATGGGGACGAATTTAGGCAATTGGCAATTTCTGCCGGAAGAAGCGAACTCACAAACGCGGCCAAACCGCCTGGACTGGTCGTTCACTTGGGAGCGAAAAGGATTCAAAGCGAAAGAGGCACCGTACCGCCTGGAAGTGGGATTGAACGGCAACAAAATTGGAGAGTCGCAGGAATTTTTACAGGTGCCGGAAGCCTGGACGCTGAATTACAGGCGACTAAGAAACGGGAATGACACGCTGGCCTTCGTGTTCGCAGTGCCCTATTTTCTGCTGATTGGGGCCGCGGCGTGGATTGCCATTCTGCTCTCGAGAAAAGGACAAATTTCCTGGCGGATACCGGTCGGGGTCGGCATTGTTGTGGCGGTATTGATGTTTTTGCAGAGCTTGAATGGCTGGCCGCTTTGGGCGGCGCAGTACCGAACAACAGATTCGTACGTAAGTTTCATCGCGTCACAAGTTGGATTTGCATTGTTCGGAGCCCTGGTCACGGCCGGGCTCACGGTTACGCTCATTCTTCCTGCCGGTGAAATTCTCTATCGGAACACCCAGCCGGACCGTCTGCGACTTAGCGAGGCGTTTACGCTCCGGGGAGCACGCTCCAAAGAATTCTTTTCCGCGGCCGTCATCGGGATTTCGATGGCTGCCGCGCACATCGGCTTCATCGTGGCGTTCTACATGATCGGCAGCAAGCTGGGGGTATGGGCGCCGCAGGAATTAAACTACGAAAATTCAGCGAGTACGGTTTTCCCGTGGATCAGCGGAGCAGCGATCGGCATCACCGCGGCGACGAGCGAGGAGTTCCTCTTTAGGCTATTCGCAATTCCCTTTTTTGCGCGGTTTACTCGATATCGATGGATTGCGGTGTTTGTTCCCGCTTTCTTATGGGGATTTCTGCACAGCAATTATCCGCAGGAACCAGCATACATCCGCGGCCTTGAAGTGGGGTTGATCGGCATTGTCGCCGGATTCGTGATATTACGTTGGGGAATTGTGGCGACACTGGTCTGGCACTACACCGTGGATGCATCGCTGGTGGGATTGTTGCTGATCCGCTCGGATAACGTTTATTTCCGAATTTCAGGAACGGTGGTGGCACTGGCGGCGGTTATTCCTCTGGCATATTCGGGCATCAATTATTTGCGGCGGGGGCGGTTCGAAACGGTAGAGAACTTGTTGAATCGAGCTGAACCCGCAGCAGCAATTGAATTCAGGCGAGAAGAAACAAGTTCTGAGAAAAGCATCGCAAAGCGAAGATACGATCCGCTAGCTGCTGGGAGTGCAGGGTTCCTGGTGGTATGCCTTATGGTCGGGGGTATGGCCAGCTGGAAGGTCAAACGGGAACATATTGGAGATTATCTGCGGGTGTCCGTAAATTCACGGCAAGCGATGGAACGCGCCGATGCTGTGCTTCGAGAGCATGGAGCGGAGCCGAAGAATTATTACAAAGTATCCGAGCTCGTAGAAAGAATGGATCCGGTGACAAACGAGTATCTTCGCAGAAGGATTTCGATCTCGGAGATCAACAAGATTTATGCGGAACGCACTCCTGGCGCGTTATGGCTGGTTCGCTATTTCAAGGATTCCGATCCGGAAGAATTCGCGGTTACATTGCAGCCGGATGGTTCCCTCCATGCTTTCCGGCACACTCTTCCTCAAGCCGCGAGAGGGGCAACGCTGACCAAAGAGGAAGCCACAGCGATCGCTGAAAAGTTTTTGCAAGAACAGAAAAATATCGATCTAAGCCAATGGAAGCTGGTGGATTCCACTTCTGATAGGCGACCGAATCGGACCGATCACACGTTAACTTGGCAACTCGACAAACCGTTGGATCCGGAAAAAAGCGGAGCGAAAGATCCCACGGACCACGCGTATGCCCGGATGGAAGTGCAGATTCTGGGCGATCAGCCAGTGAATTACCGTACGTACATTAAGATTCCTGAATATTTCACCCGCGAGCAGGAAAAGCGGACGCTGCCGCGCATGCTATTCCTCATCGGACAGGTCGTACTTTTTGTGGGGCTTGCGGCAGTGGCATTTATTTTCTATTTCAAGCGTTCTAAGACGCAACCAGTACACGTGCCATGGCGGCGCCTGATGCTTTGGGGCGCGGTGGGACTAGCCGCGTTTGGAGTCAGTTTTCTGCTCGGGAACGGGGTTCCGGATGTTTTGCGCCAATACCAGACCGCATTCCCGTTCAAATTGTTTCTGGGTACCCAGATTGGGGTGACCATCATCAGGGCTGCATTTGTAATGGGTGGAATTGTTCTGATATTCGGGCTGGCGTGGAATTTTGCCTCGCGAGCTTTTGGGGAAGGACGAATTCCCACCTGGCTGGGGATGCCTGGCAATTATTATCGCGATGCCTTTTTGATCGGAGTGGGAGGTACGGCCCTCCTTATTGGGCTGCGGCGTGTGATAGAAGCGGCAACGGCGTGGATGCCGGCGGTACACCGTGCTTATCCGGCGTCATTTGGAAGTTCAATGGATGCTGTTTACCCGGCGGCCGCGATCATAGGAGGCGGAATTGAATTCGCGTTGTTCGTTACAGGTGCAATAGCTCTGGCCTCTGCCTTTCTGGCGGCGGAGTTGCGGGTGCGGTGGCTACGACTCGGGTTGTTCCTGGCAGTAGCTGCCTCTATGGTAGCGAGTTGGGGGTCACCGCTCGATTTCGTGGAGCAGTTCGTGGGCGCGGCAGTAGTGTTGGGGGTCGTCGTGTTCGGGATCCGACGAGTGGCGCGATTCAATTTGCTTGGTTGGTTCCTGATTATCGCGTCCAGTAGATTGCTGAGCGGAGCGGTCGAGTTGCTCTCTCAGCCGAATAAGTTTTACCAAATGCAGGGTTACATCGTGACTATGGTTTTGGCTCTACTTCTACTGTGGCCGTTGCTGACCTGGAAAATGCAGCCGACTGAAGAAGTTACAGCAGCTTCCTAAGTGGGGAGACAGATCCAAGCCAGGGGAAACATTCCCCAAAGATTTCCCGTAATGATAGGTGGTGATTCGTTTTCTTTTTGACGGCATCTAACTACGCACATAGCGGCGTTCGTAGGCAGGAGGCACAACAACGATGCTTACGAATCTTGGGGGATAGCGTCAAACGGAGTAGCGGAGGTGCCAATGCACTGCTGCGACGTTCCGGTCCTCTAATAGATTCAGGTGTTGGAAGTTACACCGTAATTAGCAAAGAGAAAGCGAATATGCCGTTCATTAAATGGGCTTTTGCTTTAGCGGATCAGACCAGCCAGGCCAGCGCCACAGGGGCAGCCTTGGCTACGGTGAACTCCTTGGCCGAGCTAGATGATCGGAACCTAGTGCTGGAGGCGCAGGCGGGAAACCGCGCCGCCTTCGAAGAACTTGTGCAGCGCTATGACCGGGATGTGCTGCGGCTGGCCATGAACCTGATGAAGCGAACAGAGGATGCCCGCGATGTGTATCAGGAAGCCTTCCTAAAGGTTTACCGAAATTTGCACCGCTTCCGCTTTGAATGCAGCTTCTACACCTGGTTGTACCGCATCGTCACCAATGTGTGCCTGGATCATCTGCGACGTCGAAAGGCGCGGCCTGAAGATCAGGCTCCGGAACTCCATCCCGCAAAATATGAAGAAGGCAGCACGGATTTCTTTGAACGACAGAAAGAGCACCGGCCTACGCTGGATCCTGAAAAGCACCTGGTAGGACAAGAAATAAAGGCACGGCTGGCGACCGCGATGCTGCGGCTGTCGCCACGGGAACGGGTAGTATTTGAGATGAAGCATTACCAGGGATTAAAATTGCGCGCGATTGGCGACGCACTGGGCACGAGCGAAGAAACGGTGAAGAATTCGCTGTTCCGGGCCACGCGGAAGCTGCGGCAGGAATTGAGCGTGCTGCGATGAACATCTTCGGGAAAAAGATGACCTGCAACGAGATTGCAGAACTTTTTGTGTTTTACGTTTGCGACGAACTGGAAGAGTATGAACGCGTCGCAGTAGATCAACATATTGGAAAGTGCGAGAGTTGCCGGGCGCAATTGGCAGAGGAGCGGAATTTTAGCGAAGCACTGGCAGCAGCGCCGCAAGACGCAGACGAACTGGATCGCGCGGGAATAGTGCTTTCGCAGTGCAGAAGCGAATTGGCGGAAAAACTGGATGATTTGGCGCGCCCAGCGGTGAAGGATGAGACGCTGCGGTTCGCATGGTTTCGCCGCTGGATGATCGTTCACCCGGCTTGGAGCGGTGCGGCACTGGTTGTTGTGGGATTGGTGCTGGGGGCACAGTCGGGTCAGTGGTTTGCGAGTCGCACCGAACCTTTGAGACTAGATGAGGCAGTAAATGTTCGCCCCGGAACGCAGCTTACCGATGATCAGCTTTCGAAAATGGCAGTTGCCGGAATTAACCTGACGCCATCACCTTCCACCGGAAAACAGAATGTGCGGTTGCAGTTGAGCGCTGAGCAACCTGTGGTACTGACGGGCAGTCTGGACGATAGCGATGTACGGCGGGTGCTGACCTATGTGGTCAGAAATGGGGAGCGATTTAATTCGGGCGTGCGTCTGGATTGCTTGGATGCACTGAGAGCCCGTTCGCAGGACAAGGACGTACGCAGTGCCTTGCTGGAAGCAGCGCGCAAGGATCAGAATCCGGCGGTGCGGTTGAAAGCGCTGGAAGCACTTCGTGATTCGACGAATGATGACTCGGTGCGCGACGCGCTGTTAGAAGCGCTGCAGCATGACACGAACCCCGGCGTTCGAGTGGAAGCGGTGAACCTGCTCGTGTATTCACTGGAAAAGACCAACGACGAGATGATGCCTCCTATGCCAGAAGAAGGAGAAATGCCGCGACTTCCAGGCAATATGCATCCTGCAACGGCCGGTCAGAAGACGGCAGAAGAGTCGATGGCTTACATGATTGAGGCGTTGGAACAATTACAGCAGAAAGATCCCAGCAGATACGTGCGCTTGCAGAGTGCTGCGGCGTTGAGAGAGATTGGCGACCGCCGGGAACACTAAGACGTGTTGACAAAGAGTTTTGGGTTGCGACGCTAAAGTGGTGGGAATGACGGTTCCGATGATCCTTTCCAAATATAGAAATATGAGACGGAAAGGCCGTACATGTTCAGGGCTGGCTCTTGCTGGCCTATTTTTGCTGATGGCATCGGCTAATGCCGCAGAACCCGACTCTGCTCATCAGGGCTCCACTCGTGCCGGTTCCCTTCCCACCTCAGATGGCTTCACATTGCATTTAAAGGCAGACTTGGGTTCGGTGGAAATTCAAGTGCAAGCGCCGGGAGCACCCCGCGTGGTGCAATATTCCGTGCGCGTGGAAACTGATGCAAGCGGACCTGCCGGCAAGAGATTGTTGGATGCCTACACACTGTCCGCGAATGCGACCCGAAACGGAGTGGAAATTACCGGCGCGTTGCCGGGGCACACCAATCGTGCGCAATTCTGGGTGCAGTACGTGGTCAGCGTTCCCGCAAATTACAATCTGGAAATTTCTACGGGTGCTGGGGACATCCAGACCGCGGATGTCGGCGGCCGGGTTCTGCTGCAGACTGAGGGTGGAAATATCACGACGGGACGCATCAATTATCGTGGCGGACCATCGGCACCGGGCGACCGCCTTGTGGCGAAGTTGGAATCTCAAGGTGGGCACATCAAGGTTCAAGATGTCTCTGGCGACTTGGACGCATACACTGCCGGTGGCCACGTGCTAGTGGGAAATATTGCTGGCAATGCGAAGCTCCGAACCGGCGGGGGACACATTCGCGCCGGACATATAAAAGGAACTGCGCAACTGGAAACGGATGGGGGAAATATCACGGTGGGCGAGGCCGGCGCTTACGTCGCTGTGCGAACGGGTGGCGGACAGATTGATTTTGGTGAAGTGCATGGATCAGTTCACGCGCAGACCGGCGGCGGGGGTATCCGTGTTATTTACGTTGCCGGACCAATGGAAGTGGAAACGAGCGGCGGAAGCATCTGCCTGACGCGGATCACGAACACGGTTCACGCGGAAACCGGAGATGGATCGATTACCGCCTGGATTAATCCAGAATCTGCGGATAAGGTGCGGCCAGTCCGTTTGCCGGGACCTTCGCAACTTGCAACGGGAACGGGCGACATCATCGTATTTTTGCCGCGGAATATCGCGGCAACAATTGACGCCACGGTCGAGAATGGCGGCATACAACGGATCGAAGCGGACCCTTCATTTCCGCTCAACATGAAAATGCGGCAGGATGGGCAAGCTCACGCGCTCGGCTCGTTGAACGGCGGCGGGGCTCTTCTGAAGTTGCGGACAACTACGGGGAAAATCCGGTTGCAGTATCTAGATGCGGATAATGCCCTGCGCAACGCTTTGTTGGAAGAACAGCGCTCGCGTATTGCGCGAAAGTTGAGTGAGGCAGGTTACGAACAGGTTACGATCACCGCCCAGCCAGCGAAGCCGCACTCGGAAAATTCAGGAAGTGGTGCGGAAGAACCCAAAAGCGATTGGCAGTCTTGGGTAAGCTGGTTTGAGTTTAAGTTCATGGGCGGAATTCATGAGGACCCAGACGAATTCAAGAAGCACTTACTGGTCTCCCCGCCCCCTGATTATCCCCAACTGGCCCGGCGCGCCGGATTGCAGGGCGTAGTTCGACTTCAAATCCGGATGAAGACAGACGGATCGTTGGTGGTAGAGAAAGTGCTGGAAGGCGAGCCCGCGCTGGTGGAGGCAGCAACAACTGCGATTCAGCAGTGGCGCGCGACTCCGGAAGAGTACGGCGGCAAAAAGGTGGATGTTATTTCCACGGTGACGTTTAACTTTCAACTACGGTAAAGTATGGGAATTCGGTTTGAGGGGTCAGTTAGGGCAGTAGTCGGTAGCCCTGGGGTTCGGTCGGGAAGTTCACGAAGGAGGCAGTACCATGGTTCGCTCCGCATACCAGCAAATTGGTCTCGCATTGTTGTTGGTTACTTCGTTCGCCGCAGCCGAATGTCGCGCAGTGACAAAGGAAGTTACGAAAACCTATCCGCTGAAGTCAGATGGCTCGTTTGACCTGAAGAATGTGAACGGAACGGTGCGCATCGAGGCGTGGGATAAAGATGTAGTCGAAATCCGCGCGGTCAAGACTACACAGGACAAAGAATCCGCACTCGACCAGGTATCCATTGATGTAGATGCAAAGCCGGATGCGTTGTCGATTTCCACCAGATATCCGGAAGAAGGCGGTGTGGAAGTTGCGGTGGACTACACGATTCACGTGCCCCGGCACGCCCACTTAAACCATCTGAGCACGGTAAACGGAACGCTGAGCGTCACGGAGTCCGAAGGCATAGGCGATCTCCACACCGTGAACGGCAATATTGAGATTTACGGCGGCAGCGGAAATGTGCACGCCCGCACGACTAACGGGGACGTGTATATGGAGTGGAAACACGCGGCAGAGGCACACGGCGCCGTGGCGGAAACGACCAACGGATCGGTACTGCTGGCAATCCCGGCAGATACCAAAGCAAGCCTGGAAGCGCGTTGCCGCAACGGCAGTTTCTCTTCTGATTTGCCATTCCGGATGATGGGCGAAGATGAGCCGCGTGTATTGCGTGGACGGCTTGGGCGCGGCGGCGTACCAATCCACCTGGGAACAGTGAACGGTGCGATTCGCGTAGTGGAGTTGAAAGCAGCGATTTAGCGTTTCCTTCGTCTAATAGACGTAAGGAGATGCACATGAACAAACGAAATATATGGCTCGCCCTCTCCCTGGGGGCTCTCGCTATCACTCTGGCCGCACTTCCAGGCCATTCCGCAAAATTTCAGAGGGCTGACAATTGCGCGAAGGAAATTGTTGAGACCAAGGTGCGGCTGATCGAGGACCGGACGCAACAGCCGTCGCAGCGCGTAGCAAACGCGGAAGAAGCCTGGGAGGAGGTACAAGAAATCGAGAAGATGGAAGGCCCGGAAGACGCGAAAGTAGAGGTGTATGTTGGCGGCGGTAGTTGGCTGGGTGTAGAGACTAACGAAGTCACTGCAGAAAAAGTCAAGCAACTCAAGCTACCGGCAGAGCGTGGCGTGCTGGTGGGAAAGATCGTTCCTGACAGTCCTGCGGCGAAGGCTGGCCTGAAGGAAAATGATGTAATCACAGAACTGAATGGCCAGAGAGTGGAAGGAACCGCGCAATTCCGCCGCATGATTCGCGAAATACCGACTGGCCGGACTGCGCAATTGGTGATCGTGCGCGATGGGCGTCCGCAAACCGTCAGCGTAACGCTTGGTCATCAAGAATTGCCCCGCATGGGCGGGATGATGCGCGTCCCGACGCCCGGAACATTTGCGTTTCGTGTACCGGAGACGCCAGAACTGCCGGAAATTGCGGAACTGGGAGAATTGAATACATTCGGAATCGCTGGTCTAGGGCAACCCCGGCTTGGTATCGATGCAGAAGACCTGCAAGGCGAGCTTGGCACATATTTTGGCGCTCCAGATGGAGAAGGAGTGCTGGTTCGTAGCGTGATGAGCGAATCCCCTGCAGCGAAGGCTGGAATCAAGGCTGGAGACGTAATTACCAGCGTCAATGGAAAGCGCATTCGCCGAGTTCGCGATCTGCGTGAAGAATTGAAAGCGGCGGGCGAAGAGAAGTCGCTGAAAGTGGGATTGCTTCGGAATAAGAGCGACATTTCGCTGGATGTGCAATTACCCGCACGCGTGAAAAAAGAAATTCACATGAGGAGTGAGCGCACAAATCTCTGAGCAGAGCGGGGCCGGGCCGCCAAAGGGGACAGTGAGAGGCTCGGCCTCCGTTCAATCGTTGGATCGGTATTTGCGGAAAAGGCGGAGTGGACGCTGGATAGCATCCCAAAAACCCGAACGACGATCCTCCGCACCTTCCACCCAATCTTCCTCCGTCGGCGAAAACGACAAGCGGAGCAGGTACGCTGCGCCCGCGAATCCACCCCTCATGCGCATACGAAAACTGGCGCGCTCTGTGAGTGCGGGGGGATCATAACCGGCGCTAGCGTCTGGCAATTTCGCGGTACTGCTTTTGAGCGAGGAAGAAGAATGCTTCGCAGGTCGGTTCGGGGGGATGCTCCGAATGTGCATGACTTTTACCGAACGGTTCGACATTCTGTTCTGCGAGTATGCGGTGAGCCAAACCTAGATGAGATGCAGTAAGAGTAGCAAACTGAGGCTCTGAATCTGGGATGAGTGGACGCCAATCGACCGTGAATGCTTTTAGATTGTCGAGTTCACCGTGCTGCCTCGCCAGTTGCGATGCTATGGCACACACCGATCCCGAATCGATTCCACCACTGAGATAAAGGGACGTTGCGCCGTGCGGCATCCGGTCTCGCACCGCTTCGCGCAGGACTTGACGGTAGGCATCCAAATATTCCTCTGGCTGCGAGAAGCGGTGGAGATCTTCGATGGGTAGGGTCAACAAGCGCCTGACGTGGACAGTTTGTTCTTTGAATTGGAGAAGATGCCCTGCAGGGAGCCGTTTAATATCGGCGTAAACCGTGCGCGAAAGATCTGAACAATAGCCACGGATCAAAAATTCGCCGACAAACACTTCGTCGAGCGTGGAGGAAACTTCGGGGACGACTCGAAGAGCGGCTAGAGTATTGCTAAAGCAAAAAATGCCATGTCGATGCGCATAGTAGAACGGTCGAGCGCCAACGAAGTCGCGGGAGCACCAAAGTGAATGGCGATCCCGATCCCACAAGGCAAAAGAGAAATCTCCTAAAAAGTTTTCTAGACTGGATTCGCCCCAAGTCCGCCAAGCTTGCAGAACTAACTCTTCGCTGGTGAGGTCGGGGGAGAGATGGATGTCTTTTGAACGGAGCAGAGCGATCAACCTGCTGCGCGCATCGAGACGAATATCTCCTAAGAGCCAGTTGTCTTCGAGCGCGACAGGCTGTTGCACTGCTTGCGGTGCTGGCCCAGTGGCGAGATATGAGAAACAAGCACCGACCCCAGATTGCGTCTAGACATTCTCGCCGTCTGGGCCGCGAAACCGGAGAACCGCCGCGACGCGCTGCAATAACTCCGGCTGAATTCCCTTGCCGTCGGAACGCAAGATGCCAAAGAAGCCGCTCATGGTTGCTCCGCTGGCGGCTTCGGCACTTCATTGTCAAACGGATGGTAATGACGATGTTGTTCGTCCGTTTGATTCAGAGCGACTCCATCTCTTTCTACCCATGCGTGCGCCTCAAAATTGCCTTGTGGTTTCCGCACCCCAATGCGAATAGCGACGTCAATCCCCTGGCTTTGTAGCAAGTACCAGAGAAGAAGAGATTCCTCCAGACAAGTTACTCGAACAAATGAGTAGTGTTCTGCCGCTCGGACCATTCGACAAGTCATTTCAACTTGAGCGGGAATTCCTGGGGCTTCCGGAGAAATGATCGCCTGTCGATCTAATCTAGTTTGCAGCCACTCGCGCGTCTTGTTGTAGCCGCGAATTCGCAGAGTAGCGCCAATGATCGGTCCCATGAGGGCAGCTCGGCGAAATAGCTTGCGCGCTCCGGCCTGAAGCGCACTATAGCGATGAAGTGGTTCCCACATCGGCAGGCCGCAGTTGGAGTAGTCCATTCTCCACGAGGCGGTTCAATAGATCATTAAAGTTTTGAAGCAAGAGCGGGGGTTCGACCTCGAATTCTTCGATAAGCCTTTCGTAGGCAGCACCGATGCTGGGCATGGTAGTTGCCAACTCGAGCATCCTGGTTCCGGTTTCGTCCAAACCAAAATAGCGTTCTGATTCCAGATTCAGAAGAACGGATTCTCCGTGGAGATGACGAACAAGCACGTGTCCCGGGACAATAGCTCGATTTCCGAAGTGATTCAATGAAAAATCCTCCTTCCGTTAACATCCCCGGATTGCCATCCTAAAGATGGAACAGCACGCGAGCAATTATCTTACATGTGAATGAGACATGCTGCCATCTCGCGATGGCCTTGGAATCCATGGCGGATTGTTTTCTGGAACAGGAAACGCTATAAGTTCGAACGTGCCTGTTCCCGCGATTTCTGTAGATTCATTGGAAAAATGGTTCCCACCAACCCACAGTGGGTGGCGAGCATTCCTGCAACCGTTTACCGCCGCGACGTCGGCCGCTTTGCGCGGCGTGTCTCTGGAAGTGGTGCAAGGAGAGGCGGTCGCACTACTTGGCGCCAATGGCGCAGGAAAAACGACGTTACTGCGAATTCTTGCCACTCTGCTTCTGCCTACGAAAGGAAGAGCGCGCATCGCTGGCCAGGATGCTGTGCGCGAGGGCGCGGGGGTTCGCAAAAAGTTGGGTTACCACGCAGGTAGCGATCTTGGCTTTTATGCACGGTTGACGGGTCGTGAAAATCTGCGTTTCTTTGGCCAGTTGAATCATCTTTCGGAAAGCATCATGAAAGTCCGGATTCGCGATCTTGGCGACCGATTTCAAATCAACGATGCCCTTGATCGACAGGTACGCTCACTTTCCACCGGAACCATTCAAAGGTTGAGTCTACTGCGGGCATTGCTTCATGAGCCGAAAGTTTTGCTCCTGGACGAACCCACTCGAAGCATGGACGCGATCGCGGCAGCGGATTTTCGTCGTTTTCTAAAAAACGAAGTAGTTGCGAAACGTGGCACTTCCCTGCTGTTCTCATCACACTCTCTTCAAGAGATAGAGTTGCTTGCAGACCGGGTGATCATTCTGAAGCGAGGAGTGATGGTAGCAGACGACACTTTGCAGGCCCTCAAAACGAAATATCGCTCCGATTCATTGGAGGAAGTATTTCTCAAGTCCACCGGTGACCAGCCTACCGGGAGTCAGGAGCCTGCCACGGAATGATTCGCGTGATGCAAAATCTGTGTCTGTTCTTCATGCGTGATCTGCGCATTGCACGTACCTATCGAAGCCCTTTCATTCTCGATGCCGTCGAAGCACTTTTTGCCGCGGCGATGTTTTTCTACGCAGCCAGATTTGTCGACTCGCCGGAACTTCGTGCGTCCCTTCCACAAGGCAGCAGTTATTTTGCGTACGCTTTGGTGGGATTTGTGTTCTTCGACTATCTGAGCGCGGCTATGGAGACGTTTGACCAAACGTTAATGGAAGCGCGTGATACAGGTACACTTGAGCCACTATTGGTGACTCAGGTTTCATTGCCGGTGGTTCTTGCGGGGTCAGCACTCTACCCTTTCGCCTCAACTACACTTCGCATTGTGGTCTACCTGGTCTGGGGCACGTTGTTGTTTGGATTTCCTCTCGCGGCGGCGAACTGGATTTCCGTGGTGACGGTAATTCTGGCCACCCTGTTGGCTTTTTCCGCTCTGGGAATATTTTCGGCAAGTTATCTTTTGCTTTTCAAGCGAGGCAATCCGGTAAAGTGGTTGATCCTTGGAATTTCGAGCGTGGTAGGCGGAATGCTCTTTCCAGTGAACATCCTTCCCGATTGGCTGCAGGTGATCGCGCATCTTAATCCCATCACCTATGCGCTGGATGCAATGCGCGCGGCGCTGTTGGACGGCGCGAGTCTGGCGGTTATCTGGCGCCCGCTTCTGGTGTTGTTGTTCTCTGCGGCCGTATTACTTCCTTTGTCGATGGTGGCCTTTGCCTGGGCGCTTCGCAGGACAAAGATCAATGGCACGCTGGCACACGGTTAGCAATGTCCATTTACTGAAAAAGACCGGCCCCAGAACTGGAGCCGGTCTTTGTTTTGCAGTTGGATTGGATGACAGCTATGATTTCTTTTTCTTACCAGTCTTCATATCAATACCGCCGGTAAGTTGGTTAACCTGGTCCAATCCCTCTTTGGATTGCTTGCCCCAGGTACCATTGGGATCGAGATCGATGGCTTTCTGGTAGGCCTCAACCGTTCCAGGCTTCAATGTCACTTCCATTTTGTCACCGACCTGTTTGTAGTCCGCGGAGGCAACAAGGCAGGCTCCCAACAGATAGTAGGTCTGCGCGCTCTTTGGGTCGATTTCGATTGATTTCTTCAGCGGCTCAACGGCCTCCTGCATGCGTCCAGCCTGATAGAGGCTGATGCCAAAATTGCGCCACGCAAGCGCCGCGTTTGGTGGGTCGAGTTCTGCGCTCTTGGTGTAAGCCGCGCGCGCTTCGTCGATCTTCCCGGTACGCCCGAGAATATTGCCGAGGTTGTTGTAATAGCTGGCAACTTCCGGCTTCAAAGCAATAGCTTGCTTATAAGCATTAATAGCCTCGTCATTTCGGCCAGCCAAATCATAGGCTTCACCAATACGGGCCCAGAACAGGTGGCCATTGGGGTCTTTCTCCGGGGCTGTTTTTTGCGCTTCCTGGAATTCAGCAACGGCCTTGGCCGACAGGTCTGCGACCTTGGCTTTGGCGGCATCGCGCTGGTCTGCAGGAGCCTTAGCTAAATCCGCCTTAGCGGTGCGTTCCTGCTCCAGGAATGCCACGCCATTATTGAAGTGCTCTTTCATCCCGGTAACTTTTGATTGTTCTTCTGCTCTCTTCTTGTAAGCTGCGGCGGCTTCGGGGTTTTGCTTCTCAAGAATGTCCTTAAAGTTGACGTTTACGGCAGGCGTATCGGAACCAGAGACCCCTACGGTGACTTCGAAAGGTGTCTGAAGCTGCGGCGCGAGAATCGTGAGGACGTATTTACCATTTTTGAGACCAGAAAAGTTAATCTGCCCTTTATCGTCGGTCTTTCCGTCCTGGACGACACCCTGCTCGCTTTTTATTTTCAAGGGTAAGTTCGTCCATGGCTTTCCATCAAAGTCGATAATTGATCCTGTAATCCTGCCATCCTGTGCTTTTGCCTGCGGTGCGAAGAATGTGGCCAGTCCGAGGGCCAGCATTACCACGAACGCATATGCCTTCACTAATTTCAACATGCTCCAATCTCCTTTTGGTTTTGAGGAGCGCCGGTCGCCAAACCGTGGCCGGTTTCACCCCATTATCTCTCATCTGTGGCGGAAACCAATGGGCTTGGTGAATTATTACTTTTTTGGGGCGACACCCGGTGCGGTAGGCGATAGGGTCTGGTACTCCCACCTGGGCAAACGCGCGCAGGCGCAACAGGCAGCTATCGCATGTTCCGCAGGCTAGTGCCTCGCCTTGATAGCAGGACCAGGTGAGATGCAATGGAGCTTGTAACGCCAGGCCACGGCGAATTATCTCGTCTTTTTTCATTCGGATGACTGGAGTCACGATTTCAATCCGGGTTTCCGGGCGCGTGCCCACACGGATCAATTTCTGAAACGCTTCGTAATACTCAGGGCGGCAGTCTGGATAGCCAGAACTATCCTCAGCGACAGCACCGATATAGATGGCGCCCGCGCCGATTGCCTCCGCCCAACTCACTCCAGTGCTAGAGGAGATGCGCATTGCGAAAAGGTACGTAGGTAACTGGTATGATGGCTGCCGTGCGAATCGGTGCCACCAAGTTCATGCTCGGGAACAGCGATATTTGTGTCGGTAAGAGCGGATCCGCCAATCGAACGGAAATAGCCCAGGTCGGCGACCAGGCGATGCTTTACGCCGTAAAAATTTGCTATCTCATCAAATGCACGTCGTTCACGTTGCTGCGTTCTTTGACCATAACTGGCATGCAGCAAAGCGATATGCTTTGTACCGTGGGCCTCGACAGCGATCGCCGCGCTGACGCAGGAATCCATTCCGCCACTTAACAAGACGACGGCTTTGCGTTGATCGTTCATGCTCCTTTGCACATCTTCCTATACACCTTTAGTCGCCGGGTCCCAGACGATCTTGTGTAGTTGCAGCCCCAGACGAACGGGCAATCCATCCTGAAGTATCCATTCCACCAGGTTTCGTGCCTCTAATCCTTTCCAATTCCCCTGGGGATCGTCGTGAACGGGAGAAAACAAAACTTCGTTCACGCGGTTGTGGAGTTGATGTTCCTGGATAAATTGGCGGGCAAATTCATAATCGCGACGGCTTGAGATGACGAATTTGACTTCATCTTTGCTGTCCAACTCCTCGAGGTTGCGCGGATCAAATGTATCCGGTTCGCCGGAATCAGGACACTTCACATCGACGATCTTGATCACGCCTTTTGGAAGTCGCCCGACAAAACGCTCGCCGCTAGTTTCGATCATCACAGTGTATCCGGCAGCGAGCAATTGATCAGCAAGAGGATAGATTTCTTCCTGCAAGAGCGGTTCTCCGCCGGTGAGTTCGACAAGCGAGACTCGCGCATCTTTGCCGCGGCCGCGGCCACTGAGCGCGTCAACGCGGTTCACGACTTCTTCCACGCTTATCTTCCTGCCACCGTGAAACGCATACGCCGTGTCACACCAGGTGCACCGCAGATTACAGCCAGTCAGCCGGACGAATATACATGGCAGGCCGGCACGTGTGCCTTCTCCCTGAATCGAATTGAAGATTTCTGTGATGTACATAACAGCTACCCGCGTGAATTACTGTCCGCCGGACTTGACCTTTTTGCTGGAACGGCGTGACAGCCAGTAAATTGCGCCGAAGAACAGCACCATCGCGATAATTAAGCGTGAATAGCCCGGAGAAATACCCATCATTCGCAGTATGTCTATGTAGCCGGCCGCCACCAGCAGGGCAGGAACCAGGATAATGAAGAGAGAACGATTCATAGGCTCCCCTGTCCGACAATCGCTAACTGCGCGGCCAATACTTTGCGTAGGCCGTGTCCGTCTCCCAGATGACCACATCTTTCACTGCTGCGCCGGGGGGCAAGTCTTTCAGTTGGCTGCTGACTTCCTCGAAAAAGTACTTGGCCATATTTTCGGCAGATGGATTGACGGCTGTAAATGGTTCAAGATCATTGATGAACTGATGATCGAGGCGCTTGATCACATCGCGCATAACATGTTTTACGCGCGTAAAGTCGACGAGCAGGCCAATATTATCCAGTTGTGGCCCTTCCAGAGTAATCTGTACGCGATAATTATGGCCATGGACATTTTCACACTTTCCTTTGTAGCCGCGAAGGGCATGCCCTGCGGAAAACGTCTCTTCCACACTCACTTGAAACATTTCTTCCCCTTTGCGTACTGCGCTGGTTCACCGCGCTGACGATCTTAGGATCATTCGTGACTGCCCCTAGCCCGTTTGCTTCGCTTCACTGCGGAGTGAGGATCAGGCGGGAGTTCGGCCGAAAGAAAATGCCTAACGTCGGACAGGTCTTGTGTAGTCCGATAGGGCGGTAAAGACCCTAAGAAAATTTTACCATACGGCATCCGAGAGATGCGCGTGTCCAGCAAGGCCAGAACGCCGCGGTCGGTCTTCGCGCGAATAAGCCGGCCAAACCCCTGTTTTAGGGCCAGAACCGCCTGGGGCACCTGGAATTCCGAGAAGGGATTGCGCCCTTCCTCCTGCAGAGCGCGAACACGGGCGGCAACGATGGGATCGCTTGGGACTGCAAAGGGCAGTCGATCGACAATCACACAAGACAATTGGTCGCCGGGAACATCAACCCCCTGCCAGAAACTGGAGGTGGCAAAAAGTACGGCATTCGGAGTGTTCTTGAAACGCTCAAGCAGCGCCGAGCGCGGCGCTGTGCCCTGCAAGAAGATAGGAAAGTCCATGCGATTTCTGACTCTCTCAAAAAGATCGTTCATCTGCGAGTAACTGGTGAACAAGCAGAAGGCACGGCCCTGACTCACCTCAAGAAGCTTGACGATTTCTTCGGTGGCCTGGGCCGCAAAGCTCGGATCTCGAACATCAGGCATGCGTTGCGGCAAATATAGCAATGCCTGATTGGCGTAATCAAATTCGGGCGGGAGGGCATTTTCCTTTGTGTGGTCAAGACCCAGACGCTGGCGAATATATTCAAAGCGATTGCCGACCGTGAGCGTTGCGGACGTCAGCACGATGGTGTCGAAGGCTTCGAACAATTTCTCCCTCAGGATCTGGCTGACGTCGATCGGCGTGGCGGCGAGGAAGACGCCTTTATTCCTGCGCTCATACCAATACACGCAGTTCTTTTCGTTCGACTCCAGCAAGGATGAAAATTCCTGTCGAATTTCAAAGCTGCGCCTTGCAATACGCAGAAGCTCTTCAGGTTTTTGGGTGAGCGCAGCGAACTCAGTTTCCATGGCTTTCAGTGCATTGAGCAGAGAATCATAGGCTTCGCGATTCTGTTCGACAAAAGCCTCTCGCTCGTTGCGCGAGAATGGAAAACGTCCATCGCGCGGTGGGAAAGCGTCGAAAAAATTTCGGCACTTTTCCCGGATACGCTGGGTCCTACGCAGAAGAGAGGGCGTGGACTGGTGCGTCAACCGCATGGCTTGATCGCCATCTCTGGCCAGTTCTTCAAAGCGATAATTGGAGATCTGCTGACCAAAATATTCGCTGGCAACGTCTTCCATTTCGTGCGCTTCGTCAAAAATAACTGCAGAATATTCAGGAAGAATACTGCCGAAATCATCGTGTTTCAGAGCTAGATCGGCGAAGAACAAGTGATGATTTACAATAATCAAGTCCGCGTCTTTAGCACGCTGGTGCATTGCGGTGACAAAACACTGTTTGTATTCGGGGCATTTCTGGCCGGTACAGGTGTCGCGGCGCGCGTCGATACGCGACCATAATTCGGAATCGTCGGGAAGAAAGGTGAGTTCGGACCGGTCACCCGTTTCCGTCAGCTTGGCCCAATCCCGAATCTGCCGGAATGCATCGACTTCTTCCATGCCCCTCAACATCGGCTGGTCGGCCATGGCATACAGTTTGGTGCGGCA
The DNA here is from genome assembly GCA_963726725.1 of Candidatus Acidiferrales bacterium. Classification (GTDB taxonomy): domain Bacteria; phylum Acidobacteriota; class Terriglobia; order Acidiferrales; family UBA7541; genus Acidiferrum. The sequence goes on from CAVSDV010000033.1 coordinate 93,899, forward strand.
CAAGAAATTAGAGCGCCCTTTCATCACCGCAACCTGTAGTTCCGGGGCAAAGTGCTTCTGAAGAAACGGCACGTCCTTCTGGTAAAGCTGCTCTTGCAAGGATTTTGTGGCGGTGGAGATGACTACGCGGCGACCGCTGCAAATGGCAGGGAGAAGATAGGCCAGTGTTTTGCCGGTCCCGGTTCCTGCTTCAACGATGGCGTGATGATGGTTAGCGAAAGCGTCGTGTACCGTTTCGGCCATTTCCAATTGCGCGGGGCGATGCTCGTAGCCGCCAATCATGCATCGGTCGAGCAACCCTCCAGGCCCAAAGATGGCCCGCATCGTAGGTACTGAATTATCGCCAGAACCGACACGATCTCCTCCCGAAAAGGACCCTTCCTCAGTGTCGGGCGTCTCGAAGGGCGAGGGAACGATGTGGCCCTTGTGCAAATGTTCTTCGTCAAGTGGCGCATAGATACGCTCTGGAATTGGATGCGTGGCAACAGTGCGTGGCTCGACGGGATCCGAGGCCGATTTGGAACTGCGCTTACCCAAAACTCTCCCTTCGATGCACAAAGACTAAGCCTGAACGGCGGCCTTGCACGAGATTTAAACGATAACACACTCGCATTGCGGCAGACTTTGCATCGAACTACACAGCTCTTCAGGCTTAACCACGGCCTGTACTTCAAATGTCTAAACATCACAGACAACCGTTAACACTTGAGCACATATCGCATTCGTGGAATTTTGTGGCGAAGGGGCCGAGTTAAAGTGATGGTGGGTGAAATCCCAGCCCTTTGCCCAATCCAACTGAACTATTGATCTTGATAAGGGTGTCCGCATGAAATCAAAATGGTTTTTAGGCCTGCTGGCCATCTGCGCTCTGGGGATTTTAAGTTCCTGCAGCGGGTTAGGGACGCAGCCCTGCGTCTCAAATTGCGGAGGCGGCACCGCGAATCTAACGATTTCCCTTTTCGACATACCACCCACCGGCACCTCGGTATTGAGCTTCTCGCTTCCGATCGCCGGCATCAGCCTGACGCCTTCTTCTGGAAGTCCCGTTTCTGTGGCAACCGCCGTATCGTCGGCGGAAATAACACGACTGCAAACGGATTCGACCGTTATCGTTGATCAGGTCTCTGTCCCCGCCAATACCTACACATCCCTTAACGTTACCATCGGCCCGACCAGTTCGACCAACAATCTCTTTGTAAACACGTCTGGAGCTGCCATCACGTACAGTGGGGGGACTTGCGTAAACAATGCCATTTGCACCCTTCCCGTCGGTGCTATTTTCACCGCATCGATCCCAATTTCACTGACTCTTGCTGGAAACCAGAATCAGTGGATCGGGCTTGATTTCAATCTGAACAAAGCCATCACATCATCGAACGGCATCAGCGTTGACTTCTCGCAGACCGGTGTCCTAACGGCGACAACAACTACCCGTACAGGGATTCCCGCCGGAAGCGTGGACACGATGGAAGACTTTATCGGCAAGGTCACGGCCTACACCCAAAACGGGAGCATCACTGTCGTTAACGGACTTACTGGTGTATCGCTCACAGCTTCCCTTACCGCCAGCACCGAATATGATTTGGCGCCGGTCAATTACAGCGCTTGCAGCGGAACGGCCCAAGCCTGCATACAGATTGGCAGCACGGTCAGCATGGATACGGTTTTGGCTGCCGCAGGTACATTCACAGCGACAGAGGTGGATGTGCTGGATGCCACGTCCGTCGACGAAGTGGAAGGCATCATTCTTCCCACCAGCACTGCCGGTGTGGTTCAGTTGGTTCTTGCTGACAAGGTTGCAGCGAGCGGGAATGCCGTCATAGGGGCCTCCACGACAACGGCTGGCACGATCATTTTTTTGACCGCCACTACCCCGAACTTCTCCGTGGACACCAAGACTCTCTCTTCGCAGATTGTCGAGCCTGTGGTCGGTTTTTCGGGCAGCGGAGATCTGCTTGGCGGCCAAGTGGTACGCGCCCAGGTGACGAATGTTATCTCTGGCAGCAGCGGAGTCACGGCCACGGCGAATAATGTGCTTCTCCGTTATTCGCGGCTCTCGGGAACAGTGAATACTGTGACCGGCAATGTGTTCACCATCAAGAATCTTCCAAGCTACATCTACACTCTGAACCCAACGCTAAGCACGAGCGCGGCGCAGGTGCAGACCTATCAAAACTTGACCGCGTTCGATGGAATCACTTCTATCACCGACTCGACCTTTCAGAACGGCACTTCTGTTTCGATTCGTGCGCTTTACCTTAACTCGCCCCCGGCTACGTATCCGTTCCAGGCTGCAAAAGTTCGCGTGCCCTAAAACCATTTATCCCGCCTCCGCAAAGGCAACGGGCCCCGGAAGTTCCGGGGCCCGTTTTTCTTACTGTGAACTAAGCAACTGGTTTACGCCGCGCCAACTGTGGTGGTTGGGGGAAGCGGTGTGCCGATAGGGCCCACAGGAACAGGTGGAATGTTCGGCGATATCGAAGGCTGGAACCTGCGGTACAAGGCCAGGGAGATGGCTCCCATGCCCCACAGCAGGACCGCCAGCTTGGCCCAGGGGCCAACCCACGGCAAGGTCGTGATGATGCGTACAATAATGATTCCCACCGCCATACGGCCCACCATCGGCCAGAAGTCTGAGGTCATTCCCATGAGCCAGCGGCCCACGATAGAGCCAACAACGACTTCAGCGCTCAACATGGCGATAAACCACATCAACAAAGTAGAAAGGCCGACCCAGAGCCCAATGACCGTGATGCAAGCGATGATGGCGGCAATCAAGACACCCGGAAGAACAAGCACACCCAGGCCGAAGGAAGCTCCCAGATTTTCCGCTGCGTCGGTGGTTTCCAGGGCAAAGCGGGGCATCAGGCCAAACAGTACGAGTCCGAATAGCACGAAAGCAGTGGTCCAAATAACGCGCCAAACGTAGTAGCTGGCGTTGCGCTCGGGTCCGTGTTTGTGCTCCATTTGCTTGAACTGGATCGGAGAAGCGAGTTTCGCCCCGGAAGAAACATTGGCCGGCTTATTTCCTTCAAAAGTAGTCTTGCCGCCGACCTCTGCGCTTCCGGTAATCGTGAGCGAGTCGCCCCGGGCTTCCACGGCGCCGTCAATGACGCCAGAGAGCGTGGCTTGCTGGAAAAACCCGAGGAAGTCGCGGCCAATCTTTCCGTCCAGGGTAACCGTCTGCGTGAACATAGTGACGTTGTGGCCGACCTTCGCGTTGCGATCGAGATTGAATAGCTCGTTGAAGGCGGTGACACTACGCTCGACGGAACCGCTTAGGGTGATGTTGTTGGTGAAGGAACGGATGTTCCCATCAATCTGGCCGCTAACACGCGCGGACTGCGCGAAACAGATCAGGTCTCCGGTCACATGTCCAGAGACGTCAACCTGGTGGCCGAAGGCGTAAACATCACCGTCAACGGTCCCTTCGATGCGAAGAGCCTGGCCGGAGATGAATAAATCGCCTTTGATCGTCTCGTCTTTCCTCACTTCCACGGTCTCGCCTTTGCGGAATTCCGCGGCACTGGCAGGAGTAGTGAACGCGCCGACCAATCCAAGGCTGGCAACCATTAGGGCAAGGGCCGATCCCCGCTTCAGATATTTACGGAATGCAAAAACCACCAGGCCCAGAAGCACTGCGAGGGCCAGGGCTTCAAACAGTGTGAACATGGACTGCCATCCTTTCCAGAATGCCCCTTGGAAGAGCAACAAGCTCAGCAGATTCGTACTGCCGAAACCAGCTTGCTCGAACTGTTCCTCCCAAGGCTTGATATAACCGGTATAAAGAGCGTAGACACCCATCACCGCCAGGCCAAAAAACAGGCCCCATACCCACTGCATAGAGCGGCGCACGGCAAATCGGAAATTGGCCAATCGCACGGGAAGTTGCTCGTCTTGTTCCAGCATCGCGCGGGTCAGCAGCCGGGATTCTCGGTCGAGGGCGCGAAGAAGATTGAGACAACGCGTACAGGTCTGCGTATGAAGGGAAACTTCCTGCGCGCTGTCGCGATCAAGCTGGCGCTCCACGTACATCAGTAGGGTGATTTCACTTAGGTGCTTGTCTGGCATCAATTCTTTCTCACTCAACGGGAACCTCCCGCGGCCAATAGAGATTTTTCTCCGATGGCTTGGCGCAAATCGTGTCTGGCGCGCAGCAACACAACACCAACAAACGCCCGCCGCACGCCGAGAGCGTCTGCAATTTCGTCGTAGCTCATATCCGAGTAGTAGCGCATGACCAGGGCCATGCGCGCACGCACGCCCAGTTTATCGAGCGCTTTGCGAACTTCTTCGCTGGTACGCTCTTCAATTAATTTTTCCAGTTGGCTCGGTTCCGGAGCTTCCAGCGGCAGCTCGTCGACGTCTTCGGTTTCTTTGTCTTGCCGCAATTTGCGTCGGCGCAGCATGTCCCAGCAGTGATTGGCGGCGACCTTGTAGAGCCACGCGGTAAACGAACGCGTCTGGTCGTACTGCCTGAGTTTGTCGCGCAACTTCATAAAAATCTCCATCGTCGCATCTTCCGCGTCCTCGCGCGTGGGCATAGCCCTGCGACAGAAACGGAAGATCGGCGGGGCATACTCTCGGTACAAATCGCCCCAGGCCAAAGGGTCCCCAGCCCGAGCCCGGGCAATCAGTTCCGTAGGTTCGGTTTGTCCCGGCGCGCTCATTCGCCCTGGTCTCAGTGGGTCCATTATTTAATACGCAGCCTAGGGCGTAAAACTATCACAAGTTGCTATTTTTACGGGGATGGAGCAACAAGAGAAACAAATGCAGACAAATTAGTGACACTAAGTTGCAGTCAACAAAAGGCAGTTAGGAAGACCCGAACTTGAAGCTAAGCCTAGTTATTACAATAGAATACAGAGTGCAAATGAGCGGACCAATCAACCTATCGCTTTGTTTTCCGCTGTCCCTGCCTCTACTAAGTTAGAGGGCTATACGATACAGTCAATAGAGCATTTCTCTGGAAGTCTACTCCAGTTTCGACACCCATTATGGCCCAGAAACTTCCATCGCTAGTGATTGTGGGACGCCCAAACGTGGGCAAGTCTACGCTGTTTAATCGGTTGACCGGAACGAGACGCGCCATCGTAACCGATGAGCCGGGAATTACTCGCGACCGAATGTATGGCAAAACAGAATGGAACGGGCGTGTCATGGAAGTAGTAGACACAGGCGGAATCGTGCCTGACGACAAAGCGTCGATACCGACAGAAATCCTCCGGCAGGCACGCGTGGCCTTTGACAACGCAAATCTACTGGTGCTGGTGGTTGATTGCCAGGCGGGATTGACGCCGCTGGACCAGGAATTGGGGAGGATGCTGCGCGCCACGGGCAAACCTCTTTTCATTGCCGTGAACAAAGTCGATTCACGGATCCAGGAAGTGAATGCGGCGGTATTTCATTCGCTGGGCGCTCCGGTATTCCCCATTGCCGCAGAGCACGGAACCGGTGTGGACGATTTGCTGGACGCAGCGCTGGTGGAGATTCAGGGTGGCGACGTAGCCGCAGAGCCCGAAGCGAAGAAGCTCACTGAGATCGCCATCATCGGCAGGCCAAACGTGGGCAAATCAACATTGCTGAATCATCTGGCGGGAGAAGAACGCTCGATCGTTTCGCCAATCCCCGGCACCACCATGGACAATGTGGACACGGACGTTGTGCATGATGGCAAAATATATCGCTTCGTGGATACCGCCGGAATACGCCGCAAGGGTAAAACCACGCTGGTGGCGGAAAAGTTGAGCGTGGTGATGGCGCGGCGCGGGCTGGAGCGCGCCGATGTCGCTATCCTGGTGATCGATGGTGAGTTGGGCGTGACGCAGGGCGATGCGACCATTGCGAGTTATGCGGAACAGTCTGGCCGGTCCGTGATTATTGTGGTGAACAAGTGGGATCTGGCTGTAGAAGCCGCGCAGAGAGCGGCGAATGAAGCATCCAAAACTTCGCGCGGCAGGGCCAAAATGGCGGCAGACCGCATCGCTGTCGCGAAAGAAGTGGACAAGGGCAAGCTACTGCTCGATTACGAGGCGATGGTGCAGGAAAAGTTCAAGTTTTTGAGTTATGCGCCGATCGTTTTTCTATCGGCGAAAACCGGTGAGCGCGCGCAGAAATTATATCCCTTGATTGATCACGTCGCCGCAGCACGTCAGCGAAAAATCTCCACGGGCGAGTTGAACCGCTGGCTGAAGGAAGAAGTGGATTTGCAGCGAGCGTCAAACCCCAAGGCACGCCCCGTTCGGATTTATTACATGACACAGGCGAAGGTGGCGCCACCGGTATTTTTGTTGTTTACAAACCAAAAGAAACCGTTACATTTTAACTTTTCGAGGTTCCTGGAAAATCGGTTGCGGGCTAAATGGGATTTTACCGGCACACCAGTACGATTTATTCAACGTCTGAAGACGCGTGGAGATCGTGAGGGTGGAGGCGTAAGTGACGATAAGTAGTTCTGCCGCACCAGGATTGACTGAAGAGAGGAGGATGTACCGCATCGGCGAGGTCAGTCGACTGGCGGACCTGAAGCCGTTCGTATTGCGCTATTGGGAAACAGAATTTCCTATGTTGCAGCCGGTAAAAAGTGCGCGCGGTCATCGTCTGTATCGCCAGGAAGATGTGGACCTCGTGCTCAAAATCAAGCGACTTCTCTATGACGAAGGATTCACGATTGCGGGTGCGCGGCGGCATTTGTTGGAGCAAGGACCAGTGACCGGAGACGGCTCACGGGTAGTTGTTGAACGTGCCCGTGGAATACACCCGGGTTGGTCTGCAGTGGAACATTCTGTGGGTCACTTAAACCGCAAGATGCTACTCGATTTGCGCGATGCTCTGCGCAGTTTCTTGACGTTGCTCGAAGGCAAATGATAGCCTTGAAATTGTGAGTTCGACTGCTGTTTGTGGCAGTCGCGGCAGTCGGGACGTAGCGCAGCCTGGTAGCGCGCACGCTTGGGGTGCGTGAGGTCGCGAGTTCAAATCTCGCCGTCCCGACCATTTTTCCCTGCAAGTTTTCGCTTCAGGAAATCCCCGCATACCGCAATTCAGTTGAATGAAAAATGACCAAGAAGAAAATTCTGATTACGAATGATGATGGGTATCAAGCCGCGGGGCTGCGAGTGTTGGCGAAAGAGCTGCGAGAATTCGCGCAGGTAAGTATCGTGGCGCCAAGCTGGGAACGAAGCGGTGCAGCACAGTCTTTGACGCTCCGGCAACCAATTGTGTGTCACCCGATTGCCGACAATGAGTGGGCCGTCGACGGAACTCCAGCGGATTGCGTAATTGTGGCACTGCATAAACTTCTTAAAGAGCCGCAGGACCTGGTGATTTCAGGAATTAATCACGGTGCGAATCTGGGAGAGAACGTTTATTACTCAGGAACGGTGGGTGCAGCGCGTGAAGCGGTAATTCATCACGTGCCGGGACTGGCGATGTCGCTCTGCTCGAAGAAAGTAGGCACGGATTTTAGCCCGACTGCTAGGCTAGCTCGCCAATTGGCGGAACTGATCCTCAACGAAGGATTGCAGCCTCAGATCGTGCTAAATGTGAATGTGCCGGAAAGCTGGGAAGGTGGTGTACGTTTCACGCGGCAATCCAAGAAGATCACGCGCGATCTGCTGAGAGAAGGACAAGACCCTCGAGGGCGGCCTTATTATTGGTTAAGCGAGCAGCGGATCGATCGACAAAAAGATGTGGATCCAGAATCGGACTATGCGGCAATTTTTGCAGGAGATGCCTCCATCACTCCGCTGCATCTGGATCCGACTCATGCGGAGTCATTGGTGGAATTGGCGGGATGGGCTGGCAAGTTGAATGGGAAATAGGGCGTAGCGAACCGCCATCGCTGAAGTTTATCTAAAGAGAAGAATCTATAGTCAGAAGATTGCGTGAACTCGGGATGCAGCAATGCTGCACCCTCAATCCAGGTTTAACGAACCGAGATTAGTGGAATGTTGGCGGAGCGAAGCGCCTCGTTCAAGGCTGGCACTTCTTTCGTTGTGACTTCACCCCAGATCTTCAGTTGTGCTTCCAACTGTGGATTCAAGGTGTCGAATACGCCCAGTTGACCTTCAGTTGGCGCAGCGTCTGCACTATCGACTGCAGCGGACAGAAAACCAAATTTGCTATTTAGCTTCGTAGGGTAATTCAGTTCGTCTTCACTGGCTTTTGCTTCAGGATTGACCAGTTCGTTCTCAATGGCGCTGATCTTCTTGCGCAGAGTTGCAGACTGCTCGATCAGTTCCTCGTTAGCAGCACCCGGTGCAAGCCGCTTCTCAACGGACTGCAGCTGGGTTCGCAGGTCACGGATTCCCAAGATGGCTTTGTTCATTTGTTCCTGACAATTGTGAAGTTTGAACATCAGGTCGAATTGCCTTAACAGGTCAGCGGAACTGGTTTTCAGGCGGGGATCCATCACCACTTCAATCGGCTGCGTGGTGCTATTGCCAGCCACTGTAAGGCGTGCCTGATACTTACCCGGCAAAACTAATGGCCCGGCAGGTTCACCTTCATCGTAAACCGCTTTTGGGACTTTCACTGGCTCCTGATAGCGCAAATCCCACGAGAAGAGGTTGAGTCCTGCCTTGGCCGGTATGTGATCGGCAGTATCGTCTTTCTCAAACTCATCTTCCCCCTCCGTCCCATCGTCTTTCTTTTTTTCCTCGCTCGTGTAAGAGCGAACCACTTTTCCTGCGGAATCCAGAATCTCTAATTTGATTGGCGTTTTGGCTTCTTCTTTCAGGTAATAGTAAAGAATCGCTCCACCCAGTGGATTCTCCCCGACGGCGATGCGGCGACGGCCCGAATGACCGACACGGGTCCGAATGGCGGTAGCAGGAACGAAGAAATAGGCGTCGCTGGAAACGATAGAAGCGTTGGCTTGGCGAAGCGGGCTGATATCGTCGAGAATCCAGAACGCACGGCCGTGCGTGGCAACGGTCAGGTCGTTGCCGTGAATGACCATGTCATGGATCGGCGTGACGGGGAGCGTCGTCAGTTGCAGCGACTGCCAGTGTCCACCATCATCGAAAGAAACATAAATTCCAAGTTCGGTGCCGGCGTATAGCAAATCCTTGCGCACGGGATCTTCGCGAACAGCATGGACATACGCGCCATCTGGAATTCCGGTGGTGATTTGTGTCCAGGTTTTACCGAAATCCGCAGTCTTGAAAATGTAGGGTTTGGGATTGTCGAGTTTTCGCGCGTCGACTGCAGCGTATGCAGTACCAGCGTCGTGCCAGGAAGCTTCAATCAGGCTTACCATGGACCATTCAGGAATGCTTTTCGGTGTGACATTGGTCCAGGATTTGCCGTCGTCGCGCGTGAGTTGGATTAGCCCATCATCGGTGCCCGCCCAGATCAAACCCTTTTGCTTCGGGGATTCTGCAACCGTGAAGACGATGTCGTAGAACTCAATGCTGGCCTGATCCTTGGTAATCGGTCCGCCGGAATCGGTTTGCTTTGTTTTGTCATTTCGGGTGAGGTCTGGGCTGATGGTCTGCCAGGAATGTCCGCCATCCTTTGAGCGAAAAACATACTGGGCGGCGTTATACATTACGTTAGGGTCATGCGGAGACAGCACGATGGGCATGGTCCATGTGAAACGATACTTTTGTTCGCTTGCGTTGTGGCCATCAGGATCGTTGGGCCACTGCATGATGTCCTGCGACTGGTTAGTGCGCCTGTCGAATCGGGTGATGCCACCGAAGTATGCCCCGGCATACACGATGTTCGAGTCGCGCGGATCGACGGCAATGTAGCCACTTTCGCCTCCACCTACGTGATCCCAATCAGGGCGATCGATGAAACCGCGGTCACTGCGAGTGAGAATGCCTAACCGTGGAGTTATCCTGCTGCGCGCCATACACACGATAGGGAAAATCGTTGTCTGCGGTGACATGATAAAACTGGGCGGTTGGCTGATTATTTTGTGAGGACCAGTTTTTGCCGCCGTCGACGCTGATGGTTGCGCCACCATCGTTGGCATTGATCATGCGATTGGTATTGTTGGGATCAATCCACAGACCATGATGATCACCATGAGGCGCGAGTAGACGGTCAAAGGATTTACCCCCATCGATAGAACGGTAGAGTCCGGTATTCGCGGTGTAGACTGTGTTGGAATTCTTCGGATCGGCCCACACATGCGTGAAGTACCATGCGCGTTGACGGAAACGATGATCGTCGTTGATGAGCGACCAATGTTCACCACCGTCGTCACTGCGGTAGAGGCCGCCCTTCTTCGCCTCTATCAGTGCGTAGACAACATTGGAATCCCCTCCGGAAACGGAAACACCAATCCGTCCAAGGGGTCCATCCGGGAAACCGTTTCCCTCGATGCGCTTCCAAGTAGTGCCATCATCGCCGGAGCGATACAGACCGCTCTTGTCACCGCCGCTGTTTAACGACCAAGGAGTGCGGTAACCCTCCCACATCGCCGCGAAAAGTACGTGAGGATTTTGTGGATCAAAGACAACGTTGATGCCGCCGGTACGGTCATTGCTATAGAGAACTTTTTCCCAGCTTTTGCCGCCGTCTTTCGTGCGGAATATGCCGCGCTCCTGATTCGGTCCGTAGACATGGCCCAGCGCGGCAACGAAAACAACATCCGGTTGCGTGGGATGAACAATCACGGAAGCGATGTGGCGAGAATCTTTGAGGCCTGTGTTCGTCCACGTCTTGCCCGCGTCGACTGATTTGTACACCCCATCGCCATAGGAAATGTCACCACGGATGCATGCTTCGCCGGTGCCGACATAGATCACGTTAGGATCGGAATCGGAGACCGCCATCGCGCCAATCGAGGAAATGTTTTGTTTGTCGAAAATGGGATCCCAAGATAATCCGCCATCCATGGTTTTCCAGACACCACCAGAAACAGCCCCGAAATAATAGGTATTGGGCTGACCGACTACTCCGACTGCGGTCAGTGAACGCCCTCCGCGAAAGGGCCCAATCAACCGCCACTTCATACCTTTGTAGGTTTTGAGATCAATAGTTTGCTGCGCAGGACTAGATGCGCCAAAGAAGCTGATATAAGCAACGAGAAACAGCAACCAGCGAGATGAGCGGTTCACACATTCCCCCAGACCACGAAGTGCCAAGTGAGAGATAGTACTCCGGCCAAGGTTCAAGGTGAAAGAGACTTTGCGTATCCCCAGTATTTGGATAGGATGACCACGCGATGGCTAATTTCACTTCATATGATGCAGTGGTTGTAGGCGCGGGCGTGTTTGGTGCGTGGACGGCTTGGCATCTGGCCAAACGTGGACAAAAGGTGTTGCTCGCCGAGGCTTACGGCCCAGCACATTCCAGAGCAAGTTCCGGCGGCGAATCTCGGATCATTCGCATGAGTTATGGAGCGGATGAAATCTATACCCGGTGGTCGTTGCGCTCCTTGGAACAGTGGAAAGCATTGTTCGCCTCTACAGGGCAAAAATTGTTTTTGCCTACCGGCGTCTTGTGGCTCTCCGGCAAGGATGATGCGCGGCTGTGCGAGTCGGTGGCAGTATTGAATCGGTGCAAGATCCCATTTGACGTACTGGAGCATTCGGAACTCGCTGTTCGATATCCGCAAGTGAATTTCGCGGGCGTGACACGGGGCGTGTTTGAGCCTGACAGCGGAGTATTGATGGCGCGTCGTGCAGTCGCGTGTGTGGTGGACGACGCAAAGCGCCTCGGCATGCAATTTGAAATTGGGCAGATTGCGCCCCCCGGCAGTCAAAAGACGATGAATGCCCTCAGCACCTCCACAGGAGAGCAGGTTCGAGCGGGGCAATTCGTTTTTGCCTGTGGGCCATGGCTAGGCAAGATCTTTCCAGAATTATTGGGACCAAGGATATTTTCGACCAGGCAGGAAGTTTTTTTCTTCGGCAGCCCAGCAGGCAATGCTCAGTTTGCTCCACCAGCCTTGCCCACTTGGTTTTTCCAGGAAGATGATGTGTATGGCATGCCGGACATCGAAAGTCGTGGTCTGAAAATGGCTCGCGATCTGCACGGAGAGCGGGTAGACCCGGACACCCAATCGCGACTGGTATCCAAAGAAGGAGCAGAATGGGCAAAGCAGTACGTCGGTTGGCGGTTCCCTGCTCTGAAAAACGCGGAAATCGTGGAAACACGAGTCTGCCAGTACGAAAATACCTCGAGTGGCGATTTCCTGATCGACCGGCACCCCTATTGGAACAACGTATGGTTGGCCGGAGGGGGCTCTGGCCATGGGTTTAAGCATGGGCCAGCCCTGGGTGAGTATTTGGCTGGACAAATCCTGGACGGGTTTCGCCCAGAACCGCGGTTCGGCCTGCAGAGCAAGGCTACCCAACAGCTTAGGGCTGTCCACTGAGTATTTGAAATATTGAGGAAACTTTCCCCAAGGGAATGCGTCTTTACCAGTGTAGACGTTTGCCTGAATTCGTTCCCACGAGCAGTTCTGAAGTGACCGAGGAGGTAGTATGCCAGGAATCGTGAATCGCGCTGTGTTTGCGGTGTGCAAACTGATGCTCGTGGCCGTGAGTTTCCTGGCTTTGGGGCAAGTTGTGCGCGCCGCTGAGGAGTTTCATATTCCGGTCGAGTACTACAAACTGCCAAACGGCCTGCGCGTGGTGCTCTCGCCAGACCATACTGCGCCTACTGTGTGTGTTGGGGTCTACTACCGGATTGGCTTCCGGATTGAGCCGCGGGATCGCACCGGCTTTGCGCATCTGTTTGAGCACATGATGTTCCAGGGTTCGAAGAACCTTGGAAAAATGGAATTCGTGAAACTGGTGCAGGAAAATGGTGGAATTTTGAACGGTTCCACCCGATTTGATTTCACGAACTATTTTGAAGTGATGCCCTCCAGTAAGTTGGAGACAGTGCTGTGGGCCGAAGCCGACCGGATGAGTGGCCTGGCGGTGACGGAAGCAAATCTGAAGAACCAGCAAGGCGTGGTTGGGAACGAAGTGAAAGTCAACGTTTTGAACCAGCCCTATGGCGGCTTCCCGTGGATCGACCTGCCGATGGCAGCAAATTCAAACTGGTACAACGCTCACAATTTTTACGGCGACCTGACGGATATCGAATCGGCAAAGCTGGACGAAGTGAAGAACTTTTTTGATACCTACTATGCACCGAACAATGCGGTGTTGACGGTTGTCGGAGATTTTGATTCGGCTGATGCAAAGAAAATGATCGAGAAATACTTCGGCGGAATAAAAGCATCCCAAGTCCCCCCTCAACCGGACCTGACCGAACCGCGACAGGAAAAAGAAAAGCGCGTGAACAAAAAAGACGCGCTGGCGCCGCGCCCCGCGATCGCCGTGGGTTATCACATGCCAGAGCGGAACACACCGGAATATTACGCCATGGGGTTAATCGTCCAAATGTTGATTCAAGGTGATGACGCGCTGTTTCGCCAGGAATTGGTGAAAAAACGCGGGCTGACCGGCAGCGTAGACGGTGGCATCAATCTTCTGGGCAACATGTTTAATTACAAAGGTCCGATGTTGTTCAGCGCAGAACTGGAGTATGACCCAACGACCAAGTCGGACACCGTGATCGAGTCGATCGACACGGTGATCGAGCCGCTGGCCAGTAAACTTGTGGACCAAAAAACATTGGATCGAGCTTTGGTGAAGCTTCGCTCAAATCTCTACGACACGATGGGCGAGTTTGGCGGATTTGGCTTGATGGACCTACTTGCCAGCTTCGCGTTGTTTGACGATGACCCCGCGCGCGTAAATTCGCTGGTGGGAGAATTCCGCAAGGTGACGCCTGAACTAGTTCAGAAGACAGCAGAAGAATATTTGCGACCGGAAAATCGAACTATCATTTTCTTAGAACCTGCACCAAAAGAAGCTGCCGCAGCGCCGGCAAACAATCAGTAGGAAAGGGGAAGCCAGATGAAAACGAATATTATCAGTCAAGAACACAATCCTGCTGGTTCTGTTTGGACTACTAATGGCCGCCCTGCCGGTGCATGCGCAAAAACAGGTGCCACCCGAAGGATCGGCGCCGAAACCTTTCACAGTTCCCGCAAGCGAAACCTATGCACTCCCGAATGGAATGAAGGTCACTCTTGTCCCTTATGGAATTATTCCCAAGGCCGCCATCAGCGTTTCGCTCGATGCGGGCCAGGTGAATGAAGGAAAAGGGCGAACGGGAGTGGCCAGCCTGGCGGCAGATCTTTTCAAGGAAGGCACCGTCACCCTGAACTCCGATCAGTTGGCCGCTGAGACGGCACGCATGGGCAGCGCACTTTCCGTCAACTCTGACGCAGATCAAAGTGAATTCTCCATGGACGTACTGCAGGAATTTGCGCCTGTTGGAGTGCGCTTGCTCGGCGACGTGCTGCAGCATCCCCGTTTTCCAGAGTCTGAACTGGCGCGATTGAAAGCCGATATGTTGCGCAACATTGCACTGCAAACCTCGCAGCCGCAAACCATTGCTGAAATACGATTCCGCAAGATTTTGTACGGCGATCACCCCTACGGCACCATTCTTCCAACGGAGGACGACGTAAAGAAACTGACGTTGCAGGACGTGAAGGATTTCTATGGCGCCAATTTCGGTGCGCAACGTGCCCACATTTATGTGGCTGGCAAATTCGATCAGGCGGAGGTCAAGAAAGCGATAACGGATACGTTCGGTGGTTGGGCAAAAGGGCCCGCGCGAATCGAGGGTCAACCGACTCCGCAAGCAAAGAAAGTGCTGGATTTGACAGACCGCCCCGGCGCACCACAATCCACCCTCATGGTTGGGCTGCCAGTCACGAGCCCGGCCAGCCCGGATGCCCTTCCACTGCGGGTCACGAATGCGCTGCTGGGTGGTTCATTCAATTCGCGAATTACCGCAAATATTCGCGAGCAAAAGGGCTACACCTATTCGCCCTTCAGCGAAATCTCCCGCCGGTATCACGATGCCTACTGGGCGCAGCACGCCGATGTAACCACTCAATTCACAGGTCCATCCTTGAAAGAAATTTTTGGCGAAATCGATCGACTACAGAAAGAAGCCCCGTCGGTGGCCGAACTCAAGGGTATCCAAAATTATCTTTCGGGACTTTTTGTGATACAAAACTCCAACCGCAGTGCATTAATAGGCCAATTGCAGTACGTCGATTTTCAAGGGTTGGGCACAGACTATTTGAAAAACTACGTTCCGCGGGTAAACGCCGTAACACCTGCTGAAATTCAAAAACTAACCGGCAAGTACATCAAGCCCGAAGCGATGACCATTGTAGTTGTTGGGGATAAATCCAAAATTCAGGATCAGCTTGCGCCGTTCAAGGCGGCGAATTAACGAAGGAACTCAGGTCTTTTTGGGGGCCCGGCGGCGCGAAGTGTCGATCGGTTTGAACGTTGATTTACGTCGAGCCTTCTCATCGTAGAGGTTCTGGTCCGCCTCTTTAAGCAGCTTTTCTACCCGCTCGCCTTCCCCGTGATAAATAGAGGCACCAATGCTCGCGGAGATAGGTGGAAACTCCTCGTCGGCGGCGAGAGTTTCGCGAATGCGGCTTATGACCCGTTGCGTTTCTTCTTCTCGTGCCTCAGGTAGCACCAGGGCAAATTCATCGCCACCGTAGCGCGCGGCCGTGTCGATGGCTCGACAGTGGAATCGGAGAATATCCGCCAGGCGGCAGAGTGCACGACTGCCAACAAGATGCCCGTGCGTATCGTTGATTTTCTTTAGTCCATCTAAGTCAAGAAGAAGAACGGCGAAGGGACGGCCAGTACGAAGAGTGCGCTCGGTCTCCGTATCCAACACGTCGAGGAGTTTGCGATAGTTCGCCAGGCCGGTGAGCGGATCGCTCGCCGCGAGATGACGCACTTGCTCAAAAACATGTGCGCTGTCCAGCAACGCCCCACCGAGGAGAATAAAGTAGCTGCAGACGTTCAATCCCTGAGCGAAAACAAATGGGCCATCCAGCAAGCGCACCGACTGGCATGCAGCCAACTGTGCCGCAAGATTCAGCCAAACTGCGATGTATATGGAACGATCAAATGCCGAATCGCTTAGGTACCGCCGACGCCTATACCCAAGCATGGCGATCAGGAAAATGACCGCGGGCAAGAGGTGGAGAGGGTTGGGAATGAATGCCGCGGGATGGCCGGAAACCTCGGGCGGCAATCGCCGCAACGTCGCCGTAATCAGATAGGTGAACGAGACCACGGTGAATAAAGCGCCGGCAATTTCCAGACGCGGATGGCGCGAGCGTGGCAAGAAGTGTTCAACTAGAAGCGCTACCACAAAGAGAAGAGCAAGCAACAGGCGGCTGATCCACCAAGCTACGGGCGCCCACAAGAACCAAATTTCCGATTCATGAATGAGCTGGAAGAAGAGAACGCTGGAGGCGGTGAGTGTGGCTCCAGACAATAGAAAACCAGAGCCCAGAATCAGCGAAATGCGGTCCTGAGTTCCTTGAAAACGGACGAAAGCAACCGCGGCAAAGACAAAAGCGAATAATCCCGTGGTTAATTGGAGATATCCCTGCAAGATGGGGTCGGGACGAGGAGAAATATTGCGCAACCACGCCGCCGCCAGAAAAATAGCCACAAAGCCGCTGGCATGCAGGAGCACGCGGTGGAATTTGCGCCGGTCAGCAATCAGAGACAACTCGCCCATCATCAAATCGATTCCGCCTGGCTGGGTAGTTCCCTTCTTTCTTCTATTAGACGCGAATTGTAGAAGCGATGTTGCGTGGAAATTCCGAGTGTGAAGCAAGAGATACCGGCTGTGGAAATCGCTTTACCTGTCCGTAAGTACAGGGTGAAACCTCCGAGTGGGGCCATCTTCTACACTCACGGCTCAAAAATCGTAAACCAAACTCCATGCCAGAGAGGAGTTCGCCCAAATGCCTGTTTCTGTATCGGTCGGCCAACGAGAAAATTTAAGACTTGCGCCGGAGCCCGCCGTTTCGCACAATACCTTGCATTGAAACGTTTGAATAAGAAGGTGAGATCCTTGCCCAGGCAGACTAGGAAAAAAGACGAAAACAAACGGGTGAGCAAGTTACAGCCTGCCCAGAATACTTTGTCCGAAATTTTGTCTCAGCCACGCATCTGGGCAGAAACGGAGCGACAGCTAGCGGACTCGGGAACGCTTCAACATCTAACAGATATTTTTTCGCCGCGCAGTCCTTGGCTGTTTGTGGGATGTGGATCGAGCTATTACCTGTCCCGCCTGATCGCCGCGCTTTGGACTAAGTATTTCTATATTCCGGCTACAGCCGTCCCGGCCAGCGAGCTACTGTTTGCGCCCGAAGAAACTTTGCGGCGCACCGGCGCAGAGCAAGTCGTGCTGATGTCGCGCTCAGGTGAAACCACCGAGGTCCTGCGTGCGGCGGAATTGCTCCAATCGCATAAAACTGTGCAATCTCTTGGCGTGACCTGCAATCCGGAAAGCGTTCTTGAAAAGCTCTGCACCCACGCCTTTAAACTGACCTGGGCGGATGAAAAAAGCGTAGTGATGACTCGCTCATTCACCGCCATCCTGCTCTCTTTCCAGCGACTGGCCCTGCAATTTATTGGCGACAACCACTTTTCCGCGGCCTTGGATCAGTTGCCACAGAAAACACAAGTCTGGCTGGATGCAAATGCTGGAAGAATTCAACAGTTCGCAGGGAAGCGAAAATTCAAGGACTATGTTTTCCTGGGACAGGGTGTGAACTACTGGCTGGCGCAGGAGGCTGGTCTGAAGGTAACGGAAATGTCCTCGTCTTACGCCCAAGTCTATCACTCACTGGAATTCCGCCACGGCCCAAAGTCCATCGCAGGACCAGACACGCTGATAACTTTTTTTATGTCGGATGTGGCGACCGCCGCGGAGACAGAATTGTGTGCTGAGCTTAAACAGCTGGGCGCTGCCACCTGCGTGGTTGTGAATCGCGCGACTCCGGTACTCCATAAGAATGCCGATCTCCTCATTGAGTTAGCTCTGGACGGCCCGGAGTTTGCACGGTACGCTGTCAGCGCGATTCCTGCACATCTATTGGGAACGTCAATCGGTTTGCGGAAGGGATTGAATCCGGACGCACCGAAAAATCTGACGCGTGCGGTGGTTCTTGGCTCTAACGGGGATCGACCGCCAAAAAGGAGAGGTGCTTGAGCGGAGAAGCCGGCACCACATCATCTGCAGGTCCCCGCCTGCGGCGAACCCTCACACTCTGGGACTTAATCTTGTATGGCGTGATTGTCATTCAACCCGTGGCGCCTATGTCCGCCTTCGGAGTGCTCAGCAATCGGGGCCATGGCCACGTTGTCACGGCGATACTCATCGCCATGGTCGCCATGCTGTTCACCGGCATCAGCTACGGGCGCATGGCACGCGCCTATCCCAGCGCGGGATCAGCCTTCACTTACGTTGCGCAGGAAATCAACCCGGGCGTCGGCTACGTGACTGGTTGGAGCATGGTAATGGATTACATGCTCAACCCGCTGATTTGTACCATCTGGTGCGCGCAACAGGCCCACCAATTCGCTCCTGGGCTTCCCGTATGGGGATGGAAGGTATTCTTCGCGGTGGTTTTCACGTTATTAAACGTGCGCGGAATCAAGACGTCAGCGCGCGTAAACACGGTCATGGCCGCCGGGATGAGCGCCGTGATCATCGTCGTTTTTGTAACTGCTATTCGCTACATTTTTGGCACTTCGCATACTGCTGACCCACTCTATTTCACTCGCCCGTTCTACGATCCGGCAACTTTCAGTTGGGGGAATCTGACTGGGTGTACGTCGATCGCGGTCCTGACCTACATTGGTTTCGATGGCATTTCCACGCTGTCGGAGGAGGCGGAAAACCCACGCCGCAACATCATGTACGCGACGGTCCTGACCTGTTTTGTCATTGGTTTACTTTCTGCCGCCGAAGTCTACGTCGCCCAACTGGTGTGGCCAGCCTCCCAAGCATTTCCCAATGAAGACACGGCCTACGTATTTGCTGCGGCCCGTACATGGGCCCCACTCTTCGGAATTGTCGGGTTCACTTTGGTGGTAGCCAACTTTGGCTCTGGTCTCGGTGCACAAATTGGTGCGGCTCGTTTGCTGTACGGGATGGGACGAAGTAACGCCTTGCCGAAATCATTCTTTGGCAGCATTGATGCCAAGCATCACGTGCCACGCAAAAATGTCTTTTTTATCGGAGCCGTTGCCCTCATCGGCTCTTTCCTCTTGACCTACGACCTTGGACTCAACATGCTCAACTTCGGCGCCCTCATCGCTTTCATGGGAGTAAACGCCGCCGCATTTTTGCGATACTACGTCCGTTCCGATACGAAAAAACTTGGGTTTCTCATCCCTCCGGTGATTGGATTCTTGATCTGCTTCGCTTTATGGGTGAATTTAAGCCGACCCGCCATTATTCTGGGTTCACTGTGGATGGCTGTGGGCATTGCCTTCGGCATCTGGAAGACAAATTGGTTCCGAAAACCGCTCTCGTTTGAAGTCCCCCCGGAAGAGTAACGAGGGAGCTTTTGATTGCATTTTAAGGTTAAGCGGGACGAAGATTGGGCTCGCGAGGTTACGCAATGGCTAGAGTTGGCGGAAAACGTGGAATGGTCACGATGCGGGATGTGGCTGAGGCCACCGGCTTTTCCCCGGCTACGGTCTCCATCGTTCTGAATAATGCTCCGCTGGCCCGCTATATCGCTTCTACCACTCGCAAACGCATCGAAGAAACAGCCAAACGCCTTGGCTATCGCCCCAATGCCATGGCGCGTTTCTTGAGAAGCAAGCGAAGTCAGAGCATCGGCGTGATGCTTTTCGATGTAACCGATCCCTTCTGCACACCAATTCTTCGCGGCATTGAAAATACCCTTTATCCGCTAGGTTATTTGCCAATTTTTGCCGATGCGCAAAATCAGCGTGAGCGCTTCGAACGCTATCTGGAAATGTTGCTGGAGCGACACGTTGATGGACTGATTGTGGTTGCCAACTGGTTATTCGTCGACATCCATGTACTTGCGGATTTAAATAAGCGCGAAATCCCGGCTGCCACGATCGGCTGGAAACTGCCGGAGAATCGCATCAGCTCCGTCATGGTCGACAACGAAGCGGGTGGACGCCTTGCACTAGAACATCTCTACCAGTTGGGGCATCGACGCATTGCATTTATTCGAGGACCGAAGCGTTTGATCGACAGCGGACCGAGGTGGCACGGCATACAAAAATTTTCGCAGTCCGTGGGCTACGAAATCGATCCCGGCCTGGTTTTGAATCTGCCAGATGTTTTTGATCCAAATTCGGGTTTCGAGAATGGAATTCGCCTGACGGAAGAGCTGTTGCAGCGAAAAAAGAAATTTACTGCGCTGCTGACGTTTGACGACTTGACCGCCCTGGGAGCAGTTCGCGCCTTGACCAAGGCGGGTATAAAAGTTCCCGATCAGTGTTCTGTGGTGGGCTTTGATGATGTGGCGCTGTCCGCGCTCTCTGCTCCAGCCCTCACTACCGTGCGCCAGCCACTCGAAACAATGGGCAGCACAGCCGTGAACATTGTGATGGATGCCATAAAAGCCGGCCACGAGAACCGCGAGTGGGCAGCAGTCTCTCAGAAATTGCATCCAGAACTGGTGATACGCGAGTCAACGCGTAGCATCTAACCTCCACCTATTGAATCGTTGAAATGACGTTATAACCGTCAATGGCCAGCACCGGCTTTGCATTACCTAAATCGCTCTTGCGTACACGAACTCCCACTTCCCTTGTTTCACCTGGAAGCAGGCTCAGGTAATTGTCCTCCCAAAACACCGGCAGAATTTCTGGCCCGTCCTTGGCCTTGAGCAGTCGCAACCGCGTGAGAAAAGCCACGCTCGATCCGCTATTTTCGAGGACGATGCGAACGGAAATCTCATCGCCGCGTTCTTTCGTCTTCATCGAACCCTTCACATTGGCCTTGGGCAGGTTCTGCAGCGCTGTGAAATCTGCGGTGGCGGTAAGCGGCGTGTAGTACCACTCGGTTTTGGCGAAATCCAAAGCGTCGGGTTTCGTGGAGAGCCAGTAAAAATTGCGGCTGAGGACCTCACCCGAAGCGCGATTGAGTTGGAGTGTCAGAAAATACGTCGTGTTGTTCGCTGGAGGTTCAGGTATAGGGAATAGCCTGGCCACGCCGTCTGCTTCCAAATCCGTGGTGAAATTTTTGCTGAACAGTTCGTTTATATCAAGGGAATACAGCTTCGCGACGACTTTTAATCCTTTTTCCGCTTGCTGAGTGTTGTTGATCACCGCGACGCTTCGATCATCGTAAGAGAATTGCACATGTAGCGGTTCGAGCGCTTTTTTCGTGCCGAAGTAACCGCCGGCCGGCCGCAACGAATAATCGTAGAGATGCCAGATGATTCCCGGCCAGGAATTGTTCAACATCCACTGGATTACGCCGGTGGATTTGTATTTATTTCGGCTGTAAGCCTCAAACATCGCCCGCTCGCCTTCGTATGTTGTTGCTTGTGATTTCCAGGCGAAATCTGCTGCGTTCCTTCGCCTTTCCATAGCGCGATTCAAGCGCCCGCGTGTAGACATTAATATTCTTGAATACCCCACCACCGGCATGAAAATCCCAGAATTCGTTAATCGGCCAGAGTTTGTCGGCGGGGAACATGGATTGCAGCTCTTCCAGAGGCGGCACCGCCGGTCCAGGACTTGTCTCGGTGTTAAATCCGTACGCGCCGCCGTTCTTGGTATCCACGAGCCAGTAGTTCGGCGAGACGTACTCGTAGGGGCCGCTCATCTTCACGCCACTGTCGCCAGACACTTCTGCTCTTTTGGCCGTCGCAGATGATAGTATCGGCCGCGGCCAGTTGGTGGCTTTTTCCACGTCCAGATAGGCCTGCTCACGTTCCGCAGGTGGAGGGTTATCGCTTCCATTCAACCAGACCAGCATGCTGGGGTGTCTCCGCAATCGCAGCATCTGATCGCGCAATGAATCCACAGACACGCGACGATTTCCGTCTGCCCATTTATTCCATTTTTCCCAAGCATCGCAACAGCACCAGCCGGCCATGATCAAAATCCCTTCACGATCCGCTCGCTCCAGAAAAGACTCGTCTTCCAGTTTTCCTTCCAGACGAATTGTGTTCATTCCCATTTCTTTTACGTACCGGAACTCTGCGGCTCGGCGCAATTCATCAGTACGAAGCATCATGTCCGGTGTCCATCCCGCGCCGCGAATCAGAACCGGTTTGCCGTTTACTTTGAAGAGGCGATATCCGTCGGGTGTTAGCTCGGAATCTGTCTGCACAATTCCGAAAGATTGGGTCTGCGTGTCAGAAACTCCATCCTTATCCAGGTGGAATTCCAGAATGAGATTGTGAAGGTATGGTTCACCCATCTGGAACGGCCACCACAAACGCGGTTTTTCGATATTAAGTGCGGCAATCGTGTCGGGAGTGAGCATAAACTCTCGTGTTTCCTTAGCGTTTAGTTCAATGGCTTGCGAGAACTCGATTGATTTTCCGGCGCCTGCAATCTTGCCCTTGAGCGTCCCTTTCACCGGTGCAGCGAAACTATTCTGCAATTGCCCGCGAATCGTCAAATGCGCATGCTCGGCGCCGGGCAAATCTAGCTTTGAACCGACAAATGCGTGGCGAATCGAAACCGGCCCACTTTCACTGAGAACTACTTCCTGCCACAGTCCCATGTCTTTGTCAGGTGGCGCTGGATTCCAATCCACAAAAGTAATGCCAAGTTCCCCGGCCTTAGGTGCAGAAACTCCCAGCGCCACAACATTCTTTCCGCCTTCGTGTACAAATGCCGTCACATCAAACTCGTATCGACGGAATGCGCCTACAATTTCATCGGAGCCGGCAAGTTTTTTTCCGTTGATCCAGATCTCCGCCCGGTAGTTGATTCCGCGGAATGCCATCCACACCGTGTGTCCCCTGAACTGCTTGGGTAATTCAAACTCATTGCGATACCACCAGGGAACGGCATACGGGCTATTTGCCGGCATTTCCAGGTTAGCGAACTGGCCGCCGATGGGATATTCAACACCTGAAGCAGCTCGCAGGTTCATGGCAAAGTAGGGATCTCTGTAAACTCCATTTTCCACCAGCACCGCGAAGACGGTTTGTGGCACAGTGGTGTTGTACCAGCCGGCAGTGTCGAAACCCAACGAAGATACTTTTTCTCCTCCCCCATTCACTTTCGCGGAGGACTGAACAGTCCAACCATCGCGTAGAGTGATTTGTTCGGCCGCTTGACAGGCAGGGAATGAGACAATGGCAAGCAAGCCCAAGATGCAACGCGACAGCAAAGAAGGACCGTTTCTCCAAATGAGCTGCGTTGTTTTCATAACCGGCCTCCGCAAAGCTTTTCTGCCTTGGTGCGTCAAATCAAAAGATCGCAAATAGGCCCACTTAAATCGATTCATGGGCATGTCTACTAGAGCGATGCCCGACCGGGGAGAGTGTAACGCGAGTGTTGGAAGCTGACAAGATGTGCGTACAAATCGGCATAGGGGGAGCGCTCGCAGACTTCTTCCATCCACTGCTCGGTAGTCGGACTTTCTGCGCTGCGCTTCGCCAACTCCGATTCGGTCCCTCCCTCGAAGGCCGTCGAGGCTGCACCCTTATTCTCCTCCGGGAAGGCCAGACTGTACTGGTTTTTCTGCCGCCTGTCGGTTGTTGAGTCGCGCCGCGTACTCATCGCTCCCTTTATCCCCTTGCGGGGTCCGTTCTGGCCTTCGCTGCTTGCGCAGCTACTGCGCCCGCTGCTGACTCTTGCCACCTGATCAGCAACGATCTCTCGCTTCTCCGTCCTGATTCCAGGACCCTTGGCAGGTCTCCCGAGGTAAGCTCGACCGCCATCGACACGCAACCGCTGGATTTACATTCAGTGTCCTTGACGGATGTGGGTTTCGCTGCCATTGGCCAGCTCGCCCGAACACTGCCTGCCTCGTATCCAGTTCTTGTTCATCGCCTCGTGTCTTTGCTCCGCGCTGCTTTCTGACCTTACCTCGCGGCTCGGCCCTTGCGCTTCGCTATCACTTCACCTGCATCTGGTTGCGAAGAGGACTTGCACCTCCAAGCTGTCAATCATGCTCGGCACCCAAAGAGATGGCGCTCCGACCTGCGTCGGAGCGCCGGAAAAATTCAGATTGTTACCCGGAGATCTACTTTGAACCGGGAATATATACTGCTGCGGGCGTGAAGAACTCCACATCCTTGATTTCCGTTTTCACCTTCACCGGCTGATATTTCCCTTTGTCCCCACCGCTCCCTGCAAATGTCAGCAGGTACTGATTGTTCAGATGCATTGTGATCTCATCGAAATACGGCTTCAACGAGACGGGCGCCGACGCCCCCAGATAGTATGTCTCTGCACCGGTGTCCTCCGCCAATTTGGAAAGATTATTCTGAGCATTGTTTACCAGAGAGAAACTTCGGCCACGGTGACTTGATGTTGGATAGTACATGGTCCATATGTTGGTGTTCTGTCGTTCGGCCCGTTGAATCAGCGGATCAAGGTCGGGATAAAACGTTCCATAGCTCGGCCCACGGAAATAATCAATACCAGAAGTAATCAATATGACCGACCGGCGTAGCCCCGTCGCCGGCCAGCGCTTCAGCATGTCCATAGTGCCAAGGTAAGGACTGGAGCCAAGGCCACCAAGCCCCATCGGAATACGAAGCACCTTGGATGCCAATTCGTGGTTGTCCGTGAATTCCTGGAAGACTCTCGTGACGTTATTGCTGATGTAGCCCACCGCTATGTAGGTGGATGGTGGCTGTGCCATGATGAATTCTTTTAGATAATCCCACTGGCCGGCTGCGCCGCTGTCGATCGACTCGTCAATTAGAATCGCGAGAAACAGTTTCTCGCCTTTTTTCCAGTCGCCAACTTGTTTGCGCTCCTTACCAGTAAAAAGTTGCACGTCATCGAGTGCCAATGGAGGCGCGGCTTCTTTCTTGCCAACAACGGTTACTGTGAACGTGGCGCTTCCTGCCTTAGCGCCAGGGGCAGCCGACTTGGTTTGGGCGAGACTCAAACTGGCGGTAAAAAAAAGAACTGCTCCGATAAATGCTGACCATCGGAACGGGCGGTATGTACGGTACATTTGCATTCTCCTTTACCTATCCAATTAGATGAATGAACTGAAATTAGAGGTGTATCTCGTCCTATTATTTCTGACGCCCGCATCAGCTCTACGACACATTCTGCCGGGTCTGATACTTATGTTTGCCGCATGGTAACTCATTCCCCATTTCCCTGCAGTCAGTTTCAAACGCTGAGAACGGCGTCAGCTACCCTTAAGAATGATGTCTACGACCACATCAGTTTCACAGAACGCGGCGGAGCAGCGATTCGAGCAGCAACCTACCGCGGCTCCTTTGTGGATTTGCGGGCCTTGGCTCGACTTGGTGGTCGGATGCGGTGCTTGGTCGGCACCTCTCCTGCTTATTGCGGCGTATGTCTCTGGATCGAAGGCATCAGCGTGGTCGTTCGGCTTCTACCTCCTCGCTTTGTTATTCAACTATCCGCATTTCATGGCCACCGTGTACCGTGCGTATCACACCTACGATGAGTTCTCTAAATATCGCGTATTTACCGTACACCTCGCGATATTGCTGGCACTTGCTGGAATCATCGCCCATCTTTGGAACCCATTACTCCCCTGGATTTTTACTCTCTACATTTGTTGGAGTCCCTGGCACTACACTGGTCAGAATTATGGCCTTTTGATGATGTTCGCCCGGCGTGCAGGCCTATCACCCACGGAAATCGAGCGCCAGGCGTTGCATCTTTCCTTCATCGCTTCCTTCCTTTTGCTGATGCTGAGCTTTCAAACCGGCTCTTCAGGTGATTCGCTTATTTTGTCACTCGACCTCCCTTGGAAATTCACGCTCCCCGCTCGCGCGGTTTTGGCCGCTTTTTTCATCGCCAGCAGTGGCTGGGCACTGCGTTCTCTCACACGCCGAAGTTCCTGGCGCGCACTTTTGCCCGTGGTAACCCTCGTCAGCACGCAGTTTCTGTGGTTTCTGCTTCCTGCCCTGATTGAATTGATCAGCGGAAAAGCGATCCCTCAAACGCGATATTCCAGCGGTATTCTTGCAGTACTCCACTCCACCCAATATCTCTGGATCACAAGCTATTTCCAGGCCAAGGAGGCGCGAACTGCAGGTCAACAAGGTTGGAGCTTCCCGAAATATCTGCTCACTCTCGTCGCCGGGGGCATCGCTCTGTTCGTGCCGGGCCCGTGGATTGCCAGTCGCGTTTTTCACGCCGATTTCGCTTCCAGTTTCCTGACCTTCACAGCTCTTGTGAATCTGCATCACTTTTTGCTCGATGGAGCCATCTGGAAGCTGCGTGATTCGCGAATCGCCTCTTTCCTTCTGAATCAACCCGAAAGCGAAGCGGAAGTTGCCACTCTTTCTGGAAATAGTCTTTTGAGACAAATACGCTGGATTGCTGGCGCTAGTACCGGCGCACGGATCCTTAGGATCAGCGCAATAGCTTTGCTTCTTGGCTGGGGAGGCTTCGATCGCCTCCGTTTTTATTGGGCAAACGTTCCGGACACTCTCTCTTCACTTACAAGGGCTGCTCGCTTGAACCCCAATGATAGTTCGGTGCAGATGCGTCTGGCCAAAGTGGCCGAGGCAGCAGGCGATCACGAAATTGCGCTAGCAGCCTTACAGAAAGCAGCGGCGCTGAACCCCAACAAGATTGCTTCACAAGAAGCATACGCACGTGGATTGATCACCGCTGGTCGAGACGCAGAGGCCTACAAATTCTATCGAAAACTACTCGAACGCGCTCCTTTGAATGTAGACGCACTGGTCAACTATGGCTTATTGGCACAGCGACTGCGCCACGGAGAAGAAGCCGTGGATTCGTGGCAACGTGCTGTGGAGCTGGATCCCGGGCAGACGAACGCGCAACTTTATCTGGCACAAGCGATGGAGCAGCGTGGTGAGCTGCAAGCTGCCGCGAGGCATTACCGCGTGTATCTCCAGGTCGTAAGCCTGCATCCCAAAGATCACATGGCCGAAGCCCCCACAGTTGTTTCTGCACTTGTGAAGGTGGCAGACGCAGACGCAGCCATCAATCGTAACAAAGAAGCACTTCAGAATTATCAAACCGCCGAAACTTTTGCGTCCAAGCTGGGCAACGCGCCACTTCAAAGTCTTGCGATGGTGCATGGGGCTGAAGTACAGGAACACATGGGAGAAATCGCAGAAGCCGCATCTTCCTACCAACAGGCTTTGCTGTTGGATGAGACCCAAGGCGAGCCGCAAGCCGCAGCCACAGATTGGTTCAACTATGCACAATTCCTTCGCCGTCAAAAACAGCCCGAGAGATTGGTCTACGCTTGCCTCTATCGGGCAGAAGACATTATGAACACTACCCCGGGGGATACGTTGACCGCGATTGTTGCCGCGCGAAAGGAAAGTGAAGCGCGGCTTGGCGCAGAGTCTCATTCGGTGCCAGCGAGTCTCTCCAAACTTCTTTCCGCAGCCCTCTCGTTGCCCCCTTCTTCCTTTCACAATTGATTGGCCGCTAAACCAGTGTTGCGCCTGCTGCAATTTGGTCTAGAATAGGGCCGCGGAACCTCTCCTCCCGCGTTCGCTCCCCATTTGGAGGCTTGAAAGGCCATGGCGCTGATGCGCTCGATGCTGCTTGCCGCCTCGCAGAATGTTTGGCTGCGCGAGCATGCTGTTAACTACCCTTTCGTGCGGCGCAGTGTCTCCCGATTCATGCCGGGAGAAACCGTAGACGATGCTCTCGTCGCCGCTCAGGCATTGCGTACGAAACAAATCGGAAGCGTCTTCACTCACCTCGGCGAAAATGTTGCCGATAGCTCAGAAGCCCAAAAAGTTACTGACCACTATGTAGAAGTGATCCGGCGAATTCACGAACTGAACTTGGGCACCGAAGTTTCTGTCAAATTGACGCAGTTGGGCCTGGATCTCTCCAAAGAGTTCTGCGCGGAAAATCTCGAGCGAATCATCCAGGCCGAGAAGACTTCCTCGATCGTCTGGGTGGACATGGAAGCGAGCAATTATGTCGATGCCACGCTCGACATTTACAAACGCGCGCTAACTAATCACCCCAACGTTGGTATTTGTCTGCAGGCATATTTGTTTCGCACCAGCAAAGATATTGCGGACCTACTTCCCCTTCGCCCATCGATCCGGCTGGTGAAAGGTGCGTACAAAGAGCCCCCATCCGTAGCGTTTCCAAAGAAAACAGATGTCGACGAAAACTATTTTGTGCTGGCTCAAGAGATGCTGCGCGCAAAGGCCGCCGGGGAGTGCGCTGAGAGCCGCCTTCGGCACTCACGACGTGCAACTGATTCAGCCGTATAAGTCAGTACATGACTCAACAAGGTTTTATGAGCGCTGACTTCGAAGTGCAGATGCTCTTCGGCATTCAGCGTGCCGAGCAGGAACGATTGGCGCGTGCTGGTAACCGATCCGTCGTCCTGGTTGCGTATGGCAACTATTGGTATCCCTGGTTTGTTCGGCGGCTCGCAGAGCGCCCAGCAAATCTGTGGTTTATGCTTCGCAATGTTTTTGCTTCTTAAATTCTCCAGGAGGTGTTGGATGCGCAAATTAGGTGCCCTGCTCGTTGTGATGCTCTCCGCCGTATTCTTGCTTGCCGCGGGCACGCCGGAATCTGCGTGGAAACCGCTGTTTAATGGAAAGGACCTGACGGGCTGGAAACACGTCGGCCCTGGAAACATGACGGTTGAAAATGGCGAGATTCACACGCACGGCGGGATGGGTTTGCTCTATTGGACGGGCGGGAAGATCGGCCATTGCAAGTTGCGCATTGTGTTCCGTATGCGCGATCACAACGACAATTCCGGTGTCTTTATTCGCATCCCCATTGAACCGCGTGAAGAATGGATGCCCGTAAACTACGGCTACGAAGTACAGATAGACAATGAGCCCGAGAAATCGAATGAAGACGAATATCACATCACCGGGACGCTCTACTCGTTGACCAAGCCTCTGGCGAAGCCGACCAAGCCCGGTCCAGAGTGGAACACCATGATCATCACCATCGATGGCACTCACACCGTGGTCGAAATTAACGGGATAATGGTTACTGACTATACCGAAGGTCAATCCGTCCCCGCACGCAAATTTGATTTCGAGCCGCAACGTGGCCCCCGCCCCAATGAAGGCTATTTTGGTTTGCAGAATCACAGCGACAATGACGTCGTCTTTTTCAAGGAAGTCAGCATTCAGCAGTTGCCTTGAGAAACATAAGAAATTAGTTCCAACTCAGAAACGATCAGGAGGAATCAATGAAATTCAGTGAAATGAGCAGACGCGCCTTCCTTCAGAAAAGCGCGGGTACAAGCGGAGCGATGATGGCCGCGAACACTATATTCTTAAAGTCGGAACACATCCCCGCGGCGTGGGAAATAAACGTCGCGGCTAGCGATAAAGTTCGTTTCGGCATTATCGGCGTCGGCATGCAGGGTTCAGGGCTGCTTGCGACTTCCGTCACTTTGCCTGGAGTCGAATGTGTGGCCGCCTGCGACCTTTGGGACGGTAGGCACACTCTAGCGAAAGAAATCGCCGGTTCAAAAATCAAAACGACGCGGAAATACAAAGAGTTGCTTGATGACAAAGAGATCGACTGCATCATCGCCGCAGTGCCCGATCATTGGCACAAGCAAATTGTCGTCGACACGGTAAACGCGGGCAAAGATATCTACTGCGAGAAACCGATGTCGCACAGTCCCGCCGAAGGCATTGAAATGGTCGATGCCGCAAAGCAGAGCGGGCGCATCGTGCAAATCGGCTCGCAACGCGTCAGTTCTGTCATCTGCGCGAAAGCCAAGGAACTTCTGGCTCAGAGTATCATTGGAGACTTGACCCTCGTTGAAGGTTCGCTCGGCCGCAACGATCCGGGTGGCGCTTGGGTGTATCCATTGCCCGACAATCTTTCGCCGGAAACGTTTGATTGGGACACCTGGCAGGGCACCGTTCCCAAGGTCGCGTTCGATCCCAAGCTGTTTGCCCGTTGGCGTTGCTGGAAGCAGTACGGCACAGGCGTTGCCGGCGATCTGCTCGTCCATCTCGTCAGCGGAATGAACTACATGCTGGGCTGGAATGAAGCTCCCAAGCGCGCTGCTTCGTTTGGCGCTATTCTTCGCTTCCCTGACGGCCGCAATATGCCCGACGTTCAACCAACCTTATTCCAATACGGAAAGTATCCCGTGTACCTGCGTCTAAACCTCGGTTGTGAAACGCCAGAAATTTATCGCTTCCAGGGTTCAAAGGGCTACCTCGAAGTTACCGAAACCACCATGACCTATTCTCCCCAGACCGGCCAAGATCCTGCTCCCAGCTACTATGACTCGAGTTTCCCTCATGCGATGCGTGAAGCTTATGAGAAAAAGTGGCATCAGGAGCATGATCCCGCGCCGGGCAAAGAACCCCTCATGGACGGATTCACCTTCAAAGGCGATTCCTGGGATGATGTTCGTCCACACCTCTGGAACTATTTCCAGGCCGTGCGCTCGCGCAAACCCGTCACGGAAGATGCTTTGTTCGGACACAATGCCGCGCTGGCGTGCCACATGTCGAATGAGTCGTATTTCCGGAACAATGTTGTGACTTGGGATGCGGCTTCGGGACAAATCAAGGGATGAGCTTAGCAGCAAACTCTTGACTCAACTGAAACGTACTTGATCGGCGCATTCCTCATTTCAACAAAAAGGGGACCTGCTAGAAGGCAAGTCCCCTTCTTCTTTTTGAGAACTACTTCGCGCGATGAAAATCCACGTAATCGCGGCCTTTGTACAGCCGGTACGTCCCACCATCTCCCGCAACGATCTGAAGCGGCACGGGGTGCTTCAATTCAGCGTCTTTCTTCGAACTTGTGGTGAACAGGTCGTTCGCGCCGATATCCATCGCGATGAACTTATCCGCATCTAGGAAGCCAATTCCATACGCGCCTGGCTTCAGACTTTGTCCCCCGACTTCCAGTGTGACTTCTGTGATGAAATACGCCTGATACTTCTCGCGGATTCCCGACGAGTATCCGGAATTATCGACCAGCGCCACTAGCACATAAAGACCATCGGCATAGCGGACGCCCGCCGTGTTCCGAGCTTGCACGGGGGCATTCTGTCCACGGAAAAATACCTTTTCAGGTAGAAGTTTAGTCCCGACATCTGTTGCCTTTAGTACAGATTCTTTCCCTGGGGCATCTCCAGCTTTTGGAGTCTGTGCAGTGGCAATTCCCGAGATCGTCAGAGCCAGTGCGGCAAGTAACGCGATATACAAGCGCGATTTCATAGAACTCTCCTTGATGTCGAGCGATTTTGAGCGATACACGGGATTGTATCCTATATTTATCTCCCGGCATCTGTTTTTGCCCGCAGTCTAGAACCAATCTGTTTTCTTGAATGCGCACAGTAGCACTGCGGCAAGTCCGACCATGCTACCTGTGGCGACATAAACAGCGTAGGGGCTGTGCAGCAATGGCAAATTGTCGAAGTTCATCCCGTAATATCCAGTGATCAGCAGGATTGGCAAGGTGACTGTGGCGAAGATCGTCATCACTTTCACGATGTCATAGGTACGGTTTGCAGCGGCGGTCAGATGGACTTCCAGCACACCCGTGAGAATGTCTCGGTACGTTTCTGTAAATTCCAGCGTGCCCATCAAATGATCGTAGCCGTCGCGGAACTATAGTGCTTACGGCTGCAGCCACGGTTCATTGCGCCGTAAGATCTGTGAGAGCAGGTCTCGCATGGAAATCGTGACACGCCGAAATTCAATCAGCGATCGCTTCAGTGAAAAGGCGTCCGCGAGCAATTTTGTTGAGGTATGCACAAGTGCTTTTCCTCCGAGTGTTCAATTCGCTTTTCGATTGAATCGAGCACCGGCAGGTAGCGATCAACCATTGCGTCCAGTAAACGACGAAACAGCCTACCGGGGTTCGCAAGTTTGCATTCCGAGGGGAACACGTCGCGAACCGCATCAACAACCTGATTTGTCCCGTCGCATACACTAATCACCAGGTTTTCCCGAAGGAAGAAATCCAATTCCGTGAAAGAACATTCGTCGTGTGCCAAATTGAATTTCACAACGTTGGCGACAACGAAAAGTGTTTCACCATACTCGTCGATTTTGGCGCGATTGCCGGGAACCCGGCAATCTTCTACCGCTAATTCATGAAAACCGTATATTCGGGCAAGCTCATCCAACGCGGACCCTGCAGGATTGTCGATGTGATACCGGCGAAACCCGTTTTGTTCGCCGACTAGACAACTTTGCGTCTGCATCTTAGGAGCAACAGGTCCGGTCATGGAACCAGGCACAGTGGTCATACCTGCACTCCCGCTGAAGTCGAAGAACTGTGGGCGAAGGATGAAAGTACCGGACAGGGTGTGTGCGGTCAATGCCCGAATAATCGGGGCTCGCGAGCCAAGCGCCAAGTTCTTAGTAGGAGTCGAAGGGCAACCCAACGTAATTTTCAGCCAAGCTCTGCGAGGCCGCTCGTGATCCCGTAAGGTAATCGAGTTCAGCCAACTGGCGCCGATGATCGAATTCGTT
Source organism: Candidatus Acidiferrales bacterium (assembly GCA_963726725.1). Taxonomy (GTDB): domain Bacteria; phylum Acidobacteriota; class Terriglobia; order Acidiferrales; family UBA7541; genus Acidiferrum. The sequence goes on from CAVSDV010000033.1 coordinate 126,378, forward strand.
CTCCCCATGAAAGCGATGGAGCAACGAAGTCATCCACCAGGAAAACCGTTGTGCCTTCCAGACGCGGCGAAGCGCAATTTCAGAATATCGATTTAGCAGGGATGTGTTACCAGACTTATAGAAATTGGTGATGGCGGCGGCGAGAATGCGCACATCTGCTGCTGCTAAATTCAAGCCTTTCGCTCCTGTGGGTGGAACGATGTGCGCAGCGTCCCCGGCAAGGTACAAGCGCCCAAACTGCATCGGTTCCACCACAAAACTACGCATGCCCGTCACGCCCTTTTGAAAGATGGGGCCACGGGTAAGTTTCCAATTCTCAGCCGCGAGCCGGGTTTCGAGTTCCTCCCAGATTCGCTCGTCCGGCCACTGCGCGATGTCTTCCTCCGGTGCACACTGCAAATACAGTCGACTTACCTTTGGCGAACGCATACTAAGCAAGGCGAAACCACGCTCGTGATTCGTGTAAATTAATTCGTGCGAAGAAGGTGGCGCTTCCGCAAGAATTCCCAGCCACGCAAAGGGATAAACCCTCTCGTACGTCCTGAGCAATGCGGCCGGAATGCTGGAACGGCATATCCCGTGAAAGCCATCACATCCGCCAATGAAGTCGCAAGTGACCTGTTGGCTGCTTCCCTCTTGACGGTAATGGATTGATGGCCGATTCGTCTGAACATCATGGATAGACACCTCTTCCGCTTCGAAAACAATTTCTCCACCCCGTTCCAACCGGGCGGTGGTCAGGTCTTTCACAACTTCGTTTTGTCCGTAAACGGTGATGCCGCGGCCGGTGAGGTCCTTGAAATCAATCCGATGGCGCCGGCCCAGGAAGCTGAGTTCGATTCCATAATGAATCAACCCCTCACGCAACAACCGCTCACCGAGGTCCAGTTCCACAAGCATTTCCACGGTGCCTTGCTCAAGTACACCCGCGCGAACACGCTCCTCCACATGAGCGCGGCTATATTTCTCTATGACAATGGAATCAATTCCCTGCCGCTGCAGTAGATGCGACAGGATAAGGCCAGCGGGGCCCGCACCAACAATTCCTACCTGCTTATGCATACACCTCCGGGGAAAGTGTTCATATATCAAAAAATACCGTTTCGTATTTTCCTTGCAGGATCACGTTCCACTCCAGCACTCCTTCTCTTCCAGCAATAGGAACTGCCAACAAGGTTGCGCGTCTTTCCTCATCTACCAACTTCAACACGCAATCGCGCTCGTTCTGCGGATCGTCCTTAAAGTAGACCCGGGTGACCAACCGCGTCAGCAGTCCGCGCATGAAAATGGAAACAACAATATGGGGCGCCTGTTGGCTTCCATCCGGCGCTAGGAGGCTTCCTGGCTTTATGGTCGAAAATGAAAATGAGCCGTCCTCATCCGTCGGAATGCGGCCAAAACCGATAAACTTGCCCTCAGCCTTAGATTCTTCCATATCTTCCGGAGCACTGTACTCTCCTTCGGCATCGGCTTGCCAGATCTCCAATACCGCATCCGGGACTGGCTTTCCTTCTCCGTCGAACACTCGCCCCTGAATCGTGACACGTTCTCCTGAGACTCCAGATCCGGCCAACTCATGCCGATAAAGATGCGAAAACCCTATCTTGAAGTAGGGGCCGACCGTTTGCGATGTCGTTGCAGGAGTGCTCATGCTAGATTCTCGAACGGCGATGACTGGAGACCACGCAATACAATGTCGAAGCGATAACCAAGCGCCTCATTGGGTATGGTGGAGTCCCAGTCAAATATTGAAATCAACCGGCTGCGTGCAGCTTCATCGGACACGCAATTAAATATTGGATCATGCGCAAGCAGCGGATCGCCGGGAAAATACATCTGCGTCACAAGCCGCGTGGCAAACGCTGGCCCAAATAACGAAAAATGTATATGGGCAGGACGCCACGCATTGTAATGGTTGCGCCAGGGATATTCTCCGGGGCGGATCGTGACAAACGTGTAATGGCCTTCGGCATCGGTCAGGACCTGTCCGCATCCTGTAAAATTCGGATCGAGCGGCGCATTGTGCTGATCGCGTTCGTGCAGATACCGCCCAGCAGCATTCGCCTGCCAGATTTCAATAAGCGTGTGCGATACCGGGCGACCGTCTTCGTCTATCACGCGCCCAGAAATAACAATACGCTGGCCAAGGGGTTCCGCCGCATGTTGGCGAGTAAGATCGAACCGCCCCGGCTTAATCTTGTCTCGCCGGAAAGTGGGGCCGGTCAACTCTGAAATAGTCTGCGGAATTCGAATGAGTGGCTTAGTCGGTGAACGTAAGATCGAACTGACATAGGGCGGATGAAGATGCGCTGGCTGTGTTCCGGCAGCAGGCCGACCGTATTCGTTGCTTTGCTTCATGAACATCCACCGCCCGCCGTCACTGCGCCAGCAGTTCATTTCATACTCTCTTTTACCGCCGGAAACAACCCAAAGGGTCTTCTAGTTACCGCAACTGAAAATATTCGTTGTCGTGCAAGAGAAGTGTGGGGGAGTTTTGCTGCGGTCAAGTGAGTGAAGCCAAAATATGAGAATCCAGCAGGACAGTGAATGGTGAAGCTCCTCTTCTCACCATTTCGCTTCAACTATTGCGCAGCACTTCCAGCATTTTCCGGTCGAGTTTATGCCCTTTGTATTCTTCATACTTCACATCTGCTCGCTCGCTGTCGAGGACGCCAAATGTTCCCCGCAGATTCCAAAGCGCATTGCCCCAACCTGCTTCTTTCCATAAGGAGGCGCAGTCCTGCATCCATGCGAGTGTCACCGCGTGAGGTGTCTTGTTGTAACAACCCCATTCTCCAACATGAATTTGCACCATTTTGTCGACCAGCACCTGATACCGCTCAACGTATTCCTGCTTCAACCGGTTACGATCCCATACCTGCCCCGTATCATCCTTCAGCGGCCAAGTTGGTTTCTGCATGGTTTCAAATTCGTCTTTTGGTACCCAAGTTGCCGTGTAATGACTGACCGCTTTCGGCGCATATCCACGAGTGCTCTGTACCAATCCCAAATCGATCAGTCCGATTACCGGCGCTTGCCCAATATTCATTCCATCCGCGAAAATCAATCGGTTCGTATCGACTTCACGGATCGTCGCCACCAGAGCCTGCACAATCTCAACGTACCGTTCTTCCAGGTAGCCCTCGTACGATCGCATCTTGGGCGGTTCGTTGATCAGATCGAAACTTAATTGACGATTGGGGATCCCTTTATACCGTTGGGCAAAAGTCTTCCAATGAAATTTCGCTGCGGTGAGCGCTCTACCCCGTTGAACCGCAGTTCCACTGAATAAATCGGCGGGCTCCAACTCTCGCTCATTGATGCAATATCCCGGAATCCGATGAAAATTAATGTTGATGTGGATGTTGTGTTGGCGACCCAGTTCAACGGCACGATCAATCTGTTTCAGTGGTTGTTCACGGACTAACGTCCAGTCGTCACGGCTGCTCCAATCCCAATACGAGAGTGGAAGACGCGCAAAGTCGAATTCCCATTCCGACATCGTGACAAAATCGAACTCTTCATACGCAGTCCCCGTATACGAATCTCCCAGATCTGCAAATCGCCCCTGCAGATTGAACCCACGCCAGCGAGGTATGTGTGCTGCCGTAATATCTGGAACTTCCGTAGAAGTTACTTTGCCTGAAGGGACGGACTCAGGTGCAATCGAGGCTCCGACAACACAAGCAGACATCATCTCCTTCACAAATTTTCTGCGATTCATGAGTTTAGCTCTCTTTTAACTGATTATATGCTTGGAGATTTATAATTCCACTGCGTATCTGCTTACTAACTAAGCCAATCGCCGCCGGCGCATACTCCGAAATGAATCACGCAGCCGGAGCGTCACATCGATCTACGAGGTTTTTCGGGTGAATTGTGTTTAGTCTTGCGCTAGTTTAGAGAGGGAGCCGCAGGCAGGCCTTGGATCCGCGACGATCTGTGCGGTTCTGCAAAGTAAGCGATCCGCCATGGGCCTCGGCGATTTGTCGGCTCAGAACCAGTCCGATTCCAGAACCGCCCGGTTTGGTCGTGAAGAACGGAACAAAGAGATTGGTGGGATTCGAAATACCAGGGCCCTCGTCCAGCAGCACCAGTTCAAGCGAAGAGTCGTTGCACGACCATTCAATTCGCACTTTGCCGCGCGTTTCAGTCGCCGCATCCGCCGCATTCCTGAGCAAATTAATCAGCAGTTGCTCTATTTGATCGCGATCGGCTTGGATTGTAACTTCGGGCCCATTGGCAAGTTCAAAATTGACGCGCCGTTCCAATGCGGCGACACGACGAACCAACTCCGCAAAGTTCACCGAGACCAACGACGGCTTTGGAAGTCGCGCCAGTTGTGTGTACGCCGCCATAAACCGTCCTAGCGATTCTGTGCGCGACCGGATAATGTTCAGTCCCTGCCGCATGTCGGCGAAGACCCCTTCGTTCTCTCGCGCATTCTCCGAACGCTGCAGACTCGTTTCCAGGCTTTGTGCCACCGACTGGATCGGTGCCAGCGAGTTATTTAGCTCGTGCCCGAGCACGCGAATCAATCGCTGCCACGCTTGTCGCTCTTCTTCCCGCAGCGCGCGACTGAGATCAGTCAATACTACGAGATGATGGGGCGACCCACCTTGCCGAAAAGTTCCGCGCCGCATCCCCCATCTGCCTGAACCTCCGGAAAAACTCGACTCCATGGTTCGCGCCGGTTCTCCTTCAAGACAGATCCGCAGTCCAAGTTCGGTTGCCGTCAACCCCAGTAATCTTTCTACCGGACGATTCAACAGGCGTTCGCCCGCACGGTTTACCAGCTTCAATTTTTCGGAACTATCAAAGGTGAAGACCGCAACATCAATTTCCTCCATGACCGTCCGCAACAGTGCGGTGGCCTCCAACGCACCCAACCGCTGTTCGCGTAGGGTCTCGCTGAGGGCATTGACCTCAATCATTACTTCGCCCATGGCGTCGTCGCTGCGAGCCCCGCGGCCGCGCAGCGAAAAATCTTCTTCGCGCATGGCCGCCAGTAAATTGGATAGTGTCTGTAGCGAAAATACGACGCGATGTTGCAGAGATACGGCGAAGCCAAGCCAACACACCAGAATCAGAATTGTCAGCGTCCACGCTGTGTGCAAAGAATATGGTCCAAACCACAACAGCAAAAGCGCGATCAAAGAACCAGGGAACCCTGCCGCCAGTGCAAGCAACTGAATTCGCCGCTCGTAGCTGATACTCTTCATTCCAGACCGAATTTTTCCAGGCGCCGGTATAGCGCGCTTCGACTCAACCCAAGCGCGTTTGCTGCCTGACTGACATTGCCACCGTGACGCGCCAGCATCCGCTGCACCAGATTCTTCTCCACTTCTTCCAAACTCATATCCTCGATCCGCAAAACCCCGCTCGGGGCGGCGCGCAATGAAAGATCTGCGCTTCGAATAGACGGCCCAGGCGACAGCAACACCGCTCGTTCAATGGTGTGGTCGAGTTCGCGCACATTTCCAGGCCACGGGTGGTCATGAAGCGCTTGCAACGCCGCAGCGTCGAATCCGAGTATTTTTTTTCGATATCGGCCCACATATATCTTCAGAAAATGGTTCGCGAGCACTTCAATGTCCTGCTGACGTTCACGCAGCGCCGGCAAACGTATTTCAATCGTGTTCAAGCGGAACAACAGATCTTCTCGAAAACGCCCCGCGGCCACTTCCGCATTGACGTCCACGTTGGTCGCTGCCAGGACGCGCACATTCACGCGACGTGTATGCGAAGAACCGACTCTTTCAAACTCGCCAGTCTCCAAAACTCGCAGTAGCTTCGCCTGCAAATTCATCGGCACATTGGCAATTTCGTCCAGAAATAATGTGCTGGCGTCTGCGAATTCAAATCGCCCGATTCGGTCCGTGCGCGCATCTGTGAATGCGCCTTTCACGTGACCGAACAACTCGCTCTCGAATAGCCCGCCTGAAAGCCCTCCCGCATTTACCGTAACCATCGGCCTGGCAGAACGTTCCGAGAGCGCATGCAGCGTTCGCGCAACAACCTCTTTACCCGTTCCATGTTCACCAGTAATGAGCACGCTCGCATCGGAAGGCCCAATCCTCGAGATCAAATTCATTACCGGCTGCATCGCTTCCGATTCCGCGATGAACGCCGGGCGAGACTCCACATTCAACAACCGGTTCTCCGCCTCAAGCCGACTGGCTCGCCGCAGGGCCTGCCGCAGATCAATCTGCGTTCGCAATATGCTCAAAAGCCGCGCATTCTCCCATGGCTTTTGCAGAAAATCTCGCGCCCCCAGTCGCATCGCTTCCACGGCTAGTTCCACGCTGCTCCACGCCGTCATCACGATCACCGGGAGCGCGCTGTCGATTCGCTGAATCGCGGTCAACAGATCGAGTCCTTCTCGGCCCGACGTCGTATCGCGCGTGTAATTGAGGTCCATCAGCACTGCGTCGAATTCGCGTGCTTCAATCGCAATCAACGCCTCGGAAGGCGAGGCCACAGGGTAAGTCTCGAACCCTTCGTTTTTCAGCAGCAGGCGCAGCGATTCGCGGATGTCCGGCTGGTCATCCGCAATCAGTATGCGATGGCGTTGGGTCGTTTCAGTCTTCATAGCAATTGGAGCTTGTGGCCATTCTACAAGGGTTTCTGCGCCAACGGCAGCGTACACCGGTCGGTTCTTGGACCTCAGGCCGACTTGCCGGCCCAGTCATTTCGCCCGGAAGAAATCTGCATTCATTCGTAACGTAACGCCACCAGAGGATCGACTTTCACCGCTCGGCGCACCGGTATCAAACAAGCTCCGGTTGCCACTACAAACAAAAGCATTACCACCGCGGAGATCGTTACCGGGTCACGTGCACCGACGCCAAATAAAAAGCTGTTCGACAATTGTCCACTCCATATCGCAGCGAGCACACCCAACAATAATTCGGCCCATACAGGTTTCATGCCTTGCCTTAGTATCATCAGGATTACTTCAAACGACTGCGCGCCTAAGGCCAGGCGGATGCCCATTTCATTTGTGCGAAGAGCCACGCTATACGAGATCACCCCGTAGATTCCGAGGCAGGCCAGAAAAAGTGCCGATACCCCAAACACACTTGCCAGTAATGTTTGAAATCTCCGGCGGCCGATGGATTCGGACAGGGTCTCCTGCATCGTCAGAACATTTGCCAAGGGTATCTCTGGGTCCAAGTCGTGAATGGTGGAGCGGAAGGCATTGATCGTTAGGGATGGGTCTTGAGAAGTCCGCAGCACATAGGTCGAGTTGCTCCAAACTCCTCCCTGCCAATACGGTCCGTCCCAATACGGCACGTACACAGTGAGCGGAGCTTGCTGATCCAGACTTACCGTGCGCACATCAGCAACTACTCCAATGATCTCAACCAGCGGCATTTTAGGGTCATCGTTCATCAGCGTCTTCTTGATCCGTTTTCCAACGGGATCCTCGCCCGGCCATACTTTTCGGGCGGCACTTTCAGACCTAAGTGCTATTCCGCGGAAACAGTCGCGTTCCGTGGGATACCTGCCTCGGCGCAGCGCGATCCCCAGGGCTTCAAAGTAGCGACTGCTAATGAATCGATACTGAGCAACCGGGCGCTCGGCCACCGCGGTGAATCCGGGGGACTTCGTTAACATGCGTATGGCAAAGCGCAGGTTCTGAGCCAGCCCCCTCATATTGCTCTCCCCGCAAGATTTCAAGAATTCTGTGCAGACAGTTTTCTTTATGACGCAGAATTCGCGACCGGTGAACCTGTCTCGCTGACCAGCCACCCGTCTTTCAATTGAATCAGCCGGTTGCCATACGCAGCATTTTTCTCTGAATGCGTCACCTGGATGATCGTGGTTCCCGCCTCATTCAACTTGCGGAACAACTCCATGATCTCTTCGCCCTGTGCGGAATGCAGGTTCCCGGTTGGCTCGTCGGCCAGAATCAGCTTCGGATTCTGAATCACGGCACGTGCTACACCCACCAATTGTTGTTGTCCGCCAGAGAGTTGGTTGGGAAAAAGATCCTTTTTTCCAACAATATTGAAACGATCCAGCGTATCGCAGACCAGGCTCACCCGTTCCTTGTGCGGAATGTTCTTGTACGACAGAGGAATTTCCAAGTTTTCGTAGACGGTCAGTGAATCGATCAGGTGGTAGCTCTGAAACACGAACCCGGTATTGTACTTGTGCAATTCGTTGCGCTGCCTCCCGTTGAGTCTGTGGACCGCGTGCTCCAGAAAGTAGTATTCGCCAGTCCAATCGCCATCCAGCATCCCCAGGATGCTCAGTAACGTGGATTTCCCCGCTCCGGACGGTCCCATGATCGTCACGAAATCCCCTTGTTGAATGTCCAAGGTGATGCGCCGCAGTACGTAAAATTTCTGCCCTCCCGCATCGAAGGATTTTTCCAGATTCTTAAGTTGGATCAGTGGCAGCACAAATTCTCCTTGTTTACTCGTACCGTAAAGCAACCATGGGATCGACTCGCGTCGCTGCGCGTGCCGGTAAATAGCAAGCCATCAAAGCCGCAACAGTAACAACCCCAATCGCCAGCACAAAAGTGAGTGGGTCTTCCGATTTCACTCCATACAGCATATTCGACAGCAAATTCGTAGCGGCGAATGCACAGCCAACTCCGATAAATGTTCCGAGCAGGGTCAGCCGCAGCCCCTTACCCAGCACCAACCGCAAAATGTCGTTCTTCTGAGCGCCAAGGGCGCTGCGAATCCCAAGCTCTCGAGTGCGCTGGACCGTCGTAAATGACATCACTCCGGCAATACCAATCGCCGCAAGAGTCAGCGAAAGCACCGCAAAACAACCAGCCAGGAACAGACTGAATTTGCGCTGCGCCAGCGATGCATCCAGCACCTGATCCATGGTTCGAATTTGTGTAAGCGGCCGCTCGGAATCAATCGACCATATCTGCTGCTTCACGGCCGCAACCGCATTCAGAGGGTTTCCTTCGGTCCGAATGACCACATAATTAAATGCCGAAGGAAACTGGGGGAAAGGCCAATAAATCATGGGCGTTATGTCTATGTCGGGGCCATCCTGTTTAATGTCCCCAACTACCCCGACGATTTCTCCCGTTAAGGGCGGCCCCCAGTCTTTCATGGTCACGCGCTTCCCCACTGGATTTTCTCCCGGCCAATAGGTAGTGGCCATGGTGCGATTGATCAGCATCACCTTTGGAGCACTCGCAGAATCTCTTTTGTCAAAACTCCGGCCGCTCAAAACCGGTATTTGCATGGTCTCCAGGTAATGCGGATCGATGATGCGAATATTTGCCGATGGTTCATCCTCAGCTCGAAAGGGCGGTCGGCCTGCGATTTCAAAGTCAGTGCCCACTCCACCTGAAATTGGAAGGCTGTTCACGAGACCGACGGACTTAACTCCGGGTATACCGCCGACGCGCTCAAGCAGCTCATTCCATCTCTGAATGACTCGCGGATCGGCCTCCGATTCGGTCACATCAGGTGAGAACATTTCAATGGTTAAGACATTTGCTGGCTCAAAACCCAGCGGCACGTGCAACAGCCGAACAAAGCTGTTCGTCAACAGTCCTGCCCCTGTCAATAAAATCAAAGAAAGCGCAACTTCTGCAACGATTAGAACGTGGAACGTGTACGTCTCCCATGCGCTCGACGAACTCCTTCGAGACTCCTGCAACCCATCTCGTGCATCGGTACGCAACGCTTGATACGCGGGAGCCAACCCGAAAAAAACGCCGACGACAATAGTCAGAATTAGTACAGTGAACAAAACGCGCGCATCAACGTGGACACTCTCCATGCGCGGAATATCCCGCGGGCCCAGCTTCACAATTAGCCGGAGGCCCAGATTCGCTACCCACAAGCTGAGTGCTCCCCCGGCTACGGCGAGCATGACGTTTTCCACCAGGACTAGGCGAAGCAATCGCAGATTGCTGACGCCTAACGCAATCCTCACGCCGAGTTCTTTCTTTCGCCCAATCGCGCGCACCAATTGAAGGTTCGCCACATTCACGCAAACCAGAATCAACACCAAACCGACTGCTCCCAGAAAGAGCAAAAGCGGTAGCCGTACTTTGGCCGTAAGTCCTTCACGGACCGAAAGCGCATAACCGGACCAATCGGGATCGACCCCGGGATTCTCCGCAGCAATCGCCGAAGAGAGTGTGCGCAATTCAGTCCGAGCTACGCCAACTGTCGTTCCAGGATTCAAGCGGCCGATGGCAGTGAACAGGTGTGCCCTTCGGTTACGGGTCAGTTCCGCGTCGGGCGCAAGCGGCGCCCATAGCGCGGCGTCGATCGGAAAGCGGAACCCTTCTGGCATCACACCTACGATCCGTGCGGCGCTGCCATTTACTGTGCAGGTTTTCCCAACGATGCTCTGGTCAGCTCCAAAGCGTCGACGCCACAGCCCATAACTCAGGATCACCACGGAACTATTTCCTGGCTGGTTTTCTTCCGTCGTAAAGTTTCTCCCAAGAAAAGGCGCAACACCCACACTCGTAAAGAAATTCGGTGTCACCAGATACCCATCAACACTCTCCGGTTCCTGTTCGCCGCCTAAATTGAATGGCCATGGTCGGTAGGCAGCCAGTTCGTGCAAAGTGCGTGTCGAGCGCGCCAGGTCGGCGTAGTTTGCGTAGGTGAAATTAGTCGAGGACCAACCGGAGTGTCGTTCCTCCACTCGCATCAATTTATCGTCGTGTGGCAAAGAAAGTGGCGAAAGGAGAACCGTATTGATAACGCTGAGAATTACTGTTGTCGCGCCAATCCCCAAACTCAACATCGCCAGCGCTGCCAGGGTAAACCCCCATTTGCTTCGCAGAAGGCGCCAGCTGAATCGAATGTCTTGCCACAATGCATTCATTCCCAGATTTCCTCTAAAGCGCTTCATTCGTACCGTAAAGCAACCATGGGATCGACTCGCGTCGCACGACGTGCCGGAACATAGCAGGCAGCAAATGCTGCCGCACCCAGCAAGAATCCAACACCAATAAATGTCTGCGGGTCAGTGGCAGAGAGTCCAAAAAGCAGATGTCCAAGCAGGCGCGCCAGCACTAACGACGCCATCACGCCAATTAGCATCCCCAAAACTACCAGCTTCATTCCCTCGCCAAGGATCTTGCGCAACACCTGAACCGGGGCAGCACCAAGTGCCATGCGCAGCCCGATTTCCTGTGTACGTTGCGCAACGGAGAAGGAGAGTACCGCATAAATTCCCAGTGCCGCGAGCAGCAATGCGAAACCGGCGAGCCCGCCTAACAGCCTTGCTTGCAGTTCTCTGGGTGCGAGGTCCTCGCCCACCAACTCCTCAAGCGGCATCACCGCATCAATTGGCTGCTCTTTGTCGACTGACCAGATCGCCTCCCGCACTGGCCTAGCGAGCAGCGTCGAGTCTCCGGCGGATTTTATGGCTAGATACCCAGGACTGTAGAAAGATTGTTGGCGATACGGAAAATACATTTCCGCCCGTGGCGGAAGATCGTATCCCATTTGCCTCATATCGCCCACAATTCCAACAACCGTGATCCAAGGCTCGGTGCTCTCGTAATCATCCAACTTGATCCGTTTGCCGAGCGGATCTTGCTCCGGCCAGAATTGTTTAGCCATCGTTTCATTGATTAGCATTACCGGTACGCTGCGACCGGAGTCGTACTGCTCGAAGCTGCGCCCCTTGTTTACCGCTACGCCCAGCGTTTGCAAGTATTTGTCGCTGATAACTCGCGTGTTAGCCTCGTCCACTTCGCCAGGTTTGCGCTGCGGTTGTCCCTCGATGACGAAGCCTCTCGTTCCACCGCGATTTGTGTACGGAAGCCAGGTGGTATACCCAGCGGCCTTGACTCCGGGAATCTGTGTTACGCGCGCCAGCACTTCATCATAGAAAGCCGTTCGGTGGGCGAACTCACCGTACCGTGGACGCGGCAGTTGCGTTTCCATTACCAGCACGTGGTCGGTGCGAAACCCCAGATCCAGGCCGCGTATCTGGAAAAAACTCCGGATCATCAGGCCGGCCCCGGAAAGCAAGACCACCGCTAGCGCAATCTCCGCAATTACTAACGCGTGTCGCACGCGGTTTCCGCCACCTCCAACGGCGCCGCGGTCTCCAGCCTGCTTCAGCGTCTCGGTCACAGGTATGGAAGCGCTACGGATTGCCGGGACCAAACCAAAGAGAATTCCGGTGATGGACGAAACCACCAGCGTGAAGGCGAGGAGCCTCCAATCGAGTGATAGCTGATCGATCTTCGCAATTCCGGAAGGAATCAGCTGCTTGAGAACGGCAAAGCCCCACTCCGACAGCAACAAGCCCGCTATTCCCGCGATCGTACTGAGCAGTAAGCTCTCGGTCAGCAATTGGCGAATCATGTCGCGCCGTCGGGCGCCAAGGGCAATCCGCACAGCCAGTTCTCTTCGACGCCCCGTCGCCCTGGCCAGCGTCAGGTTTGCTACATTCGCACACGCGATCAACAGAACGCACGCCACGGCACTCAGCAGCACAAGTATGGGCAGGCGCGAATCTCCCGTAAGGTATTCGCGCAGCGGCATCGCATACGCTCCAACCTTTGTGTTCTCCTCGGGGTTTTCCTCCGCTAGCTTATTGGCTATTGAGGCCAGGTCCGCATTTGCCGACGTCAGTGAAGCCTCCGGTTTTAGCCGGCCCACAACATATAGAAAGTGCGACCCATGGTTCGCGAGCTCTTTACTGGAGAATTGAACGGGGACCCACAAGTCCACTTGGCGTTCGGGGAAAACAAACCCTTTGGGCATTACTCCAATTACTGTGTATTTGGTATCGTTCAGGATTATCCGGCGGCCGAGAATTTCTCTGTCGCCACCAAACCGCCGCAACCACAGTCCATGGCTTAAGACGGCGACCTGTGCCGCACCTGGTTGATCTTCGTCCGCACTGAAATTTCTCCCTATCGCGGGAGAAACTCCCATTACGGAAAACAGATTTGACGTCGCCGCGACCCCATTGACCTGCATCGGCTCACCATCGTTTGTCAAATTAAGGGTTCTATACGCTATCGCCGCGATATCTTCGAATGTGTGATTTCTTGCTCTCCACTCCGCATAATTTCCCGGCGCAGGGGTGTTCATCGGGAATCCGAGGAAAGAAACATCTTCCCAGACCATCATGAGTCGGTTCGCGTCACGGAATGGCAGGGGTTGCAGCAACACTGTATCGGCAAGGCTGAATACTGTCGTGTTCGCCGCGATTCCCAACGAAAGTATGAGAATCGCAAATACGGCGAAGCCAGGCCTCTTTGCAGCGGTGCGAAAGGCAAAACGCACATCTTGCCAGATGGTGAACATCCACTGCCTCCGGGACTCAGGCTCCGACGTGGGCTTCTTGCGTTTCTTCCACAATTCGCCCGTCAAATAGGCGAATGGTCCGCTCCGCGAAGTGCGAGTAGCGCTCATCGTGCGTAACCATGCAGATCGTCGCCCCATTCCGGTGCAAGTCCCGCAGCAGTTCCATAACCGCTTCGCCGTTCCGCGAGTCCAAGTTTCCCGTTGGCTCATCCGCCATCAATATCAATGGGTCCCCAACCAAGGCACGCGCCACCGCTACGCGCTGCTGTTGACCGCCCGATAGTTGCGCCGGATAGTGTCTTACTCGGTGAGCCATCCCCACTCGTTCCAGGGCGTGCTCCACCTTTTGCTTACGCTCCGCGGCGCTGGTGCCACGATAGGTCAGTGGCAACTCCACGTTTTCGTAAACGGTCAGGTCACCGATCAGGTTGAACGCCTGAAAAATGAACCCGATCTCGCGATTACGAATCCGCGTTCGTTCACTTGCCGTAAGGTTCGCCACCGGCTGCCCATTCAGAAAATAGTTTCCGTCCGTCGGCGAGTCCAGCAATCCAAGGATGGACAGCAGCGTGGACTTTCCACAGCCCGACGGCCCCGAAATGGAGATGTACTGCCCCTTATGGATCTCCAGATGAATCTCTTCCAGCGCGTGCGTCTCCACTTCATCCGTCAAGAAGACCTTCTTCACGCCTTCCATCTTGATCAATACATTATTTCCGTTGTTCATTTGCGCTCCTGATCTAAATCTCTCTGCCAAACTGCCTTTCAATCCTTCTCGCCGTGCAAACAGACTTTTTCACACTTAGATACGAACGAATCCCCGCCAAATGTTCCGACTTTGTTCCTCTTTCCCAATACAAAAACCTCATTATTCGTACCTCAAGGCCACCATCGGATCGACTCGGGTGGCCCGAAGCGCCGGAATTGTGCAAGCCAAAAATGCCGCCACTGCCAGCAGCAATCCGACCAGCACATAGGTCAGCGGATCGGTCAAGCTGATCTCGAAAAGTTGGCTCTTCAGGAATCGCCCCAGCGCAATCGACCCAGCCAAACCAAGCACGGCTCCGAGAAGAACCATGTAAATACCTTCGCGGAACACCATTCTTAAGATTTGGCTCGATTGCGCGCCAATCGCCATCCGCACTCCAATTTCGTTCGTACGCTGAGACACCGCATACGCCATCACTCCGTAGATTCCAAGGCAAGCCAGCAACATCGCCAGTCCGCAGAAGCCCCCGACCAGAGTGGCAATGAATCGCCGTTGCGCCAGACTCACCGAGATGCGTTGATCCATGGTAGCCTCGTCGAAAACCGGCGTGTTTTTGTCGAGCATGGCGGCTTGTTCTTCCAGCATACGCGAGACTTGCGTCGAACCCAGCGAACTTCGAACCACCAGGCTCCCGCCGCCTGAAGGATTTTGACTTTCCAGGAGATATGCGTCTGGCGTCATCCCTGCGTCCAGACCCGTTTGCCGGACGTCGCCTACGATTCCGACAATGACAGCCCAAGGTTTGTTCTCTTGACGCCCACCCAACTGGATCGCTTTTCCGATCGGATTCTCGCCCGGCCAGTTCAGCTTCGCCGTGCTTTCGCTGATCACCGCCACCGGGGCTGATGCAGCCACCGCCGCGTCAGCTTCGCTAAAACCACGTCCCGTCACTATCGGGATGCGCATCGTATCGAAATAACCTGGCGTCACGTAGTACGCGTCTACGTCAGGCCCCTCAGCCGTACCAGCAAATAGTCGATCCTTGATGTGCAGACTGCGGTGATCGTACCCGCCCCCAAGGGGTAGGGTGCTTACCATCGCCACGTTTTCGATTCCTGGAGCCTGCCGAATTCGATCCAGATAGGCCTCTTCAAATTGCAGCGCTTCCTCGCTCTTCTGGTATTTCGGCCCAATCAGATCAAACGCTGCGGTATGCAGATGCTCGGCCTCAAAGCCTGGATGAACTCCCACAATTCGGCCCAAGCTGCGTACCAGCAATCCTGTGCTAATCGCCAGAACAAATGCCATCGCGATTTCCACCACTACCAGCGCCGCACGGAGTTTGCCGCGTCCCCCTCCAATTGCTCCACGCCCGGCACTTTGCAATGCTTCTCTCGCTTCGCAGCCTGCCGACTCCATCGCCGGCACGATTCCTGCCAACACTCCAACTAGAATGCTTACAATCAGCGAGAAGACCAGCACTCCCGAATCTACTCGCACCTGTTCCAGTCGTGGAATATTTACCGGACCCCATGCTTGCAGGGCGCTCACGCCCCACACCGCCACCAATACTCCTCCGACACCTGCAACTGTCGTGAGCAGCAACGTTTCCGCCAGCAATTGTGCCAGCAGTCTCTTTCTTCCTGCCCCTAATGCTGCCCGCACAGACATTTCGCGTCGTCTCGTCGAGGTCCTCACCAACATCAAGTTCGCGATGTTCGCGCACGTAATCATCAACACGAATCCTGTAGCCACCAGCAAAAGCCACAACATCGAAGAGACTCTCCCAACGATGGCCGTGTGCAACGGCGTCACGCGAACGAAGGAATCCGCTCGATAGTCATCCGGGAATTCTTTCGCAAGCTGCGTGGCTACGGTGTTCATTTCTGCACGCACGGAGTCAATTGTCACGCCAGCTTTTAACCGCGCTACGCTCCGCAGATGCTGGCATGAGCGGCACGCCGCTGGTTGAGAAGCGTCATAGCCCAGCGGCGCCCAAATCTGCGGCCGATTTGTCCCTGTCGAAAACAGCAAAGGTTCGAATTTTTCCGGAAGCACGCCCACAATCTGGTAAGGCGTTTCGTTGAGCCAGATTTTCGAACCAACCACTTCCCGTCTACCGCCAAATTTATTTTTCCAGAATCCATAACTGAGCAGAACAACGTATCGTCGATCTGGTCGATCTTCTTCTGGCAAAAAATTACGGCCAAGTTCCGGCGATACGCCCAGCATCGGCAGCAAATTTTGAGAAATCCGCAGGCCCCGTAAGACCTCAGGCTTGCTCTGGCCGGTTTCCGTCGGCCCCCAGTCGCGAAATAAGGCGATCGATTCAAATGAACGGCTGCGCTGCTTCCAATCTTCCACCAGGCCAAACGACACATTCACAGGGTTCACAGAGTCGTGATCCGCAGAGGCCAGCGCAACCAATCTTTCCGGACTGTTGTACGGCAGAGCACTCAGCAGCACCGTCTTCACCGTGCTGAATAGCGCGGTGTTTGCACCAATCCCCAGCGCAAGCATCAGCAGCGCTACCAAGGTTACTCCCGGCGTCTTCAACAGCATCCGCAACCCGTATCGAATGTCATGCCATAAAACGTGGAGCATCATTCATACCTCAACGCCACCATCGGATCGATTCGCGTGGCACGTCGCGCCGGCACAAACGTTGCAATCATCGCCACCAACACCAGCGCCACCAGCCCAATCCCAACACTCGACGCCCCAAATGCCCCCACGCCAAACAGCATCGAATTAACGATCTTGCTGGAGGCATACGCGAGTGGAATTCCCACCAGAACGCCTACTCCCAGAAGTCGCGCGACATCTCCCGCAATCATCCATCCCACCCGCTTGGGTGCCGCGCCCAGCGCCATTCGTACTCCGATCTCTCTCGTTCTCTGAGTCACCGTGTAAACCAGCAGTCCGTAGATTCCCAACGCGGCAAGCAGGGCTGCCAACGTCCCAAACGTGAGCGCAAGGAACGCCACCAACTTGTCGCCGCTTAGGCGCAAGTCCACCTGCTGCGCGAATGAACGCACGTCGTAAATTGGCAAACTGGAATCCAGCTCCCCGATCGCCGTTCGGACAGAACTCGCCAGCAACAGCGGGTCTCCTGTAGTTCGCACGTAATAGCTGAGCGAAGGAATCGCTTTTTCCTGCGTGTACGGGAGGTAGAGGAAAGAAGTCAGTTTTTCTTTCACTCCCGAATGGTGGCTATCCTGCACCACTCCGACAATTTCTATATTGGGTGGACCATCCCCCGCGCCAAGTCTAAGATGCTTCTCGACGGCCTGACCGTTGGGGAAAAACTCCTTTACCATCGCTTGATTGATCACCGCTACCTTCGGGCTTTCTGCGCCATCCTGCCGCGTGAACTCTCTTCCCTGCAACAGCGGTATGCCCAGATTTGCAAAATGAGCCGCACCAATCGAGTTTAGTAGCACGTGTCTCGTGCCCGCCAGCTCCGCTGGCTCTCCCTCGACTGTGACGTTTGCCCCTCGATCACTGTCCGCAATCAGCGGCTCCGCTGCCGCGCTCAACGACACCACTCCCGGTAACGCCCCAATTCGATCCTCCAGCTGCCGATAGAACTCCAGGCTGCGCGTCTGGTCATACCCATTGAGCTGCGGCGCCACAGAGAATTGCAGTACATGGTCCGTCCGCAATCCTAGGTCGACATGCTTCAAGTTATATAGGCTGCGGACGAATCCCCATGCGCTCGTCACTAACAATAAGGTCAAAGCCACTTGGCTTATCACCAGGACTTTGCGCAAGCGGGCGTGCGATAGCCCTGAAGACAATGCTCCGGCTTGCTCTTTCAGGGTTGACGCCAATTGCACGCGCGTAGTGCTGATCGCCGGCGCCACTCCAAACAAGATTCCACACAGTAACGCCAGTACAATAGTGAAAGCCAGCACGGGCAAATTCAGCGAGGACGAGAGCCCGTCAGCAATCATGTTATCGGCAGCAAAGCGGACCAGCGCGAGACTCAGCCAGCTGGCGATCAACAATCCCAATGCCGCACCGGCCAACGATAACAAACACGATTCCACAATCAGTTGGCGAACGATACGCCACCGGCTGGCGCCCAGCGAAAAACGCACGCTGATCTCTTTCTGCCGCGCCGCTCCGCGTGCCGTCAGCAGCCCCGCAACGTTTGCGCACGTGATGAACAGCACCAGCCCCACCATGCCCATCAACGTCAGCAATTTCGGTCGTGTGTCATTTTCCAGTAGGGGACGGCCCCGCGCTCCACTATGCAGCACGATCGACTGCGTCAAAAATTCTTTTTGCTCCTGTTTATCGAATCGCGTCGTCACCAACGGCAATTCGCTTTCAAGCAGCGCATGATAAGTTGGCCCCAGCGCGGCCGCGGCTTGCGTTTGCGTTATTCCCGGTTTCAGCCTCCCGATCAGCTTCACCCAATAATCCAGATGGTTGTTTAATCCGTCCCAAGCAGGCGTAACGATCGGCTTCAGCGCGATCGGCAGATACACCTGTGAAATTCGCCCCAATTGAATTCCATCGAATCCTGATTGCACCACGCCAACAACCGTCATCAGCTTATTGTTAACCTGAAGGCTCTGATTCAGAATTCCGGTGTCGCCTCCAAATCGCTGTTGCCAGTATCCGTAGCCAAGCACGACAACCGGGTTGCCCCCGCCCGGCACCTCATCCCCCGGTTGCAGCAGCCTTCCAAGAACGGGACGTACACCGAGCGTTTCGAAATAATTTCCCGAAACCAACTCCGCTTCCGCGCGCTCCGTTTTCCCGCGATACGCAACGCTCAACGGAAAATCCGCCTTCGCCGCAAGCCCCGCGAAAACTGTGCTGTGCTCGCGGAGGTCTTTGTACATCGGATACGAAAAAGACTCCGATCCGTCGCCTTCATCCGAACTGACATGGCCACTTCGTGGGCCCGGTCCGTACAGCAACACCAATTCCTGCGGTCGCGGTACAGGCAGCCTCTGCAGCAGCACTTGGCGCATCACTGAAAATATTCCGCTGTTCGCCCCGATTCCCAGCGCCAGCGTCAGCACTGTAATTACGGTGAAGCCCGGATTCTTCGCCAGCATGCGCAACCCGTACCGAATGTCTTGCAAGAGCGTCTGCATCAATTTCTCCTACTCATAGCGAAGCGCCACCATCGGATCGACACGCGTCGCCCGTCGCCCGGGAATCCAGCACGCCACCAACGTAACCACTAACAGCAAGAAAGCTACTCCAACGAATGTCGCGGGATCCGTTGCACTTACGCCGAACAGCAGACTGGACAGCACTCGCCCCAGCCCAACCGCCGCCAGCGCGCCAATAAGGATTCCGACGCCGGCCAGCTTTGCTCCCTGGCCGATCACCAGGCGCGATACATCGCTTCTCTGCGCCCCCAAAGCCATGCGGATGCCGATCTCATTCGTTCGCTGCTCCACGGAATACGCCATTACTCCGTAGAGCCCAAGGGCAGCCAATACCAGCGCAACGCCGCCCAACACGCTCAGCAGGCTGGCGGAGATTCTCTGGCTGAACATCGATGTAGCAATGCTGTCATTCAGAGAAATTGTTTCGAATACAGGTATTGCCGGGTCGACGGCTTGCGCCTCGCTCCGTAATATTGAAGTAGCACTGTCAATTGTCCCGGAAGTGCGAACGTAAAATACCAGGCCCATCTCCGGTCGGTAGATCTGTCGTATCGGCACGTAAAAGTAGGGAGCTCGTGCCTCCGTCAACCGGTAGATCTTGCTGTCCGGCACAACACCTACAATCGTGAACCACTTTCCCCATCCTTGAACCTTACGGCCAATCGCAATCCCATTGGGGACAAAGCGCCGGACGAACTCCTCGTTTACGATCATGACCGGCGGGGCAGTACTTTCGTCGCGCATATTGAAGTCGCGGCCCTGCAGCATTGGAATCTTCATCAAATCAAAATATCCGGGTGCCGCCAGCGTGCGGTAGATCTTCATGTTCTCGCTGGGGGCAGGTACGTACCCTTGTACTTGCAAGTCCTCCCATGAGCCGCCCTCAACGTTCAGCGGAACGTAATCCGCGTAGCTGACAGCAGTAACACCAGGCTGACGTTCGAGTCTCTCCCGCAGTCGAAGACAAAAGGAATCCGCTTGTTGTCCGTTGTAATTTGCCGCCGAGAGGTCCAGTTTTGCGATCGCCACGTGTTCTGGGTCGAATCCTGGGTGAATCTCGCTCACATTGCGAAAACTTTTCACGAACAGTCCCGCGCCAATCAACGCCACAACCGCCAAAGCCATTTCTGATGTCGCAAATAATCCCAGCAGTCGGGCCGAACGGCGGCTCGACCCGGCACGTCCACCTTCCTTCAGCGTTTCGTTTACTTTCCCTCTTGCCGCGTGCAACGCTGGGGCAATTCCGGCCAGCAGCGCAACCGCGATCGTCACGAGTGTCATGAACAAAAGCACTCCGGTATCAAGCGGGGCACGGGCCAGTGCTGGCGCGTAAGTATGCGGGATGAGAAATCCCATCGAGCCACCCAGCGGCGATGCTATGGCCAGCCCGACAAATGAACCGGCAACAGCTAGAAGGAAAGCCTCGGTGAGGAGTTGTCGAATTAATCGTCGGCGCGGCGCTCCCAGCGCTAACCGCACGCTGAATTCCTTTTGTCTGGTCGTGGCGCGAGCAAGCAACAGATTGGTGACATTCGCACAAACGATGAGCAGCAGCACGCTACCCGCGGCCATAAGGATACTTAGCGGGCCTCGGAGCGGATCCTGAATCCCATAGTGGGCTTTCCAGATGGGCAGAAGAGTTGCGCTCATTCCTTCATTTGTATCTGCGTCCTCGTGGGCCATCACCCCGGCGATCGACTGAACTTCCCCTCGCGCCTGTTCAAGAGATATTCCCGGGCCCAGCCGCGCCAGCACTCGGAACGTTCTCCATTTCCGGTCGCGGAGTGTCGTGTCACCCGTCGACGTCAATTGGCCGTACATCGTCGCGGGCACCCATACTTCAAATGACAGACCCGGCATCGATCCGTGAAATGCATCCGGCGCTACGCCAATAATCGTGTAGCGCACGCGATTGATTCGGAGGGTTGCCCCAATAACACCAGGATCGGCGTTGAAGTGATTTCTCCAATAGGACTGGCTGACGATCGCCAAAGGATGTGCATTTTGTTCGTGGTCCACTTCCGCGGTTGTGAAAAATCGGCCAAGTACCGGCTTGACGTGCAACAGGTCAAAATAATTCCCCGAAATCACTTCGCCCCACACCCGCTCGACCGCGTTTTCCTCACCAACGGCAAGCGCGATGGGTTTTGCAATCGACATTGATTCCACTAGCTTGCAGTTGTCCCGCAAGTCGCGAAAATCCAGATACGAAGTGGGCACCCATTCCCCGTTCGGAGCCAGGGATTCCAGTGCGACCACCCGTTCTGGATCGCCTGCACCAGGTAGCGGATTCAGCAGCACCGAACGAACCCAACTGAATATCGCCGTGTTGGCCCCAATGCCCAGTCCAAGCGTCAGTACAGCAATGGCAGTGAATCCGGGATTCTTTCCTAACATCCGTAGGCCGTAGCGTATGTCTTGCCAAAGAACTTGCAGCATTATTCGTACCTCAAGGCCACCATCGGATCGACACGCGTCGCACGGCGTCCGGGAATCCAGCACGCCGCCAGCGTTACCAGCAACAGTAATAAGGCGACGCCGACGAACGTCGCGGGATCGGTTGCACTCACGCCAAAGAGTTGCGATTGCAACCAGCGCGTCAGCACCAGCGACCCCACAACGCCGATCGCCACACCTACTGCTCCGATCAGCGCTCCCTGGCCCAGCACCATAATAAGCACCTCTTTTGCGGTTGCGCCCAGCGCCATACGCACCCCTATCTCACGCGTCCGCTGCGCAACAGAGTATGAAGTCACTCCGTAGATGCCTGCGATTGCGAGCAGCAGTGCTGTCATCGAAAAAATGCCGATCAGTACCAGACTGAAACGGCGCGCCCCCAGGGATGCGGCAAAGGTCTGCGAAAAACTCCCGAAGGTTGGAGGAGCGCTTGGGTCCAATTCGCGAACAATTCCCCGCGCCGCCGAATAGATCGAGTCCGGCTTGCCCGTGGCGAGCATCACTATCGTAAAGTCCCGTGCTGTTTGTGGACGCTGGCGATAGTTAACGTAGATCGTGGGACGTGCCGGTAATTCCAGGCTGTGATCGCGTATGTCTCCTACTTCACCGACTACGGTCAGCAATCGTGCATCGCCGTCCATATTGCCGAATTCAAGCGTTTGCCCTAGAGGACTTTGGTTCGGCCATTTTTCCTGGGCCAGCGAGTGACTGACGACAGCGACCGGAAGCGAGTCCAGATTGTCACGCTCGTCGAAAAAGCGGCCACTCAAAAGTGGAATCCCCAGCGAGCTGAAGAAGCTGTCCGTGGCCACGCAGTAGTCGGCTTCTCCCAGATGCGCTTTATCCTTGAAGATTTCCTCGAAGAATTTCGAGAACTCGGCAAGCAAGGCCGGGTCTTTATCAAGCGATCCGTCCGTGGACCGACGGATCAAATCCTGCATCCGTGGTGAAAGTTGCTCGGGATTCATGATCACATAAGAACCGTCGGCTCGACCATCACCAGAGAGCGGAAGGACGTTGGTGCCACCAACTTTTTGCACCCCTGGGATTTGACCCAGTCGCGCAAACAATTCATTTAGAAACTGGACGTGTTGTAGCTTTGTGGCTTCCTGAGGTAGCCTAAGCTCCATTGTCAAAACGTTTTCGGTCCGGAAACCGGGATCAACGGACAAGACTCGCAGCAGGCTGCGTCCAAGCAGCCCCGCCCCCACAAGCAGCACAAGGGTGGTGGCAAGTTGTGCGGCAACAATCACGCGACCTAGCCTCTGCTTGCCGAGTGTTCCGGCTTGCCGTTGGCCGCTTTCATTCAAGGCAGCGCGTGGATCTCCGGAAGTCGCTCGGATCGCACTCGAAACTCCTAAGCCTATGGCCACCAGGAAAACCATCGTTAGTGAAAACAGCAGTACCGGTAGTTTGACGGCGATGGTTTCGATCCTCGGTAAGCTTCCCGGAGCGATACTCAGCAGTCCATTCAACCCCCACTGCGCCAGGATGATTCCGCAGGCTCCTCCAATGAGGGAGAGTAAGAATGCTTCTGTCAGAAACTGACGAATCAGGCGATTGCGCCGCGCCCCGAGGGCGACGCGTATCGAGAGCTCCCGCTCGCGGCCTGCAGCTTGCGCCAGCATTAGGTTCACCACATTGGCGCAGGCAATCAGCAACAGAAACCCCGCCGCTCCGAATAGCATCATCAGCGCTGGACGCACATTGCTGGTCATCGCCTCGCGCAGTGGCTCGATAGCGACGGCAACCATGGCCGTATCTTCTCCGTATTGCTGTTTCAACCTCTGGGCAATCCCAGTGAGTTCGCTACGCGATGCGTTGACCGACACCCCATCTCGCAACCTGCCGATCACTCGCCAATTGTGTGCCGACCGGCTTGGATATACTGCAGATATCTCCCGCGGAATCCAGATATCGGTGTTGTCCGGAAAGCGAAATCCCGCTGGCAGCACGCCAACTATCGACGCGGATTGCCCCCCAATCTTCAGGTGTATTTTGGAAAGCTCGCGCGTGCTTCCGAGCGACTGTTTCCAGTACGCATGGCTGACCAGCGCTGTGGCGGGTGCATCGGCGCGCGCCTCTTCCGGCGCGAAGCCCCGACCGATGAACGGTTGCACCGCCATCACAGTGAGAAAATCTTGTGACATCGACGTGACCATCGCGGGGTTAGCCTCGTTGCCGCCAGAAACCGGCTCCAAGCTCCCTCTGTATTCCGCCACGCCCTGCAGGGAGTGATTCTGCGAACGCACATCACTAAAATTCGGATCGGCGAAATTCATCCGGCCACCGCCGTCATTCACTTCCCACATCTGCACAATTTGTTCTGGATGCGAATAAGGTAGCGGCCGAAGCAATACTCCATACACCACGCTGAAAATCGCGGTCGTCGCCCCAACTCCCAGAGCCAGCGTGAGAACTGCCACGGCTGTGAAGCCTGGATTCTTCGCCAGCATCCGCAATCCGTAGCGTATGTCCTGCCACAGTGTCTGCATCAGACTCTCCCGCTCACAACGAGGACTTACTTTGGCGATCAATGCGCGAAGCTCGCAGCACGGGGAGACGAATCGCCCTCATGCTCGACATTGGCACTTGGATGTCCGCCTTGTTAAACCTATCACTGCCAACGAAGCTGGGATCCGTCACGCCAATCACCCTGAACCGATATCCATTCAAGACTATCGTCCGATTAACCACGGAAGGATCCATTCCAAAGCGACGTCTCCAGAACTCGTAACTGATGACGGCAACGGGCGACGCAACGCCTTCGCCCTCATCCGCTTCCGTTATTAGTCGGCCCACCCATGGGCGCCCTCCCAGCACTTCAAAGTAATTCCCGGAAATGAGCTCTCCGCGAACTTGTCCGCTGTGCCTCGGCCAGACCAGCTTCTCGGTCACCGCACCCCAATGCCCCGCACTCACTCGACTCCTGATTTCAGTTCTTTCCTGAACTTCCAGACGCATCGGATAGGAAAATGACAAGCTGGCAGGCCCATCCGAATCCCGTGCAGCTATCACCACGATTTGCCCCGCATCACGAGCCGTCTTGTTACGCAGAATTGTCGTATCCAACGAAGAGATTGCTTTCGTGCATGCGCCGATTCCAACCGCTGTCGTCAGCAACGCAATGGTCGTCAGTCCCGGACTCTTGCCCAATCTCCTCAGGCACTCACATATGTCTTGCCGGACAGTTTGCACAGCCACCTCCACCGCCACTTGCGAACTTTTCGTCTTGCCCGTGAATTACTTCAGCCGTATTCGTTCGTAGTTGTCCCACTGCGACATGTCCGACAGAATTACCTTGTCCCCGTTCTGCAATCCGCCCAGGATTTCCACCGTGTTCACCGAACTGCGCCCCAGTTTCACATTCGCGCGCACTGCTTCGGAACCATCCCCCACCAGCTTGAACAAACTGATCGTGCTCTCCGAAGAACCATGCACGGGGCGCCCGACGTACAGCACGTCTTTCAAATTTTCCAACTCAATCGTGCCGTCTACGCTTAAATCCGGCCGTGCTCCCAGCGGCATTGGGCCATCCATCATCACGTCCACCGTCACGGTCCCATTCACCACCGAAGGATCCACGCGAGATACGTGCCCGCTGACGACTCCGTTTCGTGTGTCGACTGCCGCCGGCTGTCCCGGGGTCACATCCTTTGCCTGCGTTTCCGCCACCTTGATCTGCGCCTTGAGCTTCTTGGGGTCCGCTACTCGCGCCAGATTCGTTCCCGGTGTCACGTGCTGACCTTCTTCCACCGGCACCAGTTGCAGCACACCGCTGATCCCCGCACGCACATGCAATGCATCAAGTTCCGCGTGGCGCAATTCGTATAGCGCCCGCTGCTGCGACACATGCGACATTTGCGCCTGCAACCGCGCCTCTGCCGCGTTCGCCGTGTTCTTCGTCCGTTCACCTTCTAATTCCACACGGATCAGCAGCTGATCTTCTTTCACCTTCGACAATCGCGCGTTCACTATCGAGCCGAGTCCCTCGGTAAATAGCTTCTCGTCCACCTCGTGCTGAATCTTTGCCTGTTCATACTCGCTGCGCACCGCAGCCTCCGCGGCCCGCTGATTCAGCAGTTCACTGCTCAACTGGACTTTCAAGCTGCTGTGATCAGCTTCCGCTGCCTTCAACTGGAATTCCGCGTCGAGCACATCGCGCTTCAATGTCAGGTTATTCATTTCGAGGATGATTGAGTCAGGCTTAACGATGGCGCCGGGCCGAAGGACTATCTTTTCGACCTGCCCTTCGGTCTGCGCCGGTATCCATTGAATGTCTATGGGAACCAACGTTCCGAGCCCTCGCACTTCACGGAGCATCGCCCCGCGCTTTACTTCGTCCGACCACACCGTAGCGCGATCGACCGATGGCGCCGCGGGACGCAGGCGCGTCAGCCCAAAGCTGACTCCGGCAATGAAAAGTACGGCGACACTGCCGAGCACAATTCGGCGAATCAATTTGGCACGAGCGTTTGACGGGCGGGGTATGTCCATAGTTTGACTTCTTTCTCTACTCTCAAGTGGCACGCCGCTTACCTTCGCCGCGTACCCGGAACTCGGTGCTTTTCAATAGTTTAGAAAGATGCCAAAAGCGTGTTCATCGAAAAAGTGTCCGATATTGGGATTTTTCACCTCGGAATCGGTCACTTTTCTGGCTTCGAATCGTTCTTGGACTCTCGCCTGACGATCTAAATCAATTCTTTGTCTGTCCTATTTCCATATAACTAAATCCTCGATACATCCTCGCGCCAATGAACAATTCCCACCAGACAGTCGTATCTCTCCTTGACGAGGAAGCTCGCTCGCACGGGGGTATGCGATGATCAGCCTCTGGCAAGACATCATCTACGAACTGAGAGTGCTCTCCAAAAATGCCGGATTCGCGGCCATCGCTATACTCACTCTGGCTCTGGGCATCGGTGCCAACACCACCCTCTTTTCCGTGGTCAACGGCGTACTGCTGAATCCTTTGCCCTTTCCCGATTCCGAAAGCCTCGTTTCGGTCTACACCAGCAATGACACCTTTGATCGCAGTTCGATCACGTATCCCAACTTTCTCGACTGGCAAAAAGACAATCATTCCTTCAGTGGATTGGCAGCTTATCGTGGCGACGAATTCAATATGACCGGCTCCGGTGAGCCGGTTCGCCTCCATGGTCGCATGATCTCCGCTGAGTTTTTCCCGGCTCTTGCCATCCAACCCATCACCGGTCGTTTCTTTCGCCAGGAAGAGGATGTTCCCGGCGCCGCCCCTGTCGCACTGCTTGGAAATGAATTGTGGCAGCGGCGATTTAGCTCTTCGCAGGAAATCGTCGGCAAGAGCATCAATCTGAATGGAAAGTCCTACACCGTTGTCGGTGTTGCACCACAGCGATTGCCGATGATCGAGCCGTCCGATGTCTACGTCCCCATCGGTCAATGGGTTGATACGACTTTTCGCGACCGCCATATCAGTATGGGCACGCGCGCCCTCGCCCGCCTCAAGCCCGGCGTCTCCGTTCAACAAGCTCGCGCCGATATGGATCGCATTGCCAAAAACCTCGCCGATGCCTACCCGGAATCGAACAAAGGGTCCGGTATCAACGTCCTCTCGCTTAAGTCAGACGTTGTCGGTGATGTTCGCACCATCCTGCTCGTTCTTCTTGGTGCTGTTACTTTCGTCCTTCTCATCGCTTGTGCCAATGTCGCGAATTTGCTCCTCGCTCGCTCCACCGGCCGGACTCGCGAATTTGCCATCCGTTCCGCTCTCGGTGCCAGCCCGTGGCGCGTTATCCGTCAACTGCTTACCGAAAGCCTGATCCTCGGCACCGTTGGCGGTTTCCTCGGCTTATTGCTTGCAAAAGTGGGTACAAAGGCAGTTCTTTCTGCGTTGCCAAATGTCTTGCCGCGTGCCGACGAAATCCACATGGATTGGCATGTTCTTTTCTTTACCGCTGCGGTTTCTGTCTTGACTAGTGTCGTTTTCGGTCTCGTTCCGGCCATCAAATTACTTTCTCCCAGACTCGATGAAACCTTGAAGGAAGGTTCCCGCGGCTCCAGCGGCAAACGCGGCCTATTGCAGCGCGCTTTGGTCGCCACCGAAATGGCCATGGCCCTCGTTCTGCTCGTCGGCGCCGGCCTCATGATTCGCAGCCTTGCCGAACTTTGGCAGGTAAATCCCGGTTTCAATTCTCACAACGTTCTCTCGTTTGGCGTTTCCCTGACTTCCGACGGCAAAGTCACTCCCGATCAATTGCGCGCCAAATTTCGCGAATCCCTCAAGCAATTCGAGTCTGTCAATGGCGTCGAGAAAACTTCTTTGATCGTCGGCTCTCTGCCCATGTCAGGCGATTCTGAACTTCCCTTCTGGATCGAAGGTCAGCCGAAGCCTGCCAATCAGAACGATATGCCGTTTGCTCTCTTTTACTGCATCACTCCTCAGTATTTGCAGGCCATGGAAATTCCGCTCCTGCGCGGGCGATTCATCACCGATCAGGATAATGAGCACAGCGCTCCCGTGATCGTCATTGACTCGTCTTTCGCAAAGAAATATTTCCCCAACGAAGATCCCATCGGAAAGCACCTCAACCTGGCCCTGTTTGAAGTCAAGCCGGAAATCGTTGGCATCGTCGGTCACGTCGAGCACTGGGGCCTCGGCGACGCCGGACATCAGACCCTGCAGTCGGAGATGTATATTCCCGTCTGGCAACTGCCGAACCAACTTTGGCCTTTGCTGGCCGGGGGTTCCGGCTACATAGCCCGTAAATCTCCATCCGCTGGCTTGGCAGCCAGACTGCGCGAAGCCGCCAGCCGTTTTGACAGCAGCGCCGTCGTTTATGACATCAGACCCATGGAAGAAATTGTCGCTGGCTCCATCTCTAATCAAAAACTGGCCATGTTACTTCTCAGTCTTTTTTCTGGGCTAGCGCTGGTGCTCTCTGCCATCGGCATTTACGGCGTAATTTCCTACCTCGCCGGGCAGCGTACCCACGAAATCGGCATTCGACTCGCTCTCGGCGCTTCTCGCCGCGACGTGCTCCGCATGGTCCTTGGCGACGGCATGCGCATCACCCTCGTCGGTGTCGCCATCGGCTTGGTTTTCGCTTTCGCCTTGACACGCCTCATCTCCAAAATGGTTTACGGCGTCAGCGCCACTGACCCGCTCACATTTCTCGGCGTGGCTCTGCTTCTCACCGGCGTGGCCTTGCTGGCCTGTTATCTTCCTGCCCGCCGCGCGATGCAGGTCGATCCAATGGTGGTGTTGCGCTACGAGTGATTCATCGGCCGTTTATTCGCGGAAGTATCGCAATTTACCGTCCGGATTTGCTGTCCAAGCGCTTCTGGCGCGCGTCTAAGTCGCCAACGAGGGTCTGGGGGGAACTATGGGAAATCTTCTACAGGACATCCGTTTCGCTTTCCGCCAGTTTCGCGCCTCACCAGGCTTCGTGTTTACTGCTGTCTTCTCCCTCGCGCTGGGTATAGGCGCTACCACCGCCATTTTCAGCGTCGTCTATGCCATCCTCCTCGATCCTTATCCTTATAAGGATGCCAGCCGCATGGTCCACGTCGAACTCCGCGACAAGTCCAGCCAGGGTCCCCTTCTCTTTGTCAATTCCATCGAATACAAGCAACTGCGCTCCGCTTCTTCCATCGACGACATCTTCCTTCAACGAAACAATCAACGAAATCTCAGCGGTGAACAGTTCCCCGTTACCGTGCAGGTCGGAACCTATTCTCCCAATCTCTTTGAGTACATGGGCTTGCCTATGGAACTTGGTCGCCCCTTTTCTGCTGACGATGTGAAAGGGGATAGCGCCGCCCCCGTCGCAGTCTTAAGTGATCTTTTCTGGAAGCGCCAGTTTGCCTCCAATCGCAATATTCTTGGCAAAACCATTGAACTCGATCACTCCCTCTTCACTGTCATTGGCGTCGCGCCGCCCCGCTTCACCTGGGGAGATTCCGATGTCTATCTTGCTGGCCTTCCCACCGCCGATCCTCATGAGTACTGGCTTTCGTTCATCAAGCTCAAGCCCGGCACCAAGTACCCCACTGCCGCCGCGGAACTCCAAGTTCTCGTCGACACTTTTGTCAAAGCCGATCCTTCCGACTTCCGCAAAGACAAGCGCGTAGCAATTGTCACTCTCAACGAACAGATTCTTGGTAAATTCGCAGGAACACTGGTTCTCTTGTTCGTCGCTGTGCTGGCTCTTTTGCTCATCGGCTGCGCTAACGTTTCTATTCTCCTTCTCGCCCGGGGAACCGCACGTCAACACGAGCTCGCGCTCCGTGTTTCTGTCGGCGCGGAACGCAACCGCTTGATCCAACAGTTGCTCACCGAAGCAATCATGGTCTCAGTGCTCGGAGCTACCATCGGAGTTCTGGCTGCTTACCGCGGCGTCGCGCTTCTCTCTCAGATGGTTCCCTACTATTCCTTCCCGCACGAGGCCGCGATTCATGTCAATGGCGTCGTGCTGCTCTTCAGCGCTGTTTTGGCTCTTCTCACCGGCGTGATCGCGGGCATCTCTCCGGCTTGGCAACTTTCACATCCAAACCTCAGCCAACTCATTCAAGCTGGCAACGCGAAACATTCTGGCGGAGCCCACGGTCGAATCGTTCACCGTCTCTTGATCGCGGGGCAGGTCGCTCTCACCTTGCTCCTGCTCACCGGGGCAGGCGCGGCCATGAAGGCCTTCTCCAATCTCACCCACACTCCACTCGGCTTCGACCCCGACCGCGTCTTTGGCCTGAATATCGGTTTCCCGAAAGGATTGAACCCAAACTGGCAGGCGCGTCTTCAGGCCAATGAATCTGTCCGCCAAGCCATCGCGCAGACTCCCGGCATTGAATCCGTCGCTGTCTCCACCACCTGGTTCCCGGGTTTCGGTGGCTTCGACGCCAAAATTGAAATTCAGAGCAAGCCCACTCTCACCGAACCTCAAGCATCGCTGGCCTTGGCCAGTCCCCAGCTTCTTTCCACCATGCATATCCCTCTCTTGAATGGCCGCATGTTTGACGATGCTGAGCTGATGCGCGGCGCGCATGTGGCTTTGGTCAATCAGGCTTTCGTAAAGCAATATCTTGGCAACGGCGATGCACTCGGTCAGCGAGTGCGCAGCCCCATGCTGAAAGCTACTCAACCGGATTTGCTGCTAACGCAGGGTCCCGACGATTGGATGGAGATCATCGGCGTCGTTGGTGACGCGCGCAATGATGGCCTAGACCATCCCGTAAAACCCTCGGTCTTTCTACCCTACAGTTTTGTCCTGCCGCCAGACGAAGCGCTTCTTGTCCGCGCCAACGGTAATCCCGAAGCAGCCATCCGCTCCGTGAAACAACGGCTCCACGAAATCAATCCAGAACTGGTCGCCGGCCAGGACCACACCATTTCCTGGTGGCTCGACACCCAAGGCTGGGGGCGCGAACGCTTCATCGCCACGCTCTTTGGACTGTTTGCAACTCTCGCGCTCATCCTCGCCGCCACAGGCTTGTACAGCGTCGTCTCTTACTCCGTCACCCAACGCACCCAAGAGATGGGCATCCGCATGAGCCTCGGCGCGCAACGTTCCAGCATTGTTGGGCTAGTCCTCAGCTCCACGGCTGGCACCCTTGGCGCGGGCATCACCGTCGGCCTTGCCCTCAGCTTTGTACTCAGTAAGGTCATTGCATTGTGGGCCGGCGGCAGTCCACGGGATCCTGTCACGCTCCTCGCGGCCTCCGCCCTTCTCTTGGCGGTCGCGACCGTTGCGTGCGTTCTCCCTGCTTGGCGCGCCGCCTGTATTGATCCCATGCGCGCGTTACGCCTGGAATAATGGCGTTTTTTAGTTGGCGGAAAATACTCTGCAGTGGCGACATCAAGATTCGTCGCCGCGATTCAACCTCCAACATTTCGAAACTCTTTTCAGACTTTACAGAAATACCCGCACTCGGACTATAGTATGACCCAGAGGATCAACTAGTTCGCTTTTCGGCTCTTTGCCCTGGCTCCTGATATCACTTATGCCAATCCCTCGTTTCAGGTCCACGCACTCGCGTAGTTCCACTGTACTTTCAAAGCAAAACGTGGACCTCGCTGCCAAATCTTTCGACGCTCTGACAGTCTCCGATATGTGCGTGGATGTAGTCCTGACTGGAAATGTTCGGCCGCAGTTTCACCAGGTCGAGCAGATTATCGGCGACTGTTCCCTTGAACTTGGCGGCTCTGCCAACATATTCGCCGCTCAACTCGCCAAGCTTGGCACGCGCGCGGGCGTTCTCGGTTGGGTTGGCAAAGATTTTTTTGGTGATTTCTGTCTTCAACAACTAAAAGGCTGCGGCGTGGATTCCACCCGGGTGCGCCGTCATCCTCATCTAAAAACCGGAATTGGTTTCGCCCTCGCAGAGCCCGATGATCGCGCCATCCTCACCTACATGGGAACCATCGATGCCACGCAACCCGCGCATCTAAAAAAGAATCTCCTCGCCTCCTGCCGCCACTGGCACATTGCATCCTTTTTCTTACTGACCAGCCTTCGCTCTTCATGGCTTTCCTGGCTGCGAAATTGCCGCGCTGCCGGCATCACTACTTCTCTTGATACCAATTGGGATCCGCAAAACCAGTGGGCGGATGTTATTGAGCTTCTGCCGTTCGTCGATATTTTCTTCCCTAACGAAGCGGAAGCCCTGGCAATTACCAAAGCTACCGACGTTTACTCTGCCGCAAGAATTCTTGCCGCCAGTGGCTCTCTCATCGTTCTTAAGCGAGGCGAAAAAGGCGTCCTGGCCGTACAAGGGGAACGCATCTGGGAACTGAATCTCTCCGCTTCAGCCGCTAGGCCTCTGAAGATTGTCGACAACACTGGAGCAGGCGACAATTTCGACGCGGGATTCCTTCATGCTTGGCTCAACGGCAAAGACGCTGAAGCCTGCATGCAACTCGGACATCGTTGTGCTGTCAGCAGCCTGGCAGCTCCCGGAGGTATTCGCGGTCAACTGAAAGAAAAGTCCTATCCACGAAAGGTCAACAAAGCAGGCGGCAAATGACAAAACTACTCGCAGATATTCTTCGCGAGCCTCAAGAACTTTCAAAATCCCTTGCTTACGCTTTCGGGCAAGGCAAGCCATCCCTCAACGCCGCGGCCGGTCTCCTCAAAAAATCTCAACATATCTGCATTATCGCTATGGGCAGCAGTTGGAACGCAGGCTTGGCGGTTCTCACCTTTTTCAACGCCAAAGGCCGGCCTGCACTCCTGTTCGACGCCTCCGAACTCCTCCACTTTGGAAATATTCCCGAAGGTGCCACCGCTATCGTTCTTTCCCGCAGCGGCAAAAGCACTGAAATCGTTCAACTTCTTCCACGCCTGCGGGCCCGCAGCGCCAAAATCATTGCTCTAACCAATACACCCGACAGTCCTCTGGCACTCAATGCCGACATCGTTCTCCATTTAAGCGCTGCTTTCGATCATCAAGTTTCCGTCTCCATGTATTCGTCGCTCGCCATGACGGGGTGCCTGCTGGCCACCCTCAGCCTCGATGAACTCGACAAAAATCTGCACGTGCAACTGCATACATCCTTAACTGCTGTTCCGGCTTCGATCGAAAAATGGCAGATCTCTCTTTTCACAAATGATTGGCTCGACCCCGCCGCTTCCACTTATTTTCTGGGCCGCGGCGCCAGCCTCGCCTCTTGCCATGAAGCCCGCTTACTCTGGGAAGAAGCTGCCAAAGTTCCCGCCTCCGCTATGCCCACCGGTGCTTTTCGTCACGGTCCGCAAGAAGCAGTTCGCGCCGGTCTCCGTATCGGCCTTTGGCTCAACAAGGAACGCATGCGCAGGCAAGATCTTGCCCTCTCTCGCGATCTCCGGTACTACGGCGCAAAAGTTCTTCTCATCGGGCAGGATCTTCCACCAGACTCCGCCGATGTAGTTCTCAATCTCCCGACCATCCCCGCCCCATGGCAATTTCTGTTGGACATTATTCCCATACAACTTGCCGCTGAACTCCTTTCACACAAAGGTTCGCAGGATTGCGACTCGTTCCGGATCTGTTCTTACATCGTCGAAGACGAAGGCGGCCTCATTTCTGAAAACAAACGCGACGCCGAACGCACCGGAGATCCTGGAAAATGAAACTCCCTAGGTGGCTTATCCTCGCCTTACTCGTCCCATTCTTGTGGGGAATCTGGGGCGCCCTCATGGAGATCCCCGAGAAACTTATCCACCCTTCTTTTCCCTCCACGCTCGGCTACGTAGTCTGGTCTCTCACTATGATTCCATTCGCTCTCATCGCCATCAGAAATGCTCGTTCGAAACTAGAACTCGACTCCAAATCTATACTCTACGGTTGTGCCGTGGGGCTTTCCGGCGCAATGGGTCAGATCCTGCTCTTCTGGGTTCTTACCAAGGGTCCCGCATATATCATTTTTCCCATCATCTGTTTATCTCCGGTAGTCACCATCATTCTCTCCGCTACCCTCCTCAAAGAAAGAACCTATCCTCTTGGCGTCACTGGAATCATTCTTTCCATTCCCGCGATTCTTTTCCTCTCCCTCCAGGAACCCACCAATACTCCCGTACACGGCTATTTCTGGCTCCTGGTTACCTTGGTTATTTTCTTTTCTTGGGGCTTACAGGCGTACTTCATCAAGTCCTCTGCCAGCAATATCTCTTCCGAAGGACTCTTCTTTTACATGTCCGCTTCCGGCATCGCCTTAATTCCCGTCGCACTCTGGATGACCGATTTCTCCGCACCAATCAATTGGAGCATCACTGGCCCCTGGCTGACGGCCTGCATCCAAACCCTCAACTCTTTGGGAGCACTCCTTTTTGTTTACGCCGTCCGCTACGGCAAAGCCATCATCGTAGTTCCCATGGTCAACGGTTTGTTCCCGCTCGTCACCATCGTGCTTTCTCTGCTCATCTATCGCCAGTTTCCCAGTCGTTATAATTTTGCCGGAATGCTCTTGGCTCTCGTCGCAATTTTGCTGATGGCCTTCGACGAAGTTCGTCACGCTCCCACTCCCGCTCCCGATGCGAATAACTTAATTCACAAGAATCGCTGGCACGCGAGGTGACACCTTGAATCGACTCTTCCTGATTGGAATCGCTTATTTCTTCCTCGTGGTTCCCATCTCGACTCTCGCCCAGGACAATTCTGCGGCAACTCTCCGCAATAGTGGTTGGACGATCACTGCTGATCCAACTGTCGGTGAGGTCCTCATCAACCAGGAATCTCTCGGCACGCTCATGACTCACCTCACCTTGAATCTGTCCGACGAGCACGGTCTCCATCCGTTGCGCGGTTGGACAGTGAAGGCAGCAAGCGCCACACGGCTAGTGATCCACACGAGCAATCCCGCCACCGCCTGGCAGTTTGATCTCGAGCCCAATCTCCTCAAAATCTCCAGCACGGAAGACAATTCCGTAATCACGGCGGAATTGCCGGCTTTGTCCGATCGCATTCCAGCACGTCTGCTCGATCCCACCGGCTCGCCCGTGAACTGGGACGGTACGCTCGAAGTTCACCAGGGTTATGGCGGATCGATTACTCACAATCGCTCGTCTTTGCCATCCAAAAATCCGGAAATCATGTATTTTGCTCTCGGCCAGGTAGCCAGCCCCATCTTCCACGACTTATTCGATCGCAAATCTGATATCGCCATCAGCTTCCCCGAACCTACCCGTATGCAACGCGATCTGCGAAATCCAGACCTCCTGAAACTTGTCTTGCCGCTGCAAGGCATTGCTGTGCTGCGTCTCACACCCGATTACTACAAAAAGACGCTTGGACTCCCCTTCTACACGCCCTTCGACGACAGTGAATTCAAGACTGCCCCCATTGTGTGGTCAAGTTGGACCAGCTATTACCAGGATGTTCGCGAGGAGGATATCGTTCGCAACACCGATTGGCTTGCTACCCGCCTCCAACCGTACGGCTTCAAATATGTCGAACTGGATGACGGTTACGACCGCGACGCGAAAGGCCAACACTATTGGTTCGAGAATTGGGACACCCAGAAATTTCCTCATGGCCCCAAGTGGCTCACCGGGTACATCAAATCCAAAGGATTCAGCCCCGGTCTCTGGGTTGTTCCGAATGCCTATGCCGGTGCCGTCAAGGATCATCCCGACTGGTACGTCCACGACAAACAAGGAAGAATCATCCTGGATTACGCCACTCCCACCTTGGACTCCACCAATCCGGAAGTCTTGGCCTTTGTCCAAAAAATGTTCCACTCTCTCGATGAACTGGGTTTCGAGTACTACAAATTCGATGGTGAGCACGCCTTTTCTCTCTACGCTCCCGTCGTCGACCGCACTAAATTGCATGATCAAACCCTGGATCTGCTCGAGAACTATCGCCACAGACTGGCGCTGATCCGCGGGGTTCTTGGTCCCAAACGCTTCATCGAAGGTTGCCCTGCAGGCACGCCCCTCAACGGTATTGGTTACTTAAATTCCTATTTCAACGGCGAAGATCTTTACGGCAGTTGGCAAGGCATGTACCCGCTTTTCAGCTCCATCAATGCCAACGCCTTTTTCAACCACATCGCTGCTTATGTCATGCCCGGTGAGGGTTTGGAGCTTGGACTTCCTATGACCGTCGAAGAAGCAACCAGGAAGAGGGATGCAGAGGTAATGGCAGTCGCCAAAAGTCGCGAGGATCCCCTGATGGGGTTTGGCGTCACCGATGCCGAAGCTCGCACTCTCGTCAGCTTCGTTGCCCTTTCCGGAGTTGCCTACCCCATCGCCAGCATCATGCCGGAGCTGCCGGAAGCGCGCGTTCATCTCCTGCAAGTCACTATGCCAACGCTGCCCATCCTCCCTTCTGATCTTTTTAGCCGCGGAACAGAAGCCGGATGGGACACTTTCCGGAAGGTACGCCTCGAAGACTACATCCACAACTTTCCGGAAATTCTCGATTTGAAGGTGAATTCCACTGCCGTTGACTACGACGTTGTCGGCCTGACGAATTGGCACAGCACCCCCGCAAAACGCCAGATTGATCTCACCGATAAACTCGGCTTGGATCCAAACGCCTCTTTTGTTGCCTTCGATTTCTGGAATCAAAAGCTTCTCGGCGTCTTTCAACGCAACCTCTCGATTCAAATTGAGCCGCACGACACTCGTGTTCTTCTCGTTCATCCCCTTCAACAGCATCCCCAACTCGTAGGACTTTCGCGCCACATCAGCGGCACCTATTCCCTGCACGAGCTATCCTGGGACGCCTCCACAAATACCTTGCGCGGTACTTCGGATTGCGTACCGGGCGACCCCTATTCCATCTGGATTCATGTTCCCAACGGCTTTAACACTCCAGAAGTCAGCGCCAGCTCTGCGAATCAAAACATCTCTGTGCAAAAGCAATTGGATGGATCTTCGTTGAAATTGACCTTTAAGGGCGTTTCTCAGCCGGTCCGTTGGGAAATCCGCTTTGCAGAGGATTAACAAATGGGGCCGCTTCTGTTTGGGGTTCGCGATGAATATTTGATTTAAATGCGTTTAATTCTAGTAGAAACACAGAACGATTCTGTGATAAACCAACTTTAGATGCGGTCAGCAGTCACCTACATGCGGTATCGGCGAGCTGCAATCAATGAGGCACTATGAAGAATCAGCCTGAATCTCCCAACTCTTCAACAGTTTCAGCTTCACGGCGCAAGTTCTTGAAACAATCTGCTGCCGCCGCCATAGGTCTTTCCATTGTCCCTCGCCGCGTTCTGGGTGGTGCCGGATACGTTCCGCCCAGCGACAGAGTGAACATCGCCTTCGTCGGCGTCGGCGCGCAGGGCCTTCGCGTAATGCTCCATTTCTTGAAAGAGCCTGACGTCCAGGCCGTTGCCGTCTGCGACCCCAACAAAACCGGCTCCAACTATCCTCAATGGGACACTCATGAATTCTGCAAATCTGTTCGCAAATTACTTGGCGTAGACTCCGGCTGGGATTGGCTTAGCCCCGACCAGCCCCTTCAGTTGTCACACACTCTCCGCGTCACCAGCGGCGTCGCAGGCCGCGAACCGTGCCAGAAAATTGTCGACGCTTACTACGCCACGCAGCAGCGCTCCGGCCAATACCGCGGTTGTGCCACCTACAGTGATTTTCGCGAACTCCTCGAAAAACAAAAGGAACTCGATGCCGTTGTAGTCGGCACCACGGATGGCCTCCATGCCGCCGTCTCCGCCGCCGCGATGAAAAAGCGCAAACATGTTTTTTGCCAGAAGCCTCTGACGCACACCATCTATGAGGCGCGTCGACTTGCGGAAATTGCTCGTGAAACCGGCGTTGCCACTCAAATCGCCGTTGCTAACCAGGCATCCGAATCCACTCGCCTGCTCTGTGAATGGATTTGGGACGGCG
This sequence comes from Candidatus Acidiferrales bacterium, assembly GCA_963726725.1. Classification (GTDB taxonomy): domain Bacteria; phylum Acidobacteriota; class Terriglobia; order Acidiferrales; family UBA7541; genus Acidiferrum. The sequence continues at coordinate 164,269 of CAVSDV010000033.1, forward strand.
CCATTGGCCCGGTGCGCGAAGTCATGAACTGGTCCAGTCGTCCCTTCTGGCCGCAGGGAGTCGATCGCCCAAAGGAAACCGAAACTGTGCCCGAGGGTCTGGATTGGAATCTGTGGATTGGTCCAGCCCCGGAACGCCCGTACAATCAAGCCTACTTGCCCTTTGTCTGGCGCGGTTGGTACGACTTCGGCTGTGGCTCTCTTGGCGACATGGGTTCCTACAGTTTCGACACCATTTTTCGCGTCTTGAAACTCCAGGCGCCCCTCAGCGTCGAAGCAAGCTCCACCGATCTCTACGAAGAAACCTTTCCGCAGGCGTCGATAATCCATTACAACTTCCCCGCCCGCGGCGATATGCCGCCTGTGAAATTCTCCTGGTACGACGGTGGTCTCAAGCCCGCGCGCCCGGATGAATTGGAGGAAGGCCGCGCACTAAAAGGTGAAGCGGAAGAAGAGGAAGGGCTGCTCTTCCTGGGAGATCGCGGAAAAATTCTCTGCTCATTCAATGGCGAGGATCCCAAGCTTATCCCCGACACAAAAATGAAAAGTTACAAGCAGCCTCCAAAGACACTCCCGCGTTCTCCTGGCAACGAACGCGAATGGCTCGACGCCTGCAAAGGCAGCAAAGTCATTCCCGGAGGCAATTTTGAATTCTCAGGCCGCGTCACCGAAACCTTGCTCCTCGGCAACGTTGCGATTCGCGCGGCGCAAAAACTAAATTGGGACAGCGCCAACATGAAGGTTGTTAACTCCGACAGCGCTCAGAAGTATGTCCGTCCCGATCGCAGACCCGGATGGGAGCTTTAGCAGAAACATTCCACCCATCATCCGAACGAGTCTATAGTGCAGGCGCCCCGGGAGTCTTGTTGAGTTTGCTCTTGAGAATACTAAGGAGGCATACATGTCCGCGATTTCCAGAAGAGATTTCCTTATGACGACGGCAGCGCAAACCGCGGTTGGTTTGCTGGCTGGAAGCATCCTCGATCTTCACGCAAGTCCGCTAGGCCTGCCGATCGGATGCCAGACCTGGCCGGTCCGCGAAATGATTGCCAAGGATTTTCCCGGCACCATCAAACAACTTGCTGCCGCCGGATTCCAGAGTGTCGAACTTTGCTCGCCCGTCGGCTACGCCGATTCAGGTTTCGCCGGCCTCGCCAAATACTCCGGCGCTGAGCTGAAGAAAATTCTGAACGACGCAGGTTTGACTTGTATAAGTTCGCACTTTGGTATGGACGAACTCCGCAAAAACCAGGAACACAGTATCGCCTGGGCCAAAGATGTCGGTATCACCCAAATGATCGTGCCAACACTCAGCGGACCAGAGCATCCCACAATGGATGACGTGAAGCGCGCTGCCGACGAATACAACAAAATGGGCGAGAAAGCCGCCAAAGCCGGCATCCAGCAGGGCCTTCACAACGAAGACTTTGAACTCTCTTCGGTTGACGGCAAGCGCACCTATGATCTGCTGATCGGCCTTCTCGATCCAAAGCTGGTCAAGTTCCAGTTTCAAATCTCCACTATCAGCGAGGGTTACGACTCCGTCGAATATTTCAACAAGTATCCCGGCCGCTTCTTCTCCATGCATGTGCAAGGCTGGTCCGCGCAAACCAAAAAAATTGTGCCCGTGGGACAAGGTACTCTGGATTGGAAGAAAATCTTTACCGCCGCAAAAACAGGTGGCGTTAAGAATTACTTCGTCGAGATGGATCTGGACATGATGCGCGCCAGCGTCCCCTATCTTAAAAATCTGCAAGTCTGATCAACACCATCTCTGCGTTCCAGCCATCTCTTTCGGCTTGCACACAAAAATATCAGGCTGGAGTCACTTCATCAGGTCACGTTCGATTTGCTCTAAAGTCCGTCCCTTCGTTTCGGGCAGCTTGAACAGGATAAAAATGAATCCCAGGCAGCAGATCGTTGCATAAATCCAAAAACAGCGTGCCAGTCCAAACTTTTCATACAACACCGGAAATGTCTGCGACAGGACAAAATTGCCTAGCCACAACGACATCACCGAAATCGACATCGCCCCTCCTCGAATTCGGTTTGGGAAAATTTCCGACAGAATCACCCACGTAATCGGCGCCAGTGAATAGCCGTAACACGCAATTGCAGCGATTACCAGAACCACAGGGACTAGCCCTTTCATATTCTCGTGGTACGCCCAGCCCGTCGCCAGGTAAATCACCGTCAACCCCAGTGCGCCGCTTAACATCAGTGTCCGCCGCCCCCAGCGATCCACTGTCCCAATCGCCACAAATGTCATCAGCATCCCTACCACTCCGGTAATCACTATGCTGAATAGAATGCCCGAAACCGCATAGCCCGCCTCCGCAAAAATCCGCGACCCGAATTGGTAAATCACGTTAATTCCGCACCACTGCTGGAATACCGCCAGCACCACACCCAGCAATAGGATGCGCAGCATCTTGGGCGCGAAGAGTTCGCGCAGATCCACCTTGTCTATCTCATTGATCAGTGTGCTTTCGATGTCTTTCACCGATCGCTCCGCATAGTCCTCACCGCCAATTCTTTCCAGCACTCGCCGTGATTTCTCGGAACGGCCTTTCTTCGCCAGCCACCGCGGACTCTCCGGCGCGAAAAACATCGCGATGAAGAAAATCGCCGCAGGCATGGCGGTCACGCCAAACATCCACCTCCAACCCGCCTGAACGTTCCAGGAATCAAATGGAATCTGCGCGAGCGTCATTCCCAGTGGCGTTGGCTTGACAATTAGCCAGTTGACGATCTGCGCCAGCATCACCCCCAGCGCAATGGTCAACTGATTGACGGAGACCAGTCGGCCCCTCATGCTCGCTGGTGCGACTTCGGCGATGTAAAGCGGAGACAGATTAGAAGCAATTCCAATGGCGACCCCACCGAGCAATCGATTCATCACAAAACAAGTAAAACTTGGCGACAAACCCGTACCCAGCGAAGTCAATACGAACAGCAGTCCTGCTGCGATCAGCAGCGGTTTGCGGCCGAACTTATCGCTCAACGTCCCTGAAAACATCGCCCCCACCAATGCGCCGGCCAGAGCACTGCTCATCGCCCAGCCGACCTGCAGTGCACTTACAAGATGAAAATATTTCTCGTAGAAAAGTTCAGCGCCGCCAATCACCACCCAGTCATAGCCAAACAGCAGTCCGCCCATCGCCGCCGTCAGCGCAATGGAGAACACATAGAAGCAGTTGAATTTTGCACCTAGATCTTCGAAGCTTGGGGCAGCGGCGCTAGTAGATATCATTTAATTGTTCCTGGGTGAATCCTCCGCGATCTCTATCTCCACTACCCTGCAAACCAAACAGTTCAAGCAAGAAATCATTACACCCCGGACCCCAAACTCCCAACCCTTTCAGAACAATATATGTCTCCGTGAATCGCAAGCATTTCTAGTTCGTTCGCTCCAACTTCGCGGCAAAAGTCCTTGAAAAAGGGAATAGCAAATTTGGCAAGCGTCGCAGTGGATTGGCTCTGCAAGAAATGGCCGCGCATCTACCACTCTCGACTATGTCCGTCGAGGACAACCTTAAAAAGCAGAAGACGCGGGTGCCGCATCCTTTGCGCTCTCGCCAAAGGGTGCTGGTCTAAGCTCACCTTCAAGCACGGCGCCATCAAAATGCATTCAATCTTTAAAAGGTCGAGAATTTGTTGCGGTATTAAAGTGGTCGGGGCGAAAGGATTTGAACATTCGACCTCCTGGTCCCGAACCCCCAAAGAGAAGCAGTAGAAATCTAAAGCGTCGAATCGGCGTCGGATAGTTGAGCAACTTCTTTCCTTAACCGGGCCACCTTTTGGGCTGCGGAATTCAAAAGTTTAAGCAGTGACCCTTCGACTGAAAATCGAGGAGTAAAAGCGGCAATTCGTTTCTCTACCGTTAGTGTTGGCATGGGAACCACCCCAACACTCGATACCTTGTCCAACTATTGCACACTACGGGTAAGGCGGGATCCGAACTCTTTGTATTGTACTCGCTCCTCCATGCCTCTCTCACTCTACGGACAGTTATTGTGGTGAACGACTGATTCACAGAGATCTGCTAGATTGGCCACGCAACGGGATGCGGATTTGCTCGCTATTTCTTTAGCGAACGAATGAACGCAACCATGTCCTTCACTTGATCTGGCGTCATAGTCTTGTAGGCGGGCATCTTGGGCGGCTTGCCATTGGTAATGACGCCGCTTAGATCGGCATCGCTCTTCTTCTGGACATCGGCGGAACTGAAGTCGGGAGTCTTCATTGCTTCTTTTCCCTTGCCATCCGCTCCGTGACACATTGCACATTTGGTCTTAAACGTGGCCTCAGCGGCTGCGGTATCAGCCTGTGCAGACAAGCTGAACAGGCACGTGCCTGCTAGACGCAGCCCCCAACGCAATTGCTCCAACGTTCTTCTTTGTAATCGTCATCTGTCTCTCCCTCACTGAATCTCGGAGGAAAGCGTTCCCGTTTGCCCCCTTAGTTCAAATCCGATCGCACAATAGTCAAAGCTAATGGTGCAACCCCACTGTCCCCGCATTGGCCGTTTTATTTTCGATTTGCCGAATATAGAGTCTTAACCCAATCAAAACAGCGAGGATAATTCCCAGAGCCATTCCGAGACCCTTTCGGCGGCGGTCGCGCTCGGCGAGGGCTGCTTGACCTTCTGCTTGCGTGTTTGCCGCAATCTTGAGACCGGCCTGAATGTCTTCTTCAACGAGCACCGTTTTGAAGCTATGTATGGTGACCCGCGCCTTAGTGAGCGAATCTCGGGCCTGATCCTGTTCCGTCTGAGCTTCACTGACCTCCATGCCCGAAGATTCGGCAACTCCCAACATTTTGTCCGCAGATTTGACGGCACTATCCAGTTGCGTCAAGTCGTGGAGCATTTTTGCTCTGGCCTGATCGCAATCGTCGCCAGGTTTGTGGCATCGCATGCAAACAGCTTCGGGGCCCGTGCCGAGTTTCGCGTCCGTCGGAAGGGTTACGCCGTGATTGCTGTGGCACACCACACATCCGGGAAGACCGGCAGATTGAAACGCAGCCTTATGCGTGCTCTTGTCATACATCTGCGCCTGAAAAACGTGACAATTCGCGCAGACATTCTTTACGGAGTCCACTCCTGGTGGAGTCGCTCCATGATTTCCGTGGCAGGTCGTGCATGTCGGCGCGCTTAAGTCTCCACGTACCGTCATCGCTTCGTGGTGCACGCTCCGATTGTAATTGGCATATTGATCTGTAGGGATGCCATATCCTTCCATGTACTTCGCATCCGAATGGCATCGGGAACATGTTTCCGCTACGTTCAACGGGTTAATTTTCGAGCGCGGATCGCCCGCCGCGCGCAGATCGTGCACCCCGTGACAGTCGATGCAGACGGCAACCTTACTATCTCCCTGCTTCAACCGCTTGCCGTGCACGCTGGTCTTATATTGGGCCAATTGATCGGTACGTAACGACGGGTTGTATTTGCGGATGAACGCCCCGTCGGAATGACAACGGCCACAGAATTCCGGAATCTGGTTGTGCTGGATCTTTCCGCGGAAGCCGGCAGTCTTACTCATGGCTTCCATATCTGCTTTCGTTGGGTCGCCACCATGACAATTGGCGCAGGTCAGTCCCTTTTGCGCGTGAATGTCTTGACTAAACATTGCTTGCGTTATCTGCAGAGGCGGATCCAGTGATCCATGACAATCTAGGCAGGTATTAGGCTGCTGCGCGTACGTGCGGCCGACACAAACGCAAATAACCGTCAACAACAGTATTAGCGGCTTATGAGTGCGGTTACTTTGCCAAGTAAGCATAGATTGTCATCGCGATGATGTAGCTCAGAGCGAATATCCCTCCGCCAAGAGCAAGTTTTCGTCCACGTCCGCTGCCGGTGCTATCGAAGAACGGTAAGAGTAGCCAGATCAATCCCGCCAAACCAAAAATCAAAATGCCCAAGACTTCTCCGTCCACCAACCACACCTTCGCTGGAATCAACTTAAGCGTCTGAAACATAAACATGAAATACCATTCGGGTCGGATTCCAGCCGGCGCGGGAGCAAACGGATCTGCCTTTGCTCCTAGTTCCCAGGGAAGAATTGCTGCCAGCATTCCCAACACTCCTAGCGCGATGTACCATGCCATCAATTCACGCAAAAAAAAGTTGGGAAAGAACTTCATCTGCCGTGCTTCACTTGGCACGGTTTTCCAACGAGCCTCCACCTTCGGTGGGACACTCATTCCGAAGTATTGGACCAACCCGATGTGAGCCAACAGCATGAGAACGGTCAGTCCGGGCAACAGTGCAACGTGGAATCCAAAGAAGCGTGTCAGCGTCGCGCCGGTTACATCTTCTCCTCCGCGCAAAAACACCTTCATCGCATGACCGACGCCAGGTACCTGACCTGTGATTTCCGTTCCAACCTTAGTCGCGAAGAAAGCCAGCGTATTCCATGGCAGAAGATAACCACTAAACCCGAAACCCATGGCCAGGAATAGGAGCAACATCCCGGTAATCCACGTCAATTCGCGCGGCTTACGGTAAGCCCCGAGAAGCAACACGCTGAACATGTGGCAAAACGCCGTGAAGATTAAGAGATTGGCTGCCCAGGAATGGATGGAGCGCACCAACCACCCGAATTGCACTCGGGTCATGATGTACTGGACGCTCTCGAAAGCCTCAGTGGCGCTGGGCCGATAGTAAAGAAGCAGAAGAATGCCGGTGCAAACCTGAATGCCAAAAAGAAAAAGCGTTATACCGCCCAGAAAATACCAGTACGACAGATTGTGAGCTGGGACAGTTTTTTGACGCAAAGGCGCCGCTAAAGCTTCCCAGTCGAATCGTTCGTCGATCCACGTACGCAGGCCGGCAATCAAGGCTATGCCTCCCGCCTCAGTGCGACTACCACATCGTCGCCCCGCAAATGGACCTCATACACCTCGAGTGGGCGGGGCGGTGGCCCTGAGACATTGCGGCCATTCAGATCGTAAATTCCGTTATGGCATGCGCACCAGATCTCTTGTAGGTCGCCTCGGTATTGCACAATACAGCCCAGATGCGTACAAGTTGCAGAAAGCGCACGGTAACTCCCATCGGTGTTTCTGATCAGCAGGCCTGGTCGGCTGCCAAAGCGGAATATCTTGGCGCTGTTGGGTTTCAGGTCCCCAGTTTTCCCCGCGATGACTTGATCCCCTCCGAGTTCCGCCACAGGCGGGGGAACGAGATATCGAAGTACGGGATAAATGAACGATGCAAAGGAAGCGAACATGCCGCCACCAAGCAGAATTTGGATCATTCGGCGGCGCGGTGGTTTGTCTTGAGGTTGAGGGTCAGCAGCCATTTTCTGAGCACCTTTCATCCGAAGCTGCAGACGTCTGCGGGTCCAATATGAGAATTTTCATGTACCACTCTCTATGTAATCTAGGTGGAATGCTGTTCCACCGTGCGCTGCATTTCGCGCAGCCACATCGCTTGGAACAATTGCAGGCGGTGGCCAATCACAACTGCCAAGTTCAACGTAAATTTGTACCCGACGACTGGATACGCGACGAAATGTTTGCGCAACTCTTCCCGAGGGAGAGCGATCACATCTGTCTCGAGTGGAGCTGTTGCGGCGAGTGTGAATTTATGTGGAGGAATCAGGGCGGACCACCCTACTGTCTGGCCCGCGGTTCGCTCTTCGACAACTACATCTTCTTCACTGCCCCGAACCTGCATCGGCAACGTGAGCCGGATTCGTCCCCGCTCAATCAAGAACAGGCGCTCGGCAGGATCTCCCAGCTTAAACAGCGAAGCTCCGCTGGGCAGCGCGATCCTGGTGCCAAGAACTAAAATCCGTTGCACTTCCTCGGCCGAGAGATTTTTTAGAAGTTCTGATTGCTCGTTGGCCATGTGCAGGACTCAGTTCACAAAGGCCGAGGTCGTCTTGGTATGCAACTGGGCATGCGAAGGAGTCTCGAGAAACGACTCGGCCGCTGCTTGCTCTAGGCGAACGTGATTTTCGATCTGCGCGAGGAGGACCTCCGTAGGCACATAAGTCCTTGGACTCTGGCGAGGCACGACGTTGTCAGCAAAGAATCGGCCAGAGGCCACCGCTTTAACAGGCCTCATCTCCGGTTGAACCGGCGAAGTCGGTGATTCTTGGCGAGTCGCAGCTCCAAAAGCGATGGCCGCAACGGCCAGAGTGAACATACTCACGCACAGCGCCATCAAGAGCATTTCCATGTTCTTGTTCCTCCATGGCCACAACATGTGCACGTTCTTCACCAGATTGCCTCAACGCTAAGTTCTTTAATTTCAAATCGACGACTTCTTGCCTCGTAAGTGATCTGACAATTTGTCAGGACGAGCCTGACAATCCGTCAGTCATTGACGCGTCGAAGCGCCGTGTGACATGCTTGCCGCGATTCGGTACCCCACAACATGAAGCTGCGTTCCGCCAGCATGACGGTTGTCCTCGCCCTCGGAATTACGGTGGCTGTGGTCATTGCATGCACTGCGGCCTCTTACGTCTATTCGGTTCATCACTTCCAGAGCCTTTTGGAAATCGCGCGCCACACGGCCCTCGCCGAAGGCGATCTTATTCGCGTCGCACTCGAGCATCAGATGATGGAAAACGACCGCACGCTGATTGCGGGAATGATCGAGAGTTTCGGAAAGCAGGAGCGTGTTGAGCAACTCATCCTTCTAGACCGCAATGGCGTTGTGCGCTATTCCAGCAAGCCCGGCACTTCTGCGGATAGCTTCCGCATCGACTCACCCACTTGTCAGGTTTGCCATCGCGATCCGCCAGAACGCCGCGGGTCCAGCCGTGTGATCGAGACTCGCGGTGGTGAGGTGCTGAGAACCGTGGTGCCTGTTCGCAATCGCGAAGAGTGCCACGGATGTCACGACCCCCTCCACAAAATCAACGGCATCCTCATTTTGGATTACAACGCTGGAGAAGTTCGAGCTGCTATGACTCGAGATCTTCGCTGGATGGTAGCTGGCGCTGGTGCGCTAACCTTCGTAATTGCAGGAACCATCTTGTTGCTCATCCAGTTCTCCGTCCTCCGCCGTCTTAACCGTTTCGAAACCACCGCGCGCCTGATTTCTCAGGGGGACCTGGAGCGCCGCGTTCCCTCCGAAGGCTCGGACACCCTGGCCTGGCTGGGCCGCGAATTCAACACGATGGCTGACTCTGTGGCTGGCTTGGTTGGTGAAGTCCGCACGCAACGGGAACGCCTGGAGACTGTTATCAACAGCATCGATGACGGAATTGTCGTTCTTGACATCGATCGAAGAATCATAGCCGCTAACGATGCCTTCCTCCTGCGTACAGGCAGTGATCGTAATCAGGTACTTGGCTGCTGCTGTCTGGAAGTTGGCTCGGGCCCCTGCAATGTGGGCGATTGCCCTACGCTCGCTTGTCTGAAATCCGGCGCGCGACAGGTGCGCATGTGCGAACGCACAACCACCAACGGCACTGCAGCTTGGGAAGAAATTCACGCTTCTCCGATTCTCGACGCCGCTGGTCGTCTGACGCAGGTCGTCGAGGTCTGGCGCGACATCTCGGAACGCAGGGCGGCAGAAGCGAACCTCGCCGAGTCTCACCGTTTGGCATCTCTCGGCATTCTGGCCTCCGGCTTTTCCCACGAATTGAGCACACCGCTGGCAACCGTTCTTATGTGCGTCGAGGGCATCCTCCGTGAAACCCCCACTCCGGCCAACCGTAACCCAGAACTAGACCCAGCGAGAATCCGAGACAGTGCCACCATTGCGCGTGAACAAATATTGCGTTGCCGCGGTATCACGCAGCACTTCCTGCGATTGTCTCGGGGCCAGCGATCTCCCGGCGAAGTCGTGGAACTCGATGTCGCGATAGCGGCCGTGCAGGGACTCATCCGTCCTACGGCATCTGCGCACTCCGTGAATGTCGACGTGCGGCCATTCCCTCCGGCATTGCGCGTCCGTGCCGACGAGGCTGAACTTCAGAACCTCCTCGTCAATCTGATCCTCAACGCGATTCAGGCCTCGAAGCCGGGTGGCCAGGTGGTCGTGGAAGCGAATGGAGGCCAGAACGTCAGCATTTCAATCACGGACGAGGGATGCGGGATCCCCACGGAGTACCGGAAGAAAATATTTGAGCCGTTCTTCAGTCTGCGCAAGGGTGGCACGGGACTCGGACTTTTCCTTTCGTTGAACGCCGTGCGCAGCTGGGGGGGCGACATCCATGTCCAGAGCACTCCCGGGATCGGGTCCATCTTCGAAGTGGTATTGCCGGCTTTGCAGATCGGCTTGTCGCAGGAGGCTCAGTAATGAAGGCGGGCTCGCTCCTGTTGGTAGATGACGACCTTACCTTTCGCCAGGTGATGGGCAACGAACTGAAACGTCTCGGCTATCGGATCGATTCAGTAGGAACAGGCGAGGAGGCGGTTCGGCAAATTGCCATCGCAGAACCCGATGTGGTGTTGCTGGACGTTCAGCTACCCGGAATGAGCGGTCTCGATGTGCTGAAATCCGTCCACGCCACCGCCCCGGCCATCGAGGTGGTCATGCTGACCGGGCATGGCTCCATCGATACAGCAATTGAATCGATCCGCGTCGGCGCTTTCGATTACGTGGTAAAGCCCTGCCCCCTGGATGAGTTACACCTTCGCATTCAAAGAGCAGTTGAGCGGCGCTCGCTCAAGCAACGGACAAATCTTCTCGAGCGCGGGTTGACCCCACCGGATCTGGGGAGTTCTTTCATCGGCGAAAGCCCGGAATTCCAACGGCTCCTGAAACTGATCGAACTGGTGGCACCAAGCGATGGCACTGTGCTCATCACGGGCGAAACCGGTGCGGGAAAAGAACGCGTCGCCAAGCTAATTCATGCCAGGAGCCCCCGGCGATTCAGGCCGTTTGTCGTGGTCGAGTGCGCCACATTGCAGGAACATTTGTTGGAGAGTGAACTGTTCGGCCACGAGCGCGGTGCGTTCACCGGCGCGGATCACGGGAAGCCAGGTTTATTCGAAGTCGCCCATGGAGGCACGATTTTTCTCGATGAGATCGGCGAGGTTAGCCCCGCGACTCAGATCAAGTTGTTGCGCGTCCTGGATACATCCACTTTCCGCCACGTCGGAGGTACAGCAGAAATTCGGGTTGATGTTCGGGTATTGACTGCGACCAATCGTGATATTTCCTCCATGGTTCGGCAAGGACTCTTCCGGCAAGATCTTTTTTACCGGCTTAGCACTATTTCCGTGGAAGTTCCTCCACTGAGGACCAGAGGCGCCGACGTGGAACTTCTGGCGCAACAGTTCGTGGCCACCCTCAATGAGCGGTTCGGATCTAGCAAACAGTTTAGCGAGGAAACCTTGCAGCTACTTTGCCGACACAACTGGCCGGGAAATGTGCGCGAACTTCTTCATGTGGTAGAAGCGGCCATGGTATTGTGCGAAGGAAACTGCATTCTCCCCGAGCACCTTCCCGCCACCGTTCGCAATTCGCTCACCACCGCAGTTCCGCGTTTCTCATCGAACGCCGATTCTCTACCAACGCTGGAGCAAGCGGAGCGAGAGCACATTCGCGCTGCTCTCGAAGCCAGCAATGGCCACCGAGGAAATGCGGCGAGAATCCTTGGCATCAGCGAGCGAAATCTTTACAGGAAGCTTCACGACCATGGGTTGTTGTCCTGAACAGGTAAGGTGCGCACCGGAAATTAATAGTCTGATCAGCCTCTTCCGCCTTGGCGAAATCCTGAACGAAAAACCTCGGTTTCGTTAAAACTCCTGCATTTATTTTGAAGGATGGTCGGGCACTCTTGCCGATTTTGAACCGGGTTGCCCTGCTTCGTGCCTGCCTCAAGAAATGTAACACCAGCCGCAACAGCCCGCCAAATCTACACAACCCAGAAGGCTAGGTTGAGATAGCTGAGCTTCTGGCGCGCTTCTAGTCTTGGACGGAACGCCGAACGCAGCAAGTGGGCCGAGAGAACCAGCAAACCAGTCAGAATAGAACCGATGAGCACCCTTGCCACGACATCTTGCCACCGCAAGGGCATAATGTGGTGGTCTTCTGCTTTCACCCTTGGGAATAGTTAGTAGTCATAGTAGGCACTTTCCAAAAAGCCGTAACCGCCGTAGAAGGCAAAACCTGCCAGCACTACTCCGGTCAAGCCTAAGGTCCACCGCCAAATTTTCAAGATACTTGGAAGGTTTTTTGCGCCCCAAACTGCGCCTAGCACTGGCAGGCCAAGACCCACGATGGTTGCAAATCCAAGCATCGCCAAATAGGTGATACCGCCTTCCTCTACAATTGCTGGCCCTTCGAATGCGTCAAGCAGTTCCAGATACATAGCAAAATCGGCGAATAAGATATGGGCCACGAGTCCCGGATAGAACTATGGTCGCTAAATTGACCGAGGTTCGGCTTTGCTGGCTTCGGAATGGACAGGCTTCGCTGCGAACAAGCGATGAAAACCGCTGATAGAGAAAACCCAAACCGCAGCGCCAAAGTGGCCAGCAACCCAGCACGTGGTGCGGCAGCTCAGAACAGATCCTGCTCAATCAAGTGGGCTGCGAAACAAGGAATCGTCCAGCCGTTGGAGATGTGGTTTCTCCCCTCTCCAGAAACTTGTTGATAAGTTCCTTAGAATCAACAAACCGATTTCGCCAAGTCTCTGGCACCAGTGAATGCGTCAAAGACGCAGTCAGGGCTAATCAGATGGGATGAAAAGTAGTTAGTCCCCAGGACAAGAATTGCCCTGCTAGGATTCGAGCAAATGACTGAAAAAAGAAAAGAACCTGAACCTCCAACCGGACCTCCACTTTCACTCGACCCATTGGCTGAAGGTGATTCACAAACTGAGCCTGCATTCATTGCGAGACCCGCTGGTGTTCCGGTCTACCACGGTTTCGAGGTTCTAAGTGATGTTGTGGTTCTAGGCTTCACCTTCGGAAAGATTACTGATTTCGAGATTGAAACTTGCCATGAAGGCGACGCCTTCGTTGTCGCGCCCGACAACAGCCGGGCAGGACTGGCCTGGGAGATTTCTGACAAATCCTACTTTCAAGAGATTTCCACGCCCGAAGCGGAGCGATCGGGAGTTTGGGGCGTCTCCTTTCTAAATGCCATGACAAGCCGCGAAAATGTCCGCAAGAATCTGGAATCTATTCTTCCTGAATTCAGAAAACGTTGGGAAGAATCGTGTCGAGTCAATTTGAACAAATAACATCTGCTATGGGACACTGCGGTCTCAATCTACCTCGAGACTCAGGCGGTGAATGAATGGGCGTCAGCCCTCAGTCGGAAGCCACTCGTCGCGCGAGCAACGGTTCGAGCCACGCTGCGTCACCTCGCATTGTTTGGATCTTCGCTCTCACCATGTTTCTCAGCGCCTTCCTTCTCTTCCAGGTTCAGCTCATCATCAGCAAATACATCCTCCCCTGGTTCGGCGGCTCCGCGGCTGTCTGGACCACCAACATGCTCGTCTTTCAACTTCTTCTCCTCGCTGGTTACATCTATTCCCATCTCATCTCTGGGCGTCTTTCTCCCCGCACGCAGTCTGGTCTTCACCTCACGCTTGTGGCCTTCGCTCTGCTGCTCGTCGCAGTGCTTTCGATAGCCTGGCCCTCCGCCGTTACTCCTGCCGCCACTTGGAAACCCTCCGACAGCCAGCATCCGGTGCGAGATGTTATTCTCATCACCTTGCTGGCCACCGGCCTGCCCTTTTTCGTTCTCTCTACCACTGGCCCACTTCTCCAGCGCTGGTTTGCCCAACAAGGCGGTGACTCGCGCACGTATCGCCTCTATTCAGTTTCCAATTTCGGCTCCCTCCTCGGCTTGCTCGCCTTTCCTCTCCTCTTCGAGCCCTTGCTTCGCCTCAGGGTTCAGGGCGCACTCTGGAGCCTGCTGTTCGTCGTATTCTGCGCCGGAGTCGCCTGGTGTGCATGGAACATAGCCCTCAACCGCGAATCCTCTGCGCCGCATCAGGCCCTCGCTTCCGATGCGGCCGTGTCTCCTATCGTTTACGTCCTATGGTTTCTCCTCGCCGCCTGTGCGTCAGCTCTACTGTTGGCCACTACCAATCAGCTCTGCCAGGAAATCATTTCCATGCCTCTGCTTTGGGTCGTGCCGCTAGCACTCTATCTGCTGAGTTTCATCTTGTGTTTCGACCATCCCCGTTGGTATCGCCGAGAAATCTTTCATCCGCTCTTTGCAGTTGGAATCTTCGTTCTATGCACCGCCATGACCTTCGCGCAGAGCACTGTACAAATTGTGGTCATGCCACTGCTCCTCTTCGTCGCGTGCATGATTTGCCATGGCGAACTCGTGCGCCTCAAACCCGGCGTCCGCAGACTTACCTCTTTCTACCTCGCCGTATCTGGCGGTGGAGCAATCGGCGGCATCTTTGTAGCGATCCTCGCGCCCAACATTTTTCGATTCTTCACGGAATTTCAACTCTCGTTGGGAGCTTGTGCCGCGCTCGCGCTACTCTGCCTCTTTCTTGATGATCGTTCCTGGATTTACTTCCGCGCGTTTTGGCTTCCCTGTGTCATCGCCGCAAGCGTGCTGCTGACGATCGCCTCGCTCGGCCAGTGGATCCCTGTCCTTAGCAAGATTCTTCAGGAGACATATTTCTACGCGTGGGCATTCTTCATTGCGGCCCTGCTTTTGTTAGGTGCTTTCATTCAATCAAAATCCGCAGGAAGCCAGCGCGGATTCCGCTTTGTGCAGCCCATCGCTGTTGCCATTGCACTGCTGGCCGTGTTTGCACTTTATGAAAGTGCCCAACCTGAGTCGGGACTTTTTCTTGGCGAACGCAGTTTCTATGGCGCGCTTCGCGTCTTTGAATTGCAGCAAGGTGGCAAAGCGCTCTTTCACGCGCACACTATGCACGGGGCACAACTCAATCCACCAAACAATCGCATCCCGATGACTTATTACGGCCCGGATAGCGGCATCGGCCTGCTTCTGAGTAATCACCCAAGGCACTCTCAGGAAAATAGTCAGCTACGTGTCGGAATCGTTGGTCTTGGCGCAGGCACACTCGCCGTTTATGGCCGCACCGGCGACTATTTCCGCTACTACGAAATTAATCCTCAGGTCGTCGAGCTTTCTTCCGGTCCACATCCGGTTTTTACCTACATCCGGGATTCCGCTGCAAAGGTCGATACGCTATTGGGCGACGCCCGCCTGCTTCTCGAACAGGAAGCCGCTCAAGGCAATCCGCAGAAATTGGATGTTCTGGTACTCGACGCTTTCTCCGGCGATGCCGTGCCCGTGCACCTGCTCACTAAAGAAGCCTTTGACACTTACGCGAAGCATCTCCGCAACGACAATGCGGTCATCGCCATTCATATCAGCAGCCGGCATATCAACCTGCTGCCTGTGATGGAGGGCCTGCGCGAGTATTCGCACTCCTACTCGCTCGTCAAATTCACACCGGGTAACTATCCCTTTATCGAAAATCTTTGGGTCTTTCTCGCCAAACGCCCCCAATCGCTCCAGATCCCCGGTCTTTCCCCTAGCCTTCCACCAAGCATGCCGCAAGCCGAGCCACGTCTCTGGACCGACGATTACAGCGATATTTTCCGTCTGATTTATTAACTAAACATAGCGTCTTAAGTTATTGCGCATAGACGGCGTAGGGTTTCGTTTCCGTTACGCCAGTTTTCAAACTGCGTCTCGACGACAGCGACGACCCCCTCCAGTACAGGAAAATATCGGTTGTGCAGGCACTGACGGCGCGTCTGCTTCCAGACCCGCTCAATCGGATTCAGTTCGGGGCTGTAGGGCGGCAAGTAATCCAGCACAAAGTCCTCGACGTGTGACGCTCTCCATTCTTTGTGAAGCCGCGCGTGATGGTATCTGGCATTGTCGGTGATGACCACCACGCGGCGACCGGTTCTCATACTGCTGCGCCGTAGCCCTTTCAGGAAGGCAAAGAAGGTCACCGCGTTAAATTTACCCGTTTCCCTAGAAAACGGAAACTTTCCATCCCGCAACCGTACGGCACCGAAGTATCCCACACTGCGCCGCGTCGGATGATGCAGCAGCACGGGGTCCTTGGTTTCCGGTGGTACCCACAGGCGACAACGCGAGCCGTGCTGCTGGAAGTGTACTTCGTCCGTAGCCCAGAGGTCGACCGCGGCATCTTCCATCAGCCCTTGGAGTTTTTTTTATGTGCCTTCTGCCGTTCGGGATCGGCTTGCGCAATCGCGGGACGAGGCTTGCGTAGCCGAAAACCCAACCGCCGAAACAGACGCTGGCATTGCCGTACCCCCAAGTCGATCCGGTACTCCCGCTCGATCCAGGCCGCCAGCGTCTTGCCGTCCTATAGATTTCCGCTCAAGCCTAGCTCTCGCGGCATCCGCCGAAGCGCGGCGTTGATTCCCCGAAGGTGCTTCTCGCTCAGGCGTCTCGGCCGCCCCGACCGTTCCCCCTCGCGCAGTGCCGCTAGGCCTTTCTCCTCGAACCCGCGAATCCAATACTCGACGGTTCTCGGTGCGTCTCCTAACAGCGCTGCCACTTCCGGACACCTCATACCATGAGCCACCAGCAGCACGCCGTGAAGCCGGTGGTCATAGCGTGATTCCTCGGTTCGTCGAATTTCATCTTGTAATCCCAGAATGATGGTTGCGGAGTCCGCAATCGTAAGTGGTTTCATTCCACTAGAAGAACATGCATTGATTTAATGCGCAATTACTTATGACGTTGTGTTTAAATACTGCAGCCGTAATGCAGCCTGTCGCAATCAACGCACAGATACGGTCGAACGGCCAGCAAGATGGTCAGCTTTGACAGCCCTCTGCGTTTCTCCCGATACACCTCTCCGTGGCAGAAGGAACATCACCGGTGTCGGTGGGTTGTGATACCTGGGAACAATCCCGATGCGGTTCGTCTCCGGCTGAAGTTCGACAATTTTTTGATGAAGAATGTCCAACAACTTCTTGACGATCTGCGTATCCTCTACTTTTGCGGATTCAACTCCATCATCCGCACAAACTCCACCCTCAGTAGCAATCGGTTTCTCAGTAGTTCCCGCGCAAAGTCGCGCAAAAGGAGATTCGCTTGATTCAATTCCCCGTGTGCCGCTAGCCGCCTTTTCTCACAAGAGGCAAATTGACTGAGGGATTCAGGCGTTCCGTTAATCAGTTCTCTCTGCTGAATTATTTTCTGTCGATTTGGGGATCTCGGTTGTCCGCAGCCCTGCTAAAAAACGTTCTTCAGACAGACTTCGACTGTTTCTGGGAGTGCGAGACAAGGTTTTGTTTTGGCCTTTTGTTCAGCAGCGCAGGGCCATCCAGGCCGCGGCGAACATATTCTGCCAGGGATACGCGCTACTGTAGCGAACCCAGATGCGGCGTGTGGTGATTCGCACCTGCGCAGCGATTTTTAGTAGCCTCAGCCGAATGGTGTCGACTTGGGCCTCCGCCCACTCCGTGCCTGCCAAGCCCAACCGCCGCAAGGCCTCGACCAGCACGTAGGCCAGTGAGGAGAAGTACAGCCGCAACTGATTGGCCCGTAACGTCTCCGTACTTAGCCGGTCCGCGAACAGACTCAATTGCTCCTTCCGAGTAGAGGAGAACGCCGTGGGCTGTAGGTTTTCCTTGGCTCTATCCGCCGTTTCCAGCTTCGTGCGCGTGTAGGTCCACCTTGGCACCACTGACGTCTCCCCCCTCACAGACCCCACCGTGCAGATTTCCCGCAGCGGGTTCCTCAGGCGCTACTCCCCTCCCCGTTCCAAGAATGTGTTATCCGGGGGAGCAACAAAGGATAACGACGGAGGAGTTCCGCATATCTCTCCCACGTCAGCCTCTTCCCGCGAGTTCGACGATTTAGCCACTTCCGCCAGATGCGACGGACTTCTCGATAGAACTGCCGGATGCTCCTGGTGTTCGTCGGACGTCCGTAATACTGGTAGTGGCCTCGGAGCTTGGCGTTGAGGGTCTGCTGCTGTTCTTCCACAGGTTCGTGGCGGTTCTTCCGGCACCAGACGGCGATGGCCGTCAGGCTTCGGCGGAATCGTTTCTTCATCGTCCGCACGTTCACTGTGAACTTCCCTCTCCGGCTGCGGGCACAGATGTGCGTGAAGCCGAGGAAATCGAACGTGGCTGGTTTCTTCCCCTGCCGCTTCGCATGTTCCTCCGCATATCGCCCAAAGTCCACCAGCCGCGTCTTCTCCGGGTGGAGCGTCAAACCGTATTTTGCAAATCGTTTCGGTAAGACCTCCATCATCTTGTCGGCATCTTCCCGATACTGGAAGCACAGCACGGCATCATCAGCGAAGCGTATTTCGTGCGCGGCCCCCTTCAAGCGGGGCTTCACTTCGTGCTCGAACCATTCATCGAGTACGTAGTGCAGGTAAATGTTGGCCAGCAGCGGACTGATCGTCTGCCCTTGCCCTGTACCCGTTTCGCTCACGAGTAATCTACCTTCGTCGATGACTCCGACTTGAATCCACTTCCGTATCAGTTGGAGTACACTGCCATCGCGGATTCGCTTTTCGATCATCTCCATGAGTTGCCCTCTCACGATCGTGTCGAAGTACGCGGTGATATCTAATTCCAGGATCCAACTAGTGGGCCTTGTGCAGATGACTCGTCCCACCTCGTCCAGCGCCTGGTGCGGCCCTCGTCCAGGTCGAAACCCGTACGAGCATTCGAGGAAATCCTGCTCATAGATAGCGTTCAGCACTTCGCCCGTCGCCTTCTGCACGATCTTGTCTTCCAAGGATGGTATGGAAATAGGTCTTTCCTTCCCGTTTTCCTTGGGGATGTAGATCCTGCGCAGCGGTTGAGCCCGGTACTTGCCCTCTTTGAGCCGCTCATGAAGCTGTTGGATATCCCTCGCGGCGTCCTTTTCATACATCTGGTACGTGACGCCGTCCACTCCTGCGCTGGCTTTCTTTCGTAGTCCCCGGAAAGCCGCGTACAACGCCTCAGGCGTGATCAGATGAGCGATCGAAAAGAATTGTCGCTTCGGATCCTCCTTGGCTAGTTCGGTTATTCTGTCGATTTGTGTGGACATAGTGTGTCGAGGTCTGAGCCTCGTCTATGTTTCCTTTCGTCAGATACGTGCACCTGTTCCCCCCTTCCCTCCAGTGGGTTCCGTGGCCGCTCCTTTCGGAAGCCCTGCGGTTCCCCACCTTCGCGGGTACTACGGGGTCGTAAGACTGCTCATCCACCCGTGGGCGGACACCTCCGGTCTCCCTCGGCGTCCGTGTTTCCGCTCTTGCGAGCGGAGATGGCGAGCTCTCCTGGGTTCCTGGGGAATCCCCTTGGAAACATGCCCTGAGCTAGAGACTCCGGCGATTTCGGTCCGCCCTTCGCAATAGCGGTCGTCCCGGATGCTGCCTTCCGCCTGCATTAATGGCGTCGGCATCGCAACGAGAAAAGATTTCGGAGCTGAATCTTCACGGCCTGCTTCCTTGCTGTGTACGCTTCGCACCCACCCGTCACCTGGTGAATGGCAACACTCGCTACCGGCCTGCTCGCTAGCTTTTGCCGGACGGGACTTTCACCCGTTAGATTCCATTGAGAAGTTTCCCCTAATCCATCTCGGTTTCCCCTCTCCCAAGCTTCCCCAGCGCGATGATGCGGTTCTCCATCTCGCCGCGTGCGCAGTAAAGCTGCTCATAGAGTTTCTGCGCCGGCCAGTCCTGTGCGTCCAGAGAGGTGACCAGGTAACGAGGATTTTCCTTGCCTGCGATCTGTTCGGCTTTGGCGATCACCCGTCGCGCCTGTGACCAGCTTTTCTTGGTGCGATAGGTAAACGCACAGAACACTCGCGCCGGTTTTCCCGTGCGCTGATGCTCTTGTTTCGCTTCCTGCATAGCGCGGCCGATGATCCGTCGTAAGCGCTTGTTCCGCGCAAAGCCAAATACATAGTCCACATCGTTGTTTTCGCACCACCCCAGCAACTCCTCCCGGCAGAAGCCCGAGTCCGCGCGCAGAATGATTCGGGTGTTCGGCCACCTGGCGCGAATCTGCTGCACGATGCGCTGCAGTTCTTCGAGACTTCCTGCGCTGGCATCGATGTTCGAGGGCCGCAGTCGCGCACACAGTAGATGATCTCCGCAGAATACATACAATGGCAGATAGCAGTAGTGGCCGTAGTAACCGTGGAAAAACCGCGCTTCCTGCCGTCCATGCAGCGGCGTGTCGGTGGCATCCAGGTCCAGCACCATCTCCTGCGGTGCAAGCGGGTGCGCTTCCAGAAATAGATCGACCAGCAGGGTGTCGAGTGCTTCGGCGGAATAGCTGATCTTGTTGTAGCGTTCCGCGACAGGAGAACCAGCCGGTGTCAGTTCCAATCGGTTTAGCGTGCTCTTGCCGGCCAGCGGCGCTCCCAGATCTTTCTTCCCGGCCAACACTCCAAAGAGCGGATCCTGCCGCAGTTGCTCGTGATCGTTTAAGTCTTCATAGCCCAGCGCCAGCCCATAGATACGCTGTGCCAGCATTTCTTCCAGGCGGTGTTCGATCCGTTCCGGCTGCCGGTAGTCGGTGAAGCAAGTCGCTACGCGCCGCAGTAAGTTGATCCTGCGATCGGCCTGGCGCAGCAGCAGTGAACCGCCCTCCGTGGTTAAGCAATCCCCCGTGAACTGGGCCACCACGCGACGTGAAAAATGTGCTTCAAATGGAAAGAGAGTCTCGCTACACTCTGTCATTGAAAAGGCCGCCTTTCCTGGGACTTTAACTAGGACTGAACACCGCAGTTATGCCCGAGAAAGCGGCCTTTTTCCACTTCTATTTAACCTTTTGTTCTTTTCCCTGGTGAGATTTCCGGGTTAGGGCCTTCGGCCCGCGAAACCTCATGAAAGTCCAATGCGGCCATGGAACACTCCCCGAGCACCAAGCCCTGTTTTCAAGTTGGCTGTGGTTGCGACCATAGTTCTTTCGACTCTGGTAAACGCCGTACTCGTCAATGTGTGAATTCGGCGAAGCGAGCGAGAAGTCCCGTTGTGGGAGGTTCAGCGTTTCACCGGATCGGTACGACAAACGCGCATCTCGTCAGTGCTTGATTTCCTGACGAGATGCCGACTTTCCATTACTAATCGCAGTAAGCGGGGGTCAGATCACTTCCGTGTGGCGACAATCCACCCGGAAGCCTGGTCATCATTTCCCAGAAAGCCAGTTTTCCGTGTAGGCTACGCTCAGAATCAGAACAGGTGCAGCGAGTTTCAAGGAGGGTCGCCATGATTATTTGCGATCTCTGCAGCAAAGCAAAAGAGTGTCTGCAGAAAGAAATTGCAGGCAAGGAATACGATATCTGTTCCGAATGCTGGGGCCCAATCGCACAGCGGCTAACGGGAAAAGGCCGGACGAAAAACCAGGATACAGTGTTCTTGCCGCCGCCGAGAGCTCTTACAGAATGAAAGAAAGTATTGAAAGGACACTATGAATCGAAGAGATTTGCTCAAAGGATCTGTCGTTGCCGGCTTCATGGCTGCGGTTCCATTTTCACTGGCCGCGAAGAGGGCCGCCGTTCGTGGCGCCTCGGCATGGATCGGTGACACGGATTCGTCCGCATCAGCAGCCGCTCAGAACCCTCTGAAACCTCCCAAGAGCGGGAGTATCACAGTCGCATATCCGCTTTCTCGCGGAGTGGTCGACATTGACTTTACCGGACCTTGGGCTATTTTCGGCTCTGTAATGCTTCCTGGCGGTGATATGACGTCGCCGTTTCATCAATATTCCGTCGCGGAGACCAAGGCTCCGTTAGTCACAGAATCGGGTTTGACCGTCGTGCCTGATTACACCTTTGAAACTGCTCCACAACCCAGAGTTATCGTGATTCCAGCGCAGCATGCCTCTGAAGAAATGCTGCAATGGATTCGCAAATCATCGGTAGGTACCGACCTAACCATGTCGGTTTGCGTGGGCGCATACGTGCTGGCGAAGACTGGGCTGCTCAACGGGAAGTCGGCCACTACTCACCACGATGCATACAAAGATTTCGCCAATGAGTTTCCCAAGGTTCATGTCATACGCGGTGTCCGGTTTGTCGAGGAAGGCAACCTTGCTACGTCTGGGGGCCTGGCCTCAGGCATCGATCTTGCCTTGCATGTGGTCGAAAGATACTTTGGGAGGAAAGTGGCGGAAGACACTGCCTACAACCTGGAGTATCAGGGCCAGGGGTGGAAGGATCCAAACTTGAATGCCATCTATGCCCAGGCGCTGACTTGCCCGGTTTGTGGGATGCCGTCCGATCCCGCGAAGAAGGCCACGTCCATCTACAAGGGTAAGACCTACTACTTCTGTGAAATGGGGGAGGTTTGCAAGGGAAAGTTCGACGCCGCTCCCGACAAATATGCAGAACAAAGCTAACCGGAGATGTGGTCCGGTCCGCTTTGTGACCTTTACGATTGAGCCTGGATCACGAGCATCTCTGACGTAACGCGATTAGGTAAGGGTTGCCGACGATACATCCAGAAAGTCGATGGCACCCAGTGCGGCTCGGGTTACATCAGTAAGCAGTTATCGTGACTAAAGCACATCGATGAGGATGAGTGTAATGTCGTCGTGCTGGGCCATGGAAGCCGGTTGCCATTGACGAATCTCGGAGAGCAGCTGATCCAAGAAATCAGAGGGCGGGTGCGACAGATTGTTGCGAACGACTTGTTCAAACTTGAGCTCGCCGAAGGAATCACCGAGGGCATTCTCGGGCTCCGATGACACCATCGGTATAAAGCAGGAAACGGTCACCTGGAAGGATGGGCATGTTACAAACCGGGTAGTCGGAGTCCGGGAACACTCCGAGCAGCATGCCGTTACTTTCGATGCGCTCGAGCTTACCTCTACAGCAATGCAGGAGCGGGGGGTGTCCGGCAGCCGAATAGAGGGCGATGCGATTCTCTGTGTCGAGCCACAGATAGGCCGCCGAAACGAGGTGCGTGCGCAATTGCGCGTAAAGGATGCGGTTCAACCCACGCAACACCTCTCGCGGGTCGTGTGCGCAGGGCACGACCGATTGCATCGCCACCTTGATCATCGACGCGATCAGCGCGGCCGGGACACCATGTCCGGTGACGTCCGCGACCAGGAAGCCAATGCGGTGCTGATCGACAGGAACGAACTCATAGAAATCGCCAGCGACGTCGGTCATCGGACGATAGGCGGCAGCGACGCGAAGGTTTTTCACTTTCGGGACTGCCGACAGGAAGAATGGAGGCTTGGATTTCACGGGCAATGGCGAGTTCGTTTTCAATTGACAGCAACCGGCGTTCGCTTGCCAGGACGACTTGCACAGCGACATACCCAAACGAGAAGAGGAGAACGGCCAAGCCCAATGAGCCTGTGAAGCGGGTGGTTGGAGTGTGGTAGTGAAGGAGGCGCGACAGGCTGAAATATAGGGCTTCCGCGGCGAAAACAAGGGTGCCAACGACCATGACAGCACGGTTGGGAAGAACCATGAACTTGCGGGAAAATGTTGGTACCGCGACGATAATTACCAAGACGAGCAGGGCAGCGGCGGCGAGCAGGTTATTGTAGGGGATCAACAGGTCGCGAGAGCCAGTCAGGAGGAAAATTGCAATTCCTGCGACACCAATGGCCAGACTGATGAAAACCAAGCCGCGAAGAAAGTGACGAAATTTGCCGGCGCTCAGCTCCAGCCATGCGAGCGAAGCGACAGGAAGAAGCAGGTAGGTGACGGCAATCCTCAGGAACGGAACGCTGATCTGAACCCAATGCGGCAAAGCAGCGACCACAGCCGCCGATTCAGCCAGCAGCCGGGCCCCCCATAAAGCACTCCATATCCCCAACCAGACAAATATGCGCGCTCCCTCGCGACGGCGAATTGCAGCCAGGGAACAGACAGCCAGTCCGATGAAGAGGAAAACAGCTCCGGACATGATGTCAACGAGTTGATCGGGAAGCGTGGCTAGAAATTGATCCTGCAAAAGCCCACCTCTGGAAGCACCGCCAAGATAGCAGAGTCGATGCCGCTACCAAAAGGGTGGCCGACGGCAGTCGGTGTGCTGGAAGCCATTGGATAAGGCATTCAAGCAAACTGGTTGCCGCTTCCTAATTCATTCTCAGAATCTAGGAAGACTCGCTCACGGCTGGGAATTCGAGGCTTCATTGGTAGTTCTCGGCCGGTTGCGAGCGGATGAAGCGCAAGCCGGAAGTAATGCCACCCGGATTAACTGAGAAACGCGCACCTCGACAGTCTTGATTCCCTGACGAGATGCCGACTTCACAGGACTA
>CAVSDV010000034.1:0-61971 GCA_963726725.1 Candidatus Acidiferrales bacterium
GGATTGGATGTTTTGCGTTCGCGCCGCGGAAATAAATCCAGCACTCGCGAATCCGTCGAGCAGGAAGACGAACTTTTTATCTGATCCAGCCGCCGCCCAGCACAACATCGCGGGAATAAATCACCGCCGCCTGACCCGGTGTAATCGCGCGCTGCGGCACATCAAACGTAATCCTCGCACGCTTTCCTGGTAAAGCGTCGAGTGTTGCGGGTGAAGGCTCGTGCTTGTGGCGAATTTTCACTTCCGCGCGTAATTCTGAATTTGGTTTTTCAATTGAAATCCAATTCACATCTTCAATTTCAAACGTAGAGGTGCGCAAGGCATCGTCTTTGCCCACTACCACGCGATTTTGTTCCGCATCAATCGCCAGCACATACACGGGCTTGCCCGCGGCAAAACCCAGGCCTTTGCGCTGTCCAATCGTGTAGTTGTGCACGCCGGTGTGGCGGCCAATCACGCTGCCGTCTTCGGTGACGATGTCGCCTTCCGTATTGTTGACTGGAATTTTGCGTTCCGAGGAATATGCCTGAATAAACTGCACGTAATTGCCATTGGGCACGAAACACAATTCCATGCTTTCGGGTTTTTCCGCGACCGGCAGATGCACTTCCCGTGCCAGCGCGCGCACTTCGTCTTTCGATAGCTCGCCGAGGGGAAATTCGCTGCGCGAAAGCTGTTCTTGCGTCAGCCCCCACAAGAAATACGATTGGTCCTTGGAATCGTCGCGTGCCCGCAACAATTCGTGGCGCCCCGCCGATTCGTTGTAGCGGATGCGTGCATAGTGCCCCGTGGCCAGACGATCCGCTCCGATCTGTCGAGCCATCCGCAGTAACGGTGCAAACTTCACATCGGTGTTGCAGTTGGTGCAGGCGATGGGCGTGCGTCCGGCAAGATATTGATCCACAAACGGACGCACCACGCGTTCCTCGAATTCATCCTCGAAATTCACTACGTAATGTGGGAATTCCAGATGCTGCGCCACGCGCTTCGCGTCATACACATCGTCGAGCGAACAGCAACGGTGTTGCGCCGGTCCATCGCCCTGCAATTCCGGCAAGCGGCGCTGATTCCATAGTTGCATGGTCAGTCCGACAATAGGTCGCCCCTGCCGTTGCAGCACGGCCGCAACGGTTGAGGAGTCGACGCCACCGGACATGGCTACGGCGACGAGGCCTGGCTTCAGTTCCGCGACGTCGGTCGGCAGAGCATCGAGTTGGATTGATTCAGCCATTTAGTTTAGAAGCCAGGAGTATCCTCAGGGGCTAAAGTCCAATCTAGAGAATCACTCAATGTCGGAGCTAAAGCTCCGACCACCTGAAAACCATTTATTCGATGGTTTCTCTTTCTATTGTACAGAATTGGTGCACAAATCGAAGAGGACAGCGTAAAGCCGCCCCTACGGGAGAATGAACCAGTGAATCTCATGACCTAGCCGCTGTCTCTTTGCGGTAGGTTGGTGAGAGTTCACGAAGCTGAGCCACGGCGGCTGGAACAATTTCCAGGGCGCTATCAATTTCGGCTACGGTGGTATGGCGGCCCAGGCTGAAGCGTACACTGCTGCGCGCATCGGCAGCGGAAAGCCCGATCGCGGTGAGCACATGCGATGGCTCCACGGCGCCAGAAGAACAAGCCGCTCCAGTCGAGCAGGCCAGTCCGCGCAGATCAAGCGCGATAATCAGTGCCTCGCCTTCCAATCCAGGAAAAGTAATGTTGCAGGTGTTCGGTGTGCGTGGAGCCTTTGCCGCGTTCGCGTGAGCATCAGGAACGCGCGCCATCAATCCACTTTCCAACTTGTCGCGCAGCGCCGAGATCCGTGAAGCATCCGCTGCCAGCGAAATTCGCGCCAATTCTGCGGCTTTTCCGAGTCCAACAATTCCCGGAACATTTTCCGTGCCTGGTCGGAATCCACGCTGGTGATGCCCGCCATAGAGAAGTTGCTTCACTCGTGTGCCGCCTTTTATGTACATCGCACCTACCCCTTTTGGCGCATACAGCTTGTGTCCAGAGAGAGCCAGCAGGTCGAGCTGCAGAGCCTTCACATCGACGGGAATTTTTCCCACTGATTGCACGGCATCCGTATGGAAGTAAATATCGTGCTCCCGCCGCAATCTTCCCGATTTCCGCCAGCGGCTGTACCGTGCCCAATTCGTTGTTGGCATGCATCACGGTGATCAAAACAGTTTCCGGTCGAATCGCTTTCTGCAGTTCGCCAAGATTGATCAGCCCATGGCGGTTCACTGCCAAATACGTTACCGCCACCCCCTGTTTTTCCAGAGCCTGGCAGGCGTTCAGTACGGCTTCGTGTTCAATCGAAGTGGTGATGATGTGCGGTTGTGTTGTGGATGGTGATGCCAGCGACGCCGCCACAATTCCGAAGATCGCGTGATTATCGGATTCCGTGCCGCCGCTGGTGAAGATAATTTCCTGGGCGCGCGCGTTGATCAAAGCGGCGACCTGTTCGCGAGCGGTTTCCACCGCCGCGCGGGCCCGTTGCCCAAACGTGTGAATCGAGGAGGCGTTGCCAAAATCTCCAGCGAAAAAGGGAAGCATCGCGTCGAGCACAGCGGCATCAACAGACGTGGTGGCATTGTGATCGAGGTATATGCGCTTCATGGCAGTGGAATCTTTAGAATAGGGCGTAACGTTGCGCCGCGCAATATTTCTCCAAGAACTGAAGGCCCCCCCTAGCCCACCACTGTTTTTCGTAAGAGAGCATGTAAAGGACTTAGCGGAAAGCGTGTCTGTAAGAGTGACATCTGAAGGACTTGCAGGAGCATGTTTTTCAGGAATTGCGTGATTTTCCGTAGGAGTGGCAGCGAAAGGAGTTAGGAGAACAAGTTGAAAGTCGAAAGTTAAAAGTTGAAAGGGAGGAACAGAGGTGTCTGAGTGTGCCATCCTAGAGTACCCAGTGTTTTGCGGATGTATGTCAATCGAAAGGGGTTGCGGGCGCGGGGGTGCGCAAGTCTGTGAAAACAACGGAGCTGAAAAATGGGTTATTTGAGGATTACGCGGGTGGGAGGAGGTACGACCCATCGGAGTTTGGGGTGAAGGACAGTGTTCGAAAAAATCTCGACCGTGCACAACGAAATGTATAACGAATAGGTTAGTTTATCAATGAGTATGTTATATTCGAATAGAAAAAGTGTAGGGCTATTGAAAAGAGACCCAAGACGCGGGTTCAAAAACCGAACCACCGGGCACCCTCCGCGTTTCTGTACTTCGGGAAAAACTTCTGAAATGGTGGCTCCACAATGCGAGTATGTGCGGCATGTCATTCCCGGGCCACCCGCCGCTTCGGAGATCGTTTAGGGGAGATCAACTGCAAATGAGTCTGGATATTTTGGAAGCAGAAGGTTCATTGCGGCCGCCAATGCCAGGACCGCAGCGAGTATTGTCAGCAAAGAGGCGTAGGAGCCAGTGGAATCGAATGCGCGGCCAAGGATTACGGGGCCTATCGCTCCGGCGGCGGCGTAGAACGTCCAGGTGAGACCGTAAAGAGTGGAAAAAGATCGCAGGCCAAAGTAACGAGTGAGCAGGTATGGAGTGATGGCCGCTTCGCCCCCGGCGCCCACGCCAATGAGAGCGGCGGCAAGACAGCCTGCTGGAAAGCTATTCGCCCGGGCAAGCAAAAAAATGCCCGCTGCGGTAACCAGGCTTACGGCGAGAGCGACACGTGCGCCGAAAAAGCGGTCGAGGAGCCAGCCGACACCGATTCTGCCGAGCAAACTCGAACCACCAAGAATGGAGGCGCACAACGCCGCATCCGTGGGCGAGATTCCTCGATCGGTCAGCAACGCGGAGAGATGAGTGATCGCTCCATTCATACTGATCGAGCTGAAGAAAAGTACGACGACGATAATCCAGAAGGTAGAAGTGCGCAGTCCTGCTTGCCAAGTCAGACCCGGGTGAGCAATTGGCGCAGACTCGTGGCGCTCGTGGCCTCGTTCGCGGACATAACGCCAACTGAGCGGCAGCCCAAGCAAAAGGGCAAGACAGCCGAGTGCAAGGTACGCGGGCCTCCAACCAAATCTGGTGATGATGGATTGCGCGAAGACTGGCAGGATCATGGCGCCCAAGCCCGCACCGACCATCACGAAAGCCAGCGCCGTCCCCAGGCGTTGCTGAAACCAGGTAGAAATGGAGCGCGAGTAGGCAAGATGCGCTGCACCGTTCCCGACGGCTCCCAGCACGATGCAGGTCACATAAAATTGCCATATCGCGGAATGCAGAAATGCTAACGAAATAATGGCGCAACCAAAAATGGACATGCTGGGCAGGATGATACGGCGAGGACCAAACCGGTCGATCCAGCGGCCGAGCAGCGGGGAAATAAGACCGAGTGTCACAGCGGCAAGTCCGAAGCCGAGCGAGATGGCTTCGCGGTTCCAGCCAAATGCCGCGCTGAGCGGTTTCACAAAAACCGCGAAGGTATAGACGAACAGCGATCCGAAACCCGCCATCACGCCGAAACAAGCCGCCAGCACGACGCGCCAGCCGTAAAAACGGAGATCGAATTCGCTGAGAGATGTCGCTGGCTTGGCGTTTTGCGTTCCGTATTTGCTTCCAGGGGAATGCGTCATGGTGGGAAGCATTATACAAATGCAAGCGCCAAAAGAATGGATGACGTTTGCGAAGTTCCCCCACGACCTTAGGAACGTGCGAACAGGGAGAGTCTAGTGGGTACGAGTAGACAAATGTACGGCTACCTAGTATCGGGTACTACTCTATTACCACAAGATTTTATCCTCACCACTCAGCCAATTCTTCGGCACTGAAAAGCCGCATATCTAAAGTCGTCCATTACGTGATTTGATGTTCTTATTTTCTTGCTGTCTGCGAATGAGTGTCGAGTATTTTTCTCGGACATCATCGTCTATACATAATGCGCGGTGCAAACATGGTCCTATTTTGGTTACGGGACTTGTGGCTCCGCCACCTCAGTCACCGGTAACCCACCTACTCAGTTGTTATTTGTGCTTCAGATTGCTTATCCAGAGCTGCCAGAATCCATTCCTGTAGGACGGCTCGAAAGTGCGGCTTGATTTCCCGAAACACCAGACCCAGTCCTGATGGCCTGACATACAGAACTGACGCCTCGGCCTCGAGATACTCCCCAGCCTTATAAATCTTTACCAAAACAGGGCTCTTCATCCCAAACGAGGCAGAACTCTCCAGGAAACACCCGCGAAAGCTCAGCTCGGTCACACGTGCGGGAACAAAAGCAGAGGGTGAGCTTTCCAGAGCGATCTCGGCACCAGCTGTGAACGCAAATCTCAATCCGCGACGTTGTTCGTCCATTTTTAAGTCTATTCCAGTGGATTACAGCCGTCGATGTCCTCGATGAACGCCTGGCACAAATTGGTTAGTATCGGCTCCGACTGCTTAGGGAGCGGTTATCCCTTAGTACTATTGCTCTAATTTTTCGCAATGGTAGGATTTCGACGTTGGACCTCCCGGCCCAAAGGAGATAGAGATGCTGAACGCACCTCTCCCGAACCGGAAGGAAATTCGTATTCCAATGAAGATGTTTGTGAATCTTTTCAGTTCAGATAATCCCTCATTCGAGCTCGCCCCCACCATCGACATCAGCTGTCACGGTGCCCGGGTTTTGACCAAGCGAAGCTGGCTACCCAATCAACAGCTTTCGATTCGATCGATCCGCGGAACTCTCAACTCTCGCGCTCGCGTCGTCCATTGCGAACCCTCTACGGACAACTCATTTGTGGTCGGAATCGAGATCTACTCCCCGTCGGGTGACTGGTCGGCACGCGACGTGACCAAACTTGCCTGAACTTTGAATTTTGGCTTTGCACTTTCTCCGCCAAGCCCGCTCTTAGAGCCCGGATTTGGGTACTAGTGCACCGGTAATCCGACTCAGGAGTTAGCTCCTTCCATCTGATGTGGCAGAAACGTCTGAATCCAAGGTGACGGCAGAAAAAATTTCCAGCAACCGAATTGTTTTGCACAAAAGGGCGCGTAAGTCATGTCGAAATACCGTGATCATCTGCCACAGCTCGATGGTGGAATCTTTCTGACGGATGGTGAACTTGAGACGACGCTAATCTTCCACAACAAGCTCGAGCGACTCTATTTCGCAGCCTTTCACCTGATGAAGGACGGGGCCGGATCAGAAGCTTTGCGCAGATATTACTGCAGCTACACTTCCATCGCTTGCGCGAATGGACTCGGATTTGTTCTCGAAAATCCGACTTTGCGCCAATCCTGATTGGAGTAAAAAGCTTGGCTGTTCTGACGCGGAACTTTCCGACGTCAACCGCTCGCGGGAGGCAAAAACGTCATGCGACGGCTCGAGTCGATCTCAGAGGTCGCCTGGGAAGTGTGGTCAGCACGCCGCCGCGTTAGAGCCGCGGCCTCGAAACTCCTTACCGTAAACGTTTACGATAGTGGTAGACTAGCAAGTTCCACCTCGCTCACAGACTATCTTGTGCTTCGGAGATTCCCATGGAAACCCTCTCTCGGAAACGTCTTGCCCACTCGCGGAGTAAGCGTGATGCGCGCAAGTCAGGCAACGTGCCCTATGGCAACGCTGCACTGTCTGCGGAGAAGCGGGTGAAAGATCTTCTGTCCCGCATGACGCTGGAAGAAAAAGCCGCGCAAATGCTCTGCATCTGGCAAAAGAAGCCGCAGACCCTCGTGGATGCGGATGGGAACTTCGATTTGGCAAAGGCCAAGCAGTCCTTTAAAGACGGCCACGGCCTTGGCCAGGTCGGACGTCCCAGCGACGCCGGCAAGGGTCTGAACGCCCGCAAAATGGCGGAAACTACCAACGCCATTCAGAAGTTTTTCGTGGAGAACTCCCGGCTGGGAATTCCCGTAGTCTTCCACGAGGAATGCCTGCACGGGCACGCAGCCGTGGACGGCACCAGCTTCCCGCAGCCGATCGCGCTGGCCGCGACTTTCAACACCGACCTGGTCGAGTCCATTTTTACTGCCACCGCGCTGGAAGCCCGCTCACGAGGCGCCCATCAGGCTCTCACGCCCGTGGTGGATGTGGCGCGCGATCCGCGCTGGGGTCGCGTCGAAGAGACATACGGTGAGGATCCATTCCTGGTATCACGCCTGGGGATT
Organism: Candidatus Acidiferrales bacterium; assembly: GCA_963726725.1. Taxonomy (GTDB): domain Bacteria; phylum Acidobacteriota; class Terriglobia; order Acidiferrales; family UBA7541; genus Acidiferrum. The sequence goes on from CAVSDV010000034.1 coordinate 7,090, forward strand.
GCTGCAGTTCGCGGCTTCCAGGGCGATGCCCGCTTTCGCGACAAAAAGCGCCTCATTGCCACCTTGAAGCATTTCGTCGGACACGGCCAACCTGAGTCGGGTATGAATTGCGCCCCGGCAAATGTCTCCCTGCGCGTGCTGCGCGAGACTTTCTTTTATTCGTTCAAGGAAGCCCTGCAAAAGGCCGGCGCCATCAGCGTGATGCCTTCTTATAACGAGGTGGACGGCCTGCCTTCTCATGCGAACAAGTGGCTCTTGCGCGATGTACTTCGCAAGGAATTTGGTTTTAAGGGATTCACCGTCTCCGACTACTTTGCGATCTGGGAACTTGGATATCGGCCCGACACGCACGGGCACTTTGTCGCAGTGGACAAGAAGGAGTCCTGCAGGCTCGCTGTTGAGGCAGGTGTGAACATTGAATTGCCCGATCCTGACTGCTATCTGCACCTGGTCGAGTTGGTAAAGAAGCGATTGCTCAAAGAGTCGCAGCTCGACGAGTTGGTTGCTCCCATGCTTTTGTGGAAATTTAAGCTGGGCCTGTTTGATGATCCGTATGTTGATCCGGCGGAAGCCGAGCGTGTAGTCGGTTGCGACGATCATCGCCAGCTTGCGCGTCAGTCTGCTCGCGAGGTCATAACCCTGTTGAAGAATGAGGGTGGACTGGCTCCACTCGAGTTGAGCAAGTACCGGACGATTGCTGTCATCGGTCCAAATGCAGATCGCACTCTGCTAGGCGGTTACAGCGGTGTTCCCAAACACGAAGTGACCGTGCTTGAGGGCATCAAAGCGCGGGCCGGTAACCGCGCCACGGTGCTTTTCAGCGAAGGCTGCAAAATCACCATTGGCGGCAACTGGAACCAGGATGACGTTGTTCCCAGCAATCCTGAAGAGGACCGTAAGCAGATTGGCGAAGCCGTTGAAGTGGCCAAGCAGGCCGATGTAATCATTCTGGCAATCGGTGGCAACGAGCAAACATCGCGCGAAGCCTGGGGCCTGAACCACATGGGCGACCGGGCCACTCTTGACTTGATCGGAAGGCAAGAAGAACTGGTCAAGGCGATGGTGGCGACGGGCAAACCGGTGATAGTTCTTCTTTATAACGGACGGCCCAAGTCCATCAACCATCTGGTCCAGAACGTTCCGGTCATTTTTGAGTGCTGGTACCTGGGACAGGAGAACGGCCATGCCGTTGCGGACGTGTTGTTCGGGGATGTGAACCCCAGCGGCAAGTTGCCGATCTCGATTCCGCGTTCAGTGGGGCACCTGCCCGTCTTCTATAACTACAAACCATCGGCCCGCCGTGGATATCTCTTTGACGACGTCTCGCCCCTTTACGCCTTTGGTTACGGCCTGAGCTACACCACATTTGCGATTAAAAACGTTCGGCTCGAGAAGCCAAAGATCAAGCCCAATGGTTCCACGCGCGTGATGGCCGAAGTAACCAACACCGGCAAGCGCGAAGGTACGGAAGTCGTGCAAATGTACGTCCGCGATGTGGTCAGCTCCGTGACCCGGCCGGTGAAGGAACTCAAGGGATTTCAAAAAGTATCGCTTCGTCCTGGTGAGACGAAAACAGTCACATTCCCCGTTACGCCGGACTTGCTCGCGTTCTACGACGTGAATATGAAGTACCGTGTTGAGCCGGGAGAGTTCGTCATTATGGTCGGCAATTCATCGCGTGACCAGGATCTGACCAAGGTTTCGCTCATCGTCACGAAATAACGCCGTCGCAGTGCCCTTACGAGGTACTTATGATCCAGAAACTCCCCGTTGGCGAAAAGATCGGGTACGCCCTCGGCGACATGGCCGCCAATTTTATCTTCCAGGCGATGCTCGCTCTACAACTGGACTTCTATACACATACTTTCGGTTTGACCGCGGCGCAGGCTGGAACTCTCTTTCTCGTCGTCGGGCTGGGAGTCGCGTGTTTGAATCCTGTGATGGGAGTGATCGCGGATCGGACCACCAGCAAGTGGGGTAAGTTCCGTCCATGGCTGCTCTGGACGGCCCTGCCATTCGGCATCATAAGCGTCCTGACATTCACCACTCCACATCTCAGCCCGGGCGCCAAGATCATCTATGCCTGGACCACCTATGTACTTCTGCGGGTAATCTACACGGTCAACAACGTGCCGTACGCTTCGCTGACGGCGGTCATGACCCAGGACTCCGACGAGCGCACGAGCATCTCTTCCTACCGCCAGATCGCGGCGAACAGCGCTGGGTTCATCGTCGCGAGCCTCGCCATTCCCATGGTCAAATTCTTTGGCCGGGGCAACGACGCGTTGGGCTATCAGCTTACGATGGGTCTGCTGTCGGTACTCAGCGTGGTCTTCTTCATAATCGCGTTCTTCGTGACGAAAGAGCGCATTCAGCCCGATCCGCAGCAGAAGACCTCGCTCAGGCAGGACCTCTCGGACCTCTTGAGCAATCGGCCATGGATCGTGCTGTTTCTGGTCACCCTGTTCTATTTCAGTGCGATTCTGGTCCGCGGCAATGTCATGCTGCCCTACTTTCGGTTTGTCGCCAGCAACGTGAATCTTTTCGCCTGGTTCAACGGCTTCGGCCTGGCTGCATTGCTTTTCGGAGTAGCCTGTTCGACCGCCGTCTCCGTCCGAGTAGGTAAACGTGAGTTGTTCATTGCGAGCATGATTCTGACCGGAATTTTCAATGCGGCGCTGTATGTGATCCCGCCGCACGTCACCTACGTCATCATCGGCATCGAAGTGCTCCGGCAGTTCTCGTTCGGGCTGTCGGGCCCGATCCTGTGGGCGATGATGGGCGACGTGGCTGATTATGGCGAATGGAAGACGGGCCGCCGTGCCACCGGCACGGTAACTTCTGCTGTTGTCTTTGCGTTGTGGGCGGGACTGGCCTTGGGTGGCGCCATCGCCGGATGGCTGCTGTCGGCCTATGGGTTGGTCTCCGAAGCTGCTGTGCAGAAGGCAGGGACGCAGGCGGGCATCGTTCTGACGGCGAGCATTTACGCCGGTCTGTTTTTTTTCGCTGCCGCAACATGCCTGTTCTTTTATCCGCTGACTCGCGAGAAGAACCAATCGATAGCCAACGATCTCGCCGAACGGCGCAAACGAGCGCCAACTCCCGATTGATGTCTTAACGACGGCGGCCTCGCTGACGGCCCGAGTAGACTGTTCGGTGTCCACCCTAACAGAGCTCGGACCGAGGGAGGCCGAGATGCGGATTATAGGATGTGATTTGCACGCTCGCCAGCAGACGTTGGCGATGCTGGACACCGCGACGGGCGAGGTCGTGAAAGCAGCTCTGAAGCATGAAGGCCACAACGTACGTGAGTTTTATGACAACCTTCCACGACCGGTGCGCGTGGGAATCGAAGCGACGGGATCCATGCAATGGTTTGTAAACCTGATGGAAGAACTGGGAATCGAACGCCTGGTGGGTCATCCAGCAACGATTCGAGCAGCCGAGCCACGGAAGCAGAAGCATGATCGGCGGGATGCGGACTTACCTCTAACCCTGCTAGTGGAAGATCGCTTTCCGGCGATCTGGTTACCAACGAAAGAACTGTTAGACCTGCGGGCCTTATTGCGGCACCGGCATCAGTGGGTGTGCCTGCGGGTGAAAATACAAAATGCACTGCAGGCGATAGCCCAGGCAAATGGTCTGCGACGAGGGCCATCGCTATGGACGCAAGCAGGCCAACACGCGATCGCATCGTTGCCGTTGTCGCCTCATGCCGCTTAGCAGTGAGTCACGAACCCACAGTCCACTTAGGGTGATCCAGCTGAAACGATTTCCAAGCGGGGATGCCAGAACCGCGTTATGGTGCGAAGTCACCGGCTGATTGATTAGGCTACCCGCCTCCCTGCAGGGGGAGATCGAAAAACTCATGATGGTCGTTGGTGATCGAAGAGATGACTAGTGGGCAACGCCAAGTGGATGAAAGCAAACGGCTGGGCAAGCTAGGGTGACACAGATGAACAGAAGCTCCAGGAACAGACGCGATTGGTGCGCCGATGAAGACGTGTGTTCGATTGCTCGGATAAACGCAAGAAAAAACACTTGCAACGGGATGTCCGGTTACCCGAGTGTTACAGAGCGGTCATAATGCATGGTGTGAATTTGCCGTAACGGTGAATCCAAGTCGATGCGCCAAATGGCTTTGTCAGGCAGATGTGATCACGGCTTGTCCGGCTGAAGGCCGGCCATTTCGGCGCCCGCGACCTTGGCTGTGACGGGGACGGGCAGAGATGCTACATTTGGTGTTTACCACCTGGGAATAAAAACCTTCTGGACAGCGTGCTTCCATTCGGAAGTAATAAGTCTTACCCGCCTCCAAATAAGGTGCTTCCGGCCATCATGTTCGTCGTCTCCATATATGAAATGCTCCCCTGCTGTAACTTCCGTAGTCCAGTATCGTGAGTTCCTCAGCTTATGCACGGCCTTAGGCCCATCTATCTTGATGCTTGAGTGGAGCGTAGTTCCGAAAAGGCCATCAAGCTTGTAAAAAATAAGCTTAGTCGCTTTGCCCTGGCCCATTGCAACTCCCGCAAGCATCAGCGCTATGCATACTTGGAGTCTGGTTCTCATCTGCTCCTCTTTTTCTTGGGTTTGTTTAATTAATGCGAGCGTTTTTGTACCGGATCGTAGTCTCGCCCTTTGCACGGAGAGCAGCGTCTTGAGTGCAGTCCTTATACTCTAGTGTAAAACCATATTCCCAATAACCCGTTTATTCTGGAGGAATAGTCTTGACTACAGACACTATAACAGTGGTGGAACGCCGATGTGTCAACGAATCTAACGACCAGAGAGTTTCCGTCAGTTTACCGAACTAGTTCCGATCCAGCCGATTTCATTCCCGAAATGTTTCTGGCGCTAGCTTACTAAAATGCAAAGCGAATTGAGAGCGTGACGACGTTTCCCCGGAAATTTCGTGGGGCAAATAAGTCCTGATTCGACCCGTTGGAATCCTCGTGATACCCGTAATAATCCCAGCGGGCTCGTCCCGTCCATTGTTTCGCAAAGTGATAAGCCACGGAGCCGTAGGGTTGATACCAGGCTGAGTTAAGCGCACCAGCGGGCGCCGTCGCGAGCGGGCTTAGTGGATTCAAGTTCAACTCGCTGCCGCTCACTCCTGACAAGTTCGCCCCCACTTCGAGGGACAAGCGGTTGACTGGAGTCCAGAGCACATCCACGAAACCGGTGTTGATCGTGCTGCGGTAGGGCGAAAACTGCTGCACTAGGCCGGATAAATCGGGGCAAGCGGGTAGCCCCGGCTGTGCCTGGCTGCTGGTGAAGCAGATGAAAAGCTGCGAAGCAATGTTGTTGTAGTTGTAGCCGAACTGGGCGGACAGTTTTTGCGAGGGCGTGATCGAGAGCGAGAATCCGGCATTGCGGTTGTGCTGCGCGCCATTCACGTTGGCGACCGGATTCTGGCCTTCGCTGCCGCGATAAAAGGCGCTAAGGTTGAGCCATGTGGCGGCACGATATTGAACCCGTGCGCGGAATTCCTGGTAATTGCGCGGGCTCAGCCGCGTAAACGTGTCGTTTGCGCTCCCAAAGTCCGCGTCGAGGTTGATGCTCAAGTTCGGAATGGGCTTCAGCCACAAACCTAACACCCCTGAATTCGAGTTGATGTCGGTCGATCCTGCCGGTTCGAAGGTCGCATCCGGTGTCTGGTAGGAAATCGATCCGTCCGCATTCTGTGTGCAGCCATCGGGAAGAATCCCGCCAACCAAGGCGCAATTTCCGCGCGCGGCGTTGTTGGGGAAATAGATCGCACTCTGCACGTTGAAGAAGTCGTCAGAGATCACCCGGTGTGTGTATCGGTAGCCGAAGTACGCGCCTGCTTTCGGCGAAATCTGTACCTGTCCTTCGATCAAATTGGTGGTGATCTGCTGTTTCAGGAAGTTGCTGTCAAGATTCACCAAAATGTCCGGGCCCGAACTCGTGCCGTGCGTTGGAGTGCCGGTCGACAGACCGGGAGGCGTAGTGCACGATGTGGCCGGTGGTGTCGCCGTGGGCACGAAGACGTTTGGCGGCACGATCAAACTGGTGGAGAACAGCGAACACTGCGTCGAGACATATTGCGCTGGTTCGTTCCAGTTTCCGTAATGAAAAGAATCCACCAGGCTAAAGTCATGGGTGATTTGCCAGGTGGCGCCGAAATCTCCGTAAGAGGCGACGTGTCGGCCTTGCATCGGCCCAGACTCCGCGTAGTTGGCCAGTGAAGAACGCGATACGCGTCCAGCGAACGACTGCTGGTAGTCGTACACGTTGAAATCACTGCCCGTATAGCTGAACTTGCCGGAAATCTGGAGTGACGGGATGAAATTGGACTGCAGACTGATCTGCTCCGTCGGTGCGTTCATGCGCGATCGCCAGTGCGACTGGTAACTATAAAACGCATTGCAGGTGGGAGTGACAAGACCACCGGGTTGAAAAGCTGGACTGCAGGGAGGCCCATTCCAGGAAACTCCAAGATCCACTGGAGGAAACGCTGAACCGAGGCTGAATTGTTGGTTCTGATCAGTCGAGCCGGGATCGGTCTTGTAGTAGCTCCAAATCTGGTCGTAGCTGATGTTGGTGCGCGGCAGGAAGCGGAAGTCCACGCCGAGGCGATACTGCGTCATGGTTGATGAAAGATTCTGAAACAGGAATTGCTCTGTGCCCTCATGGATCGTCGAGAAAGATGGGCCCACATTCGTGTTGTGGTTGTAGCCCAGGCGGAGGCGGATTTTCGAATCCGGCAGCAGCGTGACGCCGTAGTTCTGCATGTTCCGGCGAGTGTTGAAGTAGTGTGGTGACATCCCAACAATCTGGGTATTCAGCAGCGTGGCAGGGGCATTGACGACCGGGTTGAATCCTGCCGGGGCATTCGCCGGCGGAGCAGAAGGATTGAACGGATTGGCCAGCAGTGAATAATCCCAGAGATTTTCGTCGTGCCGAAACATCGCGTCGAACATGTACCATTTGTTTTTGCTGATGCGCAGACACGCTGACGACGTTCGGATCGCCACCGTAGCCAAAATTGCTGAAGTACAGCCGGTCCAGAACAGTGCCGTGCTGGTTGAGTGAACGCATCTCGGTAGTGAAATTCAGCAACCGCGGCCCGTCTTGCAGGTTCACCATCGTGTTGTAAGCCTGCTGATCACCGGAGATGCTGGTGATGCGTCCGCCGAATTCAATCGATTGCTTGACGTTGTAGTTGCCCTGGTCGAGGCCATTTTCCTCGTCCTGCTGTTGCGCGAGGACTGAGGGCGACATAAATAGGAGGAGCAACGCGATGGAGATACCCAGTTCCGTTAGCCGCGGCCACAATCTGTTTTTGCGAGTGCTCTTCATCGTCATTTCCCTCATGGAGTGAAGAACACGCTGCTGGTGTTTGAACCATGAATGGCGACATGACACAGCGTGCACGATTGATATTTCTGCGATTGATTGTGAAAGGTGGGCGTTCCTGGCGGACCAATATCCGCGGGCAGACGCGTGGCATCCGAGACACAATAGATTCACCTGGTTTTGCACGAGCATGCGCTGATTCGTCGAACCGTGCGGCGAGTGGCAAACCACGCAACCCTCAATCTTCGCTTCATGCTGGTAGACAAAGGGCCCCTGCTTTTCGCTGTGGCACTTGTAGCAGACCTCATCCCCCGAGGCGTTCGTACGTAACTGCTTTGGGCGGAAAGTGCCGTGCGGGCTGTGGCAGTCACGGCACTGAATCAGGCCTTCGTTGACACGGTGATGGAAGGGCCGCGCAAATTGCGCGCGCACGTCCATGTGACACGTGTAACAGAGTTCAGGCGACTTCGTCTTCATCAAGAACTGGCTTTCCTTCGGGTGGTGAGGAGAGTGGCAGTCAATGCAGGCGACGCCGTTGGCCAAGTGCATCGAGCGGTCATAGTTCCCATGCTCTTCGGTGTACTCATGGCACCGCAGGCAGCGCGCGCTGGTCTGTTGCGGGGTAGCGTCTTTGAAGGTGAAGATCTTGGACTTGTCACCCCCGCCGTCGACATGCTCTTTACCCGGGCCGTGACAAGCCTCGCAGCCATGCCATTCCACGCCCTTGTGAGCGTCGAGTTTCGCGTCCATCGTGGTGGCGAAGTGCGCGGTGGTGGCGAAGTTTGTGTAGATGCTCTTCGTGGCAGGTCTTGCAGGTGTCCGCGCCAACATAGAGGGCAGGATCGGTCGGAGCCACGTATTTGGCCGCGCCTTGAGGTACTTTCTTGCTCTTGTCGGCTGACTTGTTCTTCTCACCCGCAGCAGAGGCGGGTCCGCAAACGCACATCCAGGAGAGGATGATCAAGCTTATTACCGGTATCATCTTTAGGCGATTCATACAGGCTCGCTAACCCTCTTTCCGTTAATAAGAATTCTTATTGCTGATTGGGTATCCGCGTGAGGTTGTTGCACTGGGTCCTGGTTGCCTCTGCTGACAAGTAGTCGACTCGACGAGCAGGGAGAGCGCAAACAAGTTCGTGTAGTTTCGTATTAAGAGGTTGTTCATGGCATTCCTCCTGAGGAAAATGCACGCGCGATGGGGTTGAAAGTATCGCGGCGACTCTAATTGTTAACCTGGCTCGGAGGAGGCGGGAGATCAGCAGCCAGGGTGAAGCGTCAGTGTCTGAGGAATTCTAATCAGGAAGAAATCGCATGTCCAGACTTCTTTGAGAGGGTAGGGGCAGAGGCTAGACGGGATAACCATGATAGGAAGCTCTCGCTCTCGTAGTATCGCTACATCAAGGTGCCAGTTGGCATTCCGCCTCATCGCACGGCTAAACGGGTGGGCGGAATCTGGCGGTTATGCTGAGACTTTTCTTGCCCGTGCAACGTAAGCATAGGTAAGGGAGTCATCGTCTATGAAATCCGCATTGATCTTGCTTGTGCTTGTCCTGCTCACTGTGAACATTCTGGTGGGATGTGCTCCGGGACCTAACCTGTCTAAAGGGACGGCCAGCGAACAGAACGTCGTCGCGGGATTCTGGCTAGGGCTTTGGCAGGGCTTTATTGCGCCGTTCGTCTTTGTGGTTTCGCTATTCAAAAGCAACCTGAGTATCTACGAGGTCCACAACAACGGGGCTTGGTACAACTTCGGTTACTTACTCGGCCTGGCTTGTTTCTTTGGTGGGGGCGGCAACCGGACGGCGCGTCGGAAGTAATCTCCGAGAATCAGGATTTAGTCCCTGCTGGCTTCTCGAGGCGAAGTTCGCAGTTTAACTCTTCTGCATAGGAACACTTTTGTACCCTTTCAAGGCGAGAGACACCTCACAACAGTAGGCCAGCATGGTGCGAGGTAGAGGTTTCGCGAAACCACTCCAATTCAATTATTTTCGGCGACCGCCAATTTCTTCACGGTGACCACTTCAGCGGCAATCTCGGTTCCCTGGTTCGGAGCTGATGTCACAGAGAGCGCACCACCGCAAAAATGTAGACGTTCTCTCATGCTTATCAAGCCGATGCCTGCGGAGCGAGTCGAGGAGTCGAAGCCCACGCCGAAATCCCTGATTGTGAGCCGCACCTTATCCGAATCCTGAATCACCTTTACCTGAACTTTCTTTGTGCGGCCGTGCTTCTGGACGTTAGCCAGGGCTTCCTGGGCGACGCGAAACAGGCATAAGGCAGCGTCAGGGGAGAGCTTAGAGTCAAGTTTTTCAGTCTGGAGGTCGATCTCCAGTTGATGATTGTCCAAATATTTGCGACGAAGATCCTTGAGGGCCACGTCGAGGCCGCAACAATGCAGGCTCGCGGAATGAAGTTCATGAGAGATCTCGTGGATATCCGTAGCAATCTCATCAAGCTGCTTGTGCAGGTTTGGAATCAGTTCGGCTGCGCGCTGCTGCCGGGCCGAAGACCTGAGCCGACGGACCAGATCCACCTCGATGGCGAGCAAGGAGACCCGCTGGCCAATATCGTCATGCAACTCGCGACTGATACGCGACCGCTCTTCTTCCTGGGCCTCGATCAAACGGCGGGTAAGTTGTTGAAGTTCACGGTCTCTCTGAAAAACGGACGCTTCGGCAGTTTTCTGAGGCGTAATATCACTGACCATGCCTATGACAAGGGGATCGCTTGCATGATTCGGTTGGAGAAGCGAGACACTCAACTGCCCCCATATCTGCGAACCATTTTTGTGAAAGAATCGCTTTTCCATTCTGTAGTTAGGTCTGAGCCCGCGTCGTAGCTCTTCAAACAGCACCTTCTCGACCGCTTCGTCCTCAGGATGAGTGATACGTGAGCAATTCAACCTGAGAAGTTCTTCTTGTGAATAGCCAAGCATCGAACAGAAAGCAGGATTGACTTCGAGAATACGCCCCTCCAGGGTTTCGAGCGCAATACCGATGGAAGCCTGGGCAAACAGATAGCGAAATCGCTCCTCGCTTACCTGACTGGCGGTTTGCGCGTCTTTGCGCTCTAAGGTAGCACCGATGATGTTGGCCGCAACCGCCAACAGATGGGTGGACTCTTCAGGCCAGGTTACCTCAGCGGAGTACGAAGAGACTCCCAGGACGCCCTTCCTTTGCAGGCTGTAACTCGATGGGATGAGTAGTAGGGACTTCACACCTAGCTGCTCAAGAAAGTCCCGGTCCTTGTGCCCATCCGAGGAGAGTTCGTTCAGATTCTTCAGGGCCACTATCTCATGGCGCCCCAGGCGCTGTCCGAGAAGGGGCATACTCGCAGGGGAAATAACTTTTGGTGAGGGTGGAGCGTGCCGATTGCAGGCGGTATATTTGTGCAACAGCACTCCAGATTCTTTCTCAACCTCATACCAGCAGATGCGGTCGGCATCTAGCAATTCGATGATCGCGACAAAGCCTTCAGTAATGGTGGTGTCAAGGCGCTCTAGAGGGCCAACCGCTAGTCGTTCCCCGAACTCGGAAATCTGTTTTCCGAGGGCATATCGTCTAGCATGTCGCCGTCGCTGTAATTGAGACATGATCGAGTTCCTCTGCAAGGCGATCTTGCAATCCTCCATCCACGCGTCCTGGAGTCTGTCCACGTTAATTCAAATCGATCCGTCTGGATTGGCAGTACCCTAACCTCGGCCGAAAGGGCAGTCAAGCGAGGATTGCGATTTGAAAATAAAAACTGTGCTCTCAAGGATACTCTATCAGTCTATTGGGCGCCGTTAATGGAGAAGTGGGTACAGGAAGAGAGATGCAGTTGGATTAACTGGGACGTACCGCAGCTTCCGACGAACTTGCGAGCAGTGCCTCCTGCCAAGCGCGGGCAAGGCAGGAGGCAAAAAACCTCGAATATTTCGCGGCTTTGGTCTGGAACGCTGCGTTTGTCACCCCCGCCGCAGTGAGTTATCCTGCCTGCAGAACCCCGTATTTGGAGGCACCATGTCTCAACCATTCCCATCCATCGACCCACTTCTCGTCACCATCGTGCTCATCACACTGGCGATTGGCCTGCCTATTGGTTTGGTATTGGCCATTCGATTTCTGTGGGACCGCAATCTGAACCTTGGCCGCTCGAAAGAGCTTGAAAAGCTGATCTGGCAGTTGCACCGCATCGCCAGCGCGATGGAACATCAATTGAATTTGTCATTTCCCGCCGTTCAGCCGGGCACGGAAGAGCCTCGCGATCTTGCGTATCTACAGCACCTGGCCGCGCGACCAACGGCTGCTACGCCGAACGTGGCAACTCCCAGTGCTGCAATTGTGAATCCGACGCCAGCCACGCAGAAGCCCGTTGCGCAAGAGCCTGCGACTCCGGTGGCGGCCGAGCAGCAGGCACCCCTTCCCGCGCTGGAACGCCGAGAGCCTACTGCCGAGGCCCCGCGTGCGGGAGTCAACTCCATGTTTGGACTGTAAGTGTCGATTCAGGCGTGTGAGTGCCTTGGATAACTGCCAGTTATTTTGCGGATGAAACCGTGCAGGCGATGGATTCCACCGCTTTGTGGCAGAAACATCAGAGGGCACTCGCCCGGAATTAAGTTGATCCCATGCTCGCGGCAAACTTCGATGGCTCTTTCGCTGACAGCTCCCTGGCCTCCACCCCTATACATCCAGACGCGCTTTATGCCGGCTTCGGCGCAGTCGTTCACAACTCTCTCTGTGACTCCGGATGAAGTCATCAGCAAAGCTGCGTCGACAGGAGGTCGGATCTCTTGGACGCGAGCAAAGCACTTGCGCCCCATTACCTCTTCCATGTTGGGATTTACCGGGACGACGTCGTAACCACGTTGTGAAAGTTCCTTGAACAGAATGGCGCTCATGCTTTTTGCATCGCGAGACATGCCGACCATCGCGATGCGCTTTTGAGCCAGGAAATCTTTAATCGACTCGAGTGATGTGTGTTGAACTGGCACGGGTACTCCTTCGCGGATCGTGAGTCCCTGGGAAAGTGGATCTCCGCATGACCAAGCAGTCTCTGCTCATGTGCCGGGAGAAGTCAGTGATTTGGGACACATTCGAGGGTTGAATCCATTTGTCAGCACATCGGGTGAAGCAGGCCCGTGATTTTGCCAAAGGCAAGAAGCGGCGTGACGGCGGTTGGGCGGGGCGCATCGTAATAGGAAGCTTCCTGGCATAGGCGCGGTGCTGAACCGCCTATGTTGGCAAGTGATTGAAACTTTTCGGAACGAGGTGAACCAGGATGACGGCTTACGGCGGGAAAGAATTGGCCAACACGTTTCGCACAGTACGGAAAAACACCATTCAAGTGGCGGAAGACATTCCGGAATCGCAATACGGGCACGTTGCCGCCCCGGGTTGTAAACCAGTGGGGCGAATGTTAGCGCACATCGCCATCTCCGTACGGTTTTGGGACGAGATTCACAGGAAACAGAGGCGGTCTACAATGCAAGGCTTTGATTTCATAACGATGAGTGAACGAGCGGAAGCCGATGAGAGTAAGGCCCGCTCGAAGGCGGAGATTATTGAGATGTTGCGGACGGAGGGAGAAGAGTTTGCTTCCTGGCTGGAAGGGGTGACACCGGAATTCCTGGCGGAGACGCTGACCGAGGGCGATGGAAAAACGTCGAAGTCGCGGCTCGAGTGGCTGCTTGGCGCCAAAGAGCATGAGATGCATCACCGCGCACAGCTCATGCTGATCGAACGGCAACTGGGCATAGTGCCGCACCTGACCCGGCAGCGCAACGAACGAATCGCGCAGATGCGTGCGGCCAAAGCCTAAGACTCGCGCACTTTCGCCTGCTCTAACGACCGTTTGCTAATCGCTGGTTCGTGAGACCAGCACTGGGAGAGCACAAAGCGATCTCGATAGTGAACCAAACGGAATGGTGATCTGAGAGATCAGTTTTCCGCGTCGACCAGGCGGCAAATGAATCCCCAACCGCCGCCGAGTTCGCTGACAGCCAGTAACAGTTCGTTTCTGCCCTGTTTCAAGGGAAGGTAGACGGCGTCGTTTTCCGGATTGACGATGCCAAGAAATCCGGGATCGCGGAAATTCTGCGCGCTTCGTCCACGAAAGAGAATCTTGCCATTCAGGAAGACGCTGACGTCGTCGCTATAGCCGATGAAGAGTTTCTTCATCTGGTCGCGATCGGAATCGATGTAGGTCCGCGCATACACCAGTTTCATCCCCGGTTGTGGTTCGAGGCGCCTTGAAAAGTCGGTAGCAAACGAAACTCTCGGATGAGGACTCTCGCGATAGCGATTGATGACCACGAAGCCGGGTGGTTCCGCCTCCACATCCTGCCAACGGATGGCCCCACTTTCTGAGGGCGAGAGCGGGCGTTCCAGATTTCGTTCGAGCGCATCGTAGGAGGGCGACAGACTCCAGTTCGTCAGTGTGCCTGGTGGTATCGGCGGCTGGTGCCGCTCCCAGAGCACATCCGGCGTTGTGCGTATTTCGAAATTTGAAAAATAGGTCGCGCCAGTCAGCACAGCCAAAGCGATCTGCCCTTTTTGAGTGCCACTTTTCAGGTCGTTCATCACCGGCACTGGTTTCTCCATGTCTTTTACATAAAATTTAGCCTGCGCGCCCACCACCTCCAAGCGCAGGTGAAACCAGACATCTTTTGAGATATCGACAGCGCCGGTGAAGCCGGGTCCGTTATAGATTTGCCAGTTCAGGCCGGTGTTTAGAACTGGCGTGTACTGTATGGCGTCAGGAAGCCCGGATTTATGCTGGCGGAGATAAATCCATTCAGCGTTTTTGCCATCGCTGTCCATGCGAAACTGAATGCCGAAGAAACCGCGGCTTGCAGGAGTGGCGACATTTACGTCGATAACGCCGTCGCGCATTTCAAGGTCGTTCAGAGTCGCATCTCCCCATCGAGAAAAAGGCACTGGCGGCCCTGATACTCAGCCACTTTGGCTTCTCCTCCGAGTGTCCATCTCGGCGAGTCTTGCGGGAACGGAGAGCGTCTGCGAATGTGCGGCGGACGCAAAGAGAAGTGCAAAAGCAGAAAGAACGAGATTTCGCATCGCTGCTGTTTCCTTGTGGAGGATGGTGTCAGGTTCTAAGACGCGCGGGAGACGGGTTCGTGAGCGATGGTATCTTCTGCACGAGGATCGCTTTTCCCAGCCAGAGCGATGAAAATATGCCGGTTTATTCCTCTTGCTGCGATTCGCGCTACACCGAACCGAGGCCAGTTGTCCAGCAAGCTGCGCGTACATCCGGTCGATAATTTGAGATAACGCGTTCTAGGTGATCCGAATATCAAGGACGCATGCTTCCCAGCGTGGAAGCTGGTCGTGACGCCAGGTGGTGCGAACATGCGTTGGTGCGGAGTCAATCTTCGATTCCGTCCCACAGCTTGTGCCAATAGCGGCGCCATCGAATTTTGACTTGCTCTTCCGATTCGCCGCGATCGTAGGCGGGAGAACTCAGCGGCAGAGCACGCTCGACACGAATCAAGACGACGGACTGGATCTCCATGGTGAGTCCAATGTCGCGATACATCTGGCAGCCACGCTGGAAGACGTCACCGGAGCGATGAACGGTGCCCTGTCCCTTGAATCGATAGCCTTTGCGGACTAGCGGATCGACGACATTCACTTCGACGGAAGGATTGCGCTCGATGTTCTCTACAGATTGCGGCGAGCGGATATCGGCGAAGACAAGCTGATCGTCGTCCCATACAGCGGTTGTGCCTTTCGGCGAAAGATTCGGTGTTCCATCCGGGCAGACCGTTGCGATGAAGCCTAGGCGCTGCTGGCGCACGACGCGCTTCATGTCTTCGGTGAGAATGCCCATCTGTCGGTCTCCTGCAAGAAAGAATACCTGAGTAAATCTGTTCTCGGTGCGTGGAATTGCGCGAATATAATTCTGCGTGGATAAAACGGTGTACGGCTTTTGGCTTTGAAAGGAATGCGTCACCTGGACAGGACTTTCCTGGCGAAAGCATGCGCGATAGTGAAGAAGTGAGTCACAAATATGGAGAGTTGCCCCAATGTGCTTTGTGGCTCGTGAAAAATGCGCAACTGCCTCAACACAGTGCCGCGGTCGTAGTAGATTTTTTCCCCGGCCAAACGGTCGTCGGCGTCGAAGGTGTAGATGCCGCAAAGCGGGAACTCGATTCGCCGTCCTGCGGCGGGAAGTCCGCGCCAGGCACCGAGGTGCGTGCCACAAATTATGACTTCCACGAGAATTGCGTCGTCAGCGACAGGCCTTCGCTGTACATCAATCTGCAGATCGGGGAGCGCGCTCAGCAGTTGCTGGTAAAAGAAGCGGACACCGTCGAGTCCCTTAAAGTGTTCGTCCCACGGCTCGTCGTCGTAACGAGCCAAGTTGCCAAATGTGCGTAGAACAGCTTCAAGGTCATGTTCGTTTTCAAGTCAAATGTGCTGCTCGACAATTGCGATCCGAGCGGACCGCCCATCTTTGGGAATTGCTGCGCTTGCCACATTCACCTCCGGTTGCGATTGGATCAGGAGGGCGAAATATCAGCTGCAAATACTACTACCAGGAACTGTACTGAGAAACGCATTCGCAGAGGATTTTGTAATTGAATCACGACGAATCATTGCTGCGCTGAATGTCTCAATAGTGATTACGATTTTGCCCTGCGCGTGGCCTTCTTCAAGATACCGCATCGCGTCTGCAACTTTGCTTAGTGGATAGCGTTTGTCGATGACCGGGACGACTTTTCTGGATTCAAGAAGTTCTTTCAGAAAAACAAAATCCTTCTGGTTCAGCTTCGCGATAAAGAAGCAGGACTTCCTGCTCCCGATCAGCGAAAGTAATGGTCCCAGTAATATGACCTGGAAAATTTCACTGAAACCGCCGCCGCCCAGGACAAAAATTCCACCCGGCTTCAGCGCGCGCCTGTAAGCGAAAATGGAATGATGGGCATTCGCGCCGAAGATCAAATCGTAGAGCTGGCCATTGCGCGTGAAATCTTCCCGCTTGTAATCAATCACCTGGTCCGCGTCGAGCGATCGCGCCGTGTCCACATTCCTAGTGCTGCACACGGCGGTGACTTCGGCGCCGAACGATTTGGCAATCTGGGCCGCAAATGTGCCAACGCCGCCAGAAGCCCCATCAATTAGAACTTTTTGGCCTGGCTGGATCCGTCCTTTATCGCGAAGACCCTGGAGGGCCGTGATTGCCGCGACGGGTACGGCTGCTGCTTCCTCAAACGAAAGGTTGGCTGGCTTCAGCGCCAACATTTTTTCAGTGGCACAAACGCACTCGGCAAACGCCCCGCGGCATGCGCCGAAGACCTCGTCTCCCGGTTTGAACTGAGTGACGTTTTTGCCAACCGCTTCAACCTGGCCGGCCAGATCAACGCCTAGTCGCGTGTCCTTGGGTTTGCGCAGTCCCGGGATAAGGCGGATCAACGGCGCGCCTCTCATGAAAAAGCGGTCCAGCGGATTTAGCGCCGCCGCGTAAATCTTGACCAAGACTTCATTGTCTTTGGGGGTGGGTTTTTCTACCTCGCTGAACTGAAGGACATCCGGAGGTCCGTATTTTGCGCAGACGATTGCTTTCATAAAGTACTCCACATAAATGCTACCGTCGGACCGCGCTTCTTTGTTGTAGCGCACAAGGAGCAAGGCTAGTGGGAAGTATAGGACAGAGTTATCGTCTATGTTGTAACCAATACCACAAGGAGAGAATAGGAACGCTTAGAACCCAGTTGAATGTTCAGTTGGGGGGAGCGGTTTCTGGCTGAGGCGATTCGAAGGCTACGTTCTTGATGGCGTGATCGAGAGCGTCTTTGGCGACTACTCTGTTCCGTGCGTGATCGGTGATGGAATCGTAAAGCAATTGTGTAGGTCCCGGATCCAATTGCCGGTCGTATTCGCTGGTGATTTCGGCGGCCAATTGCTGGAGCACCTTGCTGGACGCGGCATCGAGATCCGTCCCGGTGACGTCGACTTTTCTGCCAACGAAGGTGGCGGCAATTCGTTCCGCAAGTTTGTCGGCGGTCTGGTAGTAGTATTCCGAGATTTGGCGATGGCCGTCTTCGTGTTCGATCACATGTTGGCTTGCCTCGGTCGGCACCCAGATGTTGAGTTTGAGCTGCAACGTCATTTTCACCTGCGTGACGGTGAGAGTGGCTTGCGTGGCACCTGTTTTGCGTGATTCACCGCGCACGCTGGCGCTGGACAGGAAATCTGAATCGCACACAGCGGTCTCCCCCGGAGCGAGCGGCGGCATATCCGCCGATGGTGCGGCGGGGTCAAAGGTATGAATCGCGAACGCCACGGGTATCTTGATGATGCTTACTGGGGGAGCTTCTTGCTGGTTTTGCTGCTGTGCGGGGCGGTGGCTCCATGAGAGCCAGCCGATGGCGACTATCCCCAGCAGCAATATAGGCACAATGAATCGGCGCAAGGGCGACGTGCCTCCTCTTTCCATTCTGAGAACAAGTGCGCACTGGGACTATGAGTTTGTGTGTTCGGGATGCCGCGAAAGGTAAGGTCAGTCTGCGGCGCAGGCGGAGTTTCGAAAAGTACTATTTCTCCAGCAATTTCAACCATTTGGTGATAACGGCGCGCAAATCTTTCCCCTTGGACTTCACATCCTTCGAGCTGTAAAACAGCGCCAGTCTTCTCCCATCCGCGTAGTCGCCTTCCAACAACCCGGAGTCATCTTTGACTTTCACGCCGCTCGGAAATACCAACCGGATGCAATCCTGCTTAAACAAATTGAAAACTACGATGTAGCGCCGGTACTCCTTCGGATTCGTCGGTCGCATTTTTCCCGCATAGAAGAAAGTCGGCGCGTTCCACTTGATCTCTTCTCCGATTTCTTTATCCGTGCTTAAGATAATTTGCCGCAAATCCGCAACCACCTTGGCGAGTGGATGCTTCAGCTTGCGCATGTACGCGTCGACCTTTTCGGGCTCCGACGGTTTTTTGGTCATTTCTGTTGCTTTTGGCATGTTCCAAATCCTGGTGACGATTTGCCGAAAAGTTTAGAGCGCTGGATTAACTGGGAAATCCAATATCGACTACTTCGCAGCGTTGAAATTACCATTGGTCCGTCGTAATTTTGCAAATAAAAAATCGGAAACCATCCCCAGTGCTGATCGGTGCGGTAATCGGACGAATAGACTGTGTGTGGCTAGAAAGTCGACCGATCTTTAGTGAATCGTTGCTTTAAATGCGACACGAGGATAGAGTACCGGCCGCGAGTTGAGTGGGCCAAGGCGGCATCTTCTACAAATCCAACAATGAAAAGGGAATCGAAATGCAAATCAGCAATCGAGGTCTGATGTGGCATGGCATGTTTCTGTTTTTGATTGGACTGCTGACCGGGTTCGCCGAAACGCGCTTCGCCAATACGCGCATGGGACTTGCGGCGCACCTGGAAGGGGTGATGAACGGTACATTCCTGCTGGCGCTGGGAGCGGCATGGAACGAAGTGCGTCTGTCGACGCGGGTAGAGGTCTTTACTTATTGGTTTGCACTCCTCGGTACGTATGGAAACTGGTTTGTGACGACCCTCGCCGCCGTTTTCGGCACTGCGGCGCTTTCACCGATTACCGCAGCAGGTCGCAGTGGACTACCCTGGCAGGAAACACTGGTGACGCTTGGCTTCCTTCTTGTCGGCATCACGATCATCACCACGTCGGTGCTCCTACTAATGGGATTTCGAGCCAAGGCAGCGACGTGATGTGGCGCCACTCCGCATAATTCAGAATAATTGGCAGTGTGCCTGCGAAACGATCGCACAAAACGTCAATCTGAACTGCAAGGTTTTCACCAATTTCGTACGCTCCTGATTCCTTGAAGTCGCAAAAACCGAAGGTAATTAGAGGACGCATCCTGGGCGGTTCATCCGAAACGCGGGAGCAATCGCCCTTAGCAGAATCTGCCCGTCGGTTCCAAAGGTCTTGCCACGGTGGCGGGATGTAAGTCACTTTTCACGGGGGAAAGTAGCCGCCATCTGCTGAAGCCATGACCTTCTGAGGAGACTCGCAAATGGAACTGAAGATTTTGCGCATACCACTTTTGTTTGTATCCGTCTTTGCTTTGTTCCCATTCGTCACACGTGCGCAAGAGAAGCCAATTCCGGATGCCTGTACTGGCGTGGCCGTCGGCACCGGCGGAAGCGTCGGCGGGAAAACGATGTTGTTCGATTTTCGCTTCACCAGCTACACGACAGATGACGAGGTCCAGAAGTTCGCGCAGTTATTGAAAGAGAAGGGAACCGACGCACTGCGCGGCGCGCTGGAGAAGGAAGACAAAGGACGCATCAACCCTGTCGGCTCCACTGGCATTCAGATCGCCGTGGCGCGCAAGCGCCAGCAGGGCGCCAACACGATTATCGCCATCGTAACCGCGCGCAGCATGGGTTTCCGGGAGTTGTACAACAGCGGCCGAAGCGTCGATTATCCCTTCGGATATCTGCAAGTGACGCTGAACGAAAAAGGCGAAGGCACCGGGCAGATCATGGCCGCGGCAAAGATCAAGTTTGACAAGAAAAAGGGGCAATACGTAATCGAGAGTTACGGCAATCAATACATCAAGGCCACGAACGTTCGTCCCAATAAATAATCGCCAGGCACGCAAGTTTGCACCAGGAACTTGGAGCATGACCAACGAGTGTTTCTAATTGATGGGCTTCCGTGGCTTGCCCTTAGGATTTCGGCGGGGGAAAGGCCACACCGCAGCGGAAGAACTCTGTCGCCGGAAGCCTGGCCAGGCTGACAATCTTCGCGGGGACGAAGATCGCGGGCGCCTCTGGGAATTCTCGCGAGAACGGCACTGCCAGTCGCACCAAAGTGTGCAGAAGATACGCTCTCCGGGTTCGGAAACTGAGGCCACCGCGAGACATGTCAAAGCAGGCGACCAGGTCGCCACCAAACGCTTCACTGCGAATGCACGCCCAGTTCGTAATTTTCGCGCGACCGTGGAGACGTCGTTCCGCGTGCAGCGAACTCATGGAATCGGCCACGGATTCCAGAACGTTGGCGTTGGCTTCTGAGGGTGGTGTCAAAGGTCTTTCCATCACGGCAACGAGGGCACCGAGAGGCTCGATCAGGTGCGGGGGCTTCGATGGAGCAAGTCCAGTTGATTTCGATTCGGCAGCGGCGCAGGCTGCCGTTGCGGGAAATATCCAGACAGTGGCGAAGGCACATTTATCGCTGTAACGGACCAGGCCGCCGTGGATGGTGCAAACGTCAAATTCGAAATCGCCATTCTCGATGGTAATGGGTGCGTGGCAACTGCTACATTCCAGTGCCGGCGGCTTGCACGCCGGCTCCTCGGAAGATGGAGGAGGGAAATGAACCTGCCAGAAATCCAGTTGGTCGTCTTGGAACGCGGCGTCGTAGGTGTACAGTTCTCCCCGCAATCCGTTTTCGCCGAGTACGCGGATGTCGGCTTCGCGATTGGACTCGTGGGAACGCCACGTCATTTCCTGTTCGGCCAGCAGTTTGGGGCAAGAAACGATTCCGGCACCATGGAGGCTCAGGACAACGGTGTGCGTCTCCTCGGTGAAAACCTTTCCGGTGGCATCGCTTCCGAACAGTGTAATGGGGACTTGCTTGGAAATACGCCCGCTTCGGCGGGCTTTGTCGAACGGCATCTCGGCAACCTGGGGAAGGGGCCAAGACTCGTCACCTACGTACTCAGGATACCGATATAGAACTAGGGTGAGGAATAAATTGGAACCGTTGTAGCTTGAAAGGAACAAGAGGAAAAACTTCGAGTAAACCTTTTGAGCCCGAAAAAGCGAGTAGGATAGGTCTCAAATGTAGGTGCAGTGGTCGGCAATCGAAATTGATAGCTGGGCGAAGAGCAAGGTCCCGCGCCATGGAAAAATTGACCCCGTTCGCGAGCGAGAGCGGTTGGTGAGACGCTACGCCGCGATGAGTGACTTGGAACTGCAAAAGGTGGGCGGCGAGCCGGAGGTGCTCACGGAATGGGCGCGCCAGACACTAAAGGAAGAGATGGACAAGCGAGGATTGGAGTGGTCACCCGACGCAGTCTCGGCCAAAACGAAAGCCATTCTTGACGACGACATGCTTGTTCCTCTCCGAACTTACACGGATCGAATGGCTGCTATCTCCAATAGGAGTGTTCTACAAAGTGCGGGGATTGAGCCTCTTCTTTCCATCGAGAATCAAGCGAGTCTGCGTTGGGGAGCAGCTCATAACATAGAAATAAAACTGATGTTTCGGACCAAAGACCTAAAAGCAGCGCAACAATTTCTGGAGCAAAAAGCTGCGTTAGATTCGGCGGAAGAAAGTGAACGCATCGAAAATGAACATCTCGCCGATCAAGTTCCAAGTAAGTCTGTGATTCTGCGGACCTAGCGCGACATGCCTGCCGGCTATGTGGCCAAGTCTGTTCTGGATGCGGCGGGGATTCGGTGTTTCTTGCAGGATGCCAAGGTCGTGAGAATGGATTGACTGTGGTCAAACGCGGTGGGCGGATTCAAATTGGTGGTCAGCGAGACGGATGCAGCGGAGGCCGCCAGGATTTCGGATTCGCAGCCCGAAGAACAACCTGCAGACTCCCAGGAATGATTCAAGCCGTCAGCAATTTTCAATTGTTCCGATCGATTCGAAATTGTCGCACTTTTTCACATCGCATGATGTTTTGCGTGCTTCTCTTGTGGCGTGCTAGTGTGAGCGATTGATGGATGTGGTTGGCGGAATTGCAGGAGGGCGGAATTGGCGTACGCGAATTTGCGGGAATTCGTAAGGCGGCTGGAAAAAGAGGGTGAGTTGAAGCACGTGAAGGCGGAAGTCGACCCGGTGCTGGAAATTGCCGAAGTGGTGCAGCGCGCGCAGGCACAGCCGGGGCCGAAGGGAAATCCCGGTGGCGTGGCACTGCTGTTTGAAAAGCCTAAGGGCTCGCGCTATCCGCTACTGATCAACGCGTTCGGCAGCGTGCGCCGCATGGAACTGGCTTTTGATGTGGAGCAACTGGATGATGTGGCCGCGCGCATTCGAGGTTTTCTGGACATGCAGACGCCACAGGGTCTGTTCGACAAACTGAAAATGTTGCCCAAGCTTGCGGAGCTAGGTTCATTTTTCCCAAAGGTAATGAAAGACGGAGTTTGCAAGGAAGTGGTACATAAAGGCAGCGACGTCAACCTGTTCGATTTTCCGATTCTGAAATGCTGGCCGCAGGATGGCGGACGTTTCATAACGTTCCCGCTGGTGTTCACGAAAAATCCGGAAACAGGGAAGCGCAACGTTGGTATGTACCGCATGCAGGTGTACGACGAGCGAACCACGGGCATGCACTGGCAAACACAGAAGCACGGTGCAGAACATTTCCGGCGCGCGCGTGCGAAAAATCCCGACGGGCGGATTCCGGTGAGCGTGGCGATTGGGGCCGATCCGACTACGACGTTGGGAGGAATTCTACCGATTCCACCAGATCTCGATGAAATGATGTTCAGCGGCTTCCTGAAAAAGGAGCCGGTGGATCTGGTGAAGTGCGAGACGAACGATCTCGAAGTTCCGGCCCATGCGGAAATCGTGCTGGAAGGCTACGTCAGTTTGAACGAGATGCGCACCGAGGGGCCGTTCGGCGACCATACCGGATATTATTCGCTCGAAGGCGAGTACCCTGTTTTCCACGTGGAGTGCGTGACGCACCGGAAAGACCCGATTTATCTAGCCACAGTTGTAGGGCGTCCGCCGCAGGAAGATTTCTACATGGGCTACGCTATCGAGCGGGTATTTCTGCCGTTGATGAAGATGCAGCATTCGGAAATTGTGGACGTGTCGATGCCGGCGGAAGGCATTGTGCACAACCTAATGATTGTGGCGATTCGGAAATCGTATCCGGGGCACGCCAGAAAGGTGATGAACGCGATCTGGTCGCTGGGTCAAGCCATGTTCACCAAGACGATTGTGGTGGTCGATCACGATGTGAACGTCCACGACTACAAAGAAGTAGTGTGGAAGGCCCTCTGCGCTATCGACCCAGAGAGAGACGTTCAGTTTGTGCTAGGCCCTGTTGATACGCTCGACCACGCGGCGCGCATGCAGGATTTCGGCTCGAAGATGGGCATTGACGCCACACGCAAGTGGCCGACGGAGGGTTTTACCCGGCCGTGGCCGGATGAAATCCTGATGGATGAGACGACCAAGGCGCGCGTGGACGCGATGTGGAAGGGGCTGGGGATCTGAGGAGCGCTACTTCATTAATTCAGTCCGGGCAGCCAGGCTATGCCGTCCACACCTTTAGTTAAGGTGATTGGCTTTTCGAGGACATTGTCGCGCAGGTTGAGGACTTCGATGGTACCGGCTTGCGGCGTGGTGACATAGGCGTAGGAACCATCCCCGGCAATGGCGATTGCTCCTACGGCGGGTGGAATGTCGTAACGATTCGCTAATTCCCCAGTCGCCAAATCCATAACAAACAATTTGCCAGAAGCGGAGTTGGCGACCAAGCGCTTACCATCTGGTGTTGGCGCAGATGAGTAGACGGTAGAGGGAAGATCAATCCAACTGGAAATGGTATTTGTTGTGGTGTCGATGACAGCGACGCGTGGTTTGTCCTGGTCGTGCGTATATAGATGACGGCCATCTGGAGAGAGAGACAACCGCTGCACTTTGTCAGCTACGGCAATCGTTGTCACCAGTGAGCGTTTACGAATATCCAGAACGCTGATGGTGCCAGTGGAAACATTCGCGGTGTAGCCGCGAGCGCCGTCGCCCGAAAGCACCAGCATATGAGCCTCCGGTTTGCCGGTAGGAATTTCCGCCACTACATTCCTCACATGCACATCGACTGCGTAAACTGCATTGGCCAGTTCTGCCGTTACATAGAGCAATCCATCCGTGCCAAATTTTGCGCTGTGTGGGCGCACCGGCTTTGGAAGATTAATGGTATCGATGGTGCGGCCTGTGTGCAGATCCACGACTTCAATCGTGCTGCCATCCGTGCCTGGCTTACCGACTCCTGAATTTCCATAAATCGGAACGTAACCAAATTTCCCATCGGGAGAAATCGTAACCTCGTGACCGTTGATATCGACTCCCGCGGTGAAAACGGCTTTGCGCGTGGAGAGATCGATCAGAAGTGCAGTGTGATCAAACTGATTCGCGACAAAAAGCGCGCCAGGTCCTGATACCGTGTTTGTGGTAGTGCCCGCACCAACCGCCATCGCAACGATGCACATCAACAAGAAAGAACCGGCAGTGACTACGGAATTCATAGAGCAACCTCAACACATTAATAGTTTTGAGAGCGAATAGTATAGACGCAATCGGGAAGCAGTAAGCCAGCGAATTGAGTAGATAAAAGAAATACGGCCGCGAACGATAAAGTCCGGGAAGTGAAGTCGCAAGAAAGGAAAAGAGAGCAAGGAGTGCGGACAAAGGATAACCGTCCCGCAGGACAGGGGGTAAAAGAGAGGAAAGCACAAGATGTAGTAGTACTGGAAGAGTACGAGCTCAATCTGTGGGACCACCTGCCTACGATAACAGGTGAACTGCCTACGATAACCGCCATTTTTAGGACAACTGCCGTAGAGAAATCCTTGACGGTCATAGTTCGGGAATGACATAACTTTGCCAAGGGCGGCACCCGGGTATTCCTGTATGACTCGAAGTGAGGGTGCGGCAACGCTTGAACTTAAGCGTGAAATGAGACAGGGTGGCAGTCCTCTTGAGCGAATCGCGCGAAGTGATGAATGTGCGGCAGGCCTCACAGTATCTGGGCATTAGCCCGGATACGCTGTACCGCTACATCACAGAGGGCGAAATACCTGCGTTTAAGTTGGGAAACCGTTGGAAACTTAGGAAGACAATCCTGGACCGGTGGATGGAACGCAAGATGAGCCAAGTAGTGGCAAGACGTCGTTAGTCTGGCTCAGCCGAGAGGGAAAGAGGGCGCGATATGTGGTTACCTGGGGGAAAGAAGAACAAGCAGTTGGTCGGACTGGACATCGGTTCCAGTTCCATCAAAGCCGTTGAACTGAAGATGACCAAAGCGGGATACGAACTGGTCAGCTTCGGCATGGAACCGCTCGCGCAAGACACCGTGGTGGACGGCGCGATCATGGATGCGCCGCAGGTTGCCAACGCCATCACAAAAATTTTCGACACTGAAAATGTGAAAACCAAGAATGTGGCCACATCGGTTTCCGGCCACTCCGTCATTGTCAAGCGGGTGCCTCTGCCACTGATGACCGAAGAAGAGCTTTACGACCGTATTCCCTCAGAAGCCAGCCAGCACATTCCCTTCGACATCGCCGACGTGAACCTCAGCTATCAACTGCTGGAAGCGATGGACGCGCAGATGGACGTTCTGCTGGTGGCCGTAAAGAAAGACAAGATTCTGAATCACACCAACGTGCTGGCGCAGGCCGGCAAGACGCCGGTGGTTGTGGACATCGACGCTTTCGGTCTGCAGAACTGCTTCGAAGTGAACTACGAACCGGACGCCGGGCAGACCGTGGCGCTGTTGAACATCGGCGCCAGCGTCATGAATATCAATATTGTGCGTGGCGGCGTGCCGCTGTTTACCCGCGACGTCAGCGTCGGCGGCAACCAGTACACGGACGCACTTCAGAAAGAATTGGATTTGAGTTTTGACGATGCCGAACGCCTGAAGAAGGGTGATACCCTTCCGAGCGTCACCGACGAACAGAAGGGCCAGATTCTTCGCAGCGTTTCGGATATCTTGACTCTGGAAATTCAAAAGACTTTTGACTTCTTCCGCGCTACCGCCAGCGGCGAGAATATTCAACGCATCATGGTGGCCGGCGGAACAGCGCGCGTGCCGGGATTGGTCGACCTGCTGCGCGAAGAGTTTGCGATGCCGGTGGAAGAATTGAATCCGTTCCGCAAAGTACTGCTGAATCCGGCGAAACACAGTGAAGATCAGATTCGCGATTTGGCACCAAAACTGGTTGTAGCCGTGGGACTGGCCCTGAGGAGCTTTGACTAGCCATGATCCGCATAAACTTACTTGGACAAACGCGGCCTAAAGCCGCCCGCCGCGCGGCGGACACCGGGGCGGCTCTACCGCTGGTGTTCATCCTCGCGGGGGTGGTTCTCGGCGGCCTCTTCCTCTTCTACTTCTACCATTCGTGGCAGACGCAGTTGGCGGACGAGACGAAGAGAATCAAGACGCTGCAGGCGCAGAAGACAGAACTGGAACAGATCAAGCAGCAAGTCGAGGCCTTTGAAAAGCAGAAACAAGTGCTGCAGCAGCGCGTCAGCACCATCGAGCAACTGCAGCGCGACCGCACCGGCGGTCAGGAATTGCTGGATGAGGTCGCCAATACGGTTTCGCGGGCAGAGAATCTCTGGCTGACCACGATGACCAAGAAGGGCACCACGGTGAATATGGAGGGCGCGGCGGCTTCCATCAACTCGGTCGCGAACTTCATAACCGCGCTAAAGCGTTCCGGTTATTTCACCAAGATCGAAATTAAAGATGCGAAGCAGGATGACAAGAACACCGCGGTACAAACCTTCCTGTTCTCCATCAATGCGGAGATTGCGCCGAACGCTCCTGTAGGGGCGGGGGCACCGCAAACCAAGCCGGCCAGCGCGCCGGCACAGACCGTGCCGAATGCTGCGGCACCGGCGAAGAAAGGATAACGAGGAGCCATGGCAAATCCTTTCCGAGACATGTCGGTGATCATGCAGGGGTTGCTGGCCCTGGCGATCGCGGTGGTTCTGGTGCTGGTGGGATTGTACGTTCCATTTTCTCCAGTGGCGCAAGAACGCGCGGATTACGACAAGGCCGTGCAGGATCGCACGAAGCTAAACCAGGAAGTCACACAGTTGCAGGTTTACAAACAACGCTACGGGGAACTGAAACAGCAGATGGACGCGTTGAGCAAGCAACTGGACACGCTGAAGACCATCGTGCCGGAAGAAAAAGAAGTGGACGAATTTATCCGACTGGTGCAGGGAGCGGCGAGCGCTTCGAACGTGCAACTGCGCCGACTGACGGCGGGGAAAATCGACACGAAGGAATATCACTACGAGATGCCGTTTGAAGCCCAGGCCGATGGACCTTACTTCAATGTACTGGACTTCTTCTCTCGCCTTAGCCGGTTGTCTCGCATCATCAACGTGGGTGATTTGCAGTTTGATGATCCCGCAGGAAGTGGCGCGAAGGGCGCGAAGTACCCCATACGTCCGGGCACCACGGTGAGTGGCGTGTTCACCATTACCACCTATTTTACGAAGCCGGCTGATACGGCTCCGACTGGCGCGGCGGGTGCCGCGAAGCCGGGGGCGAATCCTGGTCAGCCAGCGAAGAAACCGTGAGCAGGAATGAGCGAGCCATGCGTCTAGTGAAAACACTGGTACTCGGAAGTCTGCTGGCAGCCGCCGGAAGCGGTTTGTACGGGCAGACGCAAACAGCGCCGGCCACGAAACCTGCGGCGAAGGCAGCAACGGCCAAAAGCGCTGCGCCCAAAACCACTGCCAAGAAGCCGGCGAAAGCCGCGACTTCCAGCAAGCCAGCCGAGCCCGCAGAAACGAAAGTGGCGCGGCGGGATCCCTTCGAATCCTTGACCAGCCGGCAAGATCAGGCCGCCAAGAATGCGGCCAACCTGCCGCCAGGTAAAGCGGGCTTACAAGTGGCATCGTTGCGGCTGGACGGAATTGTGCGTGCGCCCAACGGAATGATAGCCGTGGTATCGAATCCGCAAGCGCGTACTTATTTCCTACGCGAAGGCGACAAGTTGTATGACGGAAGCGTGGATAAGATCGGGATGGACGCCGTGTCGTTCCATGAATTGGGCAAAGATGCTTTTGGAAAACCAGTGGAGCGCCAGGTGAATAAGAGACTTTACTCCAGTGCAGGAGAACAGCAATGATGACGAACCGGCCGGCCTTTCAAATTGGCTGCCTGATACTCGCGAGCGTACTGGTGGGCGGGGGCCCCTCGGTTGTTCGCGGACAGGAGCCCGCTGGCGCGAGCTCGAAAGCAGCGGTGATCTCAAGCGTGGCGATCACGCAGGAGCCACAGCGCGCAGCGATTCGCGTGGAAGGGGCAGGACGCCTGGATGTTCACGCGGCACGGATGCAGAATCCGGAGCGCTTGGTGCTGGACTTCACTGGGGCGAAGATGAGCGTGCGGCAGAGCTCCATACCCGGAGTCTCGGCCCCGGTGCGCGGCGTGCGCATGGCGCAGTTCCGGCCAGACGTTGCCCGTGTGGTGATCGACCTGACCGTGGCGGCTCCGTATCAAATCGGCCACGATGGCGACGCTGTGGTGGTCTATTTCACAACCTCACCGGAAGCGCAACGGGAAGTTGTGCCTGCGACGCTGGTAACCACGGCAACGCCGGCTCCCGCGAAAAAAGAGATCAGCTATACCGCGACCGCCCCACGCGTGAATGCCCATTCGAGCAAAATGGAAACCGTGGCGGCACCTCACTTCGCATTGCCGAACCAATTGACCCAGCCAACTCTGGCACTTGCTTCCATGACGGAAAAGACCGAGGCGGCCAAGCCCGAAGCTGCGCAACAGGCAGCACAGCAGGCCAACGCCGCGGCAACCACTATGGCGGCGGGACAATCCAACAGCGCCTCTCTGGTGACCAATCAGCCGGGACGTTATACCGGCGAGCCGATTTCCGTGAACCTGAAGGACGTTGACCTGAAGGATTTCTTCCGCCTGATTCACGAAATCAGCGGTTTGAACGTAGTGTTGGATCCCAACGTGAAGGGCACACTGACGATCGTGCTCGATGAAGTGCCCTGGGATCAGGCACTGGATATCGTGCTGCAAAACAACGGGCTGGATAAACAGTTCAGCGGCAACGTTCTGCGCATTGCCACCCGCGATACTCTGAAAAAAGAAGCGGAGACGATGAGGGATTTGGAAAGGGCTCAGGCGGAAGCGGTGGCGCCGGTAACGGTGACACGCGTTCTGAGCTATGCCAAGGCCGCAACGATGAAGGACACTCTGAAAAAGTTCCTCTCGCCGCGCGGTGACATTCTCTCCGACGATCGTTCCAACCAGCTGATCGTCCGCGATATTCCGTCGGTCATTCCGACCATCGACAACCTGATCCGCCAGTTGGACCGCAAGTCTCAACAGGTGGAAATCGAAGCGCGCGTCATTTCGGCTTCGCGTTCCTTCGCACAAGACATCGGTGTGCAGTGGGGCTTCGCGGGATCGACCACCAGCGGCCGTTCGATCTATGGTGGCAACCCAGCAGTAGGCGTCAGCCCAATCACGACAGGTGCTGGACTGCCGCAACCGCCACTGACCAGCTTGCCCACATCGGGAAGCGGCGGTGGTTCGACGGCAGGCCTCCCTTACAACGTGAACCTGGGCGCGGGCGTACCGAGTAGCGGTCTGGGCTTCATCCACCGTTCACCGAACTTCGCCATAGATATCTTCATATCTGCAGCGGAAGCCAAGGGCGTCGGCAAATTGCTTTCCAAGCCGAAGGTCATCACCCAGAACAACGAGAAGGCAACCGTCAAGCAAGGTACAAAGATTCCTATTCAGACCACCATCAACAACACCATTTCCGTGCAATACATCGACGCGGTGTTGAAGCTGGAAGTCACCCCCCAGATTACCGCCGAAGGCACTGTCTTCATGGACGTGCTGGTAGAAAACACGCAGATCGACAACGGTATCCCCCGGGTGCAGGGTATTCCGGCTCTGGACACGCAGTCAGCGGAAACGAAGGTGTTGGTTGCTGACGGCGGAACCGTGGTGATCGGCGGAATCATCATCACGCAACAGCGCACGGACATCACGCAGGTGCCTCTCGTGGGAAGCTTGCCGCTGATCGGTCATCTGTTCAAGCGCACGAACGTCACCGTGCAGTCGCAAGAACTTCTGTTCTTCCTGACGCCGCGCATCATTCCTGGTTGATGCCGGGCCTGGCTGATTTGGCCAGGTTGATTCGGGGCAAAGACAGAACAATTCAAATCCACTAGAATCGAGGAGACCAGAGTCTCCTCGATTTTTTTATGAACGCCGACTACGCCAAAAGACGCAGAGTGCTAGCCAGGGAACTGCGTACCCGCGAACTGGACTGCTTGGTGATTACGCATCCCGCGAATTGGTATTACTTGACGGGATTCACGGGTGAATCCGGCGTGCTGGTGGTGACCACTTCCGGAACGAAACTGCTGACCGATGGCCGCTTTATGGTGCAGGCCAAGGACGAAACACGCGGCGTCAAAATCGAATTGCAGAAAGGTGCGCTGTACTCCGCACTAGGCAAATTGTTGCGGCGCGAAGGAATTCGAAGATTTGGATTCGATCCCGGGCAACTGACCGTTTCGCAATGGAAGTTGGTGCGGAAAGCCGCGGGAGCCAATTGCAGAGGTGTTGAGGCCGCGGGACTGGTCGAGACCCATCGGAAGCAGAAAGATGCGGGAGAACTGGCGCAAATGCGAAAGGCGGCCATTCTCGTGGGCGAAGTACTGGAAAGCGCGTTGAAGTTGGTTCGCCCGGGTATCCGCGAGAGGGAAATTGGCGGAGAGATCGAGTATCAGATGCGCAAGCGCGGTGCCAGCGGGCCTTCGTTCGAAACCATTGTGGCATCGGGCTGGCGAGCTGCGCTTCCTCATGCCCGGCCTACGGACAAGTTCCTGAGGAAAAATGAGTTGGTCGTGCTGGACCTGGGTGTTATACTCGGCCACTATTGCAGCGATATGACGCGTACGGTGTACCTCGGTCGAGCACCCAAACGCGTTCGCGGGTGGTACAACGCGGTTCAGGAAGCGCAGGCGGCCGGAATTGCAGCTGTTAAGGCCGGAGTGACCTGCGGCGAAGTGGACGCTGCCACACGAGATGTTCTCCAGAAAAGCAGACTGGAAACGTATTTTGTGCATAGTACCGGCCACGGTTTAGGGCTGGAAGTGCATGAAGAGCCGCGAGTGGCACGTGGGCAAGCGGTTCGACTTGAGCCAGGTAATGTGATTACCATAGAACCTGGTATTTATGTGGAAGGCGTGGGCGGCATCCGAATTGAGGATGACGTTGCAGTGCACGCCGGGGGCAATGAAGTCTTCACCCGCGTAAAGCGGGATCTCATCGAGATCTGACAAGGGCATGAAACGGAAAAAACCGTCGAAAACGAGTGGAAGTTCATCGTTTGCAAACCCAGAAATTGGGCAAATTGAGCAATTGCTGCGCTTCATGAGCGAACACAATCTTGAGGAATTTGAATACTCGAGGGGAGACCTTAAGATACGGCTCAGGAAGCCGGGCGCGGCCCCGGTAATGGCTGCACCCAGACCAGCGGCGGAAATTATAGTTCCGGCGGCGTTGGCTCCGGTTGCGGATAGCAGTCCGTCTCCGGATGCGGCCGCAGATATGCGCGGTGGCGAAGACTTGCACCTGGTGAAATCGCCCATTGTGGGCACGTACTATTCATCGCCCAGTCCCGGCGCCGAAGAATTTGTGAAGGTGGGCGTTCACGTCGACATGGGCCAGACGCTTTGCATTGTGGAAGCCATGAAATTGATGAACGAGATTGAATCGGAAGTGAGCGGGGAAGTGCTCCGTATCTTCGTGGAAAACGGACAGCCGGTGGAGTATGGTCAGCCGCTGTTCGGGATTCGACCAAGCCGGAAAAGATAGCCGGTTCGCCTGACTATGTTCCAGAAAATTCTAGTAGCCAATCGAGGGGAAATTGCCCTGCGAGTCATTTGTGCCTGCAAGGAATTGGGCATTGCCACCGTTGCGGTCTATTCGGAGGCGGATCGCAATTCCCTGCATGTGCGTTTTGCAGATGAGGCCGTGTGCATCGGGCCTCCGCGCAGCAGTGAAAGTTACTTGAACATCCCTCAGGTGATCAGCGCTGCGGAGATTACCAACGTCGACGCCATTCACCCCGGCTACGGATTTCTTTCAGAGAATGCCAACTTCGCGAAGGTTTGCGAAGCCTCCGAGATTACCTTCATCGGCCCCAAGCCCGAAGTGATCGAGATGATGGGCGAAAAGGACCGTGCGCGGCGAGAGATGAAGACCGCTGGTCTGCCCACTATCCCGGGCAGCGAAGGTGCGGTGGAAGGCGAAGATCAGCTTTCCAAGGAAGCCGAGCGCATTGGCTATCCGTTGATTCTGAAGGCGTCGGCGGGCGGCGGCGGACGTGGCATGCGCGTCGTTCGCAGCAAGCAGGAACTGCTTTCGATGTACCAGACGGCGCGTAGTGAAGCACAACAGTCTTTCGCCAATCCCGCGGTGTACATGGAGAAGTTTCTCGAGCATCCGCGGCACATTGAGATTCAAGTGCTCGGTGACCAGCACGGGAAAGTAATTCATCTAGGCGAACGCGAATGCACCATTCAGCGGCGCCACCAGAAATTGATTGAGGAATCGCCTTCACCGGCGCTGGATGCGAAGCACCGCAAAGATCTTGGCAATAAAGTGGTGAAAGCGCTGGAAAAAGTCGGCTACACCAATGCCGGAACCGTGGAATTCCTGATGGATGAAGACGGCGCGCTTTACTTCATCGAAATGAACACCCGCATACAGGTGGAGCATCCGGTCACGGAATTTGTGACTGGTTTGGATTTGGTCAAGGCGCAGATTCGCATTGCTGCCGGTGAGCGAATGGAAGAAGCGGCGGGCGAGATGCATTTCTCTGGGCACTCCATCGAATGCCGCATCAATGCTGAAGATCCGGAGACGTTCGTGCCTTCGGCCGGCCGTATCACCACGTTCCAGGCGCCGGGGGGTACGGGTGTGCGCGTGGACTCCGCGGCGTATTCCGACGCCGTCATTCCGCCATACTACGATTCGTTGGTCGCGAAGTTGATTGTGAAGGGCCGCGATCGCGCCGAAGCCATCGGGCGAATGAAGCGCGCGCTGGAAATGTTCGTCATCGAAGGAATCAAGACTTCCATCCCGCTGCAGCGTCGTATTATCGCGCACCCGGATTTTGCCTCCGGTAAGTTTGACACTCACTTCATCGAAAAACTGTTGAATACCAACGGTAAATAAACTCTTCATGCGCCTTGTGATGCCCAGGCTGTATGTGATATTAGACGCTGGACTCATGACAGGCTCCGCCGAACAAACAGCACAACAATTGATCGAGGCAGGCGTGCAGTTGCTGCAATATCGCTGCAAAGGCGGATCTGCGCGCGAAGTGTTGGAGTCCGCGCGCAAGATTGCAGCGATTTCTGCAACAAATGGCGCCACGTTTTTTGTGAACGATCGCCCGGACATTGCCTACCTTTTAGGAGCCGCCGGGGTACATGTGGGACAGACCGATTTGGGTGTGGAAGAAGCGCGGACGGTGATCGGGGCAAAGAAGTGGATTGGCGTTTCGACACACAACGAAGCGCAATTTCGTGCGGCCATCCATACTTCGGCGGATTATGTCGCTGTGGGGCCACTGTTCGCGACAAAGAGCAAAGAGAATCCCGATCCGGTGGTGGGCACGGACTTTATTCGCCGCGTGCGTGGGCTGACCGCAAAGCCCATCGTGGCGATCGGCGGAATTACTTTGGAACGCGCCGCGGAAGTGATCGAGGCCGGAGCAGATTCTGTGGCCGTGATCAGCGATATTCTGAGGGCTGAAAATCCCGCGGTTCGCGCGCGGGAGTTTCTGCGGGCCGTGCAAGAGGCGAAGCAATGAGGTGCGTAAGGAATGGCTGAGGCAAACAGCGTGACGCGGGAGCATGCGGGCAAACAAGAGCACGAGTTTGTGAAAGCCATCGGTTTGTTCGATGGCACGATGATCGTTGTCGGGTCGATGATCGGCTCTGGGATCTTCATCGTGGCTGCCGAGATTTCGCGGCAAACCGGTTCTGCCGGCGGCTTGCTGCTCACCTGGGTGCTCACCGGGTGCCTGACGATTGCAGCGGCCCTCTCCTACGGCGAATTGGCGGCCATGTTTCCTCATGCGGGCGGACAATACATCTATTTGCGTGAAGCATTTTCTCCCCTGTGGGGATTTCTCTACGGTTGGACGCTCTTCCTGGTGATTCAGACCGGCACGATTGCCGCGGTGGCGATCGGATTTGCGCGCTTCTTCGGCGTGCTATTTCCGGCGATTTCTCCCAAGACGTGGGTGGTCTCGCCAGTCAATCTGGGCTCGCGGTACGCGATCAGTCTTTCGGTGCAGCAGCTTGTCGCCATCCTGATGATCGTTTTCCTTACCTTCCTGAACACGCGTGGCGTAAGGCTCGGCAAATGGATTCAGAACATCTTCACATCGGCGAAGATGCTCTCGCTGCTGGGACTGATTTTGTTGTGCGTGATCGTGGCACGGAATCACGCGGCGATGGTCGACAATTTTACGAACCTCTGGGCGATTCGCGACGCACAGCCTATCGAGCCGGGCGCGAACTTCTTGCGCGGGTTGTTACCGACGGTGACTTCATCGAGTGGCTGGTTCGGTCTACTGCTGGCGCTTGCCGTGGCGCAAGTGGGCTCACTTTTTTCTGCCGACGCCTGGAACAATATTGGATTCACTGCAGGGGAAGTGAAGAATCCGAAGCGCGATGTCGCGCTTTCCATGGCCTTTGGCACCATTATCGTCATCACGCTGTACGTGCTGGCGAATGTGGCGTACTTGTGCGCGCTGCCGCTCTCGCAGATTCAGAACGCGCCCGATGGACGAGTTGCCACTGCCGCACTCTCCGCAGTGTTCGGCGCGAAAGGCGCGGTGCTGATGGCGGTGGCCATCATCATCTCCACGTTTGGCTGCAACAACGGATTGATTCTGGCGGGTTCGCGCGTGGCCTATGCCATGGCGAAAGATGGCTTGTTCTTCCGCGCCACGGGAACCCTGAACGATAAGAGCGTACCGGGCACGGCGCTGGTCTATCAGGGAATCTGGATCAGTATCCTGATTTTGCTGCGCACGCGGACTGCGGATGGCGGCTACGGAAATCTATACAACGACCTGCTCAATTACGTCGTATTCGCGGTGCTGTTGTTCTATGTGCTGACGATTGTAGGTATTTTCGTGCTACGCCGCACGCGGCCCGATGTGGAGCGCCCCTACAAAGCATTTGGGTATCCGATTGTGCCGCTGTTGTATATAGTGGCGGCTACAGGAATCATGGTGGTTCTGCTGTTGTACCAGACGCAGACGGCCGGCGCGGGAATGGGGATCGTGCTGATCGGCTTGCCGGTGTACTGGCTGTGGTCTCGGCAATCCAGCAGGTCTTAGAATTTTCGAACAGGCACGAAATTGGAATTTTGAGAATCACCTGACAAAGGAGGAGTTGCATGGGCAACCCCTTATTCGCAAAAAAATCGCTCGCCATGCTGATGGCCGAAGCGAAAGAGACCGGCGAGCACAGCCTGAAACGCACGCTCGGGCCATTTCAGTTGACGGCACTGGGCGTTGGCGCCGTGATCGGCGCGGGAATTTTCGTGCTGTCTGGCTTGGGCGCGCATTACGCCGGTCCCGGCCTGATGCTTTCGTTCGTCATCTCTGGCATCGGCTGCGCGTTTGCGGGACTTTGCTACGCGGAGTTCGCCGCCATGATTCCCCTGGCAGGCAGTGCGTATACCTATGCTTACGCGACGCTGGGCGAACTTTTCGCCTGGATCATTGGCTGGGACTTGACACTTGAATACGCAATGGGCGCCAGCACGGTATCCTCAGGCTGGTCGAACCACTTCATCGAATTGCTGAACATTTTCCATATCAAGATGCCGCTGTGGCTCGCCTACGATCATTGGACCGCGCTTTCCACGGCGGAAAAAATGGTCGCCCGGCAGATGGCGCAAGCCTCTGATCCCAACCTGGTGCCCGGTACGCAGGCGTTTCTGCAGAAAGTTTTGGACATCATGAAGGTGCCGTCGCCTGAACTTTTGCAGCGGGCCCACGACATGGTGAATGCGCCAAGGATTTTTGGCGTCGAGATCGGCTTCAACTTGCCGGCGTTTATAATCGCTCTTGTCATCACTGCGATTCTGGTGATTGGTATTAAAGAGAGCGCGCGTTTCAACGCCACGATCGTTGTGATCAAGGTCGCCGTAGTTCTGTTCGTCATCGGCCTCGGCATCCGTTACATCAACACCGCCAACTGGGGCATGGACTGGCATTCTTTCGCACCGATGGGAATCAGCGGCATCGGAGCCGGCGCCGCATACATATTTTTTGCGTACATCGGATTTGATGCGGTTTCGACCACCGCGCAGGAAGCCAAGAATCCGCAACGCGATCTGCCGATCGGTATCATCGTTTCGCTGCTGGTCTGCACGGCCCTCTACATTCTTGTGGCGGGCGTGCTCACCGGCATGGTGCCGTGGCAGGAAGTGAACATCGAAGCGCCGATTGCACGTGCTTTTCTGGATCGCGGGCTGACCACGGCATCGCACATCATCACTTTGGGTGCGCTGGCTGGACTTACCAGCGTGATGCTGGTGATGTTGCTGGGCCAGACGCGTGTGTTGTATTCGATGGCAAAGGACGGTTTGCTGCCCAAGAAGTTTTTTGCCGCGGTCCATCCGAAATTCCGCACGCCGTACAAGAACACCATGGCTGTTGGATTGTTGGCCGCGATTGTGGGTAGCGTGACGCCAATCGACGACATCGGGAAGATGGTGAATATCGGCACTCTCCTGGCCTTCGTGATCGTGTGCATCGCGGTAATGGTGCTGCGCAATACGAATCCGGATCAGCCCAGGCCATTTCGCACGCCTTTGGTGCCGTTTGTGCCTGTCATGGGCATCCTGTTCAACGGCTACATGATGTACAAACTTGGTTGGGTCAACTGGGCGCGCTTGATCATCTGGCTGGTGATTGGGCTCGTGGTGTACTTCTACTATGGCCGCCATCACAGCCGTGTCAGTAACCCAGAGTTGCGTACCACTGACAGCGAATAGTGCTCAACGAAATATCCGCGCTGCTTGGTGCGGGGGCGTGGCTCCCGCTTCTGCAGCACTAATTTAAGAAACAGATTTCAAACTTCAGCAGCCCGACTCCAGCGCCTAATAAATAAGTGGACTCGTCGGGTGGCGGCGAATCGGGTAAAGTGTCCTTTGCACTTCACGACCCATGACAGGCATCGAAATCCAACGTAACGCGTTCTGGAAGAGCCTCTCGAAACTAGATTGGCTGGCGCTGATTATTGGTGCAGCGGGGTTATTTGCCACCTGGGTTCGCGCGCCACTGCACGACGAGCCTGGCATGGGCTTCCTCCGCTATCTGGCGGTCATCGTGTTTTTTTACCTGCTCTACCGTTTCTGGAGCCACTGGCGCAGCCAGTTACTGTGGAGCCTGCGCAACCGACTGGTCGTCGCGTATATTTTCATTGCCTTCGTGCCGATCATCCTGCTGTTGATCCTTGCAATTCTGGCCGCGCAGATTATCTATTCGCAGCTTGGCGCCTATCTTCTTTACGAAGACATTCAGGACCGCGTCGAGTTGCTGTCGATGTCCTCCGCACACGTGGCCGCCGCGGAAGCTTCACTACCGGCGACGATTGATGAGGCTGCCTTGGAAAAGGCATTGAGCAATGCGGTCCAGGCGTCGCAGAAGAGGGAATTGCCCGGGCTTACCGTCAATTTCCATGTGGACCCGGAATATTTCCGGCGGGTAGCTCCCCCGAAAACCCATTCGTTCGCCGGTCTCCTGCAATCTGGAAATACGCTGCGCTTAATTAGCATGGAGGAGACTGATACGCCGCGGGGAAAACGGGTAATTGAATTGAGCGTCCCGGTGATCACGGAATTTCTGGAAGGCGTGGCCACGGATCTTGGACCGATCACGGTAACCCTGTCACAGCGTGTGGAGGGAGATTCTGCACGAACCGCGGTGCGCATCGGCAGCAACGATTACAAGCCCATTGCGCGCGTGACCACGCACAAACGTGTGGTTCCTCCGGCTACCTCCTGGATGGATCCGCTGGTCGAGGGCTTTTCGAAACTAGAGGCGACCTACCTATCCAGCGGCGGAGCTGTCGAGCGCAATCATCCGGTGTTTGCCTTTTTCACGGCGCGCAATTCGCAGCTCAACCGGCGCATCTTCGCTTCCGTGGGCGAATTCAGCGGAGCAAAGGTGTTTGGCCTGCAGATCGTGTCGGTATTTTTTCTGCTGATTGAAATTGTGGCACTGGTGATTGGCGTGGTGCTCACGCGCGCGATTACACGCACAATTTCTGGCTTGTATCGCGCCACCCAGTTTGTCCAGGAAGGCAATTTTTCGCACCGTGTACGTGTGGAGCGCAAAGACCAGCTCGGCGTGCTGGGAGAATCGTTCAACAGCATGACCGGCTCCATCAGCCGCCTGATCAACGAGCAGAAACAGTTGCAGCGCCTGGAAAACGAGATTTTCATCGCGCGCGAAGTGCAGGACCAACTCTTCCCGCGGAATCTGCCCCACGTGAAGGACGTGGAAGTGGAAGCGATCTGCCGCGCGGCACGCAGCGTCAGCGGCGATTACTACGATTACATTCAGTTGAGCCCCACGCACGTGGCCTTTGCCATCGCGGATATTTCCGGGAAGGGAATTTCAGCGGCGCTGCTGATGGCCAGCTTGCAGGCGGCTCTGCGCAGCCAATTGCTGGTGCCCGGCAGCGAAAACATGAGCACTGCGGAATTGGTAGCGCGGCTGAATATCCACTTGGTGCGCAATACGGGTGACGACCGCTTCGCCACATTCTTTGTGGCGATCTACGATACCGTTTCGCGGCGCCTGCGCTATACCAATGCTGGCCACCTCCCGGCGTTCTGCCTCTCCGATGGGCAAGCCATTTATCTGGCGGAAGGTGGTATCGTGCTGGGAGTGATGGAAGATTATCCCTTTGAAGAGGGAAGCATCACCGTGCCGCCTGACGCGGTCTTGATCGGCTATAGCGACGGTTTGATCGAGCCGGAAAACGCCTATGGCGAGCAGTTCGGCATTCCGCGGCTGGAAGCCGCTGCGCAACGCGTCCGCCAATTATCGCCGCGCAAAATTGCCGAAGCCCTGATGACCGCAACCGAAGAATGGGCCGGCTCTGAAGAACAAGCCGACGACATGACGGTTGTGGTCGCAAAATTGAGGTAGGGGATTATTTGCCGCTAGAGAAAGAGCTCACTCAAGTTGACTTTCCCTTCTTTCGATAAATAACATCAGTTGCTTACCTTAGGGGGCTCCATGA
The DNA here is from genome assembly GCA_963726725.1 of Candidatus Acidiferrales bacterium. Taxonomy (GTDB): domain Bacteria; phylum Acidobacteriota; class Terriglobia; order Acidiferrales; family UBA7541; genus Acidiferrum. The sequence continues at coordinate 46,457 of CAVSDV010000034.1, forward strand.
AGCCTATTTCTCTCTTGGTAGCCGCAGGGGCTCTTTTTCTTTCTCTCCCGCCCATATCTGTCCTCGCCAAAAACGCGAGTATCGGGATCTACGCGATCGTCGATCAGGTAACATTTGAGCCAGACGCTGGCCCGCCTAACTGTGTCCGAGTATCCGGAATTTTCGTAGTTCCTGTTCCTTTGTCGAGCGGCAATTACCGTAGTCCTCAGAGAGGATACATATATTTTCGGATTGTTCCCGGAACTGAACAGGCAACCCGACGGGATTGGAGCATACTCAAATCCTTCGCTGGGTCAGGGAAAGTAGTCGGATTCGGAGAGTATTGGGTTCCGAACCCGAATGATCCGACGGGCAACCCGCACACCTCACTTGAAGTCAGAGTGCATGCAGATGGTGATCCTGCCATGCCTGATGACTACCCGCTTCCTCAACCGGGAGGAGTCGTCGAAGTGAAAGCTGCCGACCAGGACCATGACCCTCATTCCGATAAAATCGCCGCACAGCTTCGAGATGCCTCGCATCGTTAATTGTGAACTCCCCATTACCGCTCTTACCGTAGGACCACCCGACTGTCGAAAGTAAGGTAAGGTAGAGGAGTAGCGCGGGGAAAGCGCGAAAAAGTAAGTTATACTTGCACGTTTCACGAGGGGACGAATGTCTTTACGGAATCGCGTGGCGTTGGTGACGGGTGGAAGCAGGGGAATCGGAAAAGGCATCGCATTGCGGTTGGCGCGCGACGGCGCCCGTATTGCGATTGCCTACCGTTCGAATAAAGGTGCGGCGCAATTGGCGCTGCGGCAGATGCAGGCGCTGGGCGCGGATTGTGTCGCGGTGGAAACCGATATCATTCAGCCAGGTCGCGCGGAACAACTGGTCAAAACAGTCACCGACCGCTATGGCCGCGTCGACGTCCTGGTGAACAACGTTGGCGATTTCAAGTGGGGCACTCTGGCGGAATCGTCGTTTGACGAGTGGGAAAGCATTTTCAACTCCAATCTGATGACTGTAATGCAGATGAGCCGTGCCGTGCTGGCGCCAATGCGCAAAGGCCGTTGGGGCCGCATCATCAATCTGGGTGCGGTAGGTGCGGAGCGCGCATTTGGTCAGGCGAAGATTTCCGCGTATGCGGCGGCGAAAGCGGCGGTGGTAGCGCTGTCCCGTTCGCTGGCTTTGGAAGAAGCAAAGAACGGAATCACTGTAAACGTTGTGAATCCTTCCAGCATCGATGAAAAAGATTTGACACTCGATGAGGCGCGGAAATTGCGCGACGCCAGATTCCCGATTGGCCGGCCACCTACGGTGGAAGATGTCGCGGCGTCAGTGGCGTACTTCGCATCGGAAGAGGCCGAATACGTGACCGGGCAAGTGTTGAATGTGAGTGGCGGTTGGATGCTTTGAGTTTTTCGACCTGGCTCTGTGGAACCTAAAATGAAAGCGCTGACAGCGGAGGAGATGCGGGAAGTGGACCGTCTGACGACGGAACGCTTTGGTATTCCTGGTTCGCAATTGATGGAAGCGGCAGGTAAGAGCGCCGCGGAAGTCTTCCTGGAAGAATACGGACGCAGGTGCGCGACACCTCCGGGACACGTGTGCGTGCTCTGCGGAAAAGGGAATAACGGCGGTGACGGCTTCGTGGTGGCGCGCTATCTGAAAGAAGAAGCCGACCGCGTGGACGTCTATCTCTTGGCGAAGCCCGAGGAAGTGCGCGGCGACGCGACGATCAAATCTGCGGCGTTGGCGTGAATCGGGCGGCGAAGTGTTGGTTGTGCAAAGTGTTGCCGAATGGGAAAAGGCTTGGCCGGCGATTGCATCTGCCGATGTGATTGTGGATGCGTTACTGGGCACGGGAATTCGCGGTGGCGCCACGGGGTTGGTCGCGCAGGCGATTGAAGATGTGAATCGGCTTTCGCGCGATGCAACAGCCGCGCGGCCCCGGTGGGTGCTTGCCGTGGATACCCCATCGGGATTGCCCTCGGATGGCGGAGCCGCGCAGGGGCCGGTCGTGCGCGCGCATTTGACGGCAACCTTTACCGCGCCGAAAATCGGTCAGTTAATTTCGCGCCATGCGGGCTGCTGCGGACAGATCGCTGTGTGCGCGATTGGCTCGCCGGAAGCGCTGGTCGAGGAAGTTGGCAAAGGGACGATTCGCTGGGCGGGTCCGGAAGAGTTCGCGGGGCTGCCATTGCTGCGCCCGGCGGATTCGCACAAGGGAAAATACGGCCATGTTTTGCTGATGGCCGGATCGGTGGGGAAGAGCGGCGCGGCCGTATTGTGCGGGCAATCGGCTTTGCGCGGCGGCGCAGGCCTGGTGACGCTGGCGGTTGCCGAACCGATTCAGCCGATCGTGGCGATGAGTCAGGCGGAATATATGACCGAGCCACTGAAGGCTACGTCGGCAGGCACGATAGCGGGCGCCGCGTTTAGCTCCGGGCGTTTTGCAGAAATCGTGAGCGAGAAAAATGTTTTAGCGCTCGGGCCCGGCCTCGGGACGGTAAACGAGACGCAGGAGCTTGTCCGCAGCGTGGTCAACACCGTGGATCTGCCGGTCGTTCTCGATGCGGACGGACTGAACGCCTTCGCTGGTCGCGCGGAGGAGTTTCCCAAGCGAAAAGCGGCACATCTTGTAGTCACTCCGCATCCGGGAGAGATGGCGCGGTTGTTGGGAGTTTCCGTAGCCGACGTCGAGCGCGATCGCGTGAAGACGGCCACCGACGCCGCGCGCGCCTGGAATGCGTGCGTGCTGCTGAAGGGCTTTCATACCGTGCTGGCCGCGCCGGACGGCCGCGTATTCGTCAACACCACAGGAACCCCGGGATTGGCCAAGGGCGGTTCGGGCGATGTGCTGACGGGATTGCTTGCAGCACTGATCGGGCAATTTGGCACCGACGACCTGCTGCGAATTGTTGCGCTCGGCGCGTACTTGCATGGCGCAGCGGCCGAATTGCTGACGCACCAGAGCGACGCCTCTGGGATTACTGCCGCGGAAGTGGCCCACGTGATTCCGTATGCACGGCGAAATCTGGTTGAGGAGTTGCAGGGGCGTGGCTGAGGAAGTAATCACGAATTCCGCCGAAGAGACCACGGCGTGGGGGCGTGAATTCGCAAAACGGCTGCTAGCGCCCGTGCTGGTGCTCCTTTCGGGTGAACTGGGTAGCGGAAAAACCACGCTGGCCAAGGGAATTGTCGCAGGCCTGCAGGCCGCAACGGAAGATGAAGTTACCAGCCCGACATTCACGTTGCTCCATGAATATGGTGGCGGGGGTAACACCGGACGAAAAGTGTTTCACGGCGATCTCTACCGCATTGAAAACTTTCACGATTTCGAAACGCTGGGACTGGAAGATGCATTTGCCTCGCCAAGCATCATCATCCTGGAGTGGTCTGAGAACTTTCCGCTAAAAGCCCCATGGCCGCAGCTGCGTTTACGCTTAGAGCACGCGGGCGGCGATTCACGCCGCATTAGTGTTCTCTAATAAGCCCCAAGCCATTCCTCCGCTTACTCTCTGGCTACCCCTGTACCTTACGTTCCTTGCGGCATCCTGCCACGGCTGATACGGTAAAAAATGGGAGTTCAGGCGGCAGGCGCAATGACGAATGGACCCAGCAGTTCAAATGGGACGGATGCAAATCGCAGCGATTTAAAGAGCTATCGCGTGATTCTGCCGATGGGCACACTCTCCATTGGCGTCGACAACATTCACTACGATGTATTCCTCAGCCCAAGATTTGTTCAGACCACGCGCGATTACCTGTTCGACCTGATCCGCCAGAATGTGAGTTCCACGTATTTCTCCGGCATTGATTTCCGCAGCAGCAAACAGGTTGACTCCACAACATTTCGCAAACTGCTGACGGAGTTGCTGCTCAGCTCGCTGAACCGGGCCAAACATCAGAAAAACATCGAAATCGACCTATTGTTCCACCTGGCCATTCTGAAATTCCTCAGCAGCGAAGTGCTCAACCAGTTTGCCAACGTGATTTTGGACGGCAAAGAATACATCCGGAAGCGCGGAGAGTTTTTCGAGCGTTCGCAGCAGGCGCACGTCATCAAGGCCCGCCTGTCAGAAATGCAATCGGGACGGCGCGATGTAGTTCGCCTGATCGGCCAATTGCTTGCCCAGATTTTTATCGATATTGAAGACAACGTGATCGCTAAGGCGCGGCGCGCCTTGTTCGGCGACGATTTCAATTTGTATTACGAATTGTTGAAGAACCGGCTGATTTTTCTGGATGGCGGCAAGGATGACCTGTTTTTCCTGGAACACTACGTCTTGCTGGGAAATTATGCGCGAGACCCCGACCGCTTCGACGCCATGGACGAGATATTTCAACAGTTCCTGGCAGAGGCTGGCGTAAGCATTCCACGCGAGGAAACCTCGTCGCAATTGTCGGAAAGTTTCAAGACGCTGTTTGCCGAAGTGGACAAGATTAAGAGGGAGATCGGCGTCCTCGAGGAACAACGCGAAAGTCTGGCGAAAAGATTGGAACACGGCGGCGGCCTGTTGAACAAGTTTTTGAGCAATGCGCCTGATCCCGTAGCGACGCGCGCCTCTTTGACTGGAGTCGAAAAGCGATTGAAGTCGCTGAATTTGAAGCTGGAAGAATTTGGTCCACAGCTGGACAGCGCGCGGCAGCAGGTGGATTTTGTCAGCAAGGATTATCAGGGGAAGCTAGGCGATTACCTGAATGAGCCGGAGAATGCGCGGCGGTTGTTCGACCCGGCGGGAGCGACGGACGAAGCAGATCGCGCAAAACGTGCGCAGTTGTTGGCGCAATTGACGCAGCGATTAGAAGAGCGCGAAGTGATGCCGCACATCCTCGCCAGTTACGAGGTTCGTCCCATCGCCAGCGATTTTTGTCCTCCCGTGCACTTGCAGCAACTTCGCAAGGCCCTGGTATTCAAGGAAGAGGCCAAGCGCGTTGAGGAGATGCTGAAGCAGGTACCCACGAAGCGCCTGACGATGCGGCCTCTGGAAGAATTGTCCAAGCGGATGCGCCGCTATTCCAAAGAGGAATTGCAGGTGATGATGCTGCGATTCGCGGGAGATTTTTTACGGTTGCGCCGCGATTTGCGTGACGCAGAACATCTCTCCACCTGCATGGAACGCATCAATCTGGTGACGGCGGAAAAGGTGCGCGAGCTTTCGCGGATGAATAACCGCTTGTATGAGTGCCTGTTGAAGGAAGAAGCGCGCCCGGAAAATGATCAGGTGGTTTCGCACGTAATCATCAAGGCCGACGTCCGGGGCTCTACGAAGATGACACAGGATCTGCTGGCGCGCGGGTTGAGCCCAGCTTCACACTTCAGCCTGAACCTGCACGAGCCGGTAAAGCGCCTGCTGGACCGCTATTCCGCGAAAAAAGTATTTATTGAGGGCGATGCCATCGTTCTGGCGATATTTGAAACGGAAGGCAACCAGGCGTATGCGCACGCGGTGGCAAAAGCCTGTGCGCTTTCACGGCAAATTCTGGTGGTCTGCAATTCTTATAACGATCGCGCTGCGTCGACGCAATTGCCGGCGCTGGAAATTGGAATTGGCGTAGCCTATCAGGGTTCCGCGCCGACTTACTGGACTGATGGCGAATCGAAAATCATGATTTCCAAAGCCCTGAATCTTTCGGACCGATTGTCTGGCTGCGCCAAGCTGGCCAAGCGCATGCTCTCCAAACAGAAGACCGATTTTTCACTATTTCAATTCCTGACGGCGATGGAAGGCGCGTCCGCGGAAGAGTTGGATGAATTTCTGGTGCGCTACAACATGAATGGCATCGAATTGAACGAAGAAGGGTTTGAAAAACTTTCGGAGGAGATTTCGCTGGAGCCTATCGAGATCAGTGTGAACATGCCATGGGGCAAGCAAGACGTCACGCTATACAGTGGGGAAGTGCCGATGGGCGAGTCGGTCGAAGTCCTGGTGCTTCGCAAAGGCGTGGCGCGACAATTGTTGCCCGATGGGAAAATTGGCCGGGCTTCCGAACACAATTACTATGAAGTCTGCAACAGTTCCGCATTGTACGATTTAGTCGCCGCGTTGAAGAAAACACGATCCATCGGCCTGGAAACTTCGCGAGTCTGAGCTCCATCGTATAAACTCAGTCGTGAATTAGATTTGAAAATCTGCTCGTACGAGTGCGGGTAGACGGAGCGTTCCCCCTAATGAATTTCAACCGAAGCGTAAAGCAAATTATTGGTGTGGTCGTGATGTTGTTTGGCGGCGGACTTTCCATTCGCGCAGAAGTTAAATTGCCTGCCGTGCTTGCCGAGCACATGGTGTTGCAGCGCGATTTCCCGGTACATCTGTGGGGGATGGCAGGCGCGGGTGAATTAGTTTCTGCCACTTTTCGCGGAGCCGTGGCCAAAACGCAAGCGGACAAATTAGGGCGCTGGGAGTTGAGCTTGCCTGCCAGCGCGGCGGGTGGGCCGTTCGTGCTGGAAATTCAAGGCAGTAATCTCATTCACTTTTCGGACGTGTTGGTGGGTGATGTCTGGCTAGCCTCCGGGCAATCCAACATGGAATTTCCAATGCGAAGAGTGGCTAACGCCGAAACCGAATTGAAGAACGCGGAACGACCAAAGATCCGGCTTTTTCACGTGGCAAAGGCTTCCGCAAGCTTCGCGCAGGATGATCTTGTCGCGCAGACCTGGACGCCGGTTACTTCGGAATCCGTGGCTGAGTTTTCCGCGGTGGAATATTTTTTCGGGCGGGAGATTCAGGACGATCAGAAGGTGCCGGTTGGATTGATCGAAGCGGATTGGGGAGGTTCGCCCGCGGAAGCCTGGACCAGCCTGCGTGGATTGTCTTCCGATGCCGGTTTGATGCCGGCCTTTGCGGCACATGCGCAAATGACCGATCGGGAAGCGACCAAGCGCCTGGAAGATAATTGGGAGCGCCAGGAAATTGCCGCCGCCAAAGCGGCAGGGAAGCCGGAGCCGGATTTTCCATGGCATCCGGAACTGCGTTCGTGGGAACCAGCCGGTCTTTACAACGCGATGATTGCGCCGCTGACCGCGTTTCCGTTGCGCGGAATTCTCTGGTATCAGGGCGAGAGTAATACGTCTCCAGAGCGCGCCTTTTATTACGCTCAATTATTTCAGACGCTGATTCGCGACTGGCGCAGCCGCTGGGCCGAAGGCGACCTGCCGTTCTTTTTTGTGCAGTTGGCCAATTGGACCAGCGAGCCGGATTCGCACTGGCCGGAAGTTCGCGATGCGCAACGCCGTGCCCTTGAACTGCGGAACACTGGAATGGCCGTTGCCATCGACATCGGCAACCCAACGGACATTCACCCGACGAACAAGCAGGACGTGGGCAAGCGATTGGCGCTAGCTGCTCACGCGATTGCCTACGGCGAAAAAATTGAGTATTCGGGGCCGCTATTCCGCGCGGCGGTGCGGCAGGGAGATAGTCTGCGCGTTCTGTTCGATCACGCGGAAAGTGGACTGGTGGCAAAGGGCGATATCCTGAAAGGATTTGAGATCGCCGGCGAAGACAAAAAATTCGAACCGGCCGACGCGCGCATCGATGGTACAGCCGTAATCCTCACAAACTCCCAAGGTGCCCGCACCACGATTTGTGCGCTACGGGTGGGCAAGCAATCCGGATTGCACGCTCTATAACAAAGCCGGTTTGCCGGGAGCGACATTCGCGTCCAATTGAGCTGGGAATTCGTCAAAAGTGCGCTGAAAGGGAAAGTTGAACAAATCCGCGCCCATGCTGTAAACTGTTTTAAGTAAGTTGCATGCCTCAGTGCGCCCGTAGCTCAGTTGGATAGAGCGTCTGGCTACGAACCAGAAGGTCGGGAGTTCGAGTCCCCCCGGGCGCACCATAAAACCCAATAAAATAAAGGCGATTTCGATTTCAGAGAAATTCGGTGTCTCAGGTTCCCGCTCTGGTTGTACCTCGATTGTACCTTTTTGCGGTGCCACCAAGCCAAGACACGTGACGCCGCGCACGAACCAGTTGCCGGTGACGCTGGTCACTGATCGGATTGAGGCTAGAGCATATACAGGTGAGTGGTGGTCCTTGGGTCCGAGACCGCGACGCTGAACAAAAGACGCGGTTGCTTATCTTCCGGCCCGATCCAAATCAACTATTACAGAAACGACCGGAAGTGAGGAGGTAGCGATGGCGACTCATGTTGTGGGAACACTAGTAGACCGAAGAATTACACTAAAAAAATTGGATGGAATCGCATGGGGCCTGTTCTTCTTGTGGATAGGGATTGCCCTCTTTGCCAATCTGGGTTGGGGCATGGGTCTTCTTGGCATCGGCATCATCATCCTGGGTGGGCAAATAGCTCGCAAGTCCATCGGCTTCGGATTGGAAATGTTCTGGGTCTTGGTGGGAGTGCTTTTCCTTCTCGGCGGCATTTGGGACTTGCTGAGTGTTCGTGTCAGTCTGGCGCCGATCGTTTGCATCGTGGCGGGCGTGTTGCTTCTTGGGTCTGCGCTGCTTAGTAAGCCAAAAGCACAGTAGTGACGTTCTCAGGCGCTAGGCTCAGTTTGTGGTCTTAGGAAGTGTACTCGCTGGAAGTAAAAAGCCAAATTCACCAAGCAGCGGCCCGTCCCTCTGCCTAACGCCCGATTTGTCGTGCCGGACAAGTTCCTCCCAGTACTTGACATTGACGGTTACGCTGTTTGAACAAATTCTATGGTGCGACCCAGATTACAAACGTCAGTTTGTCGCCAGCATACTCTCCCGTTACCCGCCAGCAGCCGAGCGTTGGAATATCGAGGCCGCTCATGATGAATGCTTGGCCTGTAATTCCGCTTGCGTTGGATTGCGATGCGAGGTGTGGAGCAGGAGAATCAAGTCGTTCGCCAGTTACTGTCAGTTTCGAGGGGTTATCCGTCCACCAGTCGTAGCCCTTCCGCCACCATTGAATTTTCTGCCGGAAAGCCACGTCAGACGGTCGATAGTGCGACAGATGACTCCACGTTCCATTCGATGGAAGTTGAACCCACAATTTTTCGCTGCCGAACCAGAACCCGTCTGAGCTGTGTTGACTGGGGTATGGTGGGGGCGGCACAAAGGCTTGGGCAGGCGGCTGTGTGACAGGACAAGTCTTTGGAACGCTGGTGTAAGCCGCTTTCGTTTGCCGAATTGAATCCGTAGTAGGACGTGGTTCGTGGAGGGCAGCAATCGGTTCGGGAGCGATACTTACAAGGAACACAACCAAAAACAGGAGGCCGGATAGTCTCTGGTCTACAAACATTTCAGCACTCCTTTGTGCGAATTATATACCTCCTTGCGTCAACTGCTTGATTAGTCCGCTAACCGGTAAAGTCCACGTCGCAGGGGAACTTTTCCGATTTCCGCGTTTATCAGGGTGCGCCGGGTTAAACCGGCATGTTGGTGTGTCCAAAGAAGGCTGGCGTATTCAGTGGGGAAGAGTCTCACCAGGACAAAAGCCAGAGCCCTGTAGCTTGGATAGCAAGGAGGAAGGAAACTGAATCCTGAAAGCCTATCGACAAAGCCATCTTTCGGATGGTGAGCGAGTCATCGGGCCGTAACGAAAGTGAACGCAGAAATGGCCTCGAAACGGGAGCCCCAGAGGCCGAGCCTTCCTTCATGAGGCGAAGGCAACATGGATCGTCGCAGACTGACTGAAGCGGCGAGACACTCTGGCGGGGTTATAGCGACAGCACGATGACAAGGATGCGCAAAGCAACTGGAGAAGCCCTCCTCGTCCCGCTGAGAAATTGGTGGAGAAAAGGAAACCGTATAACCGGAGACACCGGGAAGTCGGTGGAACGGCGAGAGGGTGGCGGAGGGGTCTGTAGTAGCGGTGAAGCGGGGTAATTCCCGTGGAGCGAAGAGACCCTGCTGTTTGCAATGACTCCAACAAAAAGGAAGGCAAGGGTGAGATGACAAAGGCACCCATTTGTTTGCAAGACCTGAGGAGGAGTCTATACGTCAAGGCGAAGGCTGAACCAACTTGGCGTTTCTGGGGACTGTACGTTCATGTCTGCAAGATGGAAACGCTACACGAAGCCTACCAGGCGGCAAAGAAGAACGATGGAGCACCGGGAATTGACGGTGTCACGTTCGATGCCATCGAAGAGGGTGGAGTGGAAAGTTTTCTTCGGCAGATTAAAGACGAATTAGTCTCAAACACGTATCGGCCCATGGGGTTACGGAAGAAGGAGATACCGAAGGACGGCGGCAAAGTCCGCATTCTTTCGATTCCGTCCATTCGTGACCGTGTGGTCCAGGGAGCTCTTAAGCTCATTCTGGAACCGATCTTCGAAGCGGACTTTCAATCGGGATCGTATGGATATCGACCCAAACGAACTGCACATGAAGCGGTGAACCGCGTGGCACACGCAATCGTCGAGGAGAAGACACGAATCATCGACATCGATCTCAGCGCTTACTTTGACAATGTTCAGCACTCGCTGCTGTTGGAGAAGGTAGCGCAAAGGATAAAGGATGGAGAGGTGATGCATCTTCTCAAGATGATGGTGAAAGCGACGGGGAAGAAGGGAGTTCCGCAAGGTGGGGTGATATCGCCTTTGCTCAGCAACCTCTACCTCAACGAGGTGGATCGGATGCTAGAGAAGGCGATCGCTACCACGCGACGCGGAAAATACACCCACGTTCAATACGCACGTTTTGCGGATGACCTGGTGATATTGCTGGACTCCCATCCGCGGCATGGATGGCTCGTGAAAGCGGTAGAAAAACGATTGCGAGAGGAGCTAGCCAAACTCAACGTGACGATCAATGAAGAGAAGAGTCGGACGGTGAATTTATCGAAGGGAGGAAGCTTCAGTTTCCTGGGCTTCGAATATCGTCTCATCTTAAGTCGCAACCAGATGTGGCGACCGCAGTACACGCCCAGGTTGAAGAAGCGTAAGGCGCTATTCGTAAAGCTCCGAGAGATCTTCCGACGATTTATGAGCCAACCCGTGGAGCGAGTGATCGAGTTGATCAACCCGATCTTGCGGGGATGGGTGAACTACTTTGCAGTGGGGCACTCAAGCCGGTGCTTCGCGTTCGTCAAAGACTGGGTAGAGAAGAAGATTCGACGGCACCTGATGCGATCCCGGAAACGTCCAGGGTTCGGCTGGAAAAGGTGGAGTAAGACGTGGTTCTACGAGGGGCTGGGACTTTATAACGGTTACCGGCTCCACCGACTAGCACCACTGCCGAAAGCCTCTCCTGCTGGAGCGGTCTCATAACCCTTGACTAGAAGCGAGCAGGTAAGCCCATTGCTGGAAATCGGCACGATGGGTTTGATGAGGCGGGGGCTGGAAACGAGCTTACGGTTCAGCTAGTGAGGCACTCCCAGAGGAAACGGGGAGCAACTGATAGGCTGCACCTTCGGAGTATCGCGCCAGTCCTCGACCCAACTAAGGAATGAAAGAGTCCTACAAGAAAGGAGACAGCGACTCCATCTTGGCCCTCAGTCTTGCAGGAGGCATCGCGAGATGTCGCTCGAAGCGTAGACAGGGGTATCGGTGGGCCGGGCTATCGAGCTTCGAAAAACGCAAAATCAGGACGCCGACTCTTTCTTGGTAGAGGAAGGCACCACAACTGTTTCGCGATAATCGCGAGCGAGCAGTCGGTCCTGCGTAGTCTTAGAACCCGCGCACGCTGAGAAACAACATGCACGAGAACCGGGAGACCTCTAGAGTGCCTCGACCCGAAAGGGAACGAGGCCGGTCTGCGAAGGTGCAAAGCCACAAGGCAGACACGCACGCTCTGGAGGAGTCGGACCGCGCCATACTGTGTGCTGAGCAGCGCGTTGTTCAGGAAGGTTGAAGTCCTTCTGGCACTCGGATGAGGAGGGCCATATCCAAAAGCGGGGGTAATGCCTCGCTGGCTGAAGAATGAAGTTAGTTCTTCGGAGGGCAGGGTGTCCATCGCGAGATGGAATCCGAAAGGCATGAGGAGAACTACCGGGCCGTAATCGATGGGGGCTACCCCGAAGATGAACCGGTCGGCCGAAGGTGGGGCAAGGTCGAGTCTGCAGTATGGAGACGAAGGCGCTCTCATTCACCCACCGCACCAAGGTGTTTGCGGACGGCACGGTAGGGAAGAACAACACGTGACCTCAGGAGGACTGACAGAGTCTCCGGAGACACTCGGAGTAAACGGACCTATAAGCGAAAGCGAAGGGGTGAGTGAAGCTCTGTCAGTAGTCGGACTGCCAAGTGGTACCTGAAGCGTGATGAAAGTCCGTGACCGAGCGAATCGGCGACCAGAGTGGGTCGGGGAAGGTGGCAGGCGAAGGCAGGCAGGAAGAGGCAGGCAGTCAGAAGAGTAAGGATGATGAAGGTGGATCAGTTCGCTTAGCGAAAAACCCGTACATCATCGTCCGAGGATACTGGCGGCCGGCCTCAACCTGACGGATGTAAGACAAGGTCCACTTGGTGTTTGCCTTTCCTTACCTCTCAGCTCCTGTGTCTTCGTGAAAGCTGCATGCGGGAAAACCGCACGTGCAGTTTGAGCGGCGGACGGAGGCTAGCGCGCAAGCGCGCCTCCTCCGACCCGACATCGATGAACCAGACGAACAAAGAGGAGCGATCTTCGGCGGAGCCTGGGGAGAAAAGGGCGCGGACCAAGGAGAACATCGTTCTATCCAACACCAACCCGACACAGAGCGGGGAACAAGTGTCCCAGGGATTGAGCGGTGTGCGAGAAGCAGCAAAGAAGAGGAGACAAGAACGGTTCACGGCTTTGCTTCACCATGTGCAAGTGGATTTACTCCGGGACAGTTATTACGCCTTAAAGCGGAAAGCTGCACCGGGAGTAGATGGCATGACATGGCAGGAGTATGAAACCGGGTTGGAAGGTCGGCTCGCCGATCTGAACAATCGGATACACCGTGGAGCTTATCGGGCGCAGCCCTCACGAAGAGTCTACATACCGAAGGCCGACGGACGACAACGTCCGTTGGGCATAGCGGCGCTGGAAGACAAGATTGTCCAGCAAGCCGTGGTGACCATCCTCAATCAAATTTATGAGGTGGACTTCAAAGGATTCTCGTACGGGTTTCGTCCGGGTCGCAGCCCACACCAAGCGCTGGACGCGCTGACGGTGGGCATCCAAAGGAAGCACGTGAACTGGGTGCTCGACGCCGACATTCGAGGTTTCTTTGACAACATGAGCCATGAATGGACGATGAAGTTTGTCGAGCATCGGGTGGCTGATCGCCGGATCCTGCGCCTGATCCAGAAATGGCTGAAGGCGGGGATATCGGAAGACGGCCAATGGTCGGAGAGTAAGGTGGGAACACCGCAAGGAGCAGTGGTTTCACCATTGCTAGCCAATGTGTACCTACATTACGTATTCGATCTGTGGATCGAAGCTTGGCGCCAGAAAGTGGCCACGGGTGATGTGATCGTCGTCCGTTATGCCGATGATCTGGTGGTGGGTTTCGAAAACCGAATGGAGGCCGAGCGATTCCTGGAAGCATTTCGGGAACGATTGGCTAAGTTCGGACTGGAACTACATCCGGAGAAAACACGACTGATCGAGTTTGGGCGGTTCGCCGCACAAGATCGGGAGAGGCGTGGCGAAGGGAAACCGCAGACCTTTACGTTCCTAGGCTTCACGCATTACTGCGGGAAGCGAAGGAGCAACGGCACATTCACCGTCTGGCGGAAAACGGCGAAGAAACGCATGGTGGCGAAGCTGCACGCCCTTAAGGCTGAGCTGCGCTATCGAATGCACGAGCCGGTTGCCGACGTAGGTGCATGGCTGCGAAAGGTTGTGCACGGTTATCACCGATACCATGCGGTCCCGGGCAACATCGACCGGTTGAGTGTCTTCGGGCAACGGTTGCGGCGATTGTGGTGGCTCACTCTACGCCGCCGCAGTCAGCGACCTGCGCGGTGGGATCAGCTCCTCCCGATCTTCACCCAGTGGCTTCCAGCTCCACGCGTTCTGCATCCTTATCCTATCGCTCGCTTCCTCGCCACTCATCCAAGGTGGGAGCCGTATGCGTAGAAGCGCCCGTACGGATCTGTGCGGGGGGCGATCAGTGATGATCGTCCCTACCGCGTCACTCTGCTGCTATTTTGGGCGCAGGTCGATGTGCAGCGGCACCCGAGTTCGTATCTACACTCAACCTGTTGGCCACCCGCCCTTGAGTCGCCACTTTTCCACCGTTTGCTCGGCATCCCGACTACGTAACCCAAATCAAACTTGACATCCGTTGCACCTATCTGCTATTTTCCGCCACGTTCAAGTGTCCAAAATGGCACGCCCACCGTCCGTTTTTTCTAAAATGAAAAAGGAACATCGCAAATGTCCAAATCATTCAGACTATTGTTAGTGTTGGCTCGTTCCTTGCTTGTAGTGCTCTACTCGGTCACCGCCGCAACTGCGATAAGGGGTCAAACCATGCCTACCAGTCCATCGCCGCTTATTTCGGTCCTTCCGGCGACGGCAGCCAACTTGCCGCAACTCGACAATGCTGTCGTTGCGAAATTCCACCCGAATGCGTTTGTAATCTCGAATAACGCCTCTCGGGATGTCGTCGGTCTGGTCGTCATTTGGACGTACACGGATGTGACAACGGGCAAAGCAGCCATTCATTACATGAACAGTGACAGCTTCATGCAGCCGACGCCCCGCAACGTCATTACAGCCGGAACGCGCTGCTCGTGGCTCCCGGTGTTTTCTTGCCGGAAGCGATGGTTAGCACGGCACATCTCGGCCCGACAGTAGGAAATATGGATGGCAGTCTAGTGCGAGAAATGCAGGGTGCGACCAACATGGCCGTTAAGATCGACGCCCTGATTTCTCGGATGGCGAAGTCACCGGGCCGAATGAAAGCCGTTACGACTCGCAAATTGAGAACCGCAAGATGGCTGCCGTCGCAATCGCCAAGCAGGTCAGGAACGCGATGGCCAAAGGCCAGGACCCGAAGACCGTGCTTGTCGATGTGCTGGCGTCTCAGCCAGCCCGCGAAGATTCGCTTGGCAGGTGGCGGGTGAACTATGCCCAAATGCTTGCTCGTGCGCGAAACCTCGACAAGACGCTCGATGGCATGGAAACGCTTCCCGACCCACCCAAGTTTTTTCACAAATAGGTCATATTTTGAATAGGAGAAAAACAAATGAAAAAGACTTTGCTTTTGCTCGTTATTTGTTTCGCTTGGAGTCTCCGCGCTCAAGGGCAGTTTGTCTCCCGCCCGCCCGATCCGTACGCGCTCCAGTACTACCAGTGCGACCCGCTCGCTTGCAACGAAACACTTTTCGACGCGGCCGGTACCGCTGAAATTACAATGAGCGTCTACGGTAAATGCCAAAACGGATATGCAGTCAACCCATATCTTGGCCTGTATATCCTGAATTGCCAGTCGTCCTGGACTCTGGACCTTGCCGGGACATTCGTCACGTCAAACTACAAGATTGGAAACACCACCTTTCTTGTGGAAGGAATAAAGATCGACGGACTGGTTACGCCAGCCGAAGGCGGCTTCGCCGCATACGAAGCGGTGGTTGAGAAATGGTGTGATGCAATCACCTACTCAAACATTCCTCCTCCTCTCTCACCTTG
>CAVSDV010000035.1:0-46567 GCA_963726725.1 Candidatus Acidiferrales bacterium
AAACCTTCAGTGGCTTTCGGAGGCAAAGGGACAGATTGAAGGCATTGGAACGTCGCCGCGACTATCAGTAAAAGATGGCAGTGGCGCACTCATCGCGGACGAAAAATTAGATATTGCCGTGAAGGATGGTCAGCAAAGCAGCTTGGGGCACTGGCCGCCTGGCTGCGGTCCAGATATGGTGGGAGGGAAAGTCTTAGGAGTCGGTCATCGCGTCGTCCATGGCGGATCTCGTTTTGTGAGCCCCACAATTGTGACTCGAGAAATTCTGGCTCAATTGAACGAATTGGTACCTCTCGCCCCGTTGCATCAACCATACAATCTTGCGGCCATCGACGAAGTTTTTGAACGGTTACCAGGTGTGCCGCAAGTTGCGTGTTTCGACACGGTTTCTTTCATTGTGGCCATTCAGCGGTTGCCGAACTTGTGCCACTACCAAAAGAGCTTTGCAATGCGGGTTTGCAAAGGTATGGATTTCATGGCCTGTCGTACGAATATGTGGCGTCAGTGTGGCCTGAAGTGGCGCCGGGGATCGCGCCGGGACGCGTTATCGTGGCGCATCTCGGAAGTGGCGCAAGTCTCTGCGCCTTAAAAGCTGGTAGGAGTGTCGACAGCACACTGGGCTTCACTGCGCTGGATGGACTATGTATGGGCACCAGACCAGGCTCGCTTGATCCCGGGGTCGTCCTGTATTTGTTCCAGAACTTGGGGCTCACCGCGAAACAGGTCGAGGACATTCTTTATAAGAAATCTGGTTTACTGGGTATTTCCGGAATCAGCAATGACATGCGCGACTTGCTTTCACGGGACGAGCCAGATGCCAGACTCGCGGTTGATTACTTCATATATCGCGTCACCAAAGAGATTGGTGCACTCGTCGCAGTGCTGGGAGGTATCGATGGATTGGTATTCACGGCTGGAATAGGAGAGAACTCAGCAGAAATCCGCCGGCGAATTTGCGAATGTGCAGTGTGGCTCGGGTTGGAACTCGACGTGGAAGCCAACAACCGCCGTGGTCCCTGCATCTCCACCTCGAGCAGCAAAGTCTCGACGTGGGTCATTCCTACCAACGAGGAAATCATGATTGCCCGACATACCGGAAATCTACTCGGATTGAGATAGAACAGCGCCGCTTAACAGTAAGGAGCACTGCCATGGCTACAACCGCATCAGAAAAAATGGCTCACAAAAACACGATTTCCGCCTGGGCGGGATTTAAGCCCGGCCTTTGGCAGAGAGAAATAAATGTTCGTGATTTCATCCAACAAAACTATGAACCCTTCGAGGGGACGACACTTTCCTGGCGCCTGCAACGGAGCGCACAAAAAAGTTATGGGACAGGTTGAACGAGCTTTTCGTAGAAGAGCGCAAGAAGGGCGTACTTGATATTTCACAAGTTCCCAGTTCGATCACGGCGCATGCACCGGGTTTTATCGATCACGAGAATGAAATTATTGTTGGCCTTCAAACCGAAGCGCCGTTGAAGCGCGCAATTATGCCAAACGGCGGCTTTCGAATGGTGTTGAGTGCACTAAAAGCATACGGGTACGATCCTGATCCGCAGATTGTCGAGATATTCTCGAAGTATCGGAAAACACACAATGAGGGAGTGTTTGATGCCTACACCGCCGATGTGAGACGGTGCCGTAGCTCTCACATCCTAACCGGTCTCCCTGATGCGTACGGGCGTGGCAGAATTATCGGCGACTATCGCCGAGTCCCTCTGTATGGGGTCTCTCGACTGATCGAGCAGAAACAAGTAGAGAAGCGCAATCTCGATGCGACGATGTCGACCGAAGACATTATTCGCGACCGCGAGGAACTGAGCGAACAGATTCGAGCGTTCAAAGAGCTGCAGCAGATGGCCTCTAGCTATGGATTCGACATCTCGGGTCCAGCTCGTGACGCACGCGAAGCTGTGCAATGGCTCTATCTCGCATACTTGGGCGCAGTTAAAGAGCAAAACGGGGCAGCGATGTCTCTTGGCCGGACATCAACATTTCTTGACATCTACTTTGAGCGTGATCTTGCAGCCGGGAGAATAAGCGAGCAACAAGCGCAAGAGATTATCGATGACTTTGTCATCAAGTTGAGGATCGTACGATTTCTGCGAACGCCGGAATACGATGAGCTTTTCGCAGGAGATCCAACCTGGATCACAGAATCCATTGCAGGGGTCGGGGACGACGGGCGGCCAATGGTAACAAAGTCGAGCTTCCGGTATCTTCAGACTCTTTACAATCTCGGCCCGGCACCGGAACCGAATCTAACGATCTGGTATTCGCCGAGGCTGCCCGATGGGTTTCGAAATTTTGCCGCCAAGGTGGCGATCGAGACCAGTTCCATTCAATTCGAAAGCGACGAAATCATGCGGCGTGCCCTGGGAGATGATGGAGCTATCGCTTGCTGCGTATCACCAATGTTGCTGGGCAAACAGATGCAGTTTTTTGGAGCGCGAGCCAACCTCGCAAAATGTCTCCTCTACGCCATCAACGGCGGTCGGGATGAGCTCACTGGGGAACAAGTTGGTCCCGCTGGGGGCGCAGTAAAATCCGAATATCTAGATTTCAACGAGGTAATGGATAGGTTCGAAAAAATGATGGAGTGGCTCGCCGGCGTGTACGTTAACGCCATGAATATCGTTCATTATATGCACGACAAATATGCCTACGAGCGTCTTGAGATGGCGCTTCACGACTACGCTCCTCTGCGGACGATGGCTTTTGGCATGGCGGGTATGTCAGTGGTTGCAGACAGCCTTTCGGCGATACGTTACGCAAAAGTTCGAGTTATACGCGATGACACAGGGCTAGTGACTGATTATCAGACCGAGGGCGATTTTCCGCAGTTTGGCAATAACGACAACCGGGTTGACCAACTCGCTTCCTGGGTTGTGAGTACGTTTATGAGTAAGCTGAAGAAATATCCCACTTATCGCAATGCCGTTCACACCCAATCGATTTTGACAATCACCTCGAATGTGGTCTACGGCAAAAGCACCGGCAATACTCCCGATGGAAGACGGCAAGGAGAGCCATTCGCACCTGGTGCCAATCCTATGCACGGGCGCGACACTCACGGGATCCACGCCTCGGCTGCCTCCGTCGCCAAAATACCTTATCGCGACGCCGCCGACGGTATTTCACTAACAACTACGTTTCTCCCGGAAGGTCTGGGGAGAATCACGGAAGATCGGGTCACAAACTTGCGAAGTATGCTTGACGCGTTCTTCAGCGTGACGGGCTATCACATGAATGTAAACGTGTTGAATCGCGACACTCTTCTGGATGCAATGGACCATCCCGAAAAGTATCCTCACTTGACGATCCGCGTTTCTGGCTATGCCGTTAACTTCGTGCGATTGACTCGTGAGCAACAAATGGATGTAATCAACCGGACTTTCCACGGCAGTCAGGCGACTCTATGAGTCAAAAACAAGAACCTATCTCTTTGGTGGCGAAGAGCCCATTTGAATTGCGGGTTAATTTGGGCGGGGGAATACCGGAGACCAATGTGCGGACTGCTTTGGCCACCGGAGAGATGGGCTTTCTTCATTCCTTCACAACTGGCTCTGCTGTGGATGGACCGGGTGTCCGCGTAGTTGGCTGGACGAGCGGTTGCCAATGGCGATGCCTTTATTGCCACAACCCCGACACGTGGACCATGAGCAACGGAATCCCGGTAACCTTAGTACGAGCAACAGAGGAACTGCGCAAATATCGTCACGGGTTGAAAGTAATGTCCGGCGGGTTCACGTTGAGTGGCGGTGAGCCTCTGATGCAGGACCGCTTTGCTGTAAAATTGCTGGCGGCTGCGAAAGAAATGGGGATTCATACCGCGCTGGATACCAATGGCGGATTAGGTGATCGCCTTTCGAACTCAGAATTGGAGTACATTGACCTTGTGCTACTCGACCTAAAATGCTGGAATCCAGAGCGCCATCGCAGGCTTACCGGCATGGACAATGGTCCCGTTCTTAATTTTGCCCGACGATTGGCTGCATGCAAAACACCCCTCTGGCTGCGTTACGTCCTGGTCCCAGGATTGACAGACGAGGCCGAGGACATTGCCCAGGTTGCGAAATTCGCCGCTGAGTTGGGAAATGTACAACGAGTCGACGTTCTCCCATTCCATCAAATGGGCCGATTCAAATGGAAAGAGCTCAAGCTGAACTATACTCTTGGAGATATTCAGGCACCCTCCAGGGAATTAGTGGAACAAACCTGGGCAAAGTTTCGCGCAGTCGGGCTTAAGGCGTATTGATTGAAGCCCGTCGTCCAGAGGTAAGCGTTTCAGCAAAGAGGCCGGTTGCACTAACCCCCAAGATTGATTTGTAGGAATGGCCGGACCTCGTCTCCGGACTCTCTTCTCCAACTTCCCACTCAAAGAAACAATCCCTGAACTGAATTGCCGAATATTTCCAGCACTATTTACTTCCGAGAGCTCCAGCTACTTAATTAGATAGTGTCCAGAGTTTTTCGCACATTTGTTGAGGCATAGGCCTGGTGGTGCTCGGCTCCCCCGAGGGGGAGCCGAAAGTTTTTGCGGGCGCGTTCATGCCGCTTCGCTCGCTTCGGCCAGGCGGTTCATGTCCAGATAGCGCCGCGTGCCCCACTTCGTGCCGGCCACGTGCCGCAGTCTTGCCGCCGCCAGCATCAGCGCCGATTTCCCATCCGGAAATGCACCCACCACCCGTGTTCTTCGTCGCACCTCGCGCAGCAGCCTCTCCAGCGGGTTGTTCGTTCGCAGACTCCGCCAGTGCTCGCGCGGAAATGCGTAGTAGTACAGCGTCTCTTCAATCCCCGCCACCACGATCGCGGCAGCATCCGCCAGTTTCATCTCTTTCAGTTTCGCTGCCACCTGTTCGGCCTTCTGCCGTGCCGCTGCGCGATCTTCCTGCGCGTGAATGGCCTTCAGCATCGCCGCCACTTCCTTCACCTTGCTCGTCGGCACCGCCGTCCACACGTTGCGATAAAAATGCACCGCGCACCGCTGCCACAACGCTTCCGGATAAAACTCCCCGAGGCTTTCCACCAGCCCCAGGCACTTGTCGGAAACGAACAGCCGCACGCCTTTCAAGCCGCGCTCTTTCAGGTCCCGCAGGAATGCCGTCCAGCTGGCCTTGTCTTCCTTGGCGCCTTCGCTACTGCCAGCACCTCGCGAAAGCCCTCGTCATTCACGCCAATCGCCACCAGCAGCGACACATTCCGCACCTCGCCGCCCCAACTCCGCTTCAGCCACAACCCGTCCAGAAATACATACGGGTGCGTTGCCATCGATCGGCCGGTTGCGCCAAGTCTCGATCTGCCGTAGATCTTCTGGTTCAGCTCGCTCACCGTGCTCGGGCTGACCCGCGTGCCCCACAGGGCCTCGGTGATGTCTTCGACTCGCCGTACGCTCACTCCGGCCAGGTACATCTCGACCAGAGCCTCTTCCACCGAACTTTCCCGCCGCCGGTAGCGTTCGATGATGGCCGTCTCAAACGGCAGGTTGCGCAGCTTCGGCACCTTCAGCGTGACTTCGCCGGCTTTCGTCTGCAGCTGTCGCTGGTAGGAACCCGCCCGCGTATCCTTCCGCGCCTCGGTCCGCTCGTACCGCTCGGCTCGGCAAAGACGGTCCGCCTCGGCATCCAGCATGGCGTTCAACGTCTCTTCCACCGTGCTGCGGACCACTTCTCCCAGGTGCTCCTGAATCTTCCCCTCATCAATCTGGATCACCTGGCTCAACTTCGGCACTTCTCCCTGGTTGGTGGGCTCCATCGCCCCTCCTCTCGGGCCTTCCTCAGGCCCACTGTTTTACCAACCAGACCTACTTCTCTTCAAATATGCGAAAAATGGCGTACGTTATCCTCAATTATTTGCAATTTAGCGTAGCAATTGGGATGGAGGGTACATATTTCGACACTCTCCGAATCAATAGAACAAATAATCGAGACTCTTGCAGTGGTTTCCGACCGAGAAGCGATAACTTTCCGTGCAGTGAGTAAACTAGCTTAACTCCACCGGTTTCAAAATCTTTCTTAGTTCTTATTTTTGAATCGCATTTAGTGAGAGAGAATTTTTGCAGGTCTACGCCAACATTGTTTTAACGGCTCTGCACAAGAATTCGTAGAGGCCCGCATTTTAAGCCGCTTTCTGGAGAACTATGAATTCGGTCTTGGTGAACGCCCAGCGCTGCGCCTTAAGCAACAGATAGCCGATATTCTTGTAGCCGCGACCTCTTCTACGAAGGGTTTTGATGTTGCCGTTGATGGCTTCCACCACTCCGAAGGGTACTTTCGTGCGGCAGTAGTTGAGGATGCCGTCGAGATGATCCAGCAGCATGTAAGCGAGTTTTTGAAAAGGCTCCAATCGTTGCCATCGCAGTTGATCGATCCAACTTTGCAGATAGCGCAGCATGGCTCCTTCATAGCGGTAGGTCCATAACCGCTCCAAACTTTCCTTCAGAAGGTAGGCTTTCATCACGCGTCGATTGAGGGCGAACAGCTCGTTTAACTGCTGGCGTTTTTGGCTGTCCAGATTCATCCAGCGCGTCAACAATAGCCAGCGTTTGCCCTTCACGACACCGCGCATGCGCCCACCTTTGCGGAAGAACTCCGCTCGGCGTACTTCATCGATGGCTTTGTTGGCGTGCTGCAGAACGTGGAACTTGTCGTACACAATGCGACAGTTGGGCGCCCATTGTTCAATGCTGTTGGTGAACGGCCGCCACATATCCACGCAAGCGGCCTCAATTCGTTTCCGCTGTAGGGCACTTAATGGGGTCCGGAAAAACTCATCGAGTGTTTCCTGTTTGTGGTCCTGCCCAAACCACAAGGGCTCGCCGGTATCCAAGTTGCTGACCACCGTGATGAACTTCATCTGCTTGCCGAAGTAAATCTCATCCACACCCATTTGTACTAACGGGTCTTTGCGGCGCGCTGCACTCCAACGCTGCAGATACCGCAGGTCGATCGCTCGCACCGTGCTGGCTGCCAGTCGGAACTGCCTGGCCACCTGGCGAACCGCTGCGCTTTCGCACGCTAACCCCACGGCATCTTCAAAGCGCTTACTAAACGGCGCTTTACTCGGCAGCTGGGGCACCTTCTCGACCTTTACCCCACATTGCGGACAGCACACCCGGTACACTTCGATGACTACCGTCGTTCGATATTCACCCCACGGCAGGTCGCGCACTTCCCGTTCGTTGTAATCATGCGCGTCTGTAAACTTTCTTCCGCACCCCGAACAGATCAGCTTGCGGTTTCCTCGCTTGCGCCGTACCCATAAACGCAGCGTCTTGGCAGATTCATTGATTTCGTGCCGAAAGACTCGGTAACCAGGCCATCCCAGGATTTTTGTGAATTCGTTGTCGCGCATTCCGCCGAGTCTAGCCGAACCGCCCCTACAACGGAAACCCGCTCTTTTATTGCGTCTCTACGAATTCCTGCTCAGAGCCGTTTTAACAAGGATAGCCTTCAATCGGATTGGGCGGGAGGATTTACGCTTTTCGCCGCTGCTTTCACGTTCAAATTCCGCATTAGTCGGAGTAGAGAATTCGGATGAAGTCCCAATGCTTTTGCTGCTTCCAGATAACTGCCTCCAGCCGCTTGCAGGGCTTTCTGAATCAGCTGCTTCTTCACTTCTTTTAGCGCACTGTGGTAACTTGCCACCTCGTTCGATGGAGACCCTGCTTCGATAATTCCCTCCGGTAGGTCATCTAGACCGATCATCCTATCGCACGATCCCAGAACAAGCGCTCGTTCGATGGCGTTTTCCAGTTCGCGAACATTTCCCGGCCAATCGTAATTCTTCAAACACTCCAACGCGTCCGACGAAATCGCTCCCGCAGGTACTTTGCACTTGCGGCTGGCCTTCTCAATAAAATGAACGACTAACTCGACGATGTCTTCGCGGCGTTCGCGCAATGGTGGCATCATCACGCTGACCACGTTCAACCGGTAATACAGATCTTTGCGGAATTCTCGCCTTTCAACGGCACTCGACAGGTTCTTGTTTGTTGCTGCTACGACCCGGACATCAAGCGGAATGGTGCGTGTTCCACCCACACGCTCGAATTCGCGTTCTTGAAGGACACGCAGCAGTTTCGCTTGCAGTCCTAGTGCAAGTTCGCTAATCTCATCCAGAAACAAGGTCCCGCCCTCTGCAAGTTCAACCTTCCCCTTTTTCTGCGACGCCGCCCCTGTAAACGCACCCTTCTCGTGTCCAAATAACTCGCTTTCTAGCAGACTTTCGGTGATCGCCGCGCAGTTGATCGCCACGAACGGCCGCTCAGCGCGTTCACTATTTCGGTGAATCGCTCGCGCTACTAGTTCTTTGCCGGTTCCACTTTCGCCCTCGATGAGCACGGTTGAGTCTGTTGCTGCCACTCTTCGGATGAATTCGAAGACCTCGCGAATCCTCGAACTGCTTCCCACCATGTCGTGCTTCAAGCTGATTTCCGCTTTCAGCGTCTGGTTCTCCAGCGCCAACGTCTCCCAGCGGTTCAGGTTCTCGAGTGCGAGCGCTGCGATGTGCGCGACCGCCTGCAACACCTGCAAATGACTGCGGTCAAACTGCACTGTGGGACTCATACTGTCCAGGTAGATGACTCCCAGAATTTTTTCGCCGACTACCATCGGAACGCAAAGCAGCGAAACTACTTGCAGTTCGTGCGGCGTGGCAACATCGCGCAAGGTTTCATCGTGCTGCACATCCATCACTACCATACCTACATGTTCTCGCAAGACGCGCCGCAGCACCGATTGACTCACGGGCACGGCTTGCTCGGGTCCTCGGACACGATCCCACGCCGCCGTCGAACTCACTTCTCCATGGTCGTCAAGAAACAGAACGCTCCCTCTTTCGGCAGGAACCACATCAAACACAAACCCGAGCAATTGCCATTGGAGGGATTCCTGGTCGCGAATGGTTCCAATTGCTGTCGCGATTTTTAGTAGGGCATTTAAATAAACCGTGAGGCGTGCGGCTCCAGACGAGCCTACCTCATTCGCTTTTTCGTCCTTCAACAGAAACAGCGCATCTTCCTGCGGCAAGAAAACCGCTGCTCCGTTAATCGTTGAAGTATCATCAAAAATTACCGGACTCGAGAGAGTCCCTTTTTTTTCCTCGAGAAGAAAAACGAACAGCGAAGAACCCACTGAGATCTGGTCTCCATGTTCCAACTGCCGTTCCACCACCGGCACACTGTTTACGCGGGTGGCGTTGCGGCTTCCCAGATCGCGCACGCGGACTTCCGCTCCTTTGCGCACCAGCACACAGTGCCGCCGCGATAAGGAGGCATCCGCCAGATAGATTTGATTTGTCGGATCACGGCCGATCGATACCTCGCCTTCGGGCAAGGCAAAGATCGAGCCTTGGAAATGACCTGCAATCCCTACAATGCGCGCTTCCATAGTCGGCTCACCTGCAATTCAACTTAACACTCTGGTTCTCGCCAGAATACACTTGCCGTTAACCAAAAGGCGGGCGGGCACTAACCGCTCGGTTAGCGAGTGAGTTTAGTTCCTTCCGCCGTGTCCCTTCGGAGCATTCTAGGCTTTTGCCCAGTCTCTATGGAATCTGCAACTTCACGTTGCATGGCTTACATTCATTACCTACTGTCGAGTGTGGTACTCCGACTGCATTATCCATCGACGTTGGCGGTTCTGAACGGCAAACACGAAGGTTGGCAAGCAGAAAAGACTCATTGGCAGTTAGAAAACATGCGGGCAACCGCCGTTTTGCCTCTCACCGCTTTTGACACAAAGGAGATTTTATGAAAAACGTACTCTACACACTCTTAGCTTCGGCTCTGTTCCTGACGGCAACGTCCGCTCAGGCCCAGCAGACTTATGTAAAGGCTAACATTCCCTTCGACTTTACCGTGGGAGGTCGCGCCTTCCCAGCAGGCGACTACACCGTCAAATCCATGTCCCAGAACGGCGTCATGCGCATCGACAACGATCAGGAATCCGCGAAGGGCGTCGCTCTTTCCAATGCTTGCACTTCGAGCACACTGGCCAGTACAACCAAGCTCGTCTTCCATCGCTTGGGCGACCACTACTTCCTCTACCAAGTTTGGACAGAGGGAAACTCCTCCGGCCGGGAGTTCCTGATGAGCAAGGCAGAGGTCCAGATCGCACAAAACTATCACAAAACGGAACTCGTGATCGTCGCCGCAAACGTCACTCGTTAACTCGACCGAAAAATCCGCGTTGTTCAGTTCGAAAGGGGGAGCGACTTTACGTTCCCCCTTTTCTTTTTGCAAACGCCTTACGCCCACAATCGTCTTCATTGAGTCATTCTACTTCCTCGTATTCTTGCAAGAACCTGAGAACAGGGGTTGGCACTGTTCACCCAACTTCGACGCCCTCACCGTTTTTGCGCGCCGGCTTCCTGCGGGGTCGAGCGACACCGCACAGGGAAAGAAACCGAGCCTTGGGAGATTTTTTATTTCAAAGCGTATAAAAGCCAGCTACCGGTTGTTGAGAGAGCCTTAGAGACCGCAGCTCTTATGTTGGGATCAGACAAATCACGAGGATATTGCCTGGAAATGATCTGCGCCGATTTTCTAGCAAGCGCTACCTTTGACGAGAGCAAACTGTAGATATTGGTTAACCGTTCTCAGCAAAGCAGAAGGATGCTACTTCCTTGCAACTTGACTGAGCTTTTGAACCGACAAGGAAAGGGCAGATGGAGAATTTGCGCCAAAAACGAGCTCGATTACAGCCGAGTCGAGAAGAATATGACGAACTGCGACGTCGGGTGCTGGAACGGGACGGCTGGCGGAGCCAAGGTGGCGATGATGAGTTCAACAACTTGATCGCGCTTTGTGCTGCGTGCTACCGTCTGCAACATCGAGTTTGAAGATTAGTTTGCTTCCCGGGCTAGATTCGAGCTAGCAACCCTTCGGTTAACAGCCGTGGAGTGAAATCAAACAACTCGTTTCTCTGGCGTCAGTTAGGGAACGAGGGAGCGGCAAAAATACACTGTATCCTGCACCCATCTTGCACCCATCAACTACGAACCGAAGAGCCCAGACTCGAAGTCCTTAGTTAGGGCCTTCTGATATAAGCATTTGCAGTTTGTCCGCTCATAAATATCCAACGGAACTTCTTGTGGAGAGATTCGTCGACCCCCTGGTCCGAACCTTCGATGCGGAAGAAGCTATCGCGTCGACTGGACGTCGGATACCCTCGATAAACAGGATAATGTAGAGCGAGGTTGTTCAACTTCAGGATGGCTACTCGGAAGTAACTTGGTTGCTAGTGATGACTGCGGCAGGCTTCTTTTCACAGCAGATTTACGGAACCTTCTGTCTGGAGGCGACAGGCCGATGGTGCAAGAGGCTCATCGGCGATATCGGCTGCTAAGGCGTTATTCGAGGTGCCAATTCTCCCTTTGGGCTCGATTTTGGAAAAGAAGGCGGGGATAATCTTCTTGAGATTTCAGGAGGTTCTGGACCGTGGCCGCTCAAGGCGCGAGGACCCCCTCCACCAAACGTCTTCACGTCGTGCTTGTACCTGGCTTCGCCGGCTTCGACGCACTCGGCCAGCTTGAATACTACAGCGGCATCACGCCTTTGTTTCAGACTTGGCTCACCGGAAATCAAGTACTCCACTACTTCGACAATCTCCCTACTGCAGCGGTGGTCACCCGCGCGACGCGATTGCGGAGTTACCTCGCCAAGCGCATGGCGCGCGGTGGGATCGCAAACAGGGATGCTGTCGTTCTGGTCGGGCACTCGACTGGCGGGCTCGACATCCGCTGGCTCCTCTGGGACTTATACCACCGCAAGGAGCCGATTGTGGTGGACGGCGGAGTCAAGGTAGAACCGGAGGAAATTCTCAAGTGCGTGCGTCGCGTTGTGTTCCTCTCCGTCCCACATTGGGGTACCAACCTCGCCGACTGGGTGCGCTCCCATGGCGTCTGGCGTGAAGCGGTGGTCGCCGAGTTGCGCGCCGCGGTCGCGGGTTCACAATTATTGTTTCTGGATCGGATCGAAAGCGCGATCGCGGGCAGTGCCGCTTGCCTCACACACGCAGGATTGCTTCGAGCCGTGCAGGATGCCTTAAGTGAGGCCAACGAACATAACGGGAGACCAAGTCCCGTGCGGAAGGCGGAAGCACATGAAGCCGCAGCCGAGCTCGGACTCTATTTGTGCCTCATGGCTTCGGATTTCCGTGCGATCGACGACCTCACTACTCGTCCTCAACGCGCCGGAAAAGCGATGAGCCCAGCCCACTTCAGTGTTGGCGATCGCGAGAAAGAACTGAAGCTGGGGCACAACATTGAATTCCGTTCGTATGTGACGATTGGAAGACGCTTGTTTCGCTTCGATCCGGGTCGTCCCGCACCGCCGTGGGAACTGGCGAAGCTGTGGACCTATCCTGAGATCACCAAGGATGGCACGCTGAGCGCGGGCACCGACGTTGTTTATCGGAGCTGCTACCGCGCGTGCGCCGGCGGCCCGTTCCAGCAACCCGCCCGAAGTTGCAAGGTGACCTGGCGCATCAGCGGGGCTCCGCAACATTCGCTTGAGGTATGGGACAACGACGGCATCGTCAACACCCTGTCCATGCTCTGGCCCAAGGGCGAAAATGTGCTGGTGCCTGGCGACCACATGGACATCGTCGGACAGTACAAGGCCATCGAAGCCGAGCGCGGTGGGGGCCGCAAGCTCCGGGCTTACGATCTGCTGAGGTCGCAGTCGGGATTCGGCGACAAGATCTTCAAGGAGGTCTGGAATGAGATCTTCGACTTCTGCCAACTGAAATGAAGGCTTGGCGGAACAGGGCCGTCAGACACGGGTAGGCCAATCTAAAGATGGGCCACGACACGGGCTTGGCGGTCAATGTGACCGGCCTGATTTGTTAGTCCAAAAGAAGTGAGCGGGTTTTTATACCTGATCGGACCGGGTTTTTATACTAGCTCTAGGGTGAGCTCTCGGCTGTTTGCAACCCAAGGAAATCGCGGCTAGCCGCGATTTCCTTGGCGAATTCGTTGGGCGTCTTTTTCCCGAGAGCTCGGTGAGGACGACTCTCATTGTATTCCACCCGCCAAGTCTCTACGATCCTCTGGGCCTCCGTCAATGACGTAAACCAATGCGCATCCAAGCATTCTGCCCGGAACGTTCCGTTGAACGACTCCACAAAAGCATTGTCGGTCGGTTTTCCTGGTCGAGAAAATGCCATCCGCACTCCGTTCTGATACGCCCACAGATCCATCGCTTGACTGGAAAAGTCGCTCCCGCTGTCACAATGCACCATCTTCGGAACGCTACGTGAGATTTTGATCCAGTTCAGCACTCTCACGACGTATTCGCCCTCCAACTTCTGCTCCGACTCGATCGCCAAGCACTCGCGGGTGTAAATGTCCACGACGGTAAGTGCTCGAAACCCTCTCCCATCCGCCAACTGATCTGCTACAAAGTCCATCGACCACAACTGGTTTGGTCCCGTTGGATTAAAGCGCTCCCGGCGGTGCTCCGCCACTCGACGCCGTCTTTTCCGGCGCTGGTGCAGCGTTAATCCCTCTTCCCGATAGATGCGTTCGACTAAGAACTTCCCCACTTTCCAGCCCTCGCGGTTCGACAGCACGCGGATCTTTCGATATCCGTACCGCACTCTCGCTTGCGCGATTTCACGGATGCGCATGCGCAACTCCGTCCGAGGATCCCGGTGACTGCGATATCGAAAGGTCGCTCGATTCATCCGGGCAACACTGCACGCATGCCGCTCGCTCAACCGAAGTATCCTCTGCAAATAGTGATCGCCGATGACGAAGCGTTTCGCCCTTTCGCATCACCGGTGGAGAGGAAAGCTGCAATAGTTAAGCTTGCGTACGCGCCTTTGAGCGCTAGGTCTACAGTTTGCCGACACGCGACCAGCGGTCCGTGGCACCACATCTCCTAGATGAAGGGACCGAAATGCGCCGCATTGACGAACTTGGTTGCTGCCCTACCAATTTCCGTCAATGCGGACATATTCTCGACGGCATCCATTTTCTGAATGCTCGCTGGATCAAGATTTCCGAAACCTAGATCGTTCAGTCCTCGACGGCTCAGGTCCGCGTTGTAACGAGCGTATAGGAAACTTCGTCCCAGATCTCTTGAAAGCGGGATAGGAGGAGCGTTGTATTGCTCTTCGATAGTCATCCCTTCGTCCACCTGGCGAGGCACTAGATCCAGAATCTCATGGTCTAGAGCGGTGCCGTATGTGCAACGCCCCATGGTGCGACAACTGATATCTTGGTCCATCTGAACGCTGTACATGAGGCCCTCCGGGAGCCCGGCCACGGTCGAAACAATATTCCTATTGGGCTTAGCCGCAGTTGTCCCCAAAGACTCCGCAGCTCCGGTACCGACAGAAACGATCAAAAGGTTCTTCTCTCCGGTTTTCCAATTCAACCGATAGGCTGGCTCGGTGGCCATACGGTAAAGCAAGAATGCTGGATTGTTGTGTGGCGTGACGCCTCCGTCTACGAACACAAATGTCTTGGAGGGATCTTTGGAATCCCACTGCAGTACCTCAGGCGGGAAAAATACCGGAGCGGCCGTGCTCGCTCGAACCAATTGCCAGAGTGGGATTCGCAAATTGCAGTCGGGTCGGTTGGGGTCGTTGTATTTCGCGTCCGGGTTACTGCTGATGGGCCACGGGGAATCGGTTGTGACATTCTTCGTGACGATCAGGAGAAGGCACTTGACGCTCTCATTGCTTGATTGGGAGGCTGGTTCAAGAGTTGTGTCTGCACCAAATACCTCCTGGAGTTTCGCCTTCAGAGGATCGGCAGTGTAGAAGTACTTGATGCGCTCAATGATCCAAGCTGGCTCGAACATTTGTCTTCCACATGACGTGTAGAAGTCAATGAGCTCCGACGTCGTCATTCCTCGCGAAAGACCAGCTGCAATAATCGCTCCTGTGCTCGTGCCAGCGATGTAGTCAAAATATTCACACAGCTTCAACCTGGTTCGATCTGCGACCAGTTCTTCAATCTTTTTGAGAATGCCTAATGTGATTAGGCCGCGGATCCCTCCGCCATCCAACGCCAACATCCGATGTGGACGGTCGAGTTCATAACGTCCGAGTAGAGATTTCCATCTCTCGGGATGAATGATCATGAGACCTCCATTTTTACCTCCGAAGTTAACCTCTTGTCTGCTTCAGTGCGAACAACGTATATGGGAGAACACAATGGATCATGACGCTGGTCGCCAGAAGAATTGTTCCAGAAACATCGCTTTTGCACGAGAGGTCGTCAACAGCGAACCCGTTTTCGCTGCCTTCTTCTCTAGAACTGCGGACAGTTATGTTGGGGTTTCAGAATCCTTGCGTTTCATTAGACTCATGGAAAGGAATGGCTACAACTCAGATCAAAAAGGCGGACCGACCTGACCCGGTATCCAATCCTAGATCACGGTCCTTTTGCTCAAAACGAATATCTGTACTCAACTCTGACGATCTGGTCATACCAATCGGCAGAGGTGAGCGCTTTTCCGTAGCCTACGTATAAAGAGTTGTGCCCCCCGAATCCCATTCGTGCTCCGATCTTGAGATTGACGATATTTATGCCGCTCGCGCTTGACGGAGGAAGGGTACCGGTCTGCAATCCCCCCGTGACATTCCACCCAACCAATTCAATCACCGGCGCAAGTCGGAAACGCTCCCCGTTTATAAGTGTGTAGCTTGGTCCTATGCCGTAGAAGAACAGGTTTCCTGCAAATCCCTGGGGAAGGGTTCCAACCCCCGAGGATCCTCCGATCGGAAGCCAGCCCCCTAATTCGCCTTCAATCTCGAATCGTTCAGAAAGCCTTTGGTAGTACAGTAGTGCTGGCTCAAGGCTGTAATGGTGTGTGCCCAAACCACTCCGGGAATCACCGGAAGGGAAGTAGGACAGCAGCTGTACTGTCAGATAATGTCGAGAAGAGGCCAGCATGGCGAATTTCAATCCTGCCTGTACGTCACTAATTCCAGCACCATTGGGAAAGGCTGGCGCGGTGAATCCATGCGCTACTCCCTGAGGTTGAATCCAGCGGAACGGGATTTCGACGAAAGCGGAGAATCGTTTGTTGACGGCATACTCCCCCATGAAGGACAGGATTTGGAAGTTTACGTTTTTGGGGATTTGGCCCGGTTTTCCGGGTCCTGGCGCGTTGCCACCATAACAGCCGCACTTCGCATAGACAAACTCTGCGCGATCTGGAAATGCATCATGGAAAGCCGCATCGAAGCGAATTCTGACTTCAGAACCGACGATAGCGTTGTCAATGTAGCCGACCATACTCGCGTCAATAGTCGGCCTCTTAATTTCGACGGGAGGCTTGTTTACTGGAGGCGGCTTCTTTTTCTGATCTTCTGCTGGCTTTGGCTCCTGGGACGGAGGCGCAGTCCCGT
Organism: Candidatus Acidiferrales bacterium; assembly: GCA_963726725.1. GTDB lineage: Bacteria > Acidobacteriota > Terriglobia > Acidiferrales > UBA7541 > Acidiferrum. The sequence goes on from CAVSDV010000035.1 coordinate 16,370, forward strand.
TGTTAGCTCCCACAGGTTCACGCTGCTCACCAGCGCCAGGAGAGTCCTCCATTGGCACAGCACTAACCGGAGCCAGCTGGTTCTTCAAAGGGTTGGGATCATTCTGTTGAGCGGCGCCGGCCGCGCAAACCGTCAGGAGAACCGTGAGAACCAACAAAGCATGCTTCATTGCAGGACCTTTCTGGCCAATCATTCCTTAAGTTGACGTTTGCCCAATTTCCTGTACAAATCCTCCTGCAATCCGCGAAACGATTTTGTGAGCGTCTCTCTATCTTCTGCCGATAGCTGCGGCAGGACTTGTGACAATTTGTCAAGAGCCACCCTGGCTCCCTTCAAGTCACCCGACTTCAAATTCTGCTTCGCAAGTTCGAGGTAGTTTATACCAAGGTCCATATAAAAGACATGTAATGTCGGATGGCCACCCAAACCTTGTCTGTTATTCAGCTTCTGTAGGATCTCGAACAACAGGTCGGATTGCTGCTGCGTTTCTTTTGACCCCTGCGCTTCCAGGATCTGAGCACGAAGCTGCAAGCCATTCACCAGCCACAGGGAGATCGAGGTAGGGGGTGCCATGAGTTCTTCGATAAGGTCAATGGCTTGGTGGTTTCTCTGCTTTGCCAGTTCGAGTTTGTTCTCTGAGACGAGCAATCTGGCCTGGTTGTTACAATACTTGGCGAGTTCCAGTTTATATTCCCGATTTTCAGGCTGTTTCCTCAACAAGCCCTCAGCCAGATCGATGCCTCGCTCATAGAATTTTTCGGCCTCGTCCGGTTGAGTTGTGTGGGTCAGCAGCGCCGCAAGGTCATTGTAAGCTCTTGCCAAGTCCTGGGACGGGTCACGAGTTGAGCCCATATCTGTGGTTGGTGTTGGTTTCCCGACCAATTTCTCGAGCAAGGCGATTGCGGCGCGAAAGTCCGACTCTGCTCCGGCGACATTCTTGCTGTCGTAACGAATAATTCCGCGATTGTAGAGGGTACGAGCCAATTCCTGCTGATACAGCGAATTTGCAGGATTCTGGTCGTGTATTCGTTGCTGCAAATCCAGTGCTTGATCGTATTCCTTTTCTGCGTCGGCGTGGCTGTATGGCACCGGCCCTTGAGATTCCTCCAGCCAGGTCCGCAGGGTTTCACCCAACCAATGGTGGGCATAGCCTTGCGCGCGGAGGTAGTCAGAATCGCCTGGATAGTCTCTTGCGAGGCTTTCAAAACGAGCAATGGCTTCCTTGTATTCCTTTACTGCCTCCTCATGCTTCTGCAAAAGCCTGCTGATGTCGCCCAGCCTGGAATGCGCCCATGCTGTTTCGCTGCGCAGCCCTTCGTTTTTGGAGTTTTGCTTGGTGAATAAGGCGTAGAAATTTCCTGCTTTGTCTAGCAGTTCTTTTCGGAACTCCTCCATCTCGGGTAAATCTGCAGTTTCCCGCGACTGCTCACGACCGGCAGACGATAGACTCTCGTCCACGGCTTTTCTTGCCAATTGCAGATTATCTTCAGCACGACGTTTTTCACTCCAAGCCACGTAAGCCAGGGACAGTGCTACCACACACAGGACTCCCAAGACGGCGGCAGCCCATTGAGTCTGTCGGAGCGTTCTTCTTCGTTCTCTCTCGCGCTCGGCGGAAAGGCGGTCACGCTCTTTCTCGCTAAGGTCCAGGAACTCCATTGCTTGTGCGAACGACGAGTTATAGCGCTCAGCCCAAGCGGCAGTGGGACGGTTTTCGCGTCTCCACCGGAGCCCCAGTTCCAGCTCTGGATTGCGCCATAGCCCTGCCGTGCCTTCCGCAAACCAACGCGCAGCCTGTGACAAGCGGACGTAAACGCTGGCCGATCCTTGCTCCTCTTTTGCCCATGTCGCGAGTCGAGTCCAGCATCTCATCAAGCTTTCGTGTGACAGGTCAACGATGGACGGCGAGTCCAGGGCCACAGGGCAGGGAGGCATCAAGAAAGAGCATTTGGGACCGCGGAAGATCTCGATGATCTGAATTATTTCTCCCTCAGAAACCTCGCAGATGGCTGCAAGGTGGTGCACAGATGTTGGCCGGCGGACGCCACGAGGATCTGAAAACGTATCAGTGAGGGCCTTGAACATCCGCTCAACGATCGTTTGACCATTTTCCTTGCGCACTTCCTCGTACGACTCTTCGGCATGTATTGACAGGGCGTTCTTGAGGGTACCTATCGCTTGGTAGTCCTCGATATCGATGGGGTCATCAGGCCCCTGATGCAGGTCCCAGTAATCCCAAGTTCGCATTAGAGCGTGCTGCAGGACCGGCAATTGGTCGCTCTCGTCGCCAAAGTCATTGAGCAATCGGAGGACTAACCTGTGAGTGATGCTTCCACCCCCGACAGCCACGGGGCCAGTGATTGCAGACTGCACCTCGTCGCGAGTCATTCGAGGGACAAGATACAAGCCTGCATTGATTGCTTCCGGCAAGCCTGGGAACTCCATGCAGTCTCCAATAAAGTCGGACCGCATGGTTAGTACTACATATATGGGGACTTGGTCTTGTTGAGCCGCCTCCAACAGTAATTTGACGAAAGCCACCGCTTCGTCCTTAGGGTTCTTAACGTGGCGAGTGGCTTGGAAACGAAAAAGTTCCTCGAACTGATCGACGACGACTAGGAGATTATCATTGCGTGGAATTCTTGCTTGGCGGACCGCTTCGATGAGCCCTCGCGTACCCCGCCGCAGCGTTGCTTCTATCAGAACGCGATTTGTGCTGGCCAGTTCCCCCTCAGTCCCGAGTACTTGGGTTGTGTCTAGGGCGACAGCCAGGTGATGTATGGGGTTTTCTCCTGGTCGCATCGTGGCTACGCGCCAACTGGAGCCTGCACTGACCATGAACCCACTAAAGAGGGAAGGAACTAGGCCGGCGCGAACTAGCGAGGACTTGCCACTTCCAGAGGTGCCAACGACGGCCATAAAGCGGCACAAACGCAGCCTTCGCAGTAAATCGTCGATCTCCTTTTCTCGCCCGAAGAAGACGTGATCATCCTCGGCCTCGAAGGGACGCAGACCTGGAAAAGGGTTAAACAGGACTCTGGCCTCCTCCAACTCAAGATTGCAGCTGAGTAATAAAGGGCAGCAAAGGATCCGGCGCAAAACCACCCAGCTGAGGAATTACAGTCGCCTCGTGCGTTCGAAACCTCTCTTTCTCTTCGGTCATTGGATCCAAAAGAGAGATTGCTACCGCTCGAATCGGCTTAATCCGGCCGTAGCCTGCGCTTTTCTGAAGTTCACGCAGTTTCCGCCGTACCCACAGCTCGTTAGCCGCGCCATAAAAGATCAATGCACCGTCGCAGGCTCGGAGATTTTCCTCGTGATATTCCCGAGCTTCTCGTTCATCGCCTTCAAAGACCGGACGGAGGACTTCGAATCCGCGATCGAATAAGAGATCTGCCCAAGGCGAGATCACACCTACATCCCGCTGATCATAAATAAGGTAGACTTGCGCAGGATCTTGGCTTGAAGTTAGCGTAACGCTTTTCTGGCGCACCGGTTCTGCGGCTTGCTTTAGGCGTTCTTGAATGACCGTTCGCAGATCTTCCAGAGGGGTTTCCAGCAGGTCCGATCCCTTTTGAATCCGGGGATCCATTCGCAACTGCTCGATGAATTTTTGTTGCCGATTATCGTCCACATGTAAACCGGGTGGAATCCATATGAGGCGCGAAAAGTTACCCTGATTGACTCTGTCAATTGCCAGTTCGTTCTGGATCTCGGGAATAGATTCCGTGCTGCCCTCGGGAATGGTACCGTAGTTCTTACCTACCAGATGAATGGACATCCGGCATCGCGCCAGGTCCTCGCGGAACGAAGACACGATCTCAGACGCGACTAATGGCAATCCCCCTGCAGGAAGCACAGTATAGCCATGCTGTTGCAAATCTCGTCTGAGCATTTCCCGCTGTTCTTTAACGTCGATCGTGGTTTCGGCGAGAAACACCGTCTCACTTGTGATTTTTTCCCCCGACGAGTCGGTTATTCCAGTAGCTCCAAGCAACTCCAATAAGGAGCAAATGTCTTGTGCCAGATCGTCTAGTTTCATCCAGAAGGCAATCTGTGCTTCGGGTCCGAAGGCCTCGTCCAATTCATGTATTTTCCCCGTATCCGGGTCGATCTGGAAGAACTCGTACCCCAACAGCGGCTGCAACTCTGGTGGGTGCATCTCCCGACGAACGGGTGTCTTCAGCACCTTGAAAATTCTCGCCTTGTCATGCAGACGAACTCCTCCTTGCTCCTCTGCGGCCTTCCAAAACTCGACCAATTCTCTGCGGGTCCATTCTGAGTTAACATAGCAGGGCGAGAGAACCGAAATGAGGACCGCAACGTGGCGCAGTCGCTCCAGCAGGGTTTCTGCAAATACATCGTTTCCTTGCAGTTTGGGATCCCTCCAGATGTGAGGTTGTTTGCCCAGAAGTTGTCCCACCTTAACTTCTAACGCACGGTGAAGGTTCGAGATCCATCCTTGGTGCCCCTGGATGAGCCCGACGTTGTCCATGTGTGCGTAGCTGATAAAGGCGTCAAGATCGAAATTCATGGCGTCCCTCTCACGGTTAATGCACAGCCCTGAATGAGTCGGCCGCCGGCGAGCAAGCTGGAGAAGTGCTGCGAAGTGGCACGAAGACCTTCGTGCAATTTCCCAGTTACAGAAAGCTCCCTTCTCGCCGTCCAGAATGGTGAGTAGCTTAACACCCGCAGTCGGAAAGTTCCCCTCTTTCCAATAAGGAGGAGAAAATCTGCACCCAATGCTTTGAGGTCGAAAGGCATTGCCCGCACCGCCATCTGTGCACCCGTCTCACCGGAATGCTGCGTAGCCTCTGTGACCTGCTACTAAGCAATTGCGGTCGCCGAGGCGGAACGATCCGTCTCTCTAGGGATATTAATTTTGTATAATTTTGTCACATTAGCACAGGAATAGAATGGACGCTTAAAAAAGCGTCGCGTGAGACGTGGATATCAGCTTGCAGGGAGGGGAAACCTCCCCGCTTCACCTAGGAGCACTGCTGAGTGATTAAATTGCCCGAATGAGCCCTCATCACGAATTCATTTTGTCGTTTGGTTCTGAGTTTGCGCACCCTCCGACCGCTCGGCCCAGGTGAGCCATTTCGAGGCCTCGCCTCCCATGACGGCGTCGGCGCGCTCCACAAATAAACGCAACTTGTCGCTGGTAGTTGCATAAGGACCTGCGCTCATTTCATATAGGAACTGTTCTCGCTGTAAAGCCTCTCGTGCGGCGCGGTACCGATGCCAGTTTTGCTGAAATTGGCCAAGCTGCTGCAAGCCCTCAGCAACAGCGATTGACGCGCCGAGGGCCGCGGTAACATAGCGCTGAGCGCTCCACGCGCCGAAAAGAGAAACCAGAGGTATTAGGGATGCGACCACGATTTGGTACCCTCTGATCCAGAAAAATACTCTCCGATTTGAACGAGCCTTTCCCGCATACCATTCCGACTGCTCCAGTACGTACTTTGGCAGCGAAACCTCAGGATCCATGGAGTCCTCCTGCGGATAGCACTATGTCAAATCAGTCCAAATTCTTGTAGCGTACTTATTCGGTTCGCCAGGCTTCCCGATTACCTCCACAACCAGTTTATGAGCTGGGCCAGAACTCGCATCGCCCGCCTGACTAAGAGTTCGATGGAAAGATACAACTGGAGTTTGGCTCAAATCATCAGAAGCAATCTCAAAGCCATCCAGGGTGCAGTTTACCCCAGTGATGATCTCTCCTGTCTCCGCAGCAATCTGCACGTCAATATCGTTGCCAATAAGAGCTCGTTGATAAGCGAGATCGAACTTCATTTTAATCCTCTTGAATTCAGGAACTCTCTCACCTCATTGAGTCGCTAGAATGTCACATTAGTTCCCAAGTCAAAAACTATTTGTTTCAAGACCAAAAACCTGTAAGTGCGACGCCGCCCTTTGCTGTCCGTTTTGTTGCAGAGCGTCTGAGCTCGATTGCGTGCTTCGGCGCGATGCCGATGCCGCCGGTGATTCATCAGCAGTCCGAAGACTTCGCGCGGACCGTGAGACGTTTTTTGCAGGTCGGGCGTTTGAGTCATAGACTCAGGGATGATCAATCGCACAACGAAAACCGATGCTGTCATCAGTGGAATCGTTCTCCTGTTCGGATCGATACGAAACTCGAAGGTTCCTTGCGTCGCTCCCCCAAAATCCTCCGCGCGCCACGGCCGTAGCATTCGGAGCAAGCGGTTGGTCCAGGTTGGCACCCGTCGCGGGAGAGTCTAAGTAATATTTCTTATAATAACGGTCCAAAACCCATTCCTTGACGTTTCCCAGCATGTCATACAGACCCCATGCGTTGGGCTGCTTGCTTCCCACCGAATGGGGCGCGTCACCACTATTGTCCGCGTACCAAGCTATTTTTGGAACCATCCCATAATATGCCTGCGAACTGCCGGCACGCGCCGCAAATTCCCATTCCGCTTCAGTGGGTAACCGGCCTCCAATCGCAGAGCAGTACTGCTTTGCCTTGACCCACGTTAGCCCGGTGATCGGAAGGGTGCCCTCGCCGCTCGGAGGTTTCAGGGCATGCCGGACGGCGAACCTTTGATAGGCGGCAATCGTCACTTCGGTTTGCCCGAGCCAGAAACCAGTTTCGATGGTGACTGGATGCGCTGGTTTCTCATTGTCCTCGCACTCGCTATCCCCTGGCGAACAACCCATCGTGAACGTTCCGGGGGCGATCCAAACGTACTTTTGTTCATCGATGGGGCTGACCCAGATCTTCGGTTGCGAATTGGTCGATGAGCCGCCGGAGGGACTGCCTGTCCCAGACAATGGTGCTGGCGCGCCGCTCGACCCGTGCGATCGTTGTGATCTCCAGTAGACAATCATTCCGAACGCCAGTACCAAGACTGAGATCACCCCCACGATTAGCCTGGTGCGGCGTTCACCCGTGTAGGCCACACCTCGGGTTGCTTTTCCCGCGAGGGGGTCGGAGATCGCTTCGGTCAGCCGCTTCAGATTTTGGTCGGTGCAGCCATCCGAGGCATCGAGCCATTGGGTCATCGACAAGAAATATTCCAGACTCTCGGGCGGCGGCTCTGAGGTTAGGCGAAAGGGTATGATTTGCTTCTTGCCGTTGAACGCGTGCCCTACTTCGGTGAGCACGTGCGGCGAGGCTGCCGCATGCTTAGTCAAAATCAGTACCAAGACCTGGCAGGAATTAATGGCTTCCACGATGGCTGCTGGATAATCCACGCCGGGTTCGATGTCTCTGGGGGCTATCCAACACGAGATCCCCGTAGCCTCCAGGGCGCTGCAAACACGATCGGCGATATCTTTGTCAGCGGATGAATAACTAAGGAAAACCTTACCTGCCATCTTCTGCTCCAACCCCAGAATGTTCCAGGCGCGCAAGTGTCTCACGATCACGGTGGCGATGGGACATCGTGCTGTTCGATTGAAATTTGGGTTCTGTCCCGCAGATGTTTACTGCGAACCTCGACTCAATAGCGCTTGCTCGGACGCATTGTCTGAAGTTCGCTACATTGTCGGGACTGCAATGACCTCTAGCTTCCTGCACTGCGCTTCGTTGAGGAACGCCTTCGTGATATCGTCGGCACCGCGGGAAACACCGTCCCAGACTGCCATCGCCAGCGTTCGAACTCCGGTCGCGGAACCTTGATGTATCGCTTCATCTAGAATGGCTTCGTTTGTAGCCGTAAACACGTTCGGGTCATCTTTGGGGTGGCCCAACTCGATTACATCACCGGATGTGATAGCGGCTTGCAGCACAAGATCAAAGCGGCCACCCCAATTACTGTCTCGGTCAACCACAGACGTCTCGCGGAAGAGATCTCGCCCAAAGGGCAACACAATACGCCGCCGCAGCCCAAGTTCTCCAGCCACCTCGAGAGCGATGATGTCCACACCGCACGCCGCGGAGCACACCAAGGTGGACGCGGAAGTACTCACCAGCGCGGTCCGAATACGCTGCGTGACCGCTGGAACATTAGAGGCCGGGAATCGCGAGACCTCCGCATTCGGGGTATCGACGCGGCGGCCAGCCATCGCGACGACGAGACCGTTGGGGTCGATCATCTGTTGCAGAGCTCTTACAACCGTAGCTAAAGCGGATGATTTCTTTGCATCCCCCAACAAACTCAGCGATCGTCGTAGATCCGGAAGGGTCGAGCTGAGTGGAAAGGCCGTTATTCCAATTCTTTTGATCTCGTCGAGCGACTTCTTGGCGGAAGCCACATCACCCGCATCCAGCGCCGCGGCCAAGAATGTGAGGGACGCCCAGGGGTCTTGCGGATTTCTGGAGCGCGATCGCTCGCAGGCCGACATTGCGACAACCGCTGCCGCAGCAGCCTTCTTCTCGTCACCTTTCTCGGCACGCTCGCGATATAACCGGGGCAGGTTGGAAGAGGGGTAGTAATCGTTCAAGTCCAACTGCATTCCGCGCTCATATTGCGAAATGGCCTGGTTGAGGTACTGTTGCTTGGAGTCGGCGTCCGGGGAGTTATCGTACAATGCTTTGTAGCGGCCGCCTAGCAAACCTCTGCGCTCCGAACTCTCGCCTTCGGTTTCGATCAACGCTTCCAGCACCACAATCGCTTTTTGATGTTCATTCATTTTGCTAAGAACAAGGGCTCGCTGCTCCCTAACGGTTGATAGTGTTTTCACGCGGTCTGGCAGTCCGTCGGTGAAATCGAGCGCGGTCTGCCATTCACAAGCGTCACGCAGCAGCGATAGCAGTTCCAATGCAACGGTGGGAAGGCCTGTGGCGTCCGCTCTATATTTTGTTAGCAGGCGCATCACCTCCGCGGGAAACTGTTCCCGAGGGAACCGCCTGGCAACGCTGACCTCCGCTTGAAAGGTCGCGAGCCTCCCGGCAACATCATGGAACGATCCAATTTTCGCCATATCAATTTGATTTGGATAGCCGGGAAGGATTTGGAATACGGGCGAGATTGCATCGATCCTTTTGCGTACTTCATCCTTAAGGGCAAACTGGATTTGCTTTGCTGTTTCCTCGTTAATGGTGCCTTCAGCGAGCGGGTATGCGACCCGACGCATTTGGCCTGTGTCGAACAACTGCCTCGACCCCTCTGCAGCGATGATGATGCAGCCCTGCCTCCTGGCCGCGTGTCGGACGCCGAGCTCATAATAAACATTACCGTTGGGTATGGTCAGCTCTGCTATCACCAGATCGGCGATCGCCAGTCGTTCAATCATCTCCTGAATGATTAAAGCGCCGAGATCCTGGTCCGCCCGAACAGGCAGGTATTCAAGCTCTTCGATCATCGGGCGAAATGCTCTTTCCCACAGAGCGTTAAAGTCAATCTGTACCGGGCCATTTGCAGCCTCCATACCCGTAGCCTTCAGGCCGAACGGCATCACCATGAAGCAGACTGGAGTAATCGCCATGTGGCTACTATCTCCAAAACAACAACGGCCCACCAACGCTCACAATGCGTAGGATGACAGGGGAACCAGCATTGCCAGTATACGCTGGGCCAGTCCCAATTCGCGCCTTCGGTTCGTTTTAGAGGAGATCTGCACTGTCGCCAGGTAAGACCATCTGAGCAACTTGGGTCAGTTTCCAGCCCGCCGGATGAGGCTGTTGATCAAACACCCAAACCAGGTCGAATCGTGAACCGGGCCACTTTTTTGGACTGGTCCCTTCCTTGCCGACAATGAGGTTGGCGAGATCTATGATTGCGTTGTGCTCCCAGGCAATGAGCACGACGCCTCGAGTGGCCATCGCCTCCTCCACGAGCTTCTTTTCTTCTCCTTTCGCGTGCTTTAGGTTGACTTTCAGGCCGAGCGATTCGGCAACCGCCTGGACCGTGTGTCGTGAGCGCTCGCTATGAATGTGTCCCGATGGGGCGGCGGCGAAAACGGCGTCAGGCTTTGCCAAGGCCGAATGGGCGAATTGCCCGTGCAACGGATTAAAGAGACGGACCAAAGCGCCCGAACGCTGCCAGCCCCTTGTAGAAAGTTCGTTTTTGTCGTGTTCGCCCTCGGGGTTAACTCCGTGAATATCCTCGTCCTTTTCCGGCTTTTCGCCATGTCGCACGATCATAATTTTGTTGGCCACTTGTTTCTCCAAACGTTAATCAAATTCTTGGATAAATGAGGTGCTTGTAGCGGCATTCTTCTTACTACTTTAGTTAGACTTGCAGTTTGTAGCGCTTTTGATTTCCTGAATTCGCTTGAGAAATGTATTCGTCCATTCGTCGAGTGCAGCCTGTTCTGGATTCTGTGAGCCAGCATCGCGCAGTCTGCGCAACTGCTTCTGGTCCATCATCTGGAACCGTGCCACATCGAATATAGTTCTTACGGTCTGTGGGTCCAAGCGCCCGAGCCTCTGGATCATTGTGTCCTGCGCCTCCTTAAGCACCTGTTTGTCCCCGTCGAGCGTGGCCCGTAGTTCGCAGGTTTGCGGATTAACGAAAACGGTCTGGGACTCCCAATCACTAAAACTCCCGCGAGGATTGGTGCCGAACAGATCCATGCCTCCCTTTGCCTTGCCAAACGTAGAGCCCAGGTCCTGAACGAAAATCATGGGCCGCAGGCAGACTCTGGGCTGGCCGGCCGTCTCTGGCGCCCACTGCGCGCAAGCGAGCCGGTTTTGTTGAGCAATCGCATTGTGGTAATGAAACAGACCCAAGGCAAGCCGGTAGGCGTCATACTCCACTTTCTGCTGATGGGTCCACTCCCCGTCAGAATAAAACTTGGCCGCATCGCTCCAGGACCACGTCTCATCGCCTTCGGGATTGATCCGCTCCCATGGTATCTCCCGTTCCGCGCTAACTACTTTAAACACACCCGGCGCGTCTTTCAGTGAAGCGTTGTTGTCCTTAAGGTTGTTTCCGAATGGATCAGCCGTACACCCGATGCATGCTGCGGAGCCTACCGGGTATACGTGGTCGGCAGGAAAACCCAGTACCCACATAATCCGACTGGCTGCGACCTCAGTAAATACCTCGTTGTACCGGGTGTTGTGGTTTGGGTAGGGCGGCTTGAGATACTTTACCTTGAAATGATCGGCTTTGAGGGCATGCTCGTTGTTTATGTCGTTGCCCGCGAACAGTGAAGCCGTTTTCTCACCGTTCTTGTCTGTCTGAATCACGACTTTCACAGATTCAACCCGGATGATTTCTCCCGTGGGGCTGTAGAACGCCCCGTCGGCGGTCATGTGCCAGCATTGAAACTTCATGCTATCGCCCTTGACGCTCATGAAGGCATAGTGCGGGCGGAAATAACACAAGACGTTGTCCGTTGCTGTGAAGTAGGCAAACCGCCTTTTTTCTGGCTCAGCTGCATTGAAATCCGGACCGTTGGATAATTGCTCGACAGTCAATGCCGGCTGGTCCACCATAAAATTCCCTGCTCGCACACAAGGCAGCTTTTCGTCCTTCTTCATGTGATCAGGAACTTGGCAGGGGTTGGTTTGCGCAGCGGCACCGCCCACAGATGCCAAAACCAAGAATGCCAAAATGCGTAAGCGAAACATCATAAATACTCCTCGTTGTCTGTGTCCTGATTAGGCCTCAAGTGAGGACGTCAATACGGCGGCGCCGTACAATGATTGGGTACAGTGGCAAGCCCCATGGGATTGTCGATCGGTGCGAGGTCTGTCGGCTTGTTCTTCCAGCGGCATCGGCCGCTCGCAAGAGCTTCCCGTTTTGCCTTAAAAGCATCCACCCACTGTTTCAGAATCGTAGCTTCGTCCAATCCTTGCTTAAACGATCCATCACTGTTGTGGTACTCAGGCTTGGAAGCCACTTGAGCGGCCTTGAATAGATTCTCGATCTGGGCGTCTGTAAGTTGACACATCAGACCTGCCAAATAGCGGCGCCCTTCTTCGCTAATGGTCGGATCCCCAAGCCCATCCTTTGCCGTCAAACTCTTGCTCAATTGCGCTTGGCATACCGGGCAGTCTGCATCGCTCATGCCCGGCTTTCCTGTTTTCTTCCACAGTGCCTTTCCCGACCATTCGTGCAGATTCATCTTTGCACTGTCGTTGCCCGTGAACTTTCCACCCCCGCCGAATGTGGCACCAACATCCTGTACGATCATCTTCGATTCCTGACATGTAGTCGTGAAGGGATGCGTGCTCTGGTCCACCTTTACGCCCTTGCACACAAGCCGTTGCTGCTGAGGTTTATTGTCGCTATGCTGGACAAATGCACCCAGCAATTTTAGGCCGTCTTTCTCCGAGGTCGGCCGGCCGTTGTTCTCGTCTAGTTCCTTCCAGCTCCATCCCTGATCACTCTTCCCTTCTTCGTACATCTTATGGCCTGAGTATTTCCTGACGATGGTCGCGGCATCATACGACCGAGTGTCTTTTGCCCCGGAGCCGGACTCCGGGTCCGAAGGACAATTGTGGCACTCAACCTTGACAGGGAACCATGAGTCAGCGTAGTAACCTAACGCCCAGAACAAGCGTGTCGAGACAACTTCTGCGTAAATCTCGTTGTCGTTGGCACCAAACTTTACTTTGACAGGCTCTTCCTCCATTTGCTCGGTCAGCACCTGGACTTGGCCGTTCGCGCTTTCGACCTTCGTGATCTTGCAGGAAAACTTAGGGGTCTTTCCGCCCATTTGTGAACCTGGCTTATCGAAGTCACAAGTAACTTTGTCATTGGGATGGAATTGAAACTGCTTCGGATTCTGCGGCGGCCCTTGCAGAATGTCTGCGTCCCCCACCGCTTTTGGTGTCAGTAAAACTGCGACGCGAATCGCTTCGATCCTATCCTTCGGAGTGTAAAACTCTTGATCTACCTTTTGATCGGGGGACTGAGGCGGGCCCTGGGCCTTGATGTTCTGAGCGAACGCAGCGAGGAGCAGCAGAATCCCTGCCGACAATGCCGTACCTGAAAATGAAATGCAATGCAGGCAGGAACCGAATATTCCTCGGATCCCCGCTGGGGATATCTCGGGTCGCATCTTGGCACCTCTTGAGTGAACGGCTGGGGATGACCCGCCTTCGGGAGTGTTGCTCACGATACTCCTTCGTCAGCGCAACAACAACAATTTTCCGAATATCTGGTAAATAGTGAGGCGCGCCCCCAAATCGTTTCACTCGGTTAGAAGGACGCTGAGAAGCGAACGTGGAATCTAGCGCCCGCTGTTCCCATGAGAGTCTTTTCCCGTGATACTCTCCGTACTACAAGATGCTGTTTTTTCTCCTAATTCGCATCTTGTATAACTCGTGAACCATGTGCCGCCAACTGCTCTCGACACGAAGAAAGAGCTAATCCCCGAAATTATTCGCCGCTTTCTCATGAGCTGACGATATTCGAGAGTTTCGAAAGGAAAATCCCAATTAAACAGAATCTGCTCAGGAAACTCTACATAGATGAATTAAAAGTCCTCTACAGTGCCAAAAACCAGTTGGCGACGAGGTTAGCCACGTTGTCGAGGGAGGCCACGTGCGACCTAGGCGTCTCTCCCCTATATACCTACTACAGTTACTACAATTCCGTAGTGCTAACATCAAAGTGGCGAACTTTCACACCATGGCCGGTTGCCAATCATTGTCTGAAATCATCAAAGGGAATACCTGGGGAAACCGCAGACTGTGGAAGAAAGCGTCCCCGATACCGTCAAATAGGCCGCTTCTCTCAGACGCACCGATATGGCCGGTAAGCGTAAGACTGTTCGATTTTTCTATCGCTTACGATGGATTTCGGCTGTTTCTGGCCCCTTAAGGAAGTCCTCGCTCTATTGCCGTTGGCGGGGAGTGCAGAAAGAATCTTAAACTTACCAGGTCGTGGAATACGAACAGGTTAGCCGCGCCCGATTTCACCAGTTCTCAGACTTCTGCAACAGAGGTGCGACTATATCCCCGGTTAGACCCGGTTCCAGGTGGAATCAAAGCTGAGCGCAAGGCCACCTCGACTGATTTGTATTCTGCGGTCCGGTGGAACCAAAGTGACACGCGCACACCAGTTTGAGCTGTCAAGTAAACGAGGTTGTTCAACCGGCAGTTCGTTTCTTGGCCACCTTTGAAGCAATTCTTGGGCGAGATATTGCCGTACCAAATCCGGATTATCGCTGTTGTCGTAGAAATATGTCGAGTTGCCGTTGTGCGCGTGGACATTCCCCGAGATGACGAACACGGGGGCTCCTATTCCAACGGGATAGTTGGCCCAGCCCATGTTCCAAATTCTGATGTTGCCGTTGACGTTAGTTACAATTTGAAACGCATGTTCACCTCTTGTTTTTAGAGTAAGCCCCGATCGGTCATGCAGTTAACGGGATTTTGCCTTCGATTGTGTAGACATGCATATATTGATTTGATTTAATGATTTATCTTGCTTTAGTATATTACATCGTGTATTTTGTGGACATGTATATCGCCCGGGCTACCTGGCCCTCCACCAACGGCAAGTCCTATGAATCCATCTACCTCCGCGAGTCCTATCGCGATGGCACGCACGTCCGCAAACGGAATATCGCCAACCTCACCCATTGCGATCCCAAAGAAATTGCCGCCATCGAACTTGCTCTTCGTCACAAAAACGATCTCACCGCGCTGGCTTCTCTCGAACAGATCGAACTACACCAAGGTCCATCCGTCGGCGCCGTATGGACCGTCTATCAAGTGGCTAAACGATGGGACCTGCACCATATCCTCGGAGAGAATTTTTCCGGGCAACTGGCGTTGTGGCAAGTCCTGGCCCGCGTGCTGGAGCAAGGCTCTCGCTTATCCGCCGTGCGCTTGGTGGCGGTGCATGCGGCCGGGGCTGTGCTGGGCTGGCAACGCGGCTTTGACGAAAACGATCTCTACGACAATCTCACCTGGTTGAGCGAGCAACAAAAAGACATCGAGAATCGTTTATTTGCTCGGCGAGGAAAGGAAAAACCGCAGCTGTTTCTCTACGACGTCACCAGTAGCTACCTCGAGGGGGATCACAACGCCTTGGGTGCCTACGGCTACGGCCGGGATGGCAAGAAAAACAAAAAACAGATCGTCATCGGCTTATTGTGCGACGCGGGAGGAGAACCCGTTTCCGTCGAAGTCTTCCGCGGCAACACCCAAGATACTCAGACCTTTGCGGCGCAAGTAAACAAAGCCAGCGAACGCTTCGGTTGTGAGCGGGTGACCTTTGTCGGTGACCGCGGCATGATCAAGAGCGGACAGATCGCCGAGCTAGCCAAGGTTGGATTTCACTACATCACCGCCATCACCAAGCCACAGATCGAAACACTTTTGAAAGCGGGCATCCTGCAGATGGAGTTGTTCGACAGCGCGGTGTGCGAGGTCGCGCAGGATGGGGTGCGTTACGTGCTGCGGCGCAATCCTGTTCGTGCCGAGGAAATAGCGCTTTCGCGAGCCGACAAACAAGCCCGCGTGGAACAGTTGCTGGTCAAGCGAAATGGCTATCTCCGTGAGCATCCGCGCGCTGCCGTGGCCACAGCAGAGAAGGCGGTGCGCGCCAGGATCCAGCAACTGAAGATCGCTGCTTGGCTGCAGGTCGAAGTACAAGGGCGAACCTTGGTGTTGCGTGTGGACTCTGTCGCTCGCGAAGAGGCCGCCCAACTCGATGGCTGTTATGTGATCAAGACCGATCTCCCGCTGAGCGCTGTTTCCACGCAAGAAGTGCATGACCGCTACAAGGATCTGACGCAGGTCGAACAGGCCTTCCGCACCTGCAAGACCATCCATCTGGAAACTCGCCCGATCCATGTACGCACCGAAGCACACACGCGCGCTCATGTTCTGGTGGTGATGCTGGCCTATCTCATCCGGCGGGTCTTGAGCCGGGCTTGGGTGGCCTTGGACGTGACCGTCGAAGAGGGACTCCAACAGTTGAAGGCCCTGAGTTCAACGGAAATGAAAAGCAAAGACGGTGGCAGTTGCCTGCGCATCCCCACGCCGAATCCGGCCTGTCGTGATTTGCTGCAGGCCTTGGATATCCGCTTGCCAGACGTCCTGCCCAATGTGAAGGTGCGTGTAGACACGCGCAAAAAACTGCAAGAGCGCCGCAAACCCCGCTAAAACACCGGAGATTTCTCTTCGGAGACCCTCATTCTTTCGGGGTGAACATGCGTTGAAACGATTTCATGATTCTAGGGGAAGGGCTGCCAGTTTGACGAATTGGGGGTCAGCTGACAGCCCCGGGGTGTAGTAGTTGCCTGCAATCTACTGGCTACAAAGCGCGAAAGTAACTGTCAGAACTTACAGCGATGACTAGGAGCATGGAGGGCTTTGATGAAGTATCAGAACTACGAAGATTTCGTCAATTACCGCATACGCATGTCTCACGTCTACCAGTTTGTGATGCCGATGACATTGCTGCAGAACGACGGCAAGGCGTCGACCACCGAAATAGCCAAAGCAATTCATAAATGGTGCAGATATTGGGATGGTTCAGCGCCGACGCTGCCTGCGCATCTCTCTGAAAACGCGCCAGCACGTGCGGGTCTTTCGCTAGATTGTCAGGAAGGAATTTCAGCGCAACGTTGCGATGCAGGAGGGTATCTTCAGCCTCGTAGACGACACCCATCCCGCCACCGCCGAGTTTCTTCACGATGCGGTAGTGGGAGAATTCTCGCCCGATGAGGGAGTCTAAGGAAAGGGCCTGGTCTGACATGGGAAGTTCTCCTTCCCATTCACCTTCTGCGACCAAGCATACCCCTGCATCTTGTAATCACTTCGTGATAACCGTCACAGCGACTTAAGAGGTAGACAGCCTGTTCCAACCAAGCGAAGGGCTGATTGCCGTTCCATACACTTCGACGCACAGATTTTTCATCGATGCGAGAATTCCCAATGAAAATGGAGCGATACCCCTTGTACTGATTGCCCTTAGTGATTAACGCCGTTCGCGTGAAGTATTACTTCACATCTCCGGTTTCGCGACACAGGAGTTGGCCCTGCCTATGTGAGTCTGACTCGACAGCCCTCGTTTCGCAGTACAATGAAGTATCTTCGGGGTGCAAAATGAAGTTCTCCCGTCTAGTCATACCCCTAGCGACTTCCGTATTTCTGACCTTCGGTTTACCCACGGCTCAACCGCAAAATGATCCACAGGCCGAGAAACAAGAAGCCGTTGCCAATCAGGCGGCACCGCTGAAAGAGCGTCACATACCACCCCCGCTAGGTCCCGCGGCACGTGTCCCTGGAAAAGTTACGTTGAGAATTCTGGTTGATGCCAAGGGAAACGTCTCGGAAGCAAGAGCACTGAGTGGGCCTGAAGAATTGGTCCCATCAGCATTAGCGTGGGTACGAAAGTGGCAATACGAACCTCCTGCCTCCGCGCCAGTGGCAAGAATCGTGGAGATTTCGTATGGCTCGAGGGATTGCCCCGGTGCAATATCCGAGCGCGGCGAAATGACATGGTCGTGGTATCTCTGCGATAAGGACGGCAAAATGATTGCCGTCATAGATGACGTTGACCCTCCTCAGCCGCTCTACCCGGACGAAGAACGAAAGGCGGGTATCGCTGGGAAGATGGTTCTCTCGCTCACTCTAAATCCTGATGGCCACGTGAAAGAGATTCACGTGGTCAATTCCCTCTCGCCTAGCCTCGACAAAAC
Source organism: Candidatus Acidiferrales bacterium (assembly GCA_963726725.1). GTDB lineage: Bacteria > Acidobacteriota > Terriglobia > Acidiferrales > UBA7541 > Acidiferrum. Next base: position 33,890 of record CAVSDV010000035.1, read on the forward strand.
GATGCTCGATATGGTGCGCCCTTTAAGATTCAAGCGATGCCTGAGTGAACCTCAATGCAGCGACGAAAATTCGAATGCTTCCTTGGAGGACTTGCGGCTCGAGTTTGTTTTCCGCGCAACCTGCAATTTCTAGGCAAGAGTTCGAGATGATTAAGTTTCGTGAACTGATCGAATCGGGAAGCGTGGATTTTGGGCCAGTTGGCATCTGCGGCTCTTTTTTGTTGCGATCTCTTTGCCGTCAGCTATATGGCGGCAATCAAGCTCACCGTAGTATGCTCGCGCGCAAACTTACCGGGACTTGGTCCGAAGCGATCCGCCAGGCGCGGAATGGTGCAACCGATTCATAACAAATGGGTTACCGGTAAAGTTCGCTTCAGCACCCAACTTGCTGGCGAGTTATCGGTGTGAGCAAAACAAACCAAGACGTTTCGGGAAAGCCTCGGAAAAGTACTTGACGAAACCGCCCTGGCGACGCATAAAACATCCACAACCAAGGAGGGAAAGCATGACCGCCGCTGCTTCTGTTGCTTCGCGTGTGAATCGTCGAGTTTTCCTAAAGACCAGCGCCGCCGCCGGGGGCGGCTTGCTGGTTGCTTTGTATCTTCCTGAGGCGAGTGATGCGCTCTTGGCGCAGGAGCCGGGGAAAGGTGTGCCGATTGTCCCGTCGGCGTACCTGAAGATCGCACCAAACGACACTGTCACGATAGTGTCAAACCACTCGGAGATGGGGCAAGGCATCTACACAAGCCTGGCGATGTTAATGAACGAAGAACTCGAAGCCGATTGGTCGAAAGTGCATGTCGAGTCCGCTCCCGTGGACGCGGTTTATAACAACCTCTTCTTTGGGATTCAGGGAACCGGCGGCAGCACGACGGTGGCGTCCGAGTGGGAGCGTTTCCGCAAGATCGGCGCAGCGGCCCGGCTGATGCTGGTACAGGCTGCGGCGCAGCAGTGGAACGTGAAGCCCGCCGATTGCCGAGTCGCAAAGGGCGTCGTGATGCATCCAGCGAGTTTGAGAAAGGCGACCTACGGATCGCTGGCAGAGGTGGCTTCGAGGCTTCCGGTTCCAAACGAGATTCCGCTGAAAAGCGAGGCGCAATTCACGCAGGTCGGCAAACCCACTCGCCGCTTGGACACACCTTCTAAGGTCGACGGGTCCGCGCAGTTCGGTTTGGATGTGAATCTGCCTGGAATGTTGACTGCCGTCGTCGAGCGCCCTCCCGTTTTCGGTGCGAAAGTGGTGCGGTTCGACGCTACGGATGCGGAGAAAGTACCCGGTGTGAAAGCGGTCGTACAAGTTCCCTCCGGGGTGGCGGTGATTGCCGAGGGTTTCTGGGCGGCGAAGGTCGGGCGCGAGAAGCTGAAAGTCACTTGGGATGAGGGAGAAAACGAGAAGCTCTCCACGGAGCAGATGCTCGCGGATTTTGCGGCCCTCTCCGCTTCGCCTGGGGCAATGGCCAAAAAGACCGGGGATCCGGCAGCGGCGTTAGCATCGGCGGCAAAGACGATTCGAGCGCAGTACGACGTGCCCTACTTGGCGCACGCGATGATGGAGCCACTCAATTGCGTGGTCGATTTAAAGGGGGATCACTGCGAGATATGGACCGGCACGCAATTCCAAACCGTCGATCGCGCGAATGCCGCCAAAGTTGCCGGGCTGCCACCGGAGAAAGTTCAGATCCACACCACATTGTTGGGCGGTGGATTCGGCCGGCGCGCGAATCCGGCTTCGGATTTTGTGGTTGAAGCCACGCATGTAGCGAAAGCGGCGAAAGCACCAGTCAAAGTCGTTTGGACGCGCGAAGACGACCTTCGGGGAGGCTGGTACCGCCCCATGTGGTACGACCGCTTCGCGGCCGGGTTGGATGCGGATGGCAATCCGATCGCATGGACCCACACGATTGTCGGTCAGTCGATCATGCAGGGAACCCCGTTTGAGGCGTTTATTAAGGATGGCGTCGATGCTGCGTCGGTGGAAGGAGCGGCCGACCTGCTTTACGGAATCCCAAACCTGCAAGTGGATTTGCATTCACCAAAGATTGGAGTGCCAGTGTTGTGGTGGCGTTCCGTGGGTCATTCGCACACGGGTTTCTCGGTGGAAGCTTTTTTTGATGAGGTCGCTCATGCGGGCGGAAAAGATCCGTACGAGCTCCGCCGAAAACTACTGGCAGGTCAGCCGCGGATGCTTGCCGTTCTCGATCTCGCAGCCCAAAAAGCGGGCTGGGGAAAACCGCTCCCGGCAGGGCGAGGGCGAGGTATCGCCACGCGCTTCTCGTTCAGCAGCTACGTCGCTCAGGTCGTCGAGGCCTCGGTGGAAAAGGATGGAACTCCCCGAGTGCATCGCGTGGTTTGTGCGGTGGATTGCGGCCGCGTTGTTAATCCGGACGGCGTAAAGGCACAGGTCGAGGGTGCGATTATCTTCGGCCTAACCGCTGCACTGAACACTGAAATCACGTTCAAAAACGGAAGAGTTCAGCAAAGCAACTTCGACGATTATCCGATGGTGAGAATGACGGAGGCACCCGAGATTGAAGTTCACATCGTTCCAAGTGAACAGCCGCCGACGGGAGTGGGGGAACCGGGAGTGCCGCCGGTTGCGCCGGCTCTCGCCAATGCGTTGTTCACAGTCACTGGGCATCGGATTCGGCGGCTTCCGATACGCGCGAGCGACGTGGTCGGCAAATCGTAAGTGCTCTGAACAAGCCTGCAGTGCGCCCAGCGAGAAAAACCGCTGGCCATTCGTTGCGACAATGGCCCGGAGCTACCAGCCGACATTTTCTGGCGTGGTGCATCGAGCGGCAGTCGAGTTGGTGCGCTAATGCTGAAAAACTGTGGTCACTCAGTGAAATGGAAAGAACTGGCGGTGAACCGGACGTCATTGGTCATGATAAAAAGACGGGCGAATACATTTTTTATCATTGTTCAGCGGAAAGTCCTACTGCATTCTGGTCAGGGATCCTCCTTTTTGTGAGAGAAACAGGATTCGCGAGCCGTCTTCCACGCGCTCCCGGAGCCAGGAGCGCAGCGCAAGAACCTCGTCGAACTCAACTCTTCTTTCGTGGCTACATAGAACTCATGCCCCTCATAGGTTACCTTCAGGCAAGGGGCTTCGGTAATTTGTTTGCGACACGCGTTCCCGCGGACTATCTTTACCATACCCCCGGCCGGATTCTGCGTGGGGTGACCCTATCCTTTTGGAGGACCGATGTGGGGGAATAAGAAGCCGGAAACGCCTCAAGCGCAACCGGAAATCAATAATTTTCCAGTGAATCCGCCGCCGGCGTCGAAACCCGCCGCGGCTACTTGGGAGGGAACTACCGCAATGAGTACAGATGCTATGCGTCCGATGGGGGCGACACCTGACCGTGCTACGGCACGGCTCGGAGCCAGCCTGCACATCAAAGGCGAAATCACCGGCAACGAAGACCTGGTAATCGACGGATCAGTAGAAGGTCTGGTGCAATTGAACGACCGCAAACTGATGATTGGCGTGACGGCTACTGTGACCGCAGACATTATCGCCCGGGAAGTGGTGGTCTACGGCACGGTAAAGGGCAACCTGCAGGCCAAAAGTCGGATCGAGATTAAGAAGGACGGCTCCGTCAACGGCGATCTGATGACGGCGCGCATCGTGATTGAAGAGGGGGCTTATTTCAAGGGCTCCATCGAGATCGACAAGAGCGGTGAGAAGGAATCCGGTGCCGGATCGATCTCGCGCACCGCTTCAGTGGCTGTAGCGGGCTAAGGACCCGGCTGTTATGCCGGAAGTGGTAATGGCTGAGAGCTGCCACCGGGGATGGAGTGGCTATCAAGGGCCTTGGTGTATAAGGGTTGCCCGCTGGGCGGACAAAGTGGAAACCCCGGCTGAGGAAAAACACGGAGGAAAACGAAATGAAAAAATCATTGTTTGTGTCAGCAGTTACGGCCTTAACCGTCGTCGTGGGTTTAGTAGCTGTTGCGCAGGCTCAGAAAGACAAACAGGTCATCTATGTATCTTCAGCGCAAGCCACCTATAAACCGTCGCCAATGGGCGGCGTTTCCATGGCGGCCCTCTGGGGTGAGATGGACAAGGGCGTTCATGCAACATTTACCAAATTCGACCCCGGATACGACGCGGGAATGCACACGCATACGAGCGACGTCTGGATCGTCGTTATCAAAGGCGCTTATCTATATAAAGACGAAGCGGGCGAAAGGCGCGTGGGCCCTGGAGATTTCCTCCGAGTTCCCGGCGGCCACAAGCATTGGAGCGGCGGTGACAAGACGGAAGGCGCGCTCTTTTACGAGGAAGCGTCAGGGAAGTTTGATAGCACGCCAGCGAAGTAGAGGTACCCCCAGAATCTTTTGTAGGACAAAAGCTCGATTGCAGGAAGTAAACGCAACCCCGAGGGTTAATCCTTTCAGGGTTTTTGCCGTCTGCGGAACCGCAACTTCTTAACGTTTTGTTGCACACCGATGATCGACGAAGTCCCCAGAGTTTTCAGCAAGCGGGCGGTGCTGGGACGGGGCTAAGTCCTGAGAGTCGCTGCAATCAACTAAAACTCGGACATCCTCGTAACCGGTAAAGTAGGCCGGTACTATGAGAGGGAACTACGCCCATCATGCGTTACTTTGCGGGAGGTCCAGCCACCGTCATGCCGTGACGTCGGAAGACGTCCGTCATCTTTGCTCGGTCGGGCGGCCCTCCAGCAGCAGCGCCGATTACTTCGGCTGCTTCGCGGAAGTACGCAGGGCCCATTATCGCAGGGGATATTACTGCGAGTTGCTTTGCATCTGCGCCGCCGAGATTGTCGAACCGATGCACCGCGCCTCGAGGAATGCACAACGCCTGCCCCGGACCAACCTCGATGGGTGTGCCGTCAACCGTCCAGGTAAGAACTCCCTCGATGCCGTAAAGAATTTCCTCGTAAGCGTCGTTCTTGTGTGCTGGTGCTGCCAATTTCTCCCCGACTGGCACGAACACCGCGAACACCGACGCGCTACCATTGGAATCATCGCCGGTAAGGAGGAACCGGATGTTTAGCGGACCAATCTTGATCCTCTCTTCGGAAGGATTAACCCTGGTCGTAGGCTTCTGCATGATCGCCCATCCCTTGCGTTAAGCTGACAACCGATTTCGTTGTCCCAGATGGATCGCATGCTACACCAGCGAGCGCCTGCGAATCGAATTTGTTTGTCCCTTCATGGCAGCAAGAGGGTCTAGAGGTCTGTGGGAACGCGGGTTCGGCGACTCGGCGCCCTTTTCACTTCCTGCCGACCGGCACCACGGGATGATCGAGCCACGGTGCCCACGAGATGCCGGAGCCTTCGACGCTGGAGCAGCCTGGGCCACCGGGACCAGCTGGGCAGCCCCACCAGTTGTCGGTGGCGTCAAGCGTGCCATTGGAGAGATTGTTGATGCCGACGTCTCTGCGGAGCAGATCGTTGAGATGAACGTTTGCATCGCCGGGCGTCGCCATCACGACATCGTCGTCTTCGTCGGCTATTACGTTGCCGGAGACGAGCGTACCAGTGATCGGGGAACCCCCTGCGCCGCTGCTGATGTTAATCCCAGCGGTACCGGGTGTGGCCGTATCGAAAAGATCGGCACCGTTTCCGGAGATGTGGTTGCCGATAATCGAATTGTCGTTTAGGTTGTCCGCGGGCAGGCCGAAATTGGGGCCAACGTGGCTGTGAAAGGCAAGGCCGGGAAGGCCGTTGTCAGTGAGTTCGTTGCCAGTGACGACGTTCCCGGAAACCAACCCAACTCCGCTTCCATCGCTGAAAATGCCGACGCCTGCGCCTGCACCAGGAACCTGAAAGCCATTGTGAGTCGACTTGTTGCCGGAAATCGTATTGTGGACGATTCCCAGATGCGGCGCTGATGAGCCGGGAGCAGGAGCGTGCGAAGCCATCACGATTCCGCAATCGAAGGGGTTGTTCGCGACGACGTTGCCGGTGACGAGGTTGTCAGATGTTTCACCGGTGTCGTCGCTGAGGAGGATTCCGCCTGCATTGTTTTCAACGTCGTTGTTTGCCACGACGGAATGGTTTGCGCCGCTAAGATGGATTCCCTCACCACAGTCGAACGCTTCGCCGGTCTCGAAAGCAGGCTGACCCGTACACACAGGGACTGAGATGACCAGGGCCTTGTCGTTGAATTGCACCTGATTATCACGGATCGTTACGTCGGAAGCGTTGGTCACCAGGATTCCCTCAAAATTCGCGTTTTCGACAGTGAAGCCTGCGACGATAATCTTGTGACCCTGCGCCCGGGATTTTGCAAATCCTCAACTCCAGCAGCAGATAAATAGAGCACCAATGTTTCGAGCAGGTCTCGAGGCCTGGGTGGGTGGCTGAGAACGCGATTGACGTGGGGCGGAACGTCCCCTCCGGCCAGCAAGCGCGGCCCCACCGGTCAGAAGAGGCAGCCTCACATTTCTGAGGCTCAACAAGCTCAACAAGATTTTTGTTGACAGGGACACCGTGGAGTTGCAGTATCTGCCCGATTAAAACGATTCAGTCCCCGAATCGCATCTGTCCTGGCTCTCGCATGACCGGTCGCTCTTTTCAGGGCGAATGCGGGCGGCCTTTGGCCCACCTGCTTGGAAGGAGGATCCCACGATGAAAATCACTCAAACTGCAAGCAACCCATCGAACTTGGCACGCTATCTCGTGACTCTGCTCATTGTTCTCACCGCCCTCGGTTGGCCTTCACCTGCAGCGGCGCAGGGCAACTTCGTTCGCGTGAACCAGACAGGGTATGTTTCCAGCGCGCCGAAGCGGGCGTATTTAATGACGTCCGCCTCGTCTGCCGGCGCGTCGCCCACGTCCTGAATTCGAGCGGATCGCCGGTTTTTTCGGCGGCAATTGGCGCGGACCAAGGCACCTGGGGCACGTTCACCCATGTGTTTGCGCTCGACTTCGACTCGGTCTCCACAGTCGGCACGTACACAATCTCGGTGATCGGCTCGATCTCCGCGTCCTCTCCGAGCTTTCGAATTGATACCGGGGCAAACCTGTACTCCACGTCGCTCGCGAACACGTTGTACTTCTACCAAAACGAGCGGGACGGCGCGAACTTCATCCCGACTCCGCTGCGAACCGCGGCGGGACACCTGAATGACCAGAGCGCCAAAGTCTATTTCACGCCGACGATGAATAGGAACGGGCATTTTTCCGGCGACCTGACTCCCACCGGGGCGGTGATTGACGCCTCGGGCGGCTGGTGGGATGCGGGCGATTACTTGAAATTTGTGGAGACGCACAGTTACACCGTGGACCTGATGCTCGTCGGGGTGCGGGATTTTCCGAACCAGATGGGCGCTGGCTCTGCCGCGTCGAATTTCACGGCAGAGGCAAAGTTCGGCCTCGATTGGCTGCAGAGGATGTGGGATGACAATTCAAAAACGTTCTACTACCAAGTCGGGATCGGGAATGGAAACGCATCGACCACTAGCGATCACGACATCTGGCGGCTGCCGCAGGCGGACGACAACTATCAAGGATGCACCTCGCAATTCCGATACATCTGCCATCGGCCCGTTTTCGTCAACACAGCTGGCGAAGCGGCAGCGAAGATCAGCCCGAACCTGGCGGGGCGCATGGCTGCAGCGCTTGCCGAATGCTACCAAATTTTCAAAACGAGCAATCCGAGCTACGCAAACCAGTGCCTGCTGTCCGCGGAACACATCTTCGATCTGGCGGACACCTCGCCGAGCGGCAACCTGCTCTCCGTCGCCCCGTTTAGCTTCTATCCTGAAACGGAATGGCGCGACGATTTGGAGCTAGGAGCAACGGAACTCTACTTCGCGCTTCAGCCGGGGAATCTGCCTCCCGGTCTTCCGCACATCGACCCGGTGTTTTACCTGACGGAAGCGGCGAACTGGGCGCACGCCTACATCACAGGTCCAAACGACGCTGCGGACACGTTGAATCTCTACGACGTGACCGGCCTCGCTCACTTCGAACTCCACCGGGCACTTGGACTGGCGGGGAACCCCACGGGTCTCGCGGTGACGCAGTCCACGCTCTTGGCAGACCTGAAGAAGCAACTAGATAATGCAGTTACGCAGTCCGGCATGGACCCGTTCGGATTCGGATTTCCCTGGGCCGCGTATGACACGACAACGCACGGCAACGGCCTGGTGGTGATGGCGCAGGAATACGATTTCCTGACTGGCACGAACACTTATGCTGCCTACGGCTCTCGCTGGCAGGCCAATGTTCTGGGGACCAACGCTTGGGGAACCTCGCTTATCGTGGATGACGGCAGCACCTTCCCTGAATGCATGCAACACCAAGTGGCGAATCTGGTTGGGTCACAGAATGGCTCGCCGCCCGTGCTCAAGGGCGCGGTCGTCGAAGGCCCGAATTCCTTCGCGGCCAAAGGGGTTGTGAGCGGAATGGTAACTTGCCCGGCGAACGGCGTAGATGTGTTTGCCCAGTTCAACGGCAAGCGGGCCGTGTATCAGGACAATGTCCAGTCCTTTTCCACGGTTGAACCGGCTATCGACCTCACGGCTTCTTCGTTTCTGGCGTTCTCGTGGGTGATTGCGGGAGGGCCCTCAGGGACGCCTTGATAGGCTACCCTGGAAGGCGTGCTCATACGGGTGGGAAGGCATAATGAAAAAAAAGGCAATCATGCTTAGAAAAGTGCCCTTGTTGTGACCTCGCCAGCTATGCAGAATTGATCGATACCCACCTTCTCCTTCGCTTTCGATGCGAGATCGATGCCGATGAAGTGTTCGCCTACGCCAAGAAAAAATCCAATCTCATCCCGTTTGTAAACCCTCATCCCCAGGTTGGCTTGGCAAAATCGCGCGTACGGCCGCGGTGGGAGGCCGCCAGTGTGACGTTGGTTCAAACTATTTCGGCGCTTGTGACTGCGCCTGTAGCACTCTCAGCCAAGCCGCCGAAAGCACTCTTCAAGGCTGCGAAGGTGTTCGTTCTAGTTCGGTGCATCGAACCATGAACGCCAACACGGTGGCGTGCCACGAATGCAGTAAGCAGTTCCTTCGTGAAAACAGGCGATTGCGTTCACAACCTCTGCAACTAGGTCTGGGCTGGATTCTATTCGACGGGGCATCCGGAAGTAACCGAGTTACTTCCTGTTTGTACGGCTGAGCATTCTGCAGCTTGTCTTTAGTTCGCTTTCTATGGCCAGCCTGCGTGAGGTGCAGGCGCCTAGAACGTGAGCACTTGTCCAGTTCGTGCTTGCGCCACTTCGGCAATTTTGTCCATGCCGCGCCACTCAGCGGCGATGATGTACAACGTCCTCTTCCCTTCGCCACCTAGCATGCAAGCGAAACAGCCGCGGTCGACCGTGACAGTCTCCAGCACCTCACCGCCTTCGCGGACGCGCACGCACCGCTTGTTGGGAACATCAGCGTACCAGACGGCCTTATCCGCATCCATGCAGATCCCGTCAGGGACGCCGTCTCCGAGATCAGCCCACACGCGACGGTGCGACAGGCTTCCGTCTCTGGCGATGTCGAATGCGGTCAGCTTCTTGCCGTGGGACTCAGCGATGATCAAGGTCGAATTGTCGGGCGTTATGGCCATCCCGTTAGGGAAGGCGATGCCGTCAGCCACTTCCCGAAGCGAGCCATTCGGGGTCAGCACGGTGATTCCCGCCGCCGTTGATGTAGGCATTGCCGCGGCCATCCACGACAATTTCGTTCCATCCCATGCCGGCAGGGCCGTGCAAGTTGGCATGAGTCGCGAGCGAGCCATCCCGCTCGCGGCGCAGGAGAATGTCAATGACCGGCTTCGCCGCGAGGCCAACAACAGAGGTAGATCCGTGGTGTTCAATCCGCAAGGCGATCGGACCCAGGGCCACTGCAATTCGGTCACGTTCTTCGATAAATGCCAAGGGCCACCGGGCATCATACGGAACGATGTCCAATGTAGTCATCGCTTGGATTGTAGTCGCCTCTGGTGACCTTTGTAAGCGTTAGCGATATTTCGCGCGATTTTTGCCAGCAAATCCACTGCTCTGGACGGTTGACGGGCAACTCTGACCGTACCGCTGCAACATTCACCCAATCATTGATCGGTGGCATGGAGGCCACCGGTCATGAAGCGGAAACCCTACTCACGAAGAAAACGCACCACCACAAAATCTGTCCTGCGCCTGCCAGACCTCGAGCACGCCAAAGCCGCAGTCTTGAATAGCCTCACCAGCATGGATGCCCAGCGGGGTTATCGTCACGCCATCGATGAATTCGTTGACTGGTATTGTTCGGAACCTCGCTTGGCTCTCAACAGAATTGTGGTGCTGCGCTATCGGTCTCATCTCGAATCCCGTCAACTCGCACCTGGCACCGTCAACCTACGTCTCGGTGCCGTGCGCCGGCTCGCATACGAGGCCTGTGGTACGCAAAAATTCCATCAGGCTCCCATCTGACAGAGATGCTGGTACTTATTTGTTCGGCTTTCCCGCGCTAGGAAGCCCCAAAAACCACCGAAATCGAGCTAGTCTCGTGCGCCCCTGACGACCCCGCGACCACTTGGTATGTTGAGGAGTTTGGCGGCGGCGTCTTAATACGCGAACCGAACGACCCGAATCTTACTTTTGTTTCCGCTGACCAACTTCCTGAATACCAAGACTTGGAGTTTGTTTCACGAGCTGAATCGCATTAGCCACTCCAGTTTTCCGAAAATTCGCCACCTTCGACGACCAACATGATTGCATCCGAGTAGAGGAGAACGCAGTGGGCTTTAGGTGTTCCTTGGCTCTATCCGCCGTTTCCAGCTTCGTGCGCGTTTAGGTCGACCATGGCAGCACCCACACTCTCCCCCCTCACAGACCCCACCGTGCAGATTTCCACGCAGCGGGTTCCTCAGGTGCGACTCCCCGCACAGTTCCAAGAACGTGTGATCCAAGGAAGCAACAAAGGATGGCGACGGAGGAGTGCGGTATATTTCTCCCACGTTAGCCTGTTCCCACGAGTTCGACGATTGAGCCACTTTCGCCAAATGCGGCAGACCCCCCGATAGAACCTCCAGATGCTCCTGGAGTTCGTCGGTAGTCCGTAGTATTGGTAGTGACCCCGGAGCTTAGCGTTAAGGGTCTTCTGCTGTTCTTCCACAGGTTCGTGGCGGTTCTCCTGGCACCATTCGGCTACTGCCGTCAGGCCCCTACGGAGTCGCTTCTTCATCGTCCGCACGTGCACTGTGAACCTCCCTCTCCGGCTGTGGGCGCAGATGTGCGTGAAGCCGAGGAAATCGAATGTGGCTGGTTTCTTCCCCTGCCGCCTCGCATGTTCCTCCGCGTATCGCCCAAAGTCCACCAGTCGGGTCTTCTCCGGGTGGAGCGTCAAACCGTATTTTGCAAATCGTTTCGGTAAGACCTCCATCACCTTCTCGGCATCCTCCCGATACTGGAAGCACAGCACGGCATCATCGGCAAAACGTATCTCATGTGCGACCCCCTTCAAGCGGGGCTTCACTTCGTGCTCGAACCATTTGTCGAGCACGTAGTGCAGGTAAATGTTGGCCAGCAGCGGACTAATCGTCTGCCCTTGCCCTGTCCCTGTTTCGCTCACGAGTAATCTACCTTCGTCGATGACGCCGACTTGAATCCACTTCCGTATCAGCCGGAGTACACTGCCATCGCGGATTCGCTTTTCGATCATCTCCATGAGTTGCCCTCTCACGATCGTGTCAAAGTAAGCGGTGATGTCTAACTCCAGGATCCAGCTCGTGGGTTTTGTGCAGATGACACGTCCCACCTCGTCCAACGCCTGATGCGGCCCTCGTCCAGGTCGAAACCCGTACGAGCATTCAAGGAAATCCTGCTCATAGATGGCGTTCAACACCTCGCCCGTCGCCTTCTGCACGATCTTGTCTTCCAAGGAGGGTATGGAGATGGGTCTCTCCTTCCCATTTTCCTTGGGGATGTAGATCCTGCGCAGCGGCTGAGCCCGGTACTTGCCCTCTTTGAGCCGTTCATGAAGTTGTTGGATATTCCTCGCGGCGTCCTTTTCATACATCTGGTGCGTGACGCCGTCCACTCCTGCGCTGGCTTTCTTTCTGAGTCCTCGGAAAGCCGCATACAACGCTTCGGCCGTGATCAGATGAGCGATTGAAAAGAATTGTCGCTTCGGATCCTCCTTGGCTAGTTCGGATATTCTGTCGATTTGTGTGGACATAGTGTGTCGAGGTCTGAGCCTCGTCTATGTTTCCTTTCGTCAGATACGTGCATCTGTTTCCCCCTTCCCTCCAGTGGGTCCCGTGGCCGCACCTTTCAGTAGCCCTGCGGTTCCCCACCTTCATCGGTACTACGAGGTCGTAAGACTGCTCCTCCATCCGTATGCAGTCGCCTCCGGTCGCCCTTGGCTACCGCGTTTCCGCTCTAGCGAGCAGAGATGGCGAGCTCTCCTGGGTTCCTGGGGAATCCCTTTGGAAGCATGCCCCGAGCTAGTGACTCCGGCGACCCCGGCGCGACCTCGCATTATCGGTCGTCCGGATGCTGCCTTCCGCCTTGTTAACAGCGTCGGCATCGCAATAAGCCGGTTTTCGGAGCTGAATCTTCGCGGCCTGCTTCCTTGCTGTGTACGCTTCGCACCCACCAGTCGCCCGGTGAATGGCAACACTCGCTACCGGCCTGCATGCTCGCTTTGGCCGTACGGGACTTGCACCCGCTGGACTCCATTAAGAGGTTTTCACCGTCTCATCTTCGGTTCCTCCTCTTCC
>CAVSDV010000036.1:0-149347 GCA_963726725.1 Candidatus Acidiferrales bacterium
GTCGGTCGTAGCTTCGCCCGTGTCCCTGTAGTGTACCTCGGTTCGGCGTTTCTGCCGTTTTTGTAGTTTTTGTCCGAACGGGGAATGAACAACTTACGTGTTTGCAATGGGCCCGATGGTTCGATCCCCACCGCCCTTACCAATAAATTCCACTAATTCAAGGGCTTCCCGGTCTTCTTCTACTCGCCTAAGTATCGACTCGAAAGTCAATCCAAGTTCGTCGAGGATCGTGGGCATTTTCCTTTGAATGTTTCTGAACGCTTAGCAACCAGCCTGTCCGGGCCACTTTGTCGAAAAGCCAGACTGTCGTGCAGCATCAGTGATTGTCTTTCCAGAACGAATATGCTCGAGGAGAGCACTCTCGCGCTTGGTAAGATTCTTGACTGTTCGGCTGTGCTTCTGTTTGCCCTTCTTCTTCAAACGCTGTAGGCCCTCAAATCGTGTCCAAAACGCGTCCAAAAAACTATCCAAGCTGACGGAATTGACACTTCTGACAGATCAAGGCGGCTGAGAACAAAAAACTTGTTTGCCTGCAACGCGGCCAGGACAATCCGGCTTACAAGTCCTCGTTTCTTCACCATAACACGCGACAGCATATACCGTCTTCGGCTTGCCTAGATCTCATTCACTTCGATTTCGATCGTCTTGTTGGAGTCGAGGACGTCGAAGTGGATGGCTTCCTGTGAAGTCCAGTTAATGAATTCTTGCTCAATCTCTTCGTGATATTTGTGAGCGTAGATAGTGCAGTTGCGACTGTGTCTTCCCGAAGAAATCGGCTTTTTTGATTTATCCTGCGCAATCATTTTATTCCCGTACTTGTAGGGTTCCATTCTCCCGAAACTTCTCCGGTCTCAGCATCTAGGTACGTGTATCCTCCGTGCTCATTAGGTACTCGGGTTACACTCCCTAGAGCTACTAGAGCGTGGCTGAAGATCCCTCGCAGCGATAAAAGATTAGGGTCACGCCACTCTCGATCATCAACTTGCTGGCCATTCCAGAGTCCGGCTTGTCGCATTCGGATCGAAATGTTTTCTATGAAATCTTTCTTGTACCCCGTTCGTTCGACTAGGTCATCGACATCTGTCCCCACTTCACTTGCCACCATCACCACGATCATGTGTTCGGTTACGGTCCTATCTTCGAAGTTCTTCATCGCTGCGGCTTCGCGCTTCAACCTTCGCAAGAATCTACTTTTAGAATTAGATCGCTGATGCATTTCCGTGATCTCCTCTCTTTGAAACTCGACATGTTTCCCACAGCGCCGCCCAGAATTCAGCTTCGTAAAAGCCAGCGGCTCGAGAGAGGTAAAGACTTCCGCTCTTTTCGCTTACTAGAAGTTATCTCATAAACACTTTCAACGGACTGAGCAGTTGAAACTTATGGCAAACGGCGTAAATCGAGAATATGGACATTACCGACGCCCAGTGGGCTGTTCTCGAACCGTTGTTCCGTCCGAAGCGACGGGCCGATGGACGCGGGAGGCCGTGGCAGGACACGCGTGCGGTTTTGAACGGCGTATTTTGGGTGTTACGCACCGGCGCTCCTTGGCACGATCTGCCGTCTCGCTATCCGCCCTACCAAACCAGTCATCGACGATTCCAATCCTGGCAGCGCAGCGGGTTGCTGACACGCTTGCTGCAAAAACTTGCCGAGGACTTACGAGACCGAGGAAAGCTGGACCTCAGCGAGTCCTTCATCGACGCCAGCTTCAGCGGCGCGAAAAAGGGGGCTCTGGTGTCGGCCCTACAAAACGCGGCAAAGGCAGCAAAATCATGGCAATCGCAGACGGCCATGGTCTTCCTTTCGCCGTGCACGTGGCCAGCGCTTCGCCTCATGAAACAAAACTCGTTGAACCTACGCTCGAGCAACGCTTCCTCAGAGAAACTCCCGAGCGAATGATTGGTGACCGCGCTTACGACAGCGATCCTTTGGACCAGCTCATCCAGCAACGCTACGGTGTGCAACTCATCGCGCCTCACAAATTTGTGCGCGTAGCGCCCGCAACTCAAGACGGTCGCCGCCTGCGTCGTTATCGCCGCCGTTGGAAGATTGAGCGCCTGTTTGCTTGGCTTCATAACTTTCGTCGCGTTGTCATTCGCTGGGAATACTACCCAGAGAATTTCCTCGGGATGGTTCAGCTCGCTTGCGCTGTCATCCTCCTGAGGCATTTATGAGATGGCTTCTACTTGAAGTGATGCTCATTTCTCCCCCTTTTGAGTATGATTTCTAAAACATATACGTGCGTAGGCTGTTGCTTGCCCGTCCGAATCTTTGTGGCAGCCTCCTCTCGAGATAATCGGTCGTCTACATCGTGAAATCGCGTCCAACTGCGTCCAAAACGCGACATTCTATGTGCTGAATTGAGGGTGAGAAGCCAGTAAGGCCAACTGCATCAACAGGATTTATGGAGCGGGCGATGGGAATCGAACCCACGTCCGAAGCTTGGGAAGCTTCTATACTGCCATTGTACGACGCCCGCTCACTACCCTCGCATTATACATGGGCAGGCAATTGTAGGTACAGACCGCCCATTCCTCGCAGATTCCATTAGTGAAATTCTTTTGAAATGTGTGACATACCCTTGCCCCACCGAATTCTTCCGGTGTATTGTGCGGGCATCGCTTCGAAATTTTGCAACCCGGCTGCACAGGCGTGAAAATCAGACTGCGCGATGCTAGCTACTTTGACAACTTATGCATTGGAAAGAGCGATCCGCCTCACAAGGTTTCAGGCCCATGGAGGATTAGCAATGACCTCTTCACCGTTTGCGCGAAGAAAGCAACTCTTGACCGGAAGATCGTTCCTGCGACAATTCCATCTCGTTGTAGGAATCCTTGCTGTTCTGTTGATCACATACTTCATTCCGGCCAAAGACTTGTTCGCTGATGGTGTCGCTCCAAGGCCTCCGGCGCAATTGAAATGTGAATCCTTGCATGAACCACTTGGCATCGATGTGACTTCGCCACGGCTATCCTGGCTGCTGCAGGACGACCGCCGCGGTGCTGCGCAGACGGCTTATGAGATCCGCGTCGCCACTTCATTGGGACAACTGAAGCAAGGTACTTCACTCGTATGGGAGAGCGGGCGCGTCTCTTCCAGCGAATCGGTGAACGTGACGTACGCCGGGCCCGCCGTTCAATCGCGGCAGCGTTACTACTGGCAAGTACGCGTATGGGATCAGGACGGAAAAGTCGGCTCTTACAGCGCGCCAAGCTGGTGGGAGATGGGTTTGCTCTCTCCTTCGGACTGGAATGCAAAGTGGATTGCCGTTAACAATCCAATGGGCCGTGGCGATTACGAACCTGAGGCCAAGTGGATCTGGGGCGCTGAGGAAGCCGCGCTGACTCAGCCCGTGCCTGGCGTCCGCCTCTTCCGCTTTCAATTCGCTCTTGCACAGAAACCTCAAGACTCCATGCTGTTGATCGGTGCAAAAGACCACCTGAGACTTTGGGTCAATGGAAAACCAGTCCTCGATTCATCGGAATCGACCAATCCGTTTCGCGAGCGAACAGCATGGTTTTTTTCCCGCAACATCTCCCTGGCGCCGTATCTCGAACAAGGCGCCAATACTCTTGCAGCGGAGGTAACTGTCGATCGCCCCGACAAGGATGCAGAGACAAACGCGGCCGGTTTGATCGCCGTTTTGCGAATGCAGACGGGGGACGGTAAAATTCAGAAATTGTTCTCCGGTCCGGCGTGGAAGACCGCTCGTATCGCTCCCGCCGATTGGTCTGCAAAGAGCTTTGATGATGCAAAATGGCAGCAGGCGGTAACGATCTTGCATTCCGGCCAGAAACCACTGTACTCCCCGCGTTCGGAGCTGAATGCAGCGCAGCTTCGCCGGGAATTTCAGGTCGCGAAAAACATCCGAAGCGCCAGAATCTACTCCTCCGCACTTGGAAGCTATCAACTGTTTCTGAACGGCAAACGAGTTGGCAACGATATTCTTGCACCCGGATGGACCGACTATCGGAAGCGTATTGTCTATCAGACCTATGACGTGACCCCCCTGGTTCATCAAAAGACCAATGTTCTCGGCGCGATTCTAGGCGGTGGTTGGTACGCCGCTACGCTTGGCTGGACCAATGTGAATTATGATTTTGGCGCGCCGCCAGTTCGGTTGTTGGCGCAATTGGAAATTGAGTATTCCGACGGCACACGCGAGACAATTCTTTCCGACGACTCGTGGAAATCTTCTGCGTCGCCCATTCTCCAGTCGGAAATTTACGATGGCGAAGACTACGATGCGACGCTTGAGCAACCAGACTGGAACCAGACGGGCTTCAGCGACACGAAATGGCAACCCGTAATGGTTGCTCCGCCGCCCCCAGCCATCCTCGTCGCACAGAATTTCCAACCGATCCGGGAGGAGAAGACCCTGACGGCGCAGAAGATCACTAACCCATCACGCGGAGTGTATATCTACGATCTCGGCCAAAACATGGTTGGATGGGAGCGCCTGCGCGTTTCAGGCCCAAAAGGTACGAAGATTCACTTGCGCTTCGGAGAGGTCCTCAAGCCCTCCGGAGAACTGTACACAGACAATCTGCGCACTGCCGCCGCTACAGACAACTACGTCCTCAGTGGCAATGGCCCGGAGACATTCGAGCCGCACTTCACGTTTCACGGTTTTCGTTACATCGAAATTACCGGCTTCCCGGGTACGCCATCGCAAGACACTCTGGAAGGTGTCGTTTTCCATACCGACGCTCCCTTCAGCATGAAGTTCACCAGCGGCAACTCCATGGTCAATCAACTCTGGAGCAACATCCTCTGGGGCCAGCGCGGTAATTTTCTCAGCGTGCCAACGGATTGTCCGCAACGCGACGAACGCCTCGGCTGGATGGGCGATGCCCAGGTCTTCTGGAGAACTGCTTCCTACAACGCGGAACTCGCTGCCTTCTCTCACAAATTCGCAACCGACATGCGCGACGCGCAATCTCCCGCTGGACTCTACGCGGTGGTATCTCCCCGCTTGAGCATGATTTCCGAGGGCGCAGCCGGTTGGGCCGATGCCGGCGTGATCATTCCCTGGACCTCCTACCAGCAATACCGCGATCGCCGAATCCTGGAAGAGAACTGGGATGCCATGGAACTGTGGATGAAGCATCTTCTGACTCACAATCCAAATTATTTGTGGCTTAAGGAACGTGGTGATGATTACGGCGATTGGCTGGCCATTGGCAGCAAAACTTCAAAAGATTTAATCGCCACCGCCTATTGGGCGTACGACGCTTCCCTGATGCAACAGATGGCGGATGTGTTGGGGCGCAAAGAAGATGCGGAAAAGTATCAGCAGCTTTTCGAGAAAATCCGATCGGCCTTCAACGAAGCCTACGTAAAGCCGGATGGCACTGTGGGCACCGGCAGTCAGACCAGTTACGTCCTCGCGTTGCACATGAATCTGCTTCCCGATACTTTGCGTGCTACGGCAGCCACAAAACTCGTAGACGACATCAAAGTCAATGGCGGCCACCTCTCGACAGGTTTTCTGGGCACTCCCTACCTGATGTTCGAACTCACTTCCAGCGGTCATGCTGACGCCGCCTACTCTCTCCTGTTCAATAATACCTATCCCTCGTGGGGTTACATGGTCGAGCATGGCGCAACAACCATGTGGGAGCGTTGGAACAGTGATCAGATGCTCGCGGATCCGGGCATGAATTCCTTTAACCACTATGCGTATGGCGCGGTGGGAGAATGGCTGTACCGTGACGTGGCGGGCATCGAGAGCGAATTTGCCGATCCGGGCTTTCATCGCATTCACTTGCACCCCGAATTTAACTCGCAACTCGGTAATGTCAGCGCTACTTACGATTCCATCTACGGCCCGATCACTTCCAATTGGACGGTGACGGGAAATAAAACCACATGGAAAGCCTTAATTCCGGCAAACACCACCGGTGTCTTTTATTTGCCAACGGGCGGAAATGCAAAGTGGCTCGAGGGGGGAACGTCGCTTCGTAACAATCCAAGCCTTAAGCTCTTGCGGGAAGAGAATGGCAAGACGGTCTATGAAGCTGGCGCGGGTTCCTACAACTTCACGATTCAGCACTAGTTGTTAAGACTTTGTCGGCCAAAAGTCTCGTTAGCTTTTGACTGGCCCGGAGAGTGGGGCATACCGGAAGCAGGTCACCAGATGATCGTTGACGATTCCGGTGGCCTGCATCATTGCGTAACAAATCGTAGGTCCAACGAATCGGAAGCCGCGCCTCTGCAAATCCTTGCTGATCGCTACTGCCAGCGGTGTTTGCGTTGGAACGCTGCGATGCGTCTTCCACCGATTCTGAGTCGGTGTGCCACCTGCCAATCCCCAAATGTAAGCATCAAAGCTGCCAAATTCCGTCTGCACTTGCAGAAAAGCCTTGGCGTTTGAAATGGTGGAGTGAATCTTCAGTTTATTGCGGATGATTCCAGAATCGCCAAGCAGTTTCCGCACGCGCCCCGAATCAAACCGGGCAACTTTCTGCGCCTCAAATCCCGCAAACACTTCCCGATAGCGTTCGCGCTTCTGCAGGATCGTGTCCCAGCTAAGTCCCGCCTGCGCCCCTTCCAGTGTCAGGAATTCAAACCATGTCCGGTCATCGTGGACCGGTACACCCCATTCCTTGTCGTGATAGGGAATGTTGATCGCTTTGCTCGCCCAGGTGCATCGCACAATTTTCGGCGAACCGGCATCCGGTTTCAGCCTTTGAGTTGTCACGGAATTTGTCCTCGCAAAAAAACAGTGCGCCTCGAACATTCCGAAGCGCACTGACGGCGATCTTTGTAACCCAAATTATCCGATGTGGCGTTCCAGCGCCTTTGTGATCTGATCCTTCGGCACCGCGCCAACAATCTGCTCCACCACCTGCCCGTCCTTGAAAACCAGCAATGTGGGGATGCCACGGATGTTGAACTTGCCCGCGGAGTTCATCGCTTCGTCCACGTTCAGCTTCGTAACTTTCAACTTGCCCGCGTAGTCGTGGGCAATCTCTGCAACCGTGGGCGCCAGCATATGGCAAGGACGGCACCACTCCGCCCAGAAGTCCACCATCACCGGCTGGGACTTGCTCGCGGTCAAGACCTCCGCGTCGAAATTTCCATCATTTACTGCCAGAATGTTTTCGGCCATTTCCTTGTTTTACCTTTTGCGGCGTACGTACTGAAACCGCTTCCTTCTATGGGTTAGATGTTGGAACCGTGTTTAGGTTTCGCGCTGCTTTGGCAGCTTCATATAGTTTCGCATATTCTGCCGCCGAGGTGTTCCACGAATAATCTTTGGCCATCCCGTTTAGTTGTATACGTTTCCAGATGCCCTCGTTGGAATAATGGTGTAGCGCCTGACGTATGGTGTACAGCAGCGCCGCGCCGGTGTATTCCGTGAATTTGAATCCGGTTCCGGTACCGTGTTCCAGGTCGAACGACTCGATGGTGTCATCCAGTCCGCCGGTGGCGCGCACAATTGGCACGGTGCCATACCGCAAGCTGTAGATCTGATTCAGGCCGCAGGGCTCGTAACGAGACGGCATCAAAAACATGTCAGAGCCTGCTTCGATAAGATGTGCGATCCGATTGTCGTACGCTACTTTCAATCCAACGCGGCCTGGAAAATCAGTGGCCAGCGCGCGAAACAGTTCTTCGTACTTGCGATCTCCCGTGCCCAGCACCACCAGTTGAATATCCTCTTGCATCAGATCGTGCGCGATTTCCGCGATCAGGTCGAAACCCTTCTGGTCTGCGAATCGCGAAACAATTCCTATCACCGGGCGATTGGGATTGTCACGCAGCATCTGCATTTCTTCCAGCAGTGCTTCCTTACACGTACGCTTCCCTACCATGTTTTTCGCCGAGTATTTCAGTGGGATCAGCGCGTCCTTGTCCGGGCTCCACGCCGAATAATCCACGCCATTCAAAATTCCCACCAGGCGATCAGCGCGCGAACGAATCACACCTTCCAGGCCGAATCCAAATTCGGAGGTTTGAATTTCCTGCGCGTACTTGCGGCTGACCGTCGTTAAATAGTCCGAAAAAATTAGCCCGCCCTTTAGAAAATTCACGTTGCCGAAAAATTCGATACCGCCCGGATGAAATACCCCTGTGGGAATTCCCGCCCGCTCTAGCGATTCCTTCGGGAATATGCCGTGATATCCGATATTGTGAATCGTGAAAACCACTGGCAGACTCTTCACAAGAGGATCATCGCCGTACGAAGACCGTAACAGCACCGGGATCATCGCCGTTTGCCAGTCATGGCAATGAATTAAATCGGGCAGCCAGACTTGCTTCGCCAGTTCAATCGCCGCGCGGCAGAATTCCGTATATCGCTCGGCATTGTCGGGAAACTCGTGTTTCTTGTCGCCGTAAATCCCATCGCGGTCAAAATAAAAAGGATCATCCAGGAAGAAGTAACGCACGCCGTGAAGTACGGAACCGTCCGTAATTGCGGGGAAGCGCAACCGTGAACCCTGCGCAATCGTCATGCTGGGCAAGGTGACTTTGTTGCTTTTTACACCGCGATAGCGCGGCAGAAATACCGCCACCTCGTGGCCAAGTTTCACCAGCGCCTTCGGCAAAGCCTCAATTACGTCGGCAAGGCCGCCAGTCTTGGCGTAGGGCAAGGCTTCAGAGGCAACAAAAAGGATGCGCATAGACTGTGAGCAGGTTTCTACGCTAACGGAGGTAGGGTCGAAGCGTCAAGCGTCACGCCAGTTAGGGTTTTCTTAATTCAATCCTGGCCGGCCCTCGTTGCTCATCGAGTCATACCAACTCTAAGTCAGCCTTGCGCTACACTCATTAAAGATGGCACGCCAGAAATTGGGTCAACATTTTCTAAGCGATGCGGGTTGGCGCGAACAGATTGCGCGCGCCATTCACGTTTCCCCTCATGGCATGCAGACTGGTTCCCTGCCGGCCGCGCAGGACTATTGCTGGATCGAGGTCGGCGCAGGTCACGGCGAAATGACACAACATCTGGTGCGCTCTGGCGTTCCGGTGTACGCAGCGGAGCTGGATCCCTCACTCGTCGAACGTCTGAAAAAGCTAGCTGGCAAACATCCCAATCTGACCGTGGTGCCGGGAGACGTGCTGCAAGCCGATTTGCGCACAATCAGTAAAGGCCGACGCATCCATCTTTACGGCAATCTTCCCTACTACATCACCTCGCCGATCCTACATCACTTCTTTTCTTTCGCCGATCTAATCGACGAAATCCATATAGTCATCCAGGAAGAGGTTGCGGAACGTCTAGCCGCGCAACCCGGCAGCAAATCGTACGGCTATCTTTCCGTCGCCACGCAATTTTATACGCAGCCAGAATTTGTGTTTCAATTGCCGCGCATTGCCTTCGATCCTCCTCCCAAAGTAGCCTCGGCACTGGTCAGCATGCGCCTGCCCGGCGCAATGGCCAAACTCGGCCTGCCAAACGGTGAAGACTTCCTGGAATTTGTCAAAACCTGTTTTGCCCAGAAACGCAAAACACTGACCAACAACTTCCGCAGTATTTTGAATCCTGCACAGACGCGGGAACTCTTGCAAAACCTGAAAGTGAGGGAAGACGCGAGGGCCGAGCAACTAAGCGTGGCGGAATTAGCCGCTCTGTTCAAGGCTGTTTCTTTAGCGAGGAAAGCAGGCGGTCCGGATAATCAGACATAATTCCGTCAACGCCGGCAGCGGCCAGCATGCGCATGTGCGCGGGATTATTGATGGTCCAGCAGACCACCTGTAGATCGCGCTTATGCGCCTCACCCAGCAGATTGGGCGCTATCAGATCTCCTTTCACCGCCAACTGACGCGCCCCAATCTCCAACGCCTTCTCAAAAGGGTTTTCCAGCTGGCCATCAAACAACAATCCGGTCATCAATGTCGGTTCAATTTTGCGAAGGCCCTGCAGGATCATCGGATCGAACGAAATGATCACCGTGCGCTGAATTGCCCCGGACTCGCGGAGCGCGCTGATCAACGCATGTTCTCCGCCCCAGAAACCGCTCGGCTTCAGTTCCAGGTAGAACACCACGTCGTGTTTGCAAGAGAATTCCACAATGTCCTGCAGCGTCGGGATGCGCTCCCCCATGAACTCGCTGCCAAACCATGATCCGGCGTCCAACCTCCGTACTTCCGCAAGTGTCATGTGCTGAATGGAACCTTGCCCATTCGTCGTGCGGTTCACCATTTCGTCGTGCAACGCCACAAAGTGGGCGTCGCGCGTCAACTGCAGGTCTGTCTCGATGAACGTTACTCCAAGCGCAACGGCGCGGCGAAACGCCGCCAACGTATTTTCCGGAGCGTACCCAGAGGCACCGCGATGAGCAATGGCCAACACGAACGAAAAGTCCTCCCGGGCAATCGCGCAACATATTCGTCGCAACGCGCGCGATTCCTTGTCGTATGCTAACACCGCAGGCTGAAACTTCTGGCTAGAACGAATTTGCAGCGTGCGTGACAATACATAAGCAGCGGGGGTGGTGTTCCTAATGGTCGCTAGACAAATCTGTGTGGCAATCGCCGTGACTCTGGCCGTGACCTGCTTGTTCACTGCTACCCAGGCAAATCCCCAGTCTGCAACATCCAACAAACTACCGAAAAATGAGGAAAAAGCAGAGAACTCCCTGGAACGCGCTATACGCCACCAGTTGCAGGAGCTTCCTTTCTACTCAGTCTTTGACATTATTAGCTTCCACATCGAAGGCGATAAAGTCACTCTCACGGGCCAGGTCAGGCGTCCAACCCTCAAAGAACACGCGGAAGGCGCGGTCAAGAGTCTAGAAGGCGTAGCCAACGTGGTAAACAAGATAGAAGTCCTTCCACATTCTTCCGACGATCATGCACTGAGACGAAACGTTTATCGGGTCATCTTTGAAGATGCTACGCTAGAGAAATATGCGATCCAAGCGCTGCCTTCCATTCACATCATCGTCAAAAATGGCGCCGTGAGCCTTGAAGGTACAATCGATTCCGAGTCGGACAAAGCCCTTGCAGGCGGTCTCGTCAACAAAGTGCCGAATGTGGTCAGCTTGCGTAACAACCTTGTGGTCCGCAACCGAGACTCTTCATCGAAGTAGAAAATACAGCGCGTCTGAAGCAAAATAATAGTTGGAGAACAAACGTGGCTCAGGCTAAAGATCCGTATTCCAATCAAGGCGATTCCCGTGATACGCCCGCGCGCCAGAAGATGGTTGCGCTTCGCGAGAACTTACTCAGGATTCACAAATCGCTTCTCGAAATGGAACGGCGCAATTACGAGAAACTCCACGGCCAGGTAAATGCCGGCGAATTGTTCCGGCTTGTGGTTGGCGACCCGCAATTTGCCTGGTTGCACAGTATTTCCGAATTTGTCGTGCGGATTGACGAAGCGCTCGCGGGAGAAAAACCTGTAACGGACGCGGACTCCAGAGACACCATTTCGCTCGCCCGGAAACTCTTCTTGCCTTCCGAAACAGGCGACGGTTTTCAAAAACAGTACTTCGATGCTATCCAGAGAGACCCTGCAGTCGTAATGGAACATGCTGAACTCGCGCGCCTCTTCAGCAACGAACCTGTCGAACCAGAAAACTGAGCGGATCGCTAAACGCGCTCTCTTACATGTCTCTTCCCGAAAAGCTCGCCAACCTATGGCTGATTCGCCTACACTAGCTCCAGCGAAAGCGACGCCGCGTCACGAACAAACAGTTGGCCATCAGTCGAACGCGGCAACGCAAGCGAGGGAATGGAATGCGCAGAGCGAGGATTCTTCTGGCGAGGCAGCCACTAATTGCGTTCCTTATCTTGTTGCTGTTGGCGATTCCTGCCAGCGCGAAAATCGTAGTCGATTTTGATCCCGGCCTGGATTTTTCCAAGTACAAGACCTTTGCCTATATAGGCGGCGTGGACAACCTCGTCATGCAACAGCTCAATCCGGATCTGATCAATAATCGCGTTCATGGCTCCGCCACTCGCGAACTAGTGAAAAAAGGATTACGTGAGGTTCAGCCGAACGAAAATCCCGATATCGTCGTGCGCTACTGGGCAAACAGCCAGACACAACTAGTCGTTGGGTCTAATTTCAATTGGGGTGTCTATAGTCCCTATATCGGTTCTTACTGGGCATTTACTTACTACACGGTTGAGGCGAATAGTGGACGCGAAGGTTCGCTGCAAATCGATCTGATCGACGCCCGCCGAAAAGACCTGACTTGGCGGCTGTACATCATTCGCAAGATCATAAATGTGGATAAGATTTGGAAGCAGGTCGACGGCGATATCGTAAAGGGTTTCAAGAGCTTTCCTCCGTCTGCCAAGGAGGTCGCGGAAAAACAGAAGGAACGCGAAGAACACAAACCGAAAGACGAATAGGCCGACGCCTAGGGGGACGCTGGTATTCACACAGTTTTCTAGCAGTGCTTCAATAGATCCATCATCCGACAAACGGGAGGAAACTCATGGCGAAGAAGGGAAAACTTACCGAAGTAGGTGCTCAGGTTGGGTCCACTCTCGGCAGAGTGGACCGCAAAGCACACAAACTCGCAAAAGAGGCGCGCGAAGAGTTGAAGGCCATCTCCAAGCAGGTCGATGAACTGAAGAAGCAGCTCGCGAAGTCAACTAAGCGCCTGCAACAGTCGCTTAAAGTAGTTCTCGATCGCTGAGAGCCGCACGCTCTTTAGTTGAAACTTCAGCTACCTCTCATCACGCGGACGGCCGAGAGGCATCCTCCTCTAGTATAGAGGCCAGCGTCGAAGTAAATCGTTCTGCGTCTGCAGTCGAAAAGATCAGCGGCGGACGCAGCTTAATCACATTGTGATAAGGGCCGTCTGTGCCCGCAAGAATCCCCAAATCGCGAAGTCGATTCACGACATAGGAAGCCTGATTTGGCGCCGGCGCGCGCGTCTCCCGGGACTCGACCAAATCGATGCCCAGGAACAATCCCGATCCACGTACATCTCCTACGATTGGAAATCGCGATTGCAGCAACTGCAAATCGCGGATCCACTGTGAACCGACATTGAGCGCATGTTGTTGAAGGTCTTCGTCGCGCAACACATCCAGCACGGCCAACCCCACCGCGCACGACACTGGATTCCCGCCAAACGTGCTGAAAAACTCCATTCCATTATTAAAAGATGCTGCGATTTCCGGTGTTGTCACCACCGCCGCCAGCGGAAACGAATTGCCGATCGGTTTGCCGAGCACCACGATATCCGGCACAACTCCTTGTGTCTCGAATCCCCAGAAGTACGTACCCAGCCGGCCAAAACCCACTTGCACTTCATCGGCAATGCACACACCACCCGCGGCTCGCACATATTTGTAGACTTCGGTGAGATATTCTGGCGGAAAAACAATTTGCCCTGCAACGCTCGGCAGCGTCTCCGCGATATACGCCGCCACTCCACGGCCTTCCCTTTTTAGTTTCTCGCAGATCTCTCCGACGTGCGCCGCGTATTTCTTGCCCAACCCCGCCTCGCCCCGTCGGTACATCCCCCGGTAGTCATCGGCAATCGGTGCGACGTGTACCCAAGGTTTCTGTCCGCGCCCTCCGGGTCCATTGAATTTATACGGGACTGATGTCAATTAACGTTGTCGTATGCCCGTGATACGCATGCTCCAGCACAATGGTATCTTCTCTGTTCGTGTGCGTGCGCGCCAGCCGCAGCGCCAATTCATTCGCCTCGCTTCCCGAATTTACGAAATAGCACACGCGCAACGGCGCCGGCAGCAAACTTGTCAGCCTCTCCGCATAGCGATTCGCATTGTCGTGCAAGTACCGCGTGTTGGTGTTGAGCACCGCAAGTTGCTCCTGCGCGGCATGCACCACGCGCGGATGCGAATGCCCCACCAGTGGCACATTGTTATAAACGTCGAGATACGCGCGTCCCGTATCGTCATAAAGATATTGCTTCCACCCACGCACAATTTTTAGAGGATGTCTGTAAGAGACGCTGAGATTCTGTCCCAGGACAGATCTGCGTTTGGCCAGCGTTTGCTCTAACGTTGGCTGTTCTGGTGGGAATCGCTCGGCCGGAATCCTCAAAATCAGGTTTGGGTCCGGTGAGAGTCCTGTCCAGACAGCTCGTTCGGATGCATGGGCCACTCCAGGAAAGTCCGTGCTCCGATCGAGCAAATCAAGAATGATCTGAAAGTGGAGATGTGGCGTCCATCCACCATTCTCCCTCGCGTGCCCAACGCGCGCGAATACTTTCCCCTTCTGAATGCGCTGGCCTACCTTCAGTGAAGTGAGAGCATCGGTCGAAAGATGTCCGTACAACGTAAAGAACTCGATGTCCGGCGCAGGATTGTGCCGAAGAATCACCACTGGCCCGTAATCAAGAGTGGCCGTATTGTTCGCGGTGGCATGTACCGTCGCTTCGAAGGGGGCCGCTATCGGTATCCCCGGCTCAACGAAAAGGTCCATCCCCAGATGTATCGTCCGTCGCTCCCCCGCGGGATTCGCTTCTTCGCCAAACAATGGTGAAGAGTAGATTGACCTCGCTTCGTTGTACCGTCCGACGCCTACAGTCGCTTTCGCCGCCGCCAAAGTAGCGTGGAGCTTTTGTGTCAGTGCAGGCTCGCTCAGTTCGGCCACATCACCCGGCAAGTCTTTACTAGCGACGCTGAGATCCAGCACATGCACTGCCGCATCCTGCAGCTTCTGCGGTATTACTCCCGCGGCTTTCGCACCATGTTCTGTCAGCCATTCTTGAATCTTTCCGGCTTGTGGCACGGCCGACAAGCCGCAAGCAGCACGAAATGCGTAATGCGCAAAACGCCAGTGGATTCCCGCCAATCGCTCCAGCGCTTCCCAGGCTGGCTTTTCGGTCACGGTCACGTATGGATCGTCTGGCACCAGCGATTGGCGATGCGCAGAGTTCACCACGCTGACGGTCAGCCGCGCGGCAACGAGTGGAAAGAACGCGGCGATTTCTTCTTCGTTCAGCGGAAGCACTCGGTGATACGCGGCCAAGACAGCACAAGCCGAATCCAGCGGATCTGCCTGTCCCAACAGTGCGTATGCTGCCGCAATCGCCGGTTCGGCCACCGTCACCGTTTCATGCATGTCACCGAAGTCGATAACGCTGAGCGTCTTTCTAGGCTGCGGCCACGGCGCGCTGATCAGTGCATTGTGATCGTTCGCATCCCCATAGATGACACTGCGACGCAATTTCGGCAATCGTGGCAATGCCTCCAATTCGAAGAAGCGAAGAAACCTTTCCACTAATTCGCGTCTGCGTCCATTCTTTACCAGCCCATCGAAGTCGCGCGCCCACAAGGAACGAGTGATATCCCATTTCAATTCTCGCTTCGTTGCAGGATGCGCAAAATCCAATAACGCGAAATCAATCTCACCCAGCAAACTTCCCAGGCTGCTCAGCAATTCTCGATCACGTGGCTTTCCGTCCGCCAGCACCGCGCCTGGCAGAAAAGTGAGCATCCACACCAATCGATCTGTGCCATCTTCAATCTTTACCTGAGTGAAAAGCTCCCCATTTTTCGATTTCACCACTCTAGGCAACCGCAAATGCGACACACGTTCAGCCAGATGCGTAAGCGCCCGGCACTGCATATCCACAAACGCGGCTTCGCGCGCGGGATGCATGATCTTCAGCACAAATTCCCGCGAATCGCCTGTTGTCAGATGAAAATTGTCATCGTATTCCCCAGGCAAAGCGCGCGCACTCGTCCGCATTCCATACAATTCCAGAGCAAGTTTCGTGGCTTCCGAGGAGGCAAGCGGCGCGGCCACCCGCGATTCTGGCATCATGAGCAAATTGTATCGGGGCATGGCCGGTTCGTCCAATCTGGAAACAATTTGTGCGGCCGTTTCAAAGTTGATTCATCGCTTCAGCCCGTCGCGCTCTTCTGTACAGGCTTTCGGGGACCTTCTCAAACTATTCACAATTTGTGCGAGATGATAATATTCACGTGCGAGCTGGCAGTAGGCCCAGAGCTCGTCAAGCGCGCTGATTATCTAATTTTCGGGGAAATCCGGAAAAATCGAGAAATATGAGGACGACTATGACTACGAAGAAGGTTTTGCTTGCATTATCCATTGCCGCCCTTTTCATTGCAGGCTGCGAAAAGTCCGCTCCGCCCAATAACATGCAAAGCGCAACTCCCCAACAGGCCTCGCCGAACGACGCCAATGCGCCTGCTGCTGGGCAATCTGCAGCGCAGTCTCAGGCGCCCATGCAAGCACAGACACCGGCGCCCGAGCCCGTCCCGGAACCGCCGAAGCCTCTAGTCGTACCCGCTGGTACCGCGCTGCCGATCATCCTCAGCCAAAGACTCAGTTCGCACGACAATAACGCCGGTGAAGAATTTTCCGGCACTCTGGCTTCCGACATCGTCGTCGACGGCGAAGTTGCTATTCCTAAGGGTTCCACCGCAAGTGGCGCGATCACGAAATCCAAGAAGCAGGGCACATTCAAGGGCGAGGCCGATTTCGCCATTCAACTGCGCAGCATTCGCATCGGTGGCAAGAGCTACCCCATCTCTTCCAGTACATACGCGGCGAGCGTGAAGGGCAAAGGGAAGCGCACAGCTGCTGTGACCGGCGGCGGCGCCGCAATTGGCGCGCTGATCGGCGGTCTTGCCGGCGGCGGTAAGGGCGCGGCCATCGGCGCGGGCGTCGGAGCTGGCGGAGGTTTGGCCGCTTCGGGAGCGACGGGTGGAGAGAATGTCAACTTGCCCGCCGAAAGCAAAGTCACATTCAAGCTGACGCAATCGCTGACCATCGATCGCTAAACCCCGCAGAAAACTAAAAAGGGCCGCTTCTCTTCCGAGCAGCGGCCCTTTCGTTTGTACCCACCCCTTGTTAACCGCTAAGCCCAGTCCAGCGCGCCCTTCTTGTACAGCCACACGTACCCGATTAGCAGCACTCCCAGAAAAACAAACATCGATACCAGCGCAAATGCGCCCATGTGCGCACCAACCCAGCCGCGGAACAAGATCGCCCAGGGAAACAGAAACAGTGTCTCTACATCAAAGATCACGAACAACATCGCCACAATATAGAATCGCGCTGAGTACCGCCCCCGCGCGTTCGATTCAGGCGGAATTCCGCATTCATACGGCTGAAACTTGGCATCGCCCAGCCGCGATTCCGGCCGTATGAACTTGAACACAATCAACGCCACAACGGGAAACGACAGCACTAACAGCGCAAAAATCAGTACCGGAATGTACGCGGCAGGCATGCTTGACCTCCAGGCGCATCCTACCACAACTTTAGAATCGCGGATTGTGACCTACGTCTCAGGGATGAGCCAGTGTTAATTGCTCGGCAACGCAGATCCACTCGTTATTCCGCAAGACCCACACATCCGTAAAACGCTCGTAGCGGTGAGAAATTTTCCCGTCTTTGTCCTTCAACGTAATGTCGTCCAGTCCCGTAGCAACCACTGCGTCGTTCGCCACCGCGTGCGATACCAGCAGCGTCATGCTGATGGTCACCACCGAAGGCGCTTCTTCTTTGTATCCTTTCAACATCGAATCACGGTCGCCCAACCGTCCGTCGGACTCGATCAACTGGAAGTCCTCTCCAATCATGCGATGAAGTCTGTCCCACTCATGCGATAGCTGAATCTTGAACCAGTCCTGTTCCAGCTTGGTTACCGCTTTTTCCGCCGCCGCCCAACTTGCCGCTCGGGGCACCCCCTTGGTGGAAGCAGCAGGCGCGGGCGTTTGTGAAAAGCTGAAGGAACATCCTAATGCTAATGTGGTTGCGGCCAGCAGCAGAAAGAGAGACAGAAATCGTTGACTAGTAGCCATGCGCGAAATCTCCAGCACGCAACTTTCCGCATCGGGCCTAGAGGGGTTATCTCCACTGAACGATACTACACGGTGACTACTTGTCGAACAGAAGTTCTCCCGCGCGTTGCGTAGCCTTCACTACGGCCTTGATCAGCGTCACGCGCAGCTTCCCTTCTTCCAGTTCCATGATGCCGTCGATGGTGCAGCCCGCGGGCGTAGTCACCGAATCCTTCAGCAGCGCCGGATGATCTCCCGTCTCCAGCACCACACTTGCGGCACCTTTCATCGTCTGCGCTGCCAGCAGCGTCGACACATCGCGCGGCAATCCCACCTTCACGCCGGCTTCCGCCAGCGATTCCAGAATGATGTACGCAAACGCGGGTCCGCTGGCTGACAGCCCTGTAACCGCATCCATATTCTTTTCGTCCACCACCACCGTCCGCCCCACCGCATTGAACATTACTTTCGCCATCTCCAGATGTTCCGGCGACGCGTGCGAACCGGGGCAGATTCCCGTCATTCCGGTACCCACGATCGAGCAGGTATTGGGCATCGCGCGAACTACCGCCACCTTGTCACCTACTCGTGATTCGATATATGCCGTTGGCACCGACGCAGCCACGGAAATAATCAACGCGCCCTTGCTCAGCTCCGGCGCAATCTCTTTCAACACTTCGCCCACCACCTGCGGCTTCACGCCTAACAACACAATATCCGCGTCCTTCACTGCCTTCCGATTGTCCGTCGCTACCTTGACGCCCAACTCCTTCGCCAGGTTTGCCGCCTTCTCTTCGTGCTTCACCGTCGCCGTCACCCGCTTCGGCGTGAATAGCCCCTGCTTCAGGTAGGCGCGCAGCAGTATTCCGCCCAGTTTTCCAGTGCCCAGAACGGCTAGATTTTTGTCAGAAAGTTTGTTTGGCATGATGCCAACATTGTTACGGACGCGGCCCGGTGGGTCAACAAGCGTTTGCGGCGGGCTTCAGGTAAGATGAGCGCCAGTATGCGACTTCATCGAATCATCCAGGCCGCCACTCTCCTCGCCTCTGCTGTCTATGCCGTCGCCGCACTTCATCTCTTCGCACAGGATCAGCCCGCCACGCAAAAACTCACCAATGTGTCCGTCCCGATGCGTGACGGCGTGATTCTACGCGCTGACGTCTGGCTGCCAAAAGCGGAGGGACGCTTCCCCACGCTCGTTTATCGCACGCCGTATGGCAAACAGTTCGCCCCCAAAGAATGGACCACTTTCGACAAAGCTGTGGCTCACGGCTATGCCGTCGTCATTCAGGACGTGCGCGGGCGTTATGCTTCCGACGGAGAATTTGTCCCTTACCAGAACGAAGGCAAAGACGGCTATGACACCATCGAATGGGCCGCCAAGCAGCCATGGTCCGACGGCAACGTTGGCACGTTCGGCCTTTCCTACCCTGGAGCCGTGCAGTGGCTGGCCGCAGTGGAAACGCCGCCCCATCTCAAGGCCATGGTTCCCGCCATGACCTTTTCCACCCCACGAAACTTTTTTTATTCAGGCGGCCTGTTTGATGGCTCATGGCTCGAGTGGACCTGGATGAACATCGCGCCCGATGCCAGAAAGCGCAAAAATCTTCCCGGCCCCACCACTTATGAAGAAGCGCGCAAAACCTGGAAAACCGAACACGATCGAATCGAAGGCTTCTTACCTCTGCGCGATCTGCCGGATCTCAAAGAAGCTTCCCCCTTCTACTATCAATGGCTGGCGCATCCGCCCGCCGATCCGTGGTGGGATTGGGCAGAACTCCGCAACAAATATGATCGCGTCCATTGTGCCGTTCTGAATTTTTCCGGGTGGCACGACGAAGCCTACGGCCCCGACGGCGCCACCACAAATTTCAACGGCTTGCTGGCTGCCCGCAAAGCAGATTCCGATCCGCGCACACGCACCATCATCGGACCGTGGACTCACGGCGGCGAAGACGAACGCAAAAGCGGCGAGCGCGATTTTGGTCCAACGGCTCCCGTCGATTACGACGGCCTCATTCTGCGCTGGATGGATCACTATCTGCGAGGAATCGATAACGGCATCGATCGTGAATCGCTGGTCAGACTTTTTGTTATGGGCGCGAATATCTGGCGCGACGAGCAAGGATGGCCTCTGCAGCGTGCGAAGATCCAATCGTTTTATTTTTCTGCGAACTCAACAAACGACCGCATAGGCCAATTGCAGCAGCAGCCGTCTAACTCGAAATCCAGCTCAAGCGAACTGAAATCCGATCCGGCTCACCCGGTCTCGGATCCTTACGCCAGCTACGGCGCACACGACTATCGCTCGCTCGCGGGCCGCGACGATGTCTTGACCTTCGACAGCGAGCCGCTGGCCGCCGACACCGAAGTCACTGGTTCAATCAAGCTGGAAGTCTTCGTCTCCGCCGATGTCCCCGATTTTGATTTGTGGGGACGGCTGTTGGACGTGGCGCCCGACGGCACCGCCTTCAATCTGATGAGCCCGGGCCTTGACGTTCTCCGCGCCAGCTATCGCAACGAATCGCTCCAGCCGGATTTGTTGACGCCCGGCAAAGTCCACAAACTCGAGCTGGACCGCCTGCTCACTAGCAACACGTTCCTGAAAGGCCACAAGATTCGCGTGCAACTCAGCGGCGCTTTCTACCCGCATTTTTCGCGCAATCTGCAAACCGGCAAGTCAGAAATTGTCTCGTCGCAATCCCAGGTAGGCTACTTGAAGATCCATCACGATGGGGAACATCCCTCGCGGATACGGCTGCCTGTCGTACCAAATTAATCGTGCTTAGTCATGCCGCGCGCCGTTCAGTACATGTACCGCGTGCGGCAGAATCGCCGCCACCGCGTCGAGCGATTCCACCGCCCCTTTCGGGCTACCTGGCAAATTCAAAATCACCGAGTGGTGCCGAATCACCGCCACTCCGCGCGAAAGCACCGCCGTCGGCGTTTTCTCCGCTCCTTTGCGGCGCAATTCTTCCGCCAATCCCGGGATAATCCGCTCGGCCACGTCGTTCGTCGCTTCTGGCGTATTGTCGCGAGGACCAAGCCCTGTCCCGCCCGTCGTCAGAATCACATCGACGCGCCGCGAATCCGCAAGCTCGCGCAACAACGTCCGAATATTCGCAGGATCATCCGAGCAGCGCAGCGCTGAGTTCACTTCCCACCCAAGCTCGCGACATCGCGCCACCAACGCCGGCCCAGACAGGTCTTCGCGCTCGCCTCTGGAAACTGTATCGCTGATTGTAAGTATGGAAACGCGCATCGCAGCTCAGTTAGTGCCCACAGCATCGCGGTTGGATTCGTCCATCAACCGCATCGCTTCCATCAACAATCCTGTTGTATTTCGCGTGGTTGTTGTCCGCGTGGAATTATTCGCCGCGTTAAAATCAATCTCAAACTCGCCGTCCGTCCACATAATGATTTTGAATACGGCGTCGTCCCCCTCCACCGTTCCAATTTTCGCGTCGCGGCACTGTCCCGCCGCAAAATAAAGCTCGGCTTGTTCCCCGCCCTTTTGCACCACCAGTCGGCACGATTTCTGCCCCATCTCCAGCGATTGCATCAGGTCGATCATGCTCATCTCTTCCAAACGCCCCTGGATCACGCCCGGCCGCGATGCCCGCTTCTGCAATTTCTCCAGGTGCAGCCGGTCAATCACCTTTTTCGCCGAACGCACCAGGTCCTTCAGCAGAAATGGCTTGGCGATGAAATCTTCCACGCCATCCACCAACGGCCGCAAACGCTCTTCAATATCCGCACGGCTGGCCATGAACAAAAACGGAATGTGCCGGGTCGCTTCGCGTCCGCGTAGTTTTTCAAACAACTGCCGCCCATCCAACCCCGGCATCTTGAAATCGCACAAAATCACATCAGGTAGTTCGTCGATAACCCGCAGCAGCGCATCCGCCCCGTCCGTCGCGATCATCACTTCGCAGAAGGGCTCCAACCCCTTGGCCACCAGATCGCGCACTAGTGGATTGTCATCCGCAAGCAGCAGCTTGACGGTCTTGGCCGCGGCCGCATTCACCGCTTCGACCCTCGGGAATTTCTGCTGCTCGCACGCACAAAATCGCCGCTCTTCCCGCCTGTTTTCTGCAGCAGGTACACTTCGCGGATTTCGATGCTTTTATCCAGAGCTTTGCACATGTCGTAAACCGTCAGCGCGGCGCATGAAGCGGCCACTAGCGCTTCCATTTCAACCCCAGTCTGCGCGGTCGCCGTCACCGTCGATCGTATTTCCACCCCATCTTTGCACAGCCTTGGGGTCACATCAATGTGCGTGAGCGGCAGTGGATGACAAAGAGGTATCCACTCCGCCGTCCTTTTGGCCGCCGCAATCCCCGCAATCCGCGCCACTTCCAGAGGGTTCCCCTTCGGATTCTTCAGCCCTCGCACCGCACGCAGTACTTTGGGCGACATTCGCACAAACGCATGTGCAACGGCCGTCCGCGTCGTCACAGACTTCGACGACACATCCACCATGGTCACTTCCCCGCTTCTCCGGTAATGCGAAAGCTTCGTCACCCCAGCCTCAGTACAGCTCGCCTAGCTTCAGGATGTAGGGGCGGCCTTACGCCGCCCGTCAATCATTTGTCCAAGCAAAACCCAACGCCATCTAGACTACGTCCCCGCGCAACAGAACGGAAACAGACTCTCCCACCTCGATGTCCTGAACGTCAGAGGGCACCACCACAAAACAATTTGCTCTGCTCAAAGTTGCGAGATCTCCCGACCCCTGCCACTTCAGAGCCGCCACCTGCGCGCATCCTTTCTTCCACTCCAGTCGCGCCGGCAAAAAATGGGCCAACCCCGGCTTCTCGTGCAACGCCTCCGCAAGCGTCGCCTGCAGCAGCGGCAAAGACCGCGCTTTCGCCCCACTCAAAATGTCAATCGCTGGAATCGCAAACAGATGAAATGTCACCATCGTGGAAACCGGATTCCCCGGCAACCCGAACACCAGTTTGTTTCGCACGCGCCCAAACAACGTCGGCTTCCCCGGCCGCATCGCCACCGCATCAAAGAAAAACTCCGCACCCATCGACTTCAGTACACTCTCCACCAGGTCGTACTTGCCCATCGACACGCCGCCGGAAAGCACCAGCATATCTTCCTGAAGTCCACGTTCGATCTTTTCTCCAAGCTCTTCAACACGATCGGCCGCATTGCCGAGCAACACAGATTCTCCGCCAGCCAGGCGCACCTGCGCCCCCAGCGACACACTGTTGCTATTTCGAATGTGAAACGGTCCTGGAGTTTCCGTGATGGGCACTACCTCGTCGCCTGTGGAAAGGATCGCGACGCGCGGCTTCCTGTAACAAGTGAGATGAGCCCCACCAACCTGCGCCGCAATCGCCAATTCCGCGAATCCTAATCGTAGTCCTGGCGACAACGCACGATCGCCTCCGGCCGCTTCGCTTCCGCGCAGGACAATATTCTGTCCAACTCTTGCTTCTCGTTGGAACGTAACTGTCTCACCCTCGCGGCTGATAAACTCCACCATCACCACTGCATCAGCCCCGTTGGGAACTGCCGCACCCGTCATGATTTGCACGCAGGTGCCAGGCGCAAGCACTTTTGTGACCGTGTCTCCGGCCTTAATTTCGCCAATGCACCGCAGCCTTTTCCCCACATCCGCTTCGCTAGCCCGCACCGCGTATCCATCCCGCGTAGACCGGTCAAACGGCGGATACGCACGGTCGCTGCGAATCTCTTCCGCCAACACGTAGCCCAACGCCTCAGAAACGGGCAGCGAAATTGTTGAGGGGGAAGACTTGCCTAGCTCGGCTTGCGTGATGACTATCTGGCGAGCGTCTTCATAGCGAAGCATCGGTAATCCTCGGCGCAGATTGAACTGTGACAGAACTTGTCTGAATCTCTCTGTAGGGGCGGCTTTAAGCCGCCTTCTTCGATTACAGCCAGCGCGCCAACAACGTCCCAGGCTGGATGATTGTCGCGTGGCGTTCTGGCCCCGTGGAAATCATCCCGATCTCCACCTGCAGAAATTCCGAAATAAATCGCAAGTAATCCAGCGCCGCCTTCGGCAGCTTCCCCGCGTCCTGCACGCCGTAAGTAGACTCGCACCAGCCCGGCATCGTCTTGTACACTGGCGTCACGCATTCATACACCTCCGCCGAAGCCGGCATTTCATTTACCGGCGTGCCCTTATACGTGTACCCAATGCCGACCTTAAATTCCCGTTGCGTATCAAACACGTCCAGCTTGGTAATCACCAGCGAATCGATCCCATTGATCATCTTTGCATACTGCAATTCCGCCAAGTCCAACCAGCCGCAGCGCCGTGGCCTTCCCGTCACCGCACCAAATTCCTTGCCGCGCTCGCGAACTTCTTTCGCTTCCAGGTCCGGCATCTCCGTGGGAAATGGTCCACCGCCCACACGCGTCGTGTACGCCTTGGAAATCCCCAGCACATTGCGAATCTTCGTCGGCGGCACTCCCACTCCGGTAGACGCTCCTCCCGACGTCGCGCTAGAAGAAGTCACGAACGGGTACGTTCCGTGATCGATGTCCAACATCGTCCCCTGCGCTCCTTCAAACAGAACCGACTTGCCGTCGTCCAGCGCGCGATTCGTCAGCACCGCCGTATCGCAGATGAACCCCTTGATCTTCTCGCCCAGCCGCAATGTGTCTTCCACTTCATGCGTAAAATCGACGTTAGCCCCGTACGCTCCCCGCGCGATGCGATTTTTTTCGGTAACCACACGCGCCGCTTTTTCCCTGAACAGGTCCGGCGTCAACAAATCTGCCATCCGCAGTCCGCGCCGCGCCATCTTGTCTTCGTACGCAGGGCCAATCCCACGCGAAGTCGTGCCAATCTTATTCTCTCCGAGCGCCGTTTCCGCTGCTTTATCCAACTCGCGATGATACGGAAATATCAGATGGGCCCGGTTGCTCACGTGCAACCGCCCCTTAACGTCGATCCCGGCCTTTGCCAGTGTCTCTATCTCCGCAACCAGGGCCGACGGATCCACGACCACCCCGCAACCAATGATCGCGTGTTGCTTCGGCCTCAGAATCCCACAGGGAATCAACTGCAATACGTACTTGTCTTTCCCGATGATGACCGTATGCCCGGCGTTATGCCCGCCCGCCACCCGCACGATGTAATCAAACGCACCGGCCAGGTAGTCGACGACTTTGCCCTTACCCTCATCGCCCCATTGCGCGCCCACCACAACGACAGATTTCATTCCGTGTCTCTCCTGATTGCGACCCACACCGCGCACATTCCTTACTCGAAGTCTTCGCGGCTCAAACACACATCCCCGGGCGAATTTCCGGTTACCACTCCAAACAGAAATCGTACGATGGCCCCATCCCGAACGCAAGCTACGCCATCCTTCGCATCCTGGATGAAGTGTGGATTACCTGACTATCGCGCGCGATTCCAAGTCTGGCCTTTCTTTGTTACATTGCCAGGTAGGCCAAAACACAAGTACGCTGCCTCGATCGAGCCCCTAGGGTTGTTCAAATCAATTCAATCGCCTTCCAGATTTCTTACCTGCTTGACTCTCATTCTTTCTTGGAGTCTGGCGCAGGCTGCGGACTCGGGTCGAATTTCAGGAAGAGTTCTCGATCCTCAAGGCGCGCCAGTTGCTGGTGCACATCTGAAGTTCCTAAACTCTGCGGGAATCATCGTTCACGAATCTTTAAGTGATGCGCTAGGCAATTTCATTCTGGATCATGTAAACGAAGGCGAATATGAGCTCACGGGTGAATCGGATAGCTTCGTCACTGGGTATGTGAATGTCTCAGTGGCGCCTGGCCAACAAAAAGAGACCACTCTACGCTTTCAGCAGCTAGTTTCCGTCCTCCAAGCCATCACGATCGTTGCTTCTGCCCCCTCGTCCCTTAGTCCCGATCCAGCCCAAACTGTCGTAATCCACGACCAAGTCCTTGATGCCAATCCTGGGCGGCCAGGAGCTCCCATTTCTATACCAGGTCTTCCCATGGAAACCGCTTCAGGCGGCATAAAGGCCCCACAATATTTTGCTCCGGGTGTTGCTGGTGATCATGGCGAGCCCATTGGCCAGTTTATTGAAATTGGGAGCTTTCTCTATCCGAATAATCTTCCCGCCAATGCTCACGGCAATGGCTACGCCGACCCAAACATCCTGATCTCCCCCGTGATTGAGGGCGTCACCGTGGATGGAGGCGCATTCAATGTTCGCGAGGGAAACCATTCGGTAGATCTTTCGGCCGTTTACGTGCCTCGACAGCGCTTCACTGACTTCGTCCAGTTGACGGGTGACTTGCGCGACCTTGATCTGATGGCTGGTTGGAGCCCCCAGAATCCCCAAACAAACGCGTGGATTGCCGGAGAAATTTCCGTCGGCAACGGCTACCTGGATCGGCTGGAGCACCGGCAGCAATATAAACTCAATGGACAACGCGAGTTCAGGTTCGGGCGCAATCAGTTGAATCTGTTTGCTCTTGGCTACTATGGCTTCTCTTATTTCCCGGGCCTGATCCCGATTCATTCCTCAACTCCGGGGGACACCATAGACAATCGCCAGCAAGACACCACACACAACATCCTTTTTGTGGCGACAGACAACTGGGAGTTAAGTGAGCAGAGCCAATTTTCGTTTTCTGGTTTCTACCGGAATTACGGCCTCCAACTCCGCTCAAACTTTGGCGACGGCCTGATTCAACAGAGCGAAACTCGCAATGTTGTCGGTGGCGAAGCTATGTATTCTCAGACCGTCCGTTCATGGATCTCTTTTCTGGCCGGCGTTGACATTCGCCGCGATGCCCCTCGTAATCTGGATCTAAAGCGCCTCGATGAGAATGGCAACTTTCAGCCCGCCACGGGTAACAATCTGACTCTCTCATTTGTCGAACCATTCGTCTCTCTTGACGGGACTGCCAGCAAATACGTTCATTACGATGTTGGCGTTCGGCAGGAAGAAATTTGCGTGGACAATCGAGATCTGATCAATCCGCTAAACACTTTCAATAAACTTGCTTCTCTGAGCCTCCCCAAAGCTACGCTCACTTTTCTCCCACCAGACCGCCCATTTCTTCGGTCGGTTGCATTAAGTTATGGCGAAGCCTTTCACACGGAAGACCCGCGGATTGGCAACGGCACCGGGCCACCGTCTCTTCTTGCTCCATCCCGCGCCTATCAACTCAGAGTCTCCAAAGTGATCAAGCAGACGCAAATCAACTTGACGCTCAGACGAACATCCAATTCTCAAGAGTTGGCGAAGATTGATCCTGACACGGGTTTGCAGGTGGACAACGGGCCTTACCGGAACAAAGTGATTGCCGTTTCAATGCAGCGAAATTTCCAGTATGGCGCCATTTTTATCTCCTACGCCCAGGCAGATGCCAGAGACACCCTCTGCGGACCGCCAGTGCCGGAAGCTCCACGAATGATCTGGGATGCAGTCGCTTCCGCAAATCACTTGCCTTTTCGTCTAGAGGTGCGTGGAGAGTTTGAATTCGCAAAAGAAAAACCACTTGGCGACGGCTTCGTGGGTGTACCTGTTATCGAAGTTCGTGGCGCAGTACTTCGACCATTCCTTGAAAATCGAATGTCATTGGGAGTGAATTTTCTGATCGCCAGCGGCTACACGGGTCAGACAACAGAGGCGATTCCCTCGGTGCCTGCTCCCTGCCAGATTGAATGTGTAGTTGGTGTGCCTTTGAAATCCTACGCCACCCTTAGTTGGACTTACTATTTCAAGAAATAAGACTTTGGCTGGAAGCTGAAACTTCACTTTGTGAAAGGCCGTAGTCGCAGCGCCAAAAGCAGCATCGTCACGCTCGCAACCACCGGCACAAGAAATCCCGCACGCAGCGAATGCGATTTCGTGGCGATGCTCCCGACCAGTTGCGGTAGCGCTCCGCCTCCCAAACTGCCTGCGCTGAAATACAGCACCGCCAACCAGTCCGAATCCTTCCGGAAAATCTGCGCCAGCCACGTCACCAGTACGGGATATTGTGGCGCGCAGCCAATTCCCGCCATTGCCGTTCCCACCAGCAATACCGGTGTGCTGTGCGCCGTGGCGATGATGGCAGTCCCGGCGCTTGCCGACACAAGCCCACTCAGCGATATCGCCACCGTGGAAAACCTTCGAAATGCCAGCGGTGCCAAGCCGCGTCCCAGTAGCAAAAATCCGTAAAACACGGAGGGAGCGATGGTCAACGCTGATGCGTGCCCTCCAACGGGCATGCGTTTTTCCAGAGCGGCCACCCACCCGCCAGTGCCCGCCTCCATTCCCACATACAAAAAGAAAAGCACCACCAGCGGAATCGCGGCGCCTTGCTTCAAATGTTGCATCCAATCTGCCCAAGAATGTTTTGGCCGCTCCGCAGCCGCTCCTACCGCCGGTGCCGTCCTGAAGAAGTGTGCCAACGAGATCGCTACTGTGAAGACCGCCACGCACAATCCAAATCCTCGGACACCTATTTTGGGCACCAGTGCCCCCACCAGAAACGGGCACAGCACCGCACCCACCCCCCACGAAAAATTTAGCAAACTCACCGCCACTGCCACATTCGAAGACGGCAACTGCGTCCCGCGCAAATTTGTTGTTGGGTTTGCTAGCCCATATCCAAATCCACTCAACGTAACGAAACTGGCCGTCAGCATCCATGGGCTTACCCCCATGAATCCCATGCCCAGCGTCAAAAATACGAACGCCGCACCAAGCACCTTGGAAAAGCCCAACCGCGGCAACAACCACCCGGTGGCCAGCACTCCAAGCAGGCTGGCCCAATATTGCGCCGGGAACACCCTTGCAACCTGTGCGTCGCTCAACGCCCACTGCTTCGAGAACATCGGCAACAATGGTCCAAGGCACGTTGTAATTACGCCGATGACTACAAAGCCGGCGTGCAACAGAAACCATTCCAGGCGTGGATTAGGTGCGAAAATTGTCTTAGAAGAAGTTGCGGAATCCATCTCTGTCGAGTCTGTCATAACTCTGTAACTGCAACAAGACAACTCCTTTGCAGTTCTCTATCGCTCTTTTTAATCCTTCTCCTTACTCTCCGCTACTTTCCCCTTCCATTTCCCTCCTTATGGTTCCTTAATGCCCCGCTCACCCTTTCTTTACTCTGTTTTTCCTATCCTAACTATCAGTCACGGAGCACTGCATGACTGACATTCTTTTTGTACTCACCACACTCGCTTTCTTCGCTCTCGGCATTCTCTATCTCAAGGGCTGCGAGCGCCTTAGGTAACGGGTCCAACTATGA
Organism: Candidatus Acidiferrales bacterium; assembly: GCA_963726725.1. Classification (GTDB taxonomy): domain Bacteria; phylum Acidobacteriota; class Terriglobia; order Acidiferrales; family UBA7541; genus Acidiferrum. The sequence goes on from CAVSDV010000036.1 coordinate 28,927, forward strand.
TCGGAAATATTCTACTTATCGCTGTTGCTCTTCTTCTCTGCGGCTATCTCTTCTACGCCCTCCTGAAACCGGAGGACTTCTAACATGACCGCTAACGGTTGGTCCCAGATTTTCCTCTACTTCGCGGTCGTGCTCTTGCTCACCAAGCCAGTCGGCGTATTTCTCTGGCGGGTGTTCGAGCGCAAATCTACCTGGCTCGATCCCGTCCTTCGCCCCATCGAGAGAATCATCTATCGTGTTTGTGGCATCAATGAAACCAAGGAAATGCGTTGGACCCAGTATGGCGTCGCCATGCTCATCTTCAGCGGCGTCTCACTCCTGCTCTTATACCTGATTGAACGCGTGCAACACTGGCTTCCCTGGAATCCGCAGCGGCTCGCCAACGTCCCAGGCGATCTTGCTTGGAACACTGCAGTCTCCTTCACCACCAACACTAACTGGCAGGTCTACGTGCCGGAGACCACTATGTCGTACCTCACGCAAATGGCGGGTCTGGCATATCACAACTTTGCTTCGGCGGCCGTAGGCATCGCTCTTGCCATCGCACTGATCCGCGGTGTTTCTCGCCGCGAATCATCCACCATCGGAAATTTTTGGGTAGATGCCACACGCGCCTTCTTGTGGGTCCTACTTCCGCTTTGCATGGTTCTTGCGTTGTTGCTCGTCTCACAGGGTGTCGTTCAAAATCTCCATCCCTACACGAGCGCCACTGTCCTCGAACCTCAATCCGTCGATAAGACTGGCGCCGATGCCACCGTGCACAAAGAGATGGTTACTTCTCAACTCATCGCCCAGGGTCCTGTCGCATCGCAGGAAGCCATCAAAATGCTCGGCACCAACGGTGGCGGCTTTTTCAATGCCAACAGCGCTCATCCCTTTGAAAACCCTTCGCCCTTCAGCAACTCCCTCGAAATGCTCATGATCTTCGCCATACCGAGCGGTCTCACCTACACACTTGGGCGCATGACCGGTTCTCCACGCCACGGCTGGGCCGTTTGGAGCGCCATGGCCGCGCTCTTCCTGCTGGGCGTCGTCATCGTCTACAGCGCCGAAGCCCGCGGCAATCCCCTTCTCAGTTCCGTAGACACAAAAGCCTCTGATCATCAGCCCGGTGGCAACATGGAAGGTAAAGAGGTCCGCTTCGGCATCGCCAACTCCGCGCTCTTCACCACAGTCACCACCGACGCCAGTTGCGGCGCCGTCAACAACGCTCACGACTCCCTCACTCCCATCGGCGGCATGGTTCCCCTCATCAACATCATGCTTGGCGAAATTGTATTCGGCGGAGTCGGCTCCGGCCTCTACGGCATGTTGGTCTTTGTCATTCTAGCCGTCTTCATCGCCGGCCTGATGGTCGGCCGCACTCCCGAATATCTCGGCAAAAAAATCGAAGCCTTCGACATAAAAATGGCTGTTCTGTCCATCCTCGTCTCTTCGCTCACCATTCTGATCTTCGCGGCCATCGCCATTGTCACTAAAGCTGGTCTCGCCGGAATTACAAATCCCGGTCCGCATGGCTTATCTCAAATCCTGTACGCATACACCTCTTCCGTGGGCAATAACGGTTCCGCCTTCGGCGGTATTAACGGAAACACTTTCTGGTTCAACACCACCACCGGCATCGCCATGCTCCTCGGCCGCTTTTTCACAGTCATTCCCGTTCTAGCCATCGCTGGCAGCCTTGCCGCCAAGAAACATGTCCCCGAATCGCTGGGTACATTTCCTGTCACCGGCCCGCTTTTCACTGTGCTGCTGATCTGCGTAATCGCTATCGTGGGCGCGCTCACTTTCTTCCCCGCTCTCAGTCTTGGCCCCATCCTGGAACATTTGCTCATGAACGCTGGAAAGGCTTTTTGACTCGCGCTAGCCGCCAACGGATTTAGAGGAATCCATGACCCCGAACACGCAACCTAAAGAATCGTCCTTCACTCACCGCAAAATCCTGCGCAACGCTATGATCGACTCTTTCTGGAAACTCGATCCGCGCCTCATCGTCAAGAACCCGGTCATGTTCGTCGTTGAAGTTGGCGCCGTTATCACTCTGATCGTCCTGATCTCCAACCTCCTTCGCCACACCGGCAACTTCTGGTTTGGCCTGCAAATCACGCTGTGGCTATGGTTCACTGTGCTTTTCGCCAATTTTGCGGAGGCCATGGCCGAAGGCCGCGGCAAGGCTCAAGCAGAGACTCTCCGCAAAGCGCGTGCCGAAACCGATGCCCGGAAGCTTCGTCCGGATGGCACAACAGAGACCATCCCCAGTTCAAAACTCCGCACCGGCGACGTCGTCCTCGTTGCTGCCTACGAATTCATTCCTGGTGACGGGGAAGTCATCGAGGGCGTTGCCTCCGTCGACGAATCCGCCATCACCGGTGAATCCGCCCCCGTCATCCGCGAATCCGGTGGCGATCGTTCTGCCGTCACTGGCGGCACACGCGTCCTATCCGACGAAATCAAGATCTGCATAACCTCCAACCCCGGCGAAACCTTCCTTGATCGCATGATCAGTCTCGTCGAAGGCGCGTCCCGTCAGAAAACTCCTAACGAAATCGCGCTCAACATTCTTCTCGCCGGCCTTACCATCATTTTCCTGCTCGCGGTCGTCACCCTCCAACCCTTCGCCATCTATTCCGGTGCGCAGCAAAGCATCTTTGCTCTCATCTCCCTGCTTGTCTGCCTCATTCCCACAACCATCGGAGGTTTACTCTCGGCCATCGGGATCGCTGGCATGGACCGCTTGATCCAGCGCAACGTCATCGCCATGTCTGGCCGCGCCGTGGAAGCCGCCGGAGACGTCGACGTTCTGCTCCTCGACAAGACCGGCACCATCACCCTAGGCAACCGTGAGGCCACCGCCTTCCATCCCTGCCCCACTGTAAGCGACGTCGACCTGGCCAACGCAGCCCAACTCGCCTCCTTCGCCGACGAAACTCCCGAAGGCCGCTCCATCGTCGTTCTCGCCAAAGAAAAATACGGGTTGCGTGGCCGCGAACTTGCTCCCCACAATCCAGTCTTCATTCCCTTTTCTGCGCAGACACGCATGTCCGGCGTCGACATGGACGGAAAGGAGATTCGCAAAGGCGCGCCCCAGGCCATCACGCGCTACGTCGCAGAAAGAGGTCAGATCGTTCCTCCCGAAATCGAAACCATCGTGGAACGTATTTCAAAATCCGGCGGCACGCCGCTCCTTGTTGCGCAAAGCTCCCGTGTCCTCGGCGCCATCGAACTCACCGATATCGTCAAAGGTGGCATTCGCGAGCGCTTCGATCATCTTCGCTCCATGGGCATCCGCACCATGATGATCACCGGAGACAATCCGCTTACCGCCGCGGCAATTGCCCGGCAAGCCGGAGTCGACGATTTTCTCGCCGAAGCCAAGCCCGAAGACAAAATGGCTCTCATCCGCAACGAACAAGCCAAAGGAAAACTCGTCGCCATGACTGGCGACGGGACCAACGATGCTCCCGCGCTAGCTCAGGCTGATGTTGGCGTCGCCATGAACACCGGCACGCAAGCCGCTAAAGAAGCCGGCAATATGGTCGATCTCGATTCCAATCCCACCAAGCTCATCGAAATCGTCGAGATCGGCAAGCAGTTGCTCATCACTCGCGGAGCGCTAACCACTTTTTCCGTCGCCAACGACGTCGCCAAATATTTTGCCATCATTCCCGCCATGTTTGCAGGCACATTCCCTCTTCTGGGCGCGCTCAACATCATGAAACTGCGCACCCCGGAATCGGCCATTCTTTCCGCCGTAATCTTCAACGCGCTGATCATCATTGCGTTGATTCCCCTGGCCCTCCGTGGTGTGCGCTATCGCCCGCTAGGCGCCGCCGCGCTCCTGCGCAGGAATCTCTTGATCTACGGCCTTGGCGGGGTTATCGCCCCGTTTCTTGGAATTAAATTAATCGACGTAATCGTTGGCTGGATGCACCTGGCGTAGAGGATGCTATGAAAGAACATCTCAAAATCGCAATTCGCATTACCATCGTCACCACTGTTATTTTCGGCTTACTCTACCCACTCAGCCTAACTGGTCTCAGCCATTGGCTCTTTCCCCATCAGGCAAATGGAAGCCTCATCACTTCAGGAGGCACCGTCGTCGGCTCAAGCCTTATCGGCCAGGGATTCACGGCGGACAAATATTTCCATTCTCGGCCATCAAATGCAGGAACTGGCTACGATGCTAACTCCTCAAGTCCATCCAACCTAGGCCCCACCAACAAACAACTCACTGATCGCGTTCATGCCGACGTTTTGAAACTGCAGCAGGAAAATCCTGGTCAGTCCATCCCCGCCGACATGGTCACTGCCTCGGGTTCCGGCTTGGACCCTGACATCTCTCCCGCCTCCGCCGTGTTTCAGATCCCCCGCATCGCCAAGGCGCGTGGGATCGCACTCGGCCAGGTCCAATTTGTGGTGTTGAAACACACCCAACCCCGCCAGTTCGGAATCTTGGGTGAGCCGCGCGTAAATGTATTGGAATTAAACTTGGATCTGGACGCCAATCACCCCGTCAAATAAATGTAGGGGCGGCTTTATGCTGCTTTCCTTGGTTTAGTTTTTTCTTGGGGGCCCACTCTCGCCTTCCGGGGGTAGGGCCAGTTCCAGTGGTTTCCTCTTTTCTTGCTCTTCGCCTGCTCTCCGCCGTACCGTTATTTCTTTCCGTCTTTTAGCTTCGGCATCTGGAACCGGTACCCCACCCAAGGCTCCGTCAAGATATATTTTGGATGCGCCGAATCCTTCTCGATCTTCTTTCTCAACTGATTGATGACTACGCGCAAATTTTCCGTCTCTTCCCCGTACTCTGGTCCCCACACCGACTGCAGCAATCGTCGGTGCGAAACCGGCTTGCCCTGATTGGCAATCAACTCACGTAACACCTCAAATTCTTTCGGCGCCAGATGTACTTCCTCTCCAATCGCCGTCACCCGCCGCGCCTCAAAGTCCACTGCCAATTCCTTCGACTCAAACGCCGGCACCGCATCAGCCACTGTGTGACGCCGCAACGACGCCCGCACGCGCGCCAGCAACTCCTCAATCCCAAACGGTTTCGTCACGTAATCGTCAGCGCCCGCATCCAACGCCACAACTTTGTCGCGCTCCGCGTTCCGCACCGTGAGCATGATGATCGGAGTATCACTCCACCTCCGAATTTCCTTACACACCTCAATCCCGCTGATTCCCGGCAAATTCACATCCAGCAGGATCAGGTCCGGCTTGATCTTCTTCGCCATCTCCAGCGCCTCTTCGCCGCTCGCCGCTTCGCTGATCTCATAACCGCGAAACGTCAGCGTCGTCCGCAGCACGCGCCGGATCTGCGATTCGTCGTCGACCACCAATATGCTGGGGGAATTCATCGCCCCTCGCCCCTCGAAATGATTACCGGCAGCGTGAACGAAAAAACCGACCCATGCCCAAGTTGGCTGGTCACGCTGATCGATCCTCCATGCGCAGTCACAATCGCTTTCGCGATCGGCAATCCCATGCCTGTCCCGCGCACCAGATACCGCTGGTCGCGCCCCCGGTAAAATTTATCGAAAATCAATCCCTGCTCGAAGGGGTCAATCCCCGGCCCGCGGTCCGCCACACTGAAGTTGACAAATTCCCCCATTCGTTCCGCCGTCACCGTAATCGGCTGTCCCTTCGGCGAGTACAGATGTGCATTGTCGATCAGTTGCACCAAAATATCCGTCGCCCGCGACAAATCCGCCCGAACCACGGGCAGTTTTGCCTCCACGTTCACGACAAATGGCCGATCCCCAATTGTCTTCTTTTGCTGTTGTACCGCCGCCTCGATCAGCGCGCTCGGTTCGACCGCCTCGTAATGCAATTCGATCTCACCCGCCTCCAGCCGCGCCATCTCCCCGGCCTCTTCCACTAGATGGTTCAGTCGGTCGCACTCCTCATTAATAATGGTAAGCAGTTCTTTCTGCTGCGCCGATTCCGCTGGCGTTGTCCCCAACAAGTCCGTCACTGAAGCTTTGATCGCCGTCAACGGCGTCCGGAAGTCATGCGCAATCGAATCCAGCAGCGCCGATTTCAGTCGCTCTCCTTGCCGTTCCGCCTCCGTCTCGCCAAGTTGCTCGATCGCCCTTGCCCGTTCTATCGCGATCGCTACTAGCGAACTCACCGCATCCAGCGTTTGCCGGTTCAGCCGCGCTCCCGAGATTCCCAGGCTGGCGATGGGCCTCACACCCAGCCGCACCGGAACGAAGTGCAGCGCCTGTTGCGGATCAGACATCACTTCATCCCGCGAATACGTTTTCTTCATCATCTGCTCATCAATTTGTGCTGCGCCGTATCCCGACCGGTAGAATTTATCTTTCTGCGGAACAAACAGTTCTGCCGCCCCAGCTTCAAAACATTCCACCAGGTGATTGGGGATCGCATTCATCAACTGAATTACGTTTCCTTCCCCCAGCAATTTCTGACTGAACAAATACAATCGCTCCACTTCTCTTCGCCGGTTGTTAGCCGCGTCCGCCTCTTGTCGGATCCGTGCGGATAGCTGGCTCCCCACAATCGATGTCACCAGAAATGCAATCAGCGCCACCCAGTTTTGCGGGTCCCGAATCGTGAACGTTCCTACCGGCTCCAGGAAGAAGTAGTTAATCAGTAGCACCGCACTGATGGACATAGCTACCGACACCACCATTCCCCAGACCGCTGAAACTGCTAGAATCGCCAATAGAAATGAAAGAGCAACGGTGGTGTGGTTGACGTGCAGAATTCTGCTGTATCCGTAGGTTATGGAGAGCAGCAGTACCGCGGCAACCGCAAAGCCAAATCCGCGCCCAGCTAGGAAGCGCGCCATGAGAGTATTGTAACTCAGCGCCAATTCCTCAAGGGGAGAGAAACTCGTCTTGCCGAAGAAACCGGAAGATTGGCTCGAAATCGCTTCGCCATCCGCCAAGCAGCGTGGCACCTTCAAACTATTCCTGGGCTACGCTCCCGGCGTTGGCAAGACCTTCAGTATGATCAGCGAGGCTATCCGCCGCAGCGCTCGTGGTGAAGACGTTGTCATCGGCATCGTTGAAACGCACGGCCGCAAGGGCATCGTCGAACTCATCGGCCAGCTAGAAGCCGTTCCCCGCAAGCAAATCGATTACAAGGGTACCGTCTTCGAAGAAATGGATGTCGATGCCATCCTTGCCCGTCGGCCTGAAGTTGTTCTCGTCGATGAACTCGCTCACACCAACATCCCCGGTAGCAAACGTCGCAAGCGCTACGAAGATATCCAGGAACTTCTCGCTGCCAAGATCGACGTGATCTCCACCCTCAACATCCAACACATCGAAAGTATTGCCCCCACCGTGCGCGCCATTACAGGCGTCACCGTCCGTGAAACCGTGCCCGACTGGGTTCCCCTCTCTGCCACTGAAACCGTCATGGTTGACCTCACCCCCGAAGCGCTCATGAACCGCATGAAACGCGGCGATGTCTACAGCCAGGAAAAGGTTGAACAGTCTCTCAAGAATTTCTTCCGCCGTGGAAACTTGATCGCTCTTCGTGAACTCGCTTTGCGCCAGGTCGCCGAACAAGTCGATCGCAGCCTGGAATCCTACATGGGTGCCAAGGAGATCGAGGAGAACTGGGGTGTTCGCGAGCGTATTGCCGTCTGCATCTCCGGAAATCCCACTGGCCAATACCTCATCGCTCGCGCCGCACGCATGGCCCGCAAAATGGATGCCGAACTCTACGTTGTCCACGTAGAACGCGAACTCCCTGTACGCGAACGAAATCCCAAAGTTCTGGAAGCGAATATGCGCTTCGCGGAAAATCTCGGCGCACAGGTTTTAAAATTAAAAGGTCGCAGCGTCGCGGATACCATTGCTGAATTCGTCCGCAGCAAACATATCACCCAGGTAATCTTCGGCCGCGCTGCTGTCCGCGACTGGCGAAAATATTTCTATCTCTCCGCTGTTCATCGGTTCCTGCGAGAGTCTCCCGCGGTCGACGTGCACATCGTAACGCAGGAACCCGAAAACGAAGATTAGAATGATTTGTTTCTGAATTTCTTACTTGCGGGAAGAACTACTCTGAGGATTTGCGTCTCTCACTGTCGAGCAATCCTGCGTGGCCCAGAATTTCTCCGCCCAAGAAAGTCTGGAATTGCTCCGCCCCGTTCAATTTCAACGAAACGACCTTTTACCACGCAGGATTGCGCGAAAGTGAGGTGCCTTGCGCATCCGAAACTTGGGCCCGATACTTCGAATCCAACCCATTCAGTCAGTTCTGTTGCTGTCTGGGACCATGAGATTGAACCATATTGAAAACTTTCGCAACTGTCAAAACTGACAGTTCTTCTGCAATTCCGCCATTCGTTTTCGCTTCATTCACTTTCGTTCAGTTTCGATCACTGTTAGGAAAATCAGCTCCCCGCTTTTGCTCAGCTGAATACAATATCGTTTATCTCTTCCTCGCTCTCTTAGTCCTGAGTTTGGATTGTGATTTGATTGCTCCCTCAAAGCTCAAACCAAACTGCAATCGTAAAAATTGTGGTCACAATCCTAAACGGAAACGCATTCGTCCCATGATCTAGGTGATATCTAGTCGGTTTTCGACCTTTTTTCTATTGAAATGCACTGGCACAGTCTCTGTTGCAGTTCAGATAGGCGAAGCCGCTTACGACCCCGAATACAGTTGAAACGCCGCCCAATAATATGGCTTCCGAAAAACGATCTCTGGATCCTTATTCTTCAAGAGAGATAATTTCGCTGTTCGTAACGCCATCGCCGGATCCCTCCCCCGGCTGATCTCTCCATAAAACACATCCATGATCTGCGGCGCCGCCGAATCGTTCACTTCCCACAGCGCACCCACCACGTTGTGCGCGCCTGCACGAAGGAACGCCCACGACAATCCCACCAACCCTTCGCCGGAATATGCTCTCCCGCTTGCTCCTTCGCACGCCGATATGGTTACCAACCGTGCCTGCAGCGGGTGCCGAATAATTTCCCGCGCGTAAAGCTTGTATGAATCACCGCTCTTGCTCAATATCACTGCAGAATCCAGTGGCCTGGTGACACTCGCTGTCCCGTGCGTCACAAAATGCAAGTAGGAGAATCGCCCCGGTCTGCTATCCAAAAATGCTTGCGGCGTGGCCCGCTTCCCTTCCAAAACCACTCTGCGCGCTTCCGGAAAATAATGCTCCACCATGCGCATCTCTAGCTGAGCCTTTGGCAGCGCGGCAAATGCTTCCACCGGTTCCGTATTTCCCACCAGCAGCATGCTTTTTCCTTTCACCGGCGTGTGTGGCGACCCTTTCGCCAGCAACGTCAGTGAACTCGCCGTCGTCAGCGTCACATCTTCAATCCAGAAATGTGGTGTGGGGTCCGGCGCCACCAAAGTCTCGAAATTCAGCGATGACAGGCTCGGGTCAGGCACGAGGATGATCCGCCCTTCTTTTGACAGCACATTTCTCGCCGGTTCTACCAACAGCGTGTACAACTTCTTGCCCTCGGTGCTTCCGGAATCCTGTGCGTCCCGCAGACTTCGCATCGCTTTTCGATACGATATCACCAGCGGCACAATCTCACCCGCCTTTGCCAATGCAAAATAATTTGTCTTTCCCGGTGAGATCACCCACAAGTGCGACCTATTCCGCCCGATCCAGTAAAACAGCAGCGTGCATTTCTCCTTTTGCGCCACTTGCTCTGGCCGCCATCCGGCTGCGCCCAATTGCCCACCGGCTTCTTTCGGCGCCAGACCTTCCACCAGCGTTCGCGACCGGCTCAATTCCGCTACCTTCAGAGCATCTCCCGACCGGCCGTGTGTTACCAGAAAATCCACATAGTCTTCGTAGAACTCGATGCTCGTGGTCAGAAAACTGAACTTCCATTCCTCCCTTCCTCGCTCCGCACGCGCTGACTCGATCTTTCGTATCGCCTCCTGATATTGCTTTTCTGCTTCTACAATCTTTCCCTCATCGTCAAGCGTCTTTGCCAGCCGTGCCTGCGCTTCCCATATCAGCTGCTTTGTTGCCGTCGTGGACGAAATAATTTCGCCGAGCAATCTTTCCGCGTCGCCATAATCGTGCTCACCTGTCGCAATTCGCCCCCGAATCAATTGCGAATCCATCACCGCCGACCGGTCCAACCCGGCACGCTCAATTTCCATCTCTTCCTTGTTATATTTTTCGGCTGCGTCGACGTTTCCCATCTCCAGCGACACCGCCGCCAGGTCATTCAGGCATTCCGTCAGCGCCGTCTTCGCCTCCAGCGGCCGCGCTATTCTCAATCCCTCTTCCAAGATCGCTTCCGCCTGCGCATAATCCTGTTCCGCGTAGTAGCACTCCGCCAACGACATCAGCCAGTGCGCTTGATAGTCATACAGTTTCTGCTCACCGGCCTTATCCGCCGCCTGCCGGAACAGCGGTATCGCGTTCTCAAAATCTCCCAGCGAAAAATAACTCGATCCCATATTGCCGAGAATCAGTTTTGCGGTGTCATCCCTCCCCATTGCATTCGCCAACTTCAATCCCGCTTGATTCCACTCCAGCGCTTCGTCGAACCGCTCCATCTGCACATTCGCAGCAGCCAGAGACACCAGCGCTCGCAGTTCTTGACCCTGGTTCTTGTATTGTCTCGAAAGCTCCAAGGCCCGCCGAAATGCCGCGGCTGCCTCTTCGTACCTTTTTTCGTCGGTCTTCACTACGGCCTGGTTGAGTAGTACCTCGGCTACCAGTGGCGGGTGATACCGTTCAGCCAAAGCCGCCGCACGGGCAAAACTATTCTCGGAAGCCGCGTATTGTTGCGCCAGTCGATATGCTATTCCTTCATAGATACTCTTTCGGACCGCAATCTCGGTTGGCTCCAGCGACGCCGGGAAAGGCTCCGCAAACACCTCTAAGGTTTTCTTATATTCGCGGCGGTAAACATAAACATGAGCCTTCAATACCCGAAAGCTCCACGCCCAGTCCGCGCCTTTCGCTCCATAGCGTCGGCTGTCGCGCTCGATGTCCGCCATCGCCGCGTCCAGGTCTCCATGTTGTATTTTGAGTTCAGTCCGGTCGTAGACCGCCGTAAGTGATGGTGCCTTTTGGCACCCACTTAGAATCGCGGTCACTAGGACTTGAATGATAAGTAGCAGCAGAAAGCTTCGCAGCGCTAACCGCCGTGCCCTGGTGGCGGATACTGCGGCCCGTTCATGTACGCTTCGATTGCAGTCCCGCTTCCAAAATCCGGCGAACCTAGGTCGAATCGCAACATCGTCAATGTCTTTGTTCCCGGCTGGCAGAGCAGTTCCGCAAATCCAATCGTCCCGAAGTGCGGTATCTTCACCTCGTGCTTCTTCTTGTCCTCGGCCGTCAACCCCGGAAAGTCCGTGATGATTTCTTCCACCAGCGAGCACAGCATCACCTTCTCATCTGCAGCCGCTATTTTCCCGCTTTTCTTTGCCTTTGCAAACGATTTGGCCAATTCACTGTGCGTTTTGTGCTTCATCAGCAGTTCGTGCCGCAGCTTGATCTCGAATTTGTACCCGGCAATTCGCAAATTCTCAAACACGCTTCCAATCGCCAGAATATGCCCTTCCTCAGCTCCTTTTTTGTGCTCTGAAGTTAGCCGCGCCGTGATCCGGCCCGCCGTGATCACATCCAGAATGTTCAATCCTTCAATTGTTATCGACGCGTGTGACGTCGCCGTCGTTTCATCCTGGTAACTTCCCGACACGTGTGACTTCGCACTCGTAAATCGCACCAGTCTCGGTACTTCAAAATTGTCTACGCGCGCATGCCCGTGGCCACCCGACGACGACAAATACACTCCTGCTTGCGCCGCCACTTGATGCGGAACGGGACGTTCAAAATTTGCGCTGAACGCATGACCACCTGCATGAAATTTCACAACGAAATTGCGAGGATTGGGGCTCACGGGGACACCTCGTTTGTGGATTTGACCTGCTAGATGTTTACCGAACTATGGGATAATTTCAACGACAAATGCAAACTTTGCAACGGCCACCCTGGCATTGCTTCCTGCCTCCGCCCCGTGGCCATAAATCACCAGGGCGTAATTCCCAGGCGCCAGCCGCCCTGGTGGCACCACAAATTTCACTTCCTTATTGACGCGCTCCGCCGGAATGCCCAACTTCATGGCCACATGCCCTGCAGCATCCTCCACTTCACCAACGTAGGTTGTGAACGTCTGCGAAGGCAAAAAGTCGAAATGGAGTCCGAAGGACTCTCCTGCATGCACGCGCACCGTCACACTTTCGCCACCTTCGCGATCGCCACCGCGCAGGCCAAAATCCGCGCTTGCCACCAAGGCTTGCTCGGTCCCACCAGTCTCCTGGTGCGACTTCTTGATCTGTCGCGCCTCATAACCCATCATCACAATCAGCGCTGCCAAGGATGGAACGGCAATGAGCGGCTTCAGCCAGCCGGCCCACTTCGACCTCTCGCGCCCCGTCTCTGACTTCGCCGACTCAGTCGGTGGCTTTTCCTGGAAGATCTCTTTGCTGGCCGCCACTAACGCCATTGTCGTCTGCACGTCCAGCGCACACTCCGGGCAGTCGAAGTAATGCTCCTCGAAAAGGTCGCGAAGCTCCCCGGGCAGCTCTCCCAGGACATATTTTTCGGCTGCATGCATTTCTTTTGCCTGTTGATGTTCCATTTTCCCTGTCCTAAAGATAGTGCATCTCGAGGGTTAATCGTTTCAGGTCGTACTCTTGCTTGCCGCCCGTCCTTGCCGCGAAGCCCTCTCTCTCTCGTAAACCTCTTTGAATCTTTCTTTTGCGCGGTGCAGCCGTACCCGCAAATAATCCCGATCCACGCCAAATTGCCGGCAAATTTCGTCCTTGTCCCCCTCTTCCAGAAACACCGCGCGCAGCAAATCTCTGTCTTTCTGGCTCATCTCCTCCAAAATCGCTCGCACTCGCTCTTTGGTCTGTTTCGTGATCAACGTGCTTTCCAGGTCGACAATCTTGTCCGGCGTTTCCAAATGCCCATCCGTCAATGGCTGGCTTCGGTAGCTGTCCCGATTGTTCTCGTGCAACACGTTCTTGCATACGGAGTTAACAAATGCCCCAAACCTCTCCGGTTGTTTCACTCCGCCTTCCCGCCGCAGAATCGCAATCACCCGGCTGTACGTCTCCTGCCTCACATCGTCAATTCGCTCCGGCGCCAGCATCCTTGCCCTCAGCATAATCCCCAATATCTGCTCAAAATAGGCGTAGAAATGTTCCTCCGTTCGTGGATCTCCCTCCCGCAAACGGTCCACATACGCTTTGTCAAATACGTATAGCTCCACTGTCTCGACTACCCCTGACCTTCTCGCCGGGCAGTATAGCCTTACCATTCCCGTCACACAATCAAACTCGCGTAACCTTCTATCCCCTCACCAACACGGAAACACGGAGCGTGCTCCAGGTTCGCTTTGGGAACCTGGTTCTTGGGTTTCGCTACTCAGTCAGCTAGCGCACAGCCAAAGTCCTTAGACGTCTTGGCTGCCGCACCCTGCGAACTTCAGGGTGCAAGTTTAGATTTAGTAGCCCTCGAAACCGATCCGACTTCCACTCACCATGACGATCTCCTCTCGCATTCCTTGCCAGATGGCAACTCCGTCCGAGCTACGCATCGCCCACCTCTACCCCGTAGTGTAGAGTGGTCTGATATGGCTTCTCACCCTTCCGGGTCTCGTGGACTTCTCTTTATCGCCGCCTTCAAACTCTCCAAAGCCGCTCTGCTTCTTGCCGTAGCCATCGGCGCCCTCAATCTCGTCCACAAAGATGTTGCCGCAGATCTGGCCCGCTGGGCCGATCTAGTTCGCATCGATCCGGGCAACGTTTTCATCCACCACCTCTTCCGTCGAGTCTCCGTACTCGACGACCAACATCTCAAAGTCTTCAGCTTCGGCACTTTCTTCTATGCCGGGCTCACTCTCACCGAAGGCGTTGGCTTGGCCCTTCGCCGACGTTGGGCCGAATATTTCACCATCATCCTCACCACCTCCTTCATCCCTCTCGAACTCTGGGAAATTGAGCGCCACTTCACCACCCCCAAAATCGTTCTCCTCCTTCTCAACCTCGCCGTAGTCGCCTATCTAGTCCTCGAACTCCGCCGCACCCGCTCCGTCTCCTCCATCCCCATAGTCCCTCCATCCAATTAATCCCGGATCTCTTCCAGTTCATCCCAAATCCCCGTTCTCGATAACCGAGTGCCGCACCCTACGGATTTCAGGGTGAGGGTTAAATTCAAGCACTCCAAGATTCTTCGTGCACAGGCTTCGTAGGGAGTCGGAGCTGTAGCTCCCACATTCAGACTCTACACTCAACGGGCTTCCGCCCCCGAGAACTCCGCCGGGTGCCCCGTTCTCGGTTTCGGAGAGTGGGTCTTGGGTTCCTCTTCAACAACTTCACACTTTTTTTCGTTCGAACTGAAATACTAATTGATAAACTACAATAGCAGTTATACAACTCGCTTTGTATTGTCCGTCCATCTTCGAACACTGTGCAGGCCTCCTTCCCCTCGCGCAATACTCTCCAATCATCCACTTTTCCGCCCCTTTATTTTCACAGACTTGCGCGCACTTACCCCCTCAAACTCTTTCTTCTGATAGATTCCGCAAAACACTCCGCGGGGGGGTGCCCCCAGATCAATCTAGTTATCGTTCTGCAATTCCTCGCCAGTTTCGCCCGCCTGTAAGTCCTTTAGATGCCACTCTTACAGACACCCCTTCCGCTAAGCCCTTTGCCTACCACTCTTACGAAAAACAGTGGGAGGTAGGGGGTGCCGCTGCACCTGCAACAATTCGCCCTCTGCCTTTTTCTTTCCCGATATGAAACGATTCCCTCTCCTCCTGCACTACTTGACAATAGGGACCCTTGAACCTGGGGACTCCCTGCTCCGTAGGGACCGGTCACCGTCTCTACGTACCCTCGGGCGCGTCTCGGCACACCCTGACCACGCGGAGACGCGCCCTTCCTTCCCTGACCGGAAGGAGTGCTTTCCTGGAGATTTTGTGGCAACGCAACCGAGCACCATTACCGAACCGGCGAACAGGCCCTCATCTTTACTTTCCAAAGATTCCGCCAATCCGTGGCGTCCAACCGGCCCTTCACGTACCCAAACTGAATCCGCCGCGCGCGATTCCAGAGATCTCTCCACCAATTCCGCCACACTTTCCTACGACGTCTCTGCGCACACTGTGCAGTTCGTTGCATCGCCTTTCAAGACCCAGAAACTTCAATCGATTCTGCCCATTGCCATTCGCGAAGCGTTTCGCCTTAGCCCCGGATTTGCTGGCTGCATGGTCATGATTTCCGATCAGGAAGCGCGCCTCGTCACCGTCGTCACGCTCTGGACCGGTAAACAACGCGCCCGGCATTGCTCCGAAAACGCTGACTGCATAAGAAAACTTCTTTCTCCCTACGTCGACAACTGGCTGCGGTCGGAAAATCATCTCGCCCATTTTTCCATGCTCTCGCCACTCGAACGCAATTCCCAGGAATGCTGTTCTTCAGACAGCTTCTCTCCCCTGAATCCCTGATGGCTCTCGCAACCACCTCCGCCTATTGTTGTTCAAGAAATAGAACTACGCAGTTGGAAATACTACAGGAAACCATGGACACGAAAGAACTGGGCCAATTCTCATTGGAAAAACCGCACCTGAATTCGAGAGAAGTTCACTGCAGTGTCGATCGCTGCGAAACTGAATCGCTCGTCGTGCTCGGAGGGAAGTCACTCTGCCTTCAGCATTTCCTGACCAGTTGCTACGAGTGGCTGGACCAATTGGATCCCGTCGCCCGGGATAGATTCACTACCGCTGCTGATGTCGACAGGGTGCGCTCTCTCGTTGAGGAATGTTCCAATCGCGCCCTGCTGGTCAGCTTGCGCTGCGAGACGCTGACAAATCTCGATCGCTCGCGTTTATTGGATATTCTTTTGCGCTCGAGCGACCTGCTATTTCTCTTGCGCGTTCCGGCGGACGTTCCCGCGTGGCTGCCTGTTCATCCGGTGGGTTCAACCAAGACTCAGCGGGCCAGAAAAATCTCGCTGGGTTCGCGGCTTCACAGCAGGAAATCGTATGGCTATTAATCCGCAGCCTGTTTGGCGGGAATCAGTGCGGCCGTCGTCGCCACGCACTGCCACGCGCCGTTCACTTTTACCCACGTGTCCACAAAGCGCTCGCGATGCATGTATGGCTTCCCTTTTTCCGTTCCCTTGATCCGAAAAATTCCCACGACCACGGCTGCGTCGCCGTAAACCTGTACGCTGGTCTGTTCCGTCAACGCTTGCGATGGCTGGTATTCAGGGGATTTTATGCTGGCCAGAAATTCGCTCTTCGTCTGAATGCTTCCATCAATATCAACGGACACCATCGTATTCGCCAGCAACATGTCCAGTGCCTTCGTATCTTTTTCTTCCAGCGCGTGGTTCCACGCTTTCTCCAAGGCCAGCACGCGTCCGCCTTCATCCGAAATATTACTTTGCTGTGCCACTGTGATCGCCACGCCCAGCAGCAAGACACTTCCAGCCGCGATGGTCCGTTTTATAAACACAAAGACCTCCTCACAAAAAACCCATGGAACAAAGGGAGCGAAATACAAGGGTAGGCCAAGCGAGTCCGCGCAAGGAGAAAAATCTGAGCGGAGCCGTTCCTGATGCGTTACATGTAAATCTGTAATCTGCTGTTTATCCGCGCTTCGCAAATAATTCGCTGACGGCGCGATATGCCTGATCGATCGCAACGTCCGTGTACGCGCTAGCGCCCGCATCGGAATTCGCGATGGTGATATTTCCAAAGGGCTGCCGCCCGATCACCCAGGGTTGCTGCCCTTCTTTCCAGTCAGGTGTGTCGAGCGCAAATGGCGTGTAGGCATATCCATGCGCCCAGCGATTTACAGTAATTGCGGAAATGTCGCGTGCAGAATCAAATCCCGCGCCACCCAACATGCGCTGCAATTGATCGCGAATGTTGCGCTCGAATTTTGAATATGGCGTTTGCAGAAGTTCTGTGCGGCCCGCGCGATTCTGGTCGCGAACAGGCAAACCCTGTTTACAGGGAGTGCGCAACATAAACAGTACCGCGGGTTCTTCAGGCTTACTTGGAAACTGATACTTGCCAAGGCTGACGGGAAAATCCAGCGCGGTGTAGGTGTGATAGCTGGACGGAGAAACAATCTGACGAATGGCAAGTTTTGAAAACGAAGTCCAGTTGTTGATCGCGACATGCGTGTACACAAGCGGGGCTTTCACCAGATACGACAGCGCTTCTTTTTGCGGCTCCGGCAATTCGGGACACAGATAAGGAATCATTCCGTTGTAGCAGGCGAGCACGCAGTTTTTTCCACCCACGCTGAGTAATTTTCCTCCGCGCATGTAGGACACTTGCACGGATTTATCCACATGCTTCGCATTCACGACGGTACTGTTTAATCGCACGCGCACATTATTTTCTGTGCGGTCTAGTTGTGAATAATCAGCTTTCGCAACAACAACGTCTTCCATGGTGCTTCCAGGGATCGCCGCGGGGATCAGCGAACGGACCAGCAATCGCGCAATCGAGGCATTACCGTCGGGAAAATGGAAAATGTAGGGTTCCTCTTTTTCGTGTTCTGGCAATCCCAAGCCATCAAATCCCGCATACGTGAACGAACCGTAGTCATCGCCCGCTTCGTAGCAGAAGTAGGCTGGGACAGCTTCGATGCCCACACAAAACAGATCGTGTGTAAATGTTTGGAAGAACGGAAGTGCTTCGGGAATGAGTTTGCAATACTGCGTCAAATAGTCGGAGTAGCTGATGGATTTGAGCTTGGCGATCTTTTCTTCGCGCGACATTCCTTTCAGATAGTCCACTTTTTCGGTGTAGACACGCGCGATATCCTTGCGGACGGAATTGGAAAGGGGAGCCTTGGAAAGAAAATCAGGCCACGCAGTTGAATTCATGCCGGTGACGAGACGGTCTTCGCCAAACGTTTCTTTGTCAAAAAATGCCGCGGTGCCTAGTTTGGAATAGAGTTTCTGATCGTAGGCCTTGTAGAATTTTTGCGTGTCGATGCCGAGTTCTTTGATGAGCGCTTTTGCCTCTTTGCTGTAACTGCCGGGGCTTTCTATGGATTGCGTGCCGCCGTAGCCAAGCACCATGCGGCCGGCGACCTGAAATTCGTTGCGCTTAGCGTGACCGCCAAAGTCATCGTGATTGTCGATGATTAGAATCTTCGCAGACTTGCCAGCATTCTTGCGGAAAAAGTACGCAGCGGAAAGTCCGCTGATACCGCCACCAACCACCACGAGGTCATAGGATTCGCCAGTGTCGACGGCGTCGCCAAAGGAATTGGCGCTGTCGCCATCGCGCAATTTGTGAGCAAAGGTAAAGGTACCGTCGTGATTGCCGCGCATTCCGGTTTTCGCAGGCGGGTAATAATCCGGAGCTTTCTCCCGCGCATTTTCGTCGAGAATGCCCGCCGCAAGTAACTGCTCGGCGCCAAAAACACCGCCAAAGAGGCTGGCGCCGGCACCCACGGCCACGCCATTCAAGAAATCGCGACGAGTGATTTCTCGGGTTATGCCTAGTTCGTGGTCGTTTTTCGGTTTGCTCATATGTCGCCCTTAATGGAGGAGATGTCCGGTGGGTAGTATATCGCGGGGCGACTATCCTTACATATTTCCAGCAGGCTTGAGGGGGCGGATCCGTTTCGAGAGGTAGAAACGAGTTAGCCCCTGTCCAGTTTGCGTTGGTAGGTGGTCGTGAAGGAGTTGTGGAGCGGGTCGGTTGAGATCCTTCGCGCTGCTCAGGATGACAATTCTCTTTTGGGGTGTAATGGTCCCACATGGCGCGGGACGATTTCGGCTTCGCTGCAATCGCTGATAATCTTCTTAATCGACGGGGGGCAACTTGCGAGATGCAGCTAGCAAAAAAGGAAGTTGAGGAGAAAGAGACTGGCCGACTGGAGGCGTTCAGTGACGGAGTATTCGCGATCGCCATCACGCTGCTGATTTTGGAATTGAAAGTTCCTGCGCTCGTCTCGAGGGACATATCCTCCGCCTCACTGGGGAAAGCGCTGTTGCAGCAGTGGCCGAGCTACTTTTCATTGGTAACCAGCTTCTTCACCATACTCGTCATGTGGGTGCACCATCACACGATTTTCAGCCACGTGCGCCGGTGCGACGCTTGGGTGCACTTTGCTAACGGCTGTTTGTTGCTGGGGGTGACGTTCGTACCCTATCCAACTTCGGTGCTGGCGGCATATCTGCAAACGCCAGGAGCAAGAGCAGCAGCGATTTTTTACAGCGCTACGTTGATGGTGATTGCAGTCTGCTTCAATCTGGTGCTGCGTGCGGCTTTCCGCAAGAAAGTACTAATGCCCTCGACGCCAGATAGCTTTGTAGAAAAATCTTGCCGAGAATATCTATTTGGACCGCTGTTCTATGGAATAGCCCTGGTAGGCGCGTTTATTGACGTGCGACTGTGTCTGGGAGTTTGCACGGCGCTGTGGATTTACTGGGCGGCCACGGCGATGCAGAGAACGCGCATTTGAGGGAGCAGCCAATTCGGCAGGTTAGTTCAATCGAGCGGTGTGCGAGGCTGGTTCACGCTGAATTTCGGGTGAAATTATGAATAGACCTAACTACATCCCCGGCGAGCGCACGCCCACACAGCAGCGATTGCTTGCCTATCTGGCGCTGATCCTCGCGATTGTGTGCATCGGATGGTCTGCAATATTTGTGCGCTGGACAGACGTGCCCGGTTCGGTATCAGCTTTTTATCGAATGCTGATTCCCGCAGCACTCCTGGTTCCTACGTTTTTCTTTCGAGAGAAGGTGCAGCCATTAAGCCGCCGGTCCCTGAGCATCATTGCGCTGGGAGGGATCTTTTTTGCGGGAGACCTGGCACTGTACAACTCTTCGATATTGCGGACCACAGCGGCAAATGCAACGCTGCTTGGAAATAATTCGCCGATCTTCGTGGGATTGCTGACCTGGCTGGTATTCCGACGGCGCCCGCAGGCCGCTTTCTGGTTCGGGTTGTTGATGGCGGTTGGAGGCTCGCTGATCATTCTGCGCTCTGATTTATTGAGACATACGCAGTTTGGATTGGGAGACGCGATGTCCGTGGGGGCGGCGGCGTTTTTTGCGATGTACCTGCTGGCAACGGAAGAGGTGCGCACGACAACCGGGACACTGCAGTTCCTGCGGTTGGCGATGATCGCGACGACAGTGGCACTGTTCCTGATCAACATCATGCTGGGCCATTCTTTTCGAGTGACGAACTCCAAGACGTGGTTGGCATTGATTGGATTGGGATTGATCTCGCAGTTGGGCGGGTACCTGGCGTTGACGTATGCGCTGGGACACCTGCCGGCAACGGTCACGTCCATCAGCCTGTTGACCCAGGGACCGCTGACGGCGCTGCTGGCTGCGGCGTTGTTGCATGAACCATTGTCGAGTGCGCAGATTGCGGGTGGAATGTTGGTGTTGATGGGGGTGGGCGTGGCGCACCGGCAGAAGCATCCGGAAGAAGAGGCGAACATTTAGGGATCGCGCAAGCTGGTGGTGCACAGTCATCATTAACCTTCAGGATGAGATCCTTCGACTGCGGTCTGCAAAAAGCGCAGCCTTCCGCGCAGGATGACAACTGTTTTGGTTTGGAAAATTGTGGAAGGAAAAGCCACGGCTAGAACTGTGTACGGCTATTGGAGGGCGAGGAATCTAGCAGAGTGCCGCAAACAAGATTCTTGCTCAATGCGCCTGTGTGGTGGAGACTTATGGCCGGACTTGCCGCCGCCCGGCTGCGTACTGAGGACAATCCTATGCGATCCCATTCGTTCATTTTCACTGTGGCAGTTACTTGTGTGTTTGCACTCGCTGTCGATGCGCAGGATCAGACGCCTTCAACACCTGCTGCAACGGTCGAGACACAGGTGGCAAAGCCCAGAATGCGGTCCACACCACGAATCGGCGTAGCACTGGAAGGCGGTGGCGCGTTGGGCGAGGCGCACATTGGCGTGCTGAAGTGGTTTGAGGAACATCACATACCGATTGACTACCTGGCGGGTACGAGCATGGGTGGGTTGGTCGGCGGCCTGTATGCCACGGGAAAATCGGCGGATGAATTGGAAGCGATCGTAAAGACTGCAAATTGGCCACTGCTGTTGGGCGGCGGCACCCCCTATGAGGATCTGACAATTCGGCGCAAGGAAGATGCGCGCGAAGTCCCGAATGCAATACAGATTGGATTAAAGCACGGGATGACGCTTCCACCAGGGTTGAACACCGGGCAGCAGATCAATTTGTTGATCGACCGCGAGACGATTTCGTATTCGACGGTTGGTTCTTTCAATGATCTGCCGATTCCCTTTCGATGCGTATCCACGGAGCTGATTTCCGGGAAGGCGTACGTGTTCAAGGATGGTTCGTTATCCGACGCGCTGCGGTCCACGATATCCATTCCCGGTGTTTTCGCTCCCGTGAGGCATGGAGAACAGATATTTGTAGACGGGGGGCTGGTGGACAACCTGCCGACCGATGTGGTGCGGCAGATGGGCGCGGATGTAGTCATCGCGGTACACCTGCAAATTTCCAAAGCCAGTGCGAAGGAGATTGTGTCGGCTTTCGGGGTATTGGGAAGGTCCGTGGAGTTGGTGATTGCCGAGACAGAATTGCGGGGAATGGCCGGCGCAGATTTGATCGTGCGCGCGGAAGTAGAAAAATTCTCGACGTCGGACTACGAAAAATCAACGGAGTTAATCGCGAAGGGATATGCAGCGGCAGAAGCAAAGGCGCAGATATTAAAGACTTACGCGTTGAACGACGCGGATTGGGCAGAATACCTGCGCGAAAAGGGCTCGAGGATGCGCCGAAGCACGAACGCGCCAGCATTCGTAAAGGTGACCGGAATCGACCCAGGAGCAGGAAAAACGATTGCCGATTTTCTGCAGCCGCTGCTGGGCAAACCACTGGATACCGAACGGCTCGACGGAATGTTGACGCGGCTGGCAGGAGTAGGACGGTACGAGAGCCTGACGTATGACATGCTCGAGGAAAATGGACAGCCGGGCTTGCTGGTGGTGGTTCATGAAAAGAACTACGCGCCACCGCTGCTGCAACCGTCATTTGTAGTGGACGGCTCGCAGACCGATGACGTGACATTCACGATGGGCGGACGGCTGACGTTCATGGACGTTGCGGGCTATCGTTCAGAGTGGCGAACCGATTTTCAGTTTGGCGAGACTTATGGGATAGAGACGCAACTGTTTAAACCAATCAAGCCACTGAGCAAATGGTTCGTGGAACCATTTCTCAACGCATCGCAAACGGCGTTTAATGTCTATTACAAGAGCGATCCACGAGCGATTTACCGGCTGGATTCCGTGCTGGGAGGCGTCAATATTGGATATTCGTTTAACCGGTTCAACGAATTGTACGTAGGGTACGGGATCGGGTACGACAACGCCGTGCTGCGGCTGGGGCAACCGGAATTCACATCGTTCAGCGGAGCGGTGGGTGCGCTGCAGATGCGCTATGTGCGAGATCACACCAATGAGGCGGTAATTCCAACCAGGGGCCATTTCATTCAAATGAATTTCCGGTATTACGATAATTTCCCCGGTGCGACGGAAGCGTTCCCCGCGATGGAGCTGTTCGCTGCGTACTACCATCCGGTTACCAAGAAGAGTTCGGCGTTCATAAATACACGAGGCGGATCCACGTTTGGATATCGCCACGTGGGAACACCTCAGTTTTTCCTGGGAGGACCGCGGCAGTTGAGCGCATACGGGGTGCACGAACTTTTCGGAAACCAGTATTTCCTCGGAAGCGTAGGTTACCTGTACAAAATATTTACGCTGCCACCATTTGTCGGGAAGCAAGTGTATCTGTCAGGCTCCGGGGAAATCGGCAAGATGTACGGAGATCCAACAGCACCGAAGCTTTCCGGGGACGTGGCGGGTGGCATCGTTGCGGAGACCTTCCTGGGGCCGGTGTACATCGGCGGAAGCGTCGGAGACACGGGACACCAGAAGTGGTTCTTCCAACTGGGCCGCGTGTTTTAGGCAGGCGAAATTTATTCTCTGCAACAGTTGAAAGAGACCAGATCAAAACTTTTCTCAGGTAGCGGGCTGCCCACCCTCGTCGATCGGGGGTGGGAGGACCGGAATGGCTTCGACTACCACTACTTCTTGCGCGAGTGGCGTTGGAGGAATCGGCACGAAGGCTGGATGCAACTCGGCGTAATTTTCGTACCAGAGAACGGCTGCTGCGCGCTGCCAAAGACGAAGACCAACCAAGAAAAGTGCGAGTAGTTCCAGCAGCAGCCAACTGGCACCCAACGACTGGTGCGGAATAGTGAGCCAGAGGAACCATGTGGTTGCGGCTAGTAGTGCACCGACCAGTGTGATGATGACATAGGTGAAGACCAGGCGCGGGGCGTTGCGCAGGGTGAGAAGAAATGTTCGCCATGTGAGGAAAAACATGCCGCGGACGTCCTCGCTGACGGTGCGCGCCTGGGCGACATCGAACCAGGCGCGTACGAATAGAACGAGTAGCAAGCAGAATAGCGAGCCGATGAACTGCACCCAGAAGCCCTGGAGTTCCCATGCGGCATCGGAAGAAATCTTGCCGGAAACGATTTGTACTCTGGCAAGAAGCGCGAAGGCAATGGCAAACGGAATGATAGAGCAGAGGAGCAGCCGGAACGTGCGCCAGAAAAATATGCCGCACGATTCGAAAAATTCGCCGCGGGAGAGTTTGCGGTCGTCGGTGTAAACGGAGAGAATTCCACCAGAAAGAAAGAGCAAGTAGAAAAGGAAAATAACGCTGATGACGACGGAACCCGCGACTGGAGCGGCAAGAGAGACTTCGGGCTTGAGGAGGAGTTCGATGAACACGGTGGCGTCAAAGCGCTGGCTCAGTTGAGCGGAATAGAGGCTCTTGTCGAGTGCGGGGTGGAGGGCTAGGCGTGCCGCGATGGAGGCAAGAAAACCGAGGAAAAGATTGACGAAGAAAATCCACCAAACCAGGCGTTGATGGCGCCAGACAAGTGAGAAGCCGTCGCGAATGGGGCGATTCATCGTGTCTCCTTAGACCAACCACGCGAGTAATTGAGAAAACCACTGCGTGAACAGCATCCAGTAGCCGGCAATTTTGCGGGTGGCGTGGGAGTCGGAGTCGTGGAGCCAACTGTTGTTGAAGCGATCGTGATCGAGATGAATCGCATGGTCAGGATCGATTTCGGCGGAAACGAGCTTGGCTTTCTTTTGCCAGTCGAAGCGGTGCCAGCGATCCTGGCCGTCCCAATGAGCGCGAATGGATTCGCCATTGTCGAATTTTACGTTGAGGGTGACGGGAAAAATAAAATCGCCCCGGCGGTGGACGACGACACTGTTGAGATACTCGGTAACGCCCGGAACTTCCTGCTTCGGCGCGTTTTTGTCGGCCCAGTCCGCGCGATCGGTGAAGGCGTTGAGGATGCGGTAATCGAGGACTTGTGTGCCGCGTACGGCTTGATTCCAATACCAATCGAGATTTTGGCCAGCGACTTCGTTGACGGTGTTTAGAAAATCTTCGGAGGTTGGGTGTTTAAAGCGATAGCGTTGGAAGTAGATGCGTTGCGCTTCGCGAACTTTCTGCTCGCCGATGATGTGTTCCAGTGTGAGCAGCACGAGGGCGGTCTTGCTATAGGTAATGCCGCCGTAGGAGTTGGAATCCACATATAGCCAGCCGGCACGGGTCATGGGGTCGAAATCAGCCACACCGAGGTAGCCGACGCGGTCGAAACCAAGTTCGCTGGCGATGGCGGCACGCGTGTTCAGAATGTCGACATCGCGGCCGTATAGCGCGTCCATGACCTTGCACTCGGTGTACTGGTTGATGCCTTCATCTAGCCATGCTTCCTCAAATTCGTTTGTGGCGACCATGCCATACCAATATTGGTGGCCGAATTCGTGTTCGACGACGACTTCGGGAAGTTTGAAACCATCGAAGACCCACCAGGAGGTGTCAGCAGTAATGAACATGGGATATTCCATGCCGCCGGAAGCTCCACCACCATGAGGCGGATCAACGACAGTGATCTGCGCATAGGGATAGGGGCCGAACCATTCGTCGAACTTGTGCATGGTGCCTTTGAGAACCCGCATATAGCGGGGAGCGCTGGCCATGTGGCCCGGTTGCATTAGGAGACGGATTTTCACGGTGCCGCTGCTAATTTGCACGGAATCTTCCACAATTTTTGTGGTGGGATCGGCGGTCCATGCGAAGTCGTGGACATCTTCGGCTTTGAAAGTCAGGGTTTTGGTGCCGTCGTTGTTGGAGGATTCGGAGGTCTCCACGCCGGTTGCGCCGACATTGAAATTGGAAGGAAGGGTCAGCTTCACATCGTATGTGCCGAAATCGGCGAAGAATTCGGTGGAGGCGTGAAACTGGTGGCAGTTCCACGCGTTTTTCCACCAGACCCCGATTTTGGGGAACCACTGTCCAGCGAGAAGATAATCACGCTTGTAGCCGGTACGGGCGACGACTTCGGGAAATTGGTCGTGGAAGGAAATTTTGAAGGTGATACTTTCGTTGGGGGCTACAGGACGCGGTAAGTGAACTTCCATGACGGTTTTGTCATCGACGTTGTCGTCATCGGGATGAATGAAGCGGAGTTGGCTGGTGAGGTCGCCCATACCAAGGACTTCAAAGGATTTGATGACGTCCTCGCCATATTTTTGGTCCTCCCATCGGGAGCCACGCTCAACATCACGATTCCCGCGTTCGGATGCTTCGTGGATAAACGTGGACTTCAACTGGAATCCGTTGAGATAGAGGTGAAACGGAAGGCGGTCCTGCGGCTGGCCGGTGTAGTTGGTCCAAGTAAGGGTTTCTTGGCCGTCGAGGCTGTGGGTCTTGGCGTGATAGTTGGCATCGATCTGATAGGCAACGACTCGATCGGAGAGGGGTGTTTTTTGTGAAGGGAGGACTGGTGAGGTTTGGGCTTGTAAGGATGGGGTGCCAAACAGAAACAATAGTGCGAGGACGATTAGCGGCGCGCGAAAGCAATTCATCATGCAAACCTCAGCACCAGTGATTGCGCATGGTAGGCAAAAGGGCTTTGTAGAGCGCAATTTACCGATGGGCGGAGATTAATTGGGGATGCGGGGAAAGTCAAACCCAGGGGGCAGCGATGTAGGGTGCTCCTATGAGAATGAATTCCAGAGAGGGTGGGCCGATCTAAAGATCGGCCCCCTACACAAGACAAATGCAGAAGGGCGGTATAAACAGACTGTTACGAAACTCTCTTGAAGAATTTTAGAGACGTGAGAAGATGCCCTCGCGAAAGCGGGGGCATTTTTTATGGGCTTTGTGCAGGGCGAAAGCCGTACGCAAGGAACACTGTTTGCCGTTACCTTGGGAGAGCTGATTCCGGCCGATCACCTGTGCCGGGTCATGGATGCCTTTGTCGCTCGGCTGGACATGGAGGGTTTGGGATTTGAGCGCGCTGAAGCCGCCGAGACTGGGCGGCCTGGTTAGGATCCGCGCGATTTGTTGAAACTCTACGGCTATTTGCAGCAGATCCGTTCCTCGCGGCGGCTGGAGTCGGAGTGCCGACGGAACCTCGAGTTGATGTGGTTGCTGGGACGGCTGGCGCCGGACCACAAGACCATTGCCGAGTTCCGGCGCATGCATCGCGATGGGGTAACCGCAGCGGGCGCCGAGTTGGTGCGGTTGGCGCGCTCGGTAGGCTTGGTGCAGGGCGAGTGGGTGGCCATTGACGGCTCGCAGTTCCAAGCGGTCAGCAGCGCGAAAAGTGTGCGGGAGCGCGAGGCCCTGAAAAGCTACCTGGAACAGTTGGAACAGAGCGATGAACAAGACGAGGTGGTCATCGACTCCAGCGCTGTGGCCAGTGCGCTGGAAAAGTTACGCCGACAACCGGAACCGGAAGTTGCCTTCATGCGCACCACGCACGGCATTATCCCTGACAACCACGTGCCGACTGCCGTCGACGCCGAGCACGCGCTCATCGTAGCGCCGCAAGTGACCGACCACGCCACCGATAATCGCAGCCGGCCACCGATGGCCGAGGCCGCACAGGCCGCCGTGGGCGGGCCTGCACAGCCGCTCAATGGAGTGGGCGATGCAGGCTACGCGAATGGAGAGCAAGCCGAAGCTTGCGAGACAATAGGAATCTTGCCGCATGTACCTGCCAACCGTAGCGTGAACAATCACGGAGATGGCCCACGGTTCGAGCGGACTGAGTTTACTTACCAACCGGAGAGCGACACCTTGCTGGGCCCGGCCGGCCAGACGCTCGCCCGCAAACCACGAATGCGGAAAGATCGTGCGGTGCGCTATGCAGCAAGACCGGAAGTCCGCGGAGCCGGCCCTCAGAAGTCGCGATGCCCAACGGGTGCCCACCGCTCGGTTTCACGGCACCTACACGAAGAGGCATTGCAACGCATGCACCAACGGGCCACGCCGGAGGCGATGCGGCTGCGACGATCCACCGTGGAACATCCATTCGCCAAATTTGCAATACCGCATCTTCGGACATCCACGCTTCCTGCCGCGCGGACTACCAGGAGCGCAAACGGAAGTTAGCCTGGCCGTAACCGCCTACAACCTGAAACGCATGCTGAATATCGTCGGCGGACGCCGATTGCGTACCGCGCTTGTTTCTGCCTGAAGGGCAGAGCTGCGCACGATAATCGAACCTTTGCCCAGCCAACGCGCCAGACTCCTCCGAAAACAAAAAAGCAATGCCTCGGAACTCGAAGCATCGCTCTAATCCACTTTTAACCCTCGTTTCGTAACAGTCTGATAAAGCCGCCCCTACGCGAGAAAGAGAAATTATTTGTTGAAGTCGGTTTTGGCTTCGGCTTTGGCCAACATCGGTTGAAGGAAGGGTTTGTTCGCTTCGGGAGCGCCAGCGATGGCCAGTTTCAGTTCGCTGGCGGCTTTTGCGAAATCACCTGCGTTAGAGGCAATGCGTGCCTGGGCCAAATGAGAGACCCAGTGGTTGGGGTCTCGCTTGGCCACCATGGGATAGAACTCGAAGGCTCGCTTGGTGTCTCCCTGTCGCTGCAAACCACGCGCGTATACGTAGATTTGCTGGGCAGTGGCACGGTCGAGTGCAGTAGTCAGGGCCTTGGCGGCTTCGTCTTTCTTGCCCATGGCTTCCAGGATGCGCGACTTGGTTTCCCAGTTGTCGAAGCGGTCTTCATTCTGGATGGATGTGTCTTCCCACTTCAGGGCTTCTTCCAAGTCGTAATTGTTGTCGAGGCACCAGCTTGCGGCCTCGTCATAACCGGCCCAGGTAAATCCACCGACGCTGCGGAGTTGATTGCGGATGCTCTTCAGCACGATGGCTTTCACGTCGAACGAAACGTGGAATGGCACGGTGACTTTGGCCCAGCGCAACGTCGCTGCGGCGGAATCCGGCTTCACATCATCAAATGTGTAGGTCAAATCGTTGAACTGTTCGCCAGCGACGGGCTTCACGGTTACGCGCAGAGCATCTTCTTTTTCGTCGTAGCTGAAACTGCCCCACGATGTGGAATTTTTCGAAAAGGCTATAGTCCACTGGTCTTTGTCAGGAATCATGTGAAGCCCGTAGGTGCCGGCGGGCAGCGGTTTCCCTTCTACAGCAGCATCATCGGAAAAAGTAATAGTGGTGTTTTCATTGGCACCGGCGCGCCAAACCTTGCCGTAGGGGACGACCTTGCTCATGATTTCGCGATCGCCCGCGATGGGACGATGGTAGTTGATGGTGACGGTCGAGAGACCGATGGTCTGTTCGACGCTGCCGTGCTGGCTGACGCGGGGAATATTCAGTTCGGTGGGCTGACTGCCATTCTTGAACTGTGCCGAGGCTGTACCTGCAAAGAGGATCAGGCCAACAGCCACGCTGGCAGCAAATTTGTACGCTAGATGCATGAACACACCATCCCTTTTGAGTAGAGAGTCACGAGCGATACCAGCCGGGCCCCACCCGGCAACTTCTAATCTACAATAGACGCGGGTGTGAAGCTCGAGTGAGCAAGGATGAGAGTGGTGGGTGGGCGCAGAGTTGGCACAAAGGCCAGCGGTTGAGGCTATCTATTCTTTCGGCGAAGTGGGCGTTGCCTTGGTGCACGAGGTGGGAAGCGACAATTTCTGGCCGGGATAGATGAGGTCGACGTTCTGCAGATCGGGGTTGGCATGGGCCAGGCAGGGCCAATCGGCGCCGCTGCCGAGGTGCTGCGCGGCGAGTTTCCAGAGGGAGTCATCCGGTTGGACAGAGATTGTTCCGGATGGCTGTGCTTTCGCGCGAGGGCCTGTTGGTGTATCAGTGCGGACCTGCCGACCTATTTTCAAGTGGCGGAATCAGTAGCACTGCGCCGGGCTGAATTTGGCGTGGATCGCCCATACCTGGATTGTGGTTGAGCCATTCCTGCCAGCGAGAGCCTTTACCAAGATATTGCCGCGAAAGATTCCAGAGCGAATCGCCGGGTTGAATTCGTACGGATTCCGGATGCGATTTCGAGACGACGGGCGAAGAGTGCATCGTGGTGGGCGGAACCACGATCGGCGGTGCGGCCGGGGCGGAGGGGGAAATCGGCTTCGGCATGGGCATCGGCTTCGACGCGGAGATGGAATTGTTGCGCGGAGCGGCAGAAATTGCGGTGCGAGAAAATGGGTCGCGCTTCACGGAACCGGCGGGTGCTGCTGGTTTGAACGGCTTCGCTGGAGCGGATGAAGGAGCAACCAGCGCGGGACTGAGCGGCTTGGGATGCGCGAGAACCGATTCGTGCGGCAACTCCATCGGGAACAGAGCGGGCGGTAGAACTTTGCGGGCTTGCTCGGCCTGGCGCGCCGCTTTTTCGCGGCGGATGCGACGCGCGATTTCGCCGAGAGATTCGGGAGCGGCGGCATCCAGCGTTGGTGCGATTGCTGGCGAAGTTTCGTTCACGGCGGGAGGCGCGGTATTTTTCTTGCGTGCTTCGGCAATGGTGCGATCTTCCGGCGTGAGAATTTGCGAGTGCTGCAAATCTTCGTTGGTGTAAACGTGAGATTGTTTTTGTGACTGCGCAGCTTTGCGGGCTTTTTCCTGGCGGGCAGCTTCAGCGAGGTCTTGCGCGTTGGCGGCAGAGGCGAAAAAGAGGAATGAGGCACAGATCAACGCGCACGCAGCAGTAATGTGCAAGCGCGAAAGGGCCCGTCTGGATGGGCGCGACTGACTCATTGACTCCCATGAATCCGCTCGGGGGACATCTGAGCTGGGGAACCACTCGTAAATCTCTGGGGTGATTGTAACGCCGAATGGGCTACAGGCAAGTGTATTTATTCTAAATAGATACGATGGCGGGGAGTACCACGAGAATGGACCAAAAGTTAGTTGCGCGGCGATGAAGGCAGAGATGGGGTCATCACTTGGTTTTGAAATGAAGAACATGCGTTTTTGTGTCAGAAAATACTAAACGAAAGATTTGGCGGGTGTCGTTTTAGTTTTGAGAGTAGGGATTGAAATAGAAAAAGAGAGAGGGAAAATGTAGTGGGTCAGTTTCCGATTACGCGAACTAACCCGGGGTGTCGCCGGATGAATTGGCCACATTGGAAAGTACACCAATCCGCGGCCAAACACTTCAAGTCTCTCCCGCACTCGCCATCAGAGAGTTGAACCTGCTCACCATCAGTTGGGTGCGCTGGCTAAAGACGACATATTCGTTGGGCGAATGCGATTGCAGTTCCTGGATCCTGGCCCCGGCAGTTTGTAGGCCTCGAACGGCTTCAACCCATTTAAAACTCACGGCGTCTATCTTCTTCAGAATGTCGAAGGCGGGGTTCATGGTGGCACCTCTTCGCAATAAATCGCGCAAACTGACCGGGGCAAGACGCGATTCTCATTCAGAATCCTCAAAGTCTGCCATCCGCTCATTTGTGTTCCGGCTACTGGAATATCCTAGAACGCCACTTCGACATACTGCTCTGAATGGTAGTCGGTTTCGTGAACCCGAGAATCCCACGGTATCTAGCCCGCGAGTGATTTGGCTAACGGGTATTTTGTGTGGCTCTCAGGTGCTCCGCACAGACATGCGAAGTGAACTCCTTGTTGCGCTGCTGTTTATAGTCCATTATCATCTTGTCAATGGATTCTCCCACCAGCGGGCCTCATAGGTTTGAACGCCCACGCGCACTCTGTGCAAGCCCAGCCCTGAAAATCTGGCCTTTCGACCCATACCATTTTGCGACGCATCGCCTCCATGGCGCTCCTCGACATTCGCTGTGGTCATGCTTCTTTGCAAGATGTTCTAACATTGGTCTTCGACAGCACTGCGGCGGCGAAAGCCGCTCTTTTTATTGTCTGGAGCGAAGTTCCACCCGATTTGCCGCCTTTGAAACACACTTCAAAAACGGAGCGAATACACAGTGCCTGAACATTAACAACGGAAGGAGCTCGCTGTCTGTGGGATACCCAACACTGGCAAGGATCACCATCTCAATCCGAGGTCATCCTCGAATTGTCGAATGACTTCGTAACACTCGCAGGCGGAGTTTTGCAGTTTCCTGCGATTCACAATCTTCACTGCGCCTCGCGCGTATTCTATGATTCCCTTTTTCTGCAACACCTCGGCAGCCAAGCTTACCGTGGAGCGGTCAGTTCCCATCATTGTCGCAATGAAATCGTGGGTGATTGGAAGTACTCCTAAATTCACCCTTTCCTGAGTCATCAGCAGCCACCGCGCTAGACGCTGTTGTATATCGTGGAGCCGGTTGCATGCCGCAGTCTGCGCGACCTGCATCCCTTGAAGCCCGGCATGCCTGCTCAAGATCATTTGCAACTGCGGGGCCGAGCGCAAAATTCGCTCGAGCGCACTTCCCATCATTCGGAAGCCATCGCCGGCGATCTGGACTATTTCACGCACTGAACTTCTGCTCAAACCAACTGCCAATCCTGATCCAACATAGCCCTCGTCCCCCACTACACCTACTTCCACGGTTCGACCGTCTTTGGTCACTATTACCTGAGAAACCATTCCGCGGTTCGGAAAATAGACGAACTCGATGTTTTTCGTCGGCTCGTGAAGGCTAAGATGATCTGGTAGATCGACGTACGTCAAGTCTGCACGCATCAACTGGTATTCATTATCGGGCGTCGCCAACAGTACCTTGTTGCTCACTGGCTTCCCCTCGACGTTGGTCCGTTCGCCCGACCGCACGACTCGAAAGCTTTTTCGATTCATTGCAATCCTGACCCCACCGGAGTGTCATACATCTATCACGTGAAACTTCATGGACTTCCATATTTCGAGTCAATTCAATCAAAAGCAGTATCGACCAGTCTGTACGGAATTGGACAACTCTCAAAACCAAGGCGGGGCGAATCATGCGGCAGATCGATGCGCGTGGGCCGGGGAAGCCGGTAGCTTCAAGCCGAGTTAGGTCAGATGCTCGGTTAGCGCGGTCACCGGAAGCTGACCCACCCAGAAAAAATGACCTTGACTTTCGCTTTTTGTTCGCCTACAGTCGGAGGTGGTAGAGGAAACGGGAACGGGTGGCTTCGACTCCATTGCCTTCAGGCTCTCCCGAGCCGGACGCCACCCGTTAAAAGTAGCGTAGAGCCGCTTCCCTGCCAAGGAGTTGCCATGAACGCCTGTGTCGAAAACGCCGCCCCCGTCCTTCTCGCCACGCTGGACAATCAATTTGAAACACCCGTACAAGCTGCCAACCGTGCCGAAATCGCGGCTGCGGCTGGGGCTGTGACTGCGCCGGAAAAGCGAGCCTGGTTCCCTACGCGGTGGCTGGGGCGAGACAAAGCGCGCGCGGCGGAGAAGTCGCCGCATATTGTGCACGTCGATGTGGACGCGTTCTTCGCTTCGGTGGAGCAGGTGCTGAATCCCAAACTGGCCGGGAAGCCCGTGCTGGTGGGACGTGGCGTGGTGGCTTCGGCAAGCTACGAAGCAAAATTCCGCGGCGTGAAAACAGCGATGAGCTTTCGCGACGCGCTGCGCATCTGCCCGAAGGCGATCGTGGTGCCCGGACAATATGAGCATTACGCCGACTTTGCCGAACGGGTACGGCGGATTCTGGAAACGTACACGCCCGCAGTGGAGACGGCCGCGCTGGACGATTTTTATCTGGATTTTGCGGGCACGGAGCGGCTGTACCCGGATTACGAAGGTACCTTGCGGCGTTTGCAGGCGGAGGTCCTGGGGCGCACGGGATTGAGCGTATCTGTGGGAGCGGCGCGCACGAAAGTGGTGGCGTCGATTGCTTCGCGGCTGGAGCGGCCACGCGGGTTCCGCATTGTGGCACCGGGCATGGAAGAAGCGTTTCTGGCGCCGTTGCCGGTGGACAAACTACACGGCATTGGGCACACCCACGCGGGAGCTCTGGCAGAGCGCGGCATTTCGACGATTGGGCAATTGCGGATGGTGCCAAAGCCGGTGTTGGTGGCGGCGTTTGGCGACGTGATTGGCCAGCAGATCTGGGAGCGCGCGCGGGGGTTGGACGGGCGCGAAGTGATGCTGCCATCGACGCCAAAATCGGTTTCACGAGAAACGACGATTGAGGGCGGCACGATTGACACGGAGTTTCTGGACGGCCTGCTGGAATATCTCAACGAGCGGATTGGGTCGACGCTGCGCGAATATGGCAAGCAGGCAAATACGGCCGGAGTACGGCTGCGGTATGTGGACCATTTTTCCGCGCATCAGACAGTACGCCTGATGCACCCGACGAATGACGAGCGCGAATTGCTCGCCGCTGCGAAAGAGTTGTTCAGCAAGCTGTTTACGCGCCGCGTGGCGATTCGCCATGTGGGCGTGAGTGTGACGAATCTGGATGTGGATCGCCGGCAGAATGAGTTGTTCGACACGGATGCCAACCGGCGGTGGTACCTCAACCGCGAAGTGGACAAAGTGCGCGGGCGGTATGGGTGGAACGCGGTGTTTTACGGAAAAGGGCTGGAGCTGCGCGAACATTACGCAACGAAGGAAAATGGGCTGGTGCTGTCGACTCCGTGCTTATCGCGATGAGCAACTACTACAAACCATCTCATAAACGGTTTTTAGGGGGTCGGAGCTTTAGTTCCAACATTAAAAACCGGGCTTTAGCCCTTGAGGAAACTCTTTCCACAGGTAAGCTTCATTTGTGCGATAAGTTTTAGTGTTGTGCATTGAATTTATGTGTAAGAAATTCGGAGTCTTCGGGGGCTAAAGCCCAATTCACTTCGCAGGCTTTATGTCAGGGCTGAAGCCCTGACCCCCTAAAGAGAAAGTTTTTGGGCAGTCTGTTGGACTTCTTTCCCTCCCACATCCCTACCACGCGTCAGAACTTCTCGGGGCAACTTCATGTTCGTGCATTTGCATTGTCACAGCCATTATTCATTTTTGCGGGGAGTGAATCCCCCCGAAGAGATCATTGCGGCTGCCGTGGAGCAGAAGATGCCTGCGGTGGCGTTGACGGACAGCAACGGAATGTATGCGGCGGTGCCGTTCTGTCAGGCGGCGAAGAAGGCGAAGGTGAAGCCGATCGTTGGCGTGGTGGTGGAAGTCAGTGGCGACGCGCAGGATTCGCGTGGCTTGCCGATGGTGCTGCTGGCTATGGATATGGCGGGGTATAGCAATTTGTGCCAGTTGACGACGCTGCGGCAGCTTGGCGCGTTGCAGTTGGGAGATACGACGTTTGCGGAGAGCGATGGGCGGGCGGTAACGCTTAAGGAATTGGCGGAGCACGGTGAGGGCGTGATTGCGTTGTGCCCTGCGGCGGAGCTTTTGCGGGCGGGAAAAGAAAAAAACCGCACCCTTAAAGACGAAGGGTGCAACACCCGATCGGAAGAGGTGGCGTGGGATGGGGAACACGAATCGCGGGCTGTTTTTTTGCTGGGGCGGCTTAAGGATATTTTGGACAACCGGCTGTATATCGAGGTTCAGCATCTTTCCGCAGGGGATGGACGGGTCCTGCGCGAGGTGCAGAGGTTGGGCGGACAGCTCAACGTTCCTCTCGCGGCCACCAACAATGTACATTTTCTGCGGCCGGAAGAGCATCTGCATCATCGCGCGGTGAATGCGATTCGCACGGGCAGTTTGCTGACGACTGTGGGGCCGCCGGACATCACCACGCCGGAAGCGTGGTTCAAGCCGGCGGCAGAAATGCAGTGGATCTTTCCCGATCATCCGGAATTGTTGCGCGCCACGCTGGAGATTGCGGAGCGCTGCAACCTGGAATTGGAGCTCGGTAAGACGATTTTCCCGGAATTTCCGGTGCCGCCAGAGGAATCGCCATTTTCATATCTGTGGAAGCTGAGCTTCGAAGGCGCGCGTAAACGCTATCGCCCGTTGCGCCCGGCAGTACTGTCGCGGCTGACGCACGAACTGGAGGTGATCGAGAAACTCAATCTGGCGCCGTATTTTTTGCTGGTGTGGGACATCGTGGAGGAGGCGAACCGGCGGGGGATTCCGGCGGTGGCACGCGGGTCGGCGGCCAGTTCGATGGTCACGTATTGTCTGGGAATTTCCTGCGTGTGCCCGTTGCGCTGGGGACTGTATTTCGAGCGTTTTCTGAATGTGCAGCGCGGCGATTGCCCGGACATCGACATCGATATCTGCGGCGCGCGGCGCGACGAACTGCTCGATTACGTGTACGGGCGCTGGGGCGCGGAGCATGTGGCGATGATCGGAAG
Source organism: Candidatus Acidiferrales bacterium (assembly GCA_963726725.1). Classification (GTDB taxonomy): domain Bacteria; phylum Acidobacteriota; class Terriglobia; order Acidiferrales; family UBA7541; genus Acidiferrum. The sequence continues at coordinate 64,509 of CAVSDV010000036.1, forward strand.
CTTCATTACCATGCATGCGCGGCTGGCGGTGCGCGAAGTGGCGAAAGTGTTTGGCGTGCCACCCGGCGAAGTAAACCATTTTACAAAACGGCTGCCGCACCGACCGGTGCGCGAACTGCTCGATGCCATAAAACTTTTGCCGGAATGCCGGGATTTGCCGGTGCATGATGAACCGTGGAAAACGATTCTACAGGTGGCGCTGCGGCTCGACGACGCGCCGAGGCACCTGGGCATTCATCCGTGCGGCACGGTGATTTCCGCGAAGCCGTTGACACACCTAGTGCCGCTGGAGCGGGCGACGAAAGGAATCGTGGTCACGCAGTACGACATGAATGCGATCGAGGCGCTGGGATTGATCAAGATGGATTTGCTGGGGCAGCGTGGGCTGACGACGATGGCGCTGGCGCTGGACAACATTGAGAAAGCCACGGCGAGTGATGGCGATCTTGCGCACATGGAGGGCAGCAATGCTGTGCCCCTACGAGAATCGAACCGCGGACAGAATGTGGCGCCGGATGGGGTAACTCCCTGCCCTTCGGCGAGGAAGATTGACTTTGCAGGCGATTCCGGAAAATGATCCGGCTACGTGCGAGGTGATGGCCGCGGGCCGGACGATGGGACTCTTTCAGATTGAGTCGCCGGGGATGCGCGGACTGCTGCGGACGATGAAGGCGCGCACGCTGGAAGAAGTGGCCATGGCGTTGGCGTTGATTCGCCCCGGCGCTGCCGAATACGGATCGAAGGAATTGTTTCTGAAACGGCTGCGCGGGCAAGAGCCGATCACCTACGCGCATGAATCGCTGAAGAAGATTCTGGGAGACACGCTGGGCGTATGCATCTACCAGGAGCAGGTGATGCAGATTGCGCAAGCGGTTGGCGATATGTCGCTGCTGGAAGCGGACATTGTGCGGCGGTCGGCGGCAAAATTTTCCGGGCAGCGCGAACGCGAGCGGTTGCGTGGAAAGTTCCTGAAAGCCGCGGAGCAGATGGGACTGGAAGGTCCGGCGCGCGAAGAGACATGGATGATGGTGGAGAAATTTGCGGGCTTCGGATTTTGCAAGGCGCACGCGGCGACGTATGCGGACATCTCGTATCGCATGACGTATCTCAAGACGCATCACACGGCGGAATTTCTGGCGGCGATGTGCAGCGCGGGCGCGGGGTTTTATCACGTGTCGGCGTATGTGGAAGAGGCCAAGCGCTGGGGAATTTCCGTGCGGCTGCCTTCGGTGAATCATTCGCGTATGGAATACACCACGGAGCCGGAAGCGGGTGCTGCGGACGGTGGAATTGGCAAGCTCGCTCTGCGCGTGGGGTTGATGCAAGTGAAGGGGCTGCGCGTGGAGACGATCAGCGCCATTGTGGGCGAACGTGAGACTGGTGGTGCGTTCCGGTCGCTGGAAGATTTTCTGCGGCGTGTTCCGGCGGAGCGAGACGAGATTGAGGCGTTGATCAAGTGCGGGGCGTTTGACGATGTGTGCGGCATGACGCGTCCGGCGATGCTGTGGCAGTGGAATCTGCTGCAGGCGCAGGGGCGGGTAGGAGCGAGGCAAAAGCAGATCCCTCACCCGCAAAATACGCGGGTTCGGGATGGCAATTTAGGTCGAAGCACGGCATCTGCGAGTACAGCGACGGTTGCAACGGCGATGGATGATGCGCCGGCGCTGTTTGCCGAGATGGAGCAGGATGATTCTGTTGCGCTGGCATTGAGTGAAATGCAGACCAGTGAGTACACGCCGGAGCAGACGCTGCGGTACGAGCGGGAAATTCTGGAAGTGTGCGTGAGCGGGCATCCGCTGGATTTTCTGCCGCGCCGTGGCGAGGTGTGGAGCGATGAGTTGCCGAGGTTGCATGGAAAACGGGTGACGCTGTGCGGCTGGGTGGTGACGTATCGGCACGTGGGCACCAAGAATTACCGGAACATGATGTTTGTGACGCTGGAGGACCAGCGCGGATTGTTTGAGGTGATTTTGTTTCCCGATGTGTACGACAAATATGGCGGGTTGGTGTATGAGACGCGGGCGCTGCGGGTGACGGGATTTGTGCAGGATGGCGAGCATATTAATGGGGAGTCGCTGGAGAAATTGCGGGAGTGAACCCAAGAAGGCGGCGTAAAGCCGCCCTGCGGGAGGTAGAGGATCGATCAGGGCCTGAATGATTCGACAGACGAACAATACGACACGAATAGAAGAGCCGCAGCGCGGGCGACCGGCGGAAAGTGGCGAGAGTTGGCTGGGGCGAAACCGGAGCGAGAAGCGGCGGTTGTGGGAGCGGCTGAACCCGCGGCACCGGAAAGAGCTGCGGATGCTGGCGGAGGCTCTGGCGCTGCAGCAGAACCACGCGCAATTGCCGGAATCAGTGCGCACGAGGCTGGATGCGGCGATTGCCGAACTGGGGCGGGTGACGCGACGGATCGCGACAATCCTGGCAGAGGTAGCACGCCGGACACCACCGCCGGGGTAAGTATTGCGGGAGGGCGGGGAGCCGCCGCATACTTTCTTTATGCGCACACCCAGCAATTGTCGCATTGGTTTAAAAGTGGCCGCCCTGGTGGCGGCGAGCCTCGTCACGTCCACGATGTACGCCGACGAAATACGCCTGAAAGACGGGAAGAAGCTTTATGGCGTGATCGTGGCGTATGAAGACAACATGTTCAAAGTGAAGACGGACTTTGGCTATGTGCTGGTGGAGAAAGACAAGATCGCGCAGATTATTCCGGGCACTCCGGCAACGGGCGAGCCAGCCAAGGCGCAGCCGCAGCCTGCGGCAAAACCGAGCAATGAAACTCCCGTGAAAGCGGAACCTGCGGTCGAAAAGACCACAACGGGCGGGTCTGCGGAAGCGGCGAAACGCGAGAAGACGGCGGCGGTGGTTACGCACGCCAACGCACGACCAGAAATTCCCACGGCAACGCCGGTGATGATGGATACGACCGCGCCTGCATTGAAGAATTCAAACGCTGCGCCAAAATCGGGACTGACCAGCGCGGTAGCGGCGCCACCTCCACCAAAGGAAGAGCCGGCACCACTCAAGGAAGAGATTCAGGGTAACCTGTACATCAACCATGAGTTTGGATTCCACATGTATAAGGCGCCGAGCTGGCAGATTATCGATGGCGCGGGGCAGACGTTGCCGAACGCGATTGTGGCGATGGGCACAAGCAATGAATCCACACTGATGGTGATAGGCCACGAGAAAACGAAGGCGTCGTTGGAATCCGCGGCAAAGACGGTGGAGAACCGGCTGCGCGAGGTGTATGAGAATTACCGGCTGATTTCGCGAGCGAAAGACCGTGGTGGGTGGACTGCCCGCCGTGGAATACAAATATCGTGGCCTGGCGGACCAACACGACTGGTCTGGCACGCTGGTGGTGGTTTCCCGCGGCGGAGATATTTTCACGATATTGGGAATGACGTTTGCGGACACCGACCTGATCCAGATTCAGGAAAACGTGATTACGCGGTCGATCGCCAGCATGGATCTGAACTCGAAGTAGAGCCTTCGCTCCGTTAGCGTGATCTAGAATTCACACCCTCGCTACCTTTGCCAGATAGGTGCATTTTCAAAGTGAACCTCGGGGCAAAGATTCTCTTTACGCGAAATCCGCGCTATAGTTCCGTTTCGCTCCACAATATGAGGAGGCACGCCTTGCCCGCCGCCGACCTTCGTGTGCATGAAAATCAAGTTGTACTTGTTGAGATGCAGGAAGAGATTTCTGTTCGCAGGGATGTGCTGTATACGAACGAGAAAGGTGAAGCAAAGGCCAGCGTACAGAAGCGCACAACTAAAATAGTGCGGTATTTGAGCGCAGCCTTGAAGTGAATACTGCAGCCGAAGGAAGTGGTGTTATACGCGATGCCGGCCCGAAGCCCGCTGTCGGTGCTGGAGCAGCTTACGGCAACCTTGTGGACGACAATGCAGGCGGCATGCGCGGTGGTCCTTACCAACCAGCGGATTCTGTTTGTCCCCGTGAAACGTGATGGAAAGTGGAGAGAGAGCGTACGTGCGGTGTGGTGGGGTGACCTGGCGGAAATCAAGCCGAACGGGGTTGGTGGCCAAGATCGTGACGTTTAAAACGCGCGATGGGGCCAAGACTACATTCGCGAATTGCCGTTGGGGCGATGGCAAGAAAATCGCGGCGATCGCTGCCGCGTTGCTGCCTGCGGCGGTCTGTGAGCAGACATCTGCGCAAAGCATTGTACAGCTTTGCCCTGACTGTCGCGGACTGTTGACCGCGGGAAATTATCAGTGCCCCGGTTGCGGCCTAATTTTCAAAAACGAAAAGACCATGACACTCAGGTCGATCTTGCTTCCCGGCGGAGGGTATTTTTATACCGGTCATCCGGTAGTGGCTATTTTCCCTGCGGTTGTGGAAGCGATTTTTTTACTGGATGTTCTGGCCATCCTGTTCTTCGGATTTTCCGCGCCAAAGGTTGGGCCTGAGCTGATGAGCACGCTCGCGATACTCGCGGTGTTCTGAGTACTGGAGACCGCGGCCACGATATTGCATTGCCGCCGCTATGTTCGCGAATTTATCCCGCTGAGAAGCGCGGCCGCTGCGGTCCCAGAACGGGATTAAAGCGAAACAGAATCAGGTCACCGTGACGTCGATCGAGTGGTAGCCGGTGGCACCGGCGGGCCATTCGGGTTTTTCGATGGAGGTTTGCAGGTTGCCGCAACCGTCGGTGGCGCGGACTTTGAGCGTCTGCTTCCCTTTTGGCGGATTCTGCCAGACATATTTCCAGAAGGCCCACACCTGCGAAGGTTGCGGGTTGCTGAAGATTTCAACTTCTTCCCAGTCGACGCCACCATCCAGGGAAATTCCCACTTTGGAGATGCCGGATTTATCGCCGATGGCGTAGCCGGTGACGACGAAGGTTTGACCCTTGATGCTTGTTCCAGTGTGGGGATCGTCGATGACGGCTTGGGCGTGGCGGTCGCCTATGTTGGACCAACCCTGACGCTCCCAGTAGCCGAGATATTCCTCATCAACGAATTCAATGCGGGTGAGCCACTTGGGCATTTTCATACCGTAGCGGCCGGGCATGAGCAGGCGCAGAGGAAAGCCGTGGACGCGCGGAAGTGGCGCACCGTTCATGTCGTAGGCTAGGAAATTGGCGGGATCGTCGAAGCGTTCGATGGGATGGCCGGTGGTGTAGCCTTCGGCCGCGTAGAAGACGGCGTACTTTGCTTCGGGCAAGGGAGCGGCCCGCTCGATGAGCGGCTTGAGGGCAGTTCCCTTCCAGACGGCGTTGCCGATGTAGCGTCCACCTACAGGATTGGAGATGCATTCCAGAGTGAGCGTAGTTTCGTAGACAGGCAGCGCGCGAATTTCTTCGTAGTTGAGACGCAGGGGATTTCTGACTAGACCATTGATGGTGAACGACCATTTGCTGGCGTCGACTTTGGGTTCGCCGTGCGAAGCCATTTGATAGAAATCGTCGGTGGGAGTAATGGCGCGGAGGGCAGCTTGCGGGCCGTCGTTGCGGTAGGCGCGGACGCCGGCGTCGTTTACGTTTACACCGTTCATGGCGTAGCGATAGAAGAGGCCGGGAATGATCAGGCCGAGGCCTAGGCCTCCGGCAACGGAGATGAAGTGTCTGCGTTCCATTGGTGATTGGATGTGGAGAGTGGGGAAAAGGGCATTCGGAGTCCTCCGGGGCTGAAGCCCCGTCCTTTAAGCCACCTAATGTCGGAGCTAAAGCTCCGCCCCCCTAAAAACCATTCGTGGGATGGGCCCTCGTGCGGAGGCAACGACTAGGAGGAGTGTGCAGCTTCCTGAGGCTTGCGAAGCTCGCGGATCATGCCGATGAGGGCTTGGACGCCGCGGGGGAGGCTGCGATCGCGGCGATAGACGAGCGCTAGTTCACGCCAGAGGTCTACACCGTCGACATTGAGGAGTTTCACTTCGCCGCTCTTGACGAGATCGCGCGCGAAGCTTTCGCTGATGATGGAGAGGCCGACGTCGGCGGCGACGAATGTCTTGATCATGCCGATGCTGGGAAGCTCCATGGGGACGCGCAGGCGAGAACGGTAGGGACGGAAAAGCTTGTCGAGCACCTGGCGGGTGTAGCCGGTCTTCGGAAAAATGAGCGGCGCAGCGGCGACTTCTTCAAGCGTGAGATGGCTCTTCTGCGCCAAGGGATTCTTGGTGCTGACCATGAAGCGCAGACGATCGCGATTGATGACGTGCATCTTCAGGTTTGGCGATTTTACCGGCAGGGTGACGATGCCCAGATCGAGTGAACCTTCTTCGAGGCGCTGCAGAATCTTGTGGCTGAAATTGCGATAGATGCTGATGTTCACGAGCGGGTAGCGGCGCTGAAATTCGCCAAAAATATCGGGGAGAAGATAGAGGCAGGTGGCCTCGTTAGCGCCAAAGGCTACCGGTCCCTGAACGAGATTGCCGCGATCGGCGACGACCTGCATGGACTCGTCGCGGAGGCGCAGAAGCGTTCGGCAAATTCGAACAGGACTTCGCCGGATGGCGTGAGTTCAACGGATTTGGCCGAGCGGTCGAGCAGTTTGGCTTTGTAGGCCTGCTCGAGCTGACGAATTTGGGCGCTGACGGCCGATTGGGAGCGAAACACTTTTTGGCCGGCTTTGGAGAAGCTCTTAAGTTTAGCGACTTGAACGAAAGTAGTTAGCTGGTCAAAGTCCATAGTTGTGTGTCTCGGGTAGAAGTATACCTAAACAGTATAAGAAAAAGATAAACTTCATTCGAGCTTCATGCATAGTGTGGAAAAGCCGCCGGAGGAGCAGCCAAAAGATCGGAAACGGGCCTGGTCAGCGCATCGGCGTGGGCTTCGGGCAGGAAGCGCCATGCGGTTTCCAAAGTTCCCTGAAAATGAATGGGCTGAATTCGGACAAGCGGAAGGGCTGAGTTTTGCAGGAGAAGACGGAAGGCCACCGGGCTTTCCGTCTCTGCAACGTGCATTTCGAGGAGGCGGCGAAGATCGCGCTCCTCAGTTTCTTCCAGTTCGTAGGGCTGCACAAATTCCAGATTCAAGACGTGCTCGGCTACGCTGCGCAGTAGGTAGGCGAGGCCGCCGGTCATGCCGGAGCCAAAATTGAGGCCAACGGGACCGAGAACAACGGCGACGCCACCGGTCATGTATTCGCAGCCGTGCTGGCCGACACCTTCGACAACGGCAAGGGCTCCGCTGTTGCGCACGGCGAAACGTTCACCGGCTTGGCCGGCGACAAACAATTGGCCGGAGGTTGCGCCATAGAGAACGGTGTTGCCGGCAAGAACGTCGCCGCGCTTGGAAGCGGTGTTGCCCGCACGGATGGCGATGGTGCCGCCGGAGAGGCCTTTGCCGACGTAGTCGTTGGCTTCGCCGAAGAGCTTGAGCTTGAGGCCATCGTCGAGAAAAGCGCCAAAGCTTTGGCCAGCGGAGCCGCGAAATTCGCGCGTACTGGGGGTTTGCGGGCCGCCATTGAGGCGATGACGCATACGATCGCCGCTGAGCTGCGTGCCGACGCTGCGATGATAGTTGTGGATGGGAGCGGGCTCGCCATCACCGTGGGCAACGTCTTCAAACCGACGCTCGGTCTCCAGTGTCTCGAGAACAGCGGTCTGCTGCGGCATGATGCCGCGCGGCTTGGAAGTGGGGATGACCAACAACGCATCGAGACCGGAGTGCGCTTCGAGGCGCTCGTACCATCCACGCAATTCGGTGAGGGTGCGGACGCCGAGACCGGCGAGGCCATTGCGAACTTCTTCGCCGAGAGCACGGAAATAATCGATGACCATTTCCGGTTTGCCATTGAAACGAAGGCGCAGTTTTTCGTCCTGCGTGGCGATGCCCACGGGACAAGTGTTCAGATGGCATTGACGGGCCATGACGCAACCGATGGCGAGAAGCGCGGCGGTGCCAAAGCCGAATTCGTCCGCGCCAAGGATAGCGCCGATGAGGATGTCTCGCGAAAATCGCAATCCGCCGTCGACGCGAAGAGCTACGCGGGAACGGAGACCGGCGCGCAACAAGTGTTTCGTGTGTTTCGCGCAAACCAATTTCCCAGGGCAGGCCGGTGTTCTTGATGGAGGTGAGCGGCGAAGAGCCGGTGCCGCCGTTGTGGCCGCTGATGGTGATGACGTTGGCGCCAGCCTTGGCAACGCCCGCGGCGATGACGCCGATACCCGTGCCGGAGACGAGTTTCACGCCAATGCGCGCTTCGGGATTTACGGCGTGCAGATCGTGGATCAGTTGCGCAAGATCTTCGATGCTGTAAATGTCGTGATGCGGCGGCGGAGAAATCAGCGGTGTGCCAGGCGTGGCATGGCGAATTCTGGCGATGTACTCGGTTACTTTTGTGGCGGGCAACTGGCCGCCTTCGCCGGGTTTGGAACCCTGCGCCATCTTGATTTCGAGTTCTTCCGCGCGAACCAGATATTCCGCGGTGACGCCGAAGCGCCCGGAGGCTACCTGTTTGATTTTGTTCGCAGCGTTTACGGCCAGATATAGATCGGGATCTTCGCCACCTTCGCCTGTGTTGCTGCGGCCACCCATGCGATTCATCGCAACCGAGAGAGTCTTGTGGGCTTCAGGACTCAGCGAACCGAGCGACATGGCTTGGGTGCTGAAGCGGCGGCAGGATTTGCTCGAGAGGCTCCACTTCGCTGAGAGGAATTGCGGGATCGGGAACCATTTCAAGCAAGTCGCGAAGGAACGTCACACCCTTTCCATCAGCGAGTTCTTCGACAGCGGCATAATGGCCGCCTTTAGGTTGGCGCACGTGGGCGTGCAGGCGGCGAACGAGTTCGGGTGAACTGGCGTGGAGCTCGGCACCCTTGCGGAAGCGGTAGAGGCCGAGGTCGGCGAGTTCCTCACCAGTCCCTTCATAAGCGGCCGCGTGCATTTTCAAATAGTCTTGCAGGAGCAGGTCGAGCGTTTTCGTGCCGGGATAGCAGCCTGCATCTTCAAAATATTCGCGGCAGATGTCTTCGTCGAGGCCGAGGGCTTCGAAGAGGTGGCTGTTGCGATAGCTAGCGAGCGTGGAGATTCCCATGCGAGCGAGGACTTTGCGCAGGCCGGCGAACATAGCCTTGCGCACTTTTTCGAAGGAGCCTTGTTCTTCACTTTCCGCAAATTCTTGGGCAAGATGCGGAACCACGGCGCTGGCCCCGGCCGCGATAAGCATCGCGACGTGGTGCGTGTCGAAGATTTGCGCGGTTTCCACGACCAGCGGCACGTCTGCCAGGCCTTCCTTCACCATGCTGTTCCAGGCGCTGGCGACAGCGAGCAGCGCGGGAATTGCGGCGCGCTCCGCCCCGATGGCGCGGTCGGAAAGGAGGAGGAGCCTCGGGCGCTCGCTACTACTCAGGGGGGTAGTTAGACACTGAGTCAAACAGCGGCGTGCGCCCGGGACTCCAGTTTTGGAGGGAAACGTAAAATCGACGGTCTGCACGGGGGCGTGCGAATCGGTGAGAACACCGAGTTCGGCGACGCTCAAGATTGGTGAAGTGAGAAATTGGCCGTGGCCGAGAGGCACATCGAGAGACATGACGTGCGATTCGCGCAAGGGATCGATGGGAGGATTAGTCACCTGCGCGAAACGCTGCTTGAAGTAATCCCACAACGGTCGCTGAAGCGTCGAGAGGAATGCGGGAGGAGCGTCATCGCCCATGCTCCAATCGGCTTCCTTGCCCTTCAAAAGAGGGCGAAACAAAATCTTGTATTGGTCGTCGGACCAGCCAGCTGCGCCGGCTACGCGGCGGGGGTTCTCCAACTTGACGAGGGGAGCCGTGCTCTCGAGATTCACACGTTTTGGCTGAGAAGCGGTCTTGCGCGGATACTGCTGGGCAACGCTCTTGAGCAATTCACGCCAGCGCAGCAAAACGCCTTTCGTGGGATTGGCAAGAATCATTTCGCCGGGTCCCAGGCGGTAGCGTTCGGCCACGCGGCTCTCGTCCAGATCGACCAGGCCAGTTTCGGAACCGGCGATAACCAGCCCATCATGCGTAACGGTGTATCGCATCGGACGCAAACCGTTGCGATCGAGCTTAGCGCCAACGGAAACGCCGTCGCTGAAAACCAGGGCAGCTGGTCCGTCCCAGGGCGCACCATCGCGAGAGAGGATTTCCAGCGTGGCCTGTACGTCTGAAGACAAGAAGGGATCGTGTTGAAAAGCCGGCGGAACAAGCGCTAGCATCCCGGCTTCAACGGACTTCCCTTCCAGCAATTTAATTTCTAGCGCGTTGTCGAAACTGGCGGAGTCGCTGACGTTATCTTCGAGCAGGCGGAACCACTTGCCTACGCCGATGCGTTTGCGGACATCACGTTCGAGAGCGCGCAACCAGCGGCGGTTGCTGATGACCGTGTTGATTTCACCGTTGTGGGCGACGTAGCGAAATGGCTGAGCAAGCTGCCAGGACGGCTGCGTGTTGGTGGAATATCGTTGGTGGAAAATGGCAAACTTGGCAGTGAATTCGGGGCTGCGCAAATCCTCGAAGAAGCGCGGGAATTGCCAAGGGGTCAGCAGCCCTTTATACACAATCGTGCGGGAAGAAAGTGAACAGAGATAACTGCGTTCGGGGAGCATCGCTTCTGCGCGTTTGCGCAACAGCCAGAGACTGCGCTCAAACTTGGCGGCAGCAATCTCATCGGTCTTGGTGGAAACCGGTTCGATGAAGAACTGCCAGATTTCGGGCATGGTCTCAAAGGAACGCTGGCCGAGCGAGTTGGAGTTCACGGGTACACGGCGCCAGCCGGTGAGACGGAGCTTGCTGCGGCCAATGGCGTCTTCTATCGCGGCGCGCGCATCGGCCACGCGAGTTGCGGGGACGAAGAGCATGCCCACGCCGAAGAGTTCAGCTAAGTGGAGATGTTCCTCCGCCGCTCGAGCACGGAAAAACGCGAGGGGCAGCGATGTGAGGAGGCCGGCACCGTCGCCACTGGCGCCATCGGCGTCAACACCACCGCGGTGCGAGAGGCGCTCCAGTGCCTGCAATGACATTTCAAGGATTTCGTGACGCGCGGGACCATGCAAAGCGGCGATGAACCCAGTGCCGCAAGCGTCATGGTCTGGGTGGCCCCAGTTCGGCTGGCGATGTGTGGACGCTGGCGCAGCGAAACTACACATACTTTAGGTTAATAATCGCCGCAGCCCTGAATGTACAATGCAGAATTTTTCTACAATGAATCGATTTTGCGGGGGCGCCCCAAAGGCAAGTGGCTTAAAACTTCGTGACTTCGCTCATATGGAATTGAGTAACTTTCATGGGGGGAACGACCAGTTCGAAGGATTCCTCGGCGGTGGCCCGGTGGGATGGACCAAGGAGTTCGACATTCTTCAGCATCTCTATAATCGATTGATTGAATCGGAAATTCCGCACCGCTTTGCCGACTTTTCCCTTCTCTACGAAGAATAAACCATCACGAGTCATGCCGGTCATGATCTTTTCATAGGGGTCAACTTCGCGGATGTACCACAGACGGGTAACGAGCAAGCCGCGATCGGTGGATGCAATCATCTCGGGGACAGCGGAGTTTCCTCCAGATACAACCAGATTCACGGGCGCTTCGCCGTACTCGTTGGGAAGTGCGAAGCCGTGTCCGGTGGGTTTGGTTTTAGCGTTCTTGGCCGAGCGGCGCGAATACACCAGGTTTTTGATGACACCCTGGTCGACTAGAGTGACGCGCTGGCGAGGCAGTCCTTCGCCATCGAAAGCAGCGCCCAATTGTTCCGGGTGGTAGACGTCATCGGTGATTGTAATGTTCTTGCCAAGGAGTTGTTTACCGAGGCGACCGGAAAAACAAGAGCGCTTGTCAGCCACGGCGGTGGCTGAAAAGTCGTAGAAGAGAAAGCCAATCAAATCGAGGACGGCGGCAGGCTCTAGAATCACGGTGTAGTTGCCGGGGGCGAGTTCGACAGGGTCCTGAGCACGCGCGACCTTTTCGCTGGCGATTCTTGCGAGGGAAAGCGGATCGATCAGCCGCACATCCGCAGAGTTTGCTTTCGCCCAACTTGCCGCCGAGCCCTGTTGCATGGTGACGGAAAATTCCGCCTGGGTCTGCCGGTGGGCTGCGAACAAACCGCGCGAGTTGGCCTGCACGGTCTGGGTCTGGCCGCTGGAGAATATACCTGCAGCCACTTGTCCATTCTTGTCGGCAAGATCGCAGGTGCGTTTCACGGCGCGCGCGCGGTCTCCGGCCGAAAAGGTAGCCGTGGCTGGAGTAAACCGGTTGATGTTGCGATAGCCTTGCTTGCCCGGCAGGGGGAGAAGATTCGAATCTTTGGGCTGGCTGGAGGCGAGCGAGAGGCAGTCTTCTACGGCGGCACGCAAAGAGTCTTCATCCACGCGGTTGGTGGTAACCCGCGCGGTGCGGCCATCCATTACAGTGCGGATGGAGACAGTTACTCCGTGTTCGGCAACGTTCTGGTGAATGGCGTTGTTGGCGAAGCGGGTCAGCGCGTCCATCACTTCTTCGACGTGGACTTCTGTTTCGGGTACGCCGCGCAGCTTGGCGATACTAAGGACAGAGTCGGCAATGCGCCGCAATTCCCTTTCGGGTCGCAGTCGTGATTCAGCCGTGGTCACCCGCTTGGTTTTGGGCTTGTCTATTTTTGTCGTGGTACTCATTCGCTTGAGAACGCCGTTCCAATTTTTATGTTACGAAAACGCGCCGGCGACGCACCGTGCCCCGTGCCCATCGTCTGCATGGGCTGGCCCTTGCCGCAGTTTGGCGTGCCCCAGAGGACCCAGTGCTCTGCACTGCAGATGGCATCGCAGGAGTTCCAGAACTCCGTGGTGATCCCGCTATAGCTGGGGTTTTTCAGCATGCGGCCTTTTTTGCCGTTCTTAATTTCCCAGGCAATTTCGGTGGAAAACTGGAATTGGTAGCGGTGATCGTCTATGGACCAAGAGCGGTTGGTCTCCATGAAAATGCCGTCGTCGGTATCGGCGATCAGATTGTCGAAATTCCAGGTGCCCGGCAAAATGCTGACGTTGGTCATGCGAATCATGGGAAGACGATTCCAGCCCTCGGTGCGTACGGTGCCGCCGGAACGTTGCAGGCCGATGAGATGGGCGGTTTCACGGCTGGAGAGATAGCCGCGGAACTGGCCGTCTTTGATGATGTCGATGCACTGAGCGGGCACGCCTTCATCGTCATAGGCAAATGTTCCCAGGCCCGGGCCGTGTTCGATGCGCGCGTCGGCGACCACGTTCACAATCGGCGAGGCGTAGCGCAGATGATTGAGCTGGTCGAGGGTGAGAAAACTAGTGCCCGCAAAATTGGCTTCCTGGCCAAGCACGCGGTCAAGCTCAATAGGATGTCCAACGGATTCGTGAATTTGTAAGCCCAATTGGCTTCCGCCCAAAATCAAGGTGCCAGTTTTTTCCGGGCAAGCTGCGGCCGAATGCAGAGCGACGGCTTCTTCGGCAACTTGTGGGGCGTGTTTCACTAGCTCCATGGCTTCGATTAGTTCGTACCCACCGAGGATATGCTGGCCACCGAAACTGTTCGGATAGGAGCGCTTTTGGATGGCCTCGCCTTTGAATGTGGTGGCGGCGATACCGCAACCAGAGGTGACACGGCGCTGATGAATTTTCGAGCCACTGGTAGAGGCGAACCAGGAATCGATTTTGCGGAACTGCATGTCCGCTTCGGTTAGCGTAACGCCCTTCACTTGGCGCATGGCGGCATCGGCGGCGAGCAATGCTGCAACCTGCGTCCCAAGTGGAATTTCAAAGGGGTCCTTGCGGCAGGGGCCTTGCCAGCTGTCGATGTAAGCGGCTTCGTGCGCCAATTGCACATTCTCTTTTTTTGCGAGTGCAGACGCTTTGGCAATCGCAACGGCTTGAGCCGCGCAGGTGGCCACACCTTCACGCGTCATTTGATCTGTGGAAGCGAAGCCCCAAGCGCCATTGGCGACGACACGAATGCCAAGGCCGATAGACTCGCTTTGGCCCAGTGAACCAACCTCACCATTTTTGGTGGTGAGGTCGCGTTGTCGGTGATGCATTACGCGCACGTCGGCATAGGTTGCACCGCGCAACTTCGCAACGTCGAGAGAATGTCCGCAGTAATCCCACATGGTTGGCACCAAAAAGTAAGGGCACGAGGAATCGTGCCCTTAAGAGATTATCTCATTTTCGAAATTTCAGCCGCAGCGATTAGGTGCCTTCTTGCCAGGAGGCCAGGTACTGCTCCTGCTCGGCAGTCAGCTTATCGAGGCGGTGGCCCATGGATTCCAATTTCAGGCGCGCGATTTCGCGGTCGATGTTTTCCGGAACCACATAGACCTGAGGCTTTAATTCCTTGTGATGCTTCATGAGGTATTCGGCGGAAAGAGCTTGGTTTGCGAAGCTCATATCCATCACAGAGGCGGGGTGACCTTCTGCCGTGGCGAGGTTCACCAGGCGGCCCTCGGCGATCAGATAGATTTTGCGGCCATCTTTCAATTGGAATTCATCAACCATGGGGCGAACTTCACGACGGCCGGAAGACAAAGCTTCCAAAGCAGGAATTTCGATTTCCACGTTGAAGTGGCCGGAGTTGCAAACGATCGCGCCACCCTTCATCACATCAAAGTGCTCGCGGCGAATCACGTTCTTGTTGCCAGTGACGGTGATAAAAACATCGCCCTCTTTTGCCGCATCGACCATGGGAAGAACGCGGAAACCATCCATGACGGCTTCGATGCCCTTAACCGGATCAATTTCCGTGATGATGACATCGGCGCCGTGACCTTTGGCGCGCATGGCAACGCCGCGTCCACACCAGCCGTAGCCAGCAATCACAACTTTCAAACCAGCAAGCAAAACGTTGGTGGCGCGAATGACGCCGTCGAGAGTCGATTGGCCTGTGCCGTAGCGATTGTCGAAGAAGTGCTTAGTCATGGCATCGTTCACGGCGACGACGGGGTACTTCAGAGTTCCGTCTTTGGCCATAGCGCGGAGGCGGATGACGCCGGTGGTGGTTTCTTCCGTGCCGGCCAAAACGTTGGGCACGAGGTCCTGGCGCTTGGTGAGCAGCATGGTCACGAGGTCGCAGCCATCGTCCATGGTGAATTGCGGCTTGTGCTCGACAGCAGTCTTCATGTGATCGAAATAAGTGGTGTTATCCTCGCCCTTGATCGCGTAGGTGGGAATGTTGAAATCCTTGTTCAATGAAGCCGCGACTTCATCCTGCGTGGACAATGGGTTGGAGGCGCACAGAACGATATCTGCACCGCCATCGCGGAGCGCGATCATGAGGTTGGCGGTTTCGCTGGTCACGTGAAGACAAGCCGAAACGCGCAGGCCCTTCAGCGGCTGCTCTTTGATGAAGCGCTTGCGAATCTGTTGCAGCACCGGCATCTGCTGGGCTGCCCATTCAATCTTGCGCTTGCCCGCTTCGGCAAGTCCGATATCTTTCACATCACCTTTTTTCAATTCTGCCGTAGCCATTCGTTAACTCCTAGGATTTGAGATTCGATAGTCCGGGGCGGTTTAACTTTTCCTTATGCATCCCACTGGCAAGCGGGGCGCACCTGCAGTGCAGTGAAGACTCTTTCCAAACCAAATCGGCGGCGCAGCGCGCCAGGTCGCTATCGTCCGGACACAGTCTCCGCGACGGAAGCGCCCAAACCGGCGGCCTTGCGCAGAGCGTCGGCGCGGTCTGTCTTTTCCCAAGTGAAACCCGGACCAGTACGGCCGAAATGTCCGTAGGCGGCAGTGGGCTTGTAAATGGGCTTCCGAAGATCGAGCGTCTCGATAATGCCCTTCGGATTAAGAGAAAAATTGGCGCGAACGAGCTCGGTGATTTTTTCCTCGGGAATAACCGCAGTGCCAAAGGTGTCCACCATTACGGAAACGGGTTCGGCCACGCCGATCGCATACGCCAACTGCACTTCCGCACGGGTGGCCAATCCAGCGGCCACAACGTTCTTGGCGATGTAGCGCGCCATGTAGCAGGCGGAACGATCGACCTTAGAGGGATCTTTGCCGGAGAATGCGCCGCCGCCGTGACGGCTATAGCCGCCGTAGGTGTCGACGATAATCTTGCGGCCTGTCAAGCCAGCGTCGCCCATCGGACCACCAATGACGAAGCGGCCAGTGGGATTGATGTGATATTTCGTTTTTGCGTCGAGCATGCGGGAAGGCACGATGGGCTTGATCACGTGTTCCATGATGGCGTGGCGCAGGTCTTCGTTCGAAACCGTGTCGCTATGCTGCGTGGAGATGACCACGCAATCGACCCGGAACGGTTTGCCATCGCGATATTCAACGGTAACTTGGGATTTTCCATCGGGACGGAGGAAATCGACTTTCTTGCTCTTGCGGACTTCGGAGAGGCGCTGCGTCAAGCGGTGGGCCAACTGGATAGGCATAGGCATCAATTCTTCAGTTTCATCGCAGGCGAAACCGAACATTAAGCCCTGGTCACCGGCGCCGCCGGTATCCACGCCCATGGCAATGTCAGGAGACTGGCGCTTGATGGTGCACATGACAGCACAGGTAGTGGAATCAAAACCGAAGAGCGCGTCATCGTAGCCGACCTGCTTGACGGTGTTGCGGATTAGTTCGTCGTAGTCGACGTGAGCGGTGGTGGTGATTTCGCCAGCAACAACAACCAGGCCGGTGGTGACCAGCGTTTCGCAGGCAACACGACCCTTGGGGTCGTGCCGCATCACTTCATCGAGAACCGCATCCGATATTTGATCGGCAATCTTGTCCGGGTGGCCTTCGGTCACGGATTCGGAGGTAAACAGGAAATTCCTCTTGGATTCGCTCAAAACATCTCTCCTATAAACTCATCTTCAATGGTCGCGGCGGGTGGGGACACACACAGCGAACGGGCTGCGCGTAAGCATCCGCGCAGTGATCTTAAAAAGCGTACCATCCCCCGCAGGCGGAATCAATGAACTGATTTTTCAAGGTTTAGATGTGCATTGAACGGCTATTTTCGGGCTGCGAATGGGTCATATGCCAGCTAGTCCAGTGGTCATTGGGGAGGTTCCTGCGGAGGGAGGGAGACTGAAAATCGCAACCGGCGGGCAGCGGGGAACTGCCCTCAGGAAATCGATGCACTCTAGAAAATGTCTGCGTTGTACATTCGCTCACGCCAGAGCTAATACACTGAGTGTGTAACCGCCTCGCACGTCGATCTTGCAGCGACAACTGGACTGCCAGAAGCAGCCAAGTTCACACCAACTGCAACGACAGAACTGGTTCGCTCCCCCGGCGCCGCACGGACTGGAGATTCCATGGAATCCTTCCTGCCGGCCATGCTCCGAACGAATCAGGGTGCCCCCGCTAAGTCTTCTATCCCAAGGAAAAAGTACCACCTGTCCCAATTCGTGGCTAGGGGCGGGAGTAGCGCAGCGATGAGGAAAAAGATTGTCTCGCTGACCCTGGCAGGCCTACTGCTCGTTCCCCATGTCCTTGCAGGAAAGAGCGCTCCTCCTACCGTCAAATTCGCGGTGGCTCCTAAATACCCCGCCCTGACGCTGGAAGGCAGAGTGTATGGAGTGGTCATGGTGCGCGTGACGATTGATAGCACCGGGGCCGTGAAAGACGCCAAAGTGGTCGAAGGTCATCCCATGTTGACGGAAGCTGCAGCCGACGCCGCCCGCCAGTGGAAATTCCAGGAAAGCTCGAACCAGAAGCGAGTGGCGACATTGAAATTCAGCTTTGTGATTTTGCCCTCGAATTCAGAAGTGTCATCGCAAACGATCTTCCTGCCCCCAATGGGAATTGAAATTCGACAGCGACCCGCGGAACCTGCGGTCGAGGACGAAGAGGGCGATTTCACATTAATGGCGGACCCAATTTCCAGAACGTGAACCGCGTATGGCGGGTTGACGGAGCCTGAGGCTCAGCCCTTTACGCAGACCACTTGCCGGAGCGTGTGGACGAATGTCGACGAGGTCGGTCTGCGCATTCATCACCGCCTCGATGGATTTGTAGGCGGCAGGCGTTTCGTCGATTACGTCGGCGTCCTTGCGACACTCTACCCCTTCGGTCATGCGCTTGTGGTCTTCAACGGTGAAACGGCGCTTGGCTTCGCCGCGAGACATGGCGCGTCCGGCACCGTGGCTGCAACTGGCGAAACTTTCGGGATTGCCCTTGCCGCGGACGATATAGGAACGAGCACCCATGCTGCCGGGAATGATGCCGAGGTCGCCTTCCTGTGCGCGCACGGCGCCTTTGCGGGTGACGAGAATGTCTTGACCGTAGTGGCGCTCGCGAGCTACGTAATTATGGTGGCAATTGATGGCCTGCACGTGCGCGGCGAAGGGTCTCACTTCGCCGGAATTTCTTACGGCGGCAATGATTTGTTCCATCATCAGGTCGCGATTGGTGCGCGCAAAATCCTGCGCCCACTCGACGGCTTCCACGTAATCGTCGAAATGTTCGGTTCCCTCTTCAAGATAGGCGAGGTCCTTGTCTGGCAGATTGCCGACCAGGCGGCCCATGTCTTTCTTTGCCAGTTCGATGAAGTAACTGCCCATGCGATTGCCAACACCGCGCGAACCGCTGTGGAGCATGAACCAAACCATCTCTGATTCGTCGAGGCAGACTTCGATGAAATGGTTTCCGGTACCCAGCGTGCCGAGGTGATTGGAGTGATTGCCGCGATCGAGCTTGGGATGTTTCTCGAGGATTGCGTCGTACCGATTCTTGAGCTTATCGCCCCAGGCGTTCAAGTTGCGCTCGGGAATTTCGCGCCAAGAACCTTTGTCACCGCGTCCACCGTGATTGGTGCGGCCGTGCGGAACGGCTTCTTCGATGGCGGTGCGGATGGCGTGCAGATTGTCGGGCAGATCGCAGGCGTTAAGATCGGTCTGCACGGCCATCATGCCGCAGCCAATGTCAACGCCAACGGCGGCGGGAATAATCGCGCCCTTGGTGGGGATCACGCTGCCAACGGTCGCTCCAATGCCCCAGTGGACATCGGGCATGGCCGCGACCCATTTGAAAATGAAGGGGAGTTGCGACACGTTGAGGAGTTGCTTGCGCGCGGCGTCTTCGAGAGGCACACCCTTGACCCACGCCTTGATGGGCACACCCTGCTCGGATTTAAGGGTTTGGTAGCTCATGGTGTCCGACTACGCGGCGTCGATATCCGCGTCTTCGGCTTCTACGGTTAGCTTGCCCTTGGTTTTCTTGGCCATCAGGTAGGAGCGGATAAACGGATTGATATCGCCATCGAGAACTTTGTCGACGTCTCCGGCGGAAAACTTGGTGCGATGGTCCTTGATCAGGCGGTACGGCTGCATGACGTAGGAGCGAATCTGGCTGCCGAAAGAAATGTCGAGTTTGGATTCATCGAGCCTATCGGTTTCATCACGTCGCTTCTGCATTTCTAAATCGTAAAGCTTGGAACGAAGCATCTTCATCGCCGTCTCGCGATTCTTGTGCTGGCTTCGGCCTGCCTGGCAAGCCACGATGACGCCGGTGGGAATGTGGGTCAGGCGGACAGCTGTTTCCACTTTGTTAACGTTTTGGCCGCCCTTGCCACCGGAACGAAACGTGTCCAGCTTGATGTCTTCAGGCCGAATGTTTACTTCGATGCGGTCGTCAATTTCGGGAATGACGAATACGGAGGCGAAGGAAGTGTGGCGGCGCGCGGCTTGATCGAACGGAGAGATCCGCACCAGGCGATGCACGCCTGTTTCGCCAGAGAGCAATCCGTAGGCATTCTCTCCTGTGAATTGCACAGTAGCGTTTTTGATGCCTGCTTCTTCGCCGGGAGTTTCGTCGAGCACCTCAGCATTGAAGCCTTGCCGTTCTGCCCAGCGCAAATACATGCGTAACAGAATCGAAGCCCAATCTTGCGATTCCGTTCCGCCGGCGCCGGGCTTGATCGTCATGATCGCGTTAAGAGCATCGGTTTCACCGGAAAGAAGCGTTTGCGTTTCTAGTTCGCCGACGTAGGTATCCGCTGCAGTCAGCTCGCGGCTCAGATCCTTCAGCAAATCTTCTTTTTGTTGTGCGTTAGTCTCGCCCTGGGCGAGTTCGATGTAAGTTTCCAAATCCCCAGTGAGAGCCGCGAGTTTTTCATCGGCAGCTATAGGGGCTTCGGCGCGCTTGCGTTCGCGTAGAACATTCTGCGCTTCTTCCTGATTGTTCCAGAAATTGGGGTCGGCGGTACGTTCTTCGAGAGCCTTTAGACGCGCGCGATTTTGCGCGACGTCAAAGATAACTCCGCACGAGTGTGATGCGCTGTTTCAATCCTTCATACTGATGCTGTAGATCTTCCAGAACCATGGTGTTTTGCGATGGCCCACACGCAGGCGGCGGGCTTACTTTCCCTTTCGAAACGTTACTGCTACAAGGATAGCGGAAACTAATACACACATCCAGGCGAACCAATCGCCAAAGCGAGTGTAGAAGGTTTTGTCGGTACGAAAATCGTAAGGCAGGTCTGCGGAATTCCGTTCATGCGCGATGCATCACACGGGTAACCTTTCCGTAGGGATCGATGGTGGCGGAAATACCGTTGTTGGTGTCGCGGACCAGCCAGCGCCGGTTCTCAATGGCGCGAATGCGCGCCATGCGCAGGTGCTGCTCGGCGGCTTCGGATGTGCCGAACCAGCCGTCGTTGGAAATGTTGATCAGCAATTGGGCGCCACGATTGGCGAACTGGCGAACTTCTCCGGCGTAGATGGCTTCGTAGCAGATGAAGACGGAAAAGGTGTTGCCGTTCGGAAACGCTGCCGACATTGCGATCCTTGCCTTTGCGAAAACCGCCGACCTCTTCCGAGACACTGGAGACAACTTGATGAATGAGAGGAAACGGTTCGTATTCGCCGAAGGGCACAAGGTGGATTTTGTCGTAGGAAAAGCGGCGTTGGCCCTGCTCGTCAAGCATCGCCGCGCTGTTGTACGGAACGTTGCTGGCGTGCTGCACACCGCTTGATCATCACGGGCTGAGGCTTCCATTCGATCACGCCGACAATCACAGGATTGTGAAATTGCTCGACGATGCGCGACATCGCCGGCCCAAAATGTGGATCTTGAAATGAAAAGGGCGCCGGCGCTTCCGGCCAGATCAGTAAATCCGGTTGTTTGCTGCCCGGCGACAGGCGCACGCTCAGGCGTTCCAGGTCCGCCATATCCGGCTTGTGTTCCGCGTACCAGTCACCGATGTACTGCGTGTTCTCTGGAAAATCTGGCTGAACGACGCGCGCTAGGTGGGTGGCAACGCGCCGTGGGAACAAACTGCGGGCCAATCGCCTTGATCAGAATGAGCGCAACAACCGCCGCACCGAATATTCCGAATCGGCGCCTTGTTTCTTTTGGCGTCTCGGCGCTAGCACTCCAAACCAAGAGCACATTGAATACGACAACTAGAAAGGAAACTCCATAGATCCCGGTGACAGTAGTGATTTGGGCGAGGGCTGGATTTCCCGCGGCGGGATAGCCAAGCAATGACCATGGGAAACTGATTTCAGGAAGGTACGCACGTACCACTTCGGTGGTGACCCAAAGGAAAGGCGCTCCGAAAAGAGCAAGGCTAATGCTGCGCAGAGACAACCGCTGAACAATCCACGCAAAGAAGCCAATAATGGTGGCCCAGATGCTGCCGATCAGAAGCAGTACTCCCCAACCGGCGGCGGCCGACATTCCCCCGTGGACGGACAAGACTTCTGCAATCCATGGAACGCAAGTCAATACAAAGATCAATCCATGGAGAAGACCACAGAGAAACGCAACCCACGGCTTGCTACGCAGAATGGCAATCAACAAAACTGCAATGCAGAGCCAGGAATAGAGGCTCCAATGCGTGCCACGGTAGGAAAGCGACAGAATAGCACCGCTGAGAATCGCAAGTAGAAATCGAAAAATATTTGGAGTATCTGGAGAAAGATGGAGGCGCAAATAGGAGTGCGAGGAACTGGGAGACATCAGTGCTTTACGTAGAACGCTTTGTAGCCCGCGCCTTCCAGACCCTTCTTGACGGCATCTGCCGATTTCTGGTCTTTAAAGGGACCAACCTGTACACGAAAGTATTTGTCACGTTGTGGAGGGGTAACGTAGGCCGCGAAATGTTTTTTCTGCAGACTAGTGGCGACGGCTAGTGCGTCATCTTGTTTTGTCAGCGCCGCGACCTGCAAAAGAAATGAACCGGTAGGAATGAGCGGCCCAGTCACGGTAGTCTTGGCGTTCTTTATCGAAGCAGCAGGTGGCTCGGACTTCGTTTTCGAATTCAGCGTCTTAGAAGCAGCCGGGGGTGTCGTTACCGGAGTTGCCTTTGGCGCGGGCTCCAGACGAGGCTCGGGCTTAGCGGGAGATGAGGTGCGAGAGAAATCCCAAACTCCATCAGACCCTTTATCAGAGGTAGCGGTGGCAGGATCGGTCTCCGCATCGATCACAGGAGGCTGAAGGGATCTCTTCGGCGCGAGATCGCTCTTAGGAATGTAGGCAGGTTCCGCGTGGCGTGAAGTGGGCGTCGCCGCGCTCACCTGCCCTTCAAATTGATTGCGCCCCATGACGTAGCCGAGCGTGAAAAATACGCCTGAGAAACAGCAGCATCAGCAGAAATAAGCCGATGACGTGCTTGCCTTCAAGCACACGCTCGCCCGCACTGCGTCTTGCCCCAGAAGCCATAGTTATTTGGACGCCCCCCCGAGCGCCGCTGTCCACTTATTAATAATATCGATAGGGAGCGGAAACACAATCGTTGTGTTCTTTTCGACACCTATCTCGGTAAGGGTCTGGAGGTAGCGCAACTGGATGGCGGAAGGCTCCGTCTCGAGAACTTTGGCGGCGTCAGCCAGTTTTTGCGAGGCTTCGAACTCGCCCTGCGCGTGAATGACCTTGGCACGGCGTTCGCGTTCCGCTTCGGCCTGCTTGGCGATTGCGCGTTGCATCTGTTCTGGAATATCGACCTGTTTCACTTCGACCTTGCTGACCTTGATGCCCCACGGTTCGGTATCCTGATCCAAGATAATCTGCAATTTGGCGTTTACCCTGTCTCGCTGAGAAAGAATCTCGTCCAACTCAAATTGCCCCACAATACTGCGCAGCGTGGTCTGCGCAAGCTGCGAGGTAGCATATTGATAGTTGACGACCTGGGACATAGCCAGGTTCGCGTCGACGACTCGAAAGTAGCAGACGGCATTAACTTTTACGGAAACGTTGTCGCGCGTAATGATGTCTTGCGGCGGCACATCGAGCGTGACCAACTGCAAATTAATTCTGTAGAGCGTCTCAATCGGCCAAAACACCAGGCGAATGCCCGCTCCCTTGGCATCCGGCATCAATCGGCCGAGGCGCAGCACGACACCGCGTTCCCACTCTTTGATGATGTATATCGAGTTCCAGAACCAGATCAGCACAAGCCCGATCACAAAAATTCCGCCCAATCCAAATACTTCAATCATTTGACACCTCCTGAATTTCTCCAAAACTCTTAGTTGCCAACGGGTACGCTGCTGCTAATTGCCTCTACGACAAGCTTTAAGCCGTCAACGCGCAGCACTCGCACCGTTGCGCCTGGCTGCAGAGCGTCCCTGGAAGTGGCTCGCCACAGTTCTCCGTGGATGCGAATCATTCCTTCTCCGCCCGCGGGTACTTCCGTGGTGACCATACCATGCTCTCCCATCAACTCTTCCCTGCCTGTGCTGCTTTTCCATTTGCGCGATTTCAAAACCAGGCGCATCAAAAAAACGGTGAGCAACGCGAATGGCACTGTGGCGGCAAGAGCTACGCCAAGGCTAACGCCACCGGGGGTTAGCGGAGAGCGAATCAGAAACATGGCGCCCAGCAGCATGGAGACAATTCCACCGAGCAACAAGACGCCGTGACTTGTGAATTTGGCTTCCAGGACAAAAAGCACTATGGCCAGAACAATGAGCAGTAGCCCCGCAAAATTGACTGGTAAAAGATGCATCGCGTACAGCGCCAGCACCATGCAGATTCCGCCAACAACTCCAGGAGCAATGACTCCCGGGTGCGTGAACTCTGTATATAGTCCGAGGACACCGATGATGAGCAGTAGGAAAAAGGCATCAGGTTCGACGATGCGCGCGAGGAATTTCTGCCGGCCGGAAAGTTGAAATTCGACGCGAGCGTAATTCTCGAGCGACAATTTTTCCGTTTTGCCATTAAAGCGGGTGATTTCGCGGCCGTTCAGTTGTCGCAGCAGGTCCTCGCGATTGTCCGCGATCAGATCAATCAGCTTTCCTTCGAGGGCTTCCTTTTCGGTGAACGCTCGGGCATCCGTTACCGCGGTCTCTGCCAACTTTGCATTGCGACCCCGTTTTTCGGTGAAGCTGCGCAGAAAGGCCATGGCATCGTTGTTGATTTTCTTGCGCAGCACTTCGTCGATAGGCATGGAGAATCCACCGTTGATGAAAATCGGCGTGGAAGCTCCGGTATGAGTACCAGAGGCCATGGCAGCGACGTCAGCAGACAGCAGAATGAAGAATCCGGCGGAGGCGCCGCGTGAACCCGTAGGCGCAATAAAAACAACAACGGGCACAGGTGATTCCAGAATGTGCTGAATGATTTCCTTCATGGAGTCGCTGAGGCCACCCGGCGTATCCATGTTGATCAGCACCAGCGCGGCTTTGCGATTGGCAGCGTCGGTGAGTCCTTCGTCGATGTAGGTGGCGAGAATCGGCTCGACTTCGCCGTCTAATTTCAGTTCCAGCACCAGCGGCGCGGCATGCTCGTCGGCTACGACTGTAGCGGGTGGGAAACACAGTGTAACCAGTAGCGACAGCAACACCGCGACCGTACTTACTAACAAAACATTCAAGCTGCTTTTGCCACGAGCGATCATTTGGCACCTCCCGTGGATTTACTTTTTTCCAGATGTTCCAGCAATTCCTTTGCTTCCCCATAATTCGGCGCCAACTTGACAGCTTTCTCTACCTCGATGCGCGCCAAATCCGGTTTCTTTTGTTCTAGATAAATTCGCGCCAGCACGATGCGCACGGCGGCTGAATCTCGCGCGGCAAGCGACAATTTCAGTTCCTGAGCAGCTTCGTCCAGTTTGCCGCGTCGCCGGTAAACCTCCGCCAGTTCGCGATGACCGGACGCGTTGCCGGGATCGGCAGCAAGCGCAGCGCGAAAATCCTGCTCAGCCGCGTCGAGTTTTCCCGCGTTCATTTCCTGGCGTCCGTGCCGAATGTATTGCGCCGGAGAAGCTTTTGAAGGAGCGCCAACGGACACGGTGACGGGATGTTGCGCGTGAGGATCCTGTAAATCCAACCGCAAGGAAGTAGTGTCCAGTTCTGGCTTCAATCGTTCAAATTTATTCAGCGAATCCGGTCTTCCGTCCAATTTCAGCGCCGGCAATCCTTTTTCTCCAAATTCTTCGAGAGCCAGAACACGGCGTTGATCGGCGTCTATCTTTTTTCCGGCTTTCTCGAGCGAATAGATCAGAAAGGCAACGTCTTCCGCGTTGTCGGGTTCGCGCTGCGCCGCTTCGGCAAAATGAGTCGAAGCAGTCATCCATTCACTCTGACCAAGAGAAAACAATCCGAGATTGAAGGGGTAATCATCTTCATCGGGATCGATGTCGCGAGCACGTCCAAGAGAGGTCAGAGCGGCCGGCAGGTTCCCTTGTCGAGCCTGCGCAAGCGCCAGATTGTTGAGAATTTCGGGAAGATCGGCGCCGCTTAGGCTATTGTGTTGCAGGTCGGACTGCAGGCTGGCAAAGAGCTGCTCTGCTTTATCGGGGTGATTCATGCGTAACTGGCAAACCCCAGTAGCAAAAACCGCTTCGACATTTCGATCGCCGCTTGCGGGAACACGCGCGAACCAAGGCAGCGCGGCGGCACAATCGCTGCGTGCGAAATAAACCTCGCCCAAGGCGAAAGCTGGCTCGGGCCATTCCGGCTCAAGGCGCGCCGCTTCTTTCAGATAGCGGATGCGTGCATCATCCTCGCCGGCCAACAATCCGCGAATGTATTGCTCAAAAGCATCGAGCCGCAGAGTCTGCTGCCGCTTCTTGAACTCTGAAAAACTGAGGTAATAATTGTGATCAGCGGTGGTCAGTAATTTCCAAATGATTTTCGACTGCAGTTCGATCAGCGTCTCAAGTGGAGCGGTTTCGCGGACCACGGGAAGTAGAGCGACAGGATCGACGCGCAAGATTCGCGCATTTACAGTCAGATCCTGGCCATCTGAGCTGAAATTGCCGAACACGATGTAATCTGCGTCCAGTTCCTGAGCCACGTGGAGCATGGTCGCACGACTCAACTTCGCATTGGGCGGCAAGCCGTAACGGTCCATCTCGTTCAATCGCCCCTGATGTGAATAAACCAGTTGCCCGGAATTTGAGAGCCACTGGATCGTTAGTTCCTCGAGCCCTTCTCCGACCCAGTCGAGTCGCGCCGATGCTCCCACATTTTCAAAGGGAAAGACGAGATAAATGTCGTCTTGAGAATGCGTATGGGCCACCGGGGCAGAAGCGGAGGCTGGTTGCTGCGAAAAAATCGGAAAGGGTTGAAATACAAAAACGGCAATGAGCAGTAAAAGGAGGGAGATGCGGAACGGTAGCGGCCGCTTGTTCATCTGAGAGCATTCTAACAGAGGAAACGCCTCGCTGAACGAGCAAGGCCGATCGTCAGGCCGAAGACAGCACACTCAGGGTTGAGCTGTGTCGACTGCCGGTTTTGGCTCTATCACTTCCTGCACAGCCGGATCTTTCAAGACTGCGGCAAACGAAGGGTCAGATTTGACGGTGTTGAATTCCTTGTACCCTTCATCGCGCGCCTTTTTCAGATAGATGACGCAGCGCTCGATGTTGCCGGCTTCCGCAAAGGATTTGGCTAACATGAAGTAAAACCGTCCGCGGTCTGTAGAGAGTGAACGATCTTGAATGACCGTGCCCATGCGAGAACGGCTATTGTCGAAGGCCGAGGGATCGATTTCCAAGGCCTTGCGGAAGGAAGCGATCGAGTCGTCGTAATTCTTCTCGTTGAAATAGGCGTAGCCAAGATTCAAGTAGAAGGGGGCAAAGTCGGATTTTATTTTGATCGCTTTGCGATAAGCGCGAATGGCTTTGGGAAACTGTTTGCGCTCATACCAGATGGTGCCCGCGTTGTTCAGGGCGTCGGCGTAGTGGGAGTCCAGCTTGACCGCCTTTTCATAGCACTTCAATGCCGCACCGAGTTGGGACTGGCTGTGCTTGCTGATTCCCAGTTCATTCCAATAAACGGCGTTTTTGGGCTGTTCCACGGTCAGATGGTGGAATATAGCTTCCGCCTCTGCATATTGCTTGCGGACGAGCAGCAGCCTGGCAGTCTCCTCCTCACTCAGCGCCGGTGTTGCGGGCGCAGTGCTCACGTTGCTGGTCGCCAATTGTGCAGGGGGTCGATCAGGAAAATTTTGTGCGCGGGACGGAACGAATGCGGAAAGAAGGATGAAGCTTGCTGCCGGAATCGCCAACCGATGGATGGTCATGGCGAGTCTCCTTTGTCCCGAGGTGGTTTCTCGGGCTCTTTCTTCTTCTTATCCCCAAAGATACCAAAAATCTTCTGTAAAGCGTTCTTTTTCTTTTCCGGAGCCTTGGCGGCTTCGGCACCCGGCTCTGGCGGTGTATTTCCACCAGGCTGAGCGCCTGCTGGGGCAGTGGCAGGATTTGGATCACCGGGAGCGGGAGACTTTGGCGAACCACCACCAAAAATATGCGAGAGGAAGGAGCCGGCCGCAGTTGCAGGCCCGTGTCCGCCATGG
Organism: Candidatus Acidiferrales bacterium; assembly: GCA_963726725.1. GTDB lineage: Bacteria > Acidobacteriota > Terriglobia > Acidiferrales > UBA7541 > Acidiferrum. The sequence goes on from CAVSDV010000036.1 coordinate 92,137, forward strand.
AGTTCGCACAATTGGCGAGGCTCGGAACCCGCAACATAGACTTCCTCGCGGGTGCTGGGGCAACTTGGCGTGGCGACTTGCAGGGTCTCCGTATCAATCATGGTGGAGTCCACACCTTCGGGCTTATCAAACTCTTTGACGTCGCGATAGCCTGGGAGTTTAGTGGCCTTAATCATGAAATCCGCCCAGATGGGAGCGGCCGTGACGCCGCCAGCGAGGCCGAGGTCGTGATTGTCGTCAAAGCCAATCCAGACAACGCAGACGAGGTTGCTGGTGAATCCCGCAAACCAGCCGTCGCGCGACGTTCCTGTTTTTCCCGCCGCCGGCAGCGCGAATCCTTTGGCACGTACAGTTGCGCCCGTACCCTTGTTCATGACGTCCTGTAAAACACTGTCGACCAAAAAGGCTACGCGTGGGTCGAGCACCAATTTGTTCGTGGGCGTGTACTTTTCCAGGGTGTTTCCGCCCGCGCTGGTGACGTTTTTTAGAAAGAAAGGTTCCGCGCGCGTTCCCACCGTGGCAAATCCGGTGTAGGCTCCGGCGACTTCCATTGGGGTCATTTCGTAAGCGCCCAGAGCCACCGCCGGGGTTGGCCGAATATTAGGAGGAACGCCCATCTGCCTGGCGATCTGTACCACGCGTCCGTAGCCAACCAATTCGGCAACTTTCACCGTCGCGATGTTCAGAGAATTGGTGAGGGCCTGTCGTACGGTGACTCTACCCATGAATCGCTCGCCATAATTGTTGGGCGTGTATTCCTGGCCATCGAACTCAAATACGGTTGGTTCGTCGTCCACCGTGGTGGCAGGAGTCACAATTGGTTGTGCACCATCGACGGCGTTGTTAAATGCGGCGGCATAGACGAACGGTTTAAATACCGAGCCGGGTTGACGGTGCGCGAGCGCATGGTTCAACTGGCTCTGGCCGTAGTCACGGCCACCGATGATGGCCTTGATTTCGCCGGTGTGGGCGTCGACGGCGACTAAGGCAACCTGGGCTTGCGGGATTGGCTCGTCAGGGTTAGCCTTCTTCCCCTTCGCCTTTCTGATTTTTTCGTATTTCTTTTCCAGCAAGGCGTCGACATTCTTCATGCCACTTTCCACTGCGGCGGCGGCGGCGCGCTGCAACTGAGGATCGAGCGTTGTGTACACACGATAGTTCTGGCTCAGCAATTCCACCTCAGTGTAGTTTTCTAGAAGGTGGTCCTTGACCATGTCGACAAGGTAGGGGGCTTCATTGCCAGCGACTGATGTACGCGCCAACTTCAGCGGAACGCGCTTGGCATCCTGCACGTCCGCCTCAGTCACATATTTGTTTTCCAGCATTTGCGTCAGCACGCGGTCGCGGGCTTGCGGCGCACGCTCCGGGTGACGGTCGGAAACGGAATAATAATTCGGCGCGCGAATCAGGCCAGCTAGAAAGGCGCATTCCTGCAAGCTGAGTTGGCGTAGATCTTTGCCGAAATAGGCGACGCTGGCTTCTGCAAATCCGCGTATCCCGAAACTGCCGCGATTGCCGAGATAAACTTCGTTCGCATACATCTCAAAAATCTGTTGCTTGTTGAAGCGCTGTTCCAACTCAAAGGAAAGCATCGCTTCGGCAAGTTTCCTTCGCCAGGTCCGGTCGGTAGACAAAAAGAAGGTTCGCGCCACCTGCATGGTAATGGTGCTGGCACCCTGAAGGTGCTGGCTGTGCCGCACGTCGGCCCAGGCAGCGCCGAAAATGCGGATGAAATCGAAACCCGGATGCTCGAAGAAGCGTTTGTCTTCCGCGGAGAGAATGGCGTGAACCAGGGTGGGAGGCAAATCTTCGTAACGCACCGGGCGACGTTTTTCGCGGGCGCTGTCGAACAAATTCGTGATCAGTTCCGGTTCAATTTCCGCGGTCCCCAACTCCGTGCCGCCGGCAAGTGGCCGGATGGAACGGATCACTTGCCCGTTAAATTGAACCGCCAGCGAATTGGTTTCCCCGAAATAAGAAAGCTTCTGGGGGCGAATATCTACCGTGGAACCTTCCACACTGTATTGACCGAGGGCGTTTTCATCCGCAGACGGGCGATAGCCGACCTTTTGGAGGTATGTGACCATATCGGGCACGCCCCAGGCTTGCCCCACGGAAATGCGCTCAGGGGCTGAAAAAATCTGCGTAGTATTTTGCAGAACGTGGCCAGAGAGGCGCGCGTCAATAATGTGGGAATCCTTCACGTAGTAATAGGTGAAGACGCTGGCGGCGAAGAGGAAGCAGGCGGCCACAAAAATCAATAGCCCCAGACCGACACGTGAAGTCCAGAAGCCTTTTTTGAGTCGAAAGCGCAAAGATATGCCCCCAGTTCGCTACTCTCTCTTATTGTGACCCAATGACAGGCTGGTGGGAAGTCGTGGAAAACAGATTGCCTCCCGGTAAGAGGGCTTAATCAGGACGACGCTCTATTTCATGAGGTCGATGCCTTCGCTGGACGGCGAAAACGTGAGATCCGTCTTATAGACCATCAGATCCACGGGAACGGTATAGGAAAGGCTGATAGTCAAGCCTCTTCCGGTGTTCGCTACTTTGATGTCTTCGCGTTTTGCGGGGATGTCCAGGTCTTGAATGACCTTGAAGATGATGTCCCGGATCTGCTCCTCGGTGTAGCGATTGACCACCGCAAAGCGTGCCTGTTCGGTCATCTTGTCTTTCAACTGATATTCGGCCACGTAGACCGGCACGATCTTGATGGCAATATAAACGCCCACAATCAGGATCAGGGTGTAGACGATCGCTTTGAGTTTGCCTTCGCCGCGCTGGCGGCGGTTCCTACGATTCAGTCCGGAATTCAAAGAAATTCTCCACCGCCGCACAGTCTATTCGCGCGCGGCAATTTTCAAAGATAGATAACCCCAAGCTAGCACTGGAGCGAATGCGTGTCGAGAAAAGGGATAAGTGCATGTTCCGCACTCGTAACGCCTGCCCGGCTGGAGGGGTAGGCCTATAGATTGGATGCCGGCAGTTCCCGGCACGTCTATCAAGCCTGTTGAAGTAAAATCCAAACCCAGGTGCAGATTTAGTAGGCCCGGGCGAAAATCGCGCGTTCCTTTGCAGGCTTGCCGCAATGGATGCAGATGCCGGTGCCACCGCCCCCACCATGACCCAGCACGTCTGCCTGGTCCAGTGGGATGCAACGCATTGTGGCGCGGGTCTCTTCCTTGATTTTCTCTTCGCACTCCCCGCTGCCGCACCAGTGGGCAAACGCGAAGCCGGTTTCCACGGCCTTCTTGAAATCGTCGTAGGTGGCCGTCTCGTGGGTATTCGCGCGGCGGAAGGCCAAGGCCTTGTCGAACATGGACTGGTGGATTTCGAGCAACAGCTTTTCGACCGTGGCGGGAAGATCGGCAATCGCGGCACTAAACTTCCCTTCCCGGCCGGGACGGTCGCGACGAGCGAGCATGGTGGCCTGCTTGGCCACGTCCTTAGGGCCGAGTTCCACGCGCACGGGCACGCCACGCATCTCCCAATCGTTGAACTTGTATCCGGGACTAAATCCCTCGCGCTCATCGAGCGTCACACGCAGGTTCGCTTTGACCAGTCGCGCTTTCAATTCGCGGGCCACGGGCAGGACACTGGCTTTCTCTTCATCCGTCTTGAAGATGGGCACGATCACGACTTGCGTAGGCGCCAGGCGGGGAGGCATTACCAATCCCTGATCATCGCCGTGCACCATGATGATGGCACCGATAAAGCGAGTGGAGAGTCCCCACGAGGTGGTCCAGCAATGCTGTAACTGGCCGTTCTGGTCGAGGTATTTCACTTCAAAGGCCTGCGCAAAATTCTGTCCCAAGAAGTGCGAAGTGCCGGACTGAAGCGCTTTGCCGTCGCCCATCATGGCTTCGATTGAGTAAGTGACATCGGCGCCGGCAAATTTCTCGGCGTCGGATTTCGCGCCAGGAATCACAGGGATAGCCGCTTCATTCACCGCAAAATCGGTGTAGACGTCGAGCATCTGCTTGGTTTCCGCTACCGCCTCTTCGCGAGTGGCGTGGGCCGTGTGGCCTTCCTGCCAGTAGAATTCCAGTGTGCGCAAAAACAATTTCGTGCGCAGTTCCCAGCGTACTACGCTGTTCCACTGATTCATCAGTACAGGCAGGTCGCGGTAGGACTGAATCCACTTGGCCCACATGTGGCCGATGATGGTTTCGGAGGTTGGCCGGACGATTAGAGGTTCAGAGAGTTCTTCGCCGCCACCGATGGTGACTACTGCCAATTCAGGTGAAAAGCCTTCCACGTGGTGCTGCTCTTTTTCGATAAAGCTTTTTGGAATGAGCAGCGGGAACGCCACGTTTTGATGGCCGGTGGCCTTGAAACGCTTGTCGAGGCCAGCCTGAATATTTTCCCAGAGCGCCCAGCCATACGGGCGCACCACCATGCAACCGCGCACCGGCGCGTAGTCGGCGAGTTGTGCCTTCAAAACCAGTTGGTTGTACCACTCGGAAAAATCTGCCGAGCGTGTAGGTAACTTCTCTTCAGCCATGCGTCTCCCTGTCCATTTGCACACTTGTCTGCAAGCTTTTCAGCGTAACGGACGCGCTCACACACTGTCAACGAATCCCGTCAGCAGTTGGCGCCAATTGGAATAACCTCCGGTGGTGAACGTTGCATTCCATACGTTAGCGGCTTTAGGTACGGCGGCAGTTCTGAGTTCCTGTCGATCGGACCGTATTCCCCAGCAATTCGCAATCCGAGATAGTCCAGTTTTCCTCGGAATTGCTTTTGCGGCGGGCATATTGGAGCACGGTCTGTTGGATTACGCCCCACATTGGTATACGGTTAAATCTGAAATCGACATATTTCTGAGCCTCATTCTGGTTGCCATCGTTATAACTCTGGCACGGCCGCAACACCGTCCACTTGTCGGGGTCTGCTTCCTCGGCAGTATTTTCCCCAATCTTGTGGACTTGGGGCCTCCTATTTTGAACCGCAATCTGGGATGGTCTTTGCCAGTGGTAAAGATATTTTCGTAGCATTGGCGACAATACTCTGGATCGGTCTACGACGGCAGCAGGAGATTTGAGTCCCTCGCGCTGCACGTGGGAGCAATCGCCCTTAGCCTCTTGCTATTGTATGCGCATCGAAAATCGCTCTTCGCGTTCGAGAAATCTAAGAAGAATTCAGCTTAAACACACACGGATCATCGCGATTTGTCCCGCCGAATTCTAAATCGCGCTGCCCAGGAACCACTCTTCGTCGGAGCTTTTGGAATTGCTGCGAATCAGCAGTTCAGGGTCCTTCATGGTTACGCGGCTGTAGGGTGCTACGGAATGTGTTAGCCACACGTTGCCGCCGATGATGCTGTGGTGGCCAATGCGCGTGTCGCCACCAAGGATCGTTGCTCCTGGATAAATCGTTACGCCCTCTTCGATATCAGGATGACGCTTATTGGAATGGCCCCGCACTAGCTCGCCGTCGGAATCGCGTCGGCTGGTGGGATTGAACGCGCCGAGTGTAACGCCGTGGTAGAGCGTGACATTTTTTCCGATGGTGGCCGTTTCGCCTACGACCACGCCGGTGCCATGATCAATGAAAAACGATTTGTCAATGGTCGCGCCCGGATGAATATCAATGCCGGTGCGGCTGTGCGCAATTTCCGTCATCATGCGCGGCAGATAGGGAATGTCCAGCTGATAGAGTTCGTGCGCCAACCGCTGCACGGTGATGGCTTCCACGCCAGGATAGCTGAGCAGAACCTCTTCGTAGCCACTCGCAGCCGGATCATTTTTGATGGCGGCCTGCAAATCCGTGGCCAGCAGGTTTGCCAACTTCGGCAATTTCTCGCGTAAGGATTGAATTAGATGAGTCGCCGTTTCCGTGATGTTCGCCGGAACCTCTTTTCCGCAACAGTTGTAGTCGAAGCGCATGGCGTAAACAATCTGCTCTGCCAGATGCGAGTCGATTTGCGCTAGAAATCCGAGGGCATCGGAGTTCTTCACTTCTTCTTTGGCGTAATACAGCGGAAACAGCGCGTCCAGGTAAGAGCGGCAGAAAGAGGCCACTTCATCCTTCGATGGCAGCCGATAACCTAATGTTGTCGCTTCGCCTAGACGCGCTTCCAGCGCAAGGCGAAACTCACGCGCCAACGATAGCAAATCATTGTTAGGAGTGGTCATAGGAGTTGTCCCTGCCAAGAGAAACGAATGGGAAAAGAGTGGCGGCCCCCAGGGAGCGCCACTCTGATCTCAGGGTTGCTCTTCGCTGGTTACTGGCCGAGTGCCCTCGAACAAGATCGTGGACAGGTAGCGTTCGCCGGAGTCTGGCAAAACGGTGACGATGCTCTTGCCCGCATATTCCGGCAACTTTGCCAGGCGCACGGCAACGGCAGCCGCGGCTCCGCAAGAAATGCCAGCGAGAATTCCCTCTTCGCGTGCCAAGCGCCTCGCGAATTCGACGGACTCCTCGTTGGTCACCAACTCCACGCGATCGACAAGGCTCAGATCCAGGTTCTTGGGCACAAACCCTCCGCCGATACCCTGAATTTTATGTGGAGCAGGCTTTAGCGGTTCACCGGCCCGGGTCTGCGTAATCACCGGACTCGCTGTCGGTTCTACCGCTACGGTAATGATCTTCTTCCCTTTAGTGCCTTTGATGTAACGGCTCACGCCGGTCAACGTTCCGCCGGTTCCAACACCGCTGACGAACACATCGACAGCACCGTCAGTGTCGTCCCAGATTTCCGGGCCGGTAGTTTTTTCATGAATCGCAGGATTCGCCGGGTTCTCAAATTGCTGCGGTAGATAATAGTGTGCCTGATCGGAATTGTAGATTTCTGTTGCTTTGTTGATGGCGCCCTTCATGCCCTCCGGCCCAGGGGTCAGCACAAGATTTGCGCCGAACGCCGCCAGCACACGGCGCCGTTCCAGAGACATCGTCTCTGGCATGGTCAGCGTAATTTTGTATCCCCGGGCCGCCGCCACAAACGCCAGCGCGATTCCGGTGTTACCGCTGGTTGGCTCGACTATTTCAATTCCCGGCTTCAGTACGCCGCGCTTTTCCGCGTCCCAGATCATTGCCGCCCCGATGCGACACTTCACAGAGTACGCTGGATTTCTACCCTCGATTTTTGCAAGCACGGTGGCCTTGGCGCCATCGGTCACGCGGTTCAGTTTAACGAGGGGAGTTCTTCCAATACTCAATGAATTGTCGGCATACACATTTGCCATGATGAACCTCTATCGGTTGGATTTGCTGTATCGGGAACAGCACTTAAAGTATATGCCAGTCTCTAGGAAGAAGGGGAAGGCCTTGTAGGGCGCGGCGGGGACTACGGTGTGTCCCAGTCGAGGGCGTAAAGTTCCTGGATGCTGGCGTCTCGCGCCAGCAGCGGAGTGTCGTCGGGGCCAATGCCGGACCAGTTTCCGAATGCACCGCCAGCCGCTTGAAAGCCTTTCATGCTGAGGATGCGCTCGAGTTTGCCGTTCGACACCTGCACGCGATAGTAGCCTTCCTGATTGTCCAGAATCCCGTCGAAGTAAATATATCGACCGTCGTGCGACCAACAGGGATAAGCCACGAAGATGCTGGCAAGATCGTTCCATTGTTGCGTAGTCAAATCAAAGAGTTTGAGTTTCAGAGAATCCAGGGTCATCGCGGCAATATAACGGCCGTCGGGCGACCAACGCGGAGAGAACAGTCCATCAGAGCCGGGGAGTTTCGAGGCCTTTCTCGTTTTAAGGTCGAGAACATAGACTGCTGAGCCTTGATTGTTCAGCGAGTTTTGTCCGAAGGAGAGCAATTTGCCGTCCGGCGACCAGTTGGGATCAGCGAGATTCGTTTCGCTTTTGTACAGCAACTCCGGCGTGCCACCCTCAGCAGGAATCAGATAGAGCTGCCAAGGTTCGCCAGGCGGGTGACCGAAAAATGCGATTTGTTTGGCGTCAGGAGACCATCGCGGCAAGTACGCCTGCATGGGCGGAAACACTAGCTGAAGCTTTTGTGTTCCGTCCGCGGTACTGCGCCACATCGTGCCGTCGGAACCGTCGTTGTACGCCATCCATTTTCCGTCGCGGGAAAAATCGACGCCCATGGCTGAGATCCCGGAAAGGTACGGAACTAATTGGCCGGTCTTGGCGTTGTAGCTAACCAACTCGCCGCGCGGCCGCCACCCCTGAACAAAAATTTTTCTGCCATCCCGGCTGGGAACCGGCTCGCCAACATTCATGGGGCCTGTGGTCAACTGAATCGGCGCTTTGGCAGAACCGCGAAAAATGCCACCACTTTCGCTAAGAGCCCAGAGGTCGACGGTCGTATCGCGCAGTGCCTGAAAGACGAAATAACGGCCGTCGGGTGTCCACTTGCCACAGCATTCGTTGGGCGTGGAATTCCAACCAGCGAGTAGTGGGTGAAGATCGCGACCATTGGCGGAAGCTTGCCAAATCGAGCGATTGTTTGTGCTGGGATCATTAACCGTGAACCGCAAAATCGAACCATCGGGCGACCAGCGAAGATCGTTGGAGGTTCCTGCCGTTGTCAAGAGTTTGCGCGGGTCGCTTCCATCGGCTTTCGCAACGAAAATTTCATTGCCCTTGCAGTAGGCGATCTTTCTGCCGTCCGGCGACCACGCTCCGGCATGCCCGTCGAGATTTCCTAAACGACGCGGCGAACCTCCGAGCACGGGTACACTCCACAGCGGCCCGTCGAGCGAAGTGCCCAGCGCGGTGTTCATCAAAAGTGTTGAGCCATCGGCAGAAATATCGAACACATTGGCAAAACCGGTGTCCTCGAGCGCAGTAGGAATCGGAAATGTCTCCCCCCCGGTGACTGAAGTTTGCGAAAGAGCCGACTGGCCTTCGATAAAATAGAGGCGCGAACCGTCCGTGACGATGTCCGATTTCGGCCGATTGGTGTTGGTCAGTTGCGTGGTGCGCGTGATGCGTGGCGGCACCGCTGGGCGCGTTAGAAAATATCCAAGGATGGCGGTGAAGCCGACGAGCACGGCGGCAGACGCGATGGCCTTGCCGAGCCAACTTCGCGATGTTCTGGTATCGCGAAAGGATTCCGTTCCGTGCGTGGCAGCGGCAACCGTTCCCGAGCGGCTCACATCGAAGTCGCGCTTCAGACGCTTCAGGTCGGCGCGAAGCTCAGCAGCGGTTTGATGACGCAAGCTGGGATCTTTCTCGAGAGACTTGGCCAGAATATTTTCCAGAGCGACGGGCACGCGCGGATTCAGCTTTGTGGCAAGAGCCGGCGTGGCATTCAGGATTCCGTTAAAAACCAGGGCAACCGTCGAGCCCTCAAAAGGAGCCGCGCCCGTAGCCATCTCATAGAGCACGACGCCCAGTGAAAACAGATCGGTGCGAGCATCCAACTCTTCCCCTCGGGCCTGCTCTGGAGACATGTATGCAACCGTGCCCATGGAAGTGCCGGTGCTGGTCTGGATTTCCTCATCCAGAAAGTGAGCGTGTGTTCTCTCGAACGATTCACTGGTGGATTCCGCCGACGGCTTCCGGAAAGCCGCAAGTTTTGCAAGACCGAAATCCAGGATTTTTGCCGGACCCTGCTCGACGAGGAAAATGTTGGCGGGCTTGATATCGCGGTGGATGATGCCCTTGGCATGAGCAGCGCCAAGGCCCTCGGTGATTTGAATGCCGAGATCCAGAAGATCGGGAATCGCGATGGATTTCTTGGCGATGCGATGCTTCAGCGTCTGCCCTTCCAGCAGCTCCATGGCGATGAACGGGCAGCCTTCAAATTCCTCGATGTCGTAGATGGTGCAGATGTTCGGATGATTCAGGGAAGATGCGGCGCGCGCTTCGCGGCGGAAACGTTCGATCGACTGAGGGTCGTGCGAAATGTGCTCGGAGAGAAATTTCAGGGCGACTTTGCGGCCGAGCCGCGTGTCCTCGGCTTTGTAGACTACACCCATGCCACCGCCGCCAAGTTTCTCAAGGACGGTGTAGTGAGAAATAGTTCGACCGATGATCGAAGGCTGCCCTGACACTTTCTACGGAGTGTACTCTAGGCCTTTACTGCAAGCAACGCGCGACTCGTCATTTATCTCGTCACGCGCATTTCCCACAGGCGGCGCTGGCCGCATTGCGGCCTCTCACGCACTCCGATAGAATCGCTGGGCGAGGCGCGCATGCCGGAACTTTCCTCCAAACCACGCATTGCTTTGGGCTCCGATCACGCGGGATTCCCGATCAAAGAAACGATTCGGCAATTTCTGGAAAATGCAGGCTATCCCGTCGATGACGTAGGTACATGGTCAGAAGAATCCGTCGATTATCCGGATTACGGAAAAGCTGTGGGAGACAAAGTGGCTGCTCATCACGATATGTACGGCATCGCGGTCTGCGGCACGGGGATTGGAATTTCTATCGCGGCAAACAAAGTGCCGGGCATCCGGGCGGCCGTCGCGCACGATCTGAACACGGCGCGGCTTGCACGTGAACACAACGACGCCAACGTGCTCGCACTTGGCGGACGGGTCGTGAACGGCACGCAAGCCATCGAAATGGTGCAGACTTTTTTGACCACGGCGTTTCTGGGCGGACGGCATACCAGACGCGTTGAAAAGATCACAATGATCGAGCAGGAAGAGCGACCGAAAAACTGAAATCGCCTTCCATAGCAAAATTTCGCGAGCGCCCCCCGCGCGCGAGCACTTTTGAGGAGAACCGAATGACCACCGAAGCAAATGTCAGGATGCAGCGCCCGCTTAACTCCGTCGACCCGGATATCGCCGAACTGCTGCGAGATGAAGCGCAGCGGCAGGCCACTGGCCTCGAACTGATCCCGTCGGAAAATCTGGTATCCGAAGCGGTGCTCGAAGCCATGGGCTCGATCTTCACCAACAAATATGCCGAGGGCTATCCAGGAAAGCGCTACTACGGCGGCTGCGAATACGCCGACAAGGTGGAGCAATTGGCCATTGATCGTGCGAAGCAACTTTTTGGCGCGGACCATGCCAACGTGCAGGCGCACTCTGGCACCTCGGCAAACGTGGCCGTGTACATGTCCGTGCTGAAGCCGGGCGACACGGTCCTGGGCATGGCGCTGGCCCACGGGGGCCACCTGACGCACGGGCATCCGCTGAACTTTTCCGGCCGCATGTACAAATTCGTGGAATATCACGTGCGCCAGGAAGACCAGCACATTGATTACGAAGAGATCGAGAAACTGGCGCACGAACATAAACCAAAAATGATCGTGGCCGGTGCCAGCGCTTATTCGCGCATCATTGATTTTGAACGCATTGCGAAAGTGGCGAAGGCGGTCGATGCGCTGTTCTTTGTGGACATGGCACACATTGCCGGATTGGTTGCCGCCGGTGTGCATCCCAGCCCGCTGCCGCACGCTGACATCGTTTCCACAACCACGCACAAGACTCTTCGCGGCCCCCGCGGTGGAATGGTGCTATGCAAGCAATCGTTCGCCAAGGAGATAGACAAGCTGACATTCCCCGGCACCCAGGGTGGGCCGTTGGTCCATACCATCGCCGCAAAAGCGGTTTGCTTCAAGGAAGCGATGGAGCCGTCTTTCCGCGAATATCAGAAACAGGTCGCCGCAAATGCAAAAGCGCTGGCCAATGCGATCGCTAAGCAAGGGTTCCCGATCGTCGCGGGCGGCACAGACAATCACGTCTTTCTCATGGAAGTGCATTCACGCGGCATCACGGGGAGCGACGCCGAGAAAGCCCTCGATCGCGCTGGCATCACCGTAAACAAGAATGCCATTCCGTTCGATCCACTTCCCCCGATGAAGGCGGGCGGTATTCGCCTAGGCAGTCCCTCGATCACGACACGAGGGATGAAGGAATCAGAGATGGAAGCGATTGCGAAGTGGGTGGCGGAAATCCTGCTTCATGTTGGCGACGCTGCGGTCGAACAGGGAGTGCGCAAGGAAGTGGCTGAGCTTGCGGCCCGCTTCCCCATTTATGAATCACGGATGCGTGGCGCCGCGGTTCACGCCCGCGTTTGACTTCCTGAGACACCTCTAATGAACCTCTCGTAGTGATCACTTCTGATCTCTGTGAGAGGCAGTGATCTCCTGTCCGCGAAGAATCCTTGAGTGCAACAACCACTCGTGATAAATCGATGTATCTGCGGATAAACCCGAGGCTGAGCGGGATTGCGAAACAATGAAGGAAAAGAAGCCCGAGCTTCCGGACATCGTTGCGGCCACCGCAGACTTTGAGAAGTGGGCGGCGCGCCACGTCAATCTGATCCGCTCTGATGTCGAGCGCAAACATCACGGCATGGCAGAAGCGGCTTTTCCTTTCTTTCGCGCAACCTTTTACCGCTGGGCGCAATGGTGGCCGATGATTTGTCCCGAGCTTGCCCGCGCACCGCAAGTCTTGGCGGTAGGCGATTTGCACATCGACAATTTTGGAACCGGGCGTGATCTGGAAGGACGCCTGATCTGGGGCGTCAACGATTTTGATGAAGCCTGGCCCGCGGCGTATACGGCAGATCTGGTTAGATTGCTGGCCAGTTGTTATGTGGCGATTGACGAGGAGAATCTAGCGCTGACGCGCAAGAAAGCAAACCAGGCAATTGAAGAGGGGTACCGGGATTCACTCGCCAAAGGCGGAAACCCCTTCGTGCTTGCCGAACATCACCGCTGGCTGAGAATGTTGGCGTTGAACAAGCTACGCGATCCGGTGCGTTTCTGGGAGAAGATTCAGGCTTGCCCACGCTACAAAGGTAAACTGCCCAACGACGTCCTAAAACTGATCCACAATTCCATGCCATTTCGCGCAAAGAATTATGAATTAAAGACTCGTGTTGCGGGACTGGGCAGCCTGGGCCATCCGCGAGTCGTGGCGTTGACCACGTGGCACAGCGCCCATGTCGTACGAGAGGCCAAGCAGCTCACTCCCTCGGCCTGGATATGGTCGCAACATTTGAAGACAACGGAATTCCTTTCGCGAACGCTGGTCGCCTCCGCGATCCGCATTCGCGACCCTCACGTTCATTTTGCCCGGCATTGGCTGGTGCGCGGACTAGCGCCAGATTGCAGCCACATCGAGATCAGTACCTTGCCCGAAGAGCGGGACGAAGAACGGCTTCTTTACTACATGGGTTGGGAGACCGCTAACATCCATTTGGGGAGCGAGAAAGCCATCTCCGCCGTGAAGCGCGATCTGGCCCGCAGGAAAAATCGCTGGTTGCACAAGGCCGCGAAAACCATGCTGAAAGTCACTTTGGACGATTGGAGATACTGGCGTCACAACTATAAGCGGGCCAAATCAAACAGGTAGATCTCTTGTCGTCGGTACGCGCGGTAGGTTTTGGCGGCATTTCCGCAATTACGTGATACCTGCTCTTACTTCGCCCTAGAACTCTTAGCCCTTGCCCCACGACTGTCCCACTGGTCAGTAGATTCCTGCCGCAGAACTCCGTAGCTTAGGCAAGACCGGTGAATGTCAACTGCCACAGTATTTTCGCTCTCGCTCGGACGCCAGACGGCAACTCATGTACCTTTCTGGTTTCTCGGAACAACTTGCGAACGTGGAACGAAAACACGGTTGGCTGTTCGCAGCGGTGAAGTGGCAGGCTTCCCGGTGTGGTCCTCGAAAAATCCAGCGTAAGCCAGAGGTGGCATCATGATGGATACCGAAGCTTTCCGCGAGTTCAAAACAGGACTGAATTATCTGCGAGACAATGCTGCTTCACGTGCCCTACAACATATTCAGCGGGCAGCTGAGCTGGAAAAGAATAATCCATATTACATGTCTTATTTAGGTGTTGCCCTGGCGCGAACGGAGCAGAAGTGGGCGGAAGCTGAACGCATGTGCGATACCGCGGTGCGCATGAAGCGAAATCAGGCGCAACTGTACCTGAATCTGGCGGAAGTTTATATTGCGGCAGGTCGCAAGGAAGACGCCCGGGAAGCGCTGTTTTCTGGGATGAAGTACGCACGGCGCGATATCCGGCTGAACATCGCGATGGCCAAGCTTACACCCCGACGGCCGCCGGTGTTCACTTTCCTGGAGCGGAAACACCCGCTCAATCGGCATTTTGGATTGTTGCGTCACAAAACGATGGTGGCGTTCGGCAAGGACTAACTCACAACGATTTTCCCTAACCCCCAAACGCAGCAAGGGTGGATGGCTGAAAGGCCACCCGCCCTTGTTGTTTACAGGATCATATTTCGGCGCACAATGACGCCGAAGAAATCTACTTGCGTTGCGAATAGTTGCCGAAGGAATAGCCGGTTTGAAAACCGACTTCCATCAAGATTTTGAAGCCGACGCCGAAAAGTCCATTCGGCAGGGGATCGCGGCGCACTACTTCCGCAAGAAATTCGCGCTGCATACCAGCGGGTTCCTTGGTATAGGGCATGGTAACGAAAAGACGCATACCCACCTCATAGCCGGTTTCGCTGGACTGAAAGAAAACGCCGGTGCGCGAGACGCTCAAGGAGCCGCGAATATCGTCAAAATGGTCCTTTTCGGGGTCGGACGGACGAATACGCATCAATTGAGTAATTTTGCAGCGGCGACTGGAGCGCCGTTCGGTTTGCGACTTTGTTGTGGACATTCCGGCCATTCCTGGGTGCTTCAACATCACTTGCAAAGGCGACGCCATGACGGATTCCTCTTCCCTAGAAACTTGGTGCTTACGGGAAGAGAATACGGCGTCCCCGAAATTAAACCTATAGCGAGACCGTACTTGCCAAAAAGTAGGACGTCCCAGAAGGATAGTAGTACGGAAGTGCCAGTGAGGCCAAGAATGGGCTTTAGTGGTCTGAGGAAAAGACCGGTGAGTCCGGATGGGAAACCTGCCGAAAAAGATGACTTAACGGGGGGATGTATGCGATTCTCTACCCTAAGTTTTCGCGTGCAAAGGGACATATGCTCAAGAAATTCAAGGATTTGACGGAACGCGAGATTTTGGCCATTGCCATAGCCAACGAGGAAGAGGATGGGCGCATCTACGGCGAATTTGCCGACGCCCTGCGCGAGTCCTACCCCGCTACCGGAGAGATGTTCGAGGAGATGCGCGTCGAGGAGGCGGGCCATCGCGATCGTTTGCTGGCCCTATTCCGGCAACGATTTGGCGAACAGATTCCGCCAATTCGCCGGGAAGATGTGCGCGGCTTCCTGAAGCGCCGTCCGGTGTGGATGATGCGCCCGTTAGGAGTGAAAGTCGCCCGACGCCAGGCTGAAATTATGGAAATGGAGGCCAGCCGGTTCTACTCGCGTGCGGCAAGCAAGGCGTCCGATGTGGCCACGCGCGAACTGCTAAATACACTGGCAGATGAAGAGCGCAAACATACGCAAGCTGCCGGTGCTTATGAAGAAAAGCACCTGACAGAACAAGCCAAAGACCTTGAGAAGCATTCGCGCGACCGGCTGTTCATGCTGCAGTACGTGCAACCCGGCCTGGCCGGATTGATGGACGGCTCGGTGTCCACCTTGGCGCCTTTGTTCGCCGCAGCGTTTGCCACGCACAAAAGTTGGGAAGCGTTCTTAGTGGGGATGGCTGCGAGCATCGGTGCGGGTATCTCAATGGGTTTTGCGGAGTCGCTGTCCGACGATGGATCGCTGACGGGCCGCGGGTCGCCCTGGATTCGCGGCACGGTGACGGGACTGATGACCACGGCGGGCGGGTTGGGGCATACGCTGCCCTTCTTGATTCCCCACTTTCAGGTAGCCATGGCTGTAGCCATACTCGTAGTTGCCGTCGAACTAGGCGTCATCAGCTACATCCGCCATCGCTACATGGATACGCCGTTTTTGCAGGCCGCATTTCAGGTGGTGGTAGGTGGAATTCTGGTGTTCCTGACGGGCTGGTTAATCGGCAGTTCGTAGAGCCATGTGCATCCGCGGCAGATACTGGAAACCCTACTTTTCGTTACTCCTAATAACGTGGATCGCTGGGTTCACGGCTTGCACTCTTGCGAACACCTCCCCAACAAAACGAGCTGACAAGATCGTCATTGAAGAATCGAAGCGGACTCTGACGCTGCTTGGTAACAACAAAGTAGTGAAGACATACAAAGTCGCTCTGGGCGCAGAGCCCGTGGGTGCTAAAGAGCGGCAGGGCGATCACAGAACGCCCGAAGGTATTTACTCGGTTGATCGGAAGAATCCGAATAGCACCTTTCATCGCGCGCTACATCTCTCCTATCCAAATGCTGCGGACCGCGAGCACGCACGAGAATTCGGCGCGAGCCCCGGAGGCGACGTCGAGATCCACGGCCTGGGGGCCAGATTTGGATTTGTCGGCGGCGCGCATCGTTTGCATAATTGGACCGACGACTGCATCGCCGTAACGAATGAAGAGATCGATGAGATTTGGCCATTAGTGGAAGTGGGAACACCTGTGGAAATCAAACCTTAATCGCCGCAGCATTGAATTCTCTACCTGTACTCGCCCTGTACGGAAAGCCAGTTTGCGTAATCGACAATTAGGAAGCCACTGTATTGGTCAGCCGAATTTCGCGGTTGTAGTCTGGTTATACCAGCCATCCACGGGAGAGAAAGAATGAAACAAGTCAGAGCCGCCATCTTGCTTACAGCGGGTGTGTTCTTTTTAGGAAGTGCTGCCGTGCCAGCGCATGATCACGGCAACGGGCACGGACAAGGGAACGGGCACGGAAAAGGTCATGACAAAGACAAACACGGAGACGATGGTGACGACTACGCTTACTACCATCAGAAGTATCGTGATTCCGTGCATGTGTGGTACGGAGAGCATTACAGCAATCTTCCACCGGGCTTAGCGAAGAAGGACCATCTGCCGCCAGGGCTTGAGAAACAACTGGTTCGTAACGGGAGCCTGCCTCCGGGATTGCAGAAGAAACTCTATCGTTGCCCCGAAGACCTGGAACGTCGATTGCCACCGCCGCCACCCGATTGCAGAAATGTGCTGATCGGGGGACATGTCGTCTTGTTGAATGTGCATACGAATGTGGTAGTGGATATCCTGCACATTGAATTGTACTGAGAGCGGTGAATGACGGGCGCTGCCATAACACGCCAGCGCTCTACCTTTTGAAACTAGAAGCGGCCCGGTGCTGCTGATCACAGCGGGCGTCCGAGCGGCGGGTTAGGTACCATTTGGGTAAGATCCGCGGCAGCAAACGCCGTGCGCTGGAAGTAGAGAGCTACGTTGACCAGGGCGATCATTACCGGCACTTCAACCAATGGGCCAATGACCGCGGCGAATGCGGCTCCCGAATTGATGCCGAAGACAGAGATTGCCACGGCGATCGCGAGTTCAAAGTTATTTGAAGCGGCCGTGAAGGCCAGCGTGGCGGTCTTGGAGTAATCGGCCCCCAATTTTTTCCCCATATAAAACGAAACCAAGAACATAACCACAAAGTAGACCAGTAGGGGAAGCCGCAATCCGCAGAACGTCGAGCGGCAGGCGGACGATGTATTCACCCTTCAGTGAAAACATGATTACGATGGTGAACAGGAGGGCGAAAAGCGTGAGCGGGCTGACGCGGGGAATGAAATTCTTTTCATACCAAGGAAGTCCTTTAGCGCGGACGAGCGCTGTGCGCGTTAAAAATCCCGCGAGGAACGGGATGCCCAGATAAACAAAGACGCTTTGCGCAATCTGCGCGATCGAGACATTCACTATGGCGCTATGCAGGCCCAAGCGCGCCGGAAGCACGGTGATAAAAATCCAGGCGTAGAGTGAGTAGAAGAGTACCTGAAAAATGGAATTAAAAGCCACCAGGCCCGCCGCGTATTGCGTATTCCCTTTCGCCAGTTCATTCCAGACGATCACCATGGCGATGCAGCGAGCAAGCCCGATCAGGATCAGTCCGGCCATGTATTCGGGATAGTCACGCAAAAACGTGATCGCCAGGAGAAACATCAGAATGGGCCCAACCACCCAGTTCTGGACGAGAGAGAGACCGAGTATGCGTTTATTACGAAATACTTCGTGCAGTTCTTCGTAACGAACCTTGGTGAACGGCGGGTACATCATCACGATCAAGCCAACGGCAATGGGGATGGATGTGGTGCCGACGCTGAAGCGATTGAGAAACGGCACGACGCCGGGCACGAACCAGCCGAGAGCAATACCGAGAAGCATAGCGGCAAAAATCCAGCCCGTCAGGTAGCGATCTAAAAAACTGAGACGACCGGTAATCTTCATGAAGTAGCCCTCTGCAATATCCGGAGCGATGTCTGTCCGCCGTTTTATTCGCGGCCGATCCGATCGACTTCTTTTTTGATCGCTAATTTATCCAGGCTGGCCAGTGGCAAAGACAGGAACAGACTGATTCTGCGATCGAGTTGGATGTAGGCGTCACGGAAGGCCTTGTCGATGACTTCTTGTGTGCCTTCGACTGCTGCGGGATCGGGTATACCCCAGTGAGCGGTCATCGGTTGCCCCGGCCAGACAGGACAGACTTCTCCGGCGGCGTTGTCGCAAACCGTGAACACAAAATCCAGTTTGGGTGAATTTGGCTGCGCAAATTCATCCCATGCCTTACTGCGCAGACCGAATGTTGGAAAATCGGCCGCTTCCAGCAAGCGCAGCGCGGCGGGATGGACTGCGCCTTTGGGATGGCTTCCTGCGCTATAGGCAGTGAATGTGGGAAAACCTTTCTTGTTCAGGATGGCCTCCGCCAGGATGGACCGGGCAGAGTTGCCAGTGCACAAGAAGAGAACGTTGTAGTGCGGCTGCATCTGTGTGGCTCGTAATTCCCTTTCGGCTAAACGATCGGCTTACAGACGGCCGCCCCGAAAAGCGGCCGCTGCAAAACTTGTAGATGCGGGACTAGTTCGTTGAGTTCAGCGGTTTCACAGCGCGGATGAAGGCGCTCATGAACTTGCCGTCGACTTGGGGAGCCATCGCTTCCACGTCAAAGCCCTGTCCAGAGAGAAAATCGCGGGCATCTTCGACGTGATAGATGCGTGTTGGCTCAACATCTACCTGTTCGAATCCTGCGTTGGTAAGTTTGCTGCGATACTCGTTTTCCTCCAGGGCTCCAGCAATGCACCCGACCCAGAGCAGTACGCTCTTGCGAATCTCCGGCAGGATTTCGCCGCGAGTGACAACGTCGGAGACCGCGAAGCGTCCGCCGGGCTTCAGCACGCGAAACGTTTCACGCAAGACTTTGTCCTTGTCAGCGGAAAGATTGATGACGCAGTTGGAGATGATGACGTCGACAGAATTATCGGGAAGTGGAATGCTCTCGATCTCGCCTTTCAAGAACTCCACGTTTGTGATGCCGGATTTCTTCTTGTTTTCGTTGGCCAGGGCGAGCATCTCGTCGGTCATGTCGAGGCCATAGGCTTTGCCGGTCGGGCCAACCCGCCGGGCAGACAGCAACACATCAATGCCGCCGCCGGAGCCCAAATCGAGCACGACTTCACCGGGACTGAGTTTGGCAAGCGCCGTGGGGTTGCCGCAGCCAAGAGACGCCAGCACGGCCTCTGCGGGAATTTCTCCGACCTGTGCAGCATCGTACAGCTTGGAGGTGATGGGATCAGGACCACCACTGCTGGCAGCAGTCGCTCCACAACAAACGCTTCCGCCGTTATGCACGCGCAAAGCAGCCTCTCCATACTTTTCTCTCACAACTTCTTTGATATTCGTTTCGGCCATGGCATGGCTCCTATCTGCAAATTTGAATGATGTCTTGCGGCTTCAGGGCTTTGTTGCGGGTGCAGCATTCGGCGTAGAGGAACTGCAGCAGTTCTTGCAGCGTTTCCGTGTTGGCGGTGTAACGGAGGAAGGTGCTTTCGCGGCGGACCAGCACGAGGTCTTCGTTTCTCAGTTTGTCCAAATGATGAGAGAGCGTGGAGTTTGGGATGCCCAGCTCTTGTTGGATGTCTCCGACAACCAGGCCCTCGGGATGAGCGGTGAGCAGCAGCTGCATGATGCGCAGCCGCGGCTCGGTACCCATGGCGGAGAACATATCGGCGAACTTGGCGACGTCTTTGGTGGATTGTTTGGAGGAGGCCGTCGTCATGATATTTCGATAATTGCAGAAATATGGTTTGATGTCAATAGAAAAATAAGCGGTGCAGAATCAACCTTCAATTTCCATGTGGAAAGGCTTAGTCGGAGTGCGCGGGAGCTGGAGAAGTCGATGGCCGCCGAGAGAAAGCGCGCCGCAACGCGGTCTGCAGGCGGTCCATGTAGATGTAGACAACTGGAGTGGTATACAGAGTGAGGAGTTGGCTGAGAATAAGGCCGCCGACGATGGTGATGCCAAGGGGTCGACGAATCTCAGAGCCCACGCCAGTCCCCAGCGCGAGTGGGAGTGCGCCAAACAGGGCGGCCATAGTAGTCATGATGATGGGACGAAAACGCAGCAGGCAAGCTTTGTAAATGGCGTCAGTCGGTGGCTTTTGCTCTTCCCTTTCGGTCTGCACCGCGAAGTCGATCATGAGAATGGCGTTCTTTTTGACGATGCCGATCAGCAGAATGATGCCGATCAGCGCAATGATGCTGAGGTCCATCTTCATCAGCTGAAGCGCAAGTAGCGCGCCGATGCCCGCGGAAGGAATGGTGGAAAGAATAGTAATTGGGTGGATGAAGCTCTCATAGAGAATGCCGAGAACGATATATACTGCGCCCAATGCCGTGAGAATCAGGACTAGTTGATTGGAAAGCGAATCCTGGAAGGCCTGCGCAGTTCCCTGGAATGTGGCATGTACGCTGCTTGGCACGCCCAGCTGGTTTCGCGCTTCTTCAATGTGCTGGACAGCAGGACCGAGCGATGCACCGGGTGCGAGATTGAACGAAAGGGTAATCGAGGGAAAAATGCCTTGGTGGTTCACGGAAAGCGAAGTATTGGAAGGTTCGTAGTGGGCGAAGGAGCTAAGCGGTACGAGCTTACCCGTATTGGAGGGAACGTAGATTAGGTCGAGCGCCGCGGGATTCTGCTGGAATTCCGAAGCAACTTCCAGAACCACGTGGTATTGGTTCAGCCCTTTATAAATATTGGAGACCTGGCGCTGGCCGAAAGCATCGCCCAGAGTGTTATCGATATCCTGCATGGAAACGCCAAGGCGTCCGGCAGTATCGCGATCAACAGCCAGATAGGATTGCAGTCCTTTATTTTGCTGGTCGGAATTGACATCGCGGAGCTCCGGAATCTGCCTCAAACGGTCCATGACGATGGGCGCCCAGTGGTAGAGGTCCTCTAATTTATCGGCTTGCAATGTGTATTGATACTGGGCTCCGCCGAAACGTCCACCGATCGTAACGTCCTGCACTGCGGACAAAAACATGGAAGCGCCAGGAATCTTGGAGGTCTTTCCGCGGAGTCGAGCGATAACCAAGTCCGCGCTGAGTTTGCGTTCTTCGAGTGGCTTCAACTGCGCAAACAAGCGGGCCGTACTCGTGCCATTCCCACCGCCGGTGAAAGAGGTAACCGTTTCGACGGCGGGGTCGGCTCGGACAATGTCTGTGAAGGCGCGCATCTTCTTGGCCATCTCCACGAACGAAGTGTCCTGGTCGGCTTGAATGAAACCATTGATGCGACCAGTGTCTTGTTGCGGAAAGAAGCCCTTATTGACGGTGCGGAACATTTGCACGCTGAGAAGTGCGGTGAGAATCGTGATGGCGAGAATTAACGGTTGGTGACGAAGCACCCAACGAAGCGAGTGATCGTATCCGCGCAAAAGCCAGTTAAAAGTATTTTCCGACAGGCGATAAAAAAAACCGTGTTTCTTTTCGTGGTCGTGCTTCAGAAAGCGCGAGCACAACATCGGTGTGGTGGTCAGCGAAACGAACAGAGAGACGATGATGGCCGTACTAAGAACCACCGCAAACTCGCGGAAAAGCCGGCCAACGATCCCACCCATCATCAAAATGGGGATGAAGACGGCGATCAGCGAAAGGCTCATGGAAAGCACGGTGAACCCTATTTCGCTGGAGCCTTTCATGGTGGCATGCATGGCGCCGAGGCCGTTTTCCATGTGGCGCGCGATATTTTCGATGACCACGATGGCGTCGTCCACGACAAATCCCGTGGAAATAGTGAGCGCCATCAGCGAGAGATTGTCGAGGGAGTAGCCGCAAAGATACATGACCCCGAATGTGCCAATGAGAGAGAGTGGGACGGCAACGCTGGGGATGACGGTGGCGCGATAGTTACGAAGAAAGGCGAAGACCACGAAAATAACGAGGCTGATGGAGATCAACATGGCGCGTTCGACTTCGTGGACCGAAGCACGAATGACCAGCGTGCGGTCAATGACGACGTTGACGCGAAGTGCCGGAGAAATGGAAGCGCGCAGCCAGGGAAGAGTTTCTTTCACGCGATCGGCGGTTTCAATCATATTGGCGCCGGGCTGGCGGAAAATCGCGATGATCACGCCGGGATTACCGTTGGTGATGCCGAGGTTGCGAATGTCTTCGACAGAATCGGTGACGGTGGCGATATCAACAAGGCGAACCGCGGCTCCGGGATGGCCCGCAACGATCAGCGGTTCGTATTCGTAGGCTTTGAAGAGTTGATCGGTGTCAGAGATCGACCAGGCGCGGTCGTTGTTTGAGATGGAACCTTTGGCAAGGTTGGAGTTTGCGGACTGCAACGCTTTCCGAACGGTTTCCAGACTGATTCCGTAACTGTTCAGGAGTTGTGGATTCGCTTGCACGCGCACGGCCGGCCGCGAAGCGCCCCACGTAAAAACCTGGCCAACGCCCTCCACCTGCGCAAGTTTCTGCGCAAGGATGGAATCGGCGGCGTCATAGATCTGCCCGCTGGGAATGGTATCGGAGGTAACAGACAGCAGAATGACCGGAGAATCCGCGGAGTTCACCTTGCGATAGGAAGGCTGGCTGGGAAGGTCCGCGGGAAGTTGGCTGCGCGCTGCGTTGATAGCAGCTTCGACGTCACGTGCGGCCGCGTTTATGTCTCGATTCAGATCAAACTGCAGCGTAATACCGGTGTTGCCCAGCGTTGAGGATGACGTCATCTGTGTGACGCCGGCAATACGGCCGAACTGCCGTTCCAAGGGAGTCGCGACGGCGGACGCCATGGTTTCCGGACTGGCGCCCGGCAGGCCCGCACCAACACCGATGGTGGGAAGATCTACCTGCGGAAGGGGAGCAACGGGAAGAAATCGGAATGCGATTGCACCGGCCAGGAGAATCGCGATGGTGACCAAAGAAGTAGCGACGGGTCGCTTGATAAACGGAGCGGAAAAATTAGACTGAAAATTCATGGCTCAGTCTCCGGTGGCTGGCTCTTCAAGACTGTTGGTGATGCCGAGATGGAGACGATTGGCGAGCCAATCGAACGCGAGGTATACAACCGGCGTGGTGTAGAGCGTGAGAAGTTGGCTGAGGAGTAAGCCGCCAACGATGGTGATACCAAGAGGACGACGAAGCTCTGAACCGACGCCTTGGCCGAGAGCGAGCGGCAATCCACCTAGAAGCGCGGCCATGGTGGTCATCATGATGGGGCGAAATCGCAGCAGGCACGC
Source organism: Candidatus Acidiferrales bacterium (assembly GCA_963726725.1). Classification (GTDB taxonomy): domain Bacteria; phylum Acidobacteriota; class Terriglobia; order Acidiferrales; family UBA7541; genus Acidiferrum. The sequence continues at coordinate 115,520 of CAVSDV010000036.1, forward strand.
TTCGTAGATGGCGTCGAGCGGAGCTTTGCCCTGATTGCGTTCGGCTTCCAGCGCGAAGTCAATCATCATAATTGCGTTCTTCTTGACGATACCGATTAGCAGGATGATACCGATCAGAGAGATGATGCTGAACTCCGTACGGCACAGCAACAAGGCGAGAATCGCGCCTACACCGGCAGAGGGTAGTGTCGAAAGAATGGTAATTGGGTGAATGTAACTTTCATACAAAATGCCGAGAACAATGTAAACGGTGACCAGGGCGGCAAGGATCAACAGCGGCTCATTGGAAAGAGAACGCAGGAACGCCGCGGCAGTGCCCTGGAAAGTGGCCTGCACGCTTTGCGGCATGCCAATCTTTCCACGCGCCTCATCGATCACCTTCGTGGCGTCACCAAGAGAAGTGCCAGGTGCCAAGTTGAACGAAATCGTGACGACAGGAAATTGCCCCTGGTGATTGATGGCGAGCGCAGAAGCGCTGGGTTCAAATCGCGTGAACGCACTGAGCGGAACCTGCTGCCCATTGGAAGACCGCACGTAAATATCTTTTAGCGCGTCGGGATTTTGTTGGAAGTTGGGCTGAACTTCCATCACCACATGGTACTGGTTGAGCTGTGTGAAAATCGTAGAGACTTGGCGCTGGCCGAAAGCGTCGTAGAGCGTGTTGTCGATATCGGCGGGAAGAATACCCAGGCGCGAGGCAGTGTCGCGATCGATCGTCAGAGTGGCGAGTAGTCCGTCGTCCAGTTGATCGGTTGCCACATCGCGCAATTCCGGAAGAGTTTTTAGCTTGGAGACGAAACGCGGTGTCCAGTAAGCGAGTTCCTTCGGGTCAACATCTTCTAGCGAATATTGAAACTGCGTGCGAGAGACGCGGTCTTCCACGGTGAGGTCTTGCACTGGCTGCAGAAACAGTTCGATGCCATCAAGCTCGGCAATTTCCGGTTGCAGCCTGCGGATGACTTCGGAGGCGCTCAACCGACGCTGGGCGAGAGGTTTCAAATTGATCTGGATGCGGCCGCTATTCATCGTGGTATTGGTGCCATCGATGCCGATGAAGGAAGAGAGGCTCTCTACCGCAGGGTCCTGGAGAATAACCTCGGCAAGTTGCTGTTGGCGATTAGCCATGGCGGCAAATGAAATGTTTTGCGGAGCCTGAGATACGCCGAGAATCACGCCCGTATCTTGCACCGGGAAAAAGCCCTTCGGGACGTAGATGTAGAGAAGAATCGTCCCGACAAGCGTGGCAATGGTGATCAGCAATGTGGTGGTGCGGAAACGCAGGACAAACTGAAGCGTGCGCCCGTAGAACGCGATCACATCGTTAAAAACTTTTTCAGACTTGCGGTAGAACCACGTCTGCTGATTTTCCGGCTGATGGCGAAGCAGCTTTGCGGACATCATCGGCGTGAGGGTGAGGGAGACGACTGCGGAAACGAGAATGGTGACTGCTAGCGTGACCGCGAATTCGCGGAAAAGGCGTCCGACGATGTCTCCCATGAAAAGCAGAGGAATCAGCACGGCGATCAGGGAGACGGTTAACGAAACGATGGTGAAGCCGATCTGCTCTGAGCCTTTCAAGGCGGCCTGCAGCGGCGAATCGCCATCCTCAATGTACCGGCTGATGTTTTCAATCATCACGATGGCGTCGTCGACAACGAATCCGGTGGAGATGGTAAGGGCCATCAGCGAAAGATTGTTCAGCGAATAGCCCAGCAAGTACATCACGCCAAACGTGCCGATGATCGAAAGCGGCACGGCAACACTGGGGATTATGGTGGCGCGCAAGCTGCGCAGAAATAGGAAGATGACCATGACGACGAGGCCGATGGTCAGAATCAGCGTGAACTGTACATCCTCAACCGACGCACGAATCGTGGTGGTCCGGTCGGTAAGAACATTGACTGCGATAGAAGCGGGTAACGCTGCCTGCAATTGCGGGAGTAGTTTCTTTACTCGATCAACCACGCTGATGATATTTGCGCCCGGCTGGCGCTGAATATTAAGGATGACAGCGGGTTGTCTATTGGCCCATGCGGCCTGCCGAACGTTTTCGGCCCCGTCGATCGCTGTGGCCACATCCGACAGTCGAACCGGCGCGCCGTTGCGATAGGCGATGATAATCTTGCGATAGCCTTCGCTGCTGAGAAGTTGGTCGTTCGCCCCAATGGTGTATGCCTGATGCTGGCCGTCGAACGTGCCCTTGGCCTGATCGACGTTGGCAGCTCCCAGCGCGGTGCGAAGATCTTCCAAGCTCAACCCGTATGACGCTAACGCCGTTGGATTCGCTTGCACGCGCACCGCAGGACGCTGGCCGCCACTGATGCTGACCAATCCAACGCCGGAAAGCTGAGAAATTTTCTGAGCCAGCGTCGTGTCCGCTAGATCCTCTACCTTGGACAAAGGAAGAGTCGGCGAGGTAAGCGCTAGGGTGAGAATCGGCGAATCTGCGGGATTGATCTTGCTGTAGATGGGAGGATTCGGGAGATCTTTCGGGAGAAGATTTGAAGCTGAGTTAATTTCCGCCTGGACTTCCTGTTCCGCGATATCGATATTCAGGTCGAGGTTAAACTGCAGCGTGATCAATGAGCTGCCAAAGGAACTGGTGGAAGTCATCTGCAGCAAGCCGGGTATCTGGCCGAATTCGCGCTCAAGGGGAGCGGTAACCGCAGATGCCATTACGTCCGGGCTCGCTCCGGGGTAAAACGTTTGCACTTGAATGGTGGGGTAATCGACCTGCGGAAGCGCCGAAACCGGTAATTGGCGGTAGGCGACGTAGCCAACTAATAGGACGCCAACCATCAGCAACGTGGTGGCGACCGGCCGCAGAATAAACGGCCGAGAGGGATTCATCGAGCGGGTCCTCCACCAGAAGGTGAAGCAAACGGTGAATCAGCCGGATTATTTGCGCTGCTCTTGGCACCAGGGGCAGAACCCGTGGCGGGGCGAGCTTCGACTTTGCTGCCATCCTGCAATTTGTCCTGGCCATCGGTAACCACCACTTCGCCAGGATTCAAGCCCGCGGAAATACCGGTGACATTGCCATTGGTTTCCGCAACAGTGATGGTGCGTATCTTCACAGTTCCATCGGTGGAAACGGAAAACACATAGACCCCCTGCGAGCCGCGCAGAATCGCGGTGGTAGGCACGATGACAACGTTCTTCAGTGTATTCACCAGCAGGTGGACGTTCACAAATTGATTGGGGAAGAGTACGTGGTCCTCGTTACTAAAGACCGCCTTGAGCTTGTAAGTTCCGGTTGTCAGGTCGATCTGATTGTCTATGGTCAAGAGTTTGCCGCTGGCGATTTTCTCGGAATTGTCACGATCAAAAGCTTCCACGGTTAGTTGCTGTCCGGCGCGAAGTTTCGTGTAAACGACAGGAAGCTGATCTTGCGGCAAGCTAAACAGCACAGCGATCGGCTGCAACTGCGTGATAACCAGCAGACCGTTGGCATCAGCGGCGTGAACCATGTTACCGGCATCCACCAGGCGCAAACCGATGCGACCGCTGATCGGAGCGGTGATGCGGCAATACATCAGATTCAGCTTCGCGTTGTCGATTGTTGCTTTGTCGGTCTGGATGGCGCCATCGAACTGCCCAACGGAAGCTTGTTGGGTGTCGAGTTGCTGCTTGGGGATGACACCTTCTTTGAAAAGAAGTTTGAAGCGCTCGAGATTAACCAATGCGTCCTGCTGCTGCGCGACATCACGCGCAAGCTGCCCTTGAGCCTGTTCGAGCTGTACCTGATAAGGGCGAGGATCAATTTCGGCGAGGACATCGCCGGCCTTGACCATCTGGCCTTCCGTGAACGCCACATTTATGAGCTGCCCATCAATGCGAGACCGAACGGTGACCGTGTTGAACGCATTCACACTTCCCAATCCGTTATAGAAAACAGGAAGATCTCCCTTGGTAGCTGTGGCAACGACAACAGGAATCGTAAGTGGGCCACGAGTGCCAGCGGCGCCCTTTGCTCCCGCGGCGGGAGCACCCGAACCGGATGCAGAGGCTGAATTGGATGCAGACAAACGGCTGCGGTAGAACCAAACTCCACCAACAACAATGACGATGGCTAGAAGCCAGAGCCACCAGCGGTCTTTGGAACCGGTAGGCGCAGAGACATTGGTGGAGGAAGCAGAGCGCGTCTCGTGCACTTCAACCGTATCGTAAGGTGCCATTCCAAAAACTCCTATCAACAGAATTCTCTGGTGCGAGCGGCCCGGGGAGCGGAAATGCCAGGAAACGCGGAGAGCGGTCACACCTATTGTATCGCCTTACCACGACCAAGGCTTACAGCAATTAGGACGCACGGGCGCAAGGAATGGTTACGGTCGCTCGGGAACCTTCTGGGGCCAATTAGGGAAACAAGAATACACGGTGCAGTGTGCCGCCAACCATCGTAAACTACCCTGTCTTACAGGTGTGCCTGGCGCGTCCGTGAACCCGGACGTCGGAGGAGAGTGAGGAATGCTTAAGGGCATAGTGCTAGGAGTTTTGTTGGGATTCGTGCTGGTCTTCCTGGGGGCCTATTTCTATTTTTCAACCGGGCAAGCTCCCGTGTCAGTTTCATCTCCGGAAATGCCATTTGAAAGGAAGCTTGCCCGCATGGCCCTGCACGCCTATATGGATAAACAACCGCACTTGAATCCGACCGTCCCCGAAGATGAGAAGAATTTTCTGGAAGGTGCAAAAGTCTATAAGGAGCATTGCGCGGTGTGCCACGGGCTGCCGGGAGAACCCAAGACCATGATCGCGGATGGAATGTTCCCCAAACCGCCCCAATTGTTCAAAGGCGTGGGTGTGACGGACGACGAGGCTTGGGAAACTTATTGGAAAGTGGCGAATGGCATTCGCATGACGGGCATGCCGGGCTTCAAAGATCGGTTAGGCGAAACGAAAATGTGGCAGGTGAGCATCCTGCTAAAAGATGCAGACAAATTGCCCACTACCGTGAAAGCGGAACTCGCGCCCGCCGCGGCTACCACATTGCCCCCACCGCCCGCAGGAGTTGCTACCACCCCTTCTGTTCCGCAGGCACCCGACCATGTTCATTGAGTTTGAGGGTGCTTAACGGTAAAGGAACAACACATATCTAGGTGGCGCGGGTCAGCGAATCTGCGCGGCGCAACTGCGGGAATAGCCAGGCCCACATCAGCGTGACAAGAATGGTGCCTGCACCACCAAGCACCACTGCTGGAACTGCGCCCAGATACTGAGCGGCCAGGCCAGACTCAAACTCACCCAATTCGTTGGAAGCACCGATGAAGACCATATCCACAGCGTTGACGCGGCCCCGCATTTCATCCGGCGTCTCGATCTGGATCAGCACTCCGCGCACGACCACACTCACCATATCCGCCGCGCCCACAAACAAAAGTGAAACGAGGGAGAGCGCAAGGCTGTGCGAAAATCCGAATACCATGGTGAAAACACCAAAACCACCGACGCACCACAGCATCGTTGCACCGGCGCGTTTGCGGATTGGTTTATACGCCAGCAATAGCGCCATCGTCGCGGCCCCGATTCCCGGAGCGCTCCTAAGCAGTCCAAGCCCCCACGGCCCGGTGATAAGAATTTCCTTGGCGTAGACCGGAAGCAGCGCAACGGCGCCGCCCAATAAAACAGCGAAAAGATCCAGGGAGATTGAGCCGAAAACGATCTTGTGCTCCCAGATGTAGTGAAATCCGGCAAAAACTGTTTTCAAATTGAACGGTTCGTGCGGCCTTGGCTTCGACTCCGTCTTGATCCGTAGCGTAATCAAGAATGCGATCGTGGCAGTAGATAGTGCAGTCGCATACACGGCAGCTGGCCCGCGAAAAAAGGCGTAGAGGAGCCCGCCCATTGCGGGCCCCAAGATTGTGGCGAACTGAAACATGCTGGAATTCCAAGCGACGGCATTCTGAAAATGGTCTTCGGGAACCAGTTGGGGCAACAACGCGCGGCTCGACGGCATGCTGAAGGTACGGATCACGCCGACCAGGAAGAGTATTGCGAAGATAGGACGGACGGAACCGGTGCGATGCAGGGACTCCTGATTGAGAGCGACAAATAGAAGCAGTGCGGAAGAAATCGCGAAACCTACATAACAGAGGGTGAGAAGCTTGCGTCGATCGAAACGGTCGGTTATATGACCCGCAACCAGGAAGAGAAAGATCCCGGGTAGGAACTGCACCAGGCCCGTAAGCCCAAGATCGAGCAGGGCGGTGGGTAATCTCGTAGACTTGCCAACCTACTGCTACGGATTGCATCTCTGTGCAGAACACAATGCAGAAGCGCGCGATTTGATAGAGGCGAAAACCGGAAAAACGAAATGCCGCGGTGCCAGCGCTGAGCGATTGATCCGGAGTGGACATGCACCTCTAGTCTGCCACAAGTAAGTGCTCAGGCAGCGATGCAGGGTTGCCGACCTCGTCGCCTGAAAAACCATTAACCTGCCCAGCTCGCAATAGTTCTATGCTGTGAGAGCCATGAAACCAAATTCTGTTGTGGTGCTACTGTCTCTTCTCAGCCTTGCTTTAGCAGGGTTAATGTCGTGCGGCTGGGGACAGTCGGATGAAAAGCAAACCGGCGCGCTGAACCATACGGCTCTGGAACTGCAAGTGGGCGATGCCTACCGGTTTGTAGCGTTTGGCGACACACGCTTTCACGATCCGGCGGACACGGAACCGGCGAATCCTGCCGTTCGAAAAGCCTTGGTGGAAGCAATCGACAAACAGAAACCCGCGTTTATCTCAATCGGCGGAGACATTGTCTACTCCGGTGATAATCCCAAGGATTGGAAAGTGTGGGATTCAGAGACTGCCGTGTGGAAGAAAAACAGTATTCCGGTATATCCGTCGCTGGGGAATCACGACTTGAAGGGCAATGCAGCGAAAGCTCTGGGCAATTACTTTGCACGCTTCCCAGAGTTGAAAGAGAGCCGTTTTTATTCCGTAAAACTTGGGAAGAGTGTGATGCTGGTGCTCGACAGTGCGCTGGACGAAACTAGCGGTCCCCAGGGAGAGTGGTTGAAAAACCAGTTCGAGAAATTGTCCTCCGAAGCACCGTTCGTCTTCATTGTATTTCACCATCCTCCCTACACCAGTTCATCCGATGACAAACAGTTTGGCGGCGGCCACTCCGCACGCGGATCGGAAATGGCTCTGGCACAATTGCTGGAAGAGCGGCAGAAACATTTACACACCCGCATCATTGTCTTCAATGGACATGTCCATAATTACGAGCGACATGAGCACAACGGCGTGACTTATTTTGTGACCGGCGGAGGGGGCGCCCATGCCTACCCGATTCCCCGGGCGGCGGACGACCCTTATCAGGACAAAGGGATCAACTACCATTACCTCCTCGTAGATGTCAATCGGGATCGCGCACAAATAACGATGAACAAGCTGGAATTCAACAATGGCAAGGAGGAATGGAGCAAGCCGGACCACGTGACCATCATTTCGCAATCCGCAATTCCGTCTGCTGCGGGAACTGTGCACTAGTCGGAAGCTGGAAGAAAGCTTCCATTCTGTAATCTGCGATTCATCGAACGTTCACAAACGGGCGATTACTATCCAACGCTAGGCAATTCCTCATGAATATTCTGATTGTTGAAGACGAACCCCAGATGGCACGCCTGCTGATGGGTGGTTTGCGAGAAGAATCGTATGAAGTGAGTCTGGCTCGGGATGGCTGCTCGGCTTTGGAAATCTCTGCAGTCGAATCGTTCGACGTCATCCTGCTGGATCTAATGCTGCCCAAACTGGATGGTCTTGAGGTTGCCAGACAGTTGCGTCGCAGGGAACAGGAAACTCCCGTACTGATGCTGACCGCGCGCGATTCCTTGCCCGATATCGTAAAAGGATTGGATGCTGGAGCAGATGACTACCTGACAAAACCATTCTCCTTTGTGGAATTGCTCGCCAGAATTCGCGCGCTGATGCGGCGGAGACAGTTTCGCCGGAAGAACGTATTGGAAGTCGAAGATATGGTGTTGGATCTGACCACACACCGGTCATTCCGTGGGGGAACAGAGATCTACCTTTCGTTGACGGAGTTTCGATTGTTGGAATTGCTGGCGCGAAATACGGGACGAATTGTCTCTAGGCACGAGATTTTGGGAAAGGTGTGGGGAGCGGGCCGGGAAGTCTCCGAAAACACCCTGGATGCCTTTGTGCGATTGTTGCGCAAGAAAGTGGATGCCGGCGCGACGATAAAGTTAATTCAAACGCACCGCGGATTTGGATATTCCGTGGGATCGGTTCACGGCCTATGACCATAACGATCCGGGCGCGACTGACATTGCTTTACGTGTTGGTGCTTGGCGCGTCGTTTCTGGCATTTTTCTGGATTTGCGATCTCGGCTTTCGTCACAGCATCGAAACCACAGTAAATGACGAATCGCGGAGCAACCTGGAAACGGTGCGAAGAGTCGTGGTGGATTCCGCCCCGCATGGACGTGAAACGCTGCGCAAGAAATTGCTGGAACTGTCTGCTTTGTGGGCGAACGGGGCGATCTTCCAGGTAGCAGGCGGCAGCGGTGAGATGATCTTTCAGTCACCGCCATTTTCATCCCCCGATATTCCCCTTCCACCGCTCTCGGAAGGAACTTCCTTTTTCACGCGAAACCTTTTGCTTTCGCAATACCGTATCGCCCGGCAGCAAGTTGAACTGAATGGTGAAAAATATCTACTGGAAACGGCGGTGCCAACAGAACCATTCGACCAAGCGTTGGACCGCTTCCGAATCATCGAGAAGGAATTCTTGCCACTTCTGGTTTTGCTCGCCTCCCTGTTGGGCTACTGGCTGAGTGGGCGAGCCCTGGCACCTGTGAACCGGATTATCGCGAGCGCGGAAGGTATCGGCGTTCTGAATTTGCACCGCCGCCTGGAAGTGCCGCGAGCCAAAGATGAGTTGCGTCGTTTGACGGAAACGCTTAACGCCATGCTGTCGCGGATCGAATTGTCAGTACAACGCATCACCCAATTCACGGCGGACGCTTCCCACGATTTGCGCACGCCATTGGCGCTGATACGCACCAATGCAGAACTTGCATTGCGCAGGAAGCGCACAGAGGCGGAATACCGCGAAGCCTTTCGGCGAATATTGGATTCGAGCGAAGAAACAACGCAGTTAATCGAGCATTTGTTGACATTGGCTCGCGCCGACGCTGGTGCCGCTCAATTGAAATACGAATTCTTGCCGCTGACGCAAATTGTCGAACGGGTGTGCCAGCAGGCGCGCGTGCTCGCCTTTGCCAAGGGTCTGACGTTCACCGTGGAGTGGCCGGACGAGGAAAACTCCCCTTTTGTGTACGGTGACGCGTCTGCCCTGGAGCGACTTTTTATGACGGTCCTGGACAATGCCGTGAAATATACGCCCACAGGTGGAAGCATTGACGTACGGATACGAACGGAGAATGCGCACGCGATAATCGAGATCGAAGACACAGGCATGGGGATCGCCGAGAGCGAGGTACCGAAAATTTTCGACCGTTTCTACCGTGCGGATCATGCTCGCTCTCGAGAGATTCGTGGCTCGGGGTTGGGCTTGTCGATTGCCCGGTGGATAGCAGAGATGCACAAGGGAATGATCGAGGTACAGAGTAGATTGGGCGAGGGTTCAATCTTCAGAATCAGCATTCCGGCCACGACGGTTGCCGACAATTCCGATTCCGTTCCTCTCCATCTCCGCACTTCGGCGATAACCACTGTCTGAAAACTTGTTCACCTGAAAATTCTTTCACCTTCTATTTAACAAGACATTCATGAGTTGTCATCCGCGGTTAAGCACGCACCCGCTAAATGGAAGTATAGAAGCAAGGCCAAAAGCCAGCAGTACATCGGCAGCAGAGTGAAAATTGTTCTTTCAGAGGAGAGCCAGCAATGAAGAATGTTTCCCGCCTGATCATGGCCTTGGCCGTGATCTTCTTAGCAGGAATCGTCCCTGGATCACAGGCTCAAACCGAGAAGGGCTCAGTAGCCGGCCGCGTGACAGACCCGAGCGGCGGCGTCCTTCAGGGCGCGGAAGTGGAAATACAGCCGACCGGCGCGACTAAAGTAACCAACAACCTGGGCGAGTATTACATTACGAACCTGCCCCCGGGCACGTTCACAATCACCGTGACTTACGTTGGTTTTTCATTGTTTACGCAAGTCGTCAAAGTGACGGCTGGGCAGACCGCAAGCGTAAACGTGAAGATGGATGTGGCTGCTGGCAACGACCAGGTCATCGTCACCGCGGAACGCGCTTCCGGAGAAGCCGAAGCACTCAACCGCGAACGTAACGCTGACAACGAATTGCAGGTCTTGCCGGCGGAAGTAATTCGCAGTCTGCCCAATGCCAACATGGCCGACGCGATCGGCCGTTTGCCGAGTGTCACATTGGAGCGCGACGAAGGTGAAGGCAAATACGTGCAGATTCGCGGGACTGAGCCGCGTCTGACCAACGCAACTGTTGACGGTGTAACCGTTCCCTCACCGGAATCGGGTGTTCGCCAGCTCAAATTCGACACGATCCCTGCGGACCTTGTCGAATCCGTCGAGATTAACAAAACCATGCAGGCCAATCAGGATGGCGACGGTATCGGTGGTTCCGTGAATATGATTACCAAGCAGGCGACGGAACGCCCGACAATTTCACTCTACGGTTTGGGGGGCGTGTCTCCCATACAGGGAGGTCGCACCAATTACGAGACGACCGCCACTATTGGGAAGCGATTTCTCGCCAACAAAAAACTGGGAGCTTTGATCGGTTTCTCCTACGACTGGAACGGCCGCGGTATCGACGATATCGAACCTGTTCCGGACATCGCCACCAATAACGTGACTGGCGCGACGCAGCGTTATTTTGTTTCGCAAGACATCCGTGAATATGCCTACTACCGGAGCCGATGGGGCCTGGGGGGCACCGTGGACTATAAGCTCTCCGAAGGCTCGGACATTTATGTGCGCGGCCTGTACTCCGACTTCAAGAACTACGGCGACCGTTGGGTCTACTCACTTACCGACAACACTCAGGGCATCTCCACGCTAAATGGGAACGGTTGCAGCACCGACGATTCCGGAGTGACGACCTGCACTGGCGCCCCTTCGTTCAATACACAAATTCGGCGGCCTGATTATGCCATCGGCAGCATCGTGATCGGCGGCAAGCATGTATTGGCCACGAGCTGGTACAACTGGGACGTTTCGGTGTCGCGCGCGCGTGAAATCGAGAACGGGTATGGGACGGGCAGCTTTGGCGTTCCGACGCCCTCGACGTACACGGGCACCTGCACCTTTTCTCCGGCCCTCACCAAGGACATCTACCGGCCGCAGTGGTCGCCAGCTTGCTACACGGAAGCCTACAACACGTCGAACTTGGCTTTGAATGATCTTTCTCTTGATTACGGCAAGACAGCGCAACTAAACCTGCAGTTTACCGGAGCGATGGCCAAGCGTTATCACCTCGGATCGCATCTCGCGAACATTGAGATTGGCGGAAGGTTCCGGAATGCACATAAGTATGACCACACCTATACGAACGACTACGCCATCAACACGGATGAGAACGGCGACTACCCGAACGCCGCACCCATAAGCCAGTTTTCCCCCAGGGTATACAACACCAACTACTACAACAACAGCTACCCGCTCGGTCCGGTAATCAATTTCCGCTCCGTAAACAATTTTGTGCTCGCCAATGCGGACCAATTTGCGTTTACCAGTGGAGCTGCAGGAAACCCGAATTTCTATAACTATGTGGAGCAGGTTTCCGCAGGCTATGTGATGAACACCATCGACTTCGGTAAATTTCGGTTCATCGCCGGTGTACGCATCGAAGGTACAAATTTGAACACCCTTAGCTGGCAAACCGGCTGTACCGATCCGACGGTCTGTACCACGATCATCCCGGCCGGCTTCGATTTCCCGGGAGGCGGTTCGTACATCAAAGTTTTGCCAAGCGCTTCACTGCGTTACGCAGTAACGAGTAACACGAACATTCGGGTGGTTTATAGCCGGACTTTTTCACGCCCGGATCCCCAAGACATAGCGCAATCGTTTTCGGTTTCGCTAAACGGGGCTAACACGAGCACTGTCTCTTTAGGGAATCCGACGCTAAAGGCGGAAACTTCCAACAATTACGATCTTCTCTTTGAACATTACCTGAACCCGTTCGGGGCCATCACCGCGGGATTCTTCTATAAAGATCTGGGCAGTCCCATCGTGACGACGTCCCAATACATCACTTATCAGCCGACTCCACAATATCCGCTACAACGATATCTCGTCACTCAACCAGTGAATATCGGCAGCGGCCATGTGACGGGGTTTGAGATTTCTTACTTGCAACGTTTCAGTTCCCTGCCAAACTTTCTGAGCGGCCTGGGACTTTCGGCGAACTACAGCTACACCGCATCTCAGGCCAATGGTCTGTATGACCGCCAGGATACTCCCAGACTGTTGCGCCAGGCGCCGAACACTTGGAATATCAGCCCGACTTACGATCGCGGACGCCTCTCCATCCGGGTTGGGCTGTCGTACAACGGCGAAAGTATCTACTCGTATCAATACCAGGATGGCTCGGCACCCGGTGGGTCGGCAACTCCCGGCGGTATCAAAGGGCCGCTGAGCGATACTTATTTCTATCCACACTTCCAGGTCGATGCGCAGGGCAGTTTCCGCCTGAACCACGGTTTCAACCTCATCGCCTACGGCCTGAATCTGAACAACGAAGTGTTCGGCTTCTACAATGGAAGCAGCCAATACATGATTCAGCGCGAGTATTACACACCGACTTTCGCGTTGGGATTACGTTGGTCGCCGACTCACGAAAAGTAGAAATCTCAATCACAGATGCAAAGCATCCGGGAGAGATGCTGCTTCGCGAAATAACATTCCACAGTTCACCCTGGGACAGACCGGGGCGCTCTGATGAAGAGCGGAGCGTACCGGCCGATTTGATGTGCAAGGGCGCGATCTGAACAGGTTTTCAGCGAGCGTTCAGGGAACATTTCGATTGGGCCGAGTACAACTGACGATGGGGGAATGATGAAAAAACAAATTTTTGGTCTACTGATCTGTGCGTCGATGGTGGTCACATTTACGCTAGCGGCCGTCAAGTATGACCTGGTGAAAAAGGTAGCCGTGCCGGGAACCGGTGGATGGGATTACCTGACAGTAGACGAGGCAGAACGGCGCGTGTTCATTTCACACAGCACTCAAGTAGATGTGCTGGACGCGGATTCTTACACTGTGATCGGCACGATTCCAAATACTCCCGGCGTTCACGGAATTGCGCTGGCGCCGGAATTCAGACGTGGCTACATCTCGGCAGGAAAGGCCGACGTGGCGATTGCCTTCGATCTAAAGACGCTGAAACCACTGGGTGAAATCAAAGTTGGCAAGAAACCGGACGCGATCATTTTTGAGTCTTTGACCAAGCGGATCTACGTCATGAATGGCGACAGCGAAGACATTACAGTTCTGAATGCCAAGGACGGTGAGGTGGTAGGCACGATTGCGCTTGGCGGTGGGCCAGAATTCGCGGTGAGCGACGGCAAAGGTAATCTGTACGTCAATCTGGAAGAAAAAAATGAGACATTGCACATCGATGTGAACACGTTGAAGGTGGTGGAACGCTGGCCGCTAGCTCCCTGTGGAACACCTACCGCATTGTCGCTGGACGTCGAAAACAAGCGTCTGTTTGTAGGCTGTCGCAGCAAGCATCTGGCTGTGCTCAACGCCGAGACCGGCAAGATTGTGTTCACTGCGCCGATTGGCGAGCGCGTAGACGCAGGAGCTTTTGACGCTAAGACAAAGTTGGTCTACTTGTCGACTGGCGATGGGAAAGTGTTCGTCTTCCATCAGGATTCGCCAAATAAGTATTCCCTGGTACAGGAAATCGTGACGAAAACCGGCGCCAAAACCATGGGATATGATTCAAAGACGGCACGAGTGATTGTGCCAACCAGTGACAATGGCGCGATGCAGGTGCTCGTTTACGCTGTGCAGCCGTAAGAATCGCAGGCGGCCGCCCGTAGTGGGTTCATTCAGGAAAATGTTGGAGGCGCGGAGCGGAATCGAACCGCCGATATAGGTTTTGCAGACCTATGCCTTACCACTTGGCGACCGCGCCCCGATCGAGACTCTGAAACATCACATACCACAGCTCAAAAAAAACAGAAAACCCACCTGCCAGACTTGCTTCTGGCGGTGGGTCGGAAAACTCCAAGCTAAGATTCTGTTCCTAGACGGATAGCCCCTCTTCGCCAGAAGAGACGAGTATGCAACCTCCGCTACAACAGATGCCGTTCGTCTTCATGCTGAGATGGAATGTCATCGCCCTTAGAGTGCCTCAGGTAGTGCGATCAGTCAAAATCAAACAACTGATGCATTCCAGCAGGGGTTTGAATTTTCTGCGACCCGCCGCTGCCCGCGATTGAACGCACCAAGTACGATGGCGGCGTCATCGAGATCACTTATGTCGGATGCGATGCTAGCAGCGAACGCGACCGTGTAGTCCACGAGCCATTGCCGCCTTGCGGGCTGGTACACGCTCGCGAGACTTTCGTAGAAAAGGAACCGAGTCCGCCCGCCGATCCCGTCGCTACGGCTCCGCAAAAGCCTACGCCTGCTTCGAGCGAGAAACCCTCAATCGAATGCGTCCCGCCGTCTAATCCACTCCATCGCAGGATTGTTCGCAAGCCGCGCCGCAGACACCCACGGCCGCCATCGGCATTTGGATTGTGAAGACTTGGCATGTCCCAACGATATTTCGCGTGGGGTAACAGATAACTTGGGTAAGGGAATTCAATTTTCCGATTAGGAGCGTTAATCGATTTACACCGACGCTTGATAAGGCCACTCTAGCAGGAAGCTGCGACGAAATTATGGAAGTTTCTAGGCCGGAGGTCGCCAAAGAGCCGAAGAACTGAAAGAGTTTGAATTGCAGTTCATTTCTGATCTTTGCCGTGGTTCACTAGAACAAATTTCTGGATCCTTTTGCCAGTGTCCACTTCCCCAGTGTAGAGGTCGCCGCGCGAATCCGACACCAGCTGGTGAAGCCAATGGAACTGTCCGGCATTACGGCCGTTGTGCCCAGTTTGGCCCATCACCATCCCATCGTCTCGTCGTAGGGTCCATATGACGTTATTCTCCCCGTCGGCTACCAATAAAAACTTTTGGTGCTCGTCGATCGAAAAGGCGAACTGCCATACCGAACCGATCCCCAGCGTTTGCGGACGCAGAGTAAATTCTTTAACAAACTTCCCCTGCTTGCTGAAAACTTGTATCCGGTCATTGACGCGATCGCAGACATACACAAGCCCATCTCGAGAAAGGTGAACACGGTGAACCGGATTGCGAAACTGCTGATCGAGTGGTGCGGCAGGATCATACGGTCCGGGATCCGCATCATTCGGAGGATTTCCGTAGGCTCCCCAAAGCCTTTTAAACGCGCCGGAGTCCGAGTCGAAAACAATCACTCTCTTGTTCATATAACCGTCAGCGATGTAGACCTCGTGCGCTTGCGAATCCATTTCAATGCCCGCCGGGCGCCCTAATATATCCGTACGCGAACTATCCGGCGGATCGGATGAAGGGTGACCAATCTGTAGCAGAAAATGTCCATCGGTATTGAACTTGAGCACATGGCGGTCGGTAGGGCCGCTCCCGCCGATCCAAACGTTTCCATCCTTGTCTACATAAATTCCGTGTTCGGACTTGGGCCAGTCAAACCCTTGGCCAGGTCCACCCCAGGAGTGGAGCAGATGTCCTTGCGTGTCGAACGCCAGGACCGGAGGTGCAGCAAGACAGCACAGAGAACGCGGCGGTGTAACTGAGGCGCCAATTTCGTCAACGGCGTTTGAGGCCGGTCGTTGCAAAACCCAGATGTGGTCCTCCCGATCCACTGCCAAGCCGCCGACTTGTCCGATGATCCAGTTGTTTGGCAGTTCCTGCGGCCAGAATGGGTCGACTCGATACCTCGGTGGGTCCTGGGCACAAATCACGGGAGTATAAGCACTGAGAATAATTGCCGAAGCAATGGTGAAGTTGAGCAGCACAATTGTAAAGTGGTTTTGGAAACGCAACGCGTGCATAGGCGCTCCGGGCGAACGGTCTTCCCGCACTGAAATGTGGGCGGAGTATAGGACCGCTGGTCGTACGTGTCAACGCGCTGGGGGGTAGTATTCTTCGGGAAAAAATAAGCTACACCCGCGCTCTGGCAGTGTCGCTATCCCAATCTCACCGATTCCGCGATAAACAGTAGAAGGCTCACCAGCCATCTCGCCTCGTGCACGACTTATCTCGGGGACGAGGGAAAAGTGATACATCATCACTCCCGCCAACGATTTCGAACTGAGCTCAGCCGCATCGTAAATTCGCCCTGGGCGAGTAACGACTAGAATCAATCACGCTTAAATCAAATGGAAACAATCGTTAAGGGTAATTGGTTGGGGACTCCATTTATCATTTTGGAAAACTCGGCAATCGCCCGTTACTCTGTGTAAGTCAAACACAAATAAGTACTTACACATCCATGAAATCAATGGCTTCACCGAGCTTTTCTCTTTGTTTTTTCCCTTGCTTTCCTTTTTGCTCTTTTTCTTTTGTGCCACTCTTGGTGAGAAGAGGGAAACCAGCGATCCAAATTAGAAGTAGCTCGCTTCCTTATTAGTTGGGAGAAACAAAGCATAGCCGGGTACTACCTCCGCATCTCCGGTTAACCAGGAACTAGCCCGCCGAACGCTCGCGCCATCAGATTGTGCCCGCAAGGAACAGATAGCTTCACAGAACGCCGTTTTGCGGACAGTGAAGACCACATCCCATCCCCTACTGCTTCATTTGACTCCTCTTCGACGAATCGGGAAAATACCGCGCCAAAGGAAGATAAATGGAACCCATGTAGGAGTTGGCACCATCGCGCACGACAATGCAGATTTGCGTGGCATTGGGCAGGACATGAACCTGGCGGGTATCACTGATACCGCTCCGCAGGACCACTTCGTAAGTGGCAGTGTCGAAATCGGGGTGAAACGTTCGATCGTCCACTTGAAGAATATGCCCCGCCATGTCCAGTTGTACAAACGCGGATTGCACTGTGCCGGTCCAGCGGTTTTCCTTGTGCTGCATTTGGATTTCCCGCAGATCGATGTGCACCTCAGTCGTGAGCGTGGAGGCGCCCGATGCCGGTGAGACTCGCGCACTAGCGTGTAAACCGATTCCAGTGGCGGGGAGCCAGCTCCTGGCCAACTGCGCGATGACTGCGTGATCATTTCTAGCAGGAGTTGCAGGTGTATCGGAAAGTGCGAAGTAGCCCGAGCGGGCTCGGACTCCCACGCCCGGCGCGTCCACCTTTACCTTAAGTTCGTGGAAACTACCGTCCCATTTCACGTCGGCGGGATAGTAGCCGAGCGTGTAGGTCATCCGCGAGTCATTCATAGCACGACGTATAACGCCAGAAATGTCGTTCGTGCCGTAGAACGCCTTGCCTCCTGTGCGCTCGGCGAGCAGGCGCATGGTATCAAGAGTCTCTGGTGCTCCGCGAGTGGGCAGGCGGGTGTCTGTGTCGTTGGGGTCGCCGATATGCGCGTCGAGGTCGTCCTGATTTGCACTCATGGTCGAGCCGAGCAGTCCTCGTGCATCTACTGGATAAACCGCAATATCCGCGTCGGTAAGGGCGCGCGCCGCTCTTTGAACGTCGGCTCTGAAATCTTCTCCCGTGTCGTTCATCCAATCGAGATTAAACTTGTCGTACCCAAGACTGACGGGAAAGCTTGAGGAGACCCACACCAGGTTCTTTCGGCCTTTTCGCGTGCCGAGATGATTAGCAATGGCGATCAGAGCAGAGACCGTAGCACGAACTCGATCGCGCGTGGATTGGTTTGCGACTCGCTGGTCAAATGCTAGCCGGAAGGCCTGGCGTTCCGAAGCTTGCCCTGCGGGCGTGGATGGGTTGGGCGGTATTCAGGCTCGGATCGGCGAGTTCGGAATTGTCGAGTTGCCGGCTGGACTTGCTGTCGTAATCCGCCAGCACTAGCTGAAGGACAGAAGCGTCGGTCGTGAAATCGTGAAGGATGTGCAAGGCGTCACCGAGCCAATAGAGGGCCACATATTCCTGCGGTTGAATTTCCCGTAGCACGCGAATGACTTGCTTACGGGCGAGCGTTTGGTCGGCTGCTTCAGTGTTCAGTGCGTCCAAGAGAATGACGGTGACGCTAGCAGGAATGTTGGTAAGTTCTTCCGGGCGATTGGTGAAGGTGCCGGGCGGAAGAGGAGTTCGGGAGGAGGCGAAGGGTAGGTTCGTTTCGACGGAGAAAACACTGATTTTCTGGGGCTTGCCGTTGTCGAGAACGGAGAAATCGTTCTGTTTCAGGCCTACCATAGGGTTGCCGTGCTTATCGTTGACGATGACGTTTACCTCGACGAGCCGCGTGTTAACGTGCAGCGAAGGTACATTACTCGCGGCTTCTGCTGACGGTCGTCCCCGTTGCTCTGACTCCTGGGCGGAAAGAATCACGGTCACCGATAGGCAGGACAGGAAGAGAAGGACGAGGCTGAGTTGACGAATCGACGCTTCCAGGCTTTTAGAAAGCACGGCACTGTGTTCACTTTCGTTTCGATTGAACACCTTTGAGTTGTGGCCAGGCTGTCAAACGCGCGCCGGTGGCACGGGCTCCGCATCGCTTGGCGAAGAGTATTGCATGGTTGCAAGTCGTAGAGCTAGCCATACGTACTGTACAACAGATATATATACGGGCCAGTCCGGTTGTGGGAAGCGAGGTCTCGGCGGGGATCGTTTGCGCTCTCATCTCCGCGAACACCGTTTCCGGCCAACTTCAGACCGTCCGAGAGTTGAGCGGTTCGTTAAACACAAGCGCGTTTGTCGGTACTAACCCGACCGGCGAGCTGATAACTTCCGGGTTGCTCGTTTGGAGGCCAAGAATATAAAGATCGTCTTCATATGCCTAAGCGGAGTGAGAAAGTCATTGCGCCCGTAGCGCTTGAATGGGATCGATTCGCGTTGCGCGCCAAGCGGGCAAGAAACACGCTGCAACCGACGCAAGGGTCATCACCGCAAATGCCGCGGCGAAAGCCAGCGGGTCCCGCGGGCTTACCTGATAGAGGAGGTTGCCGAGCAGGCGCGTTAGAAGCAGTGCCAGGGCGATCCCGATAATTATGCCAGTTGTTGTCAGTAGCAAACCGCGTAACAGCACGAGACGCAGCACGTTCGATGTGCCGGCGCCAAGAGCCATACGCAGCCCCAACTCTCGGGTGCTCTGCGAGACGGTGCACGACATCACGCCATAAAGGCCGATGCTGGCAAGCAGCAGCGCCAAGCCTCCGAACAGGGCGACCAAAGCTACGGCCACAAGTTCGTGGGAAGTGGAACGGTCAACTTGCTCCCGTAGCGTAATCATTTCGTATACAGCGAGGTTAGGATCGAGCGCGCGCACTTCGCGAATCAGCGCCGTTTGGACGGTTTGCAGAGGTTGCGTCGTTCGAATGTGGATGTCAGGTTCTATAGAGAAATACTGGCGGAGCGGAATATAGAAAAACGGCCGGGGCGCTTCATCCATGCTGTAGTATTTCGAATCTTTGACGACGCCGACGACTTGCACCCAATTGCCTTTCACTTGCAGACGCTGGCCAATGGGATTCTGCCCGCGCCAATACCGCGCGATCATGGTTTGGTTTACGATGGCGACACGCGCCGCGTTTTCATCGTCCGCGCGAGTGAATTCACGCCCGGAGATGAGCGGAATGCCCAAAGTGGCGAAGTAGTCGGGGCTGACTTCGTTATATTCCGCCGTGGGCTGCTCGTTCGGCGGCGGTTCGTAGCCGTCGACGGCAATGGGCGTCGAAGAGAATGATCCATAGCCGAGCGGAACAGCGCGGGCGTAAGCGGCCGCTTCGACACCGGGCAGCGCGCGGACACGCTGGATCAATTCATCCTGAAAAGTTTTGGCGCGCCGCGCGTCATAGCCGGCGGCGGCGAAAGGTATCCAAGTATCGAACACCCGCGTTGTGGAGAAGCCCGGGTCGGTGGTTCGAATCTTGCGCAGGCTTTGCATCAGCAAGGTCCCGCCCACCAACAAGATGAAGCTTAGCGTGACTTGGAGGATCACAAGGCTTGAGCGGAACCATGCACGGTCCCGGGCGCCCAGAACGGCGGACACCCCGGTTTTGAGCGTGTCGGCGAGGGCAAGGTGGCGCGTCTGGAACGCGGGGACCAACCCAACTGCAAGCGTAACGACGAGGCAAATGGCCGCGCTCAGCCCTAGCACACGGCCGTCGATTTGTCCGGGCAAATACATCACATCTCCCGGGAACAGCAGAACAAGCGCGTGACGGCACCAGTACGCCACTAGCATGCCGCCCGCTGCACCGGAGGCTGACAGCAGCAAGCCCTCAGTAACGAGTTGCCTCAACAAGCGGCCACGGCCGGCACCAAGAGCGAGGCGAACCGTCATCTCGTGCCCGCGCGCGAATGACCGGACGAGAAGCAAATTGCCGACGTTGGCGCAGACGATGAGCAGAACAAACATCGTGACAACAACCATGATCTCGAAGGTCGGAAGCAGATGACCGGCGTGATTGAAAGGCGTTTGCCACAGCGGCCAGACCTTGATCCCGCGGCCGCGGTTGGTGGCGGGATATTCAGCTTCGAGCCGCGCGGCAATGGCGGAAATTTCTTGCTGAGCTTGATTGCGGGTCACGCCGGGCTTGAGTCGCACATACGCTTCCGCCCATCGCGCGCCGCGATCTTCCAGTTTGTCGCTGCCGCCGTCGAAAACTTCCAGCATCGAGGCCGGCACCCAATACTCCATGCTCCGGCCGACGAAAGTCCCGTAGAACCCCTCGGGCGCGACCCCGATTATGGTGTGCACGACGTTATCGAAGCGCTGCGTCTTGCCGATGATTTCGGGATCGCCCTTGAAGCGCGTCTGCCAAAGATGGTAGCTGATCACCACGAGCGGATGTGCGTTGCGGCCGGTGTCTTCGCCTGGCTCAAAGTCGCGGCCCAAAATGGGATGGACTCCAATCGCGTCAAAATAGTTTGCGGAGACGATGCTTCCGGTCATGACCTGGGCGCGTTCGCCAATGCTCAGAGTCGCGCCAGTGATTTTGCTGACAAAGAGGATCTCACACAGCGTGCAGCTTCTCTGCACGTCGAGGAGATCGGGCCACGACGTTTCGTCTCTCTCGTCACGCACCGTTCCGGTCAGTGTGACCAGGCGCTCCTGGTGAGAAACGAGCGGATAAGGACGCAAAAGAATGCCTTCGACCCAGCTGAACACGGCGGCGTTAGCGCCGATGCCGAGCGTAAAGCACAGAATCGTTAGAACGGTAAATCCCGGGCTGCGGCGCAGCATGCGAAAACCGAAACGAACGTCTTGCAAGAAATTTTCAATCAGGTTTGTGCGGCGCATGTCACGGCACTCCTGCTTGACCTGTTCAACGCCGCCCAAGGATTGCCGGGCGGCGCGGCGAGCTTCCTGGGGATTCATGCCCTGGGCCACGAATTCGTCGATTTGATTTTGCAGATGAAACTGAAGCTCGTCGCTAAGATCCAGCTCCGCTCTGTCCTTGCGGAAAAGCGAGCGCAAGCGAAGCGGCAATTTGTAATACCAACGCATGGTTCCGGCTCCCTAAGACGACATCTCCAGGACCAGCCCGATGGCCGATGAAAGGCGCTTCCATTGTGCTTGCTCCTGGCGCAGGTACTTTGCGCCGTCCGGAGTCAGGGAATAATACTTGGCGCGGCGATTGTTTTCCGATTCGCCCCACTTGGCGCGAATCCAGCCCTGTTGCTCGAGGCGATGCAGCGCGGGATAAAGCGCACCTTGATGGACCTGCAAGACTTCTTTCGAAACCTGACGAATGCGTCGCGCGATGCCCCAGCCGTGCATGGGCTGGAGCGCGAGCGTCCTCAGAATCAAGAGGTCGAGGGTGCCTTGGACCAGGTCGGTTGGCTTAGCCATTTCGAGCCTCCTGTCGATAAATGACAGGGCAACAGTTTAGACTCCTATCAACGAATTAGGGAAGCAGAAATTTCAAAAATCTCCGCTAAACGGACGAAATGATTCAGTGTTACTACATTCTGTTCTCCTGTGCCAACTCCTGGAAAGTCGACTTGAACCGGAAGCTATCCGGCTTCGACGGCGGAATTAGTCCTGTGAAGTCTTAGGGTTGTATCGGAAGCGCGAGCGAACAAGCTGCAGGCGCGAGCACGGTGTGTTGGCGCGCTTTCGATACAACGACTTGAAGGAAGCCGGCCGGCGGCGGACGCGGTCGTTATGCAAATTCAATGGTGGGAAGGAGCGGCGTGGAGTTGTGCCAAGGCTGTGCGGGAGGGCGGGACAGCTGACCGTAGCCGTCCCGAAGCAGGCTGTTGCGAAAAAGGATGGCGGAGAGCGTGGTTAAAGAAGCTGGAACAGGAGATCCATTCCGCTGCAAGGCAGAGAGGTACGGAGCGGGTCGAAACACGCGAAGAATTCGAATTGGATAAGAGTCGCTTCATGCAGCAGCCGCGACTACCGGTGGAGAACGAAGTTGGATTTCAGCAGCGGTGAGTCTTTCGACGACCATCATCCGCCCGCCACACTTGGGGCAAGCCCAAAGATCGCTGGGAGCGGCGGTGGAGACTTCTGGCTGGGTTTGCGGTGCCGAGCCGAGTAATTGGAAACAAAGTGGCAAGGTGGTGGCACGTTTGCGATTGGCCAGGAAGCCGAAGTTTCGGATGCGCACGAATCCTTCGGGGAGCAGATGCAACAGGAAGCGGCGCAAGAATTCATCGACAGATAGAGGCAGCGACCTCTGTTCGTTGTTGTGGGCGGAATCGCGCCAACGAAACGTGACCTCTCCGTCAGCAAACGAGATCAGGCGGTGGTTGGAGATGGCCACGCGATGGGTGTAACGGCCCAGATAACGGAGCACATGCTGGGGGCCTCCGAACGGACGTTTCGAGTACACCACCCAGTCCTTTCGGAACAGTGGTCGCAGCCAAGCGGAAAAGGTTTTCGGTTGAGCGAGGAGCTTCAAGTCTCCATGAAAATTGAGCTTGCCGTCATGAAAGGCACGCTTGAGCGCTTCGTGGAATTTGCCGCGAAAGACAGCGCCGAGCACCTTGACGGGAAGAAAGAAATCGTAGCGTGGTTTGATCCAGTGGGTGTGATCGGCAGACAGGCCACCGGCCGGCACCACGCAATGTACATGCGGGTGAAGTTCGAGTTTTTGAGTCCAACTGTGCAGCACGCTGAAGAAGCCGATTTCTGCACCGAGATGTTGGGGATCGCGCGCGACTTCCAGAAGAGTTTCCGCACTGGTGCGAAACAGGAGATCGTAGAGGACCTTCTTGTTTTGCAAGACCAATGGTCCCAACCGGTGGGGCAGTGTGAAGACCACATGGACGTAACGCGTTGGGAGAAGCTCCTTGCGCCGCGCTGCGAGCCAGCGATCGCGAGCTCCTGCCTGACACTTCGGGCAGTGCCGATTTCTGCACGAGTTGTAGGAGATGGCGCGATGTCCGCAGCGGGTGCATTCATCGACATGGCCGCCGAGCGCGGCGGTGCGACACCGCGCAATGGCCAGTAGCACTTTGAGGTGCTTCCAGGTGATCCACTTACGGCTTCGTTCGATGAATGCGTCTCCCGCGGCGCGGACCAGATCGGCCACCTCGAGGAGTGGCCGGTCCATCTACTCGCCCTGTGGTGGCCGGTCTTTTAGCTCCAGCGAGTCCAGAGGACTCGCGGTCGCACTGAGGTGACGTTCAGAGAGATGGAGGTAGATGGTGGTTTCTTCCAGATCGCGATGCCCTAGCAACATCTGGATGGTGCGCAGATCCGCGCCTGCTTCCAGTAGATGAGTGGCGAAGCAATGCCTCCTATCTCGAGAACAAGATAGGAGGCACTATCTGGACCTCCAGACTATGTCGAGTAGGAGCCCTGTGATCCCTTAACCAGGCCATTTTTCTAGAGTTTCTCTCGACATAGTGTTGGTTCTCCCACCGCGTCAAGCGAGTGCGGAAGGAGAACCACATGGAACGATTTTTCAAAAACCCTCACACCCTATTGAGCAAGCGCGAGAGTCCGTTGGGCCCTTACATTGACGAGTTCGCTCAGCAGCTGTGCGAGCAAGGCTATTCTCGACAGTACGCGCGTCGGCGACTGCAGCTTGTCGCTGAACTGAGCCAATGGTTGAGACATCGAGATCTGGTTGTCTCAGACCTGACGTCGATGCATTTGGAGAGCTATCTCGAATTCAAAGCTCGGTCCCGACGCACCAGACCTGGTGATGCTGCAAGCCTGAAGGCTTTCCTTGAATTGCTGCAGCAGAAAAATCTTGTCGTAACACCGGTCGAATTCATCAAGAAGACGCCGATCGATAAGTTGCAAGACGAGTTCAGTGTGTATCTTCAACAGGAGCGTGTTCTGGCACCAATCACGGTGATCCGCTACGCGTCTTTCGCCAAGGAATTATTGAAATACCGTTTCGGAATCGGGCCGGTAAATCTTTCTCTGCTCAGCGCCGCCGATGTTATTGGTTTTGTGCGGTGCTGTGCGTCATCGCTCGGCCGGAAGCAGGCTAAGGTGATGACCACTGCGGTGCGCTCGTTCCTGCAGTACGCGCGGTATCGAGACTATATCCGAGCGGATCTTGCCGCTTGCGTTCCTTGCGTGGCGGATTGGTCTTCAGCGTCGATCCCGAAAAGCTTACCGCTCAAACATGTCAAGGGAGTGCTGGCTAGTTGCGACCGTAAAGCCGCCATCGGTCGCCGCGACTACGCGATTTTGTTGTTGCTGGCGCGACTGGGGGTGCGAGCTGGCGAAGTCGTGTCCCTTGGATTGGAGGACATCGATTGGGAAGCCGGATATCTCACCGTGCGAGGCAAAGGTGATCGCAGCGCCCAGCTTCCATTACCAGCAGATGTTGGAAAAGCGATCGCAGCTTATCTGAAAAACGGACGCCCCCGATCGAAGAGTAGGTGCGTGTTCTTGAGGGGACACGCACCGGCATTCAGTTTCAAGAGCTCACAGGCGGTGAGCACGGTTGTCCGACATGCGTTGGCACGTGCCGGAATCAAGTGTCCTCGAAAAGGTGCGCATCAGTTTCGGCACACCCTGGCCAGCGAGATGTTACGCCAGGGTGCGTCTTTGGCTGAAATCGGCGAACTCTTGCGGCATCGCCACCCTCAAACTACCGCCATCTACGCCAAAGTAGATCTCCCCTCCCTACGAACACTGGCACTTCCCTGGCCGGGAGGTACCCGATGAATACGCTACGCGAAGCTCTGCAAGATTACCTCACGATGCGACGTGCTCTGGGATTCAAGTTGCATGACGCCGGTGTTGGTTTACAGGATTTCGTTTCCTTCTTGGAGCGCAAGAGAACTTCCCATATCACCACTCGACTGGCACTGGAGTGGGCTCAGAGGCCTGCCACTGCTCAACCAGCGCACTGGGCTCAGCGGTTAGCCTTCGTCCGCGGCTTTGCCCGATATCGGAGTGCTACAGACCCACGGACAGAGATTCCGCCGTGGGGGTTGTTGCCGTTTCGGCCAAAGCGGGCGCGACCCTATTTATATACACGCGATGAAATCTGCGCACTGCTGAAGGCTTCTCTTGACCTGTCACCGAATGATGCGCTGCGGAGATGGACCTACTACGGTTTGCTCGGTCTGCTGGCTGTGTCGGGTCTGCGCGTGAGTGAAGCTCTCTCACTCCGCCTGAACGACGTAGATCTGCAGAACGCTGTGTTAACGGTTCATGGAACAAAGTTTGACAAGTCCCGCTTGGTTCCGCTCCACATCTCAACCCGACGGATGCTCTCGGCGTACAAGATGCGTCGGAATCGATACATCGAGGGCCACCAGGCTTCTGACTATTTTTTCATCTCGAAGCGAGGAAACCGATTGGACGGTGCGGAAGTCCGCAGGACATTCTATGTGTTGTCTCGACAGACAGGTCTACGTGGCGAATCCGCTAGCCATGGACCGCGCCTTCACGATTTTCGCCACCGATTTGCTGTGCAGACGTTGGTGGAGTGGTATCGCTGTGGCAAAGATGTCGAGCGACGTCTTCCTGTTCTTTCTACCTATCTCGGACACGTCCATGTAGCTGATACGTATTGGTATCTGACGGCCTGTCCAGAGCTGATGGGGCTGGCAGTTGAGCGTCTGGAGGATCGCTGGAAGGCCCAGAAATGAAAAACCCATCCAGCTTTGCTGTCTTACTGGAGGGCTTCTTCACTGAGCGTTTGATGCACCAGAGGCAAGCAAGCCCTCACACCATTGCTTCCTATCGCGATACATTTCGCCTCCTCCTTCAGTACACCGAGAAACACCTGCGCAAATCGCCGTCTCGATTGACATTCGAAGAGATCGATGCACCTTTGCTCGCGGCGTTTCTCAACGATCTGGAGAAAACTCGAGGTATCACGCCGCGTAGCCGCAACCTCCGGTTAACGGCGATTCGTTCGTTCTTTCACTATGCTGCCTACGAGACGCCGGCCCACTCTGCTCAGATTCAGCGTGTTCTTGCGATTCCGGGCAAACGGCATGATCGTGTGCAGATTCATTTCCTTACACGCGCGGAAGTGGACGCGCTTCTCAACGCCCCTGATCGGGAAACATGGTCTGGACGCCGCGATCACGCTCTGCTTATGGTTGCGGTCCAGACCGGGCTGCGCTTGTCCGAGTTGACCGGGCTGAAGCGACAGGATGTCATCATCGGTACAGGGGCTCACCTGCGCTGTATGGGGAAGGGGCGCAAAGAGCGCTGCACGCCGCTGACCAAGCAAACGGCGGTCGTTTTGAAAAACTGGTTAAACGAACTCGAAAAAGCAGAAACGGAGACGGTGTTTCCCAATGCTCGCGGTCGCGTTCTCAGCGGTGACGGTGTGCGATACATTCTCGCGAAGCATATTGGCACTGCTTCCAGGGGTTGTCCCTCGCTGCTGAGGAAGAATGTGACGCCCCATGTACTGCGCCATACAACGGCCATGGAGCTCCTTCAGGCCGGTGTCGATCGAGCTGTGATCGCACTCTGGCTTGGACATGAGTCCGTTGAAACTACGCAGATCTACCTCGACGCAAACCTTGCTCTGAAGGAGGAGATCCTCGCGAAGACCAAATTACTAAATGGAGGCAAGCCCGGCCACTACAAACCCGATGATGAGCTCTTGGCTTTTCTGAAGCGTCTATAGCGCCGCAGGACTATGTCGAGTAGCAAGATCAGCCCAATCGATCAGAGCTCGCAACAAAAGTGCGTTCAACTGAACCAATTCGTCTTCTACTCGGCATAGTCTGGAGGTCCAGATAGTGCCTCAGCGTATGTGGGTGCACGTCTTTCTGCAGGCCCGCTTGCTGGGCGGCTTTCTTGCAAGCGTCCCAGACCACCTTGGTGGTGATCGGTGTATCACCGGTATGCCAGCGGTTGCCTGGAAACAGCCATGCGCTTGGCTTGTGCCGTAATCCGCGCCAGTGCTCACGCAGTGCCGCGAGCAGCTTTGGGCTGAGCATCACATCCCGGTCTTTGCGTCCTTTGCCGCCCTGGACGTGAATCACCATGCGCTGGCTATCGATGTCGCCGATTTTCAGGTGTGTCAATTCAGCGCGTCGTACTCCGGTGGCGTAGAGGGTCATCAACAGAGTGCGATGAAAAGGAGTTAGAGCTGCGTTGATGAGTCGCGCGACTTCTTCCCGGCTGAGGATCGAAGGAAGGTGAAATGCTTTTTTCGGGTAGGGCGTCTCGGCGATGCTCCAGGTTTTCTTGAGAGTCTTGATGTAGAAGAATCGCAGAGCTGCCAATCGTTGCGTAACCGTGCCCGGCGACAACTTGCGCTTCTTGAACAGCTCGGCCTGATATTCACGAATGTGTTCCGGACCCAAACCATCTGGAGAACACTTGAATCGTCTTGAGAAATCTTCGACTGTGCGGATGTAACAGCGTGTGGTAGCCTCAGAATAATTACGACGCTGGAGCTCTTCCAGCATCATTTTTCGCAAATGGGTCATAGGGAAACCTCCTGTGACCCACACTTACATCACAACCATAAAGCAACCAACGCTCCACTACCTCACGCGTAGCGTCCGCCGCCGGCCGGCTTCGTTCAAGTCGGCTTGTGGAACGTGATTGGGCGATTCGCGATGTCGGATTACGTGCAATTCGGAGGTTATTCCGGGCCCGCTAGAGGAAGCTGGTGCCATTGCCCGCCACTCTAAGAAAGTGCATCTGAGGCGCCGTAGAAAAGCCACAGAATTTGCTAAGCGGGACTCGGATGTAACTCTGGTCCGGATCGGGGGTAGAATCGGTTTGCCATGGCCACTGAAGTGAAGCTTGACGTAATCATTGAGGCACTCGAAATGGCCGATGATTCTATCTCGTCCTATCTGGATGTAGAAACAGGCGAAGTGCACTCGATCACGGAAGAAGAGTTCGATTTTGCAGAAGATCCGAAGACAGCCGTCGAGGAATTGCCAGACTGGCAGCTTGAGGCAGTTCAACTCGCGCGGAGCATCCAGCAACAGGAGGGTAAGCGATACCTGGCTTTACCTAGCAAGTTCGATGTCCATGAATGGGCCATCATGGACCGCTTCTCAAAGACACTGAGAGACGCGCAGATACGGAATGATTTCCATGGTAGTATTCGCGGCGCAGGCGTCTTCCGCCTATTCAAACACCTACTCACCGAATACAACTTGTGGGACGCTTGGAATCTGTTCAAGCAAGCCGAACTTCAGCAAATGGCCATTCAGTGGTGCAAAGAGAACAGCATTACCTTCCGCCAGGCTTGACTGAGATGGAAGAGTGTCGATAGACGTCGGGTGAGACGTACCCAAACGCCGTTTCTGGTCTGTGACGGCCAGTTGTACGATTACGCGAAGGCACTGACATCATTTGTGTGCACGGATTCGCAGGGAAGTACTGCAAATTCGCGTACTCTGCCCTGCCTTGCTTGAGAATGGAATGTCAAGGTTGGCGCCATTCCAGAGGGTGAGGAAATCCTGACAGATAGCCTTCGTCTTGGCCGTCTCACTCGACATTAGTTAGGGGCGACCCAGTTGAGGATATGCAGGTGCGCCAATAATCTCGTATCGAGCGGAGAGCGGGTGGTCAAGAATCTTCTGAAACTCTCTGGCAGCGGGCGAAGCCTTGATGCGTTGCCAGATATGCTTGCCCCTCACATAAACGTGATCGCAGGAGAAGATCAGAACCCAGTAGGGTTTTTCCCAGTTCGTAAGGCGCAGCCACCTCCAGCTCCTGTATCGCCTTGGCTGTATCTTGAGTGTGAAGCGCGGCTGCTGCACCCCGAACTTTAGTCATGAGACGAGTTCTATTGATAGCGCTACGTTATTTCTTTGGTAGCGGATTCCCTTCCACGTCGAGGAGAACGATTTCTCCCAGGTTGAGTTCGCGAATGCCGGTTTCAATTTTGGAGAGGTCGCCGACGAGCAGCAAAGTTGCCTCGCTGGGCTTCGCGTAGTTCTGAGCGGCGGCGTTGACCGAGGTGAGGGTGGCCCTCTCGAGTTCGTCCGGTTCGTGCTGCAACTCGGTCATGGGAAGACCAAAGGTCCAAAGTTCCTCGATTTGTCCTGCGACCCGGTTCATGGATTCGAACTGTTGCGCGTAGCCTCGTACACGATTGTGCTTAGCATCCGTGAGTTCCTTGTCTGTAATAGGTTTTTCACCGGCAATGAACTTCAGCTCTTTTTCGAATTCGACGACCGATTCCTTGGTCTTATTGGTTTGCACACCACCCGAGGCTCGCCACATGCCATATTTTTGGTGTGGAGCGGGGAAGGAAAAGACACCGTAGGAGTATCCTTTATCCTCGCGAATGTTCATACCGAGTCGCGCGCCCACCGCGCCGCCCCAGACGGCGTTGGCCAAACTGAGCGAATAGTAGTCTGGGCTGTTGCGCGCCGGTCCGGGCAGAATCTCAGCCACGACAGTCTGTGCGGCATCCGGGCGACTCACCATAAACACTTTGCCTGGTCCCGCAGGTTGCGGTGGCGG
The DNA here is from genome assembly GCA_963726725.1 of Candidatus Acidiferrales bacterium. GTDB lineage: Bacteria > Acidobacteriota > Terriglobia > Acidiferrales > UBA7541 > Acidiferrum. The sequence goes on from CAVSDV010000036.1 coordinate 145,506, forward strand.
AACGTTAATCGCCGGAGGCACGCTACCTTTCCAGGTAGCGAAGCTGTGCTTTGCAAGTTCGGTAGCTTCGGCTAGAGAAATGTCTCCCACGAGAATGAGCGCCGATCCGCCTGGTTTCCAATACGTGTCGTGGAAGCGGACGAGGTCCTCTTTGGTGATTTTCTCAACCGTAGAAGGATAGCCGGCCGTGGGGCGGCCGTAGGGATGATTACGGCCGTAAGCCAGCATCGAACTCACGCGCGAGGAGATGCTGCCGGGCTGGTTTTCTGCCTGAGAGAGTTCCGCGAGGCGGATCTTTCGCTCGCGCTCGAGTTCGTCGGAAGGAAAGCTAGGATTGGTGGCGACATCGGCCATGACGGCGAGCGCTGGTGCGAGATTTTTCTTGAGGACTTCGAAATTGAGAGTAGCGGTTTCGCGGTCCGCGCGACCATCAAGCGATGTGCCGAGATCACCAAGGGCATCGTCGATCTCGAGTGCCTTCTCGGTGGCGGTGCCGCGCTTCATCACTTGGGTTTCAAGACTCGCGAGACCTTCTTTTCCTTGGGGATCGCCCATGCTACCTGCTCGGGTGGTGAGGCGCACCGCGACTTTCGGGAGGTCTTTCCGTTCGACGATATAAAGTTGCAGGCCGTTTTCGAGCTTCACGGATTCTACCTCGGGCGCCAGGAATGGCCGGTCAGCACCGAGTTCCGGCTGTTTCGTGCGGTCAACCTGAGCCTGCGTGTCCGCCTGGAAACTCTCGGGGTGGAAGCGGACTACGACACAGTTGGGGGTATCCAGCCATCTCGCCGTGGCCAGGCGGAGACTCTCGGCTGTGACGGCGCGGTGGCGCTCCACGTCTGCGGCAAACCTGTCCGGGTCGCCCAGAAAAACGTTGTAGGTGTTCAGGAGGTCGGCTTTGCCGCCAAAGCCGCCGATGCGCTCGAGGCCTGTAACGTATTGAAATTCCCATTTGGTCTTTGCGCGGTTCAACTCCGCGGCGGTAGGACCTTCTTTGGCCAGGCGAGTGATTTCCTCAGCCGTGACCCGCTCGGCTTCCGCGAGCGAAGCTCCAGGACGCACCGTTACCCAGATGATAAAACTGCCGGCCATTTCGGCGGAGTTTTGGAACGAAACCACGTCGGAGCAAATCTGTTTGTCGTAAACGAGAGATTTGTTGAGGCGGGAAGAGAGTCCATCCGTCAGGACGAGGGAGACCAGGTCCAGGTTCGCATCATCCGGATCAAAAAATGCCGGGGAGGGCCAGGCGAAGTAGGTGCGCTCCTGGGGGACGTGATCGTTCACTTCGATGACTTTTCCGCATTGAGCTTAGGTACCCAATGCTTGGGGCGATCGAGAGCAGGTCCCGGGGGAACGGGACCGTAATACTTTGCGACTAGGCGTTTCGCTTCGGCTACGTCGAAATCTCCCGTGATCGCCAGAGAGAGATTGTTGGGCGTGTAGTAGGTGTGGAAGAAGTCCTTAACGTCGTCGACGCTGGCAGCGGTGAGGTCTTCATGGCTTCCGATCACGGTGTGGGCGTAAGGGTGGCCGCTGGGGAAAACGTTTTCAGTGATGAGCATGAAGGCACGGCCGTAGGGTTGGTTTTCGAGCCCCTGGCGGCGTTCGTTTTTGACGATGTCGCGTTCGTTATCCAGTTTTTCTTTAGTCAAAACGTCGGTGAGAGTGGCGAGTCTGTCGGACTCGAGCCAGATCACATATTCAAGGTTTCCCGAGGGGACGGATTCGAAGTAATTGGTGCGGTCCTCGTTGGTTGTGCCGTTTACACCGCCTTCGAACAGATTGGCGCCTGCTTTCTCGATGAAGCCAAAATACTTAGCATTGGCATCTTTCGAACCTTCGAACATCATGTGTTCGAAAAGGTGAGCGAAGCCGGTGCGTCCCAGGCGCTCGTTTTTCGAGCCGACGTGATACCAGTTGTTGACGTGGACCATGGGCAGCTTGCGGTCGACATGCAAAATCACTTGCAAACCGTTCGGCAGAGTGTATTTTTCAAAATCGATTTTCGGAATGTCGCTTGCGGCAGTTGCTTTCGCGGCGGAATTCTTGGACGGCTCCTGCGATCTTCCAGCGTGGGCTGCGAAAGCCAGCACGATTGCGACCAGTGCGAGCGCCCAGGGTTTTGTTCGGCGTATCACGGGGCAAGTCCTCCCTTGAAAAAGTTTCGCTGTTTCCGGAATTAGTCGCCGCCCAAGTCCACAGGGCGCCGCGCAGGCATGGATTGCCAAGTGAAGGACAGAGTTGCTATCCCAAGGGCCTGAAAAGGCGGCTGGAACTCGTAGCTCCCGAGTGATGTGCCGGGAGCCGGGGACATGGTCGGCGCGATTATACCCCAGGAAGAGTCTATCCAGGTGACATCGCCCGCCCAATTCCTAACGCCGTGTCTCTAACGGCGACGTAGATGTGAATCCGACGAAACGAGCCCGAAGTCCCGATCTGGGAAGCGAGGTCTCGGCGGGGATCGTTTGCGCTCTCATCTCCGCGAACACCGTTTCTGACCAACTTCCGAGTAGCCGACCAACCTATCAGAATCTCGGATATCGGTCTATGTGCGCTATATTGGACCACGATTCAGGGTCTGGCCGATTCTTGAACCGTGTTACTAGGACTGGGGTGGAAATGAAGCTCTCGACAATTCTCCTTTTGCTGGCAATTGCGTGTAAGACCTCTTCGCTTTCTGCACAAACGTCTGCGGTGCCGGAAATTCAGTATCGCTCGGTGCCCGATTTCTTGCGCCTGCCGGCCGACCTCTGTTTTGGCGAAGTTACCGGCGTCGCGGTGAATTCGAAAGGCCACATCTTCGTGTTCTCTCGCGGCAATACAACTGGTCCCGCGTATGGTGCGGCCGCGGCGCAGTTGCTGGAATTCGGCTCTGACGGCAAATTTCTGCGCGAAATTGGCCACAACCTCTATGCATGGTCCTATGCACACACGGTCAAGATTGATCCGCAGGACAACATCTGGGTCACGGATAAGGGTTCGGATGTCGTCGTCAAGTTCACTTCCGAGGGACGAGTCTCCATGGTTTTCGGTCGCAAGCAGGAGGCGTCGGATGATGGGACTGGGCCACTGAAAGAAGTCCAACCTCCTCTGCCACCCGAAGACGGATTATTCAGACAGGTGACGGATGTAGCTTGGGATTCCGCGGGCAACACTTATATTAGTGACGGCTATGTCAATTCACGAATTGCCAAAGTCGATAAGGATGGCAATTGGTTGAAGTCATGGGGCGAACCAGGGGACAAGCCAGGTCAATTTGACACTCCGCACAGCATTGCCGTTGACGCGCAGGACAATATTTATGTAGCGGACCGTGGAAATCATCGCATTCAAGTATTCGACAGAAATGGTAAATTTCTCCGCCAGATCGTTATCGACGTTCCCGTCCCGTCCGATGCAAGACCCGCGATTGGCAACAAAACAGACCATCCATCTGGTTCGAGAACGCCAGGTTCGCCTTGGGCAATTTGCATTACCCCGCCGCCACATCAAGTGCTGTTCAGCTCTGATGCATTTCCCGGGAGAATATACAAGCTCGACTTGGATGGAAAGGTTCTTGGAATGTTCGGCAAATCAGGAAAACCGTTAGGCCAATTCGGTTGGATTCACGAGATTGCTTGTCCGTCCGAGAATGAACTGTACGTCGCCGAACTCTTGAACTGGCGTGCACAAAAGATCGTCTTAGAAGCAGCACACTGATCCTGTGCTGCGGATCCGTGAACCGCAATTTGTGGACAGTTGACGGGCTAACGGGAAGTTATACCGGGCCAAATGTCCGGTGCGGAAGTCAGCTGTAATCGAAGGGCGCTTGAGTTCTCATCTCCGCGAACGCCGTTTCTTGC
>CAVSDV010000037.1:0-52063 GCA_963726725.1 Candidatus Acidiferrales bacterium
AAGCGACGGCGTAGTCAGCAACGACCCGAGTCCTGCGGCTCCAAGGCAGATTGCGATGCAAACAATGAGTCGCATAGACGATCTGGTCAGGCTGTAAGTCTCAGAGTGCTTTCTCTAATCTTGTAATTCAGTCCGCGCATAATTGCAGGCAATCTCCCAGAAGAGCTTTTTCACTCGATGATGCTCACCGATTGGCTGCAAGAGTTCGATCTTAACTTGCGGGAAATACATCTGAACGGCCGCGACCTGCAGGGGAATGTCTTCTGCCACATGACCACCCGCGGACAAAAACATGGGCAGCGCAAGTGCAACTTGCCGTCTCGTGAAGTTTCCTGCGCTATATCCGAAAGCGAAGGTTGTGCAAATTCCATGTAAGCAAAGCGCACTTTGTCCACGCCATGACACTCCGCCAGGCTAGCGATCAATTCTTCGAAGGGAAGTCGCCAGCGACTGTCTACGCTCCCATGGGCAAAAATCACTAAACGTGAATCCGGCACTTTACTTCTCCTCCGTGAAACAAGAGCTTTCTCGACAGGCGAGTTACCTGTCAACCTTGGCTAAGACCTGGTGAAACTCTTCCACCAGAGAAGGCTTTTCGCGGAAGATTCCCCGTAGAGCCACGGTAGTCATTTGTGCCTCATGGCATTTCACTCCACGGACGGCCACGCAGTCGTGCCGGCCCGTAGCACGCGCCACGCAGCCCAAAGGCTTCACGACCGACATGAAAGTGTCCGCTATCTCTGAAACCAGATCTTCTTGCACGATGGGGCGAGACGCCATGCCCTGAATCAAGCGGGGAATCTTGGAAAGGCCCACGATCTTGCCGTCTGGCACGTAACCAAAGTGCATCTTTCCCCGGTAAACAAGGAGGTGATGTGGGCAGAGGGAGTAAAAATTGATCTCCGAAACAACAATGAGTTCGCTGTGCTTTGAATCAAAAGTCCTCAAGATCTTCCCGGGGTCCAGCCGAGAGCCACGCGTAAGTTCCCGATAAAGGCGTGCCACACGAGCCGGGGTGCCCTCAAAGTGCTGATCCGTAATGTCCAAACCAAGCTCCGTGATTAGATCGCGGATTATACTTTCCAACCGATCCGTCTTGGTCTCGTCCGTCAATACCAATGCCATGCTTCGGTCTTGCTGTATTTCAGATTCCAACGTCACTCCCATTTCTCACCTCGGTTTCATTTCCTTAGGTTCTTTCCTACTATTTGTCACTTGTTCCTTCAACGATCATCAACAAAAGCCTCTATCAATCTTCAGAGAAGAAGGGGCCCTGTCCGAATGCTGAATAGGGCCCGCTAACACCCGTTGAGGACCTACTTTGGCAGAACAACTGAGTCAATGACGTGAATGACGCCATTGCTGCAGAGGATGTCGGTCTTGACGACTTTGGCGTTGTCGACCATCACCGTGCCATCGTTAACGCTGATGGTGAGCGACTCGCCGTTTACCGTCTTGGCCGAATTCATTTTCGTGACTTGATCCGCCAAAACTTTCCCGGGTACAACGTGGTAAGTGAGGATGGCGACAAGCTTTACCTTGTTCTCCGGCTTCAGCAGATCTTCCACCGTGCCCGCAGGCAACTTTGCGAATGCCTCATCTGTGGGAGCAAAGACCGTGAACGGACCCTTGCCCTTCAGAGTATCCACAAGACCCGCGGCCTGAAGTGCTGCAGCCAGAGTCTTGAAGGAGCCCGCGGCGACTGCGGTGTCAACGATGTCTTGTGACGCAGCTTCAGGACGCGCGTATGTCCCCAGGGACAGAGACAGTACGAGGGCCACCGCCGCTGCAAGAGATGCAACTCTTACACTTCTATTCAAACTCCCTTTCATTTTTCTTCTCCTTGAATTTCATTTACCTTTCGAATCTGACTCTTGCCCCCTAAATCTTTCACTACTCTTCTGAAACTCCAACGCGGCTAGCGCGAACGCTGAAGAGCCGGTTCACCATGCCACCGACGTTGAATGGCTTTGAAACTCGCGGCTTGGTAGATGCCTGCCAGAGCGACAAGTCCGTACACAATTCCGCTGAGCACCGAGACTTCCCCGAATTTCATACCGAAGATCGCTGCCACCAGGTCGAAATGAGCGACGGCGACCAATCCCCAGTTGAGCGCGCCGACCACCACGAGGATGGCTGCGAGAACGTCGAATTTCTTCATGATCATTTTCTCCATGCTTTCTGTTTGTTGCTGACTGCATGTTTAACTATAGAGACAAACTATTTGACAGCAAGGACAATACACGTCAAACTAAAAGTCGAGTGATTCGCTGTTAAATCCTCGAGGGTTTTTTGATTCCTAGTTAAATTGGGGGGGAATCGTGCTGTCAGAGACGCTGGCCAAGGGCTTGGGCCACTACGCCATTGGAGATAAGTTGCGCGCGCTGCGCCTGAAAAAGAAGATGGGACTTGTTGAATTGGGACGGCACACGGGCCTGTCGGCGGCGATGCTATCAAAGGTCGAACGCGGAAAGCTTTTTCCGACCCTACCGACGCTCTTACGCATCGCCTTGGTGTTCAGCGTTGGACTGGAGTACTTCTTCTCTGACGACCAGAAGCGCCACGTCGTCGCCATGGTGCGGCGCGCCCAGCGCAAGCGTTTCCCAGAGAGACCCGATGGCCGTGATATTTCTTTCTATTTTGAATCGCTGGACTTCGCCGCAGTGGAGCGCAAGTTGAACGCCTACTACGCTGAGTTCCAGCCTCTCCAGCCTGGAAAGGCCCGCCTGCACCATCACACCGGAGTGGAATTCTTGTCGGTCCTCCGCGGCAAGCTGGAACTACACATCGGAACGGAAGACCACATTCTCGAATCGGGAGACTCAATCTATTTCGATTCCTCGCTGCCACATTCTTACAGAAGAGTCAGTCAGAAGCCATGTAGCGCAATCGTTGTTACCGTGCCGTGAGTTAGGTCTGTTGAGGGGTTCTCCTGGTCCAGTGCGACTGCGTTTCCAATCAACCAGACACTCAATAATAATAAACGTAGAAGAGAATCCTGCGAACCGAGCCAGAAGTCCTAGTGTTGTATTGGAAGCGCGAGCGGGCAAGGCGCAGGCACGAGCACGGTGTGTTCGCGCGCTTTCGATACAACGAAGGAGGCCGCCCGCGGTTGCGGCGGACGCGGGCCCTATGCAAATTCAATGGTGTGAAGGAGCGGCGTCGAACGGCGTCGAGGCTGTGCCGCAGCGCGCCATACAGGGCCGCATGCGCCAATAAGTTGGCTACCGCGAAAAAGTATCTCGAAGAGCGTGGTTGAAGAGGCTGAAAAAAGAGATCTGTTCGACGGCAAGGCGCAGAAGTCCGGAGCGTGCGGAGGCACGCGGAGGTTTCGGGTTAAAGAGAATCGTTTCATGCCGCAGCCATGATCCCGGGTGGAGAACGAAGCTGAATTTATTGTCGGGGAGGAATTTCAGCGCAACATTGCGATGCAGACGGGTATCTTCAGCCTCGTAAACAACACCCATCCCGCCACCACCTAGTTTCTTAACGATGTGGTAGTGAGAGAACTGTCGTCCGATGAGGGAATCTAAGGAATCGGCCTGTTTCTGCATGGGAAGTTCTCCTTCCCATTCACTTTCTAAGGCAAATCGTATGCCTCCGTCATGCAATCACTGCGTGATGGCCATCACAAACGGTGGCCGCCATAGGTGAAGACTGCAATTTCGATTGAGCGTTGTGCGGTTGCTCCGATGCTATGATGACCAGCTTGTTTGCAGGTTCAGACATTCGAGGAGACAAAATATGCCTATGGTAATCATCACAGCGGAGGTAGAAGACCCTGTGAAGTGGGAAGCGAGGTTTCGGACGCACGGCGACCTGTTCCGGAGTTATGCTCTTCGCGCACCGGTCCATTTCACGATGGCCGGTAAAGAAGTCGCGGTCTGCTTTGAGCCCGAGAACCTAGACACGTTTAGGCAGGCCATAGAGTCGCAGGCATCGGTAAATGCGATGGCCTTTGATGGCGTCAAGCCCGACACCGTGCAGATGTTTGTCCTAGACAAGGAGTTGAAACTCTAGAACTGCGAAGGTCGTTCAGGCAGAAATCTGAGAGCGACAAAGCGGTCGAGCCGCGTGTCTTCGGCCATATACACAACGCCCATACCACCGCTACCGAACTTTTCGGGAAGAACCGGCCGCGAAAGAAAAAACGCGCCGCGGAGGTGCACCGTCAGAACCGCGTCGAAGTCGAAAGAAAAAGAGGCAAAACAGAAAAAGGGGGACATTTTTAACGAGGTAAGGAAGGGGGCATTTCTAAAGAGCTTCGTCAACTGGAAATTCCACATCTGTCGCGTTCATACAAGGTATTCGTGCCATGTTCGCAGCCGCACTCTCTGTATGCCTGGGCGTGGGTCCGGTGATGGGATCGCCCACGACCGCCTCGTTGGGAATCATACTCACAGCTGATCGTGCCCACGTGGGAGATGCTTCCGCGTCGGTGGGGACAACGGTGTATGGCGGGGACCGCCTGAGCACCGAACAACAAGGCAGCGTACAGATTCGCGCGGGAGCGGCGAGATTGCTGCTCTTGAGTGCGAGCAGCGCGATGGTAAACGACAACGAAGGAGCACCGTCAGCGAAGCTACTTTCCGGAACGGCAACCTTTTCCACGGGGAATGCCCATGCCTTTACCCTGTACGCTTCGACGGCGGCGATCCGCGCGCAATCGGATGATCCAACGATTGGACAAGTAACGATTCTGAACGCAAAGGAGCTGCTGGTAACTTCGAAACGGGGTCCGCTGGCAGTAACGGTGGACGGCGAGACGCAGACGATTGAAGCAGGAAAGGCGTACCACGTTTACCTGGATCCGGATATGGCGGCAGCCCAAGGTCCCTCAGGAGCGGGCGGCGGGCATGGCAAGGGCCCACTGGCGGCCGGGCGCAGCCGATTCCTGATCGCGGTGGTGACGGTGGCCGCGATCGCGACGTTCTTCGCGGTGGATGAAGCGCTGGAAAGCCCCTATCGGCCGTAGACCGGCGAAAGCACAAACCCAATTAGAGAAGAGAAGTGGTCAGTGGCTGAAATGCGCGATGGCTCTTTTGGTGTTGCGCATGAAAGATGGATTTCAGATTAGATCAAATGTGGCAGAGGCGCACTCGGGGAGAACAGCCCATTCCGTACGGAACGAAGTCAAATCGGATAGACCGGATAGCGGCAAAGAATTCTCCGTAGTGATCCAGCTGTAGTGTTCGCGATTGGACGATCTGTTTTGTGGCGGATACTGATCTGAGATTGCCACACCCAAATCCCGGCATCGAGGTTACAGCCACCGCCAAATCGACCTCTATGCTGACTTGGCAAGCGGTGTGAATCGAGTCCTGTTACTGCACGAAAACAATGTTTATGGGCCATCGGTGGAAACGCGGATCAGTAGTGCTCGTCCAGCAAATCTCCCACAACGCCGTCTGGCTAGTTTCCAAGTAGGCTTATCGGGAGTTAGCACCCGACGTGGTATAACCGTTTGCGCTTAAGCTGACTGCACCAACAACATCTGATAGCTGATGTTTCTTGGCATAGACGGGGAGCGTATGCCATGTCGAAATACAGGGATCGTCTGCCGCAGCTCGATGGTGGAATTTTTCTGACCGACGGTGGGCTTGAGACGACGCTCATCTTCCATGACAAGCTCGAGCTGCCCTATTTCGCAGCCTTTCACCTACTGAAGGATAGGGCCGGATCAGAAGCTTTGCGCAAATATTACTGCAGCTACGCCTCACTTGCTTGCGCGAATGGACTTGGGTTTGTTCTCGAGAGTCCGACTTGGCGCGCCAATCTTGACTGGAGTGAAAAGCTTGGGTATTCGAGCGCGACACTTGCCGACGCCAATCGGTTGGCTGTCGCCATGATGCGACAGTTGCGTGAACAATTCCAGACGCCGCACTCGCCGATGGTAATCAGCGGCTGCGTGGGTCCACGCGGTGACGGATATGACCCCGGCCAAGTCATGAGCGAGACCGAGGCGGAGGCCTATCACAGTCAACAAATTGGCATCTTTCGAGAGACCGAAGTAGACCTCGTCACAGCTCTTACAATCACAAATACACCGGAGGCCAGCGGGATTGTTCGCGCAGCTCGCGCCTCAGGGCTGCCCGTCGCCATCTCATTTACGGTGGAGACGGATGGTTGTCTGCCGACGGGGCAGAGCCTGAGAGAGGCGATCGACGCTGTCGACGCCGCGACTGACAAAGTGACTGCCTATTACATGATTAATTGTGCGCATCCCACGCATTTCGATAAAGCGATCGCAACGAGCGAGCCGTGGATCACGCGTCTACGGGGCATCCGCGCCAATGCCTCCAAGCTCAGCCATGCAGAGCTCAATGAGGCACCCGACCTCGACGATGGCAATCCTCGCGAACTTGGCGCCCAGTACGCCGATCTACTGCGACGCCATCCACACATCAATGTGCTGGGCGGCTGCTGCGGAACGGACCATCGTCACATTGAGGAAATAGCCCGAGCGTGTAAGGCGGTTTCTTAGCCCTAGGCGAGAGCCCCGATTACGGCTTGGCCTGATAAACGAGCGCTTTCGGGTAAAGTCAAGTACTGCAATGGTCGGCTGACGCTAGTGCAACTAAAATGCTTGGCGCAATTCCAGGAGCCTAAATGATCGTCGTGACAGGCGCAACGGGACGCACAGGACGGCGAGCGACGGAAATGTTGCTCGCAAAGGGAGAAAAGGTTCGAATCATGAGGAAGATTGACAGCGTTTTTCCGAAGTAGACTCGAAGTTCTGGTGCGGCGTTCCCTAGAATCACCGACTCTGCCGCTCAGATGCCGAGAGAAGCACGTTCATCGTCGGTGGGACCCGGCTCTTCTATTCTTCCACTTTCTCACCTTTCCCTTCGCCTCTTCCTCTTCGTTCTATTCCCCATAAACCGAAGCAATCTCATTTCCTCTCTTCTCCGCGTATAATCCACCAACCCGTTGGTTCGGGAGTGGAGGCTGAGCATGCCGATCATCGCGTCTGCAGTTGAGTGGGATCGTCTGTCCAAAAATCTGCGTGCCGCCGCACCGGAGGCTTTCAACTCCGAAGGCCGCGCCCTCAATCTTCTTGATGGCGAGTGGAAAAATCCCGGCTTCGGCCGCCACTATACCTCCGCCATTGACGGTTCCAGCCTCGGCCGCATCCCCATGCTCGATCTCGATTCCGCCCTCGCCGCTGTCAAATTCGCCAAGTCCGAAGCCGCCACCTGGGCCCGCGTTGATCTCGATGAGCGCCGCCGCCGCGTCACCGACTGCCTCGCCGGCCTGAACCAGCATCGCGAACTAATCGCCTTTCTCCTCATGTGGGAGATCGGCAAGCCCTACGCGCAGGCCCTCACCGACATTGACCGCTGCATCTCGGGCGTCGCGTGGTACGTCGAGAATATCCCTGCCATGCTCAATGGCCGCGCGCCCCTCGGGCTCATCTCCAACATCGCTTCCTGGAACTACCCCATGTCCGTGCTCATGCACGCCGTCCTCGTCCAGGTCCTCGCCGGCAATTCCTCCATCTCCAAAACTCCCACTGATGGCGGACTCTACGCTCTCACCCTCGCCCACACCATCGCCCGCCGCGCCGGTCTTCCCGTCTCGCTCGTCAGCGGCTCCGGCGGCCAGCTCAGTGAAGCTCTCGTCCGCAACGAATTCGTCGATTGCCTCGCCTTCGTCGGCGGCAAAACCAATGGCGGCGTCATCGCCTCGACCCTCTTCGACGAAAAGAAACGCTACATGCTCGAAATGGAAGGTGTGAACACCTACGGCGTCTGGCAATTCTCAAACTGGCCGCTCCTCGCCGAGCAGCTTCGGAAGGGCTTCGATTACGGCAAGCAGCGCTGCACCGCCTACGTCCGCTTCGTCGTTCAGCGCGAACTCTTTCCTCAATTCCTCGAAATGTATCTCCCCGTGCTTCGCTCCCTTCGCTTTGGCAATCCTGTGTTCGTCGAATCGCCCGCCGATCCCCTTCCCAAACTCGATTTCGGCCCGCTCATCAACAGCAAAAAAGTGGAGGAACTCCGCGTCCTTTACACCGAAGCGCTCGCCAAAGGCGCCATCAGCCTCTTTGAAGCCACCGTGCTGCCCAGCATGGTCTTCCCTAACCAGGACATCTCCGCCTACCTCGGCCCCGCCGCGCTTCTCAATATCCCCCGCAACTGCCGCCTGTATCACGCCGAACCCTTCGGCCCTCTGGACACCATTCTCGTCGCTGACCATCTCGAAGAACTCATCTCCGAAATGAACGTCTCCAACGGCAACCTCGTCTCTTCCATCGCCTGCGACGACCGCAACATCTCCCGCCGCGTCGCCTCCGAGCTACGCGCCTTCAAGGTCGGCATCAATGCTGTCCGCTCCCGCGGCGATCGCGAAGAAGTTTTTGGCGGCATTGGCCAATCCTGGAAAGGCTGCTTCGTCGGCGGACGCTATCTTGTTCTCGCTGTCACCTCTGGCGCTCCCGGCGAAAAACTCTTCGGCAATTTCCCCGATTACACCCAACTCCCCGAAGAAGCCTCCCCCAAAGCCTTCGCCAACGCCACTTAATCCTTGCACTACCCGATTGCATTCCGCAGACTTAAGCAAATTTGCTGTCACCCTGCGGAAGGAGGATCGGAAGGCGGGGCCGACCTGGGTGTTAAGGCATTACGTGACCCGGCAGTCGGACGGTAAACGGGTGGAGCATAAAATCCCGATAGGGCTAGTACGCGATTTCAAGACCGAAAGTGCAGCCTGGGCCGAAATGGAACGTCAGCATCTATCCCAGCAAATCAACGAGTCTGTTTCTCGTGGTCGGGTGACGTTCTCCGCCATTGCTCGTCATTATGTTGAGAGCGAATTGCCGGAGCGTGCTCCCTCTACTGCCTACCTGCACCGCCACATCGTGGAGATTTTCTGATCCCGCTCTGGGGTACGAACATCGCCGTGGGCGTTAAGCCTTTGGACGTCGAGAAGTGGTTGAAAGCTCTTCGCCAAGAAGTGGGACTAGCCAATCCGACTTGCGCCAAAGTAGGTGCCGTCATGGCATGCGTCTATAAACATGCCCAGAGACACGGATTGATCCCGCGCACCGAGGATGCCAATCCGATGAAGTGGGTCCGTTGCAAGACAACCGGCGACTACGAGGCGATCATCCTTTCGCCAGAGCAAGCCTTTGGCCTCGTCAAAGGCTTCCCTCCGCTGGAGCGTACCTTGACGCTGCTGGCGGCAGCGACCGGGCTGCGTATCAGCGAATGTCTTGGCCTGCAGTGGCAGGAACTGGATTTTCCCAATCAGAAGATTTATGTCCGGCGCACCTGGCTAGACGGTCAGATCGGCAAGCCCAAGACGAAGGCCAGCGGCCAACCAGCAGGCATGGGCACGCTACTCGCTGACATCATGCGGCAGTGGCAGCGGGAGACTACGCTCTCCAAACCAGCGGATTGGGTTTTCCCATCTTTCAAGCTGCGCGGCCGCAAGCCTCGCACGGGTTCCATCATGGCGCAGGATTATCTGCGTCCCGCGGCGGTCAAGGCAGGGACACTGGCGCCCGACGATCGGCGGCGGTTTGGATTCCATAATTTACGCCATTCGCTGGCGTCCTACTTGGTCACCCAGACCAAGACCGATGTGAAGACCGTACAATCCATGCTGCGGCATGCCGACATCGGCACCACCCTGGACATCTACACGCACGCCATTAATAAGGAGAAGCTGGCCGCTCAAAATCAAGTGATGGAAGCCATGCTGAAACCGGGGTTGGTGGAAAATGGGGTCGTTTCCCACAACGCCGTTTACGTTTCTGGCGAGTGATAAGCACTTGTCCGGCAGCACGTAGTGTCCGCCGCAGAGCGGCTTCGTTCAAGTCCCGTTGGAGGAAGTCATCGGGGATCGGCGAAAGATGTTGAAGCCAGCGGAATTTACGAAGAGCGGCAATCCGATGTTTACTGCGACTTAGTGAGATTGGTAGTCTGATTGTGCCAAGCAAGTTGCCGGCCATTCGTGCCTGCTTTCCGAACCGCCCTCTGATAACATCATGACGCCCGCGGACGCTTGCATTCACTCGCGTGATTGCAGGAGGGTTGAAACACGATGGAACCTCACGGACCTGCTTTGGAATTCATAACGAAAATGCAAGTTCAAGAACCCAGGCATAGGTTTGGAGAGGAAATACCGGCATGTCGGACACAAACTTAAATTCCCAGCTAACCCAGTTCGAGAGACTTGAGCACATTTTCCCCACCCTCAATGCGGGTCAAATCGCTCGCATCTCGGCCCGCGGAAAGAAACGCGAGGCCCAAGCCGGAGAGGTGCTGGTCGAGCCGGGCGACAATAATCTTCCTTTCTTCCTGGTTATTTCCGGGGCATTGGAAATCATGAGACCCACGTGCAACGGTGAAGAGGCCGTCGTCGTGCACCAAGCCGGACAATTCTCCGGCGAAGTGGGCATTTTATCGGGCCGGCGGAGCCTGGTGCGCGCGCGGATGCGGGATGCTGGCGAGGTCATCGAGGTCGATCACTCGGGTTTGCAGGAATTGATCGAAACCGATAGCGAACTGAGTGAGATCCTGATGCGCGCATTCATCCTGCGCCGGGTGGAATTCATCGCTCACGGGTGGGGAGACGCTGTGCTCCTGGGTACGAATAATTCGTCAGGCACGCTGCGAATTAAGGAATTCCTGACTCGTAATGGATATCCGCACTCTTACGTCGATCTTGAGGATGAATCCGGCTCCGGCGTCCGAGAAATGCTCAAACACTTTCAAGTGACCGGCAGTGATGTGCCGATTGTCGTTTGCCGGGGAAAGAACGTACTTCGCAATCCGACAAATCAGCAGGTAGCCGACTGCCTTGGGTGGAACGAAGGAATCGATTTGACTAAGGTCCGCGACATTGTCGTAGTCGGCGCAGGACCATCGGGACTTGCGGCCGCGGTTTACGCCGCTTCGGAGGGGCTCGATGTCCTGGTCATCGAAACCTACGCTCCGGGGGGACAGGCCGGTTCCAGTTCGAAAATCGAAAACTACCTGGGCTTCCCGACCGGAATTTCGGGGCAGGAATTAGCCGGGCGGGCCTACACGCAAGCACAAAAATTCGGCGCGAGGGTAGTGATCGCTCGCGGCGCGGCGCGCCTAGATTGCGGGCGCAATCCATATATTATCGAAATTGAAGACGGCGCAACTGTGCCGGCCTCGACGGTGATCATCGCCACCGGAGCCGAATACCGCAAGCTCCCACTCGAAAACCTGCAACGATTCGAAGGGAATGGCGTGTACTACGGGGCAACATTCCTTGAGGCGCAATTGTGCGGGGACGAAGAGGTGATCATTGTTGGAGGGGGCAATGCCGCCGGTCAAGCGGCTGTATTTCTGTCGCAGACAGCGAAACATGTCCACGTGGTGATCCGATCGGGGCGCCTGGCGGACACGATGTCGCGCTATCTGATTCGCCGGATTGAAGAAAGTAAAACAATCACGCTGCACACCGACACCGAGATCGTTGCCCTGGAGGGAGCCGACCGGCTGGATCACGTGCGGTGCCGCAACAATAAGACTGGCGACCTGAAGACCCGCGACATCCGGCACGTTTTCCTGATGATGGGAGCAAACCCGAACACGGGCTGGCTTGCAGGCTGTTTGTCGCTCGATGAAAGAGGATTCGTCAAGACGGGCGTAGACTTGGTTCCACTGGATTTGAAGACCGCACAATGGCCGTTGACGCGTCGACCGTATCTGCTCGAAGCCAGTCTTCCGGGAGTGTTTGCCGTCGGGGATGTACGGTCGGGCAATGTGAAGCGTGTTGCGTCGGCGGTTGGGGAAGGGTCGATCGCGATTTCGATGGTGCACAAGGTTCTCCAGGAATGGAGAGACCACCTTGCCGCAGGCGCTGCGAGAAGCTAGCCTCGACGGCGGACGCTACAAAGAGCCAGACGGGTGCGGCGCGAGCTATTTCTTTTTGCCGAAGAAGGCGGCGATGGATTTCTTTTTCTTCTGGAAGATGTCTCCGACATCGGCGGTGATATTAGGATCCTCGGGCGTCCCGATGACGCGCAGGGGCACGCCAGTCGTGTTTTTTGAAGTCTCGTCTGAACCATTTAACTTGGTGAGTAATCCCGCGCCGACTTTGCCGATGCCTTGTGCCGAATCGATTTTTGCGACGAGGTTGAAGTCCAATTCATCAGCGGAAGATACCGTCCCGCTCCCAGTAAGTTCGCCCACCGCCGGAATAACGGCGTCGATCTTGTCAACAACAACGATTGCGTTCGTAATGCGCACGTTTACTCGCAACTTTTCAATATTTGTCGTGTCTCCGGTTTTCAGACCGCTCAGTGCAGCGATGCCGTGAATTTTTGAGCCGATGTCAAAACCGACGAGACGTGTGTTGTCGAGCGCGATCGGCCCGCTAATGACGAGCGATTTTGTCGGGCCAATGATGGCAAGGTTCAAAGCGAGCATTCCGCCCAACAGAACCGCCCCGTTTGGCAGACGAACGCCGGCCGCAGTCATCAAATGTTGGAGTTCATCGATCGGCAAGCTTCGCCCAGTGAGTTTCAAATTTAGCTCTAGATCAACTCCGCCGATGGCCACAGGCTGATACGTTCCGCTCACATGGATCGCGGCGTCGCCGATTTTTGCCATGGCGTCCTCGATCTGCCCCGTGTTTTCCTTCAGTAGATGGGTGCCACTGTAAGCGCAGTCTAGCGGCTCCGGCGCAGCGGCGGCGCTTTTGCGAAGCTTTAGATTCTGGATATGCATGGTGCCATTAGTGGTGAGGATGTGCCCGTCGAAAGCGGAGCGCATTTCGATGTCTGCGAGGAGCGACAGACCCGCATTATGATCTAGAAATCCGGCCGCGACCGGGTCCAGCCGCTTGATGGAGATTTGCGCGTCGGCTGGGGTGGTTGCCGCGTCGTCACGATTCAACGGGCCGACGTGACCAGTGACATCGACAGTGCCCCCGGCGGGCAAGTTCGCGCGTAGCTCGAATGGAAACTGAGAGTCGAATGAAAAATCGCGTACGCTGAGATTCATGTGCTCATACGCGCTGGGTTGGCCGCGCGCGGGAAGGCGTGCGATCACGGCGCGACCGTCTTCGATGACGAAGCGGCCGACGGTGAGGACTGGGAGCTCGGTCGCAGAGCCTTTCGAAATTCCCGAAGCTGCGTCCGCGACAACGCCGCTAGCGGGGAGACGACCGATGCTTGAAAAATTCCACGTGCCGTTCGCCGCGCGAATTAACGTGATTTGAGGAGATTTAAGCTGAAAACTTTGTAGATTCACCTTATGCGAGAAAATCAGTGGCCGCAGCAAGACTCCGATCCGGATCTCCTTCGCCGTCACAAACGGGGCGGCATTGAAATTGGGATCGTCGGCGACACTGAGGTCATTGGCGATCAGGCTGGCAGAGAAAAGCGACAGGCTCAGGTCTCCTAATTTCACACTGCGGCCAAGCTTCGTTGTGAGTTGCGTTTCGATGGTGGGGCGAAACGTGTTTGCGTTCACGAAAAAAGGAATCGACGCAACTCCCAAGACCACGAGACCAACTAGTGCCACTATTACTTTCGGCCAACGTTTCACGGAAAACCTCAGCGCGATGGCGTCGAAGCACCAGCGAACTTCGAGGAGCCTCGGATTTTGCCCGGATCACGGCGCTCTCGGAAAAAAGCTAACACCCCTACAACTTGAAATGCCAGCTTAAAGGCCAGCCAGAAGTCCTAGTGCAAGTCCGGTTCGAGGAAGCGAGCTGTCATGGAAGGTCGCTTGAGTTCTCATCTCCTCGAACGCCGTTTGTGGCCAGTGACAGGCACATTAGCTCGATTTCGGCCTCGAAACCTTTGGCGCTTGCTGGCAGCTAAAGAGTTGAACTATCATTTCGCTAAATCTCCGGTGAGTTCGATGCCGTTTGACATTAGCCTTGAAGAAGGCGAACGACTGTATTGCCGGTCTTTCCTTTGTCGTTCCTAAGGACCCCTCGACATTCCATATAGCTATTACAGACCGTGCGGTATTTCTGCCTAGAAAAAACTCTTTGCTGTGAAAGATCCAACGTACTGCGAGCGCGTGCTCCTGAATCGAGTCGTCGAAGCAAAGGTTAAGAGACTAAATCCATTCTTTCTGTGGACGATCGCTTTGCTCATGGTGATAGGAGGCTCGGTCACGACTGGCCTAATGCTACTGCCCGTTCTCAGGGGAGAAGGGGGCCAACTTAGCGGTTATCCGCCAGCAGTTGCTATCGTCGGACTCGTGATTCCATTCATCGCCAGGCGTCGATACGGACTCTCAATTTCTATCGTGGATGAAGCTTTCCTCTGGAAACCTCGCCTACATGTGGACAGAGCGTCCAGGAGCGCGTTGGACATTTTTCTGACTCAGACTGCTGACGCGTTGCGCCAAGCAGGAGTAAATGTCCGAGATGAAAGAGATAGCGCGTTGTCCGGCGCAAAAGACTTAGGCAGTCCTTACGCCTATCCTTTGGCGAAGCCGGGTGATTCTGCCGACAGAGAAGGTGTTCTTCGCACCTGTTATCGCTGCGGGAGTCCGCTGAAAATCAGTCGCTGGGAAGACTGGAATGGTTTTCTATCCCGATGCCCTCATTGTGACGGGATTCACGGCAAGCCGTGGCGTCCAGTCGCGATCCTGTTTGGGAGCGTTTTACTAAATGCTTTCAGCTTTTTCCTAACATCAAGGTGGAGACGCGCACTCCCATTGTTTCTGGGATTCATTCTGTTGGACGCCTGTTTCATTTTCGCGCTCGACCGCGCTCAGCTATCGCAAATGTTCGAACTTGTCCTCGCGGCGACCTGCTTACTCGGCCCTCTGGCCATCAATTCGGTGTTGCTGCTCCGGCATGAGATGGCATTGAATACCGCGTCAGTAATCAGGGCGAAGCCAAGTCTGATTAACAGCGTTCGCGTCAACTTGAATTGCCCCTCGGCAGACCATCGCAAAGTTTCCAGTTTTGTATCATTACCTGGACCTAGTCGGTTACGCTACCAGGAGTTGGCACGTATTTTTTGGGTGGACCGTTTCATGATTCAAGTCAGTTTGGCCTTGGAAGAATATTTCGAGCAACAGGAAGGGATTGATTCCAAAAAGAGAGGCTGACTCTTTCAAATCTAAAGGCATAAATTGCCGGGGTGTTCTCGCTATCGACTTCTGGGTGTATAAGTGTACGCGTCCATTCTCGACCCTCGGACGACTCCATGACTTCGGACCGACCTACGCCTATAAACTTGGGACCGTACGCTCTGGTCGGTGAGATCGGGCGCGGTGGGATGGGAGTGGTTCTCAAAGCCATCGACACTCGAAATAACCGGGCTGTGGCTATCAAGCTGGTTCATCGAAAGAATGTTCGCGACGAACGAGCGAGGATCAGCCTCATTCGAGAAGCTGGGGCAACCGCTTGTCTCCGACATCCAGATATCGTGTCGATCTACGATGTAGGACAACATAAGGGCAATCTTTACGTTGTGATGGAGTACTTGGAAGGACTTTCTTTGGAGCACCTCTTAATGCGGCAATGGCCTTTGTCGCTTCGCCATCGCTTGCAGATTATCGCTGAGCTTTGCGATGCGCTCGGCTTCGCCCATGAAAAGGGCATCGTTCATCGCGATATCAAGCCCGCAAACATTTTCGTTTTGCGAGACGGTAGCACTAAAATCCTGGACTTTGGACTCGCAGCAATCGCCCAGATCGTCGATCCCAACAATGAGAGTTGGAGTGGCACCGTTCCCTACATGTCCCCGGAACAAGTGCGAAGGGCCAACATCGATGGTCGATCCGACATATGGGCCGCCGGTGTGACGTTGTTTCGATTGTTGGCCGGAAAATTACCATTTCGCGGACCAACAGTCAGTTCAATTTTCCGCGCGATATTGTGTTCGTCGGTGCCCGAGATACCTTCTCAGATTCCCCTTTCGAGCGAGCTGAACCGTGTGATCCAACGCGCCTTGCACAAGGATAGAGAACAACGCTATTCGACCGCCCAAAGCTTTGCCGCCAAACTTCGTGAGTTAATTCCGGCGGCCGATCACCATGACTGGCTGCCACCTAAATCGTTAAGCGTGAGTGAACATATAGACCAGACCACGCTCATTGGTTTTGACTTGGTGCCACAATCCGACCAACCTCGGGTTGCCTCGCATGCTGAAGACCATTCATCTCAAAACATGGCCAGTCCATACCCAGACAGCGGCACCTACAGACCACCCAATCTTGGCTTCCGGTGCAAACCGCAGGGAAATGTGACGATTACCTCGCGAAAATTAGCGGGAATGGCGTGGAAGCTGAAGATTCGGAATACCCGAATGGGTGCGCTTGTCGTTATGTACCTCACGACCATTCTTGTGGCATTGAGAACCGCAGATAGGGTGGATATGTGGTTCTTTCTCATCGCTATCTTTCTTATAGCAGGAGTTTGGTTGAGCCTATCGGTGGCAATCATGGTGACATGGCTTGTGGACGAATTCAGATTCCGTCCACGGTGCCCATCGTGCAGACGAGCGATGATGCGTAGGACTATGTGGACGGGATGCATGAGGTACGATACCCAAGTCTCGCTAGGTTTTAGCGATTGTGTAGCGGCGCTGAAAAGCAGTTTTTGGGAGGATGCGGCGCAATTACTGAGCATTTATGGCGCGCAAAATCCAGTTGAATTTGGAACGAGCAGAACCCCGTTCCGGTATCAGTTGGGATTTTATGAGTGCGAGCCATGCGCCCATCGAGCAGCGAGACTAACGCGTGATGATCTTATCGCGGAAAAATGGAGACGGCAGCCGCAGTTCGTGTTGGCCGCCCAAGGTCCAGAACCACCCTCTAAAACCAGTATCATTCGCGAGCTCGCAACCCTTCCTTTGACCATCCTCCTGGTCGTTGGCAACGCAGTGACTTCTGCATGTCGGGAAATGTGGTCAGGCACAATCGACAAACACGATATGCTGATACGGACAGTAAGAGTCGGGTTCTTTGTGATATTTCCAATGAACTTGGTCCTGTGGTACTACTATCCGCAATTCAAGAAGTACGTCCGCATCGAAAACCACAAAAATCAAACGGCGAGTGCGGAAGTACTGGGCGACCGAGCTTATTTTGGATTCGCCGGACCTCGCGATCTACCAACGGCGGCCAAGTATTATAAGCTGGCCGCCGAGCGGGGCGACGCTAGCTCGGCAAGCAAGCTTGGTGAAATGCTCGAAGGCGGGATTGGTGTTCCGATTGATCTGAACGAAGCTCGAAGATGGTATGAAGTAGCAGCTAGCAAGGGTAACGGCAGTGCCCAATTTCACCTAGGCCAACTCTATGAGTACGGAAAAGGAGTGCCGCAGGACTCAAAGGAGGCCATAGTTTGGTATCAGCGAGCTTGGGCCGCCGGGATGTCAGACGCGCAGAATCACATCTTCGCGTTGCAACTACAGATCCAGAAGACAGCAAAAACTCATTGTTGCAAACGCCGAAACCAGTAACATGGGTACTAGCCGCCACCCTTCCGATTTCGCGAGAAATCAGGAGCTGACTAGTCTTCGTTCCATTCCAATAACTCAGCTAGTGTGTTTCGGAGCAATCTTCTCAGTACCATCGGCATCCGTAAGTTGAGTTGCCGCAGCAATCCGCTGATACGAAGTGCCGTCAAAACGAAAGTAGCTTAGACCAGTTTCTCCGCCGCCCATATGCCAACCAAGGACCAAATCCCGAAATCCGTGAGTGGTTGTTTGCTGAATTGAATAGAGCCATCCATTGAATTGTTTCTGCGGAGTCGCGAGAAAGGACAATTTATCTCCTTGAAAGCGGATTAGCCACATCGCACCATTTGACCCTTGTCCGCCACAAGCGCATCCGGGCCCCGCTTCAACAAGTACCACCTTCTCCGCCCCAGATACTGGCAGTTCTTCGAACTTGAGATTCTCGGTCCACTCGGAGTCATCAGCCTCCGAGCACGGCCAGTTATCCAGTCGCACACGCCGCACAAGAGTCTTTTTGATTCTCACAAGCTGCGCTTGACTGGGGGTATTAGTTTTGAGTTGTGGTGAACTATAGCGCGCGACATTCCGCCACAGGTCAGTTTGTGCTGGAACGGAGAAGAGCGAGAAGACGAGTACGAGAATAAGGGCAGGGTATATTTCAAAACCTTTACGGATTCCAGCGATGGGAAGGCGTACGCTTCATTTTCATATACTTTACAGCGACGGACTAGTCTGGGCAAATATCGTCGTTACTTCGTCGCACCAAGGTGACGCAGCTCCTGGTAACAGCATTCGCGTCAATGTGAAGTACTACTTCACATTTCCGAGTACGCCACAAACCAGGAGTTATTGGAACAAACTGCGTAGGACTCGCTCGTTCTCCCGTCAGTGAGCCCCATCGAGTTTTCCAATCAAGCCAAACAGAGGCGAACACAAAAACCACACGAGCAAAGCTGGCAAAACGGCTCCAAGGAAGATGAGAACAACATTGACGACACGGAGTTGTAGCCTGCTGAACTCCGCCAGTTTCTTTGCGACAGTGAGTATCGCAGCAACGGTGAACGCGATTGGCAGAAACCAAAAATGAGAGGAAAGCAAGATACGGGTGAGCAGAGGAAGTCCGACTCCCGCCTCCCCATACAGCTTGGCAAAGTGCGGAATTGCTCTGGTGGCGCCGAGGGCCAGCAAGATGAAATAGAGGCAGCCCACAACGACCAGGAACCACGAAATCCGCGAACCTTTAGGCGAAGCTGACGGGACGCCAACGAATGCGGGGCCAACAGGTGGTTGCATAAAGCCTCGCGCTATAGTGTCACTACCCTGTGACCTGAATAACACATTTTTGCCTCAAAATCCTGGTTCTAACAGCAAAACCGGAAAAGTGGGTTTTAGCACGACCTTACCAGTAAGGCGACAAATAGGGACTTTCCGTCAAATCGGAAATGGCCAACAAAGCTGTTGGATTTTCAGTATTTTTCTTTCAACTCGGGGGGATTGGGTCGGCTTGCGGGTGGCACGACGCCGTTTTCGCGCAGATAAATAACCGCCTGACCATAGTGGTCCGCTACGTGCCAGATGCACACTACGCCGAGGCCCAGGCGGGTATTGGGTCCTGGGCGTTCCATTGGGTCATACATGTTTTTTTCGGTAATTGCCCCTAGGGACTTGTTCAGCGCAGTGAAGGAGTCGCGCAAGTAGTTGAGTAATTCGACGCGCGTTTTTGCGGGATTGGGTCCGCCCTTGTCACAGCCCCCAGGTGGATTCGTGCCATCCAACAGGCCGGCATACCAAAAGTTGACACAGGCCACATGTTTCACCTGTTCTGCAAAAGTACGCTCCTCGGCAGGTCCGTATTGCGGTTTCTCGTTCTTGAACAATCCTGGTGCGGGTCGGTAGTTCCATCTGTCTTCGGGCATGGCTTCCGCGGCCGAACGAAATTGATATTCCTGATAGCCGAAGAAGCGCGTGAACGCTTTGCCTGGAGTCTCGTTTTTGCTCAACTCTAGGGCCGTAGGCTGTTTTGGTTCCTGTGCGGTCAGTGGGCCGCCAACCGCAAGCAACCAAACCCCAAGTAAACTCGCCGGGCACATAGTACGCATGGGTTCCACCTCGCAGTCGGAAGTCTATTCCCATTGGGCTAGCATTTCCCGTCCTTTTCTCCGGTTTGACCTCGGGCTTCTCTAGGTCCCGATTAACAGCGTACTCGTCAATGTGAATCAGGCGAGATGGGCCTAACCTGTGAAGTTGCTCCCATGTCTGTGATCGCCTCCAACCGATTCCGGGCGGATGACGAGAAAACGGTTCCTTTCGCGCACACTTCCTGGACAGGCGCACGTGAACACGAGCACTACAGTGTGCTCTTATACTCTGAAATCTGAAAACGGATAGCCGCGCGCGGCCGAACCGTTCAGTCTGGAGGCATCATCAAATAAGGGAAACGGGCGAAACTTAACGCCCGCTGCCTCTATTGTTGGTACAAAATAGATTGCCGGGAGCTCAGCGTCTTGGAGGAATGATTTGAAGCTTATACACAGCCTGGTGATCTCTGGCTTTTTGTTTTCTATCCCCTTCTGTGCGTGCGTTGCCAAGAAGGCCGGCTCGGACCTTTATGTTTCAACGAGTGGCGATGATGCGAATCCTGGGACAATCGAAAGGCCGTTTCGAACAATCCAACGCGCGGCTGACACTGCGAAGCCGGGATCCACGGTTTATGTGCGGGGTGGCACGTACTGCCAGCGGTTGACCGTCAAAGTCTCCGGCGATGCGCAGCTGGGGTTCATCACGATTCGGAGTCAGCCCGGCGAACAAGCGGTCCTTGACGGCGGGTGCCTAACGCTACCCGTGGGTGACACAAGCATGATCGAATTGCGCGACGTGCTCTATGTGCGGATTCAGGGTTTCGAGATTTGCAATTATCGAACGAACGACTCCCGCAGCGTTCCGGGCGGGATTCGGGTATTTGGCGGGGGTTCGCACATCGAAATTCTGAAGAACAACGTGCATCACATAGAGCAGAATTCCGCAGTCCAGTTGCGGCCGGGACAAGGCGCCAACGGCTTTGGCATCGCCATTTACGGTACAGACCCTAAAACGCCGGTCAGCGATCTCGTTATCGAGGGCAATGAAATTCACCATCTCAAGACAGGTTCGAGCGAATCTCTTGTGGTCAATGGAAATGTGGCTGGTTTCCGAATTTCCAAGAATATCGTGCACGATAACAACAACATCGGAATCGATGTGATCGGCTTTGAACGCACCGCGCCCAATCCAGAAGTCGATCGAGCGCGCGATGGAGTGGTGAGCGAGAACTTGGTTTTTAACATCACGTCTAGAGGTAATCCGGCCTACGGCAACGAGGCGAATTCCGACGGCATATACGTGGATGGTGGAACGCGTATTTTGATTGAGCGTAACGTGATGCACGACGTAGATTACGGACTTGAACTGGCTAGCGAGCATTTTTCAGGGAATACCAGCCACATTGTAGCGCGCAACAATTTGATTTATTCCTGCCATACCGCTGGAATTAGCATCGGCGGCTACGATTTAAAGCGGGGCAAGACCGAGGACACAACCATCGTCAACAATACCCTGTACAACAATGACGCTTGGGAAACGGGAACAGGTGAGATCCTCATGCAATTCTATCTGCGCAACAATGTGTTTAAGAACAACATCATTTATGTGGGCAAACATGGGCGAGTCATGAGCAGCCGATCCGGTCGCATGGATGGCAGTCCGACGGTGATCTTCGATCACAATCTCTATTACTATCCTGGCGGTTCGAAGAGTGCGAAATGGAGTTACGACCGCGTGGAATTCGCGAGTTTCGAAGAATATGTCCAAGCAAGCGGCAATGACCAGCACTCTCGCTTTGCCGATCCGGAATTCGTAGACGCTGCCTCAAGCAACTTTCATCTGAGGGCAGGTTCTCCCGCACGAAATGGTGGAGAGAATCCTGGAGCACAGATCGTGGGCGATGAGGATCTCGACGGCCGACACAGGTTTGAAGGGGCTAAGATCGACATTGGCTGCTATGAAACGTCGTTCTAGAGCCTGTACATCGTGGGCCGACAAGGCTGTGGCGCTCGCCTGAAGTAAAAGAGAAAGCAGTTTACGCAGCACGGTCACGGTACACCTTTGGCTTGCTTGAATTGTAACGCATTGCTAAGCGGTCAGCTGCGCAAGGCCCCGGGAAACAGCGTACTCGTAGATGTGAATCCTGCGAAACGAGCCCGAAGTCCCGTTCGAGGACATAGTTAGTGATCTCCTCGAACCCCGTTTGTGGACCGACGGACTAGCAAAAAACAGACCCAATTAAGCTTTCACGACACCAATGGGATCGAGTGGTGGGTAGCCGTCTATCTCGACGGTGTACTTGTACTCCTTGCCGATGACTGCCGTCTCTTTTGAGGGACCGCTGAGTTCCTTGTGTTTCTTGAACTCCTTACGTGCGAAAGGGGAGTCCTGATCGAAGTGTGCATGGAAACAGCCGTTTGGGTCATGCGTCGTGTGTTTTAAGCCGCAGTGCCACTGCACTTCCTCCTTCTGCTTCTTGCTTACCTCGAACCTGGGAGGATCAACTACGATCGCATTATCGATGCTGTAGATCGTGACGATAACTGGGCCTTTACCTACTTGGGGTGTTTTTGTTGGGGTGGCCATGATTATTCTCCTCTCGAATTTGTTCAAATGGTTTTAGGGGCCTGAACTAACCTTTGGAAATTGGGGTCGGAACGAAGAGGTTGGAAATTGGGGTAGTCGCGGAGTTTGGGCTGGGGAAAACCAGCGGCGCGACACTTAGTCAAGAAATGAAGGGCGTCGTCGCGATTGTCGAACTGGATGTGGACGAGAGCAGCGGAGAATAGGACGGACGGATCGTCTGGAGTGAGACGCAAAGCGCGGTTGAGTGAGTCGAAGGAATTATCCTTTCGACCAAGCATAGCCTGGCAAACGGCCAAGATTCCCAGTTTCACGGAATCCTTGGAGTTCCGTTCCAATTGTTGCGAAGCGAATTCGGCGCAGTTCTGGTAAGCGGCCGAAGCGTCTTTGCGACGCCCCGGAGCCCAGTAGTAACCATCGCCGAGATTCAACCAGAGCACAGGGTCGCGGGGAGAAAACTCCGTGGCTTTCTGGAATGCACTGATGGCGTCGTCGTAGCGCTGCAGGAAGAAGTAGGCGCTACCGAGATTGGAGTAGGCATCGTCTGAGGTCTGAATCTCAATGGAGCGCTGTGCCGCGTGCAGGGCGTCATCGTACAGGCCTTCGTCCATGAGAGAAGCGGCAAGATTCGAATAGCCGCGGATCGAATCTGGGGCGAGAGCGACGACTTGGCGGAACATCTCGGAAGCATCGTGAACGCGAGCCTGATTGTAGTAGAAGGCGCCGAGCCAGTTGTAGGTGGCCCAGTAGTGGGGACGAAGAGCGATGGCTTGCTTATAGGTGGATTCGGCTTGCTGCAGCTTGCCCATGCGTTCGTAGGCATTCGCGAGACCCTTGTAGGCGGCGTCGTTGGTGGGCTCGTGCTGGAGGACAAGGGAAAATTCACGTGCAGCCTCGGCATAGTTGCCGGTTGCTACGGCCAGATCACCTAGACAGGTATGCGCAGCGGGGAGTTGCGAATCGAGCTGGTTTGCCGTGCGACAGGAATCGCGGGCCTGCTGAAGCGTTGAAGCGAGTTGGGTAAAACTGTATTTCTGCAAGAAGGCTTCGCCGAGACCCGCGTGAGCAAGAGCGTAGTTCTTGTCCAACCCCAGTGCGCGCTGAAACACCTGAATCGCGTTATCCACGTTTTCTCGGCGATCGTAATTTTGGAGGTAGCCGACGCCCTGGAGGTAGTAGTCGTATGCGCCGGCGACTTGGGTGCGATGAGGTTCTTGTTCGGCGCGCTCCGCGAGTCGCGTGTCCATGCCAAGCATTTCAAAGGCAGCGCTGACGACAGCGTCTTCGACGTGGAAGGCGTCGTCATCGGCGACAGTGAGGCTGTTTGCGCGGAGTTGGCGACGGGTGCGCGCTTCGACGAGGATGAAGTTGATGCGCATTTGCCTGCCGGAAGTGTGTAAGCTGCCCTCCAAAACAAGATTGACGCCGAATTCCTTGCGGGCGGCGTCGACGCTGTCGACGTGATTCCGAAGGACCTCCGGAGCAGGAACCACTTGTAGGAGCGGGTCGCGAGTAAGTTGAGTCAGTTTGGCGGTAAGCGTTTCCGTGAGCCCTGCGCCGAAAGCGACTTTTACGGGATCGCCGTCAGAAACGGTAAACGGGAGAACGGCCAACTGCTTATCACGAGGAAGAGAAGCAGAGATGGAGGCGCTGTTGGAGGAGTCAGGTAGGAAATGCCACAAGCCAAGACCTACAAGAAGAAGCAACAGGAGTGAGGCAACGAGTGCCAGGCGTTTTCTTTTCGCAGAGAGCGCAGGGCGACGTACTGTGTATGGCGGCGACGCGGTAGGCGATTGGGTGCTGAGTTGGAGATGGCGGAGGTCGATGGCCAATTCCTTCGCCGATTGGTAGCGGTTTTCAGGGTCGCGTTCGAGACATTTGGTGATGATGCGAGCGAGTTCGGGTGAAAGACGAGGATTGATGACGTCAGCGGGCGGCGGGCAACTTCGCAGTACTTCGTTAACCAGTTCGGAGCGATCCGATGCGTGACAGGGAGGCAGGCCGGTGGCCATTTCATAAAGGACCGTGCCCGCGGCGTGAATATCAGTGCGGGCATCGATTTCGCCACCGAGGACTTGCTCCGGGGCCATGTATGGCAGCGTGCCGGCCATCACAGTGGCTTCGCTCAGGGTTTCAGTTGCTGGGCCGGCTTTGGCTGAGAGACGAAGCTTTGCGAGACCGAAGTCGAGGATTTTGCAGCGTCCATCCGAGGTGATGCGCAGATTTGCAGGTTTGAGATCGCGATGAATGACGCCGCGATCATGCGCGGCCGTGAGGCCGTCGGCCATTTGGGTGCCAAGGGCAATGACGTCTTTCTGCGGAATCGAGCCCTCGAGAAGCTTGGCGCTTAGTGTGACACCTTCGATCAACTCCATGACGAGGAAGTCCAGGCTATTGTCCGTGTCGAAGTCGTGGACCGTCGCGATGTTAGTGTGATTCAGCTTGGAAAGAGCAAGAGCTTCGTTGCGAAATTTCCTGCGGGCGGACTCGTTGGCAAGCGTACCTGGAAGGAGAACCTTCAGCGCAACTTCGCGGTCAAGGTGTTCGTCATAGGCGCGGTACACCACTCCCATACCACCGCTGCCTATTTGACCTTCGATTCGGTAGTGGCTGAGAACTCGGCCGATGAGCGGATCTGGGGTGGATCCGACGGAGGTCACGGGAAGCCCTCCTCCTCCCTTTCTGCGGGAATCCTAGGTCTGAACCGTGGTGAAGTCAACGAAGAACCATTTCGCTGTCGCCGCGAAATGAGAATGAGAATGGTCAAAATTCTCGTCGTGCCCGCTGCCCTACGCATGAACCTCACTTCAAGCGCAGGTTCATGATAAATCAGGCGCGCTAGACCCTTTGCTTGGGCCAGGCCAGTCTGCACGCATCCTTATATATATGATTTCATAAGAATGTCGGCCCCTCCCTCGAATGCTTCTGCAGGGTGGTAGGCTCCTCCTCATCTTCTTCATGCCTCAGCCAACAGAAGCATAGGAAGCCAGCCAGAAGATACACCGTGTTGTGGCCCAGAAACGCCAGGAATGGCAGCATCACCCTCCACCACGACCAGTATCCCGCCACCGTAAGTTTCAAAACCGCCAGCACCACAGAAAGGCAGCCGAACAGCCAGAACCCCATGGCCTGAATCGGATGTCCTTGTTTGCTGCTCATGCCGCCTCGCGCTCATAGTATTTCAGCAGGCCGCCCAGCCGCTCCCGACACCGCACCTTTTCCTGTTCTCCACGGACTGCTTGAGTCGGCAAAGGGAATAGCAGTACGTTGTCTTTGCCTTGGTGATTTCTTTCCTCATGATAGTGGGCTTCGTAGTGGCGCAGCGCGCGCCGCAATGAGCCTTCACCCAACAAGATCAGCTTCGCCAGGCATTCCTCCTTAACCGACCTTACCCAGCGTTCCGCATAGGCGTTCAGATTCGGACTTCTCGGTGGTAAGACAAGGGTCTTCACGCTTCCTGCTTCGATCAGCTGACGAAACGATGGGCAGTATTTGCTGTCGCGATCATGCAGTAGGTACCTGCGGTCGATCAGAAAACCAGAATCTTCCATCGTCACATTGCGCGCCATCTGTTCCATCCACTCTTGATCCGGATGACGCGTGACTCCGGCCAAGCATACCCTCCGGCTCTCCAAATCAATGAAAAACAGCACGTAGTACGTAATCAACCCTCTTAGCGTAAGCACTTCCACCGTGAAGAAGTCGGTCGCCACCAATACCGCCATGTGAGCACGGATAAAGTCTTTCCAACTCGTTGCCTGCTTCCGTTTGGGAGCCGGATGAATATCATGGCGGAGAATATTGCCCACCGTTTGATCCGAGAGCCGGAGACCCAGGTTGGCCATGGCGCCCGCGATCCGGTCATAGCCTGTGGCAGGCGAAATAACAATTCGCCAGCCAAACGTAGGAGGTCGTTGGACTATCGTCGAAGTCGCTTGAACTTGGTTGCGCTTGGCTTACCGTGCCGAACATCGAGAGTCGCTGCAATCAACCAAAACTCGGACCACCCCATCTGGCCTTCACGGGATGGCACAAACTGCGCCCTACGACGGAGGCAGAGTAGCTGACCGAGAGGAGAAGGGGGCCGCTCCGATCGAGAAGATACTCACCAGGTTACCGTGGCAATCGAAATGGCCGGCGCAGTTATATGCAGCGACTTGCCCTTGAACTCCAAGTTGACGTCTTTATTCTCGGCTGCGCTATTTAGGATTTGCGCGACGATACCTTCGGGGGTCTGAAACGCCATAACTCGCACGCCGTCGGCCTTGCCAGTGGTCTCTATCCGCACTGCGCCCGGCCGCACGAACTTACTGAAATGCGCCAGGTAGTAATACGTTCCGGTGTATGTGACCTCATGCGTGTGTTTGTTGATGATCACCACGGGATGCTGCGAGTTGGGGTCGGGATTCCCGTGAACAGACGAAACCGCCCACGGACCACCCGTCTCATCCAAAATTGCGTTCCAGTACAGCCAGGCGGAAGTGCCGGCCTCTAAATCGTTGAAGATGACGTTTCCCCAGTTGTTGCCATCGTCGAACTCGTAAATCGGTAGCATTTTGTTCGTCGGATAGCTGGCTTCATAGGCGTAGCACAACTCGTCCATCCAGAACGGGTACTCGGAATACTTCCTCTCCAGTTCCGCGATCTTGTCATAGTTCTTAAAGTCGTAACCGTGATACGCCACCGCCGAGATGAACTTGCGGGTCGCAGGATCGTCCAGCACCTCATGGTAGCGTTCGTAGGCCACGATTCGTTCCGGTGCTTCGCTCATCATCAGCTTCGTCGTCAGCCCCGACCGTTGCAAGGCGGGTCCCACAAAATCGCGTATCAACACGTTGATCTCCGGGTAGGAAATCTTCGTGTACACCTCTTCTGGCTCATTGAACAAACTGAGATAGTCCACCACGATGCCGTGCTTCTTATACTCCTCCAGATACTTAATGAAATATTTCGCCAGAACGGGATAGTACTTCGGCTGAACGGATTGGTGCGTATTCACGTTGTACAACATCCAGTCCGGCGGATAATCGATCGGTGCCTGCAGCGCGAAGTTTCCATACTTGCGCGCGCGCAGAATGTACGTGCCCACGCCATTCGGCCCGAAGTCGCGATCCACGGAAAAATGCGTCAGTTCCACGTCGTCGGTGGTGTCGTCATAGGTAAACCAAGGCCCCGCCGACTGAAAATCGGTTCCGCCCAGCGGTGTCTTCATAGCTGTGAACCCAGCTCCTGTCTTTACATCGAACAAGGAGCGAAGCACATCCTCTTCCTTGTCGGCAGGCAACGAATTCAGGACCACCATACCCGCTTCCATAATTGAAGCGCCGAACCCGTGAATTTTCTGGAATTTCACCGCGTCGTTGATCTGAAACGTTGCGCCGCCGGCCTTTGCGCCGGAAAACTGCACGTCTGGTTTGGCTGTAATCCGGTCTCCCGCTTTCGACGACACGTACAACTTCGCAGTTTGTGCTGGCAACGGCGATGTACCGCCGGCGAAGCACACAATCAACAGCGCAACCCACATTGCGGAATTCTTCCTCATCTTGCTCTCCTGGAGTTCTTCATACGCTAGAACGTGTACTTCAACGCAAATTCGATTTGCCGGTTGTCTGTGGAGGTGCTGGTGATTGCAGCGCCCCCGGGTACATCCGGGTTCGCCCCGGGCAATCCAAAGTTCGGATGATTGAAAATGTTGAAAAACTCTGCGCGAAATTGGATTTGTTGCGATTCGTGAATCTCGAAGTTCTTTTGGAAAACGACATCGAAATTGACCAAGTTTGGCCCGCGCAGATTCCCGATCGCCGAATTGCCCCACGTTGTGGCGAATGTTTGCCCCGGTGCCAGCGCCGGAATCGCAAATGCCGCCTGGTTGTACCAGCAATCGAGTGTTTGGTGGCCGGGATTCGAGCATTGGAACACATTGCCCTGCGCCGCCACGTTGTAGGAAAAGTCGTAAGGATGGTGAATCTGGTCCGCTCGAGGACTGAAACTGCCCGTATTTGTCGTGTCGGCCGAAAGCACCGCCGTGAGTGCCTCGCCCGTTTGTGCTGTGATGATCGTGCCCAGTTCCCAGCCGCCCAGGAACGCATCCAGGACTCCGTTCACGTCGTTCATGTAATGACGGCCGCGCCCAAACGGCAATTCATACAACGCGCTTATCGAAAGGCGCTGACGAATATCCGGCGCCGCCGGCCCATATTCCGCGTTCGGATCGTGCGAATTTTGTATGTAGGTCCCGACGTTGCCATCCGCGTTCCCAAGATTCTGCCCGAACGTGTACGACACGAGCATATTGAAGCCGCCCGAGAAGCGCTTGTTCAACGATGTCTGAAATGCGTTGTAGGACGTGTGCAGTTGCGCGTAGTCGAGCGGCAAAATCGAAACCAGGCACGGCTGCTGGTCAAAGTACGGCCTTCCATAATTGTTCGAGGGGCAATCCGCCGGCACCGGCCCGTTAAAGTTGCTGTCGAGGGGCGTTAACGCCTGATTGAAGTCGCTCGACTCGTGATTCCAGAGCCGGTACGCGTGCGTTCCTACGTATCCCGCAGTGAACACCCAATTCTGTGCAAACTGATGCTGCACTGTCAGGTTCCATTCCAGAATCTTGGGCATGATACGTTTCGAGCCCGTGGTTTTCACCGAGCCGGCCAGATTGTTCGGGTCGTACGGCGGAAATGTGTCCGGGAAACCCGTCGATATCAGCTGCGCTGTTACTGGCGCGCTCGCTGCACTATATTGCGCGGCGTTGAACGTGTCTTGCGGAGGGTTGAGTCCGAGGTCATCGAAAATGTTCGATTCCGCGGAATGGAATATGCCAAACGCCGAGCGGATCACGGTATTGCGAGGAAGTGTATACGCCAGGCCGATGCGTGGTGCCAAGCCACCTAGGTCATATTGAACTCCGGCGCGCGGCAAAGCTCCTGGACCATAGCCAACGTCCATCGTTCCCGTCTGCAGATTGAAGTTGCTGACCCGTCCGCCGGCCGGTGATGTCACCTCGTACCGCAGCCCGATGTTTAACGTCAGGTTAGGTAAAATCCGCCAATCGTCTTGCGCAAAGCCCGCTAGGTCCCAATAGAGAGTCGGATAATTTCCCTGCAGAAAGTCTTGCTCCGTGTAGTTCGCGATTCCCGTCATCAAGTCGGCGAGACCGTCGCCCGTATAGAGTCCGCTAAAAACGAACAGCCCGCGGGGGGCCATCACTTGGTAGAAATTTCGCCCTTGACGTCGGAAGTCGATGCCGTATTTCATCGAATGCTTGCCCTTTGTCCAGCTGAGCGTGTCCGCGATTTGATAAATGTTCTCGTAGACGTGTTCCGGCAACCACTCCGAATCGCCGAGTGACGTGTATCCCGCGGGATCGATGTTTGTCAGGCCCGAAGAGTTGATGTCGCCACGGTTGGCATTCGGGATTCCAAGCTGATTGCCCAAATCCTTTCCGTAATTGAACGGCAGCGCATTCACGGAATAGCGGAAATAACCGCCGTGCAGATCGTTCAGTAAGGTGGACGAAAAAGTATGTGTATAGCCAATCCCGAGGTGTTGGCCGCGCGATTTACTGATGCTGGGGCAGCAATCGGAGCCACCCAAGTCCCCGAGCGGTCCCGGCCGCTGGCTGCGTACGTCACTAAACGCATAGGAAACAAACAGCAGATCCGAAGCCCGGAACTGATGATCGACTCGGATGTCGAAGGAGTCTTGATCGTTAATGCGCTTTTGAGTTGTGAGGTAGTTTTGCGTGAAATAATTGGGAGCCGTCGGGTCTGTGTTCGTCGGCAGCGGATACAAATTCAAGACATTGGACCCGACGCTATCGATCAAGGGCGACCCGTCCGGTTTGGTCGCGAGGTCCAGCCGGTTATTAAGAATTGGCGCGCCGGTGTAGGGATTGATCAACTGGACGCCTTCGATCGACAGAAGTTGGCTGAAGTCCCCGGTACGTTCGTCGGCGGTCGGGACACTCGAAATAAACGGATCTGTCTCTCTCAGGCGATACCCTTCGTAGTTTCCGAAGAAAAAGGTCTTGTTCTTCCGGATCGGTCCGCCGATAAATCCGCCGAACTGGTTGCGCTGGAACGGTTCCTGTTCGGGGCTGAAATAGTTCAACGCGTCCAGCTTATCGTTTCGGAAGAATTCATAAACGCCACCATGAAAGCTGTTCGTGCCAGATTTCAGCACCACGTTGACTGCGGCGCCGCCTCGCCCGAATTCCGCACTCATGGCGTTTTCTTCCGTGCGGAATTCCTGAATCGCGTCCGGCGGTGGCAGCACGACCGTGCCACCCAACCCGAATTCATTGTTGTCCACCCCATTCAACAGGAAGTTGTTGTTCGTCACGCGCAGTCCATTGACGGAAATCGCTTCGTTCGCGCGTTCGTTCTCAAATACGCCGCCGCTTACGTTTGAGCCCGTCTGTCCGGCATTCGCCCCTGGCCCCAGGTAAGCGAGTTGGATAAAGTTACGTCCGTTCAATGGCAAATCCGTGATGCGCTTCTCGGTCTCGATAGTGCCCAGCGACGAAGTGTCCGTTTGCAGCAACGGTGCAGCGGTCGTCACTTCCACGGTTTCGGAGGCCATACCGACCTTCAACGAAAAATCCACGCGGACAACTTGGTTGATTCCGACGTCGACGCCGGATTCGATCGCACTTTGAAACCCTTGTTTCTCCGCCCTTACTGAGTAGCGTCCGATGCGCAGCAGCTTTGCCGAGTAGTTTCCCTCCTCGTCGGTCGATGCTTCGACGACTTGACCGGTCTCGAG
The DNA here is from genome assembly GCA_963726725.1 of Candidatus Acidiferrales bacterium. GTDB lineage: Bacteria > Acidobacteriota > Terriglobia > Acidiferrales > UBA7541 > Acidiferrum. The sequence continues at coordinate 30,836 of CAVSDV010000037.1, forward strand.
GTTGGTAACCATCACTCTTGCCGCTGCAACAGAGGCGGAACTCGTGTCGGTCACGGTCCCGGCAATGGAACCGCGGTCGACCTGTGCGGAAGCGTTGCTGGCCAGCAAAAGACTGCAGACGAACGCAAAGATGAGGATGGAAATCGAACGGACCTGGTTCTGCATGACAACCTCCATTGATGAGAAGAAACAGGCGTTGAATCGAGTTAATATTGCAGGACCTCTCCCTGTCAAGTAAGATTCTGGCCAGCGTGGGTACGCTCGCTCCTTCTTACGTGACTAATTTGCTAAAACATACCGCTTCCGGTCGGGGAGAATCCTTCTTATGAAGTCTGTCTTTGGACTTGTTCTCGCGGTTCCATTCCTTTTCGCGACTTCGGCCCAAAATCCGGCGCCGCAGCCGCCTAAACGCCTGGAAGAATTGCAGAATAAAACGATTCTCATCTTCACGCCGCATCCCGACGACGACGTTTTTGGCGCCGGCGGCACCATCGCCTTGCTCAATCGCAATCACAACAAGGTCTACATCGTGGTATACACCAACGACGACAAGGGTTCATACGATCCCGACATGAGCTCACAGCGTCTCGCCCAGATTCGCCGCAACGAACAAGAAGTCTCCGAAGGCGTGCTCGGCACGCCGAAGGACAACATCCTTTGGATGGGGTACGACGACGGCATGCTGGAATACGCTCCGCAACCCAAACTCACGGAAGAAGCCACGGCCATCATCCGCCGGATTCGTCCCGACGTCTTGCTCAGCGTCGATCCCGGTGAATGGTACGAGCGTTGGCACAAGAGCGATCACCGCATGGCCGCTTTCAACACCATCGACGCCGTCCGCGCTGCCGAATTCTGGCTCTACTTCCCGAATCAGAAATTGCAGCAAGGTCTGCAGCCCTACAAAGTCCCGGAAATGTATTTCTTCTATCCCTCGCCGCAAGAAGCGAACTATTTTGTCAATATCGACAGCGTCGCCGATCTCAAACTCGACGCTGCGCTAAAGCAAGTTAGCCAGTTCGAGCCGGCCATCAACAAATATCGTCCCGACTGGAACCTCAAGGACTATGCCCAGGCCAAGGAGGAACTCCGCTCCGAACAGCCTCGCAAAGATGGCCACTACGTCGAAGCCTTCCGTTACGCAACCGGCTTCAATCAGTTTTAGTCTTCGCAACCAGGTCAGGAGATCGTCATGGCGGAACTTGCACTAAGAGGTGGCAAAAAGTCCAAGCAGAAACCGTTCCCCGTTTGGCCGCAATACGACGATGCGGAACGCAATGCGCTTACCGAGGTCCTCGAAAGCCGTATCTGGTGGCGCACTCCCGGCACTCGCACTCTTGCCTTCGAACAGGAGTTCGCGAAATTCCATTCCGCCAAGCATGGCATCGCCGTAACAAATGGCACCGCAGCTCTCGAGGTCACCATGTCGGCGCTCGGTATCGGGCCTGGCGATGAAGTCATCGTTCCTGATTTTACTTTCGTCGCCACGGCCAGTGCCGTGCTCTACGCTGGCGCGATGCCCGTCACCGTCGATGTTTCGCCCGAAACCTATTGCATCGATACCAAGCTTGCCGAAGCTGCCTGCACTTCGCGCACAAAGGCCATCATCGCCGTGCATATGGGCGGACACCCGGCCGACCTCGACGCGCTCAGCGAGCTGGCACGAAAAAAGGGTATCGTCCTCGTCGAAGACAGTTCACACGCGCATGCGACCGAGTGGAAGGGCCGGCGCATAGGTGCGATCGGCACGGCCGGCACCTTCAGCTTCCAAGCCAGCAAGCTGATGACCGCCGGCGAAGGCGGCATGATCATTTCCAACGACGATAAGTTCGAGCGCCAGGCGCGCAGCGTTCACGATTGCGGCCGTATGCCCGGCGAATGGTTCTACAGCCACTATATCAACGGTTCGAACTATCGTCTCAGCGAGTGGCAGGGCGCCGTTCTCAGCGCGCAGCTCACCCGCCTCGATGCGCAAACCAAACGGCGCCATCAAAATGCGCGACTGCTCGAAAAGCTCCTCTCCCCGATCCCAGGTATCACACCGCAAAAGCTCGACTCGCGTTGCACTCGCAACAGTCACTACGCCTACATTTTCCACATCGACTCGCAGCAGTTCGCCGGTGCCAGCACCGAGAGACTCATTCAGGCTATGAACGCCGAAGGCATCCCGAATCAGGCAAGCTATCCACCTGTCCACGCGCTTGAAGTTTTCCAGAATGGCGAATATCGCAAGCGTCTTTGCGGATCGCAAGCGACCGAAAGCCATAGCTTCCTGAAGGCGCAATATCCTGTCACGCATCGCGCCGCCTGGGAAACGATCTGGATTCCCCAACCAGCGCTGCTCGGTGATGAAGAGGATATGCATGAAATTGCCAGTGCCTGGACCAAAATCCAACGACACGCGAAAGAGCTCGTGTGATTCGCATCGAAAAACGGAACTACCGCGGCTGGCCGAATTCCTATTTCTTTGCGAACGGTTCCGTCGAGTTGGTAGTGCTGGCGGATGTGGGCCCGCGCGTAGTCCGATACGCTTTCACAGGCGGTGAAAACCAGTTCCACGAATTCGAAAACCAATCGGGCCTCTGTGGTGGCGATGAATTTCGCCTCTACGGTGGCCATCGCCTTTGGGTCTGGCCTGAGGTCGAGCGCACCTATTTCCCCGACAATCGTTCCGTCGAAGTGACAACTACCGCCGCGGGCGCTACGTTTACAGCTCCGATCGAAGCCGAACCCCCGGGCACGTCTCTGCAGAAATCAGTTTCCGTGCACCTTGGGGAGAGCGGAACTCATGTTCGCCTGATCCATTCCATCACTAATCATGCTTCTGCGCCCACGCAGCTCGCTCCCTGGACGCCAACCGTGATGCGACCGGGTGGCCGCGGCATTCTTCCTTTTCCTCCGCGCGCTGCAATGGATAAGGATCATTTTCAGTCCGTCTCCCCACTTACACTCTGGTCGTTTACGGATTTCACCGACAATCGCTGGGGGATGAGCCGCGAATTCATACAGCTCATTCAACAGGAGAAGCCTGAAGGGCGCTTCCCGGAACAAATGAGCGGCCTGTTCAATCCCGCGGGCTGGGGTGCCTATGTGCGCGCGGGCTTCATGTTTTTGAAGCGTGCTAGGGTCGTCCCGCAAGCGCAGTATCCCGACTTCGGCTGCAATTTCGAACTCTTCACGAATTCGGAGTTTCTCGAATTGGAGAGCTTAGGCCCACTCGTCACGCTACAACCCGGTCAAATTACCAGCCACACAGAAGCTTGGTGGCTCTTCGACAATGTCCCTGACATTGATTCCGAGCCGAGCATACGCACTGCGATCCTGCCCCTTGTTCAACAAACGGCCCAGTCGGAGGTTCTCGTGTGATCGCCTACCGGCGATTCGCTTCGTCAACTCGATTTTCAGAGAATATCCTGTCCCTGGCGAATTGATATTGCGGCAAGTTTTGAGCGCAATGTAAGAATGTTACGTTGGTGAAAACCGCTGAATGGGATTTTCGGTAGGCTGGTTGGGTCGAGGGCAAGCGCCATACTCGTTAGGTTCCGCCTATCCGTTGCTCCCCGTTTCCTCTGGGTTGGGATAGAGCTCGGGCGCGCCGGCCTGGAAGGTGGAGGGTTACCGTCCTCGCCCTTTCGGTGTGCGAGGCGGGGTGTGGCTGGCGAATTGTTATTTCGCCGATGATTCCTCAGGATTTCCCTTCCCTGCTACGACTCTGCGATGGGCAATCTGCTCGTTCTTTCACAATCGAGCACCTGTCACTGCACCAGGCGGTCTTCCGTTCTTTCGCGTGTTGTAAGTTGTCGGTTCCAAAAGAGTTGGTCGGGGCGAGTGGATTTGAACCACCGTCCTCCTGGTCCCGAACCAAGAATTCAAAAATCCTAAGTCGTTTCGGTGGTGTCGGATAGGGACCAAAACCACTTTTCTTCCAACCCTTAATTGAACCTAACTTCAACCCAAGTGCCTGCATGCTCTCATTGCCGCTGTGGCAATCCTATCTGCCGTACGAGCTCGTCGTACCGCGGATCCGCCCGCAAGTTGTCAAAAATCGGCCACGCATTGGCGAACACCAGATCGTGCTCTCGCCCTTGATAGGCCTTTTCGAGCCAGGCGAACGCCACATCCTTGTTATTCAATTGCGCGTACACAATCGCGACCAGCCATGGCGACGCATACTCCCGTCGCTGCAATTGGCGCACGGCTTCTAACGCTGCGTTTCGGTCTCCGGCCATAGCGGCAATCTGTCCAATTAATCCGAAACATTGCTCTCTGCAAAAACCTGTCGCATTTTTCAGCTCTTGAATCGCCGCCGCGAAGTCGTGCTTTTGCTGATACGCCAGACCCAGGCACACGTGAGCATAAAAGACGCTCGGATCGATCTCCACCACCTTCTTCGCCTGCGCAATAGCCTCATCATATCGTCGCGCAAAATAAAGCTGCCAGGCTAAATTCATCGTCGCGTTCAGCGAGAGTGGATCGATTTCCAAACCTTGCTTAGCGAGTTCAATCGCTTCGTTCGAACGGCCCATCGCGGTGAGAAAGTCGGCATACGAATTGTGTCCGCGTACCGAGCTGGGATTCAGCTCCAACGCCAGCTTGAATTCTTTTTCGGCGCCCGCAAAATCCCAATCGTACAGTAGCTTCACGTTCGCGAGCGCCGTATGCGCTTCCTCCAGATTTTCATCCAGTTCGAGCGCCTTTGAAGCCGCTGCCTTTGCCGCCGGGAACGCCTCCTGCGGCGGAACATACATCATGTGACCAAGCGCCACGTGAGCCGTCGCGGCTCCCGCAAAAGCAAGTGCGTTGGGTTCCTTCGCTACCGACTGCTCGAAAATGAGAAATCGCCGCCGGAAGATCGTTGATCCTGCCTTTTGCTAGAAGGTGGTGCCCTCTCAGATAGGCGTCCTGCGCGTCAGGTGTAAGACCCCGAACGGTTTTTGCCCGCTCTCTCCGTTCCAGAGTGATTTTGCTGCGCACTTCTTCCGCAATCACGTCAGCCAGCTCTTTTTGTATCGCCAGAACGTCGTCAAGCTTCGTGTCGTACGCATGCGCCCATAGATGGCGATCGGTTCGCGCGTCAATCAGCTGCGCTGTGATTCGCACGTGATCACCCGACCGGACGATCGTGCCCTCAACGACCACATCGGCATTCAGTTCTTTCGCAATTTGCGGCAACGGCCGTCGCGCGCGCTTGTATTGCATTACCGAGGTACGCGAAATCACGCGCAAGGCGCTTACTTGCCCGAGATCGGTAATCAGCTGGTCGGTCACGCCGTCGGCGAAGTAATCCTGCGAAGCATCGCTGGAAAGATCTTCTAGTGGCAGGACGGCAAGGATTCCTACCGCATGGACTGGCCAACGCCCGAGCCGCCAGGCGGCTGCCCCGATTCCAAGAACCATCACCGCAACGATTGCATAAAGGTAGCGGCGGTAAGGCTGTGTCTTACTCTTGAGGACCTCCGGCGCCGGCAGCTCAGCTAAGGCCCCTTCGGCCACCGGCGCGGTGTTATCGCCTCCGTTTGCGGAGTGGCCATTCGGCTCGGCTACATCGGCAATGAAGCGGTAGCCAATTTTCGGCAGAGTCTCGATATACCGAGGTTTTTCAACCTCGTCGCTCAGCGCGCCTCGGATTTGGTTGATGGAAAAATTGATCCCTCGCTCAAAATCCACAAACGTCGCACCGCCCCACAGGTGCTCGCGAATCTCTTCCCGGGTTACCACGCTTCCGCGCCGCTCGATGAGAAGCAGCAGCACTTTGAACGGCTGGGGTGGCAATTTGATCGGAATCCCGTTTTTTAGCAGCTTGCCGGCGGATGGGTGTGCCTCAAAAGCACCAAAAGTGAGCTTGCGCGCTGGTAGGAGGGCAGGCATGAGAGACAAGTCCTAACAACTACGCAAATTATAAACATTTGGCGAGTTCCTGTCAGTAGTTCCCGCGTCCAGAAAGCCCGCATTTCCGGCAGCTTGCCCGCTAAGAGAAAACTAACACCACGGTCATTGCCTTTCTTCCGGAACGGGTTGTAGTTTTCCGCATCGGTCAGGCGTTTGCCATTAGGAGAATCAGACATGAGCCGAAAACTGTTGTCGGGAATCGTCTTGCTTACTTCACTACTCGCAGTTTCCATCCCGTTCGCGCCGCGCTCGGCTTCCGCCGATCGCTCCGTGGATCCATCCACTCTCAATCCGCCACCGCCGCCCGAGTTCAATCCTGTTTGCCAGAGGAATGGCAACCAGACTATCTGCACGGTACAGTTCAGCGATCCACCGTTCGCGGGAGGAAGCGGGGTGATCTGCGGGACAGGGCCGAACGCTTACGAGGTTTTCCAATTTCAAACCAGGTCGGTGCAAGGCAAGCGCTACTACGACGAAAGCGGAAATCTGACGCGACGGTTATTTCACGAAGTCGATAGCGGTACGCTCAGTAACCCGATCAACCATAAGGCAGTTTCCTTTTCGGCGCGTGGAACAACGCGTCACGATCTTTCAACTCCGGGTGACATTAATAGCGGAACGTCCGTGTTGACGGGCGAGTTCCGCGTATATCCTGTGCAGGGTGGGACCGTTCTGATCGAGCTAGGCAGGACGGTGAATTTAGCAGACGGAACGTTCGTGAGGGAATCTGGGCCACATCCGTTTCAGGACTACTTTGTTTTTGGAGACACGGCGGCGGTGCAGCCCTTGTGTGATGCGCTGCAGTAATTAACAGGGAGAGGCTTATGAAATCGCGAAATGGAACTTGGGGACTCTTGTTGAGTCTTTTGCTTGCACTTGCAGCTTTGCCCGCTTACGCGACGTTCCCCGGCAAGAACGGGCGGATCGCGTTCGTGCAAGGGCCGGATATTTACACCATGAATCCGGACGGGAGTGATGTAAAGCAGCTGACTGTGCTCACGGACGACAACTCGGCATTCTGGGAAAACTGGTCGCCAGATGGGAAGCAGATCGTGTTCTCGGAGTTTCCGGCGCCGGATTTTTTTGGGCAGCTGTGGATGATGAATACGGATGGCAGCAATCAACATTTGCTGTTGAACGATCCCGGTTTTGATGATGAGGCGCCGAGCTTCTCGCTGGACGGCAGCCACATCGTCTTTTCGCGATGCGCGCCGCTGGACGGGGAGTTCCCGTGCGCGATCTACAAGGTCAATCCAGATGGCAGCGGATTAACCCAGATAACGCCCGTACGAATTGAACTGCAAGATTTCGAACCGGTGTACTCGCCCGATGGCAACACAATCGCGTTCGAGAGTTTCGGGCGGGACGGGATCATATCGGCGGTCCACTTGATGAATGCGGATGGAACCAACATTCGGCGAGTCAGCGAGGCGGAACTGGAAGGTTATGCGACTGACTGGTCTCCGGACGGGCGTGAGCTTGTATTCACGACCAAGTGCTGCAATCCGGAACTGGCCAACCTCGTAGTGATGAAGCGAGATGGGCAGCATCCGCGCCAGCTTACCCAGGACAACGGGACAACAGCAACGGGGCGAAGTTCGTGGTCACCGCAAGGAGACGCAGTGGTGTTCCGAAGCACAAACCTGGTAACGGGAGAGAACGGAATCTACATCATCAACGCCGATGGCAGCGGCAAGAAGCTGCTGCTGAAGGTGAGGCCGAGCTCATTCGGAAAGCATGCTCCCAGGCTAAAAACGCGCTCACAACTTCTCAAGAGTCGCAAAAAGGGGTCCATAAGCAGACAGATCGAGGATGGCGGAGCACTGCCTCGGTGGGGCACGGCGCAGTGAACTGAAAGCTTTCGAGCGTGGAGGACATATGCGAGTAATACGTAATGTGGCTGCTGGACTGGTTCTGCTGACACTCGCTGGCGTTCTGGCCAGTGCTGCGGATAAAGGAAGGATCGCCTTCGCCAGCGATCGTAGCGGAAGCTGGCAGATTTACACCGTGAATCCTGACGGAAGTGATCTTTTCCAGGTGACTAATCTGCCGCCAACCGATGACGATGGATTGTTCCCGAGTCTTTCACCTGACGGGCGCAGGGTCCTTTTCAATTACAACGCTCGTGAAGGTCCCGATTTGTTTGTCATCAATGTGGATGGCAGCGGTCTTCAGCAGTTAACCACGGATCACCGCTCTTTTGGCGCGCACTGGTCTCCTGATGGAAAAACAATCGCGTTCAGCAATATCACGGACTTCGATACTGTCGTGATTGCGACGATGACTGCTGACGGCAGCGGTACAAAAACAATTCTGACGAGCATTGTTTGGGAAAGCGTGTTTCCCATTTACACACCGGATGGTAAGCACATCGTATTCGGTAGCCAAATGGGCGGGCTGGTCTCGGCGGCATGGATCATGAATGCCGACGGTTCGCACCAACGCAGACTCACGCCCGCCGCGCTAAAAGCACAACCGTGGGCGGTTTCACCCGACGGAAGGAAGATAGCCGGCTACTTCAATCAGGATTCTCCGCCAGCGCTGGAGACCGGGATTTTCGTGATGAATTTGAATGGCAGCGGTCGGCAGTCTCTGGCTGCTGGGGGCAGTTTTCACCACGATCTTTACCCCACGTATTCTCCGGATGGAAAGAGCATTTCATTTGTCAGCGATCGCTTCTCCACCGACACAACTCAATTCACATACGGGACGTTCGACATTCTTACGATGGATGCCGACGGAGAAAACATTGTTGACGTGGTGAGCGGTGCGGGCTTCTGCCCGAATGACGGAAATTGCGTGACTCCGTCGTGGGGAGCGAGTGCGCAGTAGTAGGGCGAGTCTGTTCGAGAGTCACTTAAGAAGTGAGTGTGTCTCGGTCTCAGGGGGACGTCGGGCTTTCGATGATGGAGGAATTATGCAAGTAGCAAGGAATGTGGTTGCCGGAGCTGTACTGATATGTGCTGCCGTGGTGACTGGCGCTGCCGGGGTGGACAAAGGAAGGATCGCGTTCGGCAGTGATAGAAGCGGAAGCTGGCAGATTTACACCATGAACCCTGATGGAACGGATCAGGTGCAGGTGACCAACCTTGCGCCAACCGATGCCGACGGGTTGGTTCCAGTCATATCGCCAGATGGACGCCAGATTCTTTTTACGTACGGCACTGAAGGAGCGGACCTGTACGTGGTCAACGTTGATGGAACGGAGCTGCATGCGATCACCCAAGACCTGTCGTTCGCCAAATCGTTGCGCTGGCAATAAAAGGGTTTCTTTCCACTTGGTGTAATCTTTTCGGTTTGGAATGGCAGGCTGGTTCGTCGCCCGGCGAAAGATGCTCGCAGAGAATGTCAACGGTTCTCGGCAGGGTTTCAAGAAAAAGAGTTTGGTGTTGAGAAGAATAGCTCTTGAGTCTACGCCGCCACCGCATAACGATGGTGCAGCCCGCCGAGTCTCGGAAAGGATTGAATCTTGCTTTCACGTTTAGGGAGAATTTCTGTAGCACGACCTGCGGGCGTGTCCTTCGCGAGCCCAAGATGAGTGCGGTCATGGTGATAGTAGAGGAGGTACGAGGACATCAGCCGATTGAGATGCCGCTCATTCAGGATGATCACGTGATCCAGCAAGTCGCGTCGGCAACTTCCCACCCAACGCTCAGCCACACCGTTTTGCCACGGACTGCGAAAGGCCGTGTGAGTTGGCTCGCTTCCCATGTCCCTCACAGCCGAAAACACCTCGGCTCCAAACTTTGCGTCGCGGTCGAATAGCAAGAATCCGTGCGGCTGTTTGTAGGCCCAAGCTTCTCGCAGTTGCTGTACAACCCAAAGTGCGTTGGGATTTCGCGTCACATTGAAATGCAGGATCTTCCGCCGGTCGTGGCCGATGACGAAAAAGCAGTGCAGAACACCGAACGTGAGCGTTGGCACGGTGAAGAAATCCATCGCCGCAATGGCTTCGCGATGGTTTCTGAGGAACGTCAGCCATCGCTTTAAGGGATCAGGATCTTTGGGGGCTCGCCGCATCCACCGCGAGACACTCCTTTCCGAGACATCGAAACCCAGCTTGAGCAGTTCGCCGTGAATGCGCGGTGCCCCCCAGGTCGGATTCTCTGCAACCATGCGGAAGATCAAGGCGCGAACTTCTTTGCTGACACGATTCCGTCCTCCAACCTGTCTGAATCTTGAGACCCATGCCCAATACAAACGAAACCCCGCCAGATGCCAGTTGACGACGGTTCTAGGAGTGACCAAGATGAGAGGCTTCCTCCACCCGGACCAGAACGTTCTCAACGCAACCCAAAACAGCTTTTGCAGGGCAGTCAATCGCCGGCGGGGTCGTTGCGCGTGCAGAGCCAACAATTGTTGACGGAGAGCCAGGTTTTCAAGGACGAGGTCCTCGCGGGAGCGGAAAGGCCGTCCTAGCGATCTGACGCAGCAGCCAGCGGATACGAGTGGACCGGCGCATACGGGGATGGAAGTTGGAGCGGAAGATGACACCTTCATGGTCTTTCAAGGAGGGTTGATCTACCGTCCGTACCCGGTGGATAACGCGTCCGTCTGGAAGTACATTGCGAAGGATGGATTGAAGCCACCAGCCGTGGCCGCGGTGGAACAGTTTCGTAAGGCGGTAGAGGAGTCGGAGAAGGCAGCGGCACAGAAGCAGCAACAGCAACAACAACAGCAGCAGAAGAAAAATCCGTGAAGCGCGGCTAACTCCCGATTAGTCGTGCCGGTTCAGACGGTCGATGCAACAACCCCCTATTCGGTTGATCCCATAATCCTTTTCAACAGCACCTCTCTCTGAATCTGTATTCAATTCGTACCTAGACAGGGCAGCCTTTTCTTTGAATTGAGCTTCGCAAACGAATTTAGCCCTTGAAACTCCTGCACCTAGACTTCGAGCTAGTGTTGTGTCGACCCATTGAATCCACCGCGTTAATCAGGCGTTAGAACGGCATGACTTAGGTCAGAAGTGTTTTTGTTCGAATGGGTAAAATTGCGGCGGGACGCGACTCAATCCGGTATGGCCACAATCCCGCTACGCGCCGCCATCTGTGGGCCTTCGGAATCCCGAACCACTTGGCGCACCAAGTACCTCCCCGGCTTTAAATCGAACGTGGACTTCACAACGAATCCCGAGTGGCCCAGCCTTTCAATGGACGCATCCAGCAAGCGGATCTTCACCAGCTTCTCGTTCCCCATGACGAATTTGCCGTTCTCGTCGAAGATCACCGTTGCCACCGTCAACTGGTTGTAATTCCGTCCTTCCGACTTGCGGAATTTCATGTTCTGCACATCCAGATGCGACACCACACTCAGCCGCGCTTCCGCATCCGCTGTTTTGAAATATTGCGTTTGTAAACTCAGCGGCAGGTCAAAAATCTCGTCCTGCGAAAGCACCGCGTCCTGAATCTCTTGCTTTGCGATTTCTGCCGGATCTTCCAGCTTCTTCGGGGCAAAATAGCCGCGCCTCGCCTGGATTGCATATTTCTGGTTTCCCGTGACCGTCACCTTGATGGTGTGGAAATGGCCATCCATTTTTTGATTCGCCGGAGAAAATCCCAGCACGTAGGAAACCTCCGGCACGCTGCCCAACTGTTTCAGGCCACCTTCGAGGTTGTTGGAATTATGGAAAAATCTGCCACTCGTGCCGTAGGCCAAATCCATCAGCACGAACTGTTGCTCCGCCTGGATCAAGGTCCGATAGTTCGCTGCCTGGCCCACCAATTCCGGGGGATCCGAACCTGCCACCGAGATGTCTCCCAACAAATCCGTGGTATACAGGCCGCGTGCATCAATCGTGTTGATCACGATGTTGGACCGATTTGCACCGTCCACAACCCCCGACATTTGCGTGGTCAAGTCTGATATTGGGAATCCCGGCGATGCCAGCAGTAGCACTCGTTCCCCAGGCTTGCTAGCCAAGAGGCGCAGGACGTTTTGCAGCTCTCTGTAGACGTTGCGGTTCTCCGCATCTCCTTCCTCTGTCACTCTCCTTATCTCGGCCTCCAATAGGGCCGCGACCGCCGTGCCGGAAAGCCCCGGCAAACACCGTAGCGTTTCCTCATAAAGGATCGCGTAAGCCGTGGAACTGTCGGGCGCCTCTCCTGGCCTCAAGGAAACCGGGGGACCTCCTTCTTTGGCAACCTGAACCGCCATGTCGTAGGACACATTAGGGCAGCTGCCCGGGCTTCCCAATACGTGGCCTCGCGACATTACTTTCAGGAGTTCCTTCTTCAGCAGTTCTTTGTCGCTGGTGAAATCCTGGGTCAATAGTCCTGATGTGGTGAAAAGTCCCACGCGGTCGGCCAGCGCCATCGAATCGATGAATCCATTCGCGGCAATTCTCATCGGAACCACATCGCTAGTCAGCAGGTGGATATCATCGAAGACCAGAGCGACAAATCGCTCCGGCATCGTCCCTGAGAGCCGCTCGGCGTTTTCTTCGCCGTCCACTTGAGTCTTTCCGGCTGCTTCCGTGCGTTCTTTGCGCGATTGGTCATTTTCAAGAGCAAATGTGCTGATAGTTTGTAGCTTGCCGTTGTCGTACAACTGAAAATCTTCTTTACGCAGTCCGTCCACTGTCTTGCCTTTATCTCCTCGGACAACCACGTGGACCTGCACCAGGTTGACGCGAAGCTTGAAAGTGCTGGTCGTCTCTTGCACCGATACCTCGGCTTTCGGTTCCACCTCGGGTTTCTGGGGCTGGGATCTTGTAGCGTCCGTGCCAGGTTTTGGTGGAGCAGGTGGTTCTTGGCTAAGAACACCCTGAGCTATCGCGCCAGCAAGGAGTAACGCTACGGCCAATCTCATACCCTTAGGCATGATTGCATTTCCCAACGAACTGGCAACGCGAACGGCGGGCAGGAAAGATCAGGCTGTCTCGGCGCGTTGCTTCTACCGGTATGACGTGTTACCGGCCTGAGAAAGATACAGAAGAATATACACATAACCAACTTGATCGCCGCTAGTACTGATTGGCGGCGCTTGACGTTCGCTCGGCTACGCTGCAACGGCGACCTTCCGAATCGACGAATTGTGCAAGGATTCCCCCGAAATCCTGTCTCGTCGGAGGCATACTGAACTGGACACCCTTCGCACTCATTTCCTGATGAAACTTCCCCAGATTGGCGACGTTAAATCCAAGTTCGATGCTTCCTGCCGGGTTCTTGTCTGACGCGGGATGCAAACCGAGTGACGTTTCGCCGGTCGAGAACTCGCTCCAGCCCGGTGACTGGAACTTAAGCGGCAGACCAAGCACATCACGATAAAACGTCACGGCCCGGTCCATATCGGCTACAAACTCGATTGCGTAGTTAAGTTTCATTGTCGATGCTCCTCCTACGGTCGAGAGGATAGACTTCGGAGAATGGAAATTCCAACCATTTCGGGCCGCTGGCAGGATAAGTCCCGGGAAGTCGCGTAATCGGAAATGTGAAGTAGTACTTCACATTGACGCGAACGGCGTTTGATCGGCATAGGGGCAGCGGTTGCCCGCTGACCCCTGCCACACCACCGTGCGTACGGGTCCGTACACGGCGGTTCGAGATGGTTACGCTAACGCGCATCCTCCAAATTCGGGAGACCGAGCGATTTAAAATAGGCCGTGGGAAGCGCGACGGATAGGGCCTTGGCGTGGGCGAGGTACCAGGGACCGCGGCTGCTGCCAGCCGTGTTGCTCGCCAGTTTTGGGCGGACGCCCCGTTCCAAGAGAGCGGCCCGACGACGACGGGGTGTTTTCCATTGTCGCCAGAGTGCCACACGAAGTCGCGCACGGACCCAGCTAGTAAGGTACGCGAGGACGCGAGGAGTTTCGCAGAAACCGAAGTAGCTGCGCCAGCCCCGCATATACGGGACCAGTTCCTGCATCGTCGTTTCGATGCTGACGCCCTTTGCGCGTCGTGTGATCTCCCGGACTCGCCGCTTAAAGCGGACCAAGGACTTTGGTGCGATTGCTCGCTTGACCTCTGGTCCATCTGTAAAGCTGAATCCGAGGAACTTCCGCTCCTGTGGTTTCGCCACCGCACTCTTGGACTCGTTCACTTTGAGTTTGAGCTTCTGCGTGATGAATTGCGTGATGCTCTTCATCACTCGTTGACCTGCTCGCTCGCTTCGCACGTAGATATTGCGGTGAGTGGCCCCGGGGAATTGCACCCCGAGGCCCTCGCAGAACTGTACGTGAGTCTCGCGACTCATACAGCTCCCATCATGGAGCCCCGCCGCACTCCCATCTGCCAGTGGGCGAACAACTGCGGAGCGCGACGCGAGATGCGCGCGATCCAGTGTGTCGCTCGTCGTAGATGGGGACGCAGCTTCTTGTATTTCCGCTTGGCCCACAGGACCAAGTCTCGATCCAGTTTGCGCATGGTCGGGTAGAGCGCCGAACGATAGTAGCGCCCGTAATATTGGAGCCAACCCCGGATGATCGGATTGAACATCCGCGACAGGTCTTCGATTGCCTTATCACTGCGCTTTGGCAGTTTCCAGCTTCGAAATGTGTCGCGGATTGCCTTCGCTGCCTTGTTCGAAACCGCCGGACTAAAATTGATGAAGTACTTGCCCTTGCGATTCTTCGATCGTCTGGGCTGAAACGTATACCCCAGAAAATCAAACTTTTCGTTCGGATAAGTCTTCTTTCGAAAATCATCCTTGCAATAGACGATCTTCGTCTTCTCCGGATGGAGTTCCAGTCCGCAGCTTTGTAACCGCTCAGCGATGGCCTTCCTCATTTCCTGGGCTTCCTTTTCCGTCCTGCAGTGCGTGATGACATCATCGGCGTACCTCTCAAATGGCACCTGAGGATAGTGCGCCGCTAGCCATCGGTCTAATGCGTAATGCAGAAACAGATTTGCTAGCAGTGGGCTGGCGACTCCCCCTTGGGGAGTACCTTTCTCCCGTGGAACCAACCGCCCGTCCTCTTCTTGAACTGGCGCTTTCAGCCAACGCTCAATATAGAGAACTATCCACTGTTCCTTGGCATGCTTCTTCACGGCCCGAAGCAGTAGATTTTGGTCCAGATTGTCAAAGAAGCCTTTGATGTCCAGGTCTAAGACCCAGTCATAGCGCCAACATCTCTCTCGCGCTTGGCCCACTGCATCCAATGCCGATTTCCTCGGCCGATACCCGTAGGAATCTGCATGAAACAGCGGTTCCACTTCCGGCTCCAGTCTTGCCTTCACAACCTGTTGCGCAATGCGATCGGCTACTGTGGGTATGCCCAGTTTTCTTTCTCCACCGTTTTTCTTTGGTATCTTCACCGTCCGTACCGGTGGTGGAAAGTAGCTGCCCGACGACATCCGATTCCAGATCTTGTAAAGATTCTTCTTCAGTCTCTTCTCAAAATCCTCGATCGACTGATCATCGACCCCTGCTGCTCCTTTATTTGCTTTCACCCGCTTGTACGCTTCCCAGACCTCCTTTTTCGAAATACAAAACGGCTTTGCCTCATTCATCGGGCTCCTCCCATTGCTGGTTGGCTCATTGAATCAGGCTCCTTGACACAGCGCCTTCGCTCCATCCCTTTATCGGGGACTTCTCCGCTACTACACGCTGTTCCGTCCCTGAGTCTCCGCTTCCGTACACTCGCCCTTGTGGTTCTTCCACTTGTGGCTTCTCCGTTTGCATCAGAGTCTCAGGTTCCCACGTTCCGCTTAACCGCCTCCTTGGCAAGCTCAGGCCACCTCTCATGCCGGATGCCGCTCCGCCCGTAATCAGGTTTCGTCGGAGCTTGGTCCCGCAGTAACGACTCCCCCGCGGTTTTGACATCGTCCCTACGCTTTCGACACTTCCATAGTGGTTCCCTTGCGGTCCTCTTCTTGCCTGTCACCTGACCTGGTCCTTGCCAGGCCTTTTCCTTCTGTGCTCACGACCATGGCTTTTGACCACAGCCGCCGAAGGTGGTTTGGAACCTGTCCCTGCAGACCGGTTCCGAGGGGCCTACCCTCATCAGTTAAGCAGTTACACGCTACTCCTCCTTTCGGCCTTTCGCGCTCGTGGCGCACAATCATCTGCGTAACGGACAAAGCGATGTCCACGGCGCTCCAACTCCCGATCGAGTTCATCGAGTACGAGGTTACTCAACAGCGGCGAAAGTGGGCCCCCTTGAGGAGTCCCCTCCACGCTTGGACTGACTAACCCGTTCTCCATCACCCCGGCGTTCAGGAACGCCCGAATGAGTTTTAACAGCCGCTTGTCCTCAACACGTTTCGCGACCTGCCCCATCAATTTGTCGTGATTGACTCGATCGAAAAATTTCTCCAAGTCGAGGTCGATCACCCAGCCGTAACCCTCCATAAGGTACAGCTGTGCTTGGGTTACTGCTTGATGTGCAGATCGTCCCGGTCGAAAACCGTAGCTGTGATCGGAGAACGTTGGGTTCCACCGCCGCTGCAGAACCTGCATCACCGCTTGCTGGAGAAATCGATCGAGCGTAGTTGGGATACCTAGGTTTCGCATCCCTCCTCCGTCCGGCTTCTCGATTTCCACGCGCCTTACCGGCTGCGGTTTATAGGTCCCGTTCAGCAGTTGTTCCCGGACGGTGAGCCAGTGCTCCTTCAAGTAGCCACTGAGTTGGCCGACGGTCATCCCGTCGATCCCAGCGCTACCATTGTTGCCCTTCACCCGCCGTAATGCCTCCAACAGATTTTGTCGCTCACATACTTCCTCCATAAGTCGGGTGGTGTTAGCTGGGCTTTCGGGTTCATGCATCGTCTGACGCGATTCGGTCTCTTCCCTTCCGGCTTGACGGGCTTCACCCGTCTGCTCGGATGAGAAGTCCAATTTCTCTTGGATGTTCTGCCGCTTGTCGCGCTTGAGATCCATGTCCTACTCGCCTCTCCTCTCGTTCGGGTCTTCAATCACCGTTCCCGGCTCGGCCTATCTGTTGGCTCCACCTTTCGGTATTGGAGTGCCTCACTAGCAGGGGGCCCGGCCGGTGGCCGGGGCAAAGCGGAAAGGAACTTGGCTCGACGGAGCGATTCTTGCATTCTTTGGTCGAGCAACAGGCAACGGAAGTAAGCCGTTTAAGCAGTGGTGTGCTTTACAACACCGATCACTAGCGTGGTTCCAAGTTCCGTGCGCAAAGCAGTGGTTAACAGCTGGGGACACCTGGCTGATTCCGTTTGGAAGAGTATCTTCCCTAGCGCGACTTGGCCGTTGCTTGTGGCTCAGAAAGCGAGCAACGATGGACATTCCACAGGAAGAGCATCTGCAGTCGAGCAAGACAAAGCCCAAATGCCGGAGACGAAACAAGGGGATGTGTTTACAGGACCGCCCGGTGTTAGAGCCCAACGCGGCCGGTATCGACGTTGGCGCACGAGAAATGTTTGTGGCCGTACCGCCAGGACGAGACGAGCATCCCGTGCAGGTGTTCGCAACCTTCACCGAAGATCTCGAGCGCTTAGCCGATTGGCTTGTGCAGTGCGGGGTGACCACCGTAGCCATGGAATCCACGGGGGTGTATTGGATTCCACTGTACGAGATTCTTGAGCAACGTGGAATCCGTCCTTGTTTAGTGAATGCGCGGCACATGAAGAACGTACCGGGACGCCGCACCGACTGGCACGAGTGCCAATGGCTGCAATTCCTGCACTCGGTCGGATTACTGCGCGCTTCGTTTCGGCCCGAGGAGAACATTTGCGCCGTTCGGACCGTGCTGCGGCACCGCAGCGAGCTGGTCATGGCCGCCAGTCAACATGTGCAGCACATGCACAAGGCGCTGACGCAAATGAACCTGCAAATCCATCATGTCATCAGTGACATCACCGGGACGACCGGGCTGGCCATCGTGGACGCGATCCTGGCTGGGCAACGGGACGCGGCAGAGTTAGCCAAGCTGCGGGATCCACACATCAAAGCCCACGAGGAGACGATCCGAAAATCCTTGGTGGGCAATTGGCGGTCGGAGCATCTGTTCACGCTCAAACAATCGCGCGAATTGTATCGGACCTATCAGCAGCTGATCGTGGGTTGTGATCTGGAAATCGAGAAGATGCTGCCCACATTCGAGGCACGCACGGACCCAGTGGACAAACCTCTGCCACCCGACCGGAAGCGAAATCGTGCCGGAAAGAAAAGGAGAAAGAAGAACGGGCATCCCAATCCCGGAGTCGATCTGCGCACGGAAACCTACAAACTCTTCGGAGTGGATGTGACTCAGATCCCAGGCTTAGAGGAAAATGCCTTGCCGCTGTTCAGTGAGGTAGGCCGAGACATGTCCAAGTGGCCCACTGCAGGACACTTTGTTTCCTGGCTGGCACTCTGCCCGGACAACGACATCAGCGGTGGAAAACTGCTGTGGCGAGGAGTACGAACGGTGAAAAATCGCGCCGGCCATCTCTTCCGCTTGGCAGCCTTTTCCCTCCATCATAGCCTTACGCCCTTGGGCAGCTACCTGCGCCGAATGAAAGCCAAACTGGGCCCCGAGGCCGCCACCACGGCAACAGCGCACAAAATCGCGGTGATTTTTTACACCATGGTCAAAAACCAGGTCGAATATGACGAATCCATCTGGGCTACCAGAGACGCCCACAGAGAGAAGCGATTGGAAATGAAGCTCAAGCGGCAAGCCAAACTGTTGGGCTACCAACTCGTTCCCATGGAACAGAACGCTGCATAACGAACTGACTTACCGCAGGAGTTCCTTGGAAGCTTTGCCGACGACATGATCTACTACACCCTCTGCTGACTTCTGCCCTGCGGTCAGATTGCCTCTCGGCTCTCTCAGTCGCCGAAGCGACACAGGACAGATCTCCCGGGGTAATTCCAGCCGCCTTCTGTGCACCGTCGCCGAATCTACGCTTCGCATCCTTGATGGATTATGGACTTCGCAGTACGTCGCCCGCTCGTCCGACGCTCACGCCTAATATTCGGTTCTTGTTCATCGACTCGCACATTTGCTAGACGCTTCCTTCAGACCTCCCTTGCGGTGATAGCCCTTGCGTCATCGCTAACCCTTCACCTCCATCAGGTTGGGTAGAGGATTTGCACCTCCTAGCTGCTGGACCTGCCCGGCACACGACGTAGCCGCCCGGCGGCGGACGCTTCGCGTGAGGTAACCGAGCGTTGATTGCTTGATGGCTTGGATATAAGTGTGGGTCACAGGAGGTGTTCCCGTGACCCATCTACGCAAACTTCTGCTGGAGGAACTCCAGCGGCGTAATTACTCTCACGAAACTATACGCAGTTACGTCCATGCCGTCGAGGATTTTGCTCGACGATTCAACTGTCCCCCGGACCGCTTGGGCCCTCAGCACATTCGTCAATATCAGGCCGAGCTGTTCCAAAAACGAAAATTGTCTTCGGGTACGGTTGGGATCCGTCTGGCGGCCTTGCGGTTCTTCTACACCAAGACTCTCAGAAGGAATTGGAGCATCGCAGACACTCCGTATCCAAAAAGGACCCATCGCCTGCCGACGATCCTCAGCCAGGAAGAAGTTGCTCAACTCATCGATGCAGCGCGCACTCCTTGTGAACGGATTCTGCTTATGACCCTCTACGCCACCGGCGTCCGGCGCTCCGAGTTGACGCACCTAAAAATCAGCGACATCGACAGTCAGCGCATGGTGGTGCACATCCGCGACGGTAAGGGTCGCAAAGATCGCGATATCATGCTCAGCCCCAAGCTACTCACGGCACTCCGCACCGATTGGCGTTTCTACCATCGCCAATCCAGCACCTGGCTGTTCCCCAGCAACTATCGCAAGGATCGGCCCATCGATACGAAAACCGTTTGGCACGCATGTCAGAAAGCCGCCCAGCGCGCCGGCCTCCAAAAACGCGTTCATCCTCATACTCTTCGCCACTGTTTTGCGACACATCTCTATGAAGCCGGCACGGATCTCCGCGCCATTCAGGTCCTGCTCGGACATGAAGATCTGAAAGACACCCTGATTTACGTGCACCTGGCTATACAGCGCCTCAACGCCACCGCCAGTCCTTTGGACTCGCTATCCATCAACGACAAGCCCATCGGCGAGAAATAGATGAGCCGGCCGCCTCTGGAGGTGGCCGATATCATCCGCGCTGCGGGAGATGCGTTCATCGAACGAAACCGCCATTGGCTTGGTTGGAAGCATGTCAAAGTGCTGTTAGCCATTGCCAGGTGTCGTACCGCCGCACTCGGCGGTCATCTCGATGAATGCACCCGTTGCGGGCATCGCGCCATCTCTTTCAATAGCTGCAGAAATAGGCACTGCCCGAAGTGTCAGACGGCCGCACGGGAACGCTGGATCGCGGCGCGTCAAAGAGAACTGCTCCCCACGCGCTACCTGCACGTGGTCTTCACCCTGCCCCGCCACCTAGCCCCACTGGTGCTGCAAAACAAAAAGGTTATCTACGATCTTTTGTTCCGTACCAGTGCAGAAACCCTTCTCGAAGTCGCTGGTAACCCGGAGCACCTCGGTGCGGAGATCGGTTTCTTCAGTGTCTTGCACACTTGGAGCCAACAACTCAATATTCACCCGCACGTTCATTGTGTCGTTCCCGCGGGCGGCCTCTCTCCCGATCACAGCCGTTGGATCCACGCACGAGAAAACTACTTCCTTCCCAAGAATGTCCTGCGCAAAGTCTTTCGCGGCAAGTTCGTCAGCGCTCTCGAACGGGCTTTTCAGAATGGTCAGCTCAACTTCCATGCCGATCTGAAGCTGCTGGCAAATCCCAAGACCTTCGCCGCCTGGCTACGACCACTGTTTCGAGAAAAGTGGATAGTGTACTTGAAGCCTCCCTTCGGTGGCCCGGAATACGTGCTGCAATATCTCGGCCGCTACACCCATCGCGTGGCCATCTCCAACCACCGCCTGGTCTCCTTTGCCGATGGCCAAGTCACCTTTCATTGGCGCGATTCCGCTGACGGCGACAAACAAAAACTGCTGCCCCTGTCCGTCAATGAATTCCTGCCCGTTTTTTACTGCACATCCTTCCGCAAGGCTTCGTGCGTATTCGGCGTTTCGGCTTCTCGCCAACCGCCGACGCAGCACCTTTCTGCCCCTGTGCTTTCAGTTGCTGGGCGCAGCCCCAGAACCACCAGCCAAAGAACACCTTTCCTCTACGGAAGACGCTCCAGATCTTTATCGCTGTCCCAAGTGTGGCGGACCGATGAAGATCATCGAAACGCTCACGGCTGCCGAGATCCAACTCCGTTCTCCACCAGAGTTAACCGCTGCTGCATGAAACCACTCTCCCCAACGCGAAAACTCTGCGTGCCTCGGCGCGCCCCGCACTTCTCTACCTCCCCGCCACACCTATTTCCTCTCAAGCCTCTTCAACGACCATCTTCGCCGCGCTTCTTTGGCTCCAGGCACCTCTGCCCGTGGCAGTGTGAAGGGCCATGCTCCGCAGCGCAGC
>CAVSDV010000038.1:0-16951 GCA_963726725.1 Candidatus Acidiferrales bacterium
TGAGCCGCTACAACGGTGAAATTCGCCGCGCCGGGCAAGCTATCGCAGCCTCCAGGAACAGTACACAACGCTCCGCAGCGTACGCCGACCGGGCTGACGCCTATGCCGAAAAGGCTCGGTACTCGCGACTCATGAAACTCATCGCAGGCGAGGAATACAACAAACTCTTCGATTTGGCCGTTCAGGATTACAACCAGGCGATCGCGCTGGACCCGGACAACGCGGAGATGTATTACCGCCGGGGCAATGCTTACTATTTTCGTGCCGGCCTGGACATGATTAAAGAGCCCACGTCCGTTTTTCTCGCTCCGGCCAAAGCTGATTTTTCCCGAGCAGTGGAAAAGAATCCCAAAAATGTCATGGCCCTCGACATGCTTGGCTTAACCGATGGTTCGATGGGAGCTTGGACCCAGGCCATTGCTGATTTCGAACAGGAAGCCGCACTGGACCCGCGGCGACGCTTCCGCGTTTCCGACGCCTACTGCAATCGCGGCTCCCGTTACCCCAGAGAGAAGTACGATCTGGCCATTTCGGATTTGAACCAGGCGATTCAAATTCGCGCCACGTCTGATCCTTGTGAGTGTGAGCCTTACAATCCGTTGCTGGCGATCTATCTCAAACAAGCACGAGAAGACGACAAGGCGCGAGAGGTGGTCGCGCTTGCGCAGCGTTCGGGAAAATGGATTGCCCCCGAATATCTCGAGCAACTAAAAGCGTCGAACGCTGGCCGATGACCCTTGATGTGTGTCTCTTAACGTTCCCTCTGGTCACAAGATCCGCGCCAGGGCGAGTCAACTCGCAAGAAACACACGGCGTTCGAGGAGATCAGGCCGATTGAGGCACTCAGGCGGCATAACACTTCCGCGAACCGGACCGTAATATTTTCCGAATATGGCGATTGAACGTTTATCACGACTCGTTGGCCCGTGTTTGCTTTCATTACCCGGATTTACAGGGGAAAGATACGTTGCCACCTATTAGCTTGCGCAGTAGGATGAGCTAGTTTTGGAGGGCAATATGTCGCGCACGAAATTCCGATTCCTTGTTCTTCTTCTTTCCGTAGGAATGCCAGCTGCGTCGTTCGCCCAAGCAGTCACTCCCGAACTCGCCGACTTTGACGCCTATGTCCAGCATGTTATGCAAGACTGGAAAGTACCTGGCGCCGCCATTGCTATCGTGAAGGATGGCAAAGTCATCCTGAGCAAGGGATATGGCTACCGCGACGTGAAAAACAATCTCCCCGTGACGGACCAGACTCTTTTTCCCATCGCCTCCATCACCAAGTCCTTCACCGTCGCCACGCTCGGCACGCTTTCCACGGAAGGCAAGCTGGATTGGGACAAACCGGTGCGCGATTATATGCCCGACTTCCGCCTGTACGACGAGGTACTGACCGCCCGCGTCACGACACGGGACCTTGTCACCCACCGCACCGGTCTCCCGCGTCATGATGCCACCTGGTATCGCTCGGATCTCTCGCGCGAAGCCTTGTATGCGCGCCTCCGCTACCTCGAACCCAGCCGGGACCTTCGACAGGAATTTCAGTACAACAATCTCATGTTCATGACCGCTGGCTACCTGGCCGGCAAGCTGACAGGCGGCACTTGGGAAGAAGCCGTGCAAAATCGGATCTTCAATCCTCTGGGTATGCGCAGCTCCAATTTTGATCTCGGCGCCTCCATCGCATCGTCAAAGGAGGTAGCCCATGCCTATCGCAAGGACGACAGCGAAGTCGTTCACGAAGTGCCCGCGTACACCGGCGACAAGGCGCTCGGCCCCGCCGGCGCAATCGTCTCCAATCTTTCGGACATGACCCAGTATCTGCTCATGTATCTGAACCAGGGCAAGCACGGCGAGCAGCAGATCATTTCCGCAGCTGACATCCACGCGATGATCAGCCCGCAGATGATTATCCGCACCGCCGAGATGGATCCGGAGATCGGTTATTACCACTACGGAATGGGCCTGTTTGTCTCCACGTACCGTGGCCACAAATTCGTGCAGCATGGGGGTAATCTCGATGGATTCTCCCTGCTCCTCTCGTTTCTGCCCGACGATCACATTGGCTGCGTGATTCTGCTCAATATGGAGGGCAGCAGTCTCCGCGAAGTGCTCGCCTACAACATCTTCGACCGCCTGCTCAAACTGCCCGTGGTGGATTGGAACAAGCGCGAACTGGACCGCTACCTGGCATTCAAGGACGCCGATAAACAGGCACGCGACAAAAACTATGTGCCGCACCGTGAAAATACGAGCTTCTCACACCCCATCGACGAATATGTCGGCGAATACTCTCACCCCGCGTACGGCAGCATGTTCATCGAGCGAACCGCCAATGACAAGGATCTGAAAATCACCTACCACACTATGAAGTCCACGGCCCAGCACTGGCACTATGACGTCTGGCGTATTCCGCACGATCCGCTCGATCTCCTCCAGGAAACCGAGATCATGTTCAATACCGACTGGGAAGGAAACATCGCCAGTCTCTCCTCCTCAATGGAGCCTTCGGTAAAGGACATCGTCTTTGTCAAGCAACCCGATCGGCGGATGCGTGAACGCAGCTTCCTCGAACCCCTCACCGGTACGTACCAGATCGCCGATTTCAGTGTGATCGTCACACTCCGCCCGGATAACAGCCTGACTGTCACCATGCCGAATCAGAAGTTGTACGAACTCGAACCCGTCCGCGGCAACACGTTTGCTGCCAAGGGCGAAAACGGCATGACGTTCGACTTCAAGCGCGATCCTGCGGGCAAGGTCAGCGAGTTCGCACTCAATCAGGCTGGCTCGAGCACTGTGTTTAGGAAAACCAAATAGCTACAGTAGCTGAGGCTTCGATGGACGATTACTCGGAGACTCCCGTGAAAATAGCGCCAATTCATGTGTATTCAACACGAGGTTCCCTGGCAGCCGTGTTATTTTTATGCCCGGTGGTGCGCCGAAGGCTCATGAGGGCGGTTCGGGTAAATTCCTCGTTCCGTCTTCTCTCGCATTCCTTTTTTAACTTCCTCGCGCAAGTTCTCAATGTAATTCCGAGCCAAGACAACATGAATTCCGTGAATCAATTTCGCTTGCGATCTTGCATTCTTACTGACTTTATGCCCTTCTTCAGGTAAGTGAATTTCTAGATCAAGGGTGTTGAGGTCCATCATCACATCGTGTTGCCAGAGTCCGGCACGCCAGTTCCCGTCCGCATCACTCGAGAGGCCAACTACCTGGCTTTGGTTGTTTATGCCCAAAGCAGAGCTCCATGATTCCTCAGGTAGCGTGCCCAGGCTCCTTCTTCCACAGGAAAGCATGAATGGTCGTATCGTTCGGCAGGTTGGAAACACCGAACATTTGACCTCGGTTATTGATGCCCCTTCGGCTGAGATGAACGTACCTCCCAAATGCCAGGGTATGCGCTGATTCGCAGCCTTACGCAGCGGCTGGCCGGAGAGGATCGGGAGGCGGCGTGGAAGCCGGCGCTTGCGGAGGTGGAGGAGGCGCTGGTGCCGGCGTTCATTTTGAAGAACTTGACGACGGGCGGCGGTTCACGGTGTTCTTGCCGTCGATTCCGACGCCGCTGGCGCGAGCGGTGTACATCTTGAGTGCGGAGTGGGTGCATCTGCCGAATGTGCCGTTCACGCAGGTGATCAAAACGAAATCACGCTGGGGATCGGGATCGAAGGATTTGGTGGCGGCGCTGGAGGGAGCAGGAAAGTTGGCCGGAGCGAATAAGGGTGGAAGGAAGGGACGTTGGGCAGCTGAACAAGGGTTCAAAGGTTTCCGTCACATCTACGGCCAGGAATCTACTTTCAGGCCGCTCGAACATAGCCAGGCGAATCAGTTGGCGATCCCACTCATACGATCGGCTGCGCTACTCTTCGGAAGGCGGCGCACTCGTGATACGCGGGGGACTGCTGGCGGGGATCCCGAAGCAGCAAAAGATCTCGCCGAGTTCTATCAAACGTGAGTGATGAAGCGGGATAGCGCGCAGGCTTCCAAGTTTGCGTCGCAGCGGTCCTACTCGTGTCTGCGTGCCCCTTCCGCAGAAGAGAAGAGCCTTTCGGCCGCGGTACGCATACGCTCCTCCCTGGACCGCCTGCTCGAACGAGTACCGCAGGGGACAAGCTTGTCCGACTTGATGCTTTCGCGATCATGGGTTGCACCGGACCAGATGGCACACAATTTCCCGTGCCAGAACTGCTATCTGCCGGAAAAATCGCCAGAACTGAACTCCGCGTAATAAGCGAAGTACGGGACGTACGAGTTGTCCGCGAGCCGTATAAATTTGGGCGGGGAGCAGTCACCAGCACTTCTATATACGCTGCCGAGCTAGACAGACTTGTTCGTTTCCTTTTGGCCCGTGATGCATTGTCTGGATTGAAATTGCTCATCGACTCCGGGGCCGCCTCGCGTCCGAAATCCGGTCCTTCAGAGTCTGCCCGGCAATTGCAAGTGAATCCAGAAGCACGTCGCACGGGACTTCCAAAGGCAATCCCAGAACTCTGGGCAGCTGTTAATTCCGGGTACTTGTCATTACTCCTTGCCTGCTGACAGGTTCTTGGGGGATTTGGCCCTAAGTGTCGCGAGCAATTCCTTCGCGGCGTCGGGCGTTTGTACTTTCCCCGTCCACACCTCTTCGCCGCTCACCTTTTTCCCGTACAGGTCTTCGTTCGCACCACCGTCCGGTCCAAGCGAGGTTCCCGACAAAGACACTCCGGCGAATACCCCAGATGTACGCGAATAGGAGAGCATTTCCGCACTCATCGCAGCATTGGTGGCCGCTTCCGCATTCCGGCCGACCGGACCGGCAGCGATGCTCGCGTCAGCGCCCAGCTTGGCTTTTCCGTTCATTAGCTTGCGTGCCCCTTTGTCGTTGAGTACCAGGATGACATAGTCGACGGCTTGGCCGCCTGCCTGAAAACCGACACTGCCACCACTGGACTGCATCATGATAGGAGCGCTCCAAGCACCATCGAATTTCGCTCCGGTTCGACAAGTCATCAACCCCTTGCCATATTGGCCAGCAATGATGAAGCCACCTTTCTTAACGGAAGGTAGAATGATCACGCATTCTGACTTGTTTAGCAGGTCGGTAGGAATGCCGCTTTCGCTGTTAACCAGGGCATCGAGCGCCTCCCCGGAACTTTTGATCCGTTCCTGTTCATTTTTCGCCTTGTCATCGGCGAATGTTGCGTGAGGTATTAAAAGGCAGAGCAGGGCGAAAGCGATGCTCGCCTCACATATCAAGTTCAAAAACCATTGGCTGTTTTTGTGGTCAGTCATGAGAAGTATCCTTCCGTATTGGTGTGATGTAGAGAAGATTCATTTACCAGCTCCACTACCAGAGTGTGATCGTCGGCAATTAGAAGACGCGGCCGATCAGAGATCACTCCCCGGCTCCTCAATGTCAACCCGAGGCCTTTTCAGGCCAGGAGGTAACGACGCACGTGAGTTTTCAGAGGGCGGTTATGCCAAAATCCCTTGTTCTTGTGAGGGCCCCACGTCGGACTAAGGAATGAGCGTCGCGTGGCGTCGTCTTATCGACCAGCTAACTCTACCACAAATTGCCATCGCTGCATCGGCTAAAAGTGCCGAGGCGATTCAAATGACACAACCAAGAAGAATTCTCTATCGGGGCGTCCCGATGATTGTGAGCTGGCCTGAAGAAATCATTGCTACTCGGCAGATTCTGTCACTTCGATTCCAAGGGCGGGACGTACAGAAAAGGCGATTGGTTTAAACAATCGCCCTGTGACCAATGGCCTTTGTTCGACGATCTTAAGACGGCAGGCAAGAATTAGGCGGATGCAGCTCGTGTGCTGAGGAAGTCCTTAGCCTTTGCGATCTCGGCGTCCCATTTTGCCAGTTGCTCCGGGCTCAGGAGTTTTTCAAGTTTCTCCCGTCCGGTGCTACGATTTTTGGCGAAGTATTGGGCAAGGTCTTCTTTCGAGACGTCTGGATTCTGCTGCTTGTATTCCTGGAACTTTTCGTACTGGTCCGCTAGGAACGTCCTAAGTTGGTCTTTTTGCTAATCCGAAAGGTCTAGTTCTGAACCGAGCCGTTTCAATTCAACTGCGACGTGATTGAACCCTGAGTTCAACAACTGACTACAGCCGCCAAACGGCTTTTCATCGACTAAAGCGCTGTGATGCGTAACATCGACACATGTAGGCAATATGACCTACCATCTTGCACTTACCGAGACTGCGGATTTGGAGCGACTCAGCAGACGGTAAGCACACGGTATTCTATAGGGACAACGTAAGTGGATTAATTCAGCCGGGGGTGAACTCTGTCGCGCGATGGTGATCTCGATTTTACGATACAGCGGTTAGGAGAATGCCGCTTTCCCTCCCCCATGTCCGGAGGCCGTTTCGTCCGCGAGGACGAGCGCGTGCTCTATCACGCGCGGTTGGAGGATTTGAAGCCATGGATTTCAGAGGGCCAAGATCCTCCCGCGATGGAGGCTGCAGGTCCCCGGGCAAAAATCTTCTTTGATTCTGCCCATCTGGCTTGCGGAATCGTTACCTGTGGAGGGCTGTGCCCCGGGCTGAACGACGTAATCCGCGCGATCGTCATGAGCCTATCCCATCACTATGGCGTGAAAGATGTTTATGGATTTCGCTTCGGCTATGAAGGTCTGGTGAGGAGCTACGGGCATGTACCCCTCAAGTTGACGCCCGCCTCGGTCGGGCGGATTCATGAAAACGGCGGGACGATCCTGGGATCTTCGCGCGGTCCCCAAGACCCTGTGGAAATGGCCAAGACTCTTGTGGAGTTGAAGATTGGAATCCTGTTCGCCGTCGGCGGCGACGGCACACTCCGCGGAGCGCAGAAGATCGCCGAGGAAGCGGCGCGGCAAGGGATGGCTCTCAGTGTAATCGGAATCCCGAAGACGATCGACAACGATGTCTCTTTCGTGCAGAAAACTTTTGGATTTGAGACCGCAGTGGCTGAGGCACGGCGCGCCATTTATGCGGCGAACACCGAAGCAGAAGCAGCGCGCAACGGCATCGGCCTGGTAAGGCTGATGGGCCGCGACTCTGGATTCATTGCCGCCTTTTCGACACTGGTCGACACTCAAACTAACTTTTGCCTCATTCCTGAAGTTCCCTTCACCCTCGAGCGATTCCTCGCCGAGCTAAAGGGACGGCTAGAGCGGAGAAGTCACGCGGTGATCGTGGTGGCGGAAGGTGCAGGGCAAGACCTGATGCAGAAAACGGCTGAGCGCGACGCTTCAGGGAACATCAAGTATGGCGACATCGGAACGTTTCTGCGAGACGCGATCAAGGATTACTTCAAGAAGGCCGGCATCAAGATCAGTCTCAAGTATATCGATCCCAGCTATACCATCCGAAGCGTGCCGGCAAATTCGCATGATTCAGGCTTTTGCCTTCTTCTCGGGCATAGCGCCGTCCACGCAGGAATGAGTGGCAGGACGAATATGCTCGTCGGATTCTGGAACCACCAGTTCACCCACGTACCCATCTCCCTAGCCGCAGGTCAACGCAAAATGATTGATCCTGAGGGGACGCTATGGAGCACGGTCCTGGCCTCTACCGGGCAGCCACGGGACATGCGTTGATTGACTTGCTCAACCTAGGGGTTTTCCTAGGTGTGCGCAGTGACAGTGCAACGGTACGCTCAGTCCAAATGGACTATTCTCAGGCAGCCGACGATCTAGCAAAGTTGGTCTTCTAGACTGCCCTGAGATCGTCGAAATAGGAACCATCACTACTTTGGAAGCGGATCGCTACACGAAACTTCCTTTGATAGAAGTTACAGCTGACGGAGGCTCCATCCATGGTGTCAACTTATGCCCGTGCGACACGACCCGTTGCCAGGGTCGCAAGCCACGTTTCGTTGAGATTTGTGATCGTCTTTGGCTTCTTAATGCTCGCTGTAATTCCATGCATCGCACAACAACGTTTTGAGCTTCAACCATTCGTCGGATACAAGTATGGCGGCAGCGTTGGGGTCGGCAGCAATCCATTGGGTATTAATAAAATCAGCATCGACAGCAGTTTGGCCTATGGAGCCACAGCTACCTTCAACCCAGCAGAGCGGTTTGGGATCGAGTTTCTGTGGAATCGCCAGCAAACCCACGCGACTGGCTCTTACAGCGGTGGTGGCACATATCCCCAGAAGATCGGCGTGACGCTCGATCAATTCCACGGCAACATCTTGCTCTCGCTGGCTGACCACGGCAGCAAAGTGGAACCGTTCATCTTGGTGGGGTTTGGAGCTACGGACATGCATGGGTCAGGCTCTGCCACGACAAAGTTTTCCTTTGCAGTGGGCGGAGGGGTGAAGTACTTCGTCTCTCGACATTTGGGATTCCGGTTGCAAGCGCGCTATACCCCGACCTACGCGTACACGTCGAGTGGAGGCGTATGGTGCAATTGGTGGGGCTATTGCTGGGTAGTTCCCAATGACCACTTTCTTAATCAAGGCGATGTCACTGGTGGAGTAATCCTGCGTTTCTGAGGAACCGACAACTGGCAGCTGATCGGAGAGTCCGAGAGCTTGCTTGTGAATTGGATTTGAATGAGCAAGTGTTAATTGAATGCGTACAACAAAAAGAGGGGAGTCTCTCAACTCCCCTTTCGGTAACTTTAGTCCTACGAATTCAGCTTACTGCAGAGCAGAAGCGGCGTTCGTCGGAGCAGAACCGTCCAGCGTGTAGCGGATGACGCCCGTCTGGTCGGAAAAGAAACCGCGCTGACCGGTCACGCCAACCTTCTGGGGAACCGCAGTCGTGGTGTAGGTGGTGTTCACTGGCTGCGCCGTTTGTGGCAGGTGTATAAGCGAACGTGTAGCCGCTCTTGTTGCCAGTCGCCAGAACGTTGTCGATGATGCCCGTGCCGCCAGCGCAAACCGTGCCAGTGTTCAGTTCATCAATCGTGGCCGAGAAGCCAACGTTGGGGCAGCCAGAGGCATAAGTGACCTCGCCGGTATTGAGGGTGCGCATGGAACCGACCGCTGAGGATTCGTTGGCCGCCATACGGGACTTGAGCAAGTTGGGGATGGCGATTGCCGCGATGATCAGAATGATGGCCACAACGATAAGCAATTCGAGGAGCGAAAAGCCTTTTTGTCGCTTCTTTGCAGATTTTCTATTTTACGGATCTGGGGAAAGTTTCTTCAACGCTGCAATTTTACGTCTGAAAACTGACGCTATTTGTCGGAACCGATAGCCGTAATCTGTCATTCACCTGTGCTTCGATACTCACCGTTTGCGCACACCCGGTGCGGCGTCTTGGGTTGGCCCACGAGTCGCAGGATTTCACGACCAGCCTCTCGGGAAATCAGCGAGAATGCCTTCCCTCAGTTCGCAGGCGAACCGGAAAGTTCAATAAAACTCGTGGCACGGGTCAACTTACTAATTGTTTCGATTTGATTCTTTATGTTTCTTTTTATTTCTCTTCTAGGTACACTCTCCGCAACGGACAGATTGTGAGCGACTCGATTCAGAGTGCTGTGGCGGTCGTTTTCCTAGGGGGCTTGAGATGGAATTTTCTTCGTTCGCATTTAAACAAATCCTTGCGCCAACCATCGTAATTGCATTGGCGTCGATAGGCGTACCGTTTACGGCAAAGTGCCAGACCCAAGCTCCTGCACAGGATGCCAGCGCAAAACAAGAAATTAAATACGGTGCGGATCCGAACGCTGATAAGAACAAGACTCTGCTGCTGAAGGATTTCCAGCCCAAATCCATGTTGCACACAGCCGTACACGAAACGCCCCGCGCAAAATATCCGGTAATCGATATGCACAATCACGTGAATGATCCAGGGGGTGTTCACCGCGACGAGTTTCCCGTGGCCGAAGTGGTGCGGCGCATGGATGCCGCAAATATACAGAAGATCGTCATCCTGACTGGACTGTGGGGCGACAAGCTGCAAAGCGTGCTGGACAAGATGGTGAAGCCCTATCCGGATCGTTTTGTCGTGTTTACGCAATTTGATTGGAGCAAGATCGACGACGCTAATTTCAGTGCGGAGATGGTGGAGCAATTGGATGATGCGGTAAAGCGCGGCGCGCGCGGCCTGAAAGTGTTGAAGGACTTGGGACTGGTTATCCGTGACCGCTCAGGGAAATTGATCGCCATCGATGATCCGCGACTCGACCCGGTCTGGGAGGAGTGCGGACGGCTCGGTGTTCCGGTGGCGATACACTCCACTGACCCGGAAGCCTTTTTCACGCCGGTTGACAAATACAACGAACGCTACGAAGAATTGATTACCAACCCCTCGTGGAGCTTCTACGGCCCGCAATTCCCTTCCAAGGACACGTTATTGACACAGCGGAATCACGTGTTCGAGAAGCATCCTCACACCACGTTCATCGCATTACACGTTGCGAACTGGCCGGAAAATCTGGACGTGGTTTCCAGTTGGCTGGATAAATATCCCAACATGTATGTGGAGTTTGGCCAGCGTGAGGCCGAGTTGGGCCGGCAGCCACGTCGAGCGCGCAAGTTCTTTATCGATTATCAGGACAGAATTCTTTTCGGGAGCGATTCGACTCCCGAGGAAACCATGTACGCCAACTATTTCCGGTGGCTAGAAACTGCCGACGAGTATTTCCCCTACTCCGGATATCCGGAGCAAGGCCGATGGGAGATTTATGGCATGGAACTGCCGGATGGCGTGCTGGAAAAGGTTTATCACAGGAATGCGGACAAAATCCTGGGCCAGTTCAAAGGACGGAAATAATATGAGAACCCAATTGCGCAGGAATATCTGGAAAACTGCAGCGCTCTCACTCAGCGTGCTGGGAGCAGCGCTGTTGGTAAGCTGCCAGCGGCACGGTGAAGAGAAATCAACCAAGGCAGTTCTTGGCGAAGCGAAATCGACGGTCGGTGTTAAACTTGCCGCGGACAAAATTGTCATTCGGACCAACGCCGCGGAGTTTCAATTATCACCGGCCGGAAATCTGACCGCCTCTCTAATCACTGCGAATTCGCAAAATACACTCGACACCAACACTCTCGACAATTCGCAGTTAATTACGTCCGGCAAAAATCAGTATCCCGGAGTTCAACTGCAATTAGCGCTAGCGGCCGTCAGCCCCAGCACGGGCAAGCTTGGACCAATTGGGAAGCAGATCGTGGTGACGGGGACAGTTCCTGGAACCGATCTCGCGGAAACACTGACGCTGGAAGTTTATGATTCCTTCCCGAATGTAGCCCTCGTGTCGATAAGCCTTCGCAATGGTGGTAAGACCGATGTGCAACTTGACTCCGTGACGCTACAACGGCATGTGTTCGCAACGCCATCCAGCGGTGCAGATGCGAACCAACCACTTTGGACTTTCCAGGGTTCGAGTCTGAAATGGGGCAAAGACGAAATTTTCCCGATGCCCGCAAAATTCACACAAGAAAATCCATTTGGCGCGCAAGTGTCCACCAAGGACGATCTTGGCGGTGTCGGTGGAGGCATTCCCGTCGTCGCGTTCTGGTCCCACAACGTAGGCGAAGCGATTGGCCACGTTGAGACTCTCCCGCTAACGCTATCTATCCCGGTGCAAACCACAGCGAAAGGAGAAGTTGAAGCCGGTGTGAACATCCCCGCAAATACTCTTCTGAAAGCTGGAGAAGTGTTTTCTACGCCGCGGACTTTTCTCACAGTATATGCAGGAGATTTCTACCAGCCGTTGAGCCTGTGGTCCAAAGTGTTGGATAAAGAGGGGCTAACACGGCCACTGAATAATGATGAGAATTATGCAGTGAGTTGGTGCGGCTGGGGTTACGAATTTGGCGTGACGCCCAAGCAGATGTTAGACACGATCCCGAAGCTTAAAGAATTGGGGATTCATTGGGCCACGCTGGATGACGGTTGGTTCAACAATTATGGAGATTGGCAACCGAATGGCGTCGCATTTAAGGGCGACGACATTCCAAACATGGTTCGCAGTTTCCACGATCAAGGCATCAAAGTGCAAATGTGGTGGCTGCCTTTGGCCGTGGAGGACGGAAAATTCGGATACGGGGGCAGAAAGTTTGTTGTATCTGAAGTGGTCAAACAGCATCCCGATTGGTTGATTTTAGATAAGCAGGGCAAAGCGGCGCGCATGGCACGCAATTTAGCGGCGCTCTGCCCGGCCGTGCCGGAGGTGCAGGCGTATTACAAGCAGGTCACTGAACGGTTCATTCGCGATTGGGGATTTGACGGGCACAAACTGGACAACATCTGGACGATGCCGCTTTGCTACAACCCGAAACACCATCACAAATCGCCGCAGGACTCTGTGAACGCCATGGGTGAAGTGTACAAAGTCATTTTTGAAACGACGCGTGCCTTGAAGCCCGATAGCGTAACGCAGAGTTGTCCCTGCGGCACACCACCGAATCTGGCGTGGCTGCGCTATATGGATCAGGCTGTCACTGCCGATCCGGTGGGGGCAATTCAGGTTCGGCGGCGCATTAAAATGTACAAAGCGCTATTGGGAGAGCAAGCCGCAGTCTACGGCGATCACGTGGAACTGACGCGGCTGAACAATGTATTTACCGACAAGGAAGAAGACATTGGCACGGATTTTGCTTCAACGCTAGGCACCGGAGGCGTGCTGGGAACCAAATTCACCTGGCCAGGTGAAGGCGGGAAATTCAAGAACGTGTACCTGACGCCGGAGAAAGAAACTCACTGGAAGGAATGGATTGGTCTTTACAACCAGAAAATGCTTTCAAAGGGAACATTTCTGGATTTGTATGTGTACGGGTTCGATTTTCCGGAAGCCTATGCGATCCAAAAAGATAACCACTACTACTACGCTTTCTACGTTCCCGAGACAATAACCGAGGGGAAAAAGAAAACCGTAGAAAAAGGAACTTGGAATGGCGAAGTGGAGCTGCGCGGGCTGCCGGCAAAAACTTTCCACCTTACCGATTACGTGAATCACAAAGATTTCGGAACGGTAACCGGCCCCACTGCCAAGTTGAAGGTCGATTTCACGGGCAACTTGCTGCTGGACGCCGCGCCAACTCCCTAGCTGTACCAGGGCAACTTAACGGGGACGGGAAGAAAGTGGACTCCCCAAAGTGTGCAATCCCGCGGCGTGCTTTTGTATGAACGCGGCCCGGTGCGCTGCATCTCGAAAGGCCTCTGTGCCACCCGCGCGTGTTACAGAAAGAGCGCCCGTGACATTGGCGAATTTCAAGCAATCTTCAATTTTCGCGCCCCGAATAAACTGATGGATGAATCCGGCGTCGAAGGTATCACCCGCGCCAACCGGGTCCACAACGTCAACCACGGGTGCAAATGCCGAGAATCTGTCTTTTCCAACACGGACCATAGCTCCTTGCGAACCGCGCTTGACCACCAGAATCCGTACCTTTGATGCGATCGCATCTGCCGCTCTTTCCACATCGTCGACTTGCGCCAGGCGGCAAAGTTCCCTTTCGTTGGGCAGCATCACATCAACGTATCGCAGCAGAAGTTGGATGTCGCCGCTCCACCGGTCTTCCGGATCGTCATTGGTATCGAGAGAGGTGGTTAATCCCGCGTCTTTTGCCTTGCGAAAAATGTCGATCAGGTGAGGGCGAATTCCTTTCTGCAGGAAATAGGATGAAAGATGCAGGTGCTTGGCGTTGTATACGTGGGCTATGTCCAACTCTTTGTTGGTCAGGTCATACATCGTACCGGGATACGTAAGAATGTAGCGCTCTTTGCGTTGTGGCAAAATAACGGTGAGTCCCGTAGTCTTCCCTTTCAACTTTCGAATGTGCGAAGTATCAACACCACTGGCAGAGAGCCTTTGGACGCAGATGTCGCCAAAAGGATCGTCACCGATGCAGGCATTAAAGGAAACTTTATTGCCAAGAATCGATAGGTTGTGGGCAAAGATCGCCGAAGAACTACCCAGCGTAATGCTCAATTCCTTGGCCAGATGCTCGCGTTCCAGAACCAGAGTCGTAGGAAGTCCGTAGAGAATCAGGTCGAGATTCAATTCGCCAATCACACTCACATCGAACGTTGCCACAGTTTTTGTCTCCTCTAACGGGTATCAACACTTACAGCAGCCAGTACACTTCAGAGTTGGCCGAGACTTAATCCCTCAGCAACTCCAGCAATAATTTCTCTAGCGACTAAACTAGCGTGACTTCGATGCCAGCATCGCGAAGCGCCTTCAAGTCCTGCTTCGCTATGTGTTTGTCGGTGATCGCTTCGTGAACAGACGAAGTCGGCATGATCAGTGAGAGACTACGCTTGCCAAATTTGCTGGAATCGCAAACCAGAATCGTGCGCCGCGCGCTCTCCGCCATCGCGCGGTTGACGCGAGCCTCCAGCAGATTGGGCGTAGTCAACCCGTATCCAACGTCGAAACCATCCACGCCCAGGAAGAGTAGGTCTGCACTTAGCTTGCGAAGTGATTCTTCCGCCAGCGGGCCAACCAGCGAATAAGAGTTTTGCCGCAGAACGCCTCCGGTGAGGATCACTTCGACGGCCGAGCCGGCTAGTTCCGCCACAATATTTGTGGCGTTTGTAATGATCGTAAGGTTCTTGACGTTGCGGCAGGCACGCGCGATGGCAGTTGTAGTGGTACCGGAATCTAGAATAATCACCTGGCCTGGGCGAATCTTGTTCACTGCCGCGGCGGCGATGCGGATCTTCTCCTGGCGGTGGTAGCGGGCTTTCTCTTCTAACGGACTATCTTTTAGCGCGCCTGTTTCCTTGGGAAGGGCTCCGCCGTGGGTTCTTTCCAGATGGCCATCGTGGTGCAAATATTCCAGATCCTTGCGGATAGTAATTTGCGAAGTCCGAAAATGCTTGGAAAGATCGCGCACCAACACGCGCCCGTGAGTCCGCAAGAGTTCTAGAATTTCCCGGCGACGTTCTTCACTCAACATTATGTGCTCCGTTTACTTTCTCTCTGTCTTCCACACGCTGCCGCATAGATGTCCAGCACTTCAAGAATTTTGTTGCGTATCAGCTCTGCAGGATTGGTCGATAATAAGCCAGAGCGCACTCGTTCCGCCTGACTCGGCAAATACTGACTAATGATCGAGAGCGGCGGCGGATGCGCCGTAAGATTAGCCAGAAGTTTGTCAAGTGCGGCGACCAAAAGCTGCTGAGGCCAATAATAACGTGACCTGTCGCTGTAGCTATAGCTCCTTGCGAATATCAATTGCGACTCGTCGCCGTGATAATAACCCTGCCAATAGACCGGATTGTCGAGCATGACTCGTTCAAGCGTCTCGCGGACATTTGATGGTGTCACGCTAGCCTTGCCTGCAAGCCACTCTTTTTCTACGGCCGCCAACGCGAAAACTGCCTCTCGAAAAGCGAACGTCAGCCACGGGCCAACCTTGAGAATCGCGAAATGATCTTGCACCATGTGGCGAAGCGCCTCCACCGCCTGGTAGTCCGTCGAATGCGCTTCGTAAACTCCCTGCCAGTTAGCCTCCGCAAAGGCAGCGAGTCTGCCTGCCTTGGTACGGTCATAAGGAAAGACACTTGCGTCACCGAATTCCACGCCGGGCTGTACGACGACGGCTATCACTCGCTGCCAGGCATCTTCCAGTTTACGTGAACGAAATGCTTCTTTGGCCACACGCAGCGTTTGCTCCAGATCTTCCGTTTGCGTTGCATCGGGTGCTTTTCCGGCTTCCAGCTCCCCGCCCGGTATGGGGACTTCCGTTCCGATCACATACACCGGCGCGGGCGCTCCGGCGGGCAATTGCCGGTGCGCTTCCTCAGCCGCATGGCACATCTCGGCTGCACGGGCGCTGACTATTTCGTCTGCCAGCGGGCGATGCCGATCTCCCGCGTCGTCGGCACAATGCATGCTGGCATCGAGATGGATCTTGGTATAACCCGCAAGAACCGAATCGCGGACCAAAATACAGGCCTTTTCCATCGCTTGCGCCGCGGGTTCTTTGCGCCAAACGTGCGGGCCAAGGTGATCTCCTCCCAACACAATATTCTCGAGTGGAAATTTCCACGATTCCGCCAATTCACGAACGAAGCGCGCAAAATCCGCAGGTTTCTGTCCGGTGTAGCCGCCAAACTGATTTACTTGATTGGAAGTCGATTCGATCAGCAGGAGGCTACCATCTCTCTGCGCCTGCTGAATTCCAGATTCGAGGACGTAGCGATTTGCGGAACAGATGGAGAAAACGCCAACCCCTAGACGACTCCGATTCTGCTGCAAAATGTCCTGAAGTCTTTGTGTCGCGTTGGCGGGGCGGGTTGTGTTTTCGTTTTTCATGTCGTCCCGAATCAACCCCTCGCTTTTTCGACGCGGCTACCCTGTCCACTCTCAAGCCAAGAATGCGCCGCCCGGAGGCGCCGATTAACATTTTGAATATTACGCACACCCGTGCTGCCCAGCCAATCGTCGAGAGCATTTTCGCCACTCTTGACAAGTACGCTGACACCATCTTTCCACGTGGCACGACCGCATAGCACGCCGCTGAAATTTACCTCAGCCTCAGCAGCAAGTTCCAGAGCATACTGAAACGTTTCGTTACTGACTCCCTGCGACAAGTAGATAAATGGAATCTTGGCTGCGGCAGCGGCCCGGCGATATTCGTCAAGCGCAACTTCCCGAGTGTATAGAATCTCAGAACCAGCCGAAGGGGAACCCTCGACAAAGTCCATATTCACAGGGACGCCGACCTTCAGCACGTCGACTCGATAGCAAGGGTTGGAGAATTCCGCCATGCTTTGCGTAACAGTGTCGGGCTTGAGGCGAGCGAACTCGGCGCTTTTGTCATCCAAGCCCTCCGCATAGGTCACCAATTCCAAAAAAAATGGAATGTCGCAGGCGGTACACTCGGCGCCAACGCGTTCGACGAAGGCGTGTTTGGCGTCATTAATTACAGGTTCGCTGGACGTGGCATAGTACAGCAGAAGCTTGACACTGTCCGCACCCGCCGCCACAAGCCGGTCCGCCGACCAATGATCCAGCAGGGCCGGCAAACGTCCCTTCACTGCTTTGTCGTAGCCCGTCTTCT